>JADLFM010000001.1 GCA_020845495.1 Chloroflexota bacterium
CCCGCGGCCCCAGCGACTCCACCCCGTGCCGTCGATAATCGTCCCACCGCTGCCCATCCCTGGCGCAAGCCCTTCTTTCGCTCACGCCAGCGCAACCCGCTCCCCGCAACAAGCTGAGGGGCACCCTTCGGGAAGTGAGGCATTGACGGTGGGTGAGCCGGTCCCTATACTCATGTGCTAACAGCCGCATACGACAGAGACTGTGAACGGGACGAGTACCCGTCGCGAGCGCCTCAGAGAGCCGGGGAAGGTGTGAGCCGGTGGCGCGGACGGTGGCGAATGGACCCGGGAGTCGCGGACCGAACGCCTGGTGAGGGTACATCTCGCCAGCCAGTAGGCTCCGCCGGAGCTACCACCGTTATCAGGGTGTAGGGTATCGCCCGCCGTTCGGCGTGGCCGTACTCGCGAATGAGGGTCGGCCTTCGCTCAGCGCAGGCGGCCGAATCAGGGTGGCACCACGAGCGCCCCTCGTCCCTGGCTGGACGAGGGGCGTTCCTCGTTCTCCAGGCATCTATTTGACGGATACGCAACGGTGGACCGCGCGCACTCGTTGCCGAACGTTCGACGGCAACGGGCGTGGCGCGGACCGCCACAACGGCGCCAAATCGGTTGGCTGCCCTGGCTCATACGTGCGGCCAGGACAGACCGACTGGCAAGGCCGCCGCAGCGGAGGAGGACGAGGGATGGCGAAGAAGGGACGCATTCTCACGGGCGACCGCCCGACCGGCAAGCTGCATCTGGGCCACTACGTCGGCTCGCTCGAAAACCGCGTGCGTCTCCAGGACGAGTACGACTGCTTCTTCATCGTCGCGGACTACCACGCGCTCACCACCCGTTTCGAGAACCCGCACGACATCGGCGACAATATCCGGGATCAGGTGCTCGACTACCTCTCGGTCGGG
This sequence comes from Chloroflexota bacterium, assembly GCA_020845495.1. The sequence goes on from JADLFM010000001.1 coordinate 903, forward strand.
ATGGACCCGAACAAGAGTACCTTTTACCTCCAGTCGCTGGTGCCCGAGACCTGCGAGTTGCACCTGCTGTTCAGCATGTTGATCTCGGTGCCGCGCCTCCAGCGCCTCCCGACGCTCAAGGATCTCGTCCGTGACCTTCAGCTTGAAACGGCTTCCTATGGGCTGCTCGGCTATCCGGTGCTCCAGGCTGCCGACATCCTGATCGTACGCGGCGAGCTCGTTCCGGTGGGGAAGGACCAGGCATCGCATCTGGAGATCACCCGCGAGATCGCCCGCCGCTTCAACGAGCTCTATGGTGAGACGCTGCCGATACCCGAGACGCTCATCGGCGACGTGCCAACGTTGGTCGGCCTCGACGGCAAGGCCAAGATGTCCAAGAGCCTGAACAACACCATACTGCTGTCCGACTCGCCGGAGGAGGTCCGCAAGAAGGTCATGTCGATGTACACCGACCCAACTCGCCTCCGTGCGACCGACCCCGGCCACGTCGAGGGCAACCCGGTCTTCCAGTACCACGACGCCTTCAACCCGAACACCGCCGAGGTGGACGACCTCAAGGAGCGCTACCGGGCCGGCAACGTCGGCGACGTCGAGGTCAAGAGAAAACTGATCGCGGCCCTCGAAGGCTTCCTGGAGCCGATTCGCGAGCGCCGCGCCGCCGCCGAGGCGACGCCGGGCCTCGTCGACGAGATCATCGTCGAGGGGAGTCGGCGGGCGCGCCACGAGGCCGAGATCACGATCCGGATGGTCCGTGAGGCAATGGGGCTGACCTACTTCATGGCGGATCGACCGGACATGGCGGCCAGCACGCCGAACGCTGGCAGCGGGAGGTCGTGATGTATACCCCGTCACTCGCCCAGGCTGGGGCGCTCCGCGGCAAGGGGCGCTTCGTCCCGATGTATCGTGAGGTCCTGGCGGATCTCGAGACACCGGTCTCGGCCTACCTGAAGCTGCGGGCCGGCGGCCCCTCGTTCCTGCTGGAGAGCGTCGAGGGCGGCGAGCAGGTCGGGCGCTACTCGTTCATTGGGGCCGGGCCGCGCGAGATCGTCGAAATCCAGGAAGACGGCGCCATCCTCGAAACGCCGGATGGTACCCGCCAGCTCACGTTCGACGACCCGCTCGAGCTCCTGGACGCTTTGCTCGGGCGCGACTCAATGGTACGGCTGCCGGGGCTGCCTCGCTTCGTAGGTGGCGCGGTTGGCTTCCTCTCGTATGAAATTGCCCGCTGCTTCGAGCGGCTGCCGGCCGCTCCCAACGATCCGCTTGGGCTGCCGCTCGGACGACTGATGTTCGTCGACTCGCTGCTGGTCTTCGACCACTCGAAGCGAACCATCAAGGCGGTCACTCGGCTCCCGCTCGACGGCGACCTCGAGGAGAACTACCGCGAGGCGGCCACCCGCATCGAGACGATGCTGGACCGCCTGGACGACCCGCCGGGCTGCGAGCGGCTCAGCTCGTTGCCGGCCCATAACGAGGGCATCGGCTTGCACGACCGGGTTCGCTCGAACCTGACGCCGAGCGAGTTCATGGCCAACGTCCGCAAGGCCAAGGAGTACATCCGGGCCGGCGATATCATCCAGGTGGTGCCGTCGCAGCGCCTCTCGCTGGAGACGAGCTCTGAACCGTTCTCGATCTACCGCGCGCTGCGCGCCTTGAATCCCTCGCCGTACATGTTCTTCCTGGACTACGGCGCGTACCAGCTCGTCGGGGCGTCGCCGGAATTGCTCGTCATGGTCGAGGACGGCGTCGTCACCAATCGGCCGATCGCCGGCACCCGCTGGCGAGGGAAGACCCAGGAGGAGGATGAGCGGCTGGCGCATGACCTGCTGTCGGACGAGAAGGAGCGGGCCGAGCATGTCATGCTGGTCGACCTGGCCCGCAACGACGTGGGCCGGGTGAGCGAGCCGGGCACCGTCCAGGTCACCGAGTTGATGGGGATCGAGCGCTACTCCCACGTCATGCACATCGTCTCGAACGTCGTCGGCAAGCTGCGGGCCGGCCTTCGCCCGCTCGACGCGCTGCGAGCATGCTTTCCGGCCGGGACGGTCAGCGGCGCGCCCAAGATCCGTGCGATGGAGATCATCGCCGAGCTCGAACCGGATCGCCGCGGCACCTACGCCGGGGCGGTCGGCTTCTTCGGCTGGGATGGCGACTTCGAGACCTGCATCACCCTGCGCACCGCGCTGGTGAAGGACGGCGTCGTCCACGTTCAGGCCGGTGGCGGGATCGTCGCCGACTCTGACCCAGCCTTCGAGTACGAGGAGACCCTGAATAAGGCGGCGGCGCTGTTGCGGAGCGTCATCGCCGTCGAGCGGGCAGGCCGGATGGCGCGGCCCCAGGAAGGAGCGCGGGTCAGATGAGCCGCCTGCTGTTGATCGACAACTACGATTCGTTCACCTACAACCTGTACCAGTACCTCAGCGAGCTTGGCGCGTCGGTTGAGGTCCGGCGCAACGACGCCATCAGCCTCGACGAGATCGAGCGGATCCACCCTGACGGGCTCGTGCTGTCGCCCGGCCCCGGCCGGCCCGAAGACGCCGGCGTGTGCGTGGCAGTCGTGCAGCGATTCGCCGGGCGCACCCCCCTGCTCGGAGTATGCCTCGGGCATCAAGCCATCGTCTCGGCGTACGGCGCGAAGATCGTGGCCGCGCCAGAGCTCGTGCACGGCAAGACCTCTGAGGTCTTTCACAATAGCGCCGGGCTGTACCGAGGACTGCCCAGCCCGTTCAAGGCCGTCCGCTACCACTCGCTAGTGGCCGAGCCGAACCGCGTGCCGGACGATCTGATCGTCGACGCGCGAACGGCGGACGGCGTGATCATGGGCGTCCACCACCGCAACCTGCCGCTCTACGGCGTCCAGTTCCACCCGGAGTCGATCCTGACCGAGGGTGGCAAGCAACTCCTTCAGAACTTCCTCGACGTGGTGGCCGAGCCGGGCGCCCAGCCAGTTGCCGCCGCCACGCCGATCCCGGCCGGGAGGTGAGCGACGTGGCGATCAAGGAGACGATCGTCAAGGTGATCGAGGGTCACTCGCTGCGCGAGACCGAGGCAGCGGCGGCGATGCTCGACATCGTGGAGGGACTGGCCACGCCGGCTCAGATCGCGGCGTTCGCGGTTGGCCTTCGGATGAAGGGAGAGACGGCCGAGGAGATCGCCGGGCTCGCCCGGATCATGCGCCGGTACGCCACCCGGGTCGAGGCTGGCCCGGACGCCATCGACATCGTGGGGACCGGCGGCGACGGGGCGCGGACGTTCAACATCTCGACGCTCTCAGCGCTGGTCGTGGCGGCGGCCGGCGGCACCGTCGCCAAGCACGGCAACCGCGGCGTGACCAGCAAGTGCGGCGCCGCCGATATCCTCGAAGCACTCGGCGTCGCCATCGACTTGCCCGCCACCGAGGTCGGGCGATGCGTGCAGGAGACGGGCTTCGGCTTCATGTTCGCGCCGCTCTATCACCCGGCGATGCGCCACGCCATTAGTCCGCGCCGCGACATTGGGGTCCGGACCGTCTTCAACCTGCTCGGGCCGATCACGAACCCGGCCGGCGTAACCTCCCAGGTGACGGGCGTCGCGGTGCCAGCCATTGCGCCCATCATCGCCGAGGTGCTGCGGCTGCTTGGCTCGCGACGGGCGCTGGTGGTCCACGGCAACGACAGCACCGATGAGATCTCGATCTCGGCTCCGACGATGGTGTACGACGTCATCGATGGGACGGTCCGCGACTACGAGGTGACGCCGGAGTCGGTCGGGCTGGAGCGAGCCGGCCCGGACGAGATCCGTGGTGGCACCGTCGAGGTCAACCTACGGCTAGCCCATGCGGTGCTCGGCGGCGAGTCGGGCGCGGCGCGCAACGCCGTGTTGCTCAACTCGGCGGCCGGTCTGGTCGTGGCCGGGCTAGCGCAGGATCTCCGCCACGGCGTGTCGCTCGCGGCCGAGGCGATCGACGGCGGGCGGGTGCGCGAGAAACTCGACCATATCCGCGAGGTGTCGACGGCGCTCAAGGGTGGCGTGGAGGCGCCATGATCCTCGACGAGATTCTCGCCCACAAGCGACGTGAGGTCGCCGAGCGGATGGCTCGCGAGCCACTCGGACCAGTTGTCGAGCGGGCCGAAGCGGCATCGCCTCCGCGCGACTTTCACGGCGCGCTGGGCGGCGCAGCTATCAGCATCATCGCCGAGGTGAAGCGGCACTCGCCGGCGAAGGGAGCGCTGCGCCTCGACATGGACGCCGCGACGCAGGCAGCGACCTATGCGGATGGTGGCGCCTCGTGCGTTTCGGTGCTGACCGACGCACGCTACTTTCACGGTTCGGACGCGGATCTCGTCGCCGTGCGGGCGCGGGTCGGCGTGCCGGTGCTCCGCAAAGACTTTGTGGTCGATCCCTATCAGGTGTACGAGGCGCGGGCCATCGGGGCGGACTGCGTGCTGCTGATCGTGCGGGCGCTGGAACGCGATGAGCTCGCTTCGCTGGCAGGGCTGGCCGCGTCACTCGGCATGGCCGCGCTCGTCGAGGTCCACACCGAGGATGAGCTACGCGTCGGCCTGGACGTCGGCGCGACGCTCGTCGGGATCAACAACCGTGACCTGACTCGGATGGTGGTCGATCTGGAGACCACGGCAAAGCTGCGACCGCTCGTGCCGGACGGTGTGACGGTCGTCAGCGAAAGCGGCATTCGGACGCCCGCTGACGTCCGCCGACTGCGCGAGATCGGCGTCGATGCGGCGCTAATCGGGGAATCGCTGGTCGTATCCGACGATCCGAAGGCGCTACTGCGCGACGTGATCGCCGCCGGCCGGCCCGTCCCGGCCCCTACCCGGCCGTGACACGGGTCAAGATCTGCGGCATCCGGTCGGCCGAGCACGGGTGTGCGGCGCTCACAGCCGGTGCTGACTTCCTGGGGCTGGTCTTCTATCGTCCAAGTCATCGGTACGTCGAGCCGTCAGCAGCTCGCGAGATCGTCGCGGCCTGTCGGGCCGAGATCGGCGGGCCGGAGCGCTGGCGGGCTGTCGGAGTCTTCGTGGACGAGCCGGTTGACAGCGTCCGAGCCATCGCCGACGAGGTCGGACTGGACCTGATTCAACTGTGCGGCTCGGAGGACGCCGAGTACGCGCGGAGGGTCGACCGGCCGGTCCTGCGGGTCGTACACGTCGATGGAGAGGGACGGCTCGCGACGTCGCCCGACGCCAGCGCACACGCCGCCGAGCGCATCCTCCTCGACACTCAGGCAACCGGGCACTTCGGCGGGACCGGGACGACGTATCCCTGGGCGGCCGTCCGCGAGCAGGCGCGTACGGCGATCCTGGCCGGCGGCCTGTCCCCATCAAATGTGGCAGCGGCCATCGCGGCGGCATCCCCCTGGGGTGTGGACGTCAGCAGCGGCGTCGAGCGGGACCGCGTCAAGGATCCGGACCTGATTCGCGCATTCATTTCGGAGGTTCGACGTGCAGACAGGTAGCACGACGAGCGGCGCCGTGGCCGTGACGGCCGGGCGGCGCGGCTACTTTGGAGAATTCGGCGGCCAGTTCGTGCCAGAGGTGCTGATGCCGGCCCTCCGAGAACTGGAAGATGGCTACGAGCGGGCGAAAGCAGACCCCGTCTTCCAGGCCGAACTGTCGCAGCAGCTTCGGCACTACGTCGGGCGGCCAACTCCGCTCTACGAAGCCATGCGGCTCTCTGAGGCGGTCGGGTGCCGGGTCTTTCTCAAGCGCGAGGATCTGGCCCACACCGGCGCTCACAAGATCAACAACGCGCTCGGCCAGGCGTTGCTGGCGGCACGGATGGGCAAGCGTCGCATCATCGCCGAGACCGGGGCTGGCCAACACGGTGTCGCCACGGCGACGGTCTGCGCCAAGCTCGGCCTCGACTGCATCGTCTTCATGGGCACCGAAGACACCCGCCGGCAGGCGCTCAACGTCTATCGCATGGAACTGCTCGGCGCCGAGGTCCACCCGGTCGACAGCGGTACCCGGACTCTCAAGGACGCCATCAACGAGGCCATGCGAGATTGGGTGACCAACGTCCAGACGACCTTCTACGTCATCGGCTCAGCAGTCGGCCCGCATCCATACCCAACGATGGTCCGTGACTTTCAAGCGGTGATCGGGCGTGAGGCGCGGGCGCAGGTGCTGGAACAGGCCGGCCGTCTGCCCGATGCCGTCGTCGCTTGCGTGGGCGGCGGCAGCAACGCCATCGGCACGTTCGCTGGCTTCGTCGACGACCCGGGCGTTCGACTCGTCGGTGTGGAGGCTGGCGGGCGCGGGACCGGACCGAACGAGAACGCCGCTACTCTCGTCGGCGGCACGGTCGGCGTCCTGCACGGCGCGCGCTCGCTCGTGTTGCAGGATCAGGCCGGTCAGATCCTGGGGACGCACAGCATCTCGGCGGGACTGGACTACCCCGGCGTCGGGCCGGAGCACAGCTATCTCAAGGCGATCGGCCGGGCCGAGTACGTCTCGGTCGACGACGTTCAGGCGCTCGAAGGCTTTCGGGAGCTCTGCCGACTGGAGGGCATCATCCCCGCGCTCGAGTCGTCGCACGCGCTGGCCCATTTGCGGGCGCTCGGACGCGAGCTTGGACCGAACGGGCTGGTGGTCGTGAACCTCTCTGGGCGCGGTGACAAGGACGTAGACAGCTACCGCGAGGCGGCGGGGGATCGGGCATGAGCGCCAACCGACTGGACACCACCTTTGCGCGGCTGGCCGCTGCCGGCGAGCCTGGTCTCTTCCCGTACCTGACAGCCGGCTTCCCCGACCGAGCTACCTGCGCCCGCCTGCTCGACGTCATGGCGTCGAACGGCGCAGACGGCTTCGAGCTTGGCATCCCGTTCTCGGACCCGCTCGCGGACGGGGTGACGCTTCAGCGGGCAAGCGCCCGTGCGCTCGAACACGGCGTCACCCTGGCCGACGCCTTCGACCTGGTACGGGGACTGCGGCGGCGACACAGCCAACCCGTCGTGGTGATGAGCTACGTCAATCCGTTGCTCGCGTATGGCCTGGAGCGGCTCTGCCCGGATGCGGCGGCTGCCGGGATCGACGGTTTCATCGTCCCGGATCTCCCATTCGAGGAGTCGGGCGAGTTTCAGCGTCGCTGCGAAGAGTCGGGCCTGCGCTATGTCTGCATGGTCGCTCCAACCAGCGACGATGCCCGGCTCGCACAGGTCGGGCGGCGGGCAGCCGGCTTCGTCTACTGCGTCGCGCTGGTCGGCGTGACCGGCGCGCGGCGCGACCTCAACGAGAGTTTGCCGGCCTTTCTTGGGCGCGTCCGGCACCAGATACGCGCGCCGCTCGTGGTCGGCTTCGGCATCTCCACTCCGGCCCACGTCGCGGCATTAGCCGGGCAGGCGGATGGGGTCATCGTGGCGAGCGCGCTAGCCGACCTGATCGAACGGACACCACCCGAGAAGGTAGCGGCTGCTGTCGGGTCGTACATCGCCGAGATGAAACGGGCGACGCGGGGAACGGCGGCGCAGACAACCTGAGCCGGTCGATTCCGGTGCGCCCGTCATGCTGACCGTGCGCCCGCCAGGCGCGAGCCCCTGGGTATCTGCTGGCCCGGCCTCGCGCCGGGCTGCCGCCGTCGAGACACATCATCACGTCGGGAGCCCGTCTGACGCAGCCAGGCTAGAACAGTGACACTTCCCCGACGAGGAGCCGCGCCCATCATCCAGTTGGAGGCGTTCGAAGGCCCGCTCGACCTGCTCCTGACGTTGGTCGAGCGGCGCCGACTGCCCATCGTCGAGGTGAGCCTCGCGGCGGTGGCCGAGCAATACCTGGCCCAGGTGCGGGCGCTAGAGTCGCTCTCACCGGAGGCGCTCTCGGAGTTTCTGACGATTGCGACGCGCCTACTACACATAAAAAGTAAGGCACTCCTCCCTCACATTGATGATCGGTCAGACGCTGCCAGCCCTGGCGAGGAGGTGTCGGCGGCCGAACTGGCACGCCAGTTGGAGACCTACCGCGCATTCAAGCTGCTTGCAGCCGATCTTGGTGCGCGCGACGCGACGGGCTTGCACACGTTCACCCGTGGAGCCCACGAGCTAGCCGTGCCGTCGCACTCGACCGCACCGACCTTTGACCTGGCCGAACTGCTCGGTCTGGCGATGGCCGCCGAAGCGCGCGGTCAGTCTGAGCCGGTTGAAGCAGCCGAGGCGGCGGTGCGGGCAACAGTCGCCGAGCGCGTGACGCTGCTCCGCGAGCGGCTTGCCCACCAGCCAGCACTGACCTGGGATGCCATCGCCGGCGAGACCGTGGATCAGGTGGTCGCGACGTTGCTGGCTGTGCTGGAACTGGTGCGGCGGGGCGAGCTACTGGTCGATCAGCCGCGGCTCTTCGGGCCGATCCTGCTCACCCGCCGCGAGCAGCCGCCGGTAGCGGTCGACGGCGACGCTGGTATCGGACAGGCCGAGCTCACGTAACAGGATACGGTCGTGCTCGCGGCGCGCCTCCCGCAACGCTGAAGGCCGCGCGTGAAGCGCCTGCTCGATCGTCGCGAGGGAGCGCAGACGGGCGCAGGCGTAGGCATCCCGGAGCATCTGGGGCGTCACCTTCTGGCCAGATCGCACGCCCGCACGCTTCCCGCACGTCTCGACCACGAAGTCCACTCCGCGCGGGCTCAGCCCGAAGATCGTCTCGTCATCGTCCTCGGGCCTGGCGGTGAGAATTCGGCCGAGCGCGTCGGCCAGCCGGTCAGAGAGGCCGAGCACGCGCCGACGTGCCCGCTGACTCTCCTGCCGGTGCCTGATGGCGAGTCTCGGCGTACCCTCAACGGGATGCAGGTCGACGTCCTCGGCGCGCAAGGCGACCGCCTCATCACGCTTCAAGCCAGCGTCGAGAAAGGTCAGGGTCAGGGCGAGCCAGAGATCGGTGTGCGCGGCCTCTACGAGCGCGTCGCACTCGGCCGCCGACAACGGCCGGCCATCCACGCGTTCGAGCACCGGGTAGATGAGTCGAGTGGATGGATCTTCGGAGAGGGCGTCCGACGCATGGAGGTGGCGGAAGAAGCCCTTGAGCGTGCTGGTCTTCCGCCGGAGCGATGACGTCTTGTTCTGCTGCTGGCGGGTGAGCCAGCCCATGAACCGGCGAAGATCGCGTAGCTGGACCTCCCTGAGCGGTTGTCGGCTCAGGAATCGGCTCAACTGGAGCAGATCGAGGCGGGTGCTCGCGACGGTGTGGCTGGAGCGGCCCTCGTCGCGCAGCACTTGCAGATACGCCTCGACGGCATCGGCAAGCGGACGCCGGGTGTCGATGGCCGTTCGACCTGGCTGCATGCAGACGATAGCACGCCCATCCATGGCGAGAGAATACCAGAGATGACCAGACAGAACACCACTCGACCAGGAGGGGACGGTAACACGCGACGGTGCACCTACGCGACAGCGCACCTACCCACGAGGACACTCATCCCTTGAGGGCGGCCGTTCGTCTCGATCGTGGGCACGTGTTCCAATCCAGCCCGCGCTCGTGGTTCATCGGGCCGAACCGCGCCCGGCCTCGTCACGCTGGGTGTTGTTTATGTGAAGCTGAAGCGGAGTTGCGCCGCCCTCCGCCCGCCTCAGCGCGTTGACAACTCCACGAGGTCTGCCGCCGTCCTGCCGACTCGGATCGGCACGCCGGTCGCCTCTTCCAGCGAGTCCGGCGTCCACTCGTCGAGGGTGCGCGCCCCCTCGAAGCCAAACGCACTGCGCGGGAGGATGGCGAGGTCGACCGCACCCGCGCGGAGCGTCCGTGCAATGTCCTGGCCGCTCATCAACCCCGACACCGTGATCGCCGAACCGAAGAGCGTGTTCTCGACGACCCGGACCTCGACCTCGAGCCCCTCGATGCGCCGGCACTCCTCGGCCATCTGGCGCAGTGCCGGCGCTGCCGCCCGTCCGCACAGCCACGCGACCCGCCGGGCCGGCTCGACCCGCTCGGGCAGCCGATGGCGGGTGCGTCGCCAGTCGGCCAGCATCACCCGTACCAACCCGACTCCGTTCTGAAGCTGCGGGAAGTCGTCATAGAAGGCCGGCCCGGGCAGACGCCTGCCCGCCATCAAGAACATTTCGTCGCTTGGATAGACGAAGCCTCGGCCTACCGTTCGCCGTAGCTCACGGTGCCAGCGAAGCACCAGCTTCAGCGTGCGCGCCGCGTCCTCCCCAGTCAGCGGGCGCACGTCGCGAGTGCGAAGGTGCGCGCTCACCCCGACCGGCACCACCGCGACCGACTGAACGACGTCCGGCAAGGCCGACAGGTCTCGCAACGTCTGGTCGAGCACAGGGCCGTCATTGAGGCCAGGGCAGAGCACGATCTGGCCGTGCACCTGCACCCCCGCCCGCCCGAGCCAGCTCAGTTGCGGCAAGATCGGCGCCGCGCCAGGATGTGCGAGCAGTCGAGCGCGCAACTCGGGATCGGTAGCGTGGACCGATACCCGGAGCGGCGACAGGCGCTGAAAGGCGATGCGGTGCCAGTCCTCCTCGGCGAGGTTGGTGAGGGTCACGAAGCTACCGAACAGGAAGGAGTAGCGGTAGTCGTCGTCGCGGACGTAGAGTGAGCGGCGCAGCCCCTTCGGCAGTCCGCGAATGAAGCAGAACTCACAGTTGTTGTTGCACTGGCGCAGGCCGTCAAACGTGGGCTGCTCAAAGTCGAGCCCGAGGTCTTCCACGTCGGACAGGTCGACCTCGAGCGTCAGTAGCGTGCCGTCGCGCAGCACGTCGAGGGTGACCTCGTCGCTCACCTGGGTCTGGTAGCGGACGTCGGTCAGGTCACGCGGCACCACGCCGTCGATGGCGACCACCCGGTCGCTAACCTGGAGGCCAGCCCGCTGGCTCGGGCCGCCCGCGCGTACGTGGCTGACAACGCCTCCTATGGTCCCAGGGTCGTTCGGGCGTGAGCGCTCGATCGTCCCGAAGTGGTCCAGGCCCGGATGGGTCGCACGTTCAGCCGCGGCGGGATCGAGCGCGAGTACGGGGAGCGGGCTGGCGGTCATGCGCGCTCCTGACCCTGCGACGATGTCATGGGAAGTGCCGCATCGACACCCTCCAGGCGCCGTGCCAGTAGATCTCGAATCTCGGCGGCCACCACGTCGACCGACTTCTCATCGGTGTCCACGACGATGGCGTCGTCCGCCAGCGCGAGCGGCGCGACCGACCGGCTCGCGTCAAGGTGGTCGCGCTCCTCGATCCCGCGCTGGATCGCGTCGAGGTCGGCGGGAGCGCCGCCGATCTGAGCCAGGCGCCGCCGGGCACGCTCCCGGGCGCTAGCGGTGAGATACACCTTCAGGTCGGCAGTCGGGCAGACGACCGTGCCGATGTCACGGCCGGCCATGACCGTGCCAGCCCCCTGCACCTGCCGTCGTTGCTGGTCGATCAGTCCGGCTCGCACGGCAGGCGAGGCGGCTACCCGGGACACGATGCCATCGACGGCCTTCGAACGGGTCTCCAGGCTGATATCGTCGCCATCTAGCAGGACATCGATCTGGCGCCCGTCGGCAACCGACGGCGGGCGTACCGCGATCGTCATCTCGCGCACCAGGCAACCCATCTCGGCCTCGTTCGCGGGGTCAGCACCTACCTGAAGCGCCCGCACGGCCACTGCGCGATAGAGAACGCCAGTATCGAAGTAGAAGTACCCAAGCTCGCGCGCGAGGCGCTCCCCGACCGTGCTCTTGCCAGCGCCGGCAGGACCGTCGAGCGCGATAACAACCGTCTTCCTCAAGCCGTGACCCCTTCGAGCGCCCTGACCTCGGTATCGGTCAGCCGGCGCCAGCGTCCTGGTGGTAACTCTCCAAGCGTGACCGACCCGACCCGTACTCGCCGCAACCGTACGGCCGCCAGCCCGACTCCTGCCAGCATCCGTCGGATCTGGCGATTGCGCCCCTCGCGCAGGACGACACGCAGCCACGCACCGTCCGGCAGTCGGTCGATCACGTCAAAGCGTGCCGGGGCGGTGCGCTTGCCGTCAAGATCGACGCCCGTCCGAAGGCGCCGAAGGCGGTCGTCGGTGACCGCGCCACCCACCAGCACCGTGTACTCCTTCTCGACGACGTGACGGGGATGCGTCAGGCGGGCCGCCAGAGCGCCGTCATCGGTGAGAAGAATCAGACCTTCCGAGTCGTAGTCGAGCCGCCCAACTGGATACAGGCGCGTCGGGAGTGGGACGAGGTCGAGCACGGTCTGACGGCCCTCCGGGTCGTGAGCGGTTGAGACCACGCCGGCCGGCTTGTTGAGCATGACGTAGGTGGACTGCCGGGGCGCGCAGACGAGATGGCCGCTCACCTCGACCCGGTCGCGAACTGGATCGATCTGTGTCCCCAACACGGTCACAACGACGCCATTCACCTGGACCCGCCCAGCCGCTATCAACTGTTCGCAGGCACGCCGCGAGGCCACCCCGCTCCGGGCGAGGTACTTGTGAAGTCGCTCGCTCATCAGACGCCGGTCATCTCGCGGTGGCCGCCCGCCGAAGCATAGCCTGCTCGATCTGGGCGCCACGCTCGAGGGTCGGCGGCGCGCTTCCGTCCGCGTCGGCCAGATCGGCGCGGAGCCGCGCGATCCGCACGCTGTCGTGCGGCTGTGCCGCGAGCGAGGACGGTGGCCGGCCCCAGGCTGGATCGGCGAAGGCGTAGTCGAGCAGCGACGCGGCATCAGCCGCATAGTTGTCGCTGTGCAAGACAACGGCAATCGCTCGACGGCCGTCGCGCGTCGCGGTCGCCGCCAGGCACCGTCCGGCGAGGTCGTCGTAGCCGGTCTTGATACCATCCGCGCCCGCGTAGACACCCAGCAGCGGATTGGTGGCCCGGAACAACCAGCGGGGGGGCCCTTCGACAACTTTCTGCTTCTGAGCGACGATCTGAGCGAGGGCTGGCTGTTCGAGCAGCGCCCGGCCGATGATCGCCATGTCGTACGCCGACGACACATGACCTGGATGGTCGAGGCCGTGCGGCGTCTCGAAATGGGTGTGCTGGAGCCCGAGTCGTGCGGCCGTCTCGTTCATCCAGCCGACGAAGCGTGGCACCGAACCGCCCGCAACCGCCTCGGCGATGGCGAGCGCGACATCGTTCCCTGAGTTCAGCAGCAACCCGTAGAGCGCGTCGCCGAGCGGCAGACTGTCCCCCAGGCCGATGCCAATCACGACCGGCACGACATCGTAGTTGTGGGTGGGGCGCACCGGACGGTCGAGCGGCGCGCGCTCTACCGCCACGAGCGCCGTCACCATCTTGGTGAGACTGGCTGGCGGCAGTTCGTCGAAAGCAGCCCGGCCGTACAACACCGCTCCTGTCAACGCATCCACCACGACTGCGGCACGCGACGACGGCGCCGGCTCCCGGGGCGGGACCGCCTGGGCTACTGCGGCCGATGGCGGCAGCAGCACGAGGAGTGTTGCCAGGATCGTGGTGACGACCATCAGCCAGACGCGCGCGCTTGATGCTCTCCACGGTGTGAGCACCCGCCCCGCCTCGTCGCGTGCGACAGCGCCCCGTACATCTGGCGACGCGGCTCGCTCGCTTTCAGACCCGGAGTGTGCCACAGGCTCGCGGTGGCCAACTCGATCCCGGCCGCGCTCAGAGGAACGCGCCACGCAGGTGCTCGATGCTGTAGACCAGTCCATCACGCTCCAGCACGATCGCCACCACGTCCACTCGCCAGGGCGCATCTGGCGTGCCCGCCCGCTCCAGGTACGCCTCGGCGAGCCGCCCGAGACGTGCCAGTTTCGCCGCTGTGACGGCAGCGTCGGGGGCGGTGCCGGCTCCGCCGACGCGGGTCTTGACCTCCACGAAGACGAGCTCACCGTTGTCTCGAACGATGAGGTCGATCTCGCCGCCGCTGAGCCGCACGTTTCGGTCCACAACGGTCAATCCGCGCCGCGCGAGGTAGTCGGCTGCCATCCGCTCGCCGCGGCTCCCAAGCGCCCGCCGATCCCTCACGATGCGGCCGTATCGAGTGCGTCTGAGGAGTCGGCGGCGCGCGCGCCATCGGTGGGGCGTGCGTGACTGGAGATGGGTGAGTCGCCGGCGTGGATCGGGCCGTCTACTCCGGCAGCCTGACCGAGCATTCCGGAGCGGAGGGGTGCAAACGAGTGTCGATGGAGCACCGATGCGCCGATCCGGGCGAGGGCCGCGCGATGGACCGTGACGCCATAGCCCTTGTGGATCGCGAATCCATACCCCGACACACGGTCGTCGAGCGCGGTCAGCCATTCGTCGCGAGCCACTTTGGCGATCACCGACGCAGCAGCGATCGACAGGCAGCAGCGGTCCCCACGCACGATTGGCCGTTGATGGACATCGATCGAGCGTAGCCGGAAGGCGTCGATCAGCAATGCGTCCGGGCGCATCGGCAGCCGCTCGACGGCTCGAACCATGGCAAGTTCGTTCGCCGCCACGATGCCGAGCAGATCGATCTCGTCGGCGGTCGTCCAGCCAACGCCGACACCGCGCGCATGCGCAACGATGACGTCAAAGAGGGCCGCACGGCGGGCCGGCGTCAGCACTTTGGAATCGCGGACGCCATCCAGGGCTGCCCAGGTTTCGCGCGCCGCGGGCAGGATGACGGCCGCTGCCACCAGCGGCCCGGCCCAGGCGCCCCGGCCGGCCTCGTCCACGCCGGCAACAACACGAAAGCCACTCTCGGCGAGAGCGGCTTCCTCGATCGAACGTGGGGCTACGCCGCGACTCGGGCCGGTAACCTGGCCAGGCCCTCGGCTGGAAGTGGCGTCGGATGTACCGGTGGCACTGCCGGGCCGCTGGCGAGCCGAGCGTGCCACCTCCACCGCCTCGGTCAGCTTCCCTTTTGGGAGGTCGGCCGCCGCTCCTTGATCCTGGCGGCTTTCCCGGTCAGGTCTCGGAGGTAGTACAGCTTGGCCCGCCGCACGATGCCCCGGCGCGCCACTTCAACCTTGTCGACGCGCGGCGAGTTGTACATGAAGGTGCGCTCGACGCCAATCCCGTGGCTTCCGATCCGCCGGACCGTAAAGGTGCCTTCCGGAGTCTTCGGCTTGTGGGTGCCGATCACGACGCCCTCGAACACCTGAAGGCGCTCCCGAGCGCCCTCGACGACGCGGACGGACACGCGCACGGTGTCACCTTCCGCAAAATTCGGCAACGGTTCCGCGCGCGGAACCGCCATCAACTGTGCAACATCAGGCATGATCTACCACCCATCGGCACTTTCACGCGTTCGCGACAAACCGCAAGTATACCAGCGCGCGAAGGCGTCACACCACGCCACGGCCCCGTCGCCGGCGCGAGCCCCGGCCCGTCGACCCTGCCCTCGCGACGAGAGAGGTCGCGCGTCGTTCGAGCGCGGCTCGGACCTCGACGGGCAAGATCGCCGCCAGCGCCGCTCTTGTTTCTCGGAAACGCGGCTCCTCCCCGAACGCCCGGCCGCCGACACGCTCGAGCAGTGCCAGGGCCAGCCAGGTCGTCTCCGCGACCCCTCGGTCGACCACCGCCGCTGCACCCGGCCGTGCACCCTCGGTCCGCAGCCCGAGCGACAGATCGACGGCGAGACCGGCCTCGTCGAGAACTGAAAGAAGGTGGGTCACCCGCGTTGGCGCAACGAGGGCCAGACGATCCGAGACCCGCTCGGGCATGGCGTCCGAGGGTGCCGTCGCGAGTGCAGCCTCGAGGCTCGGAGCATCGGCGGCTGACAAGACGAGCCGTGATTCGAGCGACAGGCGTGGTCGCGCTGGCGTCGACCAGGAATCGACCGCTTCTTGCCAGGCCGTGGGCACCGGCTCGCCGAGAAGGGCGCCGACAAGCCCCAAGAGTCCGTCCGAGTCGCCGCCCAGCCGCAGGCCGCGCCCAAACGACGCCGGCGTCAGGCGATAGCGGCGGATCTCGCCGCCCCCCACGTACGCGAGGTACGGCTCCGTACGGAACAGCGTCGCGAGGTCGCACGTGAGAGGGGCGACGAGCGTCAGCGTCTCAGGCCCGAGCCTGCACGGGTCCGATGCACTGGGTGTCCCAGTGCGAGCACCCGGACCAAGTTCAGAGAGGCGCGACGTGACCGCGATTCGACGCCAGCCGGTGCGTGCCTCGCCGGTGCGTGCCTCGCCGGTGCGTGCCTCGCCGGTGCGTGCCTCGCCGGTGCGTGCCTCGCCGGTGCGGAGATCGCTCGCCGCACCCTCGGCGCAGTCGGGAGCCTGCCCTGCTCCCCAACGGACCAGTCCGAGCCAGAACCATCGGCCTTCGAGCCATCCGCGCAGCAGCGACCGCTCGCGCAGGTTAGGCGATGCGCTCCCATCGAACGGACCTGTCGAGGCAGCCAGGGCGGGCGCCTCACCCCGAGATCCCGGCGTTGGGGCCGCGTCGGCAAGCACGGCGTCGATCAGGTCATCGGCGCCCCACCACACATCAGCGGCAACTCCGGCCAGGACTTGCACTGCGTCAGCGTGCAGCCGAGCGGCAGCCTGTCGGCCCGCGCTCCCAGGCGCCTGCCGGCCGAAGGCGCCTTCGGCTGTCGTGGTCCAGAGTGCATTCAGCAGTGCAGCGGGTGCGTTCAGCACCTCGTCGATGCGAAGGGGGTCCGGCTCGGCGCTGTTGGTACGTCCGAACCACCCTTCGCGCCGCCCCACCGACAGATGCATCCGCCAGCGGTCCGCGGGCCGCGCAGGGCCGGCATCCGCGTGCGCCGTGCCCAGCCGCGCGACGACCTGGCCGGCAGTCCGTGGCGCCCTGCTCGCCAGAGCCGCGCCGGCCACGTTCCACGCCTCGCGGCGCAGGGCGCTGGCGAGTACAAAGAGATCGCGCATCGGGTCACATTCGGCGATTCGCATCGGCTCCGGCGTGCGCTCCGCTCCCACACCTGGGCCGAGCGGGCGAACGTCGCGCCGAAGGACTGCGACCACCTCGTCAGGTGCGACCAGGAAAGTCCCACGCCGCTGCCCGTCGACCTCGAACATGCGGTACACGAGGCCGCGATCCACGAGGGCTGCAAGGGCAACGTCGATCGCCGGGGTGACGTCGCCTGTGGGCGCGCTCGGACGGCGAGTGGCCAGCCGGCGTGCGAGCAGGCCGACTTCCTGCCGTCCGCCGGCCTGAGCCAGCAAGATGAGCGCGTCGTGGCCTGGATCGCCAGGAGCCAGTCCGATAGCCTCATCCCGCAGCCCGGCTTCGATGGCCTCCGTCACCCGGTCGACGAGCTCGATGCGAAGGCTTCCGGCCTCGACCTGCACTGCCCAGGAGGCGGCGGTGCGGTGCAACTGGCCGGTAGACAAGGACAATAACGCGTCGCGGAGTTTCATGGAGGCTGGATGAGGATAGCCGCCCGCGCCGCGCTCGCGCTGCCCGTCGACGCTGTCAGTCGACCCCGTCAGCGTGGCAGATGAGGCAGCAGCAACCGAGTGTAACCGAAGGGCGCCGTCGCACCGGTGGCGACGACGCCCTTCGGACCGGTGGCTGGGCCTGACCGAGAGACGACGGCGGCTACGCCATCGTTAGCGGATGAACAACGGCGCCAACACCAGCGTGATGGTGCTCAGCAATTTGATAAGCACGTGCAGGGACGGGCCGGCCGTGTCCTTGAATGGGTCGCCGACCGTATCGCCGACGACGGCCGCCGCATGAGCCGAACTTCCCTTCCTCATCACCTCGCCGTCGTTATCGCGCAAATTGCCCTCTTCGATAAATTTCTTGGCATTGTCCCAGGAGCCGCCGCCGTTGTTCAGGACCGTCGCCATCAGGATGCCGGCCATCGTGCCGACCATCAGGAGCCCGGCGGCCGCCTCCCACTTCAGCAGAAGCCCCACCACAACCGGGAATCCAACGGCCAGAACGCCGGGGGCCACCATCTCGCGGAGCGCAGCGCGCGTCGTGATGTCGACGCAGCGAGCGTAGTCCGGCTTGCTCTTCCCTTCGAGGATACCGGGATCCTCTCGGAACTGACGCCGCACCTCTTCGATGATCGCGCCAGCCGCCCGTCCAACCGCCCGGATCGCAAGCGAGCAGAAGAGGAACACGAGCATCGCGCCGAGGAAGCCGCCGACGAAGACGTCGACATTGGTCAGGTCGACGGGAATGTGCTGGATCGGTGGAAGGCCGGCTGCCTGCGCCTGCGCCGACAGGTGGTTGCGGACTTCGTCGAGGTAGGCGCTGAAGAGCAGGAACGCGGCCAGGGCTGCCGATGCGACGGCATAGCCCTTCGTGAGGGCCTTGGTGGTGTTGCCGACCGCGTCGAGCCGGTCAGTACGCCGCCGTGTCTCCTCGGGCGCCTCCGCCATCTCGGCGATCCCGCCGGCGTTGTCGGTGATCGGTCCGAAGGTGTCCATCGCGAGGATATAGGCGACAGTCGTCAGCATGCCCATCGTCGCGACGGCCGTTCCGTACAGGCCACCCGTGGACGCCGCGATGTTCAACGTGGGGTCTGCCAGGTTTGCCTGGTCGGCCCATTGCGTCCCGAAGAAGTACGCCAACAGCAGGGCAATCGAGATCGTGATGGCGGTCGGTCCAGTCGTTTCAAGGCCCACCGCGAAGCCGGAGATGATGTTCGTTGCTGGACCGGTCTTCGACGCCTGGGCGATCTCCTGCACCGGCCGCCACGAGCCGGCGGTGTAGTACTGCGTCAGGTAGACGAACACCACGCTCGTCGCGAGCCCAACCAGGCCGCAGCCAACCAGCCACCAGCTTCCGAGCATGATCATCGTGACGATGATGATGCCGATCGCGCAGAGGATGGTCATCGTCCAGTAGCCGCGGTCGAGCGCCCGCTGGGCGTCGTGCACTTCGTCGGACCCGAGACCAACGACGTAGACCCCGACGATCGAGGCCAGCAGCCCCACCGAACGCACGACCAGCGGGAAGAAGATCCACGCGGCGTCGTTGGTGGCAAGGTAGATTGCAACGCCGAGGATCATCGCCCCGATGTTCTCGGCCGCCGTCGACTCGAACAAGTCAGCGCCACGCCCGGCACAGTCGCCAACGTTGTCGCCGACGAGGTCGGCAACCACGGCGGCGTTGCGTGGGTCGTCTTCTGGGATGCCTGCTTCGACCTTCCCGACGAGGTCCGCGCCGACGTCGGCAGCCTTGGTGTAGATACCGCCGCCCAACTGGGCGAACAGTGCCACGAAGCTGGCACCGAAGCCGAAGCCGACGATCAAGAACGGCGCGACTGCCGGCTGGCTAAAGCCGCCGTAGGCCGCGAAAATGGCAAGCACGCCGAGAAGGCTCAGGGCGACGACGAGGAACCCGGAGACGGCCCCGCCACGCAGTGACGCGGTGAGTGCGTCCTTGAGACTACGTTGGGCCGCCGCGGCCGTCCGGAGGTTCGCCTGGACGGCGATCCACATGCCGATGAATCCGGAGACGGCCGAGCAGGCTGCACCGACCAGGAATGCCACGGCGGTGCGCCACGCCAGCTCGATGCTGCTCAGACCGGCCGTGCCCGCACCGATTGCGCCGAGCAAGAGGCCAATCAGAACTGCCGCCGCCAGGGCGAGAATGCCGATGGTCCGATACTGACGATTGAGGAAGGCCATCGCCCCCTCGTAGATCGCAGCCGCAACCGCCTGCATTTCCGGTGTCCCCTTCGGGCGTGAGAGGACGTCGCGCGCGAAGTACACGGCCGCGAGGACCGCAATCACTCCCGAGATCGGGACGAGCCAAAGGATGCCGGACATCAATCCTCCTTCACTGGAGCGCATCGGCTGACGCTACGTTGCGTCATGAGCCGACCCAGACCATCCTGCCCTACACGCTCGCCGCGCGGCACGCGCACAGTGCAGGATCGTGCCTGGACTATCGATACGAATACTGGAGCGAGTGCCTGTCGTCGTGAGCGCCGATGAAGGTTGGCTCCTCTGACACGTCATCCAGGCTTCCCGATGCTGCGCGACCGCGGATGTCGCCCCTGGCAGAGTACGCCGAACATGGATGAAAGCGGATCATGTGGCGGTCGGACAGCAAGAGAGCGTCTGAACGAGTGGTCTCGGTGGGCACGACCGTGGTCGGCACGGGCGATTCTAGCGACGGCCTTCCGGCAGGTTCAACCCACCAGATCCGGGCTGCAACAGAAGGGTCAAGAGGGCCATCCGGACGTACAGGCCGTTTTCGGCCTGACGGAAACATGCGACTCGTCGATCGGCTTCGAGGCCGAGCGCGAGCTCCGGTCCGCGAGGCAGCGGATGCAGCACGATCGCGTTGTCCTTCATCCGCGCAAGGACACCCTCATCGATAGCATAGCTCCGAGTTGCGGGCTCGAAGCGCTGCGCCATCGCCATCCGATCCGAGTGGGCGCGCGTCAGGTAGATGACGTCCGCGGATGGAACGACGGCATCAAGATCATCCGTCTCATCGAAGTTCGCGCCGCTCGCGATGAGGCGGTCACGAACGGCCGGGCGAATCCGGAGCGTCGATGGTGAGACGAAGCGGAGACGGACGGCGGGGAACTTCGCCAAAAGCTCCGCCAGAGAGTTGACTGAGCGCTCGTAGGTCAGGTCGCCGACCAGTGCCACCTCGATCTCGGCAAGGCGCCCGAGCTCCTGGTGGATCGTGTAGGCATCGAGGAGCGCCTGAGTCGGATGCTGCCCCTCGCCATCGCCGGCATTGATCACCGGCGCCGTTGAAACGCTGGCCGCGCGAGCGGCACCCCCCTCCTCGTGATACCGAACGAGCAGCACGTCGTAGCCGTACGAGCAGAGTACGCGAACCCGATCTTCCAGCGGCTCGTCGTCGCGATCGCGGTTCTCGCGAAGCACTTCGATCCCGCTCACCGTGCCGCCGAGCGAGGTCATAGCGCTCTCGAAAGAAATCCGCGTTCGGGTGCTCGGTTGATAGAACAGCGAGAACAGCCGCCGGCCGGTCAGCAAGCGCGAGTCGCCCAGATGGTGAATCTGGCGCATGAGATCGGCTCGGGGGAACAACTCACCCAGCAGCCAGTCAGCCGAGAACTGGTCCGCGTCCAGAATATGCGTCAGCCCGTCGTCGGTCGTGACGGTCATCCAGTGTACCTCGTCGCCCCCGGCCGTCACGCGGGACAAGTCGTCGTCGTACCGGGTCATCCAGTGCGCTCGCGGGCCGGGATCCGGCGTGCGAACGTTGCCCGAAAGCGTACCACGCGAAAACCCCTCCGGTACGGTCGAAACGACGGATCAGGGCCTCAAAATCTCGACGATGGCCGTGTCGGAGCCGCTGCCCGGCGAGGCGCCCCGCCCCTGCCGTTGACCCGGCCGTCGACGGCGGCCACGGCGAGGCCGCAACGCGCTGTCTGGATCGTTGTGCCGGTCGTCCAACTGACGGACGCCGCGCCGCAGACACACGCCGAATCATTCGCCACTCGTGCTGCGGGCCTCGGCGTCAAAATCACGTGGTACCCCCGACAGTACGGTAGGCGCCGCGTCTAAGCCGTCCGTGTCCGCGCGGCCGCCCCAGGCACCGGCCACTCGGTCGTACGAGGTATGCTCACGTCGCTCGATGTTGCGCACTAGCCGAAGGCCGCCTGGCAGTCAGGCGGTTGCGGTCCGCACGGCGGCCGACCACCACTCGACCAGCGGTCAATTACCAGTCAATGGCGCCGAAGCTGCCATCGGCGATGCGCTTCGGCTCGCCAGATCCGCTGCTGTCCACAATCCAGAGTCCGCCACCGCCGAAGACGGCGATCCAGGCGCCGTCTGGCGACCAGCTTGCGAGCGGCTCATCCTCCTGGAGGTTGCTGGCCCGGCGCAGGTCCGAGCCGTCCGGGCGCACCGTCCAGATCCCCCACGGCTCACCGTGCGCGTACGCCACTGGCGTGACGAACAGATCGAGGATGCCAGTCAACCTATGTGCGCTTGGGCGCTCGCTCGGCGCCGCGCTCGCACCGGCCGGACCAGGTCCGACAGCACTGAAGACAATCCGGCTGCCATCGGGTGAAAAGCGCGGCCCCATCACCGATGTGAACGTCGTGGCTGGCACGACCGCGCGGGCATCGCCGCCGCTCGGCGTACCGATCGTGAGCGACTGCCCGCCCGCGTCGTCGTGGACGAATACCAGCATCTGCCCGTCAGGCGAGACGTCCGGGAACGATGCGCCCTGGTACAGTGAGGTGCGCACCCGGTCGGCAAGGGTCATCCGCTCGACCCGGGCAACCGGTAGACGGCCGTCCGTCCCCTGGTAGGAAAACACGAGTGACTGCCCGTCTGGAGTCCAGACGGGAGTATCGACGATGCTGCCGGGCCGGTCGCGCTCGACGAGCAGTTCGGGGTCGCCGCCGCTCGCCGGGATCACGAAAATCTCGGAACTGCTCACGCGATCTTCCGGCCGCTTGTGGAACATCGCGTAAGCAATGCGCGAACGGTTCGGGCTCAGTGCCACGGCGGTGACGCTCGCGTTGACGCTCGCCGACAGCAGCGACCGCGACTGACCAGACGTGGGGTTGATGGCGGAGATGCCACCACGATCCGGGATGACGACCTGACCGGCGACGGCCGGCGGCGCGCGCCACGACTCCGACAGATCCCAGCCAAGGGCTGCGACGGCCGCAACGAACGCGAGCGCCGTCATAACGAACAGGGGCCAGGGCCGGGCAATCGACCGGTCGCGGCCAGTGCCGCTGCGTTCCGCCTCACCGCGGGTGGGGCGCCGCGCTGGCTGTGGCCTGGCTGAGCGCTCGCGTTTCAGGGACTTCGCCATCCGCTCCTCATGCTCGATTCCCATCGGGTAGCTGCGAACGGTCGATCGTTCATACAGGCCCCTGCCCGACTTTGGCGGCACCAGGACACCTACTGATTGCGTACCTGAGTGTACCAGGGACGCGCCCACGGGGGCGGAATGGGCCGGGTGCCGTTCACCCTGGATGGCGCCGCGTGCCTGGGTGGACTGACGTATGAATGTTGTGTTGTGGCCGACGCACCGGCGGCCTATCGTGCGTTATACAAACGAGCCACCGCGTGCGAAACGATCGGTACCTGCCGTGCCCCAGTCAGCGTCTCGACTGGCCGTCATTCTCGGCAGGCGGTCGCACTGCGTCGCCTTCCCATTCACCCGATGGATCGGACACTCCGGGAGCAAAGGGATGAACCCGTGATCATCGCCAACGAGCCGATGCAGCCGATCCTCAACGCGATCCTGGAGATCGGCGAGACGTTCGCGGCGACGCTCCGCCTCGAAGCCGTGCTTGACAAGGTCATTGAATCGGGAATGCGGCTGGCCGGCGGCGACAGCGGGTCGATCATGCTGCTCTCGGACGACGGCCGCGAACTGGTCGTCACCGCCGCCGTCGGGCCGCGCGCCGCGATCATTATCGGCTCGCGCCAGCCGGCCAGCGCCAGCGTCGCCGGGCAGGCACTGCAGTCGAACAGCCACGTGATCGTGCGTGGCGTGGCTGGCCGTGAGGGCGGCCCAAAATCCGATCATCCCCAGGATCTCGGCCTCGGGCTGGCCATGCCACTCCGGGTGACCACCCGATTGGTCGGCGTGTTGAACCTCAACACCCAGGTGATGCACGAGGAGTTGTCCGAAGCGCGGGTCAGCCTCCTGGGGATCCTGGCAAATCAGGCCGCGATCATGATCGAGGTCGGTCGCTTGTATCACGATCTGGCACGTAAGGAGCGCCGCCTGGAATTGTTCGTCGACCGCTTCCTGCGTCTGCAATCGGAGCAGCGCCAGACGTCGGCTGGCCCGGTCCGTCAAGCCGGTATGAACGACGTACTCCGCAGTACCGTGGCCGAGTTCAGCCGCACGGTCCGAGCTACGCCCGATGTGATGCCGCAGGACGACGCCGGCGAACGGCTCTCCCAGCGAGAGTTGGAGGTGTTGGCGCTGATCGTGGAGGGACTGACGAACAAGGAGATCGCCAGTCGCCTCTGCCTCAGCCCCGACACCGTCAAGAATCACGTCGTCCACGTCATTCAGAAGCTTGGCGTCAGCGACCGAACCCAGGCCGCCGTGATGGCCGTTCGGCAGGGCATGATCGCCTGACCCCACCTGCGCGATCCTGTGTCATGTACGCGTCGTGCCGGCGTGCGTGGGGCTCGACGCGAGGCACGGCGGATCAGCGAGCAGACATGTGATGCCGGCTACGCACCGCCAGACGCCGGTGCCGGCGGCGAATTCCAGGCCGCGCCGCCTGCTGTGGTATCGTTCCATCTGCCCGGACCCCCGCTCTCCGTGCGCTTTCCTGTCTGCTTACACCTCGCGGCGGTGATTTCCCGTGTCCACCGTTACGTCCCCTTCCGAGGTTGTCTCGACGCCGTCGCCCGCCGGCGGCTCGCGCTCAGCACGCATCGCGGCGTTCGTCGTGGCGGGCGTCGTCGTCGCGTTGCTGGCCCTGCTCGTCTGGGGGCTCGACCGACAGGCGTCAGGATCGACCGGCGAGGCGAAGATCGCCACGCGACCCGCGCCGTTATTCGAGCTACCGCTCTTTGACGGCACGACATTCAAGCTCGCGGACACGGGCGGCCGGCCGGTGCTCATCAACTTCTGGGCCTCCTGGTGTATCCCCTGTATCGACGAAGCAGCGGCGCTCGAACGTGCCTCGCGCATCTATGGAGACCGCGTCCTCTTCATCGGCGTGAACGTCCAGGATACCGACGCCAACGCCCGTGACTTCCTGCGCCGTTACGGCGTGAGCTACGCCAACGGCCGGGATGCCACCGGCGCAATCTCGATCGACTACGGGATGAGCGGTGTCCCAGAGAGCTACTTCGTCGACCGGCAAGGACGGATCGTGCGCAAGTGGCAGGGACCGCTCGACGACAGCAAGATCGCAGCCTTCCTCGACGAGCTCCTGCGCTAATGGCTGAGTCGGTCGTGGCGGTGAGCTGGGTGGTCGCCTTCGCGGCCGGCCTGTTGTCCTTCCTCTCGCCGTGCGTCGTCCCGATCGTACCTGGGTACCTGTCGCTCGTCTCGGGCGTGGCAATCGGCTCGGCGCCGTGTACGCCGCGTCAGACCGAGCGGGTCACGATCGCAAGCGTCCTGTTCGTGCTCGGCTTCAGCCTGGTGTTCGTCACGCTCGGCGCTGCTGCCAGCGTGCTCGGCGGCTACTTCGAGGGGCTCAAGCCGGGTCTAGCGCGGGTTGCCGGCCTGCTGATGATCGTGATGGGCCTGTTCGTCCTCGGCGTAGTGCGGCTGCCGTTCCTGTACCGCGAGCGCCGCTTCCAGTTCATCGACCGTCCCTATGGGCCGCTCGGAACGGTCCTGATCGGCATGGCGTTCGGACTCGGCTGGACGCCGTGCATCGGGCCGGTGCTTGGCTCGATCCTCCTCTACGCCGGGGCGGTCGAGACAGCCCGGGACGGCGCCCTGCTCCTGCTCGCCTACTCGCTCGGTCTGGGAGTCCCATTCGTGCTGGCTGCACTGGCGCTCAGCCGGGCGATCAACGCGCTGGGGTGGGCGCGGCGCCACATGCCGGTCTTGAATGCTGCCAGCGGCGGGCTGCTGGTGGTGCTTGGCCTGCTGTTCGTCTCGAATCAGACCTACCTGCTGGCGTACCTCAGCAGCGCGAGCGAGCGCTGGCTCAGCGCCATTCTGCGCTGACTCGGGCGGCGTGGACGCAACAGACGCGCTCCTGATCGTCATGCGCTGGCTGCACCTTGGGGCAGCCGTAGTCTGGATCGGGGCGGTCTGGTTCGATCTGTTCGTCGCGACCCCGTCGCTGGAGGGCGAGTACCTCGAGACGGCGCAGGACCGTTTCAATGGGGGAATGCGCGAGATCGTCCAGACGTCGCTGATCGTCTTCCTGGTCTCCGGCGCGATCATGACCTTTGAACGGCTCTCGCACGGGGCCGCCGGCAGCCTGTACGTAGGGTTGCTGGCGCTGAAGATCTTCCTGGCGCTCGTGATGTTCCAGATCGCGTTCCGGTTCCGTCGCGCGCGCGGCGGCCGGCGGCTCGTCGGGTTGCGCTGGCTCGTCGGCCTGGGCCTGGTGATCCTGCTCCTGGCCGTCATGCTGAAGTGGGTCTACGAGCGGGCGCTGTTCGGATGAGCGGCGCTCCCGCGCAACGGACCTCGCCTTGTGGGATAAGTAGGCCATGACGGGCGCGAGTGTGGGTACAATGGGGACGTGGGCCGTCGCCCCCCTCCCCAGACGGCCTGGAGGAGTCTCGTGCAGTCCGCAGTCGCACGGCCGCCCGCCACCTCCCCCCTCCTACCCTCCTCGAGCAGCGCATCAGGGCGGCGTCTCAAACTCTTGATCGCCGGTGGTTCGATCCTTCTTGGCGTGTGCTACCTCGTTATCACTGCGTTGCAAACGTCGACCGTGTACTACATCACCGTCGGTGAGCTTCTACAGCGTGGCGCGAGTGCCTACAACCAGCAGGTACGTGTCGCAGGGCACGTCGTGCCTGGAACGGTCGAGCGCATCGATGCCGGCCTCGGCGTGAAATTCCAGGTATACGACGCCAGTGGCGATATGCCGGTGCTCTATCACGGCGGCGTTGTGCCCGATATTTTCGGTGACGAGGTCGAAGTCGTGGTCGAAGGCAAGTACGGCCAGGATGGCACGTTCGTCGCGTCGACGCTTCTGGCGAAATGCCCGTCGAAGTTCGAGACCGATACTGCCGCTGATCCTGCCGCCGGAGTCTGACTCATGGCCGACTTCGGACACATCGCGATCGTCAGCGCGTTCCTGATCGCCGCATACGTCGTCGTCGTCGCACCGCTCGGGGTAAGGTTGCGATCGCCGGAACTGATCGCAAGCGCGCACAACGGCGTGCTGGCCGTCGCCGGGCTGCTGGTCGTCGCGAGCGGAACGCTCCTGACCGCCTTCCTGACCCACGACTTCTCGATCCGCTACGTCGCCGAGCACTCGAGCCGCGACATGCCGGACGCGCTCGTCGCGTCGGCGTTCTATAGCGGACAGGCTGGCTCGCTGCTCTACTGGGCCTGCGCGCTCTCGATTTTCAGCGCCATCGTCGTTGTCCAGCAGCGCAAGAACGACCGCCACTTGATGGCCTACGTGATGGCGGTCTTGATGTCCGTGGTCGGGTTCTTCAGCCTGCTGCTCAGCTTTGTCGCCAGCCCCTTCGAGAAGATGGCGGTAATCCCGCCCGATGGCCTGGGGCTGAACCCGCTCCTGTACGACTACGGCATGCTGTTCCACCCGCCAATGCTGCTGGCGGGCTACATGTCGTGGTGCGTGCCGTTCGCGTTCGCTATCGCGGCGCTGGCCTCGAACAAGCTCGACGCTGGCTGGATCCGGGTGACGCGACGCTACGCGCTGGTTGCCTGGGCCATCCTCGGGATCGGCAACCTGCTGGGCGCGTGGTGGGCGTATCGGGTGCTGGGGTGGGGCGGATACTGGGGCTGGGATCCGGTCGAGAATTCCGCGTTCATGCCGTGGCTGCTGGGGACCGCGTTCATCCACTCGGTCATGATCCAGGAACGGCGGGGCATGCTGAAGATCTGGAACCTGGCCCTGGTGATGGTCACATTCTACCTGTCGATCTTCGGTACGTTCGTGGTCCGAAGCGGGGTCATCAACTCAGTGCACTCGTTTGCGCAGTCGGCCATCGGCGAGTACTTCTTCGGGTTCCTGGCGCTCGCCATCTGTGGCTCGCTGGCGCTGTTCTTCTATCGGCTACCGTCGCTCCGCTCTGACAACCAGCTCGATTCGGTGCTGTCACGCGAGGCGAGCTTCCTGGTCAACAACCTGCTGTTCATGGGGCTGACCTTCGCGATCTTCTGGGGCACGATCTTCCCGCTGGTCTCCGAGGCGGTCCAGGGCGACAAGATCACCGTTGGACCGCCGTTCTTCAATCAAGTTGCTGGTCCGATCATGATCGTCCTGCTGGTCTTGATGGGGATCGGTCCGCTGATGCCATGGCGCAAGGCGTCACGCCAGAACTTGACCAAGAATTTTGGCCCGCCGCTCCTGGTCGCGCTATCGACCGGGGTGGTGCTGGCCGTGCTCCTCGGGGTCGGCCAGCCAAAGGCCCTGCTGGCGTTCACGGCCTGCGCCTTCGTCACGGCCACGATCGGCCAGGAGTTCGTGCGCGGCACGCTCGCTCGCCATCAAGCAACCGGCGAAGCGTACCCGTTGGCGTTCCTGAATCTGGTGAACCGGAACAATCGTCGGTATGGCGGGTATACCGTCCACCTCGGCGTGGTCATGATCGCCGTCGCCATCACCGGCTCGAACTTCTTTCAGGTGGAGGCGACTGGCAAGCTCCAGCCGGGCCAGGCACTGACCGTCGGACCGTATCAGGTCTTCTACGCGGGCATGCGGGAGCGGCAGGAGCCGGGCGTGCGGATCGTCGAGGCGCACCTGAACGTGCTGCAAGACGGGCGTATCCTGGGCACGATGACGCCGGACAAGCGCTTCTTCAAGAACTTCGAGCGCCAGCCGAGCACGAGCGTCGCAATCCGCACCACGCCGCTCCAGGATCTCTACATCGTCCTGGGTGGATGGGACGCCGATGGCAGCGCGAGCTTCCTGGTCTTCGTCAACCCACTGGTGCTCTGGCTATGGATCGGCGGCCTGCTCGCCGTGGCCGGTACGTTTGTTGCCCTCTGGCCGGACCCCCGCCCGCGCACCGTCGTTGCGCCGATGCCGGCGCCGGGTTTCGCGGTCAGCCGCGTGTGAGGGCATGATGCATCGCCTTCCTGTCTTGCTGACAATCGCCGGCCTCGCGCTCTTGATGACCACGCTCACAGCTCTGGCCGACACCATCGACGAACAGGCGCGCGCCATCGGGAAGGAGTTACAGTGCCCGGTCTGCAACGGTCAGACCGTGGCCGACTCCCCCTCCGACCTGGCAGGGCAGATGCGGGTCGTCATCCATCAGAAGCTCGAGGCTGGTGAATCGCACGCCGCAATCGTCAGCTATTTCGTCGAGCGATATGGCGACTCGGTGTTGATCGAGCCGCCTCGGCGGGGCTTTGCGCTGGCCGTCTGGCTCGGTCCGATCCTCGGGCTGCTGGCCGGCGCCGCCGGACTGGCGCTGTTGGTCAAGCAATGGCTTCGCCCGCGCTGGTCGAGCCAGATCGTGACTGAGCCGCACCGAAATGGCGTGGTCAGCAGTCCGCTCGGCGACGACGCTTCGGCGCGCGTCCGAGCGGAGCTCGAGCGATATCGCGAGGCATCATAACCCATGGATTACCTTCTGGGAGCCGCGCTGGTGGTGGCGGCGCTGGCATTCGTCGTCCTCCCACTGACCCGACGACGCTCGTCCAACTCGATGGCGGGCACAGGCGTGGCCCTGACGCCGGCCGAGCAGCGGGCGGCAGTCTACCGCGAGCTCGTCGATCTGGAGATGGATCACCGAGTCGGCAAGATCGACGACGAGGATTTTCAGCAGTTGTCAGATGCGTTGCTCGCCCGGGCTTCCACGCTGATGGCCCAGGAAGACTCCGGCCGGCTTGCCGTTGACGACGAGATCGAGCGCGAGATCGCCGCAATGCGAGCGGCGTCGAAGCGAAGCGCGGAGGAGCCAACCTCGGGAGCGGCGCGATGAGGCGGCACCTCCTGGCGGCAGCCGCTCTCGTTGGCGCTCTGCTGGTCGCGCTGGTACCAGGCGCAGCAGGGCTTGTTACGCCCGCCCACGCGCAGGCCAACGGTGCGATCTCCGGGCAGGTGGTGAACGGCACCGCGGGCGGGCCGACGGTGGCCGGCGCCGAACTGACCGTCCACATCCTGAAGGACCGCGCCAAAGTGGGCGAGAAGGTCGTGACGACCGACGCCGAGGGGCGCTTCACCGCCGATGGGCTGGAGACTGGTCCGAGCTACATCTATTTCCCGATCATCGAGTACGGCGGCGTTCCCTACTACCCCGACCAACCCGTCATCCTCGACGACACCCTGAGCAAGACCATCGAGATCCGGGTCTTCGAGCCGTCCACCTCCCCAGATGGAATCGCGTTCGAGCGGGCCAACATGCTGGTGATGGACGTGACGTCAACAGCCATGACGATCATGGAGATGGGCGCCATCGTCAACGGGGGCGACCATACGTATGTGGGTGCGCCGCACGGTGACCTTCCGACGGCGACCCTTCAGTGGTCGCTGCCACGCGGCGCGATGCAGGTGACGCCCCAGGTGGGCCTGCCGTCGGACACACTCGCATCGACGCCAGACGGTTTCCTGACGTCGATTCCCCTGCCGCCGGGCCGTCACGAAGTGGCCTTCAGCTACCAACTCCCGTTCGACTCCTCCACGTTCGAAGTCACGAAGAGCCAGATCGTGCCGACGAAGGCGTTCACCCTGTTTTTGCCTGACAACGGCATGAACGTCGCCGGACCGGGGCTGGTGCTCCAGGGCACGAGCGCTCTAGGCGGCCAGCAGTACCGGCAGTACGTCATTCAGGACGTCGGAGCAAGCGTGCCGGTGAAGTTCGTGCTGTCGAACTTGCCCGCACCCTGGTTCGGGCGGCCGCGCGATATCGGGCTGCTCATCATCGCCGTCGGGACGCTCGCGCTGATCGTCTTCGTGGCATTCGCGCTGCGTCGCCGCCGGCTGGCTGCTGCACCCGTGCTTGTGTCGGCCGACGTCGAGCGCGCGGAACTGGTTCGCTCGCTTGCCGCGCTCGACGAGCGGTACGCGGCCGGGCAGATCGAAGAGGCGGCCTATCATGCAGAGCGCGACGTCGGCAAGGCCCGACTCGTGGCGCTGCTGACGCCGACCGTCGAGGCACGATGAAAGCACCCGCCCAGGGAGCGGCGGGCGGCCCGACCAGACACGCGTCGGACGCCGACGAGTGGGGTGCTCCTGGCATCCAGGCCCACGACATTCGGGTGATGCTCGGGGAGCGCCCGGTGCTGCGCGGGGTGTCGCTGGAGGCCGCGGCCGGCGCACGACTCGCCATCCTCGGTCCAAACGGCGCCGGCAAGAGCACCTTGCTGCGGGTGTTGGCGGGCCTGCTGCGGCCACAGCACGGAGGAGTGAGCATCAGCGGCGTCCCGTTCCAGCGCGACGCACAGGCGGCGCGCCGTGCGGTCGGGCTGGTCGGACATCAGCCAATGGTGTACCCCGAGTTGACCGTCGCGGAGAATCTCCACTTCTACGGGCGCCTGTACGGCGTCCCGAAGCTGACAGAGCGGGTCGAGACACAACTTCGGCGGGTCGACCTGGCCGACCGAGCGGCGACGCCGGCCGGCGTGCTCTCTCGCGGCATGCTCCAGCGGCTCGCACTCGCCCGGGCGACGCTGCATTGGCCGACACTGCTGCTGCTCGACGAAGCTGACGCGGGCCTCGACGCACACGCCTTCGGCATCCTCCAAGAGGTCGTCGCCGAGGCAGTCGAGGGCGGCGCGACGGTCGTGCTGACGAGCCACGATCTGCACCACGTGGTCGAGCTTGCAGATGAAGTGATCGTCCTACGCCAGGGGCGCGTGGCGGGGGGCTTTTCGGTCGGCGGCCTCGACCCGGCAGTGCTTCAGACGCGCTACCTCGATGCGTTGGAGACGCCCCCATCACCACGGGATCGGCGTCGGCCCGCCAGCGTGGGCCTTACCCAGACCTGATGTCGCCGTCCGGGGGGTTTCTCGGTGCGATGGCGACGCTCGTGTGGCGGGATCTGGTGGCCGAGGCCCGCACCCGCGAGGTCGTCGGAGGCGGCGTCGCCTTCGCCCTGCTGGTGCTCGTCGTCTTCAACTTCGCGATCGATCTTCGGCTTGACAACGCGGTCGACGTCGCACCGGGCATCCTCTGGATCGGCTTCGCCTTTGCGGGGATGCTGGGCTTCGGGCGCACATTCGCGGCCGAGCGTGAGCGCGGGACGCTCGACGGCTTGTTGTTGGCGCCCATCGACCGAGGCGCGATCTATCTTGCGCGGGTCATCACGAACGCTGTGCTGATGGGCATCGTCGAAGCCGTGGCATTGCCCGCATTCGTGGCGTTGTACAACGTGACGCTCGCGTGGGGTCCGGCGCTCCTCGTCGTGGTGCTAGGGACGATCGGCTTCTCGGCAGCAGGAACCGTCGTCGCAGCCATCGCGGCCAATACCCGAGCACGTGAGGTGATGTTGCCACTCTTGCTGCTCCCGCTCGCCGTCCCCGTCTTGATTGCGAGCGTCAAGGCCACGGCGCTGGCGCTGGGCGCCCACCCGGTGGAAGAGTTGCCCTGGCTCCAGCTTCTGGCCGGATTCGACGTGATTCTGGTAGCAACCTCGTTCCTCGTGTTTGAATACGTTCTGGAAGAGTAACCTGGAGCGCGCTATGACCCCCCGTCCCCGACCTACCTTGCTCACACCTGCTACGACCATCCTGGGCGGCCTGACGCTGCTGGCGATGCTCGCAACCCTCTATGCGGCGCTGATCTACGCCCCGACCGAGCGGGTCCAGGGCGACATCCAGCGGGTCTTCTACTTCCACGTCCCGATGGCCTGGAATGCGTATCTGGCCTTCTTCGTGGTGTTCGTCGCGAGCATCGTCTACCTCTGGAAGCGCTCGCGCTGGTGGGATGCGGTGGCGCGCTCGTCGGCGGAGGTCGGGCTCCTGTTCACGACGCTCGTACTCGTGACCGGCTCGATCTGGGCGCGTCCGATCTGGGGCACCTGGTGGAGTTGGGATGCCCGCCTCACGACGACCCTGATCCTCTGGTTCATCTACGTCGGCTATCTGATGCTGCGGTCGTCCGTACCGGAGCGGGATCGAGCGGCGCGCTACTCGGCGGTACTCGGGATCGTAGGCTTCCTGGACATCCCCATCATTCACAAGTCTGTCGAATGGTGGCGGACGTTGCATCCGGAGTCGGTCGTGCTGGCGACAGGAGGCCCGGCGATGCCCCCGACCATGCAGATCACGCTCGGCATCGCACTGTTGGCGTTTACGTTGCTCTACGTCTGCCTCGTCCGACTACGGTTTCATACGGAACTCGTGCAGGATGAAGTGCGGTTCTTACGTCATCAGATTCTCGAAGGGTCGGTCTAACCAGTGGAGAACAACCTGCCCTTTCTCGTCGCGGCGCTCGGCGTGACCTGGCTCGGCATCATCGCCTACCTGCTCTTCCTCAGCAGCCGATTGTCGGCGCTACGACGCGAACTCGCGTCACTCGAGCGGCAGCACGATTGGTCATCGTCCGAGGATGATAACGTCGAAGAGGTCGAGCACGCCCGTACTGGCGGCATACGCCCCAACGTCGACGCTCGCGCCAACCGTTGACGCGCTACCGCTGCCCACGCCGACTGCCAGGTAGCCGGCGTGGGCAGCCACTCACCTCCGGTGTATCCTGGGCGGCGTCCACGTTTGGATTGCTCCCACTCTGAGTACCGTACCTACCTGAACACGCATGTGCCGCCAGTCTCAGGTAGGTACCAGGTAGGTACCAGACTGGGCGGCAGCGGGCGCCCGCCTCGGGTTATCCGGCATTGCAAGGAGCACAGATGACGCAGGAGTCCGATCAGCCGAACGGCGCCGCTGGCGGGTTCACGACCAACTCGGGCGCGCGTAGCGCCTCACGCTACGGCGACCCCGGCCTCGCCGGTTTCATCTCGCGATCGTTCGCCAAGTCGATGGGGTTCTCGGACGACGATCTACGGAAGCCGGTCATTGGCATCGCCCAGACCTGGAGTGAATTCAACAACTGCCATCAGCACTTCAAGGAGCTCGCAGAAGCGGTGAAACGGGGGATCTGGCAGGCCGGCGGGCTGCCGCTCGAGTTCCCCACCATCTCACTTGGCGAGATCTTTCTCAGCCCAACCTCGATGTTCTTCCGCAACCTGATGGCGATCGACACCGAGGAGATGATCCGGGCGCAGCCGATGAACGGCGTGGTGCTGCTCGGCGCCTGCGACAAGACGATCCCGGCGCAGTTGATGGGGGCGGCGAGCGCCGACATCCCGACGATCATGCTCACGGGCGGACCCACGCTGTCCGGGCGATGGAACGGCCGCGACCTGGGTGCCTGCACGGACTGTCGGGGCTTCTGGACCGAGTACCGAGCCGGCACGATCGATTCAGCGACCCTGGCAGACATCGAGGACTCGCTCTGCCGGAGCGCCGGTCACTGCACCGTGATGGGCACCGCCAGCACGATGTCGAGTGCCTGTGAGGCGCTGGGCATCGCCCTGCCGGGCGTCGCCGCCATCCCGGCTCCAGACTCGCGCCGCTACCGGATCGCCGAGGCGACCGGGAAGCAGATCGTCAAGGTCGTCGAGATGGACTTGCGGCCGTCGCGGATCATGACCCGCCCGGCCTTCGAGAACGCGATTCGGGTGATGATGGCGCTCGGCGGCTCGACCAACGCTGTCGTTCACTTGCTCGCCATCGCCGGGCGGCTTGGCATCGGCCTGACCCTAGATGACTTCGACCGGCTGGCGCGTGAGACACCCCTGATCGCCAACATCCGCCCGAGCGGGCGCTGGCAGATGGAGCAATTGTTCGAAGCCGGCGGCATCCCAGCCGTGATGAAGGAGTTGCTGCCCTTGCTCGACGGCGACTGCATCACGGTCACCGGTCAGACGCTCGCCGAGAATGTGCGGGACCATGCGGTCAAAAACCCTGATGTCATCCGGCCACTCGCGGATCCGCTGGCGCCGGAAGGCGGCCTCGCGATCCTGCGCGGTAACCTGGCTCCTGACGGTGCGGTCATCAAGCACGCCGCCGCGACGCCCGGACTGCTGAAGCACCGTGGCCGCGCCGTCGTCTTCACGAGCGTGGAAGACATGACCGCGCGGGTCGACGACCCGAACCTCGACGTGACGGCCGACTCGGTCATGGTGATGCAGAATGCAGGGCCGGTCGGAGCGCCAGGCATGCCGGAGGCCGGGAACCTGCCGATTCCGAAGAAGCTGTTGGAGCAGGGCATCCGCGATATGGTCCGCATCTCAGACGCGCGGATGAGCGGCACGGCCTACGGCACCGTCGTGCTCCATATCGCGCCCGAAGCGGCGGTCGGCGGGCCGCTCGCTCTGGTACGGGATGGTGACTGGATCGAACTAGACGTCCCAAACCGGCGTCTGACGCTGGACGTGCCTGATAAGGAACTCGCGGCCCGCCGAGCGGCCTGGGCGCCGCCCGCCCCGCGCTACGCTCGCGGTTGGGGGCGTATCTACGTCGAACACGTCATGCAGGCAAATCACGGCGCGGACCTCGACATCCTGCTGCCAGCCCGAACGCCAGCCGAACGCACGGTGTAGCTCGAGTCGTCATCCTTCCCCTACACTGTAGCGGTAGATGCGCCGTCCCCAGATCATCACGATCTCCCCGCTCCCGCACGCGGGAGCGGGGCCGCGCGGCTATCTCATGGCTCGGCTGCGCCGGGGCGAGGGGCCGATGATAGGCACGATCCTTGCTCACGCCGGCGCTTTCAGGCCGCTCGGCCGTCAGGATAACTACGACCCGGCGGCTGCCTTCCGGCTACACTTATCCTGCAACAGCCTGGACCAAGAGGAGGACACCATGTGGGGATTCATCCTGGGAGCGGTGGCCGGCGCCGCGGGGTACTGGGCGTACCAGCGCTACGTCATCGGGACCGATGATGACGCGTTCGCCGATTTCGAGACCAGTTCGATCGAGCGGCCCAGCCCGACTGAGGTACACGGCCGCCCGTCCGAGAGCGTCCCAGGCTATAGCGAGCCGGGCGCCACGGGTGCGGCGGGCACCACCAGCCCGACCGCCTGAGCGATGCGTTCGCAACTGACCCGATGAGCGAGGCGGCCGAACGGCCGCCTCGCTCGCATTTCCGGCCAGGCGCCGGGAGAGGATGACGTCCGTGCAGTCGCGGAACGAGGTCTGGATCGACGCCTCGCCAGCGACGGTGTACCAGCTTGCCGCCGAGATCGAATTCTGGCCGGCGATCCTGCCCCACTATCGGTACGTGCGAATCCTGCGTCGGGATGGTGGCAAGCGGCTCGTAAAGATGGGTGCCACCCGTGACGGCTGGCCGGTCAGTTGGACGTCGATTCAGTGGCTCGAACCGGATATCCACCGGATCACCTTTCGCCACGTGGGGGGAGTCACACGCGGGATGGCGGTCGAATGGGCGATCGTGCCAGGCGCGTCTGGCGGGGTCGACGTGACGATCGCACACCGCTGGGAACCGTGCTGGCCACTCGTCGGCAGTTTCGCCGCCGAACGCATCATTGGCCCGTACTTCGTCCACAACATCGCCGGCAAGACGCTCGAGCGGATCAAGGAGATCGCCGAGGGCGGGAGCCTGGCCGGCCGCGCCTGAGCGCCGCACCGGTCTCGCTCGTTGCCCTCACCCGGCCCGCCTCAACCGCGTAAGGCGGGCCACCCGCCTGCACGTGCGCGCGTGTTACGTGGACCGGTTACGTGGACCGGTTACGTGGACCGGTTACGTGGACCGTAACGAGGAGTGCGAGACGAGGCCAACGTCACGTGCTTGCGCGTGGCAGTGGCACGTGACTCACCTCGAACGAGCGGCGTGGAAGATCGCGGACCCGCTGGAGGAGCGCCAGCCGCGCCGTTCGCAGCGCCTCGTCGTCCACCATCACCATGACGTCGGTGAAGAAGCGATCGATCGGCTCGGCCAACGGCAGCGTAGCGTCGACGAGAGCCTCAACGTCTTCCGGTTCGAGCTGGCCAACCCGCTCTGCCGCCGCATCGTAGGCTACCAGAAGCGCGCGGTCGGCCGGCTCGCGGAGCATCGTCGTGTCGAGCGGCAGTAATTCCCCGTGCGGGGAGATTCGGTCGGCACGCTTGATACCAGCCATGAGCCGCTGGAACCTCTCCGATGCGAGCGCAGCCTGGAGCCGCTCCACGGTCGGAGCGGCAACCCCCGGGCGATCGGCCAGAATAGCGAGCACCGCGTCGACGACCTCCTTCATCCAGTCCTGTTCGGTAAGCAGAACCCGCAGGCGCTGTTCGAAGAAGGCGGCGAGCGCATCGCGGCGCTCCGGAGTGAGCGCAACCGGTGACTCCTCGGCGGCGAGCGCGACGAGCACCGTCAGCGAGGCACGGCTCCGCACGCCGATAAGGATCGAGATCACGCCGAGCGCGGCACGCCGCAGGCCGTACGGGTCTGACGACCCGGTCGGTTCGAGGCCGGCTGCGAAGCCGGTCACCAGGGTGTCGATCCGGTCGGCCACGGCCAGCACCGTACCGGCCGGGCTGGCCGGTAGCGCATCGCCAGCACTCTTCGGCTGGTAGTGCTCGGCGATGGCCAGCCCAACGGCCGGCGACTCGCCGGCCGCTCGGGCGTACACCCGGCCCATCTCACCCTGAAGTTCGGTCAGTTCGCGGACGAGCCCTGTCGCAAGATCCGCCTTGGCCAGGAGCGCTCCACGAGCGAGGACTTCGCGATCCACGTCGATGTCGAGCGCGTCGGCGACGTGCGCCGCCAGCCGTTCGAGACGTGCAGATTTGTCGAGCAGTGACCCGAGCCCTTCGAGGAACGTCAGGTGCTCCAACTCCGGGACGAATGCTGCGAGCGGACGCTTGAGATCCTGCCGGTAGAAATAGAGCGCGTCGGCGAAGCGCGCCCGCAATACCTCCTCGTTGCCCTGACGAATCAGGTCCACCCGCTCCCGGCGGCCGTTTGCGACGGCGATGAAGCGGGGCAGCAGCGCGCCGTCGGGGGCGTGGACTGGAAAGTAGCGCTGGTGCTTCTTCATGACCGTGGTGAGAGCGACGGCCGGTGCCTCCAGCGACTCCGAAGCGAATTCTCCCAGGATCGGCAGCGGCCACTCGACGAGATTGGTCACTTCGTCGAGGAGGGTAGGATCGTCGTCCGGATGGCCGCCGGCGCTCTCCGCCAGGGCACGTGATCCTTGCACGATCGCGTGCCGCCGCTCGTCGCCACTGAGCGCCACGCCGAGCGTCTCGAGCAGCGCCGGGTACTCCTCAGCCGACCGAACCTCGACGGGCTGCTGGGTGTCACCGCGCGGGGGGTAGGTGAGGCGGCCGGCCGTGACGCCGGCAAATGTAGCTGGCACGACCTCGCCGCCCCAGAGTGCGACCAGCCAGCGGACAGGCCGCGCGAAGGTCGTGCCTGGCGCGTCCCAGTACATGGAGCGCCCGAAGCGCAGTCGCCCGAGCGCCAGGCCGATGACGGCCGAGAGCGCCTCGAGCACCGGCGGCGCCTCGATGCGCTTGCGCGCCATGACGTAGATGCGCCCGCCGACCTCCTCAGTGGTCAGCGCCTCGACGGTGACACCGGCGCTCCGGGCGAAGCCCTCCGCGGCGCGGGTCGGCCGGCCCTCAGCGTCGTAGGCGGCAGTCGCAGGCGGCCCCTTGACGACCTCGTCGCGCGATATTCGCTCGTGCCCGACCGATGCCGCCCTGACGACGAGTCGACGCGGCGTCCCCTCGACGCTGACAGCGCCGTTCCAGATGAGGCCGCTCTCGGCGAGCAGGCGCGGTACCGACATCCGAAGCTGCGCCACCGCCGATGCCACGTCATCGGCTGGCAATTCCTCTACCCCAAGCTCGACGAGCAGCTCGGCGCGACGCGTCGGATCGGCTGTACCGAGCGAGCTCACCGCCGCGGGCGCCGCGCCGCTCGATGCCTCGTCCGGGCTGACCGCACCGTCCGCGGGCACGGATAGCGGCAGCAGCGGATAGCCGAGCTCCTCGCGCTGCTGGACGTAGCTGGCGGCAGCACGTCGCGCAAGCGCACGCATCCGTGCCAGATAGCTCGCCCGCTGGGACACGCCAACCGCGCCGCGCGCATCGAGCAGGTTGAAGGTGTGCGAGCACTTGAGCACTCGATCGAGTCCGGGCGCCACGAGGCCGGCATCGAGTGCCCGCTGAGCCTCAGCCTCGTGAAGGTCGAACATCATCCGGAGCGCGTCGACGCTGGCGACCTCGAAGTTGTAGGCGCAGTTCTCCACCTCCGAGCGATGGTAGATGTCGCCATAGGTGACGTACTCGTTCCAGCGGATGTCGGAGATATCGTGCACCCCCTGGAGGTACATCGCGATCCGCTCGAGGCCGTAGGTGATCTCCACGGACGGTGGATCGAGGTCCAGGTTGCCACTCTGCTGGAAGTAGGTGAACTGCGTGATCTCCAGGCCGTCCAGCCACACTTCCCAGCCGAGCCCCCAGGCGCCCAACGACGGCGATTCCCAGTTGTCCTCGACGAAGCGGACGTCGTGCTCGCGGTCGTTGACGCCGAGCGCGGCAAGGCTTGCCAGGTACAACCCGAGCGGGTCGGACGGGGCCGGCTTGAGGATGACCTGATACTGAAAGTAGTGCTGGTAGCGGTTCGGATTCTCGGCGTACCGTCCATCAGCCGGCCGGCGCGACGGCTGCGCGTAGGCGACGTTCCACGGCTCCGGACCGAGCACACGCAGGAACGTCGAGGGCGCCATCGTCCCGGCGCCGACCTCAACGTCGTACGGCTGGACGACCAGGCACCCGTTCGCCGCCCAGAATGCATCCAGCCGCATCATAATCTCTTGAAATGTAAGCCCTGCCATCCTGCCTCCCGGCACGCCCGGGAGTATACCGGGCCGCTGCGCCCGAACCGCTTATCGGTCTCCACGATCCGCTGAGCCGCACTCGTCTGCACTCGTTTCGCACCCTCTCAGCCGGTGCAGTCGGGTGAGAGGGTGCTCGGCCGGGGGTGAGGAGGTCCGGATGCGAGTGCAAGGCCGACGGCTGACCGCGTTACGGCGCAGGCGCGGTTGGCGCGGGTGCGGGCATCACCGCTCCGGAGGCAGGCTCGCTCGAGTGGGCGTCAGGTGGTTCGACATGGATGCGGAAGCCTGCCGTCTCGAGCACGACGGTGGGCGAGCCGAGCAATCGGCGGCCGAACGCGAGCGGCGCTTCCGAGCTCAGAACCGTGCCGAGTACGTCGCGGTACTGCGCGACAATCGTACCGGCTCGTCCCTGGCTGGCCTCAGTCTGAATGATCGCGAGAAGATCCGGCCGTTCGTCTGCTCGGAAGACGGCCTCGACCTCTTCATCAGGGCCGAGCACCGAGGGCCACGCACCCGTACGCGTGGCTTCGAGGCCGGTGTGTGAGGATCCGTGAACGACCGCCAGGACAACGGCGATGGCCGGCCCCTGGCCAACGTTCTTCGCGGTCAGCCGGAAATCGAAGCCAAAGACCGCATCCGGGAACTCCTCGCGGGTCGATGCCAACCGAAAGACGACACATGGCCGAGCGGCCTCAGCACGCATGACAGGGGGTCGTTGCTCGCGGGCGCGGCCTCGCTGCCGCGCCTCGACGATGCCCTGGTAGAGAGCCGTTTCGATACGCGTCATGGCCTTGTCGACACGATACATAATCGATAGCCCGAGGATGACGCACCACACGCCCACGATCGTCGCGACCCAGCTCCCTGCCTGGAGCACATCCCATAACAGCATCAAGACTTTCCAGAAGGTGAGTCTAGACGCACGGGGACGTGCTTCTCATCACAGCCGCACTACGATTGCAGTACGGTTCGCGCGTCACGGTACGCGAGTAACGGTACGCGAGTCGGGGTCAGGCGCCGAGTCGCAAGGCCGTCGTGGGCCTTGCCCCGGTTGGACCCGCCCCGGTTGGCCTGGCTCCGGTTAGCCATGCCCCGGTTGGCGCGGGACGGCCGGTGAGGCGGCGGAACAGCGCGGCCGGCTCGGGTCAGAAGGAACCGCAGGCGATTTGCCGAGTACCAGGTACGGCGCGTTGTGCGGAACGCTCAGCGGCTGCGAGGTGGCTCGCTCGCCGACATGCGCGCCTGGCGTCGGAAGTTGACGGTGTCGGCAATCCAGCCGCCGGTGCAGGCACCGATCAGGTGGACGAGGTCGCCGAGGATCAGGCCGCCCATATCCATCGGCCCGAGCACTTGCGGGCCGAAGCGGGTCGCCAGGTCGATCTCAGCGTAGGCCTTGAGCGAGGCTCCAATCAGGATGAAGATCACCGCGACTGCAACGCCCTGGATGACGCCCATGTGGCCGGCGACACGCCCGGCCACGAAGCCGCCCGCCACCATCGAAATGAAGGTCAGCGATGCGCGTGCGCCGAGATTGAGCTCCAACTCGGATGCGGTCGCAGCGCCCAGTCCTAACCCGAGGACGAGCGCGACGGCGAAGCCTAGCGCTACACCCTTCCAGGAGATGACGCTGGTGAGGCTCTGATTCTCGGTTTCTTGCCGCTGTGACATGAAGGCTCCACTGGCCGCGCTGCTGCATGGATGGTACCACGTCCGCGCTGCGGGCCGTGCCGGGAAGCATGCTATGATCTCGAAGCGGGCGGTGTGCCTCGGCTGCCGTCCGGCCATGCCGCGAGATGCGTGGCAGGCCACCAGCGTGACCTTTCCACGCGAGAGCCGTGGCCGCACAGCCCAACCTCGCACAGCCCATTTCCCGATGCCGGGAGCAGACCGGATGAACATCATCGTGACCGTCAAGCAGGTCCCGGATCCGGACATCCCGCCGAGCCACTTCAAGGTGGACGAGTCGGCGCGGAAGGTCGTTCCGCCGGCGGGCGTCGCGCCTGTGATGAATGGCTATGACGCGAACGCGCTCGAAGCGTCCCTCAGGCTCAAGGAGAAACTGGGTGGCCGGGTGACGGTCGTGACACTCGGCCCACAGGAGGCTCGCGACACCCTGAAGCGCGCGATTGCGATGGGCGCAGACGCGGCCGTCCACATCAACGACCCGACCTTGCTCGACGGCGACAGCGCGCTGACAGCCCGTGTCCTGGCAGGTGCCATCGAGAAGATTGGCGGCTTCGACCTGATCCTGTCCGGGCGTCAGGCCAGCGACACCGATGCCGGTCAGGTGCCGCTCGGCATCGCCGAGATGCTAGGGCTACCGGCTGTCAGCCCGGTCGTTTCCATCGAGGCGGCAAACGGTGGCGTGCGGGTCCACCGGATGGTCGAAGACGGCTATCAGGTCATTGACGCGCCCTTGCCGGCAGTGCTGTCGGTGTCCAGCGAGATCGGCGAGCCGCGCTACCCGCCATTGCGGGGCATCATGGCGGCCGGTCGGGCGCAGATTCCCGTCTGGACCGCCGCGGACCTCGGCCTGACCGACGGTTCGGTCCGCAAGGCAACGCTTCAGCGCCTGTTCGTGGAGCAGCGGGACGCACGTGTCGAACTGATCGAGGCCGACTCCCCGGAGGCGGCCGGTGTAGCGCTCGCCGATAAACTGCGCGAGGCCAAACTCATCTAAGAGCCAGGTACGGCAGCAGGCCGGACCGGGAGATGACACTGACCAACCGGGCGCTCCCGCAGTGGGCGCCCGCGTGACGTCGCTCGGGAGGATCACTATGGCGGCAGGGGGCGGCGTGCTGATCGTCGCCGAAGCGACGGAGTCCACACTCGGCCCGATTTCGGCCGAACTGGCGGGCATCGGCTCGACGTTGGCCAAAGCGCTCGGGCAGTCGCTCGACGCAGTGCTGCTCGGCACTGGATTAGATGCTGCCGCGTCTGCGCTTGCTACGCTCGGGCCGGACCGGGTGCTCGTCGTCGACGATCCGGCCCTTGCGGACCTTCAGCCGGGTGTCTGCGTTGCGGTCCTCGCCGACTTGATATCCACGCACGGCTATGACGTCGTTCTGCTCGGTCAGACGCCCACCTACCGCGAGGTCGCCGTACGGCTGGCCTTCCGCCTGGACACCGGCATCACCACCGATTGCACTGGCCTGCGAGTCGAGAGCGGGCGCGTGGTGATGCGGAAGCCGGTCTTCGGCGGCGCAGCCATCGCCGAGTACACCGTCGACGAGGCGCGTCCTCAGATGGCGACGATCCGCCCGCGCGCCTTCGAACCGGCGACTGCCGCTCCCGAACGCACGGCACCCGTCGAATCGATCCAGGTGCAGGTGCCGGCGCCGCGTACCAGGATTGTCGAGACAGTCCACGAGACGGCAACCGCCGGCCCGAAGTTGAAGGATGCCAAGGTCGTCGTGTCCGGCGGGCGGGGTATCGGCGGTGCTGAGAATTGGCATTATGTCGATGAGTTGGCAGCGGCGGTCGGCGGCGCGGTCGGCGCCACGCGAGCCGTTACCGATGCCGGCTGGGTGCCGCCCTCCCATCAGGTTGGGCTGACTGGCACGACGATCACGCCGGACCTCTACATCACGGTGGGTGTGTCGGGCGCGGTACAGCATATCGCCGGCTGCTCCGGGTCACGCAACATCGTGG
The DNA here is from genome assembly GCA_020845495.1 of Chloroflexota bacterium. Next base: position 43,760 of record JADLFM010000001.1, read on the forward strand.
CGATCAACAAGGATCCGGATGCCAACATCTTCAAGCATGCCCGCTACGGCATTGTCGGGGACTACAAGCAGGTAGTTCCTGCCCTGACCCGTCGAATCAAGGAACTGCGCGGATAGTCGCACGCGTCAGGCCGATGGGCGCACGGCTGCGGAGCTCTCAGCTGTGGACCATGTCCGCGCTGATGGTCGCCCTGCTCCTGATGCTCGCCTGCCAGCGTGACGCGGCGCCGTCGACGGTGCGCGGGCTCATCGTCGACGTACAGGCGGCGTCGTTCAGCCGCATCAGCAGCTTTACGGTGCGGGCGGATGACGGCCAAACCTACCAGTTCGTCGTCGAGGGGGATGTGGGCATGACCGCCAGCCACGTCCGCGAGCACATGACGCTGATCGACCCGGTCACGGTCACCTACCGCTCGATGCCAGATGGCCTCGTCGCCACCCGCATTGAGGATGGATAGCGGCCGTCGTTGGCAGCATCGAGGATGAATAGCGGCCGTCGTCGGCAACATCGGGGATCCGCCGCGCGGCCTGGACGGGCCGCGCTCTCTCGAGCGGGAGAGGCTGGTAGTTCCAGTGTTTGGGACGCGGCTGTCTGGCCTACGCCAGCACCGCCAGGGCTGCCGCGATCTCCTCAGTCGTCGCGATGCCGTCGAACCGCTCCACGATCGTGCCGGCCCGATCGACGAAGAACAACCATGGTTCGCTCGGCAGTCCCCACTCCGCGACGGCGTCCGCGACAACCCCATATCGCGGATCCTTGTAGATCTCGACGTGGACGTAGTGCGCTGCATCTGGTACCTGCTGACTGGCATCGAGCAGGACGTGAAGCTGCGGCGAACAGGTGGCACTCGTACAGTAGCCGGGCGAGGCGAACAGCACCACGGTCGGCCGGCCGCTCGTCACGGCATCTGCGACGCTGATCTGGTGCAACTGGCACGGCGGCATGGCGGTGCAGATGGTCGTCGGGTCTGCAACCTCGGCGATCGTCGGCGTTCGCGACGTCCGAGCGGGGTCGCCGATCGTCGGGGCGCTGCTCGTGGCCTTGACCTCGAACGGCACACGCACGACCTGTGTCGAGCCATCGCGGGTGACGTGCGCCTCGACGCCCCACCGCCCGGCCGCCTCGAAGGTGACTGGTGCGGTGTAGATCCCCTTGACCTTGTTCTCGACCCAGCGGAACACCGCCTCGGCCTCGGCACGCTTCGTACCCTCTTGACCGACGAGTTGATAGAAGTCAAACGCGACCTGCGCCTCGGTAATGGGGCGGTTCGACTCGTCGACGAGGCCGGCGGCGAAGCGGTTCTTGCCCGTAACCAGTTCGGCGTTTGCGACGATCAGCGTCGGTCCGCTCCGGGCAGCCGGCGGCGTGGGTTGCACGATCGATGGTCGCGGGCCGGCGGCGGTCGGCGCAGTGCAAGCGCCAAGCACGAACGCCGCCGCCTGCCCAGCGAGTACCAGCGCGCGACGGCGAGTCAGGCGCGGGCGTGGGGTGCTGGCGTAGACGGTACCAGCCTGAGCGGTAGTGGGGCGGCCCGGTCTGTGCGTCATGACGTGAGACATGATCCCGAATGGCGGCATCCGCAATCGCCTGGAATACGTGTCACTCTGGGCCGGCGGATTCATCGTAGACTATCGCCGTGCCGACATTTGCCGAACAGGTCTGGGAGGTCGTCCGCGTCGTGCCCTTCGGCCGAGTAACGACCTATGGAACGATTGCCCGGCTGCTCGGGCGACCCCGCTCGGCGCGGATGGTCGGTTGGGCGATGCACCGCTGCCCTGACGACGTGCCCGCGCATCGGGTGGTCAACCGCGACGGCGTCCTGAGCGGCCGATTTGCGTTCGGGCATCCGGACCTTCAGCGCAGCCTGCTCGAAGACGAGGACGTGCTGTTCGAAACCGACGACCGCTGTATCCTCGACGCGCACTTCTGGCCGCTCGATGGTGAGGGGCCTGACCTGTCGCCAGACGACGAGTAGGCCTCGCGAAATCCAGCCGCAGGTCGTGCGGGGCGCCGAGGGCGAGGCTTGCCTCGCCTCGATCATGGGCCGGCCGGTGCCAGTTTCAGCACCTTCCGGTCACTTCATCTGAGTCGCACCCAGGGGTCGTCAGGATCCCTCACAGAGAGCCGGGTTTGCCCCGCCGTCGACATCCCGAACCGAGATCGGCGCGGCGGGCCTGGGGTTCCGACAGTCGGACCCATGATGGCAACGCATGTGTCCAACCCCGTCAGGTAGCCAGCAGGGATGACGCTGAAGGTTACAAAGACGGGGCGGATGCTTGAAGCATCCGCCCCGTAGCCGGCCAGCTTCGGCGATGGGATCAGCCGAGCGCCATCTCCGTCTGCTTGTCGAAGACGTGCATCTTATCGGTGTCGAAGACCACGTCCACGTTGTTCCCAGGGGTCAAGGTCGCACGTGCGGGCATACGGCTCGTGAACTCCTGATTGCCGCTGCGCAGGTAGACGAACTGCTCGGAACCGAGCGGCTCGACGACTTCAACGGCCACCTTGGCGAGCTGATGGTCCTCGAACTCGGCCCGCTCGCTCGGGTGGTGGATGTCCTCAGGCCGGATGCCGAAGATGACGTCGTGGCCGACAGCCGCCTTCACGGCATTGATCTTGTGGCCTGGCACCTTCAGACGGAGCGTACCGGTCTCGACCCAGAGGTCGTTGTCGGAGCCGTTCCCAACCAGCTTCCCTTCGAAGAAATTCATCGACGGGCTGCCGATGAAGCCGGCCACGAACATGTTCGACGGGCGGTCGTAGAGGGTCTGGGGTGTGTCGAGTTGCTGAAGGATGCCGTCGCGCATGACCGCGATCCGGTGGCCCATCGTCATCGCCTCGACCTGGTCGTGGGTGACGTAGATCACCGTGGTCTGAAGACGATTGTGCAGTTTGATCAACTCGGCACGCGTCTGCACGCGCAACTTGGCGTCGAGGTTCGAGAGCGGCTCATCCATGAGGAACACGAGCGGCTCGCGCACGATCGCGCGGCCGAGAGCGACGCGCTGCCGCTGACCACCTGAAAGCTGCTTGGGCTTGCGCTTGAGGAGGTTTGCGAGGCCGAGGATGTCGGCTGCCTCCTTCACGCGTCGATCGATCTCGGTCTTCGGCGTCTTGCGGAGCTTCAGCCCGAATGCCAGGTTGTCGTAGACCGTCATGTGCGGATAGAGCGCATAGCTCTGGAACACCATCGCGATGTCCCGATCCTTGGGCGCCACATCGTTGACCCGCCGGTCGCCGATGTAGATGTCGCCCGCGCTCGCCTCTTCGAGGCCCGCGATGAGCCGCAACGCCGTCGACTTGCCGCAGCCAGACGGTCCGACCAGGACGAGGAACTCCTTGTCGTGGATCTGGATCGTCAGGTCGTTGACCGCGCGGACCTCACCAAAGATCTTACTGACGTGGTCGAGCGTCACTCCCGCCATTGGGAACTCCTCCGCACGAAATAGGTCATGCGCGGCAGCGGACAACCGCGCACCCGTCGTCGCCCGTTCGGACGACGCATCACGAGGATACCTGAGCATGCGCCGTCTGTCCAGGGTTTCGGGATACACGGCGCGCTGTGGTGCTGTGAGAGCAAGCGCTTCGGCGGCGTCAGGCGTCGCGATCGTCAACGTCCTGCGAGGAGTCGCGGCGGGGTGCCATACCGCGAATGTGGTCGGTACTAGCGCTCAGTTGACCTCAGCCGCGAACGTAGAGCATGCCGCCGATCTGGCGGGCCAGTCCCTTCAACTCCAACAGTGTCAGCGTACTCGTGACTACCGAGGATGGCAGCTCGGTCGCCCGTGTCAGGTCGTCCACATGGGTCGGCTCGTGCGACAACCGTTCCAGAATCGCCGCCTCGGTCGGGTCGCCCGGTAGCTCGGCGCGGGCCTGTCGCTCCTCCAGCACCGCCGTCAGGTGCAGTTCTTCCAGCACGTCCACAGCCTCAGTGACGACCTTCGCCCCCTCTTTGATCAACTGGTTCGGGCCGGCCGAGGCCGGGCTCAAGATGCTGCCCGGCACGGCGAAGACGTCGCGTCCCTGTTCAGCCGCTGTTGCCGCCGTGATCATGGCACCGCTCTTGTGGTCGGCCTCCACCACGAGTGTCCCTTGCGCCAGTCCGGAGACGATCCGGTTGCGGCGTGGGAAGTTCATCGCGTCCGGCGGCGCGCCGAGCGGAAACTCAGAGATGACGGCGCCGTGCTGAGCGATCTCTGCTGCGAGCGCCGTGTTCTCATGCGGGTACATACGGTCCAGACCGCTCCCGAGCACGGCGATGGTCCGGCCGCCGGCGGCAAGCGCCGCCCGATGCGCGACGGTGTCGATTCCGCGCGCCAGCCCCGAGACGATGGTGACGCCGGCCCGCGCGATGTCACCGACGATTCGCTCGGTAACCTGCCGGCCGTAGACCGTCATTCGGCGCGTCCCGACGACCGCGATGGCCCAGTCGTCGGCCAGCGTCAACTGCCCTTTGACGTACAGGACCGGCGGTGCATCGGCGGTCTCCCGCAAGCGGCTCGGATAGGCACTATCGTCAAGAGTGAGGATCGACACGCCGGCCGCCTCGAGGCGACGACACTCAGCGGCCGGATCGACCCTGCTCCGCAGCGCCACCAGCGATTCGATGGCCCGCCGATCGAGCCCCGCCCCGGCAAGCTCCAACGGGCTGGCGCGCCACGCCGCCTCGGCCGATTCGAAGCGTTCGAGCAGCCGTGCGAAGCGGGAAGGCCCGATCTGGCTGACCATCGTCAGCAACACCCAATACACCCGCCCGTCGATGCCCGCCGTCACGGCGTCATTATAGGGGCGGGGGGACGTGTCGGCAGTTGGGAGCCGGTCTCTCGCTCACTATCCGGTGGTATCACTCCTGGTGGGACATACACCCGATTCAGGAAGGTGCCATGACGGTGCTCGGCTACCCTCGCTTTCCGACGCTTCACGACGACACCCTCGTCTTCGTCAGCGAGGACGATCTCTGGGTCACCACCACGTCGGGCGGGCCGGCCAGCCGGCTGACGGCCGGCGTCGCCGAGGCAAACTCCCCGCGCCTCTCCCCGGATGGTCGGCTCGTGGCGTTCGTCGGCCGCGAGGAGGGGCCAGCCGAAGTGTTCGTCATCCCGGTCGGCGGCGGTACTGCCCGCCGGCTGACCTTTCAGGGCGCGCAGCGCGTCTCAGTGGTCGGCTGGTCCAGGGATGGCAGCACGGTCTTATACGCCTCGTCGGCCGAGGTGCCCGTGCGCGCCGAAACCTGGCTCTGGGAGGTCGACCTCGAAGGCGGGCTGCCCAGGCGGCTGCCGCTTGGGCCGGCCAGTGCGCTGTCTCGCGGCTCCAACGGTGCGGTTATCCTTGGCCGCCACACCGCCGATCCGGCCCGCTGGAAGCGCTATCGCGGCGGCACCGCCGGCGACCTCTGGATCGACCCCACTGGGAACGGCGAGTACCGCCGGCTCACGTCGCTCGACGGCAACCTCGCCAGTCCATGCTGGGTCGGCGACCGCGTGTACTTCCTCTCCGATCACGAGGGCATCGGCAACGTCTACTCCTGCACACCTGACGGCACGGACCAACGGCGACACACCGATCATGACGTGTTCTACGCCCGCAATCTCTCCACCGATGGTACGCGGCTCGTGTATCACGCGGGCGGCGACCTGTACCTGCTCGACCCGGCCGAGGATCAACCCCGCAAGCTCGACGTCTCGCTCCTGACCTCTCAGACCCAGCGCAACCGCCGCTTCGTGCCGGCCGCGAAGTACGTCCAGGACGTCGCCCTCAGTCCCGACGGCACCAGCCTGGCCATCGCGGCGCGCGGCAAAGCGTTCACGTTCGGTAACTGGGAAGGGCCGGTCCGTCAGCATGGTGAGCCGTACGGTGTCCGCTACCGGCTGCTCACCTGGCTGAACGATAAGCAGCGGTTAGTTGCGATGGCCAGCGACGAGGAGCCGAGCGAGTACCTCGTCGTGCTGACCGCCGACGGCAGTGCCCCGCCGCATCGGATCGAGGACGTCGACGTGGGCCGCGTGCTGGCGCTCGAGGTATCGCCGACGAGCGACCTCGTGGCAGTCGGCACCCACCGGAACGAACTGGTGCTGGTTGACCTCGCTGCCGACCGGCCCACGACACGGGTGGTCGACCGAAGCGCCGAAGGGCGGATCGATGCCCTCGCATGGTCGCCAGACGGTCGCTGGCTCGCGTACCACGCGCCCGGGCCGGCCAACACCGCGGCGATCAAGCTCTGTCGCGTGGAGACTGGCGCGACACACGTTGTCACCCGCCCGGTCTTGCGCGATCTCCTGCCAGCCTGGGATCCGGATGGGAAGTACCTCTACTTCATCGGTCAGCGCGACTTTAACCCGGTCTACGACGAGCTTCAGTTCGATCTGAACTTCCCGATGGGCGGTAGACCTTTCGCCATCGCACTCCGCACGGACGTGCCGTCGCCGTTCGTACCCCAGCCAAAGGCGCCCGAGAGCGAGGCAGCGAGCACGCTCGAGAAGGCCGAGGCTGAGAAGACCCCGACTAGCCCCGCGCCCATCGAGATCGACCTGGACGGCATCGAGCGCCGCGCGATCGGCTTCCCGGTCCCGCCTGGCAAGTACGGGCGGGTGGTCGGGATCGCCGGCAAGGCGCTGCTCTCCACCTACCCGGTCGAGGGGAGCCGGGGCCTGTCCTGGTCCGACACGGCGCAGGTCGCCAAGGGCATCCTTCAGGTGTACGACTTCGAGTCCCAGAAGCTGGACCGCCTCGTCGAGGGAATTTCTGACTTCTCGGTCGGCAGGGACGCGAAGACGCTGCTCTACCGCGCCGGCGAGCGGCTCCGGGTGCTCAAAGCTGGGGAGAAGCCGGCAGCCGACGCCGGCGATGCGCCGTCCCGCGCGAGCGGCTGGATCGACCTGGATCGGGTGCGCGTCTCGGTACGGCCGGGCACCGAGTGGCGGCAGATGTTCCGGGAGGCATGGCGGCTCCAGCGCGAGCATTTCTGGCTCGAAGACATGGCCGGCCTGAACTGGGATGCCATCTACGACCGCTACCTGCCGCTCGTCGACCGGGTTGCGACGCGCTCCGAGTTGTCGGATCTGCTGTGGGAGGTCCAGGGCGAGCTTGGGACGTCGCACGCCTATGAACTGGGCGGCGAGTATCGTCCGGGGCCGGGCTACACCCAGGGTTTCCTGGGTGTCGACTGGACCCAGGATCCGGAGACGGGTCGCTTCGTCATCGCGCGGATCGTGGAGGGGGACAGTTGGGATCCCCGCGCGACCTCGCCGCTCAACCGGCCGGGCGTCGACGTGCACCCAGGCGACGCCATCCTGGCCGTAAACGGTCAAACGGTCGGAGGCCGGGTGACGCCGGGCGAGTGGCTCGTCAACGAGGCCGACCAGGAAATCCAACTGACGATCCAGGGTGGCGACGCAGCGCCGCGCACCGTCGTCGTCAAGGCACTCGCCAGCGAGCAAGCCGCCCGCTACCGTGACTGGGTGGACGCCAACCGTCGCGCGGTGCACGAGGCGACAGAGGGGCGGATCGGCTACGTTCACATCCCGGACATGGGACCGGAGGGATTCGCCGAGTTCCATCGCGGCTACCTGGTCGAGTTCGACCGGGAGGGGCTCATCATCGACGTCCGCTACAACGGCGGCGGCCACGTCTCCCAACTGCTGCTCGAAAAGCTGGCACGCCGCCGTCTCGGCTACGACTTCCCGCGCTGGAGCACTCCCGAGCCGTACCCATCGCTGTCGCCGCGCGGGCCGATGGTGGCGCTCACCAACGAATTAGCTGGCTCAGACGGCGACATCTTCAGCCATACCTTCAAGCTGCTGAAGCTCGGGCCACTGGTCGGGAAACGAACCTGGGGTGGCGTCATCGGGATCTGGCCTCGGCACACCCTGGCCGACGGCACGATCACGACCCAGCCGGAGTTCTCGTTCTTCTTCGACGACGTTGGCTGGAACGTCGAGAATTATGGGACCGATCCAGACATCGAGGTCGACAACCGGCCCCAGGACTACGTGCGCGGCGAGGACCGCCAGCTACAACGGGCCATCCAGATCGCGTTCGACCTGCTCGTAGAGCACCCGCCCCACACCCCACAGCGCACCGAAGCACGACGGCTCACGCCCCCGACGCTGCCGCCGCGCACGCGGTGAGATCTGGTGCTGTCAGGAGCACCGCAAGAACGTGCGGCGCTCCTGAGGCCCCAGGTCAGTTTCAGAGACGGTAACCAGGAGGAGTCGGCTTCACCGGCACCATATTCTGCCGTCAGACCTACTTCACGTCGAGCAGTTCGACCTCGAAGACGAGGGTAGCGTTGGGCGGAATGACGCCGCCCGCGCCTCGTGCGCCGTAGCCCAGGTCCGGCGGGATCGTCAAGCGGCGGACGCCACCGACCTTCATGGTCGCGACACCTTCGTCCCAGCCCTTGATGACGCGGCCCTGCCCGACCGGAAAGCTGAACGGCTGCCCACGATCCTTCGAGCTATCGAACTTGGTGCCGTTGGTGAGCCAACCGGTGTAATGGACGACGGCTGTCTGGCCCGATTTCGGCTGCGCGCCGGTCCCGACCTTCTCGTCGGTGTACTTCAAGCCGGACGATGTGGTCACTTCCTCACCGCCGCTTCCACTGCCTCCTGATGGTGCCTGGCTCTGGGCGCAGGCCGCCACGAGCAGGGCCAGCGCTCCGGCCCCAACGACGACTCCCACCAGCATCGATCGCACTCCTCTCTGCAACTGCATCGGTACAGTGCTCCCCGAGTCCACGCGCGGTCATGACTGGTCTGTCCGCGCCGCAGTGAGGATGATGCCACGCTCGGCCCGCGCTCTGGCACCGCCAGGCTCGCGCCCACGTCAGGCTCGGCCGTCAGCGGCGCTGCGGGACGCCACGGCGAGAACGCAGGCACGGGTAGAGCCCCCGGAAGCGTGTAAGCAGGTGGGTTGACACGGTCGGCCATCGTGTGGTTCTCGCTCGGATTGTCCGGATCACGAATGGAGGGGCCACGACGATGGCCGACACGGTGGGCATGGCACTGGCGGAGTTGGTGCGCAAGGCCGAGCAGAACGGGGAGGTGGGTTTCCTGCGGGACGGAGTGCGGGTGCTGAGCCAGGCGCTGATGGAAGTAGCAGTGAGCCAGCACCTGAGCGCGGAGCGGCACGCGCGGACGGCTGAACGCAGTGGGCAGCGGAACGGGTACCGCGAACGGGAGCGGGGCACGCGGGTGGTGACGATCGGGCCGCGGGTGCCGCGGCGTCAAGACGGCACACCTGTCGGCAGAAGAAGCGCCGCCAGCAGGCCAGGGCGAACGAGCATCAAGTGGCCCGAAAGCCACCGGCTGTCGACATCCGGTGGGCGAACTCGAAAGCGGGCCAGGGCCATGAGCCGGACGGGCGCGCACTCCCGGAACAGGCGGACCTGGCATGATGCGTGCACGAGGCGTGACCTTCACGGACCGTTGCTCGGACGCGGCTTCCCGGCGGATGTTCGAGCAGCGGCCCGCGCACCCCGCGAAAGCATTCCTGGCACGTCCGCGGCGCCGCGCTTCGGTCGGTGATGACTGACCAGTGTCCCACGAGGTCCGGGACCGATGACCTGGTGGTCCCGCCTGCGCTGGGCGTACGCTGAGAGTGCCAGAGACTCGCCCAGCCCGACGATGTGCGGGCATGGCTCCGGAAGAGGTGGAGAGCGTGGTAGCAGGACGATACCGAGTGACCCTGCTGATCGGCGGCCCCGGCGCAGGCAAGGGCACTCAGGCGAAGTACCTGAGCGAGACGCTACGAATCCCCCATATCGCCAGCGGCGATCTATTACGCGACCATCGTCGGCGTGGCACGCCGCTTGGACGTGCGGCCCAGACCTACATGGACCGGGGCGACCTCGTCCCGGACGGTCTGGTCGTCGACTTGATGATGAACCGCCTTGCCGCGCCAGATGCCACGCGCGGAGCCCTGCTCGATGGATTCCCGCGGACCGTCGCACAGGCTGAGGCGCTCGACACCGCGCTGGCGCGGCACGATGGCGGGGTGCACGCCGCGCTCTACCTGGACGTGCCCGCCGAGGTGCTCGTCGAGCGACTGTGCGGACGCTGGTTCTGCGGCGGCTGCCAGCAAACGTACAACGAGAGGATTGAGCCGCTGCCGTCGGACATGCGCTGTTCGGCCTGCGGCACCCGGCTCGGCCAGCGCCCCGATGACCGCTGTGACGTCATCGAGCACCGTGTTGAGGTGTACTTTCATGAGACCGCGCCGGTGCTCAGCCATTACTCCGGCCGAAGGCTCCTCCACCGCCTGAACGGCAACCGCACGCCCGACGACGTACGCGACGCGCTTCTGGACGCCCTGCGCGCGCTGGCTGCGCCGCGCGAGCTCGCACCGGCCTTACCCTCGATGAGTCACCGCGACGTTGCACTATCTCCCTCCAGGGGCGGGCTAGGGTGACCATCTCCCCTGAGGGTCTTCTCTGGAGCGGGCTGGGGTGAGGATACCTCTCCAGCGCGCCTGAACCAGCAACTGAGTCCTCACCCGCGCGGTCGAGCGACCGGGGGCTCGTGGGCCAGATAGCCCGTTCGGGGCGCGAGCGGGCTATCTGGTGACGCCCGTGCTCGCTCAGGAGATCGGCGGGCGACGGCCTTGCCAGGGCTGGGCTGCCTCGAACGCGGCTGCCGCCCGCAGAACCTTCCCCTCGGCGAAGCGTGGCCCGACGATCTGAAGCCCCACGGGAAGCCCTTCCTCACTCCAGCCAGCCGGTACCGTTATGGCTGGCTGGCCAGTAAGGTTGAAGGGATAGGTGAAGGGGCTCCAGCCGAGCGTCGGCCCATACTGCGGCAGCGAGCGGTCGAGGCCAAACGCGGTGTCGGCCATGGTCGGCGTGAGCAGCAGGTCGTAGTTCTGGAGGAAGTTGCCCATCGTCGCAGCCAGCGCGAGGCGAACCATCCGCGCCTTCGTCGTATCGAGCAGGGAGCGCTCCGACAGCATTTCCACCGCCCGCACGAAGCCCGGGTCCATCTTGTCGCGCATCTCACCGAGGTGCGGATACGCCCGGTTGGCCGCGCCGGCCCAAAGATACTGGTCGGCCGCCCAGATCGGATCGTCGAAGCCCGGTGTGGCCTCTTCGACGGTCGCGCCAAGTTCGCGGAAGCGCTCAACGGCAGTCGCGACGATTCGCGCAACCTCCGGGTTGACCTTGGCGTAGCCAAGATCCGGGCTGTAGGCGATCCGCAGACCTTCGACCCCGCCCTCACACGACGCGAGGTAGTCCTCGTCCGACGCGGGCAGGCAGTGCGGGTCGCGGGGGTCCGGCCCGGCCATCGCGTTCAGCATCGCAGCGGTATCGCGCACGGTGCGCGTCATCGGGCCGTAGTGCGTCACCAGTTCACTGGCCGAGACCGGATACATAGCGATCCGGCCGTAGGTTGGCTTCAGGCCGACGATTCCGCAGAAACTGGACGGCATCCGAATCGACCCCGCCCCGTCCGAGCCCACGGCGATCGGCACCATGCCCGACGCGACGGCCGCGCCGCTGCCGGCGCTCGAGCCGGCCGTAGAGCGCTCGGTATTCCAGGGGTTGCGGGTCATACCGTAGAGGGGGCTCCAGGAGATGCCTTGCCAGCCGAACTCGGGCAAGGTCGTCATACCGACGACGATCGCGCCTGCCGTGCGGAGGCCCCGCACCACGGGCGCGTCTTCCGTCGCCACGTAGTCGGCCAGGAGGTGTGACCCGAACGTCGCGTGGGCACCGGTTACGTTCATCTGGTCCTTGACGCCAACCGGCACACCGTGAAGCGGTCCGACCGGATCGCCGCGCATGACCGCGGCTTCGGCGGCCCGAGCATCGGCACGCGCCCGATCGGTCAGAACCTCGCTGAAGGCGTTGAGGACTGGGTTGAGGCGCTCGATGCGCTGAAGGATGCCGTCGACGACCTCGACCGGCGAGACTTCCCGAGAGCGTATGCTGGCGGCCAGGTCAAGTGCCGAGGTAAATCCAAGCTCGCTGACGTCCATGGCTACACCTGCCCGTGATGCCAGCAACGGTAGCCTTTCGGCTCCACTGGCGCAACGAAAGCGCACTCCCCCTCGCCCAGGAATCCCGCCAATCCCCTCGCCCACATGCCGCGAGGGGATTGGCGGGATTCACACGTGTCTGAGAGGCTGATGCGCGAAGATCGGTCGGCAAGAACCGGGCGAGGGTGACTCTACGTCGCCAGGATACGGGCCAGGCTGGCCCGTGCGCCGAACACATCGTCGAGAGGCAGGGTGGGCGGGACCGGCCCACCTGGCTCGTATGCGCACGTCGGGTCATCAGCCATCGGGTTGCCGGTGAGCGCCCAGGCGCGTGCCCGGCTGCCGCCGCAGACCTGAGCGTACGAGCAGTGCGCGCATTTTCCAAGCAGTTGGGCCGGGTCGCGGAGGGCGCGGAACAGGGGGTGATCGCGGTACAGGTCCACGATCGACGTCTCGCGGACGTTCCCGGCGGACTGCTGGAGGAAGCCGCTGGGGTAGACGTCGCCGATGTGCGAGATGAACGCGAAGCCCTTGCCGTCGTTGACGCCCTGCTGCTGTGGCGCCCGGCCCTCTCGGAAGGCGTATCCCGCTCCAGTCGCCTCCCAGGTCACATCGCGCGAGGGCAGGTCGGCAGGCAACCCGCGCGCCTGGCGCTCCTGCTGGATGACCACCCGTCGGTAGTGCTGTGCGGCGGTCGTGCGGACACGGAACCCGACCTGTTTCGACACCTGCCAGAGCCAGTGCAGCACCGTCTCGGTCTCGTTCGCATCCAGCATGTCGGCCGCCTGTCCGCGTCCCGTGGGCACCAGGAAGAAGACGTTCCAGACCTGGATGTCGTACTCACGCACCAGCGCCGCGACGCCTGGCAGATCGCCGACCGTCTGACGCGTCACGGTGGTCCCGATCTGAAGGGGCAGTCCGAGCGCGCGAACGTCCCGCATGATCTCCAGGGTCCGCGCGAACGAACCGGGCACCCGCCGAAAGCCGTCGTGCGTCTCCTCCAACCCGTCGACGCTCACGTGCACCATCGAGACGCCGATGTCATGGAACGTCTCGAGCCGCTCGCGCGTGACAAGCGCCGTCGCGGATGGCGACAGGCCGACGCGTAGCCCTTGCTCGACGCCATAGCGAGCGAGATCGGCAAGGTCGCGCCGCATGAACGGGTCGCCACCGGTCAGGATCAGAATTGGGCGGCCAAGTTCCACCAGGGTGTCGATGAGCCGCTTGCCTTCATCGGTGGTCAACTCGCGGGGATCGCGACGTGGGATCGCCGAAGCGCGGCAGTGCTGGCAGGCCAGGGCGCAGGCCCGGGTGGTCTCCCAGGCGACCACATACGGTGTCTTTGCAAAGTCAACGTCAAAATACGCGGGGCGGGGCGGTGGTGTTGGCAGCGTTGAGTCAGGCATGGACGACCTCGCCAGCGCCGCGAGCGATTTCGCGATCGCTCAGATAACAGCCGGGGTCGGAGGCCCAGGTATCGCCGGTCAGCGCCTCAGCCCGCGCTCGGAAGTTCCCGTTGCAGATGTCGAGGAACGCACAGCTACCACAGCGGCCCTGGAGGAGCGGCTGGCGCTCGCGCAGGCCGGCCAGTAGCGGGTTCGAGAGGTCGGACCAGATCTCGCTGAACGGTCGCTTGCGCACGTTGCCCAGCGCCTTCTGCCACCAGAATTGATCCGGGTGGACCTCGCCGCGATTGTCGATGTGCGAGACCGCGATCCCCGAGCGATTCCCACCCGAACGGAGAAGCTGCTCGCGAATCCGCTCGGCCTCCTCGGCGCCTCGCTCACGGCGCGCCCACAGATACAGCAGCGCACCGTCGACGTGATTGTCTACCGTCAGGATTTCGAGCGGCACCTTGCGGTCGACGAAGTCGGCAGCCCGCTCAAAGATGCGCTCGACGGCCGAGCGAGCCTCGTCGGGTGGCAACAGATCGTCCTGGAGGAAGCGTCCACGCCCGGCCGGCACCAGGTGGTAGAAGCAGGCCCGCTGAACGCCCTCCTGCTCGATCAGCCCGAACAACGGATCCAGGTCACGCACGGTGTGGCGGGTGAGCGTCAGGCGGACGCCGACTTTCAGCCCGGCGGCACGGCAGTTTCGGATGCCCTGGATCGACGCCTTGAAGGCGCCCTTCTGCCCTCGGAAGTAGTCGTGCGTTTCCTCCAGCCCATCCAGGCTGATACCGACGTAGCCGACGCCGATCTCGTACAGCCTGGCCGCGACGTCAGGATCGATCAGGGTGCCGTTCGTCGAGATGGTCACCCGAATCCCCAGGCTCCGAGCGTAGCTCGCCAGATCCAGAATATCGGGCCGCCTGAGCGGCTCGCCGCCAGACAGCAGGATGACGGGCACCCCGAAGGCGGCCAGGTCTTCGAGCATCGTGCGGGCTTCGGCCGTGCTCAACTCGCCGGGAAACGGCCGGTCCCCCGCGGAGGCGTAGCAGTGGAGGCACGCGAGGTTACAGCTTCGGGTGACAGTCCAGACCACGACCGGCCGATGCCAGGCACGGTCCTGATCGAGCCCGTAGCGGAGATGATCCGTCTCGCTCCGCTTTCCGCCAAGGAGTGTCGACACGCCAAGCATGGTCCATCCCTCTCCAACAGGCCGCCGGGTAGTCTGCTCGGCGGACGTCGCGACGGCCTGCCGCCCCGTGGAAGCCGCTCAGGCGCGTGTTCGTCGACGACTGACGGCTTGAGCGGGGGCAGAGCGTCGCGCCATTGCAGGTATCGTCGCCCCTGCCATGCGGAGAAAGAGAGGGGTGAATGACCCGCCGGCAGAAGGACAGATGTCCCGGCGCATCCTCTCTCGGGTCGGGGCAGGCAGCGGCCAGATGCCCGGCTGACGCGAGCGACGAAGCGTCTCGGGCGGACCCGGGTGACCTGCCCACCGGTCTCGTAAGGCTCTCTGGTGGCCTCAGTGCCGCTCTGGCACCCGTTCTCCGCCAGCCCTCGTAGCTATCCCACCTTCTGGCTCGGTCGGTCCCGCGCCAGTTCAATCAAGTAGCGGGGTTGGCCGGTCGGATCGACGATGCCGAACACCGTGCCGAACGGCAGGTGCTCGAGCGGGCGGCTCACCGTGGCCTTGCCGGATAGCTCGCGGTAGGCGGCTTCGACGTCGTCGACGAGCCAGTACAGTTCGAGCTCAGCGTTCGCGCTCATCGCCTCATCGCTGGCGATGGCGAAGTGCGACCCGGACGGATCCCGGAATTGCACGAACAGCGGGTGCTCCCGCTCGACCTCGAGGCCCAGTACGCCGGCGTAGAAGCGCTTTGCCGCGTCAATATCCGCCACGTACTCGAGTGCGAAGCCGAAACGCGGTCGAGTGGTCGAATGGTCGCTCATCGGTCGTGTCTCCTTCAGGCGCCTGAACGACGCGCACCTGCCGCACGAGGCGACCGGCAATCTCTCGCGGCGCTGTCTCCATAACAGCCGTCAACATGGCGAGCGCAGATCGGCCGGCCTCGGCGGCCGTGAGGTTCAGCGGGGGCAGGTTCGTCTCGGCGTTCAGGCCGTACCCCCCACCGGGGGCGCCCTCACCCCCCCCAACCCCCAGATGCCCTCACCCCCGGTCCCCTCTCCTGCGTGCGGGAGAGGGGACCGGGGGGTGAGGGGCGCCCCTCAACGCATGGTTAGCCCGCCATCCACGTAGAATAGCGCTCCCGTCGCGTAGGCCGACTCGTCGGACGCCAGGAAGATGGCGATGCCCACGAGATCGTCCGGACGGCCTAGCCGCCCGAGCGGCGCAGCCGCCGTGAAGGCATCGCGGACGGCCTGATCCGCAAAGATATCGGTCGTAAGCGGCGTCTCCGTCGCGCCGGGCACGATGGCATTGCAGCGAATCCCGTAGCGCCCGTAGTCCTTCGCCACCACCTGGGTCAGCGTCGCGAGCCCGCCCTTGCTGCTCGCGTACGCCGCGTAGCCCGAACCGATGCCCTGGAAGGCTGTCGGCGAGGCGGTGTTGATGATGATGCCACCGCCCTGGCGCATCATCGCCGGTAAGGCGTACTTGCAACCCAGAAATGGCCCCTGCAAGTTCACCCGGAGGGTCCGCTCCCAGACTTCGACCGGCACCTCGTGGCACGGCCCGTCCTGCCCGACAAGTTGGACGGCCGCATTGTTGACCAGCACGTCGAGCCTGCCGAACTGGTCGAGGGCCGTGCCGACCATAGCCTCGACGTGCTCGGGGACCGTGACGTCGGCGACGTAAGGTCGCAGCGCATCGGGTGCTTCGGCTGCCGTGGCGTCGGCGGCCGCTGCCACCACATCGGCGGCCAGCACGCGGGCGCCTTCGCGTGCGTACCCGAGCGCGATCGCTCGCCCGATCCCAGACCCTGCCCCAGTCACGATCGCTACCTTGCCGTCGAGCCGTCCCATCGTCGCCTCCCGTGGAGGACAATAGGCCGAGGTGCGGCGCTCCGTCAACGGCGCCGCCTGTCTCGCGTGCGTCGCCAGCCTGTGGGGGCCAGCCTGGAACTCCGTCCAGGATGCGGCCGTCGCGGCAGGCCCAGATCCAAGCGTCTGTCTGAGGCCGGTCCAGCCCTCAGACGACGAGGCAGCGCCCCCCCAGTTGCTCGATCTTCTCCGGGATCGCCGCGTAGCCGCGCTCCACGTACTGGGCGCCCTCGATGGTCGACTCACCTGAGGCCACCAGTGCGGCGATCAGGTAGGAGAAGCCCGCGCGTAGGTCGGGAATCTGGGTCCGGGTTCCGTGAAGCGGCGTTGGGCCTTGCACCAGACAACTATGGGGGTGAGCACCGTACTTGAAGCGACAGTCCTTCGCCCCGAGACAGGTATCGTAGATCTCGATGGTGGCGCCCATCTCACGCAGGACGTTGGTGTAGCCGAAGCGGCGCTCGTAGACGGTCTCATGCACGACTGACAGCCCGTGTGCCTGGGTCAACAGCACAACGAACGGTTGCTGCCAGTCGGTGGCGAAGCCGGGATGAACGTCGGTCTCCAGCGCGATCGAGCCAAGCTCGCCCCCCCGAAAGAAACGGATGCCGTTCGGGCGGACCTCGAACTCACCGCCGACCCGCCGCAGCGCATTCAAGAACGCCATGATCGGCGCCTGCTCCGCACCCTCGATGAAGATGTCCCCATCAGTCGCGACGGCCGTGGCCGCAAACGAGGCCACCTCGATCCGATCGGCCAGGAGTCGATGGTCCGCACCGCGTAGCCGCTCGACGCCCTCCACGATGATGGTGCGGTCGACCTCGACGGCGATGACGGCGCCCATCTTCTGGAGGAGCAGGATCGTATCGACGATTTCCGGTTCGATGGCAGCATTGCGGATCACGGTCCGGCCCTCGGCCAGCACCGACGACAGCAGCACGCTCTCGGTCGCGCCGACGCTTGGGTAGGGAAGCTCGATCAGCGTTCCTTTCAGGCGGCCAGCGGTCGCCCGCCAGCAGTCACTCGCCAACTCGACGGTGGCACCCAGCCGACGCAGCGCCTCGACGTGGAAATTGATCGGACGCGCGCCAATCTCGTCGCCACCGAGCAGCGGAACCGAGGCGGTGCCGTGACGGTGCAGGAGTGGTCCGAACAGCAGGATCGGGATCCGGTTCAAGCCCGAGAACGCCACCGGTACGTCGCCACTCCTCACCGACGCCGCGCGGATGTGCAGGGTGGTGTCGTCGGCCCACTCGACGTGCGCGCCGATGGACCGACAGATCTCGACAGTGATCGCCACGTCGCCGATCCGGGGGACGTTGCGCAGCATGACGTCTTCGTCGGTCAGAATGCTCGCGACGATCTGCTTGGTTGCCGCGTTCTTCGCACCACTCGCCCGGATAGCCCCACGCAGCGGCGTCCCGCCCTCGATCCGATAGGTTGGCATCGTGCCCTGTCCGCGCCACCAGGGCCGAAGCGAGTGCTCGGACGCCTGGACTGCCTTGCCATACTTGGACCGCCATAGTACCACCCCGTCGTTACCTCCGGCCCGCCGCCCCGCCGCATGAGTCGTTGCACGTACGCGCGTGCCAGTCAGCCCTTCGTGGGAATCAGGACATACCTGGCAGCATGGGCACGCACGCCCCCGAGTACTCGCTCGGATGCCGCCGGCCCTGGTCTCCAGCGTGCGCCACCCCAACGACCCATGGGCGGAGACCCCAGCGGCAAACCCTCTGCCACACACGGTGTATCGTCGCGGCAGTGCGAGCATCACCCTGGTGGCGCGTCTCCTGACGTATATCCTCAACTGACGGGTGTCACCAGAGGACGTCTGGCACATCTTCTGCACTCGTTGCTCGGGCGACACTGAGGAGGAGGAACGTCATGGACGTCGGCACTGCCGTTCGCGGCCTGAGCCGACTGGCACCCGGCTGGCTCGCTCTCGTACGCCCAGGCGCCAGTGTGGCGGAGCAGATACGGGCAAGGGGTCTCGCCTTCGAGGACGTAGCGGAGCGGGCAGATCGGGTCCGTTACCACCTGGGGCGGGGGCGCCGTGCACGTGAGGCCGGTCGGTACGAGCGTGGCGCTCACGAGGCACGAGAGGCGCTGGCGCTGAACGCCGGCAATCCCTGGGCGTATGCTCTGCTGGGGCAGTGTCTGATGCGGCAAGCGACCCCAGACCTTGTTGAGGCGCGCCACGCACTCGAACGGGCCTGCGCACTCGCGCCGGCCAACGGATACTTCGTACGCCTGTTGCTCGACGTCCTCGACGCGCAGGGAGATATCACCGGGCGAGACGATGCGCTGGCATGGGCCTGGTGGAACGGCGCGCCGGTCGAGCGCTGGCTCGCAGGTGAAGCCCCTGACCTCGCTCGTGCAACTCACCAGGAACGAGCGGTGACTGCTGAGTGCATCCGCTGTGCACAGGCCGCGGCGGTCGGTCCGACGCACACCTGGCACCCGATGGGCGCGGGCGCGCGGATGTAAGCTCGGGCTAACGTGCGTACCTGCGTCATCATCAACCCGACGGCTGGCCATAAAGCCGGCCTGACGACGAACGTGTTTGGGGCAGATGACGTCAAAGAACTTCTCGCGCGCCATCACATCGATGCGGATGTCTACCCCACCGAGTACGCCGACCACGCCACCGTATTAGCACGCCAGGCCGCCCGCGACGGCTACGAGCGCGTCATCGTAGCGGGCGGTGACGGCACGATCGGTGAAGCGGCCGAGGCCCTCATCAAGACCGAGGTTGTACTTGGCGTGCTGCCGCTCGGTAGCGTCATGAACGTCGCCCGGATGCTTGGCGTGCCGCGTGACCTGGAAGGTGCGGCCCATGTGATCGCGGAAGGCCGGATCGTCGCGATGGACGTCGGGCGAGCGCGGACCCGGAGTCACGACGCCCATTTCCTCGAAGCGGCTGGCGTCGGCATCGAAGCGGGCCTGTTCGCCTACGCCAACCAGATCGAGCATGGGAACTGGGGCTCGCTCCGTCCTCTGGTGGCGTTCATGTGGCGATATCGGCCACGTCAGGTACGGCTCCGTCTGGACGGGAAGTGCCAGAGGTTCTCGGCGATGATGGTGACGGTCGCGAACGGGCCGTACGTCGGCGCCGCCCTGACGCTCGCGCCGAACGCTCGGATCGACGATCGGCAACTCGACGTCGAGATCTTCACGAACTTCAGCAAACTCGAGCTCGCGCGCTATGCTGTTCGGATCGTGGGCGGGCGCCGAGCCTACAATCCGAAGGTGATCTCGCAGCGGGGACGGACCATCGAGATCGATGCCTGCCCGCCGATGCTGGTTCACGCCGATTCACGCCCGCTTGGCACGACCCCGGCCTGCTTCGAGGTCGTGCCCAAAGCGCTGCGGGTCTATGTCGGCAGCGAGGCAGCGCGTGTCAGCGATGGGGCCGGCTCCGTCAGTCCGGCCCCGAACTGACGCTGCGACAGTCGAGCCGGTAGCGCCACCTCCATCCCTCGTTCACGAGGCCGCAACCGTCGCCTGAGCGGCCTGTCCGGAACGAGGGTCCAGGGGACCAGGCTCAGGAGCTAGCCTCATGCCGGGCGGTGGGAGCAAGCGTCAGCGCTGGAAGTCTCGGCCAGTCTCCGCAATGAGACGCTCGAGAAGATCGAGCGCCTGCGCGAGCGCTAGCTGGGCCGCTTCGTCATGCTCGCCGCGCGCCACCACGTCAATGGGCAAGAAGCGCTGGTTGCCGAGCGCGATATACCCCTTACAGTACGTCCCAGGCACCGCATCCATCACCTGTTGGAGCAGCGGTGAGACTTCCGACTCCCACATATCGACATAGACCCGATGGGTGATGGCGCGCAGTGCGTGTTGCGCCCCGCCGAAGTAGTCAGCCAGGTAGCGGGCAAAGATCGCCTGGACTTCCTGAGGCGGGCCGGGCAACAGGAAGATCGAGCAGCCGTTCACGTCGGCGCGAATCAGCGGCGCCCAGCCGGCCGGGCTTGGGAAGACGTCCGTGCCAATGGGCACCGTCGCCATCGCTCGCAGCGCCGGCGATATCTCGTCCTCCGAGATTGCACGGCGTCGGAGGTAGTCAGTGACGACGTTCCGATCGACATGGGTATCCACGCCTAGGAGCTCTGCCACCGAGGCGACGGTCAGGTCATCGGGGGTCGGGCCGAGACCGCCAGTCGTGACGATGGTTTTCGCGCCGTGCTCGACGGCATCGCGCAGCGTCTTCACGATGGTGGGCTGATCGTCGTCGACGACGCTGATCCGCTGCATCGTCCCGCCGAGGTCGGTGATTTGCTGGGCGAGCCAGAAGCTGTTAGTGTCCTGGATCCGTCCGATCAAGAGCTCCTTTCCGATGCTGACGATCTCGATGGGCGAGGTCTCACGGGACGGGTCGGCGAGGCTGGTCACGAGGCCGCTCCAGGAAAAGGATCGGGCTGCCGCCGAGGGCGGCGATAGGATCGAGCGAGGATGTCGGGCCAGTATAGCGGCGCGTGGAACGAGCGGCACCCCCAGGGGGTACATCAGGGGTCTTCCAGACGCACGTGCTGGCCGGCTGGCTACAATCGCCTGCGAACGGGTGTGCGGCATGCACGGCCCGGACACAGAACGACGACGTTCAGGGGCCGCGGCCCCCAGGCGCGCCGTGTCAACGATGGAGCGGAACTGATGGCAGGAACCGATCGATGGGATCCGAGCGGCTGGGGCAAGCCCGGCCGCGTCGTCTACTGCGGCCGCATGCCGATCGACCCGACGACTCTCCAGGCGCTTGCTGAGGGCGGCGTCGAGCCGATCGTGGCTCCGTTGCGCGACGAGAACGGCAAGGTGCCAGACGCGGTCGCCGATGCCGACATGGTCGTGCTGGCCGGGCAGGGTGCGAACGGCGACGTGTTCGAAGCGCTGCGCCACGTACGCTTCGTGCTGCGGCCGTACGTCGGCTACGACGATATCGAGGTCGACGACGCCAACGAGTACGGCATCCTGGTAGCGAACATCCCTGATACGTTCGTGCAAGAAGTGGCCGATCACGCCATGGCGCTGATCCTGGGCGTCAGCCGTCAGTTGCTCCAGATGGACAAGCTGGTCCGCAGCGGCGAGTGGGCGCGGGGCGCACGGGCGCGCGAGCTTGCCCGTCCGATGCACCGGCTGTCGACGCGGACGCTCGGGCTGCTCGGCTTCGGCGGAATCGCCCGGATGGTCGCCGAGCGGGCAAAGCCATTCGGCTTCACCATCATCGCTCACGATCCGTACATCCCGGCCGACGTCGCCGCCCAGATGGGTGTCACACTCGTCGGCCAGCAGGAGCTCTTCAAGACGGCAGACATCGTGTCGGTCCACACGTTCTTGAATCGGGAGACTCGCCACCTGGTCAGCCGGGACCTGCTCGGAATGATGAAGCAGGGCTCCTACCTGGTCAACACGGCGCGCGGGCCGATCGTCGACGAGCAGGCCCTGATCGACGCGCTGAAGTCCGGCCACCTCGCCGGGGCCGGCCTCGACGTGATGGAGATCGAGCCGCTAGCGGCCGACAGCCCGCTCAATCAGATGGAGAATGTCCTGCTGGCCCCCCACCTCGCGAGCTACTCCGACGAGGGCGTCCACTTGCACCAGCTTCGGGTGGCCAAGATCATCGTCGACGTGGCCAAGGGCAAGATTCCCGAGCGGCGGGTCGTCATCAACAAGAAGCTGTACGACGAACTGATGCAGCGGCCGGAGCTCCAGAACGTCGAGCGCGCCCAGGAGTGGGTGCCGGGTACGACACCGCGCGGCTGATCTAGCACCGGGACGGTCTGTGCGCCACAGGCGACAGACCATCCCGGCGTAGGCGCACTGTCAGCAGTCGGCCCTGGCTCTGCAAAGGGAGTCGACCCTGGCTCTGCAACAACGGAGCCAGGGCCGACCCTTCATCCAGATGCCGCCGACGTGCCCAGGGTCTGGACCGCCGGGCCGCTGAGGCGTAGCGCCGACCGGGCGCTTCACATGGCGATCGTCCTGGGCACCACGCCGCATTATCCAGCACCGTGACAGCGGGAGCGACCCAGACTGCCAGACCGTCTGGAGTGGCTACAATCCCCGGCGCGGACAGATCATCTGGCTGATGGCTGAGAGAGCATGACGACTGAGGGTAGGGAGGCATCGTGAGGCCGCGCGCCTGGTTCCGCTGCATCAATGGCTGTCCGGGCGAGCTTCCGCTCACCGACGTCGTCTACGAGTGTCCCGCCTGCGGCGCCTTGCTCGAAGTCGCGCACGACCTCGATGCGCTTCGTCAAAAGTCCCCGGCCGCCTGGACCCGCACCTTCGACGACCGCTACAAGCGCACGACCTGGCCCTACGGCAGCGGCGTGTGGGGCAAGAAGGAATGGGTCGCGCCGCACGTCGAGGATGCCAACGTGGTCTCGCTCGACGAGGGCGGCACCAACCTGTTCTGGGCCGAGCGGTACGGCGCCCAGCTTGGCCTGGAAGACCTCTGGGTCAAGATGTGCGGCCTCACCCATACCGGGTCGTTCAAAGACCTGGGCATGACCGTGCTCGTCTCGACCGTCAAACAGATGATCGCCCAGGGCCAACCGATCCGGGCCGTCGCCTGTGCCTCGACCGGCGACACCTCGGCCGCACTCGCTTCGTACTGCGCTGTCGCGGGCATCCCGGCTGTCGTCATCTTGCCGCGTGACAAGGTCAGCATCGCGCAGCTCGTTCAGCCGATCGCGAACGGTGCGCTCGTGCTCTCATTGGACACTGACTTCGACGGCTGCATGGCCATGGTCAAGCAGCTTGCGAAGGAACCGGGCATCTACCTCGCCAACTCGATGAATTCATTACGGGTCGAGGGCCAAAAGACGGTCGGGATCGAGATGGTCCAACAGTTCGACTGGTCGGTCCCAGATTGGGTCATCATCCCTGGCGGCAACCTCGGAAACACTGCCGCGCTCGGAGCCGGCTTCCTGCTGATGCGCGAGCTCGGGCTCATCCAGAAGCTGCCTCGGATCGTCGTGGCGCAGGCCGAGCGCGCCAACCCGCTTTACCTCGCGTTCAAGCACGGCTTCGACCACCTGGAGCCGATCCAGGCCCGTCCGACCCTCGCCTCTGCCATCCAGATCGGAAACCCGGTCAGCTTCGACAAGGCGGTCCGGATGCTCAAGCAGTTCGACGGCCTCGTAGAGCAGGCGACCGAGGACGAGCTATCCCAGGCGGCAGCGCGCGCCGACCTGACAGGCTTGTTCGCCGACCCTCATACTGGCGTGGCACTCGCCGCCCTCGAAAAGTTGGTGGCGCGCGGCGACATCGAGTCACGTCACCGAGTCGTCGTCATCTCAACGGCCACCGGCCTCAAGTTCCCCGAGTTCAAGATCAAGTATCACCAGGGTGACCTGGACGGCGTGGAGCCGGTCTACGCGAATCGCCCGGTGCTGTTGCCCGCGGACTATGAGGCAGTGAAGCGCGCGGCCCTGGAGGGCGTAGATATGGCCAGCCGGGCACGCCAGCGCGGATGAGGCCCTCGTCCCCTGTCTCGCACCCGGGAGAGGGGGAGCGATACGCGCTGCGACGCGAGTGTCAGACGTCTAAACCAAATCCACGGTGGGAACTACATGGGTGCAACCTGGGGGGCAGGTGGTTTTCACCTCGGTCTTGGTTTAGACGTTCGCCCTGGGAGACTGTCCGGAAGCGCGAGCGGACGGCCTGCGCCTGACGCCGGCACCCGGCTCCGTGGTACCCTCGCCGCGTGCCCCGACCTGCACGGCGGCGGCTCGACGGCACCATAGTCACAGCAGAACTATCCCGCCCGCGCGCTCGATTCGAGGGCTAGGGAGCGGCGCTCACCGCAGAGCGACCATCGCGGAGGATGACCGATGCAGGCGACCGAGCAGATCGCACGAACTATCGAGAGGCTTTCACCCGGGCAGGCTGTCGTCGCAAGCCTGCTGGCGCATGGCGTGGACACTGTGTTCGGGCTTGACGGCTCGCACGTGATTCAGGTTTTCGACGCCCTGGCCGACGCCCCATCGATCGCGCCGATCACCTGCAAGCACGAGAACACTGCTGCCATCGCCGCCGAGGTGTACGGGCGTCTGACCGGCCGGCCGGGTGTCGTACTGGTGACGGCTGGGCCAGGCGCGACGAACTCGCTGTCGGGGGTTGCCGGGGCCTACGCGGCCGGTGCGCCGCTCGTGCACATCTCGGGCGGGGTGCCGCGCAGCGCGCCGAAAGAGGCGTTCCACGGCGTCGACGAGCCGGACTTCCTCCAGCGGGCCTTTGAGAAGGTAACCAAGTGGTCGGTGCGGGTGGAAGACCCGCACGAGATTCCAGCCACGCTGCGGCGGGCCTTCGCGCTGGCTGTGACCGGGCGGCCCGGACCGGTCCACATCGAGATCGCCGAGAGCGCGCTCTCGGCCGACGCCATCGAAGTTGACCGCGCGACGCTGGTCGAGCCGGCCCCGCTATCAAGCGGCGACGGGTCGAACGCACCAATAGACATCTCGGGCGTTCGGGAGCGGATCGACGCGGCCGGGCGGGTGGCGATCGTCGTCGGCAAGGGTGCCTGGTGGCCAGCGGTGAGCGCAGCGGCGGTGCGGCTTGCGGAGCGGATCGGTGCGCCGGTCGCGCATACCTGGGACGGTCACGCTGCTATGCCGACGATCCACCCACTCTCGGTCGGCGTCTGGTGGGGGACAGCGCGCAGCCACCCGGATGCGGCCACCCTGGTTGGTGAGGCCGACGTGGTGCTCGGCATCGGCGTGCGAGCTGGGACCGAAGCCGCTATCGACCTGCCGAAGGCCAACCCGCACGTCATCCTGCTCGATGCTGCCGACGAGGCGCCCGCATCGGCCAGCGCAGGTGGCCCGCACATCGGGTCGGTGGACGAGTTGGCGGCGTCTATCGGCGCACTCGCCGACACCTGCCGCGCTCGGCCGGCCGACACGGCGACGCTCGAAGCCTGCGCGCGCGCTCGCGAGCTCCAGCGGCGCGGTATCGAACTCGAACTGGAGCGCTATCAGGATACCCGGCCCTGGCATATCGGCCGCGCCATCGACGCGCTGGCCCGCCGGATGACGCCAGACATCCTGGTCATCAGCGACGTCAGCAACGTCAAGCTCTGGACGCCGCTCCAGGTGCCCACCTTCTCGCCCGAGTCGCACCTTCAGTCGGGCTCCTGGGGCTCGATGGGCTACGCGGTACCTGCTGTCCTGGCAGCCGGACGCCTGCGGCCCGCGAAGAAGATCGTCGGGCTGTGCGGCGACACCTCGTTCCTCATGGCCTCGTCCGACTTCGTGACGATCTGCGAGCAGAACCTGCCAATCGTCCTGGCCGTCCACCACGACCGCCGGATCGGCATGATCGACAACATGCATACGCGGGCGTACGGCCGAGCCTACGCCTCTGAGATCGGGCACGTCGACTTCGTGCGCTACGCCGAGGCATTCGGGGCGCGCGGCATCCGGGTCGACGATCCGTCGGAGCTCGACGCAGCCTGGGACGCGGCGCTCGCGGCGGATGGGCCGGTTTTGCTGGAATTGAGGGCTGGCCACGACTTCCCCTGGCCCTGGCCGGTGTCCCGGCTCATCAAGCAGGCTCGGGAGGCGAGTGACTCTTCGGCGACCTGATGACCCGTCCCGTCACCCGCCCCCATTGCGTTACCTCTCTGCAACCGGGGGGTCGCATTGACATGGCGGACAGAGCATGAGGTCCGGCGCACAGACCGAGGCGAACCGCGTCTGTGAGGTAGCCTGCTCGAGCCGGAGACCGCGTCAGGTCGTCCCTGGGCTGCTGTGCATGGCGATAGCGACCCTGACTGTCGTCGTGCTTTCCGCGGGTGACTGGTCCGAGTACCGGCTGCTTGGCGTGCGGCCGGGCATCGTCCTGGCGGTCGTCGGCGTGGCCGGCCTCGTTCTGGCGGCGCTGTCGTACCGCCGCACGGTGACGGGTCTGCACGGCTGCCTCGCGGAGCAGGCCGACGAGCGTGCCCGGGCTGAAGCGGCACTCAGCAACAGCGCACGGATACTCAACGCATTCGTCGAGTCCTCTCCGCACGCCATTCTCGCCACCGATTTGAGCGATCGGCTGACGGTCTGGAATAGGGTGGCCGAGCGGATGTTCGGCTGGACGTCGAACGAGGTGCTGGGTCGAGCACTCGACTGGGTACCGGAGGATCGGCCTGAGGACGATTGTGAGGATGTGGCAGCAGGCCGAGACGGCCAGCAACCGCCCGTCATCCACACCTGGCGACGGCATCGGGACGGTCACCTCGTCGAGGTCGCCTTAGCGCGTACACCACTCTTCGACGCACATGGGAAACTGGCGGGACACCTCGAGATCGTCCAGGACGTCGGCGAGCAGCGGGCGAGCGAACGGGCACACGAGGCACTGTTGGAGCGGGAGCGTCTGGCGCGGGCCGAGGCTGAGGCGCTGGCCGAACTGAGTGCCACCGCCGCGCGTAACGATGACTCGTCCGAGACCCTGGCGGTCGCGGTCATGGCCCTG
The DNA here is from genome assembly GCA_020845495.1 of Chloroflexota bacterium. The sequence goes on from JADLFM010000001.1 coordinate 70,576, forward strand.
CCGCGTCTGATCGGGGCGCACATTTGCGGGGTTGCCCTCCCCGGCACCGATGGGATCCTGCGCTTCGCGGCGGCCGTAGGCGACGGCGGGCTGCTGCGGCGAACACACTTCCGATCGGGTGAGGGGTATGTTGGGCGGGCAGTCGCGGGCGGCCAGATCACGACCTGTGACGACACCGGCGTCGAGGATGGGGCCAAGTTCCCGTGGATCATCCAGCGCCTCGAAATAAGCTCGCTCATCTGTGTGCCGCTCGTCGCCCGTGGCCGGGCCTGTGGCGTCATCGTTGCGGGCGCTCGTACCGTACGCGCATTCGGACCGCGTGAGATCGGTATCCTCTCCGCGTTTGGGCAACAACTCGCCACGGCGGTCGACGCAGCCGAGGCTCGCGCCGAGAGCCTTCGTGAGGCCGGCCAGAAGGCAGCAATTCTCGAGCAGATGGGCGAAGCGGTACTTGCCGTCGACCGTGACGGTCGGATCACCCTCGCCAACGCAGCAGCCGGCGCCCTCTTCGAGCAGCCGCCGGATGAGATCGTCGGGTTGGGTCACCAGGTCACACCCTGGCGGCTCATGGACGAGCGGGGGGCGCCGCTCACCACCGCCACCTGCCCGATCGCACGCGCCCTCAACGCCGATCGCGTGACCTCACCATTTCGGCTCATCCTGCCGGATGGGACGGAACGCGCGATCTTCGCCGCCTCAGTCCCGATGCGTGATGCGCGCGGCCACATCGTCGGGGCTATCGTGCTGGCTCGCGACGTCAGCGACGAGCGGCGCCGCCAGCGCCAGGCGATCGAGGGTGAGAAGTTGCGGGCGCTCGGCCAACTGGCCGGTGGTGTGGCACATGACCTCAACCAGATCCTGGCACTCGTGAGCGGCTACGGCGAGTTAGCGCTCGAACAACTCGGCCAATCCCCGCGCGGAGACGTGGCAGCCCGTGAGGCGGTAGGCGTGATGGTGCGAGCGGCGCTCGACGGCGGACACACCGTCAAGCGGCTGCTGGCCTTTGCACGCGCGCCGGAGAGCGGTCCAATCGACGTCGTCGACATCGCATCGCTGCTGGACGAGGCTGCACACCTGACGGCGCCCCGCTGGCGCGACGCCACGCAAGCCGAGGGCCGGCCGATCAGGATGGAAATTTCCGTGGACGGAGCCGCCTGCATCGAGGGCGTTCCGGCCGAACTGCGCGAGGCGCTCACGAATCTCATTTTCAACGCGGTCGACGCTCTGCCCGCCGGCGGTGCGATCCGCCTGACTGCCGTGGCAATCGGCGATACGGTCCGGTTGGCTGTGGCCGATGATGGTGTCGGCATGACGCCGGAGACGCGCGAGCGTATCTTCGAGCCGTTCTTCAGCACCAAGGGCGAACGCGGCACGGGGCTCGGCCTCTCGATGGTGTACGGGATCGTCGAGCGCCACGGCGGCCGGATTGGCGTGGAATCGGCGCCCGGCCAGGGAACCACCTTTCTGTTGACCTTCCCCCTCACTCAGCGGGCGCCTATCAGGCCGACATCGCCGCAGCCGGAAACCCAGCCGCTCGCCGCTCCGCAACTGCGTATCCTGGTCGTCGACGACGAGGAGGCGATCGCGCGGATGATCCAGACCGCGCTCGAGCGCGACGGTCACGCTGTCGCGCTGGCGGTCACCGGCGAGGACGCACTGGACCGACTGGCATCGTCCAGTTTCGACCTCGTCGTCACGGACCTGGGGCTCGGAGAAGGGATCAACGGCTGGGACGTCGTAGACCAGGGGCGGATGCTTGCGCCCGGCATCGCCTGGATCCTGGCCACCGGCTGGGGTGCTGAGATCGATCCGGACGAAGCGCGAGCACGAGGCATCGCAGCTGTCATGGCCAAGCCGTACCGGCTGGCTGACCTGCGCGACCAGATACGGCGGATTGGCCCGCAGCCGGCCGCACGGCTCCAGGCCATCTAGCGATCCTCCGGACGGTCCTCCACCTGCGTGGTCACGGCGTTATGAGAGCCGCGCAGGCACCAGGCGCGACCGGCTCGGTCCGTGCCGGAGGTGGAACCAGGCGGGCACCAGTCCATGGACTGGTACCCATGGACTGGTACCCATGGACTGGTACCCATGGACTGGTGCCCATGTAGGCGACTGGCCCAATCTTTGCGAGCGACGAGATCGACAGGTGAAGATTCCGAGTATGCACGGTCGTTGGCCCGTGACGGCGTCCTGCCGTACAATCGCCCGACATTCAGGTTGAGGACGTCATGCTGCCATTCGACCTTCTGGAGATCATCCGGGCCGTCGGCTACGTCGGACTGTTCGGGATCGTATTTGCCGAGTCCGGGCTGTTCTTCGGGTTCTTCCTACCGGGTGATAGCCTGTTGTTTACGGCAGGCTTCCTCGCCTCGCAGGGTGTGTTCAACCTGCCGGTGCTCATGCTGCTTCTCTCGATCGCGGCCATCACCGGCGACAGCGTGGGGTACTGGACCGGCGAGAAGTTTGGCCGCCGCCTGTTCAAGGACAACTCGTCGTTTTGGCGGAACCCGAAGCATCTCGATGCCGCGCACGAGTTCTACGAAAAGCATGGCGGCAAGGCCATCATCCTCGCTCGCTTCCTGCCGGCCGTGCGGACCTTCGTGCCGATCGTCGCCGGCATGGCACAGATGAGCTACCGCAAGTTCCTCTTCTTCAACATTTTCGGCGGGATCGGCTGGGTCGTCCTGCTGACCGGCGCCGGGTTCGCCCTGATCGAGCTCATCAAGGGGCCGTACGAGTTGATCTTCAAAAAGCCATTCGGCCCCGAAGACATCGACAAGGTGCTGCTACCGGTCATCCTGGTGATCATCGTCGTCTCGGTCCTGCCGACCGCAATCCACCTGTATCGCGAGAACCGCGAGTTCATCCATCGCAAGCTCGGCGAACGGTTCGGGCGGCGCGCAGCAGCCCAGGCCGACTGATCGCGCCGCGCACACCGGCCCAGCACCGATCGTGATTGCGCTCGCCGCGCCTCGGAACGATGGAGCCGGGCCGGCGACGCAGTACCGATCTGGTACGCGTGTGGGCCGTGCGCATCTGGACGTGCCGGCCTGGCGAGACGAGGGCTGATGCCTCGCCTCGCTGTGCGCGTCGATCTGGACAGCGGCCAGTCCCGCTCGCAAGCCTTTGCGGACGTGCAGGCAGCCGATGAAGCCGGCGTCGAGGCCGTCTTCGTGCCCGAAGCATGGGGCCGCGACGCCTTCTCAACGCTGGTCCAGATCGCCGACCGGACCCGCCGAATCACGGTCGGCACCGGCATCGTCAACGTCTTCTCGCGGGCGCCGGCAGCGCTCGCGCAGCAGTTCGCCACGCTCGACGAGCTATCCGAGGGGCGTGCCATCGCCGGTCTGGGGACGAGCGGCGCACTCGTCGTCGAGCAGTTTCATGGCGTACCGTTCGCTCGGCCGGCTACGCGCTTGCGTGAGGTCATCCAGATCCTGCGCCTGCTCATCGCCGGCCAACCGCTACGCTATGAGGGCGACGTCTTCCGGTTCGAGCGCGGCTTCACCCTGCGCTTCACGCCCGTGCGTCGTACGATCCCCGTCTATCTGGCGTCGTTCCGGCCGGCTGGCGTGCGCCTGACCGCCGAGCTTGCGGACGGCTGGCTGCCGATGATGATCCCCCTGGAGCGCCTGCCTGACGAAGTCGCTCGATTCCGCGCGCTCGTGGCAGCCGGCGGACGCGATCCATCGAGCGTCGTCGTGCGCTCGCCTGGCGAGGTCGTCGTGACGGATGACGTCGACGCTGTCCGCACCGCCCACAAGCGGCGGTTGGCCTACTACCTCGCGCGGATGGGCGACTTCTATCATACCCAGCTGTCAGATATGGGCTGGCGCGAGCCCGTCGCTGAGATCAGGCGGGCCTGGGAGGCCGGCGGCTCGGCGGCCGGGGCAGCCGCGGTCCCTGATGCGCTCGCGGACGCCTTCGCCGCCATCGGCTCGGTCGAGCAGTGCCGAGCGCGGATCGCCGAGCAGGCGGCAGCCGGCGTCGACCTCCATCAAATCACCGTCCTCGGGATCGACGATCCGGCCGCACGGCGTCGCGTCTACGAGCGGCTCGGGCAGTAACCTCGGCGCTCACCCTCGACTGGTTGAGCGCCGGTGTGACGACGCACCTGGCAGGGCAGAGCAGGCACGACGAATCACCACCTGCGTGGCTCTCCACGAGCCGCTTACACGAAGGTCAGGTCGGTATCCTTACCGAGCTCCAGCAGGGCGAGGGTCAGCAGCCGAGCCGTTGCGTCGATGTCGTGGAGGCTGCACGACTCCACCGGGCCGTGGGTATAGCTCATCGGGACTTTGAGGGTCGCCGCCGGCACGCCACCGCGCTTACCGTACTGGATCGCCGCCGCATCCGAGGTGATGTAGACCGCGAAGCCCTCCAACTGGTGTGGCACGTCGTGCTCCTTTGCGAGCCGCATCAGCGCCGCGTTGAGCTTAGCGTTGCCGATCAGTCCCCGCCCCGGCGCGCTCTGGTCGTTGAAAGAGATCCCGACACCCGCGCCCAGGAAGCTCGGGGCTTCGGCACCCGAGGTATATGGCGCGCGAACGACCCCCTCGCCGCAGCCATCCCCGCTCGCCGAGATGGTGCCATCTACGCCGATGCAGATGTCCGGCTGGACGTAGCCGCCGGCCACCTGGGCACCACGCAGCCCCATCTCCTCCTGCGTACAAAACGTGAAGTACACGTCGGCACGGGGCTTCTGGCCGGCCTCACGAAGCCGGCGGATCGTCTCCAGCAGCGCCAGACAGCCAACCCGGTCGTCGAGCGCCCGGCTCGTCACGAGCCCACGCCGCCCGTCCCCGAGCCACTGAAGGTCGCGGTCGTAGGTCACTTCGAGGCCGGGGCGCAGGCCAGCCTCCGCGACTTCGGCCGCGCTGCGCGCCCCGATGTCGACGAACAAATCGTCGTAGGGCGGCACCGTCAGGCGGTCGCCGGGATACTCGCGCTGCTCGGCGCCAGCGCTGCTGAACATGATGTGACCCGGTTTCGTCCCGACGACTCCGTAGACCGTCCCGTGCTCGCCGCCGTAGATCCGGACCCGCTGACCGTAGAGCAGATATGGCGGAATCCGCCCGAGATTCGCGACGCGTAGGAAGCCGTTGGGCTCAACGTAGCGAATCATGAAACCGACCGCGTCGCTGTGAGCGGGGCAGATAATCTTGCAGCCGCCCTCGCTGCCGCGCACGAGTGCATACAGATTGCCGATCGCGTCGACGTCGATCTCGTCGACGACGCCGGTCAGCCGCTCGCGCAGCGCTCGCACGACTGGCTGCTCGAAGCCGGCCGTCCCCGGCAGGTCGGTGAGCCACTTCAACTCGTCGAAGAGGCGCTGTAGGTCGGCGTTCGGCATCGTGCTCCTCCCACATCGAAAGGCTGCCAGTGTCGGTGACGTGCGTCGGTGAGATTCGGCGGCCCTCAATCGGCAGGGAGGGCGCGCCGGCAGCTAGCGTCTGCGCGCGGGCATGGTACCCCGATCTGCACCACGAGGAATTCAGCTTCGGGGAGCGCCGCGGGTCACACCGCCAGGCTGCGCGTACCCGTCGACGGGGCAGGGCCCGTTCAGGGCGCAGGACGATGGGTGTGGGTGCCGCCGCTCAGGCGAAGCCCCCCCGCCTTCCGACCAGAATCCTTGGCCGACCGAGACGCTCTCGATGCGCACACCAAGGTCACTCGCCGTGAGAAACAGCTCAGGCAGTGCACGCTCGAGCGCGCGGCGACCCGACCCGAGCGGCAGGTGTTGATTGGTCTCGCCGGGCGAGATCCCCAGGTGCATCGTGACCACGTCGGGCACCGATGCGGCGGGCGGGAGCCGCACCCCGGCTGACACCGTCCCGATCGGTCCGACAACCACCCAGATCGACACCATGACGAACCGAGGCCAGAGACGCATCGGCATACACCCCCGCAGTCCCGGCTCATCGTGCCGGCCCGACCGTCACGGTAGACGTGGGGCGGGGTGGCGTCAAGTCACGCGATGAGGAGGCGGCGGTGCAGCCGTGTCAATGCAACTGGATAGCGAGGGCATCGTTGGGCGACAACAGTTCCGATGAGGGGGCGGCGATGCAGCCGTGTCGATGCCAGCCCTGCTGTCCGCGCGCTGACCATCAAGGAACCCTCAGGCACGACCGGCCGTCCCTGGTGTGTGCTCGGACGGATCGGCGTGCTGGCGCAACCTGGACCCGCCGGGTGTATCCTGCACGGGCCCGGTTGGCAGCTCCAGCCGTGGCGAGGCCGTCATGAAGCATCGTTCGTCGCGACCGACCGATCCGCGCACCCGTGAACGCCTCCTCGACCTGGCCGAAGAGGCGAGCCTCTACCTGCGCCGCCACGGCGAGCCGTCCGTCCGGGTGGCGGCTGCGCTGCTGCTCGCCTCGTCTCTGGCAGCCTGCTCGCCGAGCGAACCGGTCGAGCAGGAGGAGTCGACGGTCACGCCGCTCGAGAGCGAAGTGCGTGAAGGGCTGCCCACCGCGCCCGGCCGCTACCCCGTCGACCCCGCCTCCGTCGGCCGGAACGAGCAGGGCGTGTACGCTCTGGCGTGGCGCACCCCGGACGGCACGTCCTGGAAGGAGGCACGCATCAGCCTGCTCCGGCTGGCCGAGGGCAGCCAGGACCTGTTGGAGATTCCATCGAGCGGGGATCCGGTCCTCTGGCTGACGGCGGATACCCCCGTCGCGCTGATCGAGGGCAGCGGCTCGGCCGGGGCAGCGGCCGAGGCCAGCCCAGAAGCCAGCCCAAGCCCCACCGCCGCGGTCGCAAGTAGCAACACCACGAGCAGCACCTCCCGGACGTCCTCCGGCTACTCGTCGCGCTACCACAACTCGGTCGCGTGGTATCCCTTCCCGGTCATCGCCGGCACGAGTGGCTCGACTGCCTCGTCCGGCTCGACGACCTCGTCGTCGTCGAGCCCCTCGAACGGGACCGTCGCCTCGTCAACCCCGGCCTATCGCAACCCTCCGACAGCGGCGCCGGGTCAGGGATCGGTGCGCGGGTCGAGCTCGTCGCTGGTCGCGCCGTCCACGAGCGCCCGAACCTGGTCGTCGAGTGGGCGAACGAGCGGCCAGGCCGGCGGCTCGGGCAGCGGCACCGCGGCATCGTCCCGCTCTGGCGTCAACACGTCATCGGGGCCGTCACAGGGCGCCGCCCGCCCCAGCTCATCGGGCTTCACGGGTGGCCGCTCCGGCAGCACGGGCGGGAGCACCGCCGGCTGATCGTCCCGCCAGACGTCGTGTTGGACTCGTCTTGTCGTTGAACCCCGTTGAATCCGTCGTGTCGAACCAGCCATGTCGTCCCCATACCCTGACACTGAGCTCGCTCGCCTGATTCGCCGGAGCACGGCGCTCGATACGCTGTCTCGCCGGCACTGGCTCGCCGTGCTTCCTCACCTGACGGTAGAAGACCGCGAGCGTCTACGGGCGATCCTCCTCGACGCGCGCAGTCCGGGGAGTGACTCTGCTGAAGCAAGGTCGACCGATCAGTGAGTGACGCGGCGCTGATACGTGCCCTGGTGTGCTGGCAGCACGCCGCCGGACCATTCTGGCCCTACGTCTGCGCGACGCCGTTCCTGGCCGGCGCAGGCGGCGCCATTCGATCGGAGCGGGGGCCAGCCCTGGGACGTTCACCCAGGGTACACGTCGAACGTGCCATGCTCGACCGTCTCCTCGGAGCGCTCGCACTGCCAACCCGTGGCCGGCCAGCGCTGCTGGTGGACCTGCCGATCGAGGCGACGCTCACCACCACGCCGATCCTCGCCAAGCATGGCTGGTACGTGGTGCCGGTCATCCAACGCTGGATGGCACAGCCGGCAGTGCTGCCATGCGCAAGACTGCTCGACCGACTGCTCGCCGTTGGCGCTCTGGTCCGGCCGCCAGCCACGCCCCGCGGTGTGGTGCTACTGGCCGATGGCGAACGGCGGGGCCGGCCGGGGCCGATCCAGGGGTCCGCCTTCGACAACCGCTATAGCTACCAGATCTGCCGCTTCCCGCCGCCAGCGCTGCTGGCGGCGTTCGGGGTCGAGACGATCCGCTGGCTCACGCCGATGCGCGTCGCCTCCGATCTCAAAGGCTATGCCGATACACTCGTGGCTGCCGGCCTCGGCGTCGAGATGACTGTCTCCGGCGTCGGCGGCTGAGCGGAGCGATGCGCGCGCTGCTGGTCGATCCCTGTCAGGTTACGCCGGCTGCCTATCGGCGCTTCCTGCGACGCGCCCAGGTCGAGGGGTTGATGGCCGACCATCTGGTGCGTGGAGAGCCGTACCTCGCCCCAAACGCACTGGTGCTGAGCGCCCGTGACCGCGCCTGCCTGGAGCGGCTGACATCCGCGTTCACCAGCATTCTCGACGTGGCGGGACGGCGCCTCGTCAGCGACGTTCCGGCGCTGATCGGGATGGGATTTCCCTGGGCCGCTGCCGAACTGCTGGCCACTGAGGTGCCGCGTCGGCCGCTGGTGGCCCGCTTCGATCTGGTCCAGGATGGACGCGGCGCATGGCGCATCCTCGAATGCAACGCCGACACCCCCTCCGGTGTCCGTGAGGCCGTCGTCTGCGAGGGTCTCGTCCACGAGATGCTGCCGGAGGCGCGCGGCCTGAGACGTACGAGCGCCGACCTGTCGGCGCTCCTGGCGCACGCCTTCTGTCGCGCCCTCACCGATCTTCCTGAAGGCGCGGTGCTCGGGCTCGTCACCACGGCCGGCGAGTTAGAGGACATGGCGCAGATGGCGTTCACGGCCGATCTGCTACGGCCGGCGCTCGCCCGACAGGGCATCGATGTGGTGCTTGGGGACGTTGGCAATCTCGGCACCAGCCGAGCGGGTCTGACGATGCTTGGCCGCCGGGTCCATGCGCTCTACCGATACGTCGCGTTCGAGTCGATCTTCGGCACCGCGCCGTTTGCCGCCATCGAAGATGCCGTGGCGCGGGGCCGACTCCGACTGCTGAACGGGCTTTATGGCCTGCTCCTTCAGAACAAGGCGCTACTAGCCTGGGTCTGGGCACACCGCACCGACGCCGATACGTTCGACGCCGAGGAGCGTGCCGCGATCCTCGCACACTTGCCGCCAACCTACCTCATCGACAGCCTTCCCTATGGGCGGGACCGAAGGGAACTGGTCGCTAAGCAGGTGTTCGGCCGCGAGGGTGAGGAGGTATTTTTCGGTGAGGACACCTCACCCGAGGTGTGGGCCGATCTCATACGGCGGCGCACCTATGTCGCCCAGGAGCGGGTGACGGTAGCGCCCATCGAGGCGGTGGTCATGACCTCGGCCGGGCCGCGCCGCGATATCGGCACGGCAACGATCGGCTGCTACGCCGTCGACGGCCGGTTCGGCGGGTGCTACAGCCGCTTTGGCGGCAAGATCATCACGTCGCGCTCGAAGTGGCTAGCCACGCTCGAAGCAGCAGACGACGACGCAGACGACGACGGCGAGGGGACGCCGGTCAGGCGGCCACGTCGGGAGGCACGGCCATGACCCAGAACGGTACGGCGGCGCACGACGACGGCTCCCTCGACGGGCTTCTGCCCGGTGACGGCATTGCGCTGCCGGACGGCGAGCGGGCAGCCGTCCAGACGCTCTACCGCTGCCACGAGACGATCGAGCAGGTGACGGTCGTCTGGCGCTGGGCCGTGCTGACGGACGGGCACCTGCTGGAGATAGCGCCGCGCGGCTGTGCGCTCTACGACCCGCCAACGCGGATCGAGGCGAAGAGCGCGCGCTTCCAGGATCTGGTGGCCCAGGATGGCGTGCTGGTGCGGTTCGAGGAGCGGGTGCGTGATGGCACCTGGAGGCGCCGCCCCCTCCAGGTTCGGTTCAACGGGCGCCGCTGGCGGGTGACCTCGACCGGGACGGCGACGAGTCGGCGGCTGGGTGACGAGCCGGCAGCCTGCTGGCGCACCCTCGGCGTTCGCGACGAGCCGGACGTCTACTTCACGCTCGCCGCCGCAGACGACCCTCTGGCGCTCGGACTGGGCCTTTGGACGACGGATATCTGCCTCGCGTTCGGGCGTCGGCTCGGCAGTACGGCCGCCGAGGCCGGTCTCCGTCGTCTAGACGCCCCCTGACCGCCGCCCTATGGTTGCCCTCCAACGACCTCGACGCAGGCGGCGCGCGGACCGCGTCGTCGCTCGCCTAAACCGATGCCAACGTGAATTCCACATGCGCCCTGGCTACGACCATAGAGATTCCACCGTGACGTTGGCTCAGCCGATCGCCATACCTACCACGATGGCGAGCCCGACTACAAACGCGCCGGCCAGCACCGCCGCCGCCACATTGCCATCGTGGAAGATCCGCTTGTTCAGGTCGGTCGGCGTGAGCGCGTCGAACACGCGATAGCCGACGAACAGCAGGATGAATCCGAGCAGCGCGAAGATCAGTGACAGGGCCATGTTCAGGATTGTCTGCTGGAACGTATCCATCAGTTCACGCCCTCCTTCCTCAACTCCAGAGCTCCTGGCGCGCCGAGCCGGGTGCAGTCTAGGGAGCCGGGACCGGCCTGTCAAGGACGTACGAAGATGCGGCCAGGGGCGTGGCCGTACGCCAGAACGTGCACGCGTTTGCACTCGGCTCCCGCCGTACGCCTGGCCACATAACGCGGCAGACACCAGCACCATGGCTCGCGCTGCCCGTGCGGATGCGTCGGCGCCCATGTCAACAGACACATCCCACCTTGCGCCCTCCGAGGACGGCGCTCCATGATGGAGGCGCGACCGATAGCAACGGCGGCCACACCACTACCCGGCTCGCCCCGGCCCCCCGTTTCTGGTCCAGCTATTTACCGGCCTGGCGCGGGTACGTCTCTCCGCGGGTACGTCCGACGCTTGCGATGCAGAGGGGAGACGTGACGCACGCTCACTCCCACTACTCCCACAGGCCGCCTCAGCAGGTGGGCCGCACCAGTAACCTGGCACAGGCCCCTAGGCTGAAATGGCGGCAACTGCTGGCGCTGATTTTGGGGGTAGGGAACGGCGGCACCAGGCGCATGCAGGCATGCAGGCCCAGCGATGCCCGACCAATGGACGACAACGCCAGAAGGAGCCACCATGTTGAAGCAGATCCCAGACAGCCTGCCGGTCAAGGTCCATGGCGCGATCCCGCCGAACCGCTTCTGGGGCTACTACACCGGACCAGAGATTGCCGCCATCGGCACGAACGACCCGAACGCGACGGCCGTGCTCAACATCGGGGCCGTCGAACAGCACGGGCCGCACCTGCCGACCGTCACCGATTCGCTCCACGGTCCGGAACTGCTCGGCGCAGCGCTCGCCCGCCTGCCCGACGATGTCATGGTGCTGGGGCTGCCGCCGACGATGTATGGCAAGAGCGAGGAGCATCGCGAGTGGCCGGGCACGCTGTCCTGGCGCGGCGACACGCTGCGAATGGTGCTGCGCGACATCGCAGCATCGGTCGCACGGAGCAAGTTCTCGAAGTTCACGATCGTGACGAGCCACGGCGGCAACGTTCATACCGTCGACGAGTTCTGCCGCGACCTTCACATCGAGACCGGACTGCGGGTCTTCAAGATCCACCTTGGAAGCATCGCGCCGCAGCCCGGACTGGTCTCGCCGCACGAGGCAGCGATCGGGATGCACGCCGGCGATGGCGAGACGTCGCTCATCCAGCACCTTGCCCCCCAACTGGTGGAGTTGGACAGGGCTGAAGGGTATATCTTTGACGTCGATCCGACCGTCGGGTTCTCCTTCAAGGGGCAGGACGCCATCGAAGCGTGGGTCTCCGCCGACCTGTCGGTGACAGGCGCGATCGGCAACCCCCACACCGCCTCACCGGCGAAGGGCAAGCAGTCGGCTGACGCCAAGATCGCGCGGCTGGCCGAGCTACTGGAGGCGGTGTACCGGGTTCCAAAGCGACAGGTCCGGTTGGCGCCCACCGAGAATGGCACCGCGACCGGAGCGCGGGCCGGCACAACCGACGCAGTGTCGGGCGGCTGAGGCGGGTAGTTGAACGGAATGCAGAACGTCTACGACGACCCGCGCTTCTTCGAGCAGTACAAGCGCCTGCGCGATGATGGGCGTGGTATCAACGAGGCGATCGAGCAGCCGGCGATGCGGGCGCTGCTCCCGCCGCTCGACAATCTGGACGTGCTCGACTTCGGATGCGGAGACGGCGGCCTCGCGCGGTGGTGCGTCACGGAGGGCGCTCGGCGAATCGTCGGCGTCGACCTGTCGGAGCGGATGCTCCAACTGGCCGCCGAGCGTACGAGCGACCCACGCATCGCCTTCGTCCGCGCGGCATTCGAGCAGGCCGCCTTCGCACCGGACTCGTTCGACCTCGTCGTCAGTTCCTTCGGGCTGCATTACGTCGACGATTACGCGGAGGTGGTGCGGCGAGTCCATCGCTGGCTGCGGCCGGGCGGCACGTTCGTGTTCTCGGTCGAGCACCCGATGGTGACGGCCCAGAAGGCGAAACAGGGCTGGGTGACCGACCACGTCGGACGGCGGTTGTTCTGGGCGGTCGACGACTACGCCGAGGAAGGGCTCCGCGAGCAGCGCTGGTTCGTGGATGGCGTGCGGAAGTACCATCGCACTGCCGCCAGCTACGTCAACGCGCTCCTCGACGCCGGCTTCGTGCTGGGCCGGCTGAGCGAGCCCGAGCCAGTACCTGGCTTCCGGCCCGAGCGCCCGGACCTCGTCGACGACCGCCGTCGCCCCCCGATCCTGGCCATCCGCGCGCTCGCTATGCCGCCCAGCCACTGAAGGTCACACTGGCGGTCCGGACGATCACCAGCGGTGTACCTCCCGCTGACCGTGCCAGCCGGAGGTACACCGTCGCGCCGCGCAGGCTCCGACCAGCAGCACACCACCGGAGGCTGCCAGTCACGCGGGCTGCCGTCACTCAGGGCCGTCTGCTGGCAGGGTAACGTCCACGATGGCCTCGCAGAGCCAGCCATAGCGGCGCTCGCCGAGGCTGACGTCGGCGCAGATGACGTGGCGGCCCGACGCGCCGGCGGGCACGTCGACGGCGAACGTCGTCGCGCCGTTGCGGCCGGCGGCTATCGGGACCTCGGTCTCGTCGGGTGTTGCGGTCCAGCCGGGCGGGAGCGCGAGGCTCGACCGCAAGAACGCCTCACGTGGCCCGTGATTGGTCGCCTGAAGCTCGAGCACCAGGCGCTCGCCCGGCCGAACCGTCGAGCGGTACGGGAAGAGGGTGGCCCAGTTCGGGTCGAGCGCGAAGTTCACCTCGTCCGGAACGGCGACGACCTTCACGAAGGCATCCGATAGCTCGCGCGCCCAGCCAAGGAAGCCATCGAGGATCTGGCGGTTCACCTCGATGGCGCCGGTATGGCCGGTCAGAAGCAGTTCTGGCTCGTGCTCGCGGAGCCGCTCGGCGCCCACAGCGATACTATCGACGAGCATTTTGTTTCGGTAGACCGGGGCGGCGGCCCGGAGCGGCGACAGGGTACCGGCGAGCAGGTTGTCGCCGGTGAAGGCCACCCGCGTCCCGTCGACCTCGCCGAACATGCCGAGCGCCCACCAGGTGTGGCCGGGCATATGAAAGACGGTGAAGCGATGCCCTTCCCAGGTGAACGTCTCCCCCTCCTCGAGCGTCCGGTCGGCCCGGATCGGCGTCGGGAGGAGGCAGGGAAGGTTGTAGCCCTGGGGATTGGCGAGGATGTCGGCGAAGTTCTCGAAGATCCAGGCTTGAACGCCGTGCTCCTGCTGGAGCCAGGGCACGCCGGCGAGATGGTCGTCGTGGTAGTGGCTCGGAATGACCGCCTCGACGGTGGTCAGTCCGGCCACAGCCTTCAAGTCTTCCAGGGAATGCTCGACGAAGCGCAGATCGGCTGCGAAGTGGTCCCAGGACGGGAAGCCATAGTCGAGCAAGATGCCGCGTCCATCGTCGGCGAGCAGCGCGTAGACGTTCGAGCAGGAGTGCGGGTTCGACCAGAGGTGCGGCAACAACTGCCGCTTCGGCTGGTCGACGGCGTGCGGCCAGATCGTCCAGACTCGGCTGCGGCGTAGCTCCAACTGGGCCTGGTAGAGCCGGCGCAGGTTAACGGCCAGGGCGTCGAGGGCCGCCGCCGCACCCGTCGCGATCGGCGTCCCGTGCGAGCCGAGCACGAGGTCTGGCCGCTTGGACGCGATGACGAGCACCGAGTGAAGCGCCGCGCCCACGCCGTCAGGGAAGCCGTATTGCCACTGAAGGTCGTGGATAGTCGAGACGGCGCCCGGCTCGGAGATCAGGTCGCCGGCGACCGCCACCGTGCGCCCGTCGACCTCAAGCAGATACGTGACCGAGCCTTTGGTGTGGCCGGGTGTGGGGATCGCCTGAATAGTGTACCCCCGCCACTCGAAGCGCTCGTAGTCGGCGAGGCGCCGCGCGACCGGCACCGAGCGGGGTAGGGTGAAGCCGATGCTCGAGACGTCGTAGTTGTGGTAGATCCGCTTGAGTTGCCAGAACGCCTCGACGTCGGCGAAGAGTGCCGCCTCGCGTTCGGGCACGGCGATGGAGACCCCCTGCTCTGCGAGACGGTAGTCGCCCTGGCATTGGTCGCGGTGATGGTGGGTGTGAAGCACCCAGTCGACGGCACGGACGCCGGCCTCGTCGATATGGTCGAGGATGGTCCCGGAGCCGGCGTCGAAGAGGAGTCCATGCTCGCTGTCGGTGAGGAGGTAGACGTTGCAGGTATCCCGGAACCAGTAGAGGTTGGGCAGCAGCCGTGTCAGGCGTCCGCCGTCTTGCCGATCGGCCTGCTGGTGCGGGCGTCCGTGGCGGTGCTGATGTCCGTGGCCGTGCTGGTCGCCCTGTCCCGATCCCACGTGCTCGTGCATCATCGTCCTCCGCGCCGGCCGCACTCGCCGGGCCGCACTCGCCGGGCCGCACTCGCATGGTAGCCTGACCGCTCCTTCGCGTGGAGTCGTGCTCCACCGTGACGGACCGAGTGAACGGATTGCGCTTGACGCACACACACATGTGGGAGATACTGGCGATGACTCGCGGCAGCAAGTAAGCCATCCTCATCCTGCACGGGGTCCGCGATGGGGCGCGATCCTGGCAGGTAGCGTGTAACTCATGCATTCCTGGCAGTTTTCTGCCAGGGAGATTCGCAAGGAGGCGAAGTCATGAGGGGACGGCTCGTTTCGCGTCGAAGATTCCTGCGTCGTGCGGTGCTGCTCGTTGGGGGCGTGACGGTGCTGTCCGCCTGTAGCAGCCAGCCGGCCGCGCCCGCTGCGCCGGCCAAACCTGGGGAGCCGGCCAAACCCGCGGAGGCCGCGAAGCCGGCCGCTCCAGCAGCCGCCGCTGCCCCCACGCAGGCCCCGGCGGCTGTTAAGCCGGCCGAGACCAAACCGTCCGCAGGCGGCGCGCCTACCGGAAAGCCGGTCAGCCCGATCGCGGCAGCCGGCGGCCTGAAGGAGACGACGCTCACCATCATCATCTTCAGCGGTCCCGAGGCCGACGCCCACACCCGCCTGGCTCCGAAGTTCACCGAGTACACCCGCGGTAAGGTGAAGGTCCAGGTGGAAGAAGGCGGTCGTGGCGACGCCTACGACGCCAAGTGGATCCCCGGTCTCCAGGCCAAGACGACCGCCTGGGACGTGCTGCACGACAACGGCAATCGTTTCCTCGCAAGCGGCCCGGCTGGCTACTTCGTACCGCTCTCTCAGTTCATGCAAGACAAGGATCTCTTCGACGCGGAGGTCTACAACAACGACGACTTCCCGAAGGCCCTGCGCGACGTCTTCAGCTACGAAGGCGAGCAACTGCTGATGGTCCAGGAGGCCAGTGGCCTGCTCTTCAACTACCGGAAAGACCTGCTCCAGAAATACGGCGTGCCCGAGCCGCCCATCGAGGGCTACGAGTGGAGCGAGTACCTGGGTCACCTCAAGACGATCCAGGATGGCCTCGCCAAGGACGGCAAGACGGACGTCTTCCCGTTGCTGCTTGGAGCCAAGAAGGGCTCGCATTCGAATCATCAGTTCGTGATGCCGACCTGGGCCAAGGGCGGCCAGATTTACGATGGGATCAAGCCGGTCTTCGACAGCCCGGAGATGGTCTCCTCTGCCGAGATGATGACGGACCTCATCTACGGCAAGAAGTTCGTCTCCGAGGGAGCCATCGGCTACGAGTACCCAGACGTGCTGACCGGCTTCCAGAACGGCAAGGCGGTGACCGCCTTCCAATGGAACGCCGCTGCTCCCACCTTCTTGGACGCCAGCAAGTCCCCCGAGACAGCCGGCAAGCTCGGCTTCGCGATGCTGCCGTACTTCAAAGAAAAGGGCTCGAATATCAACCGCTTTCATCCCTCGCCCCACGCGATTGGCGTTTCGGCGTACAGCAAGAACCAGAAGGAAGCCTTCGCCTACTGCGCCTGGTTCACCAGTCAGGAGATCGCCCGCGACTACGTCACCAACGGCGGCGGCTCGTCTGGGCGCGGCTCGCTCCTGACGGACCCGAAGGTGCTCGAGAAGAACCCGCAGATGGCAGCCCTCAATGAGGTGCTGAAGCTCCAGCATCCCTACCCGCCACTGGAGCAATACAACTACATCTACCTCAACATCCTGGCGGCACACGCCAGCGCCATCTGGTCGAAGCAGGAGATGCCAAAGGAGGGCCTCGCCAAGGCCCGCGAGGAGACCATCCAGTACCTGAAGGAGCAGGGCGTCAAGGTCTGACAGCCCAGATCGTCACGACAGTGACCTCGCAGGAGACCCTGGCGACGCCCGGCCGCCGCTGACCGGGCGCCGCACACTCCGGCCTCACGGAGGACTCACGGGGATGCAACGACCGTTCGCGCGAGCCGTGCCGGTTTCAGCCACTCCGGGATGGTCCGTCTCGGACAAGTGGCTGCCTCACCTGCTGATCGGACCAGCCATCCTGGCGCTACTGGCGGTGTTCGGGTACCCGCTCGTCTACAGCTTCTGGCTGAGCCTCCAGGTCTACAATCTGACGCGCCCGCCGCGCTTCAACGGCCTCGACAACTACATCAACGTGGTGAGCGATCCGCGCGTCTGGGAGAGTTTCTCGGTCAGCGTGCAGTTCGCGGCGATTTCCCTGACGCTCCAGTTGGTACTCGGCTTCGGGCTGGCGCTGCTGCTGGCGCGAGTCGTCCTGTTCCGTGGAGTGATCCGGACCATCGTCATCATTCCCTTGATGCTGACGCCGGTCATCCTCAGCCTGAACTGGCGACTGATGCTCAACCTGGATTGGGGCATCATCAACTACTTCATCCGGCTGGCGGGGTTCGCGCCGATCAACTTCGTCAACAGCCCCACCTGGGCGATGGCTTCACTGATCCTGGTGGACGTCTGGCACACCACCTCGTTCACCGTGCTAGTGCTCTCAGCCGGCCTCGCCAGCCTGCCAGACGAGCCGTTCGAGGCCGCCAGCATCGACGGCGCGAGCGGCTGGCAGAAGCTCTGGTACCTGACCATCCCGCTGCTTCGGCCGCTCTTCCTCGTCATCATCATGTTCCGTTCGTACGAACTGATCCGGGTCTACGACATCGTCTTTTCGCTGACCGGTGGCGGTCCCGGCCGCCTGACGGAGACGATCTCGTTCCACATCTTCAATCGGATGTTCCAGGGGTTCCAGATCGGGTACGCCTCGGCGATCTCGTACGTCCTGTTCGCACTGTGTCTGCTCTGGTGCCTGCTGATCGTCAAAGTCGTCGGGACGCACGGCGCGCACGAGTAGGAGCCTACGCCATGGCTGTCATCGCCGATTCACGCGCGCGAGCCGACCAGGTGGCGGTGGCGCGCCCACGCCGCAAGATCGACTGGGGGAATCAAGCAGCGTACGTCATCCTCAGCGTCTGGATGGTCTTCACGCTGTTTCCGGTGGCATGGCTGCTGGTCTCTTCTTTGAAGGAACCGCAAGACGTCTTTGCCATGCCGCCGCAATGGGTGTTCGTCCCCACCCTGCACAACTACGAAGTGGTGCTCGGTTTCAAGATCCCAACCGAGCTTGAAACTGTTACCGAGGCTCAGGCCGGTACCGGTACGAGTCAGTTCCCACGGTTCCTGTTGAACACCGCTGTCATTGCCATCGGCACGACGGTCCTGGCGCTTTCGATCGGGTCGGCCGCGGCCTACGCGCTGACGCGCTTCTACCCGCGCCAGCGCAACGCCTTGCTCATCGGCGTGCTGGTGACCCGGCTGGTGCCGCCGGTCGTGCTGATCATTCCGATCTACGTGATCTGGCGGAACTTCGATTTGTTGGATACCCACTTCGGACTGATGCTCGCCTACCTGACGTTCGCGCTACCGTTCGTCATCTGGATGATGCGCGGCTTCCTGCTGGACATTCCGGTCGAGTTGGAAGAGGCGGCGATGATCGACGGCGCGTCGCGATTCCAGGCGCTGATTCGCGTGGTGCTGCCGCTGGCCGCACCTGGCCTCGCCGCTACCGCGATCTTCGTGATCCTGCTGGCCTGGAACGACTTCTTCTACGCGCTCATTCTGACCAGCGGAAACGCCCGTACGGTAACGCCGTACATCGGCGGGTTCATCACCGACAAGGCGATCCTCTGGGGCCGACTCTACGCCAGTAGCGCGATCATCATGCTGCCGGTCCTGATCTTCGGGCTGGTCGTCCAGAAGCAGTTGGCGCACGGTCTGACGGGCGGGGCCGTGAAAGGCTAGCTGAAGGGGAGGGAACCCAGGGGATCAGTTAGAGAACGGACCGCAGTGGACCGCAACCGGCGGGCGAATCGATACGGAGACACTGCTACACTGACCGCGTATGCTCGTGGCCCGCTCGCTACCACGCCTCCGCTCGCCCGTTGTGCTGTGTGCCTTCTCGGGTTGGCCCGACGCCGGCCAGGCGGCCAGCGGCGCCCTCGAGTACTTGATCATGAAGTGGGCGCCCCGCCGCTTCGCCGAGATGGATCCGTCCCGCATCTACGTCGAGACGACGAATCGACCGACCAGCAAGATCACCCGCGCGGGAGCCCATCGGCTCGTCTGGCCCTCGTTCACCTGGTACGGGCTACCTGTGCCATACGCCGAGCGGGACATGGTGCTCGTGCTTGGTCCGGAGCCTGATCTTCGCTGGCGGACGTGCACGAATGAGATCCTCGATCTGATCGAGCGCCTCGGCAGCGATCTCATCGTCACACTCGGAGCCTACCTCGCGCCAGTGTCGCATATGGCGAGTGTCCCGCTCTCCGGGCGCGGCACGACGCCCCAGCTACGACAGCGACTCGCAGAGTTGGGCCTCGGTGACGGCAAGTATGAGGGTCCGACGGGATTCCCCACGGCCCTGCTCGAAGCCGCCAGTCAACGGGGGCTGCCGACGGCTGCGCTCTGGGCGGCAAGTCCGATCTATCTGCGAGGGCTTGCCAATGCGAAGCTCTCGAACGCTCTGCTGGCGATCGTCGAGCGCTTGCTGAACGTCGAACTTGGCCTCACCGAATTGGAAGTGGCTGGGCGCGACCTTGAGCGCCGGGTTGAGTCTGAGTTAGCGTCCCGCCCTGATCTTCAGCACTTCGTCCAGCGTCTTACCGGCGACCTCGAGGACGTCCTCGACCTTGACGATGTCCCGGATGCCGAAGAGCTCCTCGAAGAACTGGAGCAATACCTCGAGCACCTCGGCGACGACGAGGAAGACTAGCCACAACCTCCGCGCGTATGCTGCCACCCGGGGAGAGTGTTGCTCGAGAGGTGGGCAATTCTGAAGCGGTGGGTATGGACAAGTAACACCTCATCCAACCGTGGAGCAGCGATCCGGGCGAGAGCGGGATTGACCCATAGGCGGTCCATCGAGCGGCTCACCGCCACCTTCCGCGCCGTCCTCGCGCCACTCGCCCGGCGCGGCCGACCATCCAATCGCCCATTCAGTCAGGCCGCTGTATGACCATGGTTCCGTGGGGCGCTACTCGAGAGAGGCGGCCCCGTCAAATACGACACGACCGAGCAGGGTCGGTCTATGACCATGGAGATGCCACCGTGGCCCTGGTACAGAGCCGCATGGCCGGCAGCATACTTTGAATGAGATCGAGGTGAGCGCAAAGGCAGGCCGCCGGTCTCTGGGCCTTTCTCCAAGAGGCCGCACGAGGCTCAGGAGCGGCCATCAACCTTTGGTCGGAGTCGATGCTGCCCCGGCCGAGGCGTTTGTCGCCTGGCCTGACGCATGCGAAAGGAGCCTCAGCATGGAACCAGCCAGCGAACCTGGCGCGGTGTCGCCCGCGCTCGAACGGTGCGCGCAGGAGATGCTGGCCGGCGGTCTCAGGCCGCGCGCCGACCTCGTGCCTCGGGATCGGAGCCTGGTGACCGTCAGCGCACGGGTCACCGCCGGCCAGGTTGCCCAGATCACAGTCCATCTGAACCGCGCAAGGGACAATGGGCTGACGAAGACTGAGGCGTCGGAGGTGCTGGCCCACCTGGCGTACTACGCCGGCTGGCCATTCGCCTTCTCATCGGTGCCGGTCTTCAAGGCCGTCTTCGACAGCCGTGCAAGCTAGCAGCACGGTGCTGCGGCGCGAGCGTCACGCCGCTCTCGTCCAGCCCGTTCAGGCCCCACACACGAAGGGATTGAGACGCATGAGCATGGACGTCTGGCCAAACGGTTCACGGCCATCACGCAGGGGACCGGCCGCGACCTTCACCGGTTCGGTTGTCGTCGCCCCGTACTTCGCGCCAAACGAGACAACATCCTGTTCCGGAAGCCTGGTCAGCTTCGAGCCAGGAGCACGCTCGGCGTGGCACACCCACCCGGCTGGCCAGATGCTGATCGTTCAGTCCGGAACTGGCTGGGTGCAGGAGGAGGGCGGCCAGAAGATCGAGATCAAGCCGGGCGATGTCATCTGGACGCCGCCGGGCGTGAAGCACTGGCACGGGGCATCGGCCACGAACGGCATGAGCCACATCGCCATCACGAACGCAGTGAACGGGAAGGCCGTTGATTGGCTGGAGCAGGTCACCGACGAGCAGTACCTGGGTTAGTCGAGCACCAGGCGACACATGAGACGGAAGTACGTCATGAAGCAAGTCATCCTCTACGGCCCGCGGGACGTCCGTGTCGAGTCGCGCCCCGATCCGACCCTTGTCGAGCCGACCGACGCCATCATCAAGCTCGCCGCAACCTGCATCTGTGGGTCTGACCTGTGGCCGTATCGCGGCGTCGATCCCGTCACTGAGCCGAGGCCGATGGGCCACGAATATTGCGGCTTCGTCGAAGAGATCGGCAGCGCGGTCACCACGATCAAGATCGGTGATTTCGTGGTCGGCTCGTTCTTCGCCTCTGACAACACCTGTGAGATCTGCCGGGCCGGCTACCAGTCCCGCTGCGTGCATGCGCAGTTGATGGGCAGATTGGGGACACAGGCACAACTCGCGCGTGTGCCGCTAGCTGACGGCACCCTTGTCGCCACACCGGGCCGGCCCGAGCCGGACCTAATCCCCTCATTGCTGGCCGCATCCGACGTGCTGGGAACGGGCTGGTTCGCGGCGGTCGCCGCTGAGGCCGGGCCAGGTAAGACCGTGGCGGTTGTCGGCGATGGCGCGGTGGGGCTGCTCGGTGTCCTGGCGGCCAGGCAGTTAGGCGCCGAGCGGATCATCGCGATGAGCCGGCACCAGCCCCGCCAGCAGCTTGCTCGTGAATTCGGTGCGACCGAGATCGTGCCCGAGCGCGGCGACGTGGGTGTGGCCAGAATCAAAGAGTTGACCAATGGCTTCGGCGCGCACTCGGTCATCGAGGCGGTCGGGAGCCAGGAGTCGATGTTGCAGGCGATCCGCTCGACCCGGGTCGGCGGTCATGTCGGCTACGTCGGAGTCTCCCACGGCGTCCAGCTTGCCGGCGAGGAGTTGTTCTTCTCTGAGGTGCATCTGCACGGCGGACCGGCACCGGTGCGGCGTTTCCTACCTGACCTGATCCAACGTATCTGCGACCGTCAGATCGATCCCGGCAAGGTCTACGACCTGTCTCTACCACTCGAGGAAGCCCCGGAAGGGTACCGCGCGATGGACGAGCGCCGCGCGATCAAGACCCTCTTGCAGATCGAGGCGGCTTGAGCGTAGGCGAACGCGCCAGGGTCGCAGCGAGGCCGTCACTGGTCCGAGTTTCGCTGATGCTGGCGAGCTCGGTCACGTCGCCCGCGTGGCCACCTCGCAGCTCAACCATCGCGCCACCGCAAGGTTGTAGCCTCGCGCCGGGCACACGGCCACTCCTGGTGGTGAGCCGCAACTACGACACGGCCAGCACTGGTTGGTAATGCTATTTCGCGACTGCTCGACCTCTCGGGTGCCTCACACACTCCAGGCAGAGAGGGCCGCCAACGGCCAGTCCGGGCAGGTGGACGCGCTCCGTTCCGCTCCCCCCGAGCACAAAGACGGCCCGCCCTACCAGAGAGGACGGGCCGTTGTGGAGCCGATGGTGAGATTCGAACTCACGACCTACCGCTTACGAGGCGGTTGCTCTACCCCTGAGCTACATCGGCATCATCGCACGCGCCAACCAGCCGGCGACGCGGCCAGAAGATCATAGCAAAGCGCCGCACACTACAGCTACGCGATCAGCGGGCTTCTCCACGAGCCCCATCGACCACTCTCACGTCACAGCGAGCGTTGCATCGCCGTCGTGGCCGGACACGACACGTCACGGCCTCGGCGAACGGATGAGACTTCCCACGCCGGGCGGGTATCCTCACTCGTGAGCCCCTCTCAACCGAACCAACGCCGACGGCGCGCTCGCCGATCATCGCGCATGGAGCGGCACTATGGACGACCTGCTGAACTACATCGACGGCGAATGGCGACGCGGCGAGGCCGCCCGGCCTCGCCCCAATCAGAACCCCGCCCGCCGATCCGTCGTCCTCAATTCGGCAACGGCCGGCACTGCCCGCGATGCCGTCGCGGCCATCGACGCCGCCGAGCGCGCCTTTCCCGCCTGGCGCGACGTGCCCGCCCCCGAGCGTGGCCGGATCGTCCAGAGGGCGGCCCAGATTCTCGAAGGGCGACGCGAGGAACTGGCCCGCGCCCTCACCCAGGAGGAAGGCAAGATCCTGCCCGAAGCGCTGGCTGAAGTCGATCGCGGCCTCGCCAACATGTCCTTCTCCGCGAGCGAAAGCACCCGGATGCACGGGCAGACGATCCCATCCGCACAGCACAACGTGCTGATCTACACCCAGCGCGTGCCGCTCGGCGTGGTGGGCATCATCACCCCCTGGAACTTCCCGTTCTGCATCCCAGCCTGGAAGATCGCGCCAGCCCTCGTCGCCGGCAATACCATCGTCTTCAAGCCCGCGTCGCTCGTGCCCTGGTGCGCGCAGATTCTCGTCCAGGCGTTCGAAGCAGCCGGCCTCCCGAAGGGGGTCATGAACCTCGTCATGGGTGAGGGCAATACTGTCGGTACTGCCATCGTCGACGATTCGCGCGTCAAGGCGCTCTCGTTCACTGGCTCGAACGCCGTCGGCACCCGGCTCTACGCCCAGGCCGCTCGCCGCTTGTGCCGCGTTCAGCTCGAGCTTGGCGGTAAGAACCCTGTCATCGTTCTCGAAGACGCCGACCTCGACCGTGCTGCCGCCGACGTCGTGACCGGGGCGTTTGGGTCGACCGGGCAGCGCTGCACCGCCACCAGCCGAGCCGTCGTGGTCGAGCCGATTCTCGACCGGTTCACCGAGATGGTCGCGGACCGGGCCGAGCAGATCGTCACTGGCGATGGTCTGGAGCACGGCATCACCATGGGGCCGCTCGTCGACGACGGCCAGCGTGAGACCGTCCTCCAGTACATCAAGCAGGGGCAGGCCGAGGGCGCAACTCTGCTGCTCGACGGCACCACGCCGAGCCGGCCTGCGCTGGCCGAAGGCTCCTTCGTCGAGCCGACCATCTTCGTCGGGGTGCGGCCCCAGATGACTATCGCTCAGGATGAAATCTTCGGACCGGTGCTCTCGATCCTGGCGGCCCGTAACTTCGAGGACGCCATGGGCATCGCCAACGGCGTCCGCTACGGCCTGTCATCCTCGATCTACACGCGCGATATCGGGCGTGCCCTGGCATACGCCCGCACGAGCGAGGCTGGCATGCTCCACGTCAACATTCCCACCCTCGGCGGCGAAGCCCAGGCGCCGTTTGGCGGGACCAAGGCGAGCGGCCTTGGGTACCACGAGTGCGGCGAGGCCGGTTTCGATTTCTTCAGTGAGGAGCGGATCGTCTACGTCGCTGGCTGAGCGACGCTGAGGGAGGTGAGGGGCGCCGGCCGGCGCGGCAGCCGCCAGCGCCGGCGCTGGTACAATTTCAGAGTCGGGCGCTCCAGAGGTGGTGCGGTGCTCCAGGGGGCGGCAGGCCGTTGTGCCTCCCTACTTCTCCCTGAGGACGCCCGCCACGGCGCAGCACCGGGCCGTGTGACTCCAGATAGAAGGAGGGCGAGCGCCGATGCGCATTGGAATCCTGACAGGGGGCGGCGACGTCCCTGGCCTCAATCCGTGTATCAAGGCCGTCGTGAATCGGGCCAGCGAGAACGGCTGGGACGTCGTGGGTATCCGACGTGGCTGGGCCGGCCTGCTGCACTTCAACGCTGCTGATGAGGAGCCTTCGCGCCGCGAGTGGGTCGAGCCGCTCACGCGGGCCTCCGTCCGCACGATCGACCGCTACGGCGGCACCCACCTCCACACGTCACGGACCAACCCTCAGAGCGTGCGCCCAGGCGATCTCCCAACCTTCCTTGCCGACCAGTATCTGCTTGCCGAGGGGCAATCCCGGATCGACTGCACGCCACACGTCCTGAAGGTGCTCGAACACCTGGGCATCGAGACCCTCGTGCCCATCGGCGGCGACGACACGCTCTCGTTCGCCGCACGGCTTCATCGGGAGGGTGTGCGAGTCGTCAGCATCCCGAAGACGATGGACAACGACGTCTTCGGCACCGACTATTGCATCGGGTTTAGCACGGCGGTCACCCGCAGCGTCGACTTCATCAACGCGCTCCGAACTCCGACGGGAAGCCACGAACGAATCGCCGTCGTGGAGTTGTTCGGGCGGAACAGCGGCGAGACCGCCCTGATCTCGGCGTACCTCGCCGACGTCGACCGAGCCTTGATCAGCGAAGTCCCCTTCGACGTCGAGCGGCTAGCCGGGCTGTTGGTGGAGGACCGCCGCCGTAACCCGAGTCACTACGCCATGGTCGCCGTGTCCGAGGGCGCCTCCATGGTCGGCGGACAGATCGTCGAGTACGGCCAGGAGGATGCGTACGGGCACCGCAAGCTCGGGGGCATCGGTCAGATCGTCGGCGAGGCGCTCAAGCAGTTGACCGGCATCGATATCGTGAACCAGCAACTCGCCTACCTGATGCGGGCCGGCGCGCCGGACTCACTCGACCGGATGGTTGCGACCTCCTTCGGTAATCTGGCCGTGCAGGAGATCGAACTGGGCCACTCCGGGCGGATGGTGGCGCTCCAGGACGGGGTCTACACGACCGTTCCCGTCGACACGCCGACCCAGGGTCTCAAGCGCGTCGACATCGAAGATCTCTACGATACCCAGCAGTACCGGCCGAAGGTGGCGCACCTGCTTGGGAAACCGATGTTCCTCTCGTGAACCCGCGTCGGACGAGTCAGATGACCCCGCCTGCCCGCACCCCTGCGCCTGACGTGGCGGAGCAGGCGGCGACCTGAACGGGGGGTGGGCGCCGCTCGGGTGTGGCGGCAAGCGTGGTCGGCGTAGGCAGCAGCGTAGCGGTCAGGTAGGCGCTGGCCTGCCACGATGCCCGGCCGGTCTGCGCGGTCGTCGAACCCGACGACCGCGCGCCGCTTGACGAGCTAACCCCGCGCGAAGAAGGTCTGCCGGAGTTCGTCTTCGTGCGCGGAACGGGTCAGGGCCAGGATCTCGTCACCCGCGCGCAGGGTCGTCGCGCCGGTCGGCAGGATCGGCTGCCCCTCGCGGATGACGAACGCGATGAGCGAGTTCGGGGGCATGTCCAGGTCCCGGAGGGAGATGCCGTCGAGCGAGGAATCGGGCGGCAGCGTGATGTCGACGACCTCGACGTCGGCGTGACGGAGGCGTAGCAGCGGGACGAGCGCCTGGGACGGAATCTCCTGCTCGATGACCGACAGGATCACTTCGGTGCTACTGACCGTCGAGTCGATCCCCAAGAGCCGGAAGATCCGTTCGTTCTTCGGATTGTTGATCCGGGCCACCGTACGCGGCACGTTGAACCGCCGTTTGGCAACCTGACAAATCACCAGGTTGTCCTCGTCGTCGCCAGTCACCGCGACGACGACGTCCGCGCGATTTGCGCCGGCATCGGCCAGCACGGCCGCTTCGTCGGCATTCCCCCGCTGAACGACGTTGCCGAGCTCGTTGGCAATCGCATCAGCGCGGCCGCGCTGCTTCTCGATGACGAGGACTTCGTGCCCCTGGTCGATCAATTCGCGGGCGAGGTAGTACCCCACCTTCCCACCGCCGGCCACGATGACATACACGGCTACGCATCCCCCCGCGACTCGGCATCGGCCCCAGCAACCAGCTTGTCGTACAGGATGCTTGCGCCAAGGACCGTCGGGCTGACGGCATCGAGCCCGAGCGCTTTGAACGTGTCCTGCCGAATCGGGTCGTAGATTCGGGTCACCACGCGTGGCACCCGAAAGACGTGCGTTGCGATCTGCGCCGCCATGATGTTGCGGTTGTCCCCCTGGGTGACGGCCGCGAAGGCGTCGGCGCGTTCGATGTCAGCCTTGATGAGCACGTCCAGATCGATGCCGTTCCCGACCATCGTCGCACCAGAGAAGTCGGTGCCGAGGCGGTCAAAGGACGAGGCGTTCATGTCCAGCACGAGCACCTCGTGCCCGTCGGCGACGAGCAATTTGGCGAGGCGCGCTCCGACCCGCCCGCACCCCATGATGATGACGTACATCAGTGTCCTCGCTGCCGCGCATGCGGCCGGCAGTCTGTGGAGGGTACTACCCCGGGCGCCAGCACGTCCCTGCTCGTACGAGCGTCGTCGCTCATCGTCGGGTCATACTGGTTGACGGCAGAGCCAGACGCGGCAGGGCGCGTACTTGAGCACATACGGCGTGGTGCTGCCAAGGTCGAACTCGCCGAAGCGCTTCTTGTACGAAATACCCATCACGATCAGGTCGACGCCGCGGTCCATCGCCTCGTCCACGATGGCCGGGCCGACGTCACGGGCCTGAAGCAGATCGGTGCCGATCGAGACGCCGAGGCGCTCGGCGATCTGCTCGGTGTGATTGAGCACGTCCTCGCCATGCTCGGCTTCCGCGAGCAACTCGGCGTCAAGCGGCAGCGTGCGCTTCACCTCGATAACGTGAATGGCACACACCTCCGCCTTGGTGGCGGATGCAATAGAACACGCCAGTTGAACGACTTCGTCGTCCACCGGCGTCCCCTTCACGGGAACCAGAATACGGCTTGCTTGAATCATCCCCGAGCCCGGGTCGCAGCCCGGCTGGCTGAGTATAGCATCGCGCTCACCTGCACGGAGCGCCTCTCACGGTCTGATGTCTCCACATCGAGTTCGGCTCCTGATTCCACGATGAAACGTCGACCACGTCTCGACGGGGACGGACGAGTGCATCCGACTTCGGCCGCGAGACGGCACCTCGACGAGACGGCACCTCGGCGAGGCCTCTGCATCGTCCGCGCCCGAGCGGGCAGGTCCGCCGTCAGACCGGTTCGACCGTGACGTCGCTCCTGACGAGCAGTCCGGGACTGAGACTCTGGCGGAACCGGACGAGGGCGGTCCCCGGCGACAGCAAGTCCAGGAAGAAGCGTCCGCTTACCCGCACTGCCACCCGGCCCCCAGGGCGTCCCAGGCGCACGACCTGGGCATCAGGCACGAGCAGGCTGAAACTCCCTCGCCGCGCATCCTGGGTGTGCAAGCCCATCACCTCCCGCACCACGACGCCAGTGCCAAGCATCGAGCACGCCGCCTCCAGGCTGTCCAGAGCGGAATCGGACGAGGCGATGAGACACGGACGGCCGCGCGGCACGGGTGTCGGGGCGAAGCCGGCTGGCCTCGCCACCCCCGGATCGACGAGCGGATGGCGCAGTCGGCCCTCACTCACGAGGTCAATGCACCCAGCCGGGATCCCTTCACTGCTACACGGCGACGTTGCAAGCCCATACGGTACCGTCGTGTCGACCCGGATCGATACGGCCGGCGCTGCGACCTGGCACCCGGCTCGGACATCGTCCAGACTGAACGTCGCACGCCCTTCGAGCATCGCGCGCACATCGAGGTTCGGCATGAGGAAGCGTCGGAGCAACGCCTCGAACGCGGCCGGCGCGAAGACCACTCCGCACTCCCCGGCCGGCAGATCGTCCTCGACCGCTAGCTGAGCGCTCCGCACCGTGAGCTCTTCGAGCAGTACGGCGAGTTCGGCGTCAGTCGGCCAGCGACGCGATGCGAACTGCTCTCCCGTCAGGTCGTCCATGCCGAGGTCGAGGGCGCAGCGCGTCTCGGCCCACGCGGCGTGGAACCCGGCCGATGACCTGACGACGCGACGGCCAGCCCCCACCACCACACTCCCGCTCACTCGCTCGGCCTCGCGCGGACGGGCCGAATGCTGGGTGTGCACGCTCCATCCGTTCTCGCTACACTCGGTCTCGCCTTCCACTCGTCCAAGTGGGCGACAGGCATTCTCCAGATCGAGGCGTGTCGCCTCGCCGCCACTCGCGCTGTGAGTGCGGCTGCTGTCTCCGCCTCGCGCCAGCCGATCGGCTGCACCGGCCAGCACGGAAAAGAGCGGGGCTATGTCACCTGTCACCAGATTGGCAATGAACGGGTCGTGGGTCTGCACGGTCGGCAGGGCGCGAGTTCCGGGCAGCGGCGCGAGCCAGCGTGGCTCGAACGCGGCCGCACGCCACTCGTCGAGCCGGTCAGTTGGTGCAAGCAGGGCCGCTCGGTCGAGCCCTGCCCGCGAGACAGCACCGTCCGACCAACGAAGCTCGAGCGACCCTGACAGACGCGCCGCGGCCGCTGGTGTCACATACGGCCCGCCGAGCGATCCATGCCGCAACCCCACCCGCACCGACTGGCCCTCGTGGACTTCGAACCGCCAGCCGGTAACGGACGCGCCGCCGGTCGCCAACCCGGCGCTCAGGACGTCCGCCAGGGTCTCGGCGGCGGTACGCGTCATCCCTGCCAGCCAGCGACCATATCGGTACTCGCGCCGATCGTCAGGCGAGGGTCAGCGTCGAGCACGAGCAGGCCGTGCGACCCGCCGCTGCCCGACACGTTGCTCCCATCCTTGCTGCACGTCCCGATCGCGTCGAGGCGCAGCGTCCCGAACGCCGCCAGGACCGAGAGCAGGGCCGATTCGCTGAGGCCAGACAAGGTCGCGCCCTGCCGTGGAGCGGCCCCTGAGCCAAGCGCGTAGGCCGCGCCCGCCGCGAACAGAAAGTCGCCGCGCCGGGGGTGCGCCTGTCCACCACGATAGCCGGTAAGGTAGATGGTTGGGCGCCGGGGGTCGAGCAGCCCGGCGCCGCGCACCAGCGCCGCCACCGCTTCCGGCTCCAACTCGCCGTCGGGGCACGGCAGCGGGTTCCGAGCGAGGATCCGAATGTTGGTCATGCGCGGCGCTGGCCGGTCCCGATAATTGGCCGCTCGGCAGGCGCCGCTCACCCGGATACCCGCGCGACGCGCCGAGAAGAGGTCACCCAACCCAGCCGTCAGGATGCCATCCGTGATGAGACTGACGGTCTGCCGTTCGATGCCATTCGCGCCGATCGGCTGGTCAGCATAATTCCCCGCCAACGGTCCGTCTACCACCGACACCCCGTCCGCGGCGAGGCGGTCGCCACGTCGGAGGCGGCCATCACGAAACAGGATCGACTCGCTCACGTCGGACTCACACAGGTGCCCGATGGCCTCATGTGCCAACCCTTTGGCGAGCGCGTGGTCGACGACGAATCGATAGTTCCCGGGCTGGACAGCAGGAGCGTGGGCTGTTTCGCGGGCGCAGCGCAACGCCAGTCTTGCCCGCGCAGCGGCGACCGCCAGCCGCTCCGGCGCGAGCACCGCCATTGCGTCGGCTCCTGAGACGTTCCCACCAGCCCTGATGGGCACACCCTCGAGCCGCGCGGTGAGATCGTGGCGCAGGACGGCACGCGGCGTCGCGAACGTCACGTCGGTGCCATCCGACCGGACGATCCGCCAGCGCTCGTCCACCAGCGCATGGCTGGTCCGGGCGCTCGTACCAGGCGGCAGCGTGCCAAGCGCCGCCTGCGCGTCGCGCAACGCCGCTACCTGGTCGCCGATCGGCGTATCATGGAGCCGCCGATAGGTCGTGGGCAGGACTCGCCGTCCGGTCGATGCAAGCCGCCACACCTCGTGGTTCCGCTCGGCGCCGTGTACGCGCGCGGCCTCGGCGAGCCGAAGCGCCTGCCACACGGCCGCCCTGATGGCATCGGGCGCGCAGTCGTCGGTGCTGGCGAACCCGAGCGAGCCATCGGCCAGAATGACGTGGAGACCGGCGCCGAGCCAGGCCGTCGAGCGGGCTCGGTCACTCACCCCGTCGAGCATGGAGAGCCGTCGCTCCTCGACCTGCTGGAGCCGGAGGATCAGGTACGCACCGCCCACCCCCGCCAACTCGAGGGCCGCGTCAACCGCATGATCCAGATCGAGAACATCCACGGCTCGCTATCGTCAGCGCGGGGTGCCTGCCAGGTCAACGGCACAGGGCAGGATCTCGGCGGCCTGACCGCGCGTCACGAGGGTCGCCTGCTCGTCGAGCGGTGTCGGTGTCGCGTTGACGATTGCGAGTCGTGCACCGGCTTCGAGTGCTCGCCGTGGGATATGGGCGGCCGGGTAGACGACCAGCGACGATCCGACGACCAGCATCAGATCGGCCTCACTCGCGAGTCGGTCGGCTCGACGCAGAGCGTCCTGGGGCATCGGTTCCCCGAACGAGACCGTCATCGGCTTGAGGGTACCATCACACTGGCCGCAGGCCGGCTCTGCCTCACCTGCCCGCACACGAGCCTGTACGTCGGCACGGGAATAGCGCGCATCGCACACGAGACAGCGGACGCCGTGGGCGTTCCCGTGTAGCTCGACGACCGTTTCGGCCAGGTGGCCGGCTTCCTGGTGCAGCCCATCGACGTTCTGGGTCACAACGCCTCTCAACCGGCCGCGCCGTTCCAGTTCGACGAGCGCCGAATGAGCCGCGTTCGGCCGCGCGGCCGCGACGACCGGATAGGTATGCAGTCCGCGCCGCCAGGTCTCACGGCGGGCGTCCGCGCTGGTCAGGAAGTCCTGATACTGAATTGGGGCGTGGCGGTCCCAGACACCGCCCGGGCTCCGGTAGTCGGGGATGCCCGACTCAGTGCTGATGCCGGCGCCTGTGAAGGCCACGATGCGCCGGGACGCGGCGATGAGCGCAGCCAGCCGCTCGATGTCCTGATCCACGCCTGCTTCTCCTCTCCGACATCAGGATACGAGAGCAGGCTGTGCGGTGCCACGTGAGGAGTGTACGAACGGGGCGGGAGTATGCTGGTGCCTGCATGCGGGTACCAGCGCACGGGCGACCTACCGGCAGAACGGTTGGCGCGCCTCGTGCACGACCCCCGCCTATAATCGGGTGCAGGAAACTGGAGAGCGACGGATGATCGATCAAACGCTCCGGCGTGTCGGGATCTTGACCGCCGGTGGAGACTGCCCGGGCCTCAACGCGGTGATCCGCGCCTTCGTCATGACGGCCGAAGGGTTCTTCAGTTGGGAGAACGTCGGCATCCTCGACGGATTCGAGGGGCTGCTCATGCCCGAAGGCACGCGCCCCCTCACGACTAATGACGTACGGGGTATCCTGCCGCTCGGCGGTACGATTCTCGGCACCAGCAACCGTTGCAATCCGTTCGCATTCCGAACGCTCACCGACGGCGAAGAGTGCATCCTCGACCGCTCGGCCGAGGTCATGGAGAAGCTGAGCGAACTCGACATCGGCGCGCTGGTCGTCATCGGCGGCGACGGCTCGATGAACATCGGCTTGAAGCTTGCGGCGCTGGGGGTGCCCATTGTCGGCGTGCCAAAGACGATCGACAACGACCTTGCCGCAACGGATGTGACGTTCGGGTTCAACACCGCCGTCACGACGGCAACTGACGCGCTCGACAGGCTCCGCTCGACCGCCGAAGCTCACCACCGCGTGATGATCCTGGAGGTCATGGGCCGCGACGCGGGCTGGATTGCCCTGGAAGCGGGTCTGGCCGGCGACGGGCACATCATCCTGATCCCGGAGATTCCGTTTCAGCTTCAGAAAGTCGCTCAGGCCATCGAACACCGCAGCCGGAGCGGCCGGACCTACAGCATCATCGTCGTCGCGGAGGGGGCGTACCCGGCGGGCGGGGAGAAGATCGTTCAGCGGCGGGTCGGCCCGGACGGTTTTCCACGACTCGGAGGCATCGGCGTCTGGTTGGCCGAGGAGCTCGGGCAGCGGATCCGCCACGAAGTTCGCGCCACGGTTCTCGGGCATACCCAGCGGGGCGGCTCTCCGACGCCGTTCGATCGTGTCCTCGCCACCCGCCTCGGGAGCGCGGCAGCCTGGCTCGTTGGCGCAAAGAACTTCGGGAAGATGGTCGCGTTGCGCGGGGGAGACATCGTGCCGGTCCCGATCGAGGACGCAGTCCGCGCGCAAAAGCTGGTCCCGCCGGCGGGCGAGCGAGTCATGACTGCCCGCTACCTGGGTGTCAGCTTCGGAGACTGACCGGCAGCATCGGTGGGGCGTCAGTCGGAGAACGAGGCCGGATCACTTGACTCGTTGGCGTCCATGCCGCCAAAGTCGTCATCCTCGCCATGGCCGCCTGCCAGGTCGTCGGGCATCTCGCCAGCCTCGAGTTGGTCGACCATCTCTCGGAACTCGTCGCCGGCTTCGTCGCCAAGCTGCTCGCCCATGCGGCGCGCCCAGCGGGCGACGCTGCGCGGATCGCTCTCGTCAACGTCGGCCAGCGAGCTGTCGTCGGCAAGATCGTCGAGCCGGCTCTCTTCCGACTTCAGGATGGCAACTCGCGAGACGAGCCGTGCGACGTCAAGGGAGCCACAGTGCTCGCACTGGGGTGTAGCCGTCTCGGCTGCCGAGAACGTCTGGAAGAACAGGCTCGAACGGCGGCGACAGACAGCGCAACGGTACTCGTAGATCGGCATGCTCGGCTTCCGGGATGATGAGGAGATGGAACGCAAGGCGAACGCGCGCAGGCACTGGCTCGCCCGTCCATTCCGTGTCTGAGGGCTGGCCTGTGTCCAGGGTCAGTCCGTGACGAGCCAGCGTATCGACTCGACATGGCCAGGGCTTGCGGTATCAGGCGCTCTGGACGTGCTGGCGTGGAACATCAGCGCATCAGATCGGTAGTCTACGTCGCTCCGGTTATCTCGCCTCTCTGCGACAGACACACATTGCCGCCTCGGAGGCTCGTCCAAGGCGGCAGCGCGACTCCACGCTGGACGTTCTAGACCTTCTGAAGCAGGCGCGAGGCGCGGCGGCGTGGGCGAGCCTCGGAGCGCTGCGACCGCATGTCGATTACGCTGCGG
This sequence comes from Chloroflexota bacterium, assembly GCA_020845495.1. The sequence continues at coordinate 104,002 of JADLFM010000001.1, forward strand.
AGAAGTGCCAGACACAGCCGCTTATCTTCCTCGTCTAGTTGCTGCATCTCGCCGAACGCCTGACGTAGCTCGACGTCGATGAGCTTGAGCGACCGCTCCTGATACGTGAGCAGGCCGGCGAGCTGCAACAGCTCGCTCGGGCTCGTCGTCAACGAGCTGCAAATCTCCAACAGGGTGCTCACGCGAGGATCGTTCGTCTCGCCGCTTAGGAGACGATAGAAGGTAGCCCGGTTCCGCTTTCCTCCGAGACGATCCGCGACCTCGGCGGGGCGCAGACCTCGCGCCTCGATGAGATCTCGCACAGCCTTCCCAATTGACATCGCATCCCTCCGGCCGGACATTCGCAGCGAGTATAGCACTTCGATAGCGCGGTTGCGAGACGAGACGGCCAATCGTCGCAAGCGTGACCTTCTGTTCAGCTTTCTTGGACGAGCTGCCGCGTGATGATGAGAGGTGGGCGGGGTACGGCGCGGTGAGGATATCTGACGCGAGGACAGTTAATGGCCTTGCGCGAGCCGGTCGGCCAGACGGTCGGGCAGGTGGACGCGCCGCATGAGACGCTGAGTCCGCTCCACGTCGTAGGACACGCGCCGCCAGGTGGCGGTAGCGCGCTCGGTGTCGACGACGAGGAACGCGGCGCGGGGGTCACCGTCGCGCGGCTGCCCGACACCGCCCGGATTGAGGATGAAGCGCCAGCCGGGCCGAGCGAGCGAGACTTCAGCCTCGCCGGCCACCCGATGCGCCTGCACGTCGCCAGCCGGGTCGAGCGTGAAGACCGCCGGCACATGGGTGTGGCCGACCAGACAGAATGGGCCGTGGAAATGCTCGAAGTTCGCCTGCGCTGTCCTGGCGTTCAGGATGTACTCCCAGAGTGGGCCGCGGGGGCTGCCGTGAGCGAGGGTGAACTCGCCGCTCGACGTGAGCGTCGGGAGCGCCGCCAGATACTCACGTACCGTCGGCCGCAACTGCTCTGCCGTCCACTGCGCCGCGAGCGCCGCGAACCGATTGAACGCTTCAATGCCGATCCGGCCGATGGCAGCGTAGTCATGGTTGCCCGCGACCGCCAGGAACTTTGGCTGCGAGACCAGGAGGTCGACACAGTCGTTTGGCTGGGGCCCGTACCCCACGATGTCGCCCAGGCACCACAACTGGTCGATCGGCTGGATGGCACTGAGGACCGCTTCGAGGGCAATCAGATTAGCATGGACGTCGGAGATGACCCCGATCCGCACGTATGCGCTCCCCTGCGCCGAGTTTCGACCTGTGAGTGACGTCTAACAGGGCAGCATACCGGAGGGTGGCAATCGTTCGTCGAGGATTGTCTTACGGGGCTATATCGTCCTCCGAGCACGCTGTCCAATCCCTCTCTCCTACGCGGGAGAATCCCCGATACCGTTGCGCCTGGTCAAGGCCGGGCTCTTGACCGGCGACGAGCCGGCTCTCCTACGCGGGAGAATCCCCGATACCGTTGCGCACCATCGGGCGAGGGACACTCGCGGGTCTCCCGTCATACCTGGGAGCCGCGGGGGGAGGCGGGCTCCGACCGCCGCGAGGTGACGCTGGCGAAGACTACAATCTGCATGGACGCGCTCGAACGTACAGTCCAGGCTCGGCGAAGCCGAAGCGGCACGCTCGGGCGCAGTGAGACGCAGCTTGGAGGCGCCACAGGAGTGAGCGGAGCCACCGTCCGCGATCTGGGCGAATTCGGACTCATCGACCGTGTCGCGCGACTGCTCGTGCAGGTGGGCGTCGATCCGCTGCGGCCTCCTACCGAGGGCGAGATCGAGATTGGCGACGACGCGGCGCTCTGGCAGCCAACGCCCGGAGTCTCAGAGGTGTTGACGACCGACGCACTCGTCGAAGGCGTCCATTTCCGCGAGCGAACGACCTCCTGGTACGACCTCGGCTGGAAGGCACTTGCCCAAAACATCAGCGACATCGCGGCGATGGCTGCCCGCCCACGCCGCGCGTTTGTCACGGTCGGGTTGCGCGGCGAGACGCTGGTGGACGACGTGGTCGCGCTGTACGAGGGGATGGCCGCATTGGCACGCCGCGACGGTGTGGCCATCGTCGGCGGCGACACCGTTTCGTCGCCGTTCACCTTGTTGAGCATCAGCGTCGTCGGCGAGCTTGGCGGGCCGGGGCTGCGCCGGGCAGCCGGGCTGCCCGGCGATCTGCTGGCCGTGACCGGAGCGCTCGGGGGATCGGCGGCCGGGCTGGCGTTGCTCGAAGCCGGCGCCGCCCTTGTCGAGGGTGCCGGCGAGCGCAGATGGAACCTCGAAGAGGCCGCCCTGATCGGCATCCACCGGCGCCCATTGCCGCGCGTCGCGGAAGGTCTCACCATCGCCGCCGCGGGGGTGCGCTGCGGTATGGACCTGAGCGACGGCCTGCTCGGAGACGCGGGCAAGCTTGCGTATGCTTCGGGGCTTGCCGCCCGGATCGAGTGGGAGCGACTGCCAGTGTCGCCAGCACTCGTTGCCCGCTTCCCACACGAAGCGCGGGGCTGGGCGCTTGGGGGCGGCGAGGACTTCGAGCTTCTGATCGCGGGTCCACGAGCCACCATCGAGCGGGCGGACACGGAGCTTGCAGCAGCCGGTCTGGAGCGCCTTACGGTCGTCGGGCGGCTGGAGGCGGGCCGGCCCGGGCACGTCATCGTCGCGGACGCCTCAGGCGAGCCGATGACGCCGCCGCGCTCGTCGTGGGACCATTTCAGATCCGGTCGAGCGGACTGATGGAGCGGGTGGTCGTTCGCTCGCGGTCGCCGCTCGACACCCGGCGGCTCGGTGAGGCGTTGGGCAGGGCGGCCAAACCGGGTGATGCGCTGCTCCTGGAAGGCTCATTCGGGGCCGGCAAGACCGTGCTCGTTCAGGGTCTCGGGGCCGGGTTGGGCGTTCGGGACCACATCACCAGTCCATCGTTCGTCCTGATGGTCGAGCACCAGGGACGGCTGCGCCTGTACCACGTCGACCTCTACCGCCTTGGAGATCGCCTCGATCCGGAAACCTTGGAGGCCGTTGGCGACGCTCTGGACGCTGGCGGTGTCTGTGCCGTCGAGTGGCCAAGCGTCCTCCCCGCCGACTACCGCACAGGCGCGTCGACGCTCCGCTTCATCCCGGTGGACGCTCAGACGCGGGACATCATCCTCGAGACGCCTTCGTTGCGTCTCGCGACCGCGGTGCGCGGTCTTGGAGCGACGGAGAACTGATGCTCCTGGCCGTTGACACGTCCACGGCACGCGCAGGACTGGCGCTCTATGACGGGCAGGTCCAACTCGAGTTCGTCTGGTGGGCGGGCCGCGACCACGGCCGGCACCTGATACCCTCGATTCGCGATGCGCTCGCCCGCCTTGGGAAGTCGCCGGCCGATCTGACGGCCGTAGCGGCAGCGCGCGGACCTGGCTCGTACACCGGGCTACGGGTCGGTCTCGCCGCCGCGCGAGGGTTGGCGTTCGCGCTGGGCGTGCCGTCGTTCGGCATCGGGTCGCTCGAAGTCCTGGCCAACGGGCTGCCGCCGCTCGGCAAGCCGATACGCGCGGTGCTGGAAGCCGGGCGCGGCCGGGTCGCCACAGCGGCCTTCTCCTGGGACGGGAGTGCCTATCGCCAGGAAGGCGCCATTGCGGGCGTGACGCTCGACGAACTGATCTCGCTCATCGATGCGCCCTGCGCGGTGGTAGGCGACGTACCGGCGGGCGCCAGGGAGCGCCTGAGGGCAATGGATGGGGTCTGGGTCGCGCCGCCGGCGCTCTGCGTCCGACGTCCGGCCGTTCTGGCGGAGCACGCTTGGCACCGGCTCCAGCGTGGCGACCTGGCGACTTCCGCCGAGGCCGAACCGATCTATCTCACGCCAGCGTGAAGCGGCGGAGGCTCTGTGTGGACCCGTCGCGGAGCGCTGCGCTGTATGGACTCGTGACGCGGCGGAAATGCGCGCCCGCCCGCTCCGAGTTATCCTCTATGACAGACAGGTCGCGGGCTTGACCCGAATACGACGAGACGGAGACGTATGCGATATCGGGTCGAGCCGATGCGGGTCGAGCACATCCCCGTCGTCAGCGCCATCGAGAAGCGGTGCTATACCCAGCCGTGGCCGATAAATGCCTATCGTCGAGAAATCCAGTCGAACAAGATGGCGCACTACTTCGTCGTCCGTTGGCTGGACGATGACACGCCGCCGGATGCCGGCGAGCCGCAGCAAACACCGACCGCGGTGGAGAACGGGCTGCTCGATCGGCTGGCTCGGATCTTTCGGGGGCCATCGGAGACGCCGCCCTCGCCGGCCATCGAGGCCGAACTCAAGTCGATCGTCGGCTATGCCGGTCTCTGGCTCATGACGGATGAGGCGCACGTCACCACCATCGCGGTCGACCCCGAGTACCAGGGGCGAGGGCTTGGCGAGCTACTCCTGCTCGGGCTGATCGACCGTGCGCAGCAGATCGGTGCGCGCTGGCTGACGCTCGAAGTGCGGGTCTCGAACCACGTCGCGCAAGCACTGTACGAGAAGTACACGTTCAAGGAGATGGGCCTGCGCCGCCGCTACTACAGCGACAATGGCGAGGACGCGCTGGTCATGTGGACCGACCCGATCGAGTCCGATACCTTCCAGGACGCCGTTCGGCGCAACCGCTCGGCGCTCGCTCGTAAGCTGGGGGCAGCATGACTGACACTATCGTCCTGATCGACGGGCACGCGCTCGTCTTCCGCGCCTTCCACGCCGTGCCTCAGCTCACCAGCCCAAAGGGCGAACTCGTCAACGCCGTCTATGGCTTCACGTCGATGCTGTTCAAGGCCTGGCGCGATCTCAAACCCCGCTACGTGGCTGCGACCTTCGATACCTCGTCTCAGACGTTCCGGCGCGAACGCTTCGCCGACTACAAGGCCACGCGCGGACCCCAGCCAGAGGGATTGGGACCGCAGTTCGAGCACATCTACCACTTGCTCGACTGCATGAACATCCCCGTCTTCAAGCTCCAGGGCTTCGAAGCCGACGATCTGCTCGGGACGCTCTCGAAGCAGGCCGAGGAGCAAGGGCTGGATGTCGTCATACTGACCGGTGACATGGACGCCCTCCAACTGGTCAGCCCGCAGACCCGGGTACTGACCTCGCGGCGGGGGTTCTCGGATACGGTCCTCTACGACGAGGCGGCCGTGCGTGAGCGCTACGGCTTCGATCCGGTCCGGATCCCGGACTTCAAGGCGCTGCGGGGCGACACGTCGGACAACATCCCCGGCGTGCCCGGCATCGGCGACAAGACTGCCTCGAAACTGGTCGCCCAGTTTGGCACGATCGAGAACCTGTACGAGCACCTGGGCGACGTCCCGGCCAGGCATCGCGGGCTCCTCGATCCGTTGCACGATCAAGTCGTTATGGCGAAAGACCTGGCGACGATCGTACGCGATCTTCCAGTCAGTTTGAATCTCGAGGCCGCCCAACTCGGCAACTTCGACCGGCCGCGCGTGGTCGGCATCTTCCACGACCTCGGCTTCCGCCGCCTGCTCGACGATATCGGCAAGGCGATGGGCGACGGCGGCGCGAGTGACCCGGCCGGCGGCGACGGCCAACTCTCGATGTTCGAAGGGGGCGGCGCCGCGCAGGCCGAGAAGACGGCCACGCTCGTGGAAGACGGTGCCGGTATCGTGACCACGCTCGACGAGTTGGATGCTCTCGTGGTCCGGCTGCGCGAGGCGGGCGCGCTCGCTTTCAACGTCCAGACGACTGGCACGGCCTCGATGCGCGCCGACATCGTCGGGCTGGGCCTGGCCATCCCTGCCGACTCTGCGCCCGCCGGATCCGCCTCAGGAGATGGAACCGGCCCGGCCGGATCGATGACCTGCTGGTACGTGCCCACCGGTCACCTCGCGGGCGAGCAACTGGACTGGCCAACCGTGCGCGACCGGCTCGGCCCAATCGTGGCCGATCCGGGCATCAAGAAGTGGTCTCACAACGCAAAGTTCCACGAGATCGTGCTGGCACGCCACGGCGTTGAGACGGACGGGCTCGACTTCGATACGATGATCGCGGCCTACTTGCTCGAAAGCAACCAGCGCGCTCTGGCGCTCCGCGACCTGGCCTGGTCGAAGCTTCAGATCGAGTTACCGGCCGGCAGCACCCTGCTCGGCAGCGGCCGGTCGGCCACCACGATGGATCGTCTCGACATCTCGAAGGTCGGCGACTACGCCCGCGACGAGGCAACCGCCGTTTGCCGCCTCGTCCCGATGCTCGCCGCAGAGCTTCACGAGGCCAGCCTGGACGAACTGTTCCGCGACATCGAGCTTCCGCTCGTGCCGGTTCTGGTGCAGATGGAGCGGAGTGGCGTCGCCATCGACGTGCCGTACCTCCAGCAGTTGAGCAAGGAACTTGCCGGCCGCCTCGCCGAGATCGAGGCCGAGATGTATGCGGTCGTCGGCCATGAGTTCAACGTGAACTCGACCCACCAGCTCGCACAGGTGCTTTACGACGAGTTGAAGCTGCCCCGCTCGTCGCGCCGAACCCGCACCGGGCAGGCGTCCACGGGCGCCGACGTGCTCGAAGAGCTACGGGGCGTCCACCCGATTATCGAACTGGTGTTGGAGCACCGGCAGCTTCAGAAGCTGAAGTCGACCTACGTCGATGCGCTGCCGCTGCTGGTCAACCCCGAGACCGGGCGGGTCCACACGTCGTTCAACCAGACCATCGCGGCCACTGGCCGGCTCTCTAGCTCCGATCCTGGCCTTCAGAACATCCCGATCCGCACCGATCTCGGCAAACGGGTACGACGGGCGTTCATCACTGGATCGAAAGACGCTTGCCTTCTGAGCGCGGACTACTCGCAGATCGAGCTTCGCATCCTGGCCCATATGACCCACGATCCGACGCTTGTGGACGCGTTCAATCACGGGCGGGACATCCATGCCGCAACTGCCGCCGAGGTGCTGGGCATCCCAATCGACCAGGTAACGTCCGATCAGCGCCGCCTCGCCAAGACCGTGAACTTCGGCGTCCTGTACGGCATGACCGAGTACGGGTTGTCGCAGCAGAGCGGCCTGCCAGTCGAGCAGGCCGCTCGCTTCATCAAGCAATACTTCGAGCGGTTCGGCACGGTCAAGGCATTCCAGGACAGTATCCTGCGCGATGCCGAGGAGCGGGGCTACGTCACGACCTTGCTTGGGCGGCGTCGCTACATCCCCGAACTGAAGAACAAGATCTGGGCGGTGCGGGCCTCCGGTCAGCGGCAGGCGGTCAACCACCCGGCCCAGGGCACGGCGAGCGACATCATCAAGATTGCGATGATCGGCGTGGAACGCTTCATCGACGAGCACGACTTGAAGACGACAATGGTGCTCCAGGTCCACGACGAACTGGTCTTCGAGACGCCGCGTGGCGAACTGATCCCGTTCGCCCGCGAGCTACGCCGCATCATGCAAGGAGCGATGACGCTGATCGTTCCGCTACTGGTCGAGCTACGTGCCGGCGACAACTGGGAAGACCTGTCGCACCTGGACGTCGACACGCCTGACGGTGAGGAGCGAGCACATCAGGCTGCGACCCATCAGGCTACCACTCCCCAGGCTGCCACCCATCCGGCTGCCGGGGAGGCAGCCCGTGCCTGAGCTCCCGGAGGTCGAGACGCTTCGGCGCAATCTCGAACGGACGCTTGTCGGCCGGACGTTCGCTGAGGTCGAGGTGCGGCTCCCCCGGCTGTGCGCCGCCGACACCGGCCTCACGCCCGACGCACTAATCGGCCGACGGGTGCTGGGGCTCAGACGGCGGGCCAAGTTCCTGATAGTGGATCTCAGCGACGGCCTATCGCTCGTCATACATCTTCGGCTAGCCGGCCAACTCGTGCACCGCAACCGTGAGGGTCGCACCCTGGCTGAGGGCGGGCACCCCGTTCCGGCCTTTGGCGCGCCCCTGCCCCACCGCTCGACGCACGTCATCTTCCGCTTCGAGGATGGCAGCATCCTGTATGTCACCGACATCCGTCAGTTCGGCCGCCTCTGGGTGCTCCCCACAGATGCCGTGGAGCCGCTGCTGGCTCGGTCGAAGCTCGGGCCGGAGCCGCTCGACCCGTCCTTCACGGTGGACGTGCTGCGTGAACGGATCGCTCGGCGGCAGCGGATGCCGCTCAAGCCGTTGTTGCTCGATCAGCACGTTGTCGGGGGGGTCGGCAATATCTACGCCGACGAGATCATCTTCGCGAGTCGCCTGCGGCCCGACACACGGGTGTCGGCCATTGACGATGCAGCTCTCGAACGGCTGCATGCGGCCATTCAGTCGGTGCTCGGGCACGCCGTCCGTGAGGGTGTCGCCGAGATCTTGAACGGCAAAGCTTCACCGGAGAGCGACTTTCCGCGCGTCCATGGGCGGGCCAGTCAGCCCTGTCCGGCTTGCGGCACGGCCATTGTCAAGACGCGCTTCGGCGGGCGCGGCACCTACACCTGCCCGACCTGCCAGCCCGGCGACCTGCCCGGGGTCGTGACCCAGCCCCGCAAGCGGAGCGTGGACGCAGCCCGCGGCCCCCGGGCATCGGGAGCCACGACCGCTACCCCGACCGGCACCCCGGCCAGCACAGTGAAACCGCGCGCACGTCACGGGATTGGCGAGAGGGCCGCTCCCCCAGATCGTCGCAAGCAGCCCGCCGAGCGGCTATCCGGCCTGCGACGACGCAAGCGGTCGGCCGAGCGGTCGGCCGATTCGATTGTACCGCCCGACGATACGACGACCGACCAGTCCGCGGCAGGCTGACCACCGCGTATGCCTGAGCGGTCCGAGATCCCGTATGCCTGAACTGCCTGAGGTCGAGACCACCGCACGGAGCCTGCGTACCCGCATCATCGGCCGCCAGGTGGCGAGCGTGGGCGCCGTCGACTGGCCGGCGATGCTGCCCAACGCCACAGGCGAAGCGCTGAACGACGCCCTCAGCGGCCGGGTCGTGACGAGCGTCGGGCGGCGCGGTAAGTACCAGCTCATTGGCATGGACGACGGCGCAACGCTGGTGATCCATCGCAAGATGAGTGGCAACCTGCTGTTGCGCGCCCCCGATGCGCCCCTGGCTCGGCATACCCACCTTGCGCTCAACTTCGACGACGGCACTCGCCTCGATTACGTCGATCCCCGAAAGTTCGGCCGCATCTACTACTTTCCGGACGACGCGTCCATGCAGGAATTTCTCGACGAGCGCCTCGGCCCCGAACCACTCGAGATCGGTCGGGCCGACTTCGAGCGACGGCTCTCGCGACGACGGGGACGGCTCAAGCCGCTGCTGCTCGACCAGCATTTCCTGGCGGGCATCGGGAACATGTACGCCGACGAGATCCTTTGGGAAGCCCGACTCCACCCCGAACGCAGCGCCGAGTCCCTCAGCCCTCGCGAGCGGGGCCGGCTCCTGACGGCGATTCGGAGCGTGCTGACCGCCGCCATCGGGCGTCGTGGCACGTCGTTCTCGGACTACCGCGACGCCACGGGAGAACCGGGTGAGAACCAGAACTTCCTGCGCGTCTACGGCCGCGCCGGCCAGCCTTGTCCCCGCTGCGGGCACCCCATCGAGCGGTTGGTGATCGGTCAGCGCGGCACCTGGCTGTGCCCGTATTGCCAGCGGCGGAGCCGTGAATGATGCGTGGCGAGCGGTACGTCGCAGGTGGTGAGTGACGAGCACCTGCCCCAACCTTCTCCTTCTGGGTGCGGGAGATCGGCGGGTGAAGGGATGCTCCTGGCGCGCCACATCCAGGAGCGTGAAACCTTCAGGAGCGTGAAACCTTCAGGAGCGTGAACGGGGACGAGCCGAGGCCATCTGACCTCGGTTCGCTCGCGCGGGCATCGGCAGGGGGGACGGCCGCCCCCCGGCGACCGTCACCCCTGGCCGCCCCCGAACGGCCGTCTGCCGATGCCTGACTCCTGAAGCCCGCTCACCGATTGCTGAGCGTGGACGCCTGACAGCTCCTCGTTCCTCTTACGCCGGCTTGAGCGCGCTATCACCGCTGACTGGCAGAGTGCGCGGACAGTAGAGGACGAGGCGATCCTTCCCCGCGCTCTTGGCGTGATCGAGGGCGCCTTCAGCCTGCCGTAGCAAGTCCTGAACGGTGTCCTGGTAGTCGGTCGGATAGGCGGTTCCGCCGCCGCTCGCCGTGATACGAAGCTCGGGCGCCCGTTCGACGCTTATGGTCGCTGCCGACCGTCGCAGCCGCTCGCCGATGGCTTCGACGTGCTGGATGCCCGCGCCCGGCAGGATCGCCAAGAACTCCTCGCCGCCCATCCGTACGAGGATGTCCTCCTGGCGGAGCGCCTGGCGGAACGCCCGTCCGACGGCGGCCAGCACCTCGTCCCCGGCCCAATGCCCCCAGGTGTCGTTCACGTCCTTGAGACCGTCGAGGTCGAGGATCAGCAGGCCAAACGGGATACCGGTACGCCGTGACCGAGCCAGTTCCTCGTCGAGCCGGGCGAGGCCAAAGTGGCGGTTGTAGCAGAGTGTCAGCGCGTCGAGTACCGCCATCTGCTCCATCTGGGCCTGCCCGATGGCGTTCTTCAGCGCGACGCCAAGCAGCTTGCAGAACAGATCCACGACCTGTTCAGTAGACGGATCCAGTTGCGAGTTCGCCGCCACCACCAGGACGCCGAGGACACTGTCCATGAACGGGACCGGCGCCACGAGCAACTGGCGCGCCGGCACCCACCCCTCGCCCGAGTGCACGCTCAACCCCTCGGGGGCCTGGTCGACCCAGCGCGGGCGAGCGGTTCCAAGGACTCGGTGGATGGACGGCGCGGCGAGCAGTCCTTCGGCGCCGCGCAGTCCGTAGCGTGCCTTCAGTTCCAGAACCCGGGAGTCGAGCACGAGCAGGGCGCCGCCATCTGCCTCGACGTAGGTGAGCAGCGAGCGAAGCGCCTCCGTCGCGAGCGCGTCCACCCGTACCTGGGTCGCGACGCTCTCGGAGAACTCTCGGAGCGCGAGTTCGACACGTCGAGCCCGGCCAAGTTCGTCGACGACCGCGTTGAAGGCGCTCGACGCCCCCCCCAGGCCGCCGCCAGCGTCCACCGGAACGCGCGCCGCCGCGCTGATCCGTGACGGCGGCGCACCACTGGCCGCCACCATGACGACTTCCTGCTGCACCTCGCGCATGCGATGACCGAGCTCTGCAAGCCAGCTTCCGACGAGCGTACGTGTGAACGCGAAGGCGACGATGCCGAGTACGGCTTCGACGACGATCGATCCAAGGGCGAACCGGACGGTCATCGCCTGGTCCGGGGCAACTCCCAACGTCACCGCGACCAGTGGATAGACGGCGCCTACGGCGATCCCCAGGCCGACCATCCAGATGAGCAAGTCGACGGCGATATTGGCCGTGAGACGTGGCACTCGCATTTCGCTCCCTCATTCCAATCAACGCTGCACCAACGCTGCGCGTGATGGGGGTAGGAGGAGGTTTTGCGACGCTCTTCCCTGGTCGGTTGAACTGGCGCGACTTCCGTTCAGTTGGGCAGCAGCTTCGCGAAGCGCGCCTCGCTTCTGTACGGTCCGACAACGGCCACGCTCATCCGTGCCGGCCGGATGACGTCCTCGGCGACTCGACACAGGTCGTCCACCGACACCCGCTCGATCTGCTCGAGGATCTCATCAACGGTCAAGATCTCGTCGCGCAGCAGTTCCTGGCCGCCGAGCCAGGAGGCCACCGCCCGAGTGTCCTCCATCCGCAATTGAAGCCGGCCCTTGATGAATTCCTTGGCCTTGCGCAGTTCCGACTGCGGGACCGGCTCGCAGATACGCTGTAGCTCGCGGACTGCCGCTTCGATGGTCGGCTCGATGCGCTTCGGGTCGACACCCGCCGACACCGTGAGCGAGCCAGCGTCCCGGAAATGGCTGAGGTACGACTGCACGTCATAGGCAAGCGCCAGCTTCTCGCGGATCTCGACGAACAGTCGTGAGGACATCCCTTCGCCGAGAATGGTGTTCAAGACGTCCAGGGCGTAGCGGTCCGGGTGGGCGCTCGAATAGGCTGGCATGGCGAGGCAGACATGGGCCTGCTCGGATTTCTTCGATTTGATCGCTACCCGCGGCGAGGGCGTGTCGAGCACACGATGCCAGGTCCCAAACGGTCCTCGCTCCCAGTCACCAAGGTGCGCGTCGGCGAGCCGCGCCACCTCGTCATGCGTCACGTTACCTGCCACCGCCAACACGGTGTTCTCTGGCAGGTAGTGGCGCGCCACGTACTCGAGGATCTGACCCCGATCCATCGCGGTGACCGAGGCCGGCGAGCCGCCCACGTCGCGGCCAAGCGGTTGAGCGGGCCACAACACCTCGTCGATCAGGAGCGCCGCGAGGTCGCCAGGGCTGTCCTCGGTCATCGCCAGTTCTTCGAGGATGACCTGACGCTCCTTCTCGATCTCGCCCGGCTCGAAGAGGGAGTTTCGGAGCGCGTCAGCCAGGACGTCGAGGCAACGGGTGAAGTGCTGATGGCCAACCTTGGCCCAATAAACGGTCAATTCCTTGTCGGTCGCGGCGTTCATCACCCCGCCGATGCCCTCGATCTCCTCGGAGATCTGCTGTGCGGTCGGGCGGCGCCTGGTGCCCTTGAACAACATGTGTTCGAGGAAGTGGGAGACACCGGCAATCTCGTCGGTCTCGTAGCGCGAGCCCGCGCCGACGTACAGTCCGACACTGACCGAGCGCGTGTGCGGCATCGTGCTGCTCACGACGCGCAGTCCATTTGCCAGAACCGTCCGCTCGTACATTCGCGCGCTATCCTCTCAGATTGGTGGACATCTCAGGTGAGCAGGTGGAGATCTCAGGTGAGCAGGTGGAGATCTCAGGCGAGTAGGGGGCCTTCATCGAGGAGGGGGTGGCACACCAGTCCACGTCTCTTTGGCGGCCGTTCGCAGGCTCCTCCAGTTCCCCCGCGACGAAGTGTATCGGTTCAGGGTTGGATCGGGGCGCATTGACAGAGGGTTGGATCGGGGCGCATTGACCGCTCGCTTGCGCGCGCCGCCAGCACTGACTACCGTCTCCTTAGCGTCGAGCGGGGCAGACCGGCCGCCTCGACCGGACGAATATCACCGGAGGCTACACCGATGCCACGACTCGACGAGGTCACGGCACTCCTCGGGGACGAGCTCGTGCGGGACCGCCGCCACCTTCACGCCAACCCCGAGCTTGGCTTCGAGGAGCACCAGACGGCTGCCTACGTTACCAGCCGTCTCCGCGCGCTCGGCATCGACACTCGGATCGGTGTCGGGCGAACTGGCGTGCTCGGCACGCTCGAGGGGGCGCGCCCGGGCAAGACGGTGCTGCTACGTGCCGACATGGACGCCCTGCCGATTGAGGAAGAAAACGACGTTCCCTATCGCTCGATGCGGCGAGGGGTGATGCACGCCTGCGGCCACGACGGGCATACCGCCATGCTCCTTGGCGCCGCCCGCGTTCTGGCCGCTCGGCGCGACCGATTGGCGGGCAGGGTGAAGCTGGTCTTCCAGCCGTCCGAGGAGCGGTTTCCGGGCGGAGCGCTGGCGATGATCGACGACGGCGTCCTCGAAAACCCGACGGTCGACGCGGCGTTCAGCGTCCACCTCACCAATTCGTCACCGGCCGGCACCGTCCAAGTCTGCCCCGGCCCGGCGATGGCCTCCGCCGATTCTTTCACGGTCGTGGTCAACGGGCGCGGCGGTCATGCCTCGCGGCCACATCAGGCCGTCGACTCGGTCCTGATCGCCGCCAAGATCGTGACGACGCTCCATACCATCGTCTCGCGGAACGTCGATCCCCTGAGACCAGCCGTCGTCACCGTCGGGACGATCAAGGCTGGCGAGGCCGAGAACGTCATCCCTGAACGGGCAACCCTGGCCGGCAGCGTTCGCAGCTTCGACCAGGAGATGCGCGAGCTTCTAGCGCGCCGCATCCATGAGGTCGCGACCGGCGTCGCGACGGCACTTGGCGGGTCGGCCGACGTGAGCTACGAGTACGGCTACCCGCCGCTCGTCAACGATCCGGCCATGACGGCACTCGTCGCGGAGGTCGCCCGAGATCTGGTCGGCGCGGACAAGGTGCTTACCACACCGCCGGTCATGGCGTCGGAGGACATGTCGTATTTTCTCCAGAAAGCGCCCGGCTGCCAGTTCCGGCTCGGCGGCGCGAACGAGGCGCGCGGTCTCACCTGGACGAATCACCATCCGCGCTTCGACGTGGACGACGAGGCCGCGCTGCCGGTCGGTGCAGCACTATTCGTCGCCATCGTCGAGCGATTCCTCGGCGACTGAGCGGAGCGGATCGTCAGCGGTCGACGGCGACCATATCGCCATCGACCGCGAGCCGCACCACATCCAGCCGCCCGTTCCGATCCGCCCAGCCGACTTCAAGCGCGACCGGCCCGGCACCCGCGAACGGCAGCGTCACCCGGTCTACGACGATCTGCCCTGGCGGCCAGTCGCCGCTCGGCATGAAGTCGTCCAGTGCCAGCCCCCGCGCCTCGACCAGCAGCGTACCGTCCGCTCCAAATACCCGCACCACCCGCGTCATCGAGCCAGGGGTACGGGCGCCGGCCCGCCATTGGAGCGTGACCTCCAGGCCCGATCTGCCCCGGCGCACCTCCGCGCCGTGGAGCACGACGCCGGCGAGTTCGCGGTCGATCGCAGCGGCGGGAGCGGGCGCCTGCTCGGTGAGGAGGAGCGCATCCGGCCCGACCGACCACGCGACATATGGTGGCCGGGCGCGCAGCGGGCTCTGACGTGTGCGCAGCGCATCGGCTGTCTGGCCGTTCGTCAGGTCGAGCACGTACGCCCCGATGTGGCGCTCGGGCGGCCAGAGCGCGCCAGCGTAGTTTGGCGGGTAGACGTACAACTCGGAGTGATCCGCGAGGTGCCCGAGCGCTCGACGGCTCGCCGCGACCGAGACGCCGGGCGGCACGCGATCGACGACGTACCGAAACTGCTCGGAACGGTCTGTCCAGACGGCGTCGGCAGGGTCGTAGTCGCCGCCGCCCGGCAGATTGCTGTCGAGCACGTAGGTGGCGACCGTGCCTATCAGCATCAGGCCGACACCCATCGCACGCAACGGCGGCCGGCGAAGCCGCGCGAGCCCGACGACCGTCGCAAGCCAGATGATTGGGATGGTCGGCCCGCCCCAGTGCCGACGATACCGCCCCTCTTTGTCGGCCAGCAGGAGCGTTGCGGCGTGTGGCAGATCGATCAGCACGGCCTGGGGCGCCAGAAGCGCTACCCCGCCGGTCGGCGCGACCAGCCAGCGCCCGAGCAGAGGGAGCCGGGCGCCGAAGAGGTCGCCCAGGATAGCTCCCGGCTTGTCGCGCAGTGCCTCGAAGTGGGCGACCGTCCGATTTTCGCCACCAGACGGCAAGGTCGACGGTTCGTGAAAGCGCGGCATGACCACCAGTGCGACGAGCGCGAGCCATAGCAAGGCGGTGCCCGCGAGTCCGACACCCACCCGGCGCGAGCCGGGTTGAAGCAGCAGAAACAGCCCCAGACCCACGACCATCAGCCCGGCTTCTTCCTCCATCGGGAGCGCCACCACTGCCAGAGCGACGCCTGCCCGGAGCCGGCCCGACAGCAAGAAATACGCGCTGAAACCGAGCGGTAACGCCGTCCAGGTGATCGGGTAGATGGCGTCGAAGGCCACCTCGGTCAGCATCGGCATCGCGAAGTACGCAGCCATGACCAGTGTCGGAAGGAGCATGCCGCCGAGCCGCTGGCGCGCCAGCAGGTAGACCGGAACGCCAGCCAGCGCCAGTACCGCCGACTGCGCGACGAACAGCCAGTTGGCATCGGGCGCGAGCGCGAAGGCTGGCGCGAGTACGGTCAGCAGCAACGCCACATGCTCGGCGAGGTGAACGCGGTTCGACTCGAGGATCGTGGTCTGGAACGGCTGGCCGTGCGCGCCGTTCCAGAGCATCTGGAGGTAGACGCCGAGGTCACGCGACGTGCTGTTGAACGTCACGTGCTCTCCGATTGACGCCCACGACGCGACGACGAGCCAGAGCAGCCCGAGTGCCGCCGAAGGAGCCGCAGCGATCCACGTCGACCGTTCACGGCACCCGCGCACGGCATCGCGCTGGATGGCCGAATCAGCGGTCAGCGTGGAGTGCAGGGACGGGGCGGTTGAGGAGGCGATGGCGGCAGCTCGACCTAGGGCGTCGGTACACACGGGCCGCCGACGCCGGCTTCAGGCAGGGAAGGTAGGGGTTTGGGCGGGCTGGTGTCAATCCAAGCGGGCGCACTGCTTGCGTGCTGAAGAGGCTTCTGAAAACCGTTTACAGACTTCCCGTTCGTGGCTATACTGCGCGCCGTGGCCTGTACCCCAACCGGGGTTGGGGGGAGGCCGCCGCGAAGCGTCACCGCGTGACCAGCGCCGGTCGACGAACTGCTTACGCTTCGGTGCGGGAGGCGAATAGCCGTGGCATTTGCTGACAGAGTCCTGACTTGCCGCGATTGTGCAGCCGCGTTCACGTTTACGGCTGGTGAGCAGGCGTTCTTTGCCGAGAAGGGCCTGATGAACGAGCCGCAGCGCTGTCAACAGTGCCGGGCCAACCGCCGCCGTGAACGCCTCGGCCAGGCGCCGCGCGAGATGCACGCGGTTACCTGCCACGAGTGCGGCGCGACTGCCTCGGTTCCCTTCATCCCCCGCCTCGAACGCCCCGTCTATTGCAGCACCTGTTTCGACCGGGTCTCGGCGCGGGCCTGATGCATCCGGCGCGCCTCGCGTGAGGTGGGTCGGAACAACGCTGGCGGTTGGAGCAGCGGACTCCCCCCGACAGGTCTGCCGCACGTTCACACCCGGTGTCCTGGCGCCATGACCGACGAGACGCTAGCGCCGCCGATACGGGTCGTGCGCTCCGAGGTTGTTCACGAGGGCATCAAGTTCCGGGTCGTCCGCGATATCCAACTGCTGCCAGACGGGTCGCTCGTGCCCTGGGAGTCGGTAGTTCACGGCGACCTCGTCTTGGCGCTGCCGATCGACCGTGACGGGGCCGTCTATCTGCTGCGCCAGTATCGCCCGCAGTTGGAGCGCGATGGGCTCGAAGCGATCGGCGGCGGACGCGACGGCGCGCCTACCCCCGAGGAGGCGATGCACCGCGAACTGCGGGAGGAGGCCGGGATCACGGCGGCGCTGGTATCGCTTGGAACGGCCGAGCTTGGCGCAGCAACTGCTCGCTGCCACGAGCACCTGTACCTCGCGCTCGTCCAGGAGATCGGCGAGCCGGCGCTCGAACCCTTCGAGCAGATCACTATACGCGGTCTGGAGCGCGTCCCGCTGGCCGAGGCCGTCCGGCTGGCGATGAGCGGTGCCATCGTCGACGTGAACAGCCGGCTCGTCGTGCTGATGGCGAACGAGCACCTCCGCACACATCCGCTCGCGACGTTGTTCCCGGGGAGCGGCTGACCTCTGGCCCGCCACCCGGTCGCTCACCAGATCGCGCTACCTCGGCCGACGACTCCAACTCAGCCGCTGACCGATCCGCGCAGGTGCGATTCAGTTCGCGAAGCAGTCAAGCGATAGTTGCTCGGCTTCGCAGCGATCAGGCCGGGTCAGCAGGCCGGCGTAGGACCGGTACGAAGAAGGCCGGGTCGCCGTGCCCTACGCCCTCCGCGTGGGCCTTGCTGACCTGGACCACGCGTACGTCGCGTGGCTCGACTTCGCACACGCGGACGGTCACCGCTGGGCGGCCGCCGTCCTGAGCACGAATCTCCAGGAGGCTACCGACATCCACCTCGGCGCCGGCCCCCCGCGCGACCGTCACCTCGGCCGGAGTAACCGCCCGCACGAATCCGAACTCCGGATCGGCCAGCTCACGCACCCACGTTGTCGTCACGATCCGAGCGCTGAGCTCGTCAGCCCGTGGGCGAAGTGCTTCGGCGAGCGCCCAGTCGGGTACCCGCCGCGCCTGAGCGACCAGTCCCTCGGGCTCGAGTGCGACTGACGCGACCGCCTGAGTGATTTCGTCACGCGAGCCGCCGAGGCGCGTGCCGTCGGCGAGCACGACGTGGCGCGCGACGAGCAGCGCTAGCACGCCGAGGGCGGCCGGGCGTGGCAACGGCTCGTGAAACGCCGCGTGCAAGACGTCGGTCAGCGACAGGCCAGCCGGGGGATCGTCACGGACGTAGCCGGTCAGAGGTCCCTGCGCTGAGGCCAGGAACACCCGCTTCCTCGACGCGGCATATCGGGGATCGCCGTAGATCGCCCGGCCCTCGGCGTCGGTGCCGATCCGGGTGGGGTTCGGGGGGATCACGGCCTCCCGATCCAGCGCGTAGGTGATACGCCCCACCCGGATGCGATGAGGCAGCGACGTGTCAGACATCTACTATCCCGTCCGAGCGGGCGCAAAACCGCCGGCGTCGCCGCTGACACGCGCCTCGCCCCCTCTGATTCTAAGCACCGCTGGCACCTACGTTCACGATGCTGTGCGATCGCACGTTGGATGACCTGGCGGACTGCCCCACGCAACCACCTACGGAGCCGCCGATGGCGAGCGCACGGAGTCGACCAGGGCGGCCAGGTCGTCCCACTCCCAGGCCGGTGCAAGCCGCCGCGCGGTCCGTGCCTCGACGAGCGCCTCGTCGTTCTGGCCGAGGTCGCGGTAGATGAGCGCAAGATCCCGATGGTAACGCCAGTTTCGCATCTGATAGCGGGCGGCGCGTTGGGCGTGCTCGAGCGCCGACGACAGGTCGCCGGCGGCCACATCAAGCGCCGCCAGCCCGGCCTCGGCGGGCGCGGACGTGCGGTCGAGGGCCAATGCCTGCTCGTAGTCGTTGCGGGCGGCCGTCGTGTCGCCCCGCACGACTTCGGCATCCCCGATCCGGGCGAGGCGCTCGGCGGTCGGCTTTGTGAGCGCCTCGGCCTGCCGAAAGCGCGCGATAGCGAGATCAGGTTGTCCGAGGCGGGTCAGGGCGACACCCTCCTCGTCGTAGAACGCTACGCGGCTCGGGCCAAGCGCGATGGCGCGATCGTAGGCAATGACGGCATCGCTGAGGAGACTCGTCTGCTCGGCGGCGTCGTGGGTCGCTTCGGCGGCGGTGACGAGATGGCGGGCAAGGTGGGCGTGGCTGTATGGATCGAGCGGATTGACGGCGACCGACCGCTCGAAGGCCAGCCGTGCCGCAGCGAACTGGGCGGCCCGACTGGTGGGAACGAGCGTGTACAGGTCTTCGAAGCTGGTCGGCAGGGTGGAGGTCGCCGCACTGGTGGTGCTGGCAAGATCGTCGTAGGTCAGGCCGAGCGCGAGCACGGGAATGTCCTGCCAGGGGACCATCCGCACGGCCGCCAGTTCCTCGGGCAAACTGGACGCGGGCGCCTCGCCTGCCCGCAGCGCGAGGGCGCGAGTGTGATACAGGTCGGCCAGGAACGGCGCGGTGAGCCAGGGAATCGCCGCCAGTCCCACGGCGAGCGCCACCAGCCACGCGGTCACGCGCAGGCGAGCGATCGGCATGCTCGGAGCGGCCGGCGCTCGCTCCCGTCGATCCTTCATGCGGCGGGCAGGGCGTTGACGGCCGCGGCGCGACTCAGCGCCACGGCCTTCGGTTTCTGCCTCGTCAAACGGTGAGGCGGGCAACTTCACCGGTATGTACGGTCCGACGAGCAGCCCCAGCGTCATCCAGAAGAGCGCGCCGGTCGCGACCGAGTCGAAGGCGAATTGATTGGCGACGAGGTTCGCCACGAACGCGCCGACCAGACCGGCCGTCACCAGCCGGCGAGAGCCGGTCGCGCGCAGATCCGCAACCGCCAGCCCGACCACCCCGACCAGCAAGCCCAGCGACGCCAGTCCGCCGAGCACCCCCACGGTCAGGAGGGTGTCCAGCACCACGTTGTGGGCGCGGTCGAAGCGGGCGTTCTCGAAGCGCGTCGCCAGCGCGAGCGGGAAATCCCGTTCGAGCGACAGTACTTGCGTCTCCGGGCCGAAGCCAACCAGGAGCCGGGGACCAGCCTCGGCAAGTGTCTGGACGGCGTCGCCCCAGATGAGTAGCCGCTGATCTGCCGACGTATCCCGGCCTTCGACGCCTTCGCGTGGCGAGGCCGCGAGGACAGCCGCCGCCCCAACCACCCCGACGACACCGGCCGCCCCCACGGCGAGTGCGATTCGCGGGCGAGCACGGATCAATACGCCGACGACCCAGACGAGGAGCCCGGCGCCGAGCGCCAGCACACCACCACGCACCTGGGCAAAGACGAGACTTGCAATCTGAAGCACGAGCAGTGCCGACCAGCCGGCAACGTGAAGGCGCGGATCGACCAGCCAGGACCATCGGGACCGCCACCCCCGCCGTCGAGTACGGGGGGCGGACTCGGCGTGGACGGCCATCGCGGCGGCCACGACCCGCGCAAGCGTCAACGGCGCCAGCATCGCAAGGTAGGTTGCTAGTGCCGTCGACGACCCGAGCGTACTGGTGACGCCGAGCGGCTGGTTGAGCCAGTCGATCGGGTCGAGATGGAACTGTTGCACCAGCGCGTACACGCAGACCGGCAGGCTTGCGAGCAGCCATGTGTCGATCAGGCGACTTCGCCGAGCCGCCAGGTCCACGCCGCTCCGTCCCGCCACGGCCGCCGCCACGCCAAGCACGATCCAGGCGAGCACGGTCATCAGCCCCTGTTGACGATCCCAGGAGCCGAACAAGCTGACGCCACGGTCGAGTGAGACTCCGGTGGCAAGCACCTGGAATACCACGACACCGGCGAGCCCACTGAGCGCGAGGCGGGCACCACTCCGGTACATGTCGAGGAGCGCGTCAGGCCACGTCGAGCACGAGTCGGATCGGCCGAGCCGGCCGGCCTCGCGGCCCACAAAGCCCAGCACCAGCACGAGGGCCAGGATCTGCACCAGCAGCGCCTTCGTGGTCGCGAAGCCAAGCGTGCCGAAGGTGTGAAACGCAAGCGGTACGATGCCGCCGGCGATCTGGCAGGCGGCCTCGGCCCAGGACGGCTGTCGCGCCTCGACGGACCGGGCGTCGGGCTGTCGACTCACTCGCTCGTGCGGCCGAGGCCGGCGCAGCCGGGCGGCGCGCTTACCGCTGGCCCGACGACGCTTCGGCCAACTGGCACGGTGTCGACGTAGCGAGTGTCGTCACAGAGCCAGGGCGCCTGCGGCGGCCGGCCGAAGAACGAGCCGAGCAGTGCCACAAGTCCGATCAGCGCTACGCCCAGAACAAGGCCGAGTGCTACCGGAACGAGCGGTCGGCGGATACCGATTGGCGCGTCAGGCACGTCAGACGGTCGCCCAGCCACGGGCACGCTCGACGGCACGATGCCAGAGTGCCAGGCGCTCTTCGCGCTCGTCTCGCGACATCGTTGGCTCGAAGCGTCGGGCTGGCTGCCACTGGCGGGCAATCTGGTCGCGGTCTTTCCAATACCCGACACCCAGACCGGCGAGATAGGCTGCGCCGCGCGCGGTCGTCTCCTGGACGGCCGCGACTTCGATCGGGATGCCGAGCAGATCGGCCTGAAACTGCATCAAGAATTGATTGGCCGTGCCACCTCCGTCGGCGCGCAAGACCTGTACGTCGACGCCGCCTTCGTCGCGCATGGCGGTCAGGACATCGGCGGTCTGATAGGCGATCGCTTCGAGCGTGGCCCGCACGATGTGCTCGCGGCGGGTGCCGCCGGTCAGCCCGACGAGGGTACCCCGTGCGAACATGTCCCAGTACGGCGCGCCAAGCCCCGCGAATGCCGGTACGAAGAAGACGCCGCCGGTGTCCGGAACGGTCAGCGCCATCGCCTCGGTCTCGGCGGCAGTGCTGATGATGCCGAGGCCGTCGCGCAGCCACTGGACGGCCGCCCCGGTGACGAAGACGCTCCCTTCCAGGGCATATTCATAGCCGCTCGGCAGGAGCCAGGCGATCGTCGTCAACAGGCCGAGCCGCGAGCGAGCGGGGCGGTCGCCGGTGTTCAGCAAGAGGAACGAGCCGGTGCCATAGGTATCCTTGGACATGCCCGGCTCGTAGCACGCCTGCCCGAAGAGCGCCGCCTGTTGATCGCCGGCCACGCCGGCAATGGGCACCGGTACGCCGTCGAAGACCCGGGCCGCATCCCCTCGCACCTCGCCGAGCACGCCACTCGATGGCCGAACGTCCGGCAGCACCGCCGCCGGGATCTTCAGCGCGTCGAGCAGGACGTGGTCCCAGGTGTGCTCGTGGATATTGAACAGCATGGTGCGGGAGGCATTGGTCGCGTCGGTGACGTGGATCGCGCCGTCCGTCAGTTTCCAGAGAAGCCAGCTATCGATGGTCCCGAACGCCAGTTCACCAGCGGCGGCGCGCCCGCGGCCGTCAGGCACAGCGTCGAGCAGCCACTGAAGCTTGGTCGCCGAGAAGTAGGCGTCCACCAGCAGGCCGGTTCGCTCCCGGATGACCGGTTCGAGACCGCCGCGCCGCAAGTCCTGGCAAATCGGGGCCGTCCGGCGATCCTGCCAGACAATCGCCGGCGCGATCGGTCGACCGGTCGCGCGGTCCCACACCACGGTGGTCTCGCGCTGGTTCGTGATACCGACCGCCGCGAGATCGCGCCCAGTCAAGCCAGCCGCGTCGAGCACCTTCCGGGCGACGGCCAGCGTTGTCTCGACGATCTCCTCGGCGTCGTGTTCGACCCAGCCCGGCTGAGGATAGCTCTGCCGAATCTCCTGGTCGGCAATCGCGATCGGCAGGCCGCGCTCGTCGAAGACCAGCGCCGCGGTCCCGGTTGTGCCCTGATCGAGGGCCAGGATGTAGCGTCGTGCTCCCGCTGACACGTCGTCCGCCTCCCGAGCGGAGTATACGGCGTGGCCGGCTGGCGACTGTACGCATTTTGCGGCCGCCTCCCCTGTCAGCCGTCCCCTTGGGAGCGTGAGAGATCGCCCGTTCGGCGGTCGGGGAGGATGGGCTACAGTGAGGGCGTGTGCGACGAGGCATACCCGAGCGAGCTAGAGCAGGACGTCCCGCTTCGCGACGGCGGCCTACTCCACGTGCGCCCGATCCGCCCGGCCGACAAGGCCCGTCTGCAAGCCTTCCACTCTCGGCTTTCACGCGACTCGATCTTCTTCCGCTTCTTCTCGCACTTGCCCGAGTTGAGCGACGAGCGGGCCGCTTACTTCACCAGCATCGACTACGATCGGCGGATGGCACTCGTGGCGGTGGAGCCGGCAACGGACGGCGCCGACGAAGCGATCGTCGGCGTGGTGCGCTACGACGTCTTGTCAGATGGCGTGGCCGAGCTTGGCTTGATCGTCGAAGACCGCTACCAGCATCGGGGTGTCGGAGCGGCGCTGTTCCAACACGTCGTCCAGGCCGGCCGAGCGCGCGGCGTCAGGAAGATCGTCGCGGACGTCCTTTCGGAGAACTGGCGGATGCTCAACCTCCTTCGCGAGTCCGGCTGCCCGATGGTCACCCGCCGAGCGCACGACGTTATCCACGTCGAACTCGATCTCCGGCTGCCAGCCGAACGCGACGCGCAGCCATGAACGCGCACAGTTCACCCATTGGTCGAACGGTCGATAACACGCGGGCACGGTCACAGCCAACAACGTTCGCCCGACCATCCCGACTGCCAGCGTGCTCCGCTTCCTGCCACAACCGCCAGACCTGGTCTCAGGCCCCGCTGGCCGGGTGCGGGCGCATGCTCTCGACGGTGCGCCGAAGTCCTTCGTCCAGCATGACGCGGGGTGCCCACCCGAGGTCGCGGCGGGCCCGCTCGGAGGTCAGCGCGATCTTGAACACCTCGCCCGGCAAGGCCGGTCCGTGGCGGCGGGGGCGGGCGTAGCCGATGATGGCCGCGAGTCGGTCGTACAGTTCGTTGACGGACGTTCCGATCCCGGTGCCGATGTTGTACATGCCGCCGCTGCCCCGGTCGAGCGCCAGCACGTTGGCTGCCGCGATGTCCCCGACGTAGACGTAGTCGCGCTCCTGCTCGCCGGTACCGTTGACGACCGGGTCTTCGCCGTCCAGCATTCGTCCCGCGAAGACCGCGATCACACCGGCCTCGCCACGTGGATCCTGGCGGGGACCATAGATGTTGGCGTAGCGGAGGATCGTCGTGTCCAGACTGAAATTCACCCGATACAGGTCGCAGTAGTGCTCGACGGCGTGCTTGTTGGCGCCGTAGGGGCTCAGCGGCTCAACTGGGTGCGCCTCGTCGACTGGCGTGTACCTGGGCTCGCCAACCGCCGCGCCGCCGGTCGCCGCGTAGATCACCTTGCCAACCTCGAAGTGGCGGCAGGCTTCGAGCACTTCCAACGAACCGAGGATGTTGATCGTCGCATCCCCGACCGGGTCTTCCATCGAGCGGCGAACGCTGGCCTGGGCAGCGTGATGGTTGACCAACTCGGGGCGCTCAGCCTCAAAGATCTGACGAAGCGCCGCTCGATCGCGGAGATCGGCCTCGTAGAAACGCGCCGCCGGATTCAGGTTGGCGCGCGAGCCAGTCGCCAGGTTATCGACGACGGCGACATCGTGGCCGGCGCTAAGGTAGGCGTCGACGACGTGCGAGCCGATGAAGCCAGCGCCGCCTGTGACAACAATCTTCATGTCACGCTATCGCTGCAAGACGGGCGCGCCCTCGGCCTCTCGAACGACGTCCCAGCTAAATGTCCGACCATCCGAGAGGCGCGCGCCGGCCTCTTCGAACGGCACTCGGCCCTCGTCCTCGGGGTCGTAGAGCCGAGTCGGGTAGTTGAGGAGCAAGGCCGGGCGTGGGCCGACCACGACAAAACCGTGTAACACTTTGGGCGGGATCATCAGCAGGTACTGGCCGTCATCGCCGTTCGCCTCGCCGAGCCGGACGAGGTTCAACCGGCCGAACGTGGGCGAGGCCGGGCGAGGGTCGTAGAGCGCAACCACGATGTTGCCGCCTGGCACCACGAATCGGTCGGTCTGGAGCGCGTGGACGTGCCAGCGGTCTTCGTCCCGCGCGACCCACGGCTCAGTAACGGAGTAGTAGGTCTGAGCGAATGGTCGCGCCTCAGTGTGGTAGCAGTCGCTCCAATCGATCTTCAGCGTCTCGACGAGCGACCCACGCGGGTCGCGGTTCACCCGCAGGCGTCGCGCAACGACGTCCGCGATCAATCCAGCCGTGGACGGATCGGCATAGATGTCGTCCTGTCGGTTGGAGCCTACCACTACCATATGCCCCCTCTTGTTGAGCGCCTGGATTTGCCGGCACCGGCCGCAATGGTACGAAAGTCGGAACGGCCGGCGCGATGCCGTTGTCTGGGGGGCACGTGAGGCCCTGTCAGCAGACACGGTACGGCGCTTGACTGCGGCGAGCAGCCCTGCCTATCATCGCGCCGCCCAGGGCCGCGCCTGCGCGTTCGCACGATCGTGCCGCGCGGCTGCCCCGAGGACAGGTGTGACCCGACCGCGTGCTTGCCTGAAGAATCTTTATCGCCATCTTGCCCTCCTAGGAGTCTGTCTGCTCGCGGTGGCGGCGTGCAACGCCCCACCCGCTGAGCGCCCGCGCGAGGGTGCGCCCCCTGTCGCCGGCGGGACACCGGTCCGGCTCGCGCCGGTGGCGCCGCCCACGCTCGCGCCGGCGGCTGGCCTGCTCCAGCCCGCCGTCGGTTCGCCGGAGCCGTCGCCTTCGGCCGCTGCGTCGCCGTCGCCGTCGGCGGCCGCCAGCCCGGTCCCGTCGCCGGGCCTCTATCCCGTCATCACCAGCATTCAGCCCTCGCCAGGCTCGTCGCTACCGCCCGGCGGAGTGCTGATCGGCGCGCGCGTGACCGCCACGAGCGATCTCGTCGACGTCGTCGCCTTTCTCGACGGTGAGCCGCTCCAGATCGAGCTTGGCGAGACGTCGGCGCGGATCAAAGCATTCAGCCTCGTGCGCGACCTCAATCCTGGCTCGCATGAAGTCCGGGTCCAGGCCCGTGACGACCAGGGCCAGTTGGGCGGCTACCGCTGGCAGTTCACCGTGACTCCCCGCAGTGGCGGCCCCGGTGCCGCGCCATCACCACGCCCGACGTTCGCGTACCCCACCCCATTGCCTCTGCCGACGCGGCGCTCGATCGTTCCACCTGCCACGCCAGGCCCGCCAGCTATCCCCTCTCCCCGCCCCGGCAATCGCTTCTAGCTGGATACCCAGCGCTCGTGGCTGAGAGCCCCCACCCCCCTACCTCACCCTCGTGCGCGGGAGAGGGGCGGCTGATCCGAAAGCGCCGAGGCGCAATCACTGGTGGCGTGACCCACGAGATTATGACGGGACAGGCCGCGCTCGGATGGCTGAAGGCACGGAGCGTCTGGACCGTTGCCAGACGCGCAGATGGGCCAGGACGGTGGCAGGCAGGCGCCACCCCGAAGGGAGTCGCCCGGGAGCACGGGGTGCCCGAGTCATGGATAGCGGCCAGCAGGTGGTGGAGGCCCGGGCCAGGGCCGAGCGACGGAAGCTTTCGAGTATCCTCAACATCAGGGGAGAGTTACGGCGCCTCGGCCTGGGATGGCTCGCCTGGGGCGGTCCTCGACGTGCTGCCTGACGACCATGAACGGTACAGTTATCTGGCGGGGCTGCCGAGCCGGCCCAGACGTTCGCCCGGAGCTTGTTATGCCGACCCCAGAGCGGCGCCCTCATCGCGCCTGGCTGCGAGACCCGTTCCTGTTCGCGATGACGTTAGCGACGCTCGCCTTCGTCACAATCGCGCTCGCGGTCACCGGGCGATTCTTCGGAGACCCGGCGCTGCTCGGGCTTGCCGTCGTGTCGGTTCTACCCGCCTTCTGGCTCTTCTATCAGCGCGAGCGGGCAATGGCCACCGGCCGCGGAGACGACCGCCCCCGCCGGCGCTGATACCCGGCGCGGCGTCAGCAGCGTCACCGGACCACAGGCGGTGTCGCGGCGGATGGAGTTGCTGCGTCGGTCAGGGTGAGGCGGACGATCCCAACCGGCTCGCTGATTCCACGAAGCGCGACGAACGTCGCCTCCGTTGAAATGCTGCCATCTGAGAGAACTGCCTGTGCCTCCGCGCTGTCACACACGTCGGCGGTCGCCACGATCTGGCCTCCCCGCGCCTCGTGCTCGGTGCGCGCCGCGATGTTGACCGTCGTGCCGAAATAGTCGAGGCGGTCGTTGAGCGTGACCGCGACGCACGGCCCTTGATGGACGCCGATCTTGAGCAAACGCGCTGGATCGGCGTCGTCGCGCAGGTCAAGTTCTCGAATCCGGCGCTGCATCATCACGGCCGCCGCCAGTGCGTCGGCGCCGGACTCGAACGTTGCCATGATGGCGTCGCCAATGGTCTTGACGATGGCGCCTCGGTGCCCGGCCACGACCTCGCCGAGGATCGCGAACTGGTCCTGCACGATCCGAAACGCCCGTGCCTGCCCGACTCGCTGATAAAGCGCCGTCGAGCCGGTCAGATCGGTAAAGAGGAACGCCAGGCGGCTCACACCAAGTTGAAGCCCTGGCGCGAGCACCTCCGAGGAGAACAGGTCACGGAACTCGGCCATCGTGCTCACTACAGCCGCCGTCGCGATGCTATCTGACCAGCGTAGCTC
The DNA here is from genome assembly GCA_020845495.1 of Chloroflexota bacterium. The sequence goes on from JADLFM010000001.1 coordinate 131,407, forward strand.
CTCCAGCGCCAGCACTGCCGGCGCCGCCAGCCGGTTCTCGACGACGAGCTCGGTGTCGCCGGCTCCAATCACAGCGTGCTCGGACGTGAGGCCGTCGGGCGTCAGTGTGAGCGCGAGCGGCACACTCGGGCCTCCGTCCACGACGTCGACTCCGGCGGGCTGTGTCGCCTGCGCCGATCGAGCCCGATACAAGCCTGCCCGGAGCCGGCAGGCGACCCGCTCGACCGCGCCCGCCGGCACCGGGATCTGCACGACGACGTGCGGGGTGTTGCGGGGTCCGCCGATGCAATACTCACGCGCCTGTGCCACTCGGATTGACGGCGCCACCGTGAAGCGCACTTCGACGAGCCGGTCAAACGACGCATCGAACACGATGTTGCAGACGTCGCAATGGGCCTCCTTACGGAGCTCGCGCAAGGTGCCGACGCTGCGCTTCCCGACCCGGCAGTTCGGACAGAGCACGTCCCAGCGCAGTGTCACCAACCCGGCAATCGTCGCGTGCAGGAAGGTCGCAAGGACCGGCCGCTTTTCCAGATTCCAGCGGTCGGCAAGCTCGAACGGCCGCATCAGCACCACGTCTTCGTCCGAGGCCGTCGCCAGATGCTCCACCAGCCGTTCGACGATGGCTGTGTCGCAGCCGCGCCGACACAGGCGCTCGATGAGCGAGCGGGAGCGGTCCGGAGGCGGGCGACGCGGCGCGAGCTTAGGAAATGGCATGGCCGCCTGACCGCTCAGATACCGGTCGAAGCTGGTGCACTGGGCCAGGAGGGTATCGGTCATGCGTTGTCCCAGGCCGCACCGAATCAGGAACACGCCGACCAGGTTCCTCGGCTCGAGCTCGGCGAAGATGCGTACCGCCGTCTCGCCGCCCTCGCGTCGCAAGTCGACGCCCAAGGTCATGCGGGCCAGCGGGCCGGAGAGGAACTCCCTCACGACCGAGTAGCCATACGGCTCGCGCCAGAGGAAGGGGTACTCAGTCCAGCGAGCGAGCGTGAATGGGCCGATCCTCGCGGTGGCGGTGATCTTCGAGCCGCCGGTATCGGCCGGCACGATCGTGTAGTCGATCGGCGGCGCTCCGACGGCCCGATTGATGCGCGGTGTGTCGGACACGAACGGCCAGAGCGCCTCGGGCGAGGCGCGTACACGACCTCGGCTCTCGGACCGCCGTAGCACCATCGGCGTGCCCCTCGCTCACCCACTCGCGGCAGGCGATCCACACGCCGCCTGCCCCGCTGTCACCGCGCGCCACCGTCCCCGCGCGTCGCGCTACCAACTCCCCACCCTGCCAATTGTACGTCGCACCCGCCCTGGCGGTTCGCTGCCCCACAAATACTCCCTCGTTCGCGACAGGGTGGTCTCGAGGCGAGGAGCGCCCAGATCGGTGCACGTACTCGACCGGCGCTCGCCGCGTAGCGTTGCGTGGCGTGCCTCGCTTCGATGGGGTACGCTCCCGCCGAGGGAGATCTGACTATGCGTATCACCGAGCTCAAGGCAACCCCGATCGCCGTCCCCGACCCGCCGCTGCGAAATTCATGGGGCATCCACGAGCCATCCTATCTGCGGGTCATCATCCAGCTCCGTACCGACGATGGGCTCGAAGGGCTCGGGGAAGCACCCGGCGGTGGCGCAATGGCGGCCGCGATCCAGGCGGCGCGTCAGCACATCATTGGCCTGGATCCCTGGCAGTTGGAGCCGTTACGGCTGCTGCTCCGAAACCCGCGGCTCTACTCGGCGTTCGAGGAAGCCTGCCTCGACCTGATCGGCAAGGCGACCGGCCGGCCGGTCAGCGACCTGCTGGGCGGGACGGTGCGGGACCGGGTCCCCTTCTCGGCCTACTTGTTCTACAAGGAAGCCGGCGACGACGAGTGGGGCGAGGTGTTGACGCCCGAGGCGATGGTCGGGCTGGCCGAGAAATGGGTCGAGCGGTGGGGCTTCCGTTGCATCAAAGTCAAGGGCGGCGTCCTCGACCCGGATGCTGAGGTCGAGACCATGAAGCTCCTCCGCGAGCGGTTCGGCCCCTCGATGCAGTTGCGGATCGATCCCAACGCGATCTGGTCGGTCGAGACGTCGCGGCGAGTCGCCTACAAGCTGCGCGACACCGACCTGGAGTACCTGGAGGATCCGACTGCCAGCATCACCGGCATGGCCGAGGTCGCCAGGTCCACTCACACCCCGCTGAGCACCAATATGTGTGTGACGTCGTTCGACCACATCCCGGAAGCGGCGCGGGCCGGCGCCATCTCGGTGGTGCTCGCCGATCATCACGTCTGGGAAGGATTGACCGGCTGCGTGAAGATGGCCAGGTTTTGCCAGACACTCGGCTGGGGGGTCGGGCAACACTCGAATAGCCATCTGGGCATCACGATGGCCGCGATGACGCACCTCGCGGCGGCCGTGCCAAATCTGCTGTACGCCAGCGATACCCATTACCCCTGGAACACCGGTGACATCGTCAAGGGAACGCCTTTCACCTTCGTGGACGGCTGTCTCGAAGTCCCGAAGGGACCAGGGTTAGGGGTAGAGTTGGACGAGGACAAGCTCGCGCTGTGCGCCGAGGCGTACCAACGACAGAGGGGTCATGCCCGCGACGACGTGGCTGCCATGCGCGAGCGCCATCCTGGCTGGCTTCCATTGAAGCCGCGCTGGTAAGGTCGCCACTCGGCTTTCGAGGGCTGGCGGGCTTGGGGCGCGTGTGGGCCGGCCCGCACGTGCCCCAAGCCCGGGCAAATCCTCTATACTGCGCCCCGCTGCCGGGTGACGGCGGACCTGACTCTCCGGGCCGGAGGAAGCATGTTCAAGAAATCTGAAGAATCCGAATGGACCCGCTTCACTCGGGCGCTTGGGGGCTCACCGCCGGCTCCCCCCTCGTCCCAGGAGACGGGCAACGAGGTCGACGACGCCGAAGACGCTGAGGCCGAGACGATGGCAGTCGAAGCCCTCCCCGACGACCCGGCTACCTACGAGGACGTGACCGTGCCGGCCGCGGCGGGATCGGCCGCCGAAGCGCAGGCGGCGCCCGCCACGTCTGCCGTCGCCGTCACGTCTGCCGTCGCCGCCGCGCCTGCCGTCGCCGCCGCGCCGCCGGCGCCCGCGTTCACGCCGCCAGCAACGGAAATACCGGTGTCCGAGGCGCCTGTGATTCCAGCCTCCGTTTCCACGGCTCCCGCATACGAGGCTCGGCCAGAGCCAGTCGCCGTGCCGGTGCCGTCTCCAACCCCGGATCGCGAGCCGGCCACGTCGTTGGATGCCGGCGAGACGGTGATCGGCGAGAGCACCAGCATCGAGGGCACCCTCCGTTCCGAGCGGTCGATTCGTGTACGAGGCTCCTTCCAGGGGGAGATCGACTGCGGCCAGCGTCTCGTGGTCGACGAGAAGGCGCGCGTGCAGGCCCGTATCGTCGCCAGCCACGTCACCGTGCTCGGCGAAGTCGACGGCGAAATCAACTGTGCGGGCCGCGTCGAGATCGCGTCGAGCGGGCGGGTCACCGGTGGGGTCACCGCGGGTACGCTCGTCATCCAGGAGGGCGCCTACTTCGAGGGCCACTTGAAGATGACGCGGGACGGCCGGACCAGCTAAGCTTGCCTGGTGCACTTGCCTGGGCATCGTGTGGCGCACGCCAACGGTGGCCCCCAGGCGGTCGATTGACGTTCGCCGTCGTCAGGCGCCTACAATGAGAGCGCGGAATACAGTCGAGGAGCCGAGAGCGTGGTAGTCACGGAGGGGATGGAGCTCATCATCGTCCTGCTCGTGATCCTGGCCAATCTGATCGCACTCGTGGCGATTCAGAAGTGGGCAGGGCTGACCTGATCCTCGCCCATTGCCCAGACTCAGGCTTCGACGGCCCGCCTCTGGCGGGCCGTCGTCGTTAATCCCGGTTGTCGACTACCCCGAGCGCAGAGTGCATTCAGCGAGCAGTTCGCCTCGCCCTCAGCCGTCGTAGATTGCCTCGCCCTCAGCCGTCGTAGATTGCCTCGGTGCAATTCTGGTCGGCCGGCTTGGGGCCGGGCTTGTGCTCGGGCGGGTTGGGGACCGGCCCAACCGCATCGGCGTCGATCCAGAAGTAGTTGTCGCTGTACGGATTGAGCACGTACAGGCGCGAGCCGTCAGCCGGGCGCACCACCTGAAACGAGCAGAACTGGCTCGACGTCGTTCCGAAATTGACGACGCCGCTCTGCCCTTCAGGGCCGCTCCACATCCCGGTGACGCGGTGATTCTTTATCCAGAAGGGCGCAAACGCTGGCCGCGTCGGCGCGGGTGAGGCAGCGAGCGCGACTGGCGAGGGTGCGCTCGCCGGAAACGGCGTCGACGTCGGGGCCGCCGCGAACGGATTGCCCGGCAACTCGGGCAGTGGCGGCAGGTACTGGCAGGCGCTCACCGCCACCACCATCAGTAGCGACAGTACGACCAGCAGCCGGTCCCTCGGCACGGGAACACCCCCTGGCGGTGCCCTACCGCATGGAAGTCTCAGGGCCTAGAGGCGATTGTAGCCGCACCGAGCGGCAGGCGCGCTGTCGCTACTCAGTATCGAGCCCGTACTCGCGACTGGCGGGCGCACTCAGCGGGCCAAGCAGCCAGCAAGGCGGACGGGCATCGCAGCGTTCCCCCCGGATTCCAAGTACCCCGTCGTCATCCTCGACCTCGAGAGTGCCGTACAGACGATGGTCGAAGAGTGCGACGCCATCCAGGTCTGGAGCCTGACTCGCGAACGGCGCGGCCTGGATGACCGCGAGCCAGGGGCGTGGCGGCGCGGTGCTGAGCCACGTTGGGGTCCGGCTCGTCAGGTGCACGACGCTGGGTCTGTCGGGGCAGACGTCCACCCAACGAGGGCTCGGCGGACCGGGCGCGGGCAGCCAGACGGCAAGGCGATCGCTGCACACGGCGAGATCCGCGACGACACGATCGTCGAGCGACCGCACGTCGACGACTTCGACCACCACACCGCTGCCCAGGTCGATCCGCAGCCCTGGACGGGCCGTGACTGCCACCTGCACATCACCCTGCCCGCCCGCCGCTTCCACGGCGTCCTCGCCGCTCGCCGGCTGAGCGGCAGGTTCGCCGCTCGCAGGTGTCGAGTCACCCTCACCAGAGCTACTGCCACCCTCGGGCGCCTCCCCATCGTTCCCTGGGGCCTCGACCATGACGATAAGATCGGGCGGGTAGCGTCCGGACGCGCCCTGCAACCCTCGACCTGGCGACGTTTCCGTCTCCGACACGACGAGCACGCTGAACCGACGCTCCCAGAAGTCGAGGCGCTGTCCGACAGCCGCCGCCACACTGCTCCCACTGGCGCTCGTTCCCAGCAGCGCAGTGTGTCCGCTCGGCGCTCGGACGAACGCCGCCGAATTGCCGACGTCGAGGAGCGAGATAGTGAGCCGATTCCCTGCCCCATGCACCGGTAGCCAGGAGGCCGCAACCGCGACCACCGCGATTCCGAGGGCGCACGGGCGTAGCGCCGTCGCCCCGCGAAAGCGAGTCCGTAGCTCCGGCGAGCCTCCGCCGATCCAGACGAGCACCGCCGCGTACCAGCTAGCGATGAGCCAGGGCGGCACCTGGCCGACCGAACCAGTCGCCCAGGGTAGTGCTGCGAGACCCTGGACGACGGTCACCATCCAGGCGGTCGAGAGCCAGGTAGCCCAGGCGAGCGCATCGCCGATACCCGGGAGCGGCGCCACCAGCGCGAGTAGCCCGCCAGTCACCATGATGGCCGGGATCGCTTCGGCGACCAGAACGTTCGCGGGCAGGCTCACCAACGACCACTGTCGAAACGTCGCCAGGACGATCGGTAATGTGGCGAGCTCCGCCGCGAGGACGAGCGCGGCTGGCTCCCTGACGACCGTCGGCAGGCGTCCCAGCACGTTCGAGAGCGGTGCGCCAAGCAGGATTAGCCCCGCCGTCGCGGTGGCCGAAAGCTGAAAGCCAAGGTCGAATGCCAGCCCTGGATCCCACCCGACGAGCGCCGCGACAGCTAGCAGGAGCGCGGTTGCCGGATCCACCAGCCGGCCGGCTGCCTGTGCGGATAACGCCACGCTCGCCATCGCGGCCGCCCGCACAGCCGATGGCGGCGCACCTACTACTGCGACGTAGGCCCAGATCGCAAGAGTCGTCGGAAGCAGCGCCCACGGCCGGCCGATGGTCCGAACGAAGGTGGCCAGGCACAGCCCGGCGACCATTGCGACGTTGAAGCCCGAGACGGCGGTCGTGTGCGAGGTGCCGGTCGCCGCGAGCACCGCTCGTAGGTCGGCCGATAGCCCTGCCCGGGTTCCGAGCACGATCCCGACCGCGAGCGACGCATGCGGCTCTGGCAGGCTCGCTCGGATGTTCCCTGCCAGCGCCCGTCGCACTGCGAGCAACGCCGACCAGGCATCGCCAGGCTCGTGCTGGCGGACCCGCACGACCGCACCGTCGATCTGCCAGTACACCTCCTGGCGGGCCAGGATCTCCGCCACCGGCCAACCTGGGCGCGAGCGAGGCCGCGCCAGCCGGCCGCGAATCTCGACAAGATCGCCGTAGTCGGCGCGCGTCGTCACGGCGAGCACCTGGAGTCGGGGACGCGCGTCGTCGAGTACGAGCGGAGCGTCGAGACGCGAGGGCGCGGCGATCTCGGCGGCCTCGACGCGTAGCTCGGTGAGTCGACCGCGAGCGACCGGTTCGTCCAGCACCCGGCCAACGACGCTGACCTGACCGGCGTACGGCTCCAGGTCTCGCCACCCGCCGTCAGGCGGCACAAGCGCTCCGCGTGCCATCCCCAACGCCAGAACGCCCAGCACGAACGCCAGAGCACGAACCCCCATCGAGGATCCGATTGCCCCCGCGGCACACAGGAGGATGCCGCCGACCGCGGCCAGCAGCAGGTTCGGGCCGAGGAGGCAGCCAAGCACGATGCCCGTCACCCAGGCGACGCTGGCCGGGAGAATTACCCCGCCCGGCACGTCAGGTGCTCCACCACCCCAGACCCCTCGCCGCCGGGCACTGACGGACGACCCCGGTCAGCCAGCACGGCATGCCGTCCTGCCGTGCACCGTGTTCGCGCATCACGAGCTCGAATTGCCAGCCAGCTTCGTGCATCGGCCCGCGAGAACCGACGCGCTACGCGGCGCGCCTGGTAGCGCCCAGACAGACATCCAGGTTCGTGCTTCGGCCTGCACGCCACGAGGTGAAGGCCGCGACTGCCCTCTCGGTGTCGCATGCAGCCACCCTTCGGCCGGCTGCCGGCTGGTATCGAACTGAAGCGCGGGCCGGCGACAGCGGCCGCCGTCGGTCGGGTCGGATGGCGGTATGGCTGCCTCATCCTGCGCTGGCCCATGGCCCCCAAGCGTAGGCAAGCAGACGCCCAAATGCAACACCGGGTGTTGCAGGCGCCTCCGGCGAGTTGTGCGAACGCTGCTTGCCGCACAGCTCGGCCGATTGTTGCAATGATGGGAGATACGGAAACTCAACCCGTGGGCTGTTCCCTGGGTGTCGCGCGATAGTGCAAACTTGCCGCAGCCGAGCGTGGTAGCTGGCGATTCATAAAGTCCGCGCGATCAGTCAAAAATAGGCAGTCCAAGATCGTCTCAAAACGCAACCTATATGCAACAGTCGGACTAGCATTCCGTAGCCAGCCTCATGCATCGACGAGTCGCGCAGAACGGCAAGCACCACGGCCAGTCGGCCGCCCGGTCCCGAATCTTCGGCGGGGTATCCGGACTTGCGCTCGCCATCTGCGCCACGGTCGTCGCGGTCGCCGCCGGCGTCGTGGCGGGCTGGCTCTTGAGCACTCCGGCAGTCGGGAGCGGTGTGGCGGCGGCAGTTTCAGCCGCGCCAGTCACTACCCTTGACGTCCTCGTCGAGCAGTTACGCCAGCAACGCGAGCTCCTGCTCATGATGGAGCGGCGCGAACTGGTCGCCATGCTGGCCGTCGGGTTGGGCATCGCCGTGCTGGTTACCATCAGCCTGCGCCACAACAGTCTGATGACCGGGCTGATGAACGTCGCCCGTGAGGGTCAGGGAGCGGATCGGTGGAGCGCTGCCGTTCGGCTCCTCGGTGACTACGAAGGTGACCACCACCCCGGCGTGTCGGCACGGCTGGGGGCAGTCTACGCGCTCGAGCAGATCGCCAACGAGTGCGGCCACCAACGTCGTCCCGCGGCCGAGCTCCTGGCCGCCTACATCCGCCAGCATGCCAGCCTCGGCCGGGTCTCCCTCGAGCCAAGTGTGGAAATCCAATCGGTCCTCGCAGTCGTCGCCCGCCTCGGCATGGCTGGAATCGACCTCCGGCGCACCGCGCTCTGGGGAGTCGACCTTTCACATGCGTCGCTGGATGAGTGCGATATGAGCGAAGCACAGCTTGGCGGAGCGTTGCTTCAGGGTGCGGCGCTGTGCGGGGCAGACCTCTCCCGGGCGAACCTCGTGGGCGCCACGCTCGCCGAGGCGGACCTGTCGTCAGCACGGCTGCGCGGCGCGCGACTGGCTGGCGCGGATCTGCGCCGGGCAACGCTCGAGCGGGCCGACCTCACCGACGCCGACCTGTGCGGTGCGTCGCTGCGGGGAGCCAATCTTCGCGGCGCCATACTCAACGGCGCTCATTTCGAGCAGACACGTCTCGACGCCGCCGTGCTGTCCGGAACAGCCCTGCAAGGCATCAACTTTGTTGGCGCGACACTGGACGGCGCACAACTCGATGGCGCCAACCTGGAGGACGCGCGGTTCCAGGCGGTCAGCATGGTAGGCGCGAACCTGACGGCCACCTCGCTCCGTGACGCCGACCTGACCGACACCCACGCAACGCGGGTGCTGGCCGTTCGCGCGGACCTGAGTCACGCGCTTCTGGGCGGTGCCGATCTGGCGGATGCCAACCTGCGAGACGCACGCCTCGATCTGGCTGACGCTCGACGTGCGCACCTGGAAGCCGCCGACCTTCAGGGTGCTGAACTGATCGGCGCCGACCTCCAGAGCGCCGTGCTCGATCGAGCAAATCTCACCAATGCCGCGCTGGCGAATGCCAATCTCCAGCACGCACGGCTGGTCGGTGCACGGCTGGACCGCGCTGATCTCAGCCATGCCGATCTTCGTCAAGCCCAACTCGACGGAGCCAGTTGCCAGGGCACCCGCTGGTGCGATGCCGACCTGCGGGGCGCGATCCTCCCGTCAGGCGTGTGCCATCCACACCGCGACACCGACTAACGGCGGCCCAAGATCCACGATCGGGTGCTCACCATTCGACGTACATCCTCGATGCCGGCTCGCCGTCCTGCAACCCGCCGCGGACGATGCGTGGCGCCCGATCGAGGCGGCGCGCACGGCGACGCGTCGGGCTACGGCTCGACCAGTTCTCGGATCTTCTCGAAGGTCGATTGATTGACGAGCTTCGCTTCGCGCAACTGCTCGATGCGCGTGAACGGGCCATGCTTCTCGCGGTACGCGACGATGCGCTGCGCCGTGACCGGGCCGACGCCCGGTAACTGATCGAGCTCCGCGACGCTGGCCGTACTCAAACTGAGTCGGCCGGCCAAGGCGGCGTGTGGAGCCGCTCCCGGCGAAGCCGTCGCGTCGGGGATGCGATACACGACCAGTTGCTGACCGTCCGCGAGGCGTGCCGCCAGATTCAAGCGGCGCGCATCCGCCTTGTCGGTCAAGCCGCCAGCCGCCCGCACCGCGTCGTCGATTCTGGCCCCGAGCTTCAGGCTGTACACGCCGGGGTTGGTCACCTCGCCGCTGACGTGGACCACGATCTGATTCAGCGGCTGGGGCGATGCGGTGGGCCGGCTGGCGGCCTGCTGCACCACCACGGGAGGCGGGGCACGGCGGGGAAAGACGAATGCAGCCGCCGACACGAGCGCCATACCGATCAGTCCGACGGCCAACCCAGGCCAGTTCCGGATCAGCCACCCCAGGATGGCGCCCCCGATCACCGTCAATCTCCCGTACGATGCAACGACGCAACGTCCCGGGCAACAACGACAAGGAACGATCGCCTCATTGCCGATCCTCCCGGTGTAGTCGCATTCTACTCGTCGGAGCGACAAACGCAAGGTTTCGGGCAGCCTCTCAGCCGGAGCGGGCGTCCGCCACCTCGGAGAGCCGTGCCGGCGGCGCGGGGGTGTGGCGATGAAGCAAGCGTCGAGGCTCAGGGTGGCCGAGCGGCGCCGGCGGCGTGGAGGCCGTGGAGCGCAGCGCAACCGTTCCGCGTGGCGGAGCCTTCTGCTACAGGGAGCCGGGCCGGCCGCATGGTACACTTCGCGCCGCATGGCGACCCTGACACCTGACCACGCCGCACTACGCCCGGTCGTGTTCGTGGCCCGCGAGCCAGACGAGACACTACGAACGTTCCTGCCCGTCGTCGACGTGCTCCGCGAGACCTATGGCGTACCCGGCCGTCTCCTCTTCCACCATACGCCCGGCACGTGGGCGAGGGAAGAGCTCGAGCGGCGGCATGTGCCCTTCGACGAAGTCGCGATTCCGCCGGGTCTGCCCGGCCCGCTTCAGCGCTTCGCGCGTGGGCCGGTCGGGAGAACTGTCGACGAGGTCGCCCGCTTCTGGCGCGCGCGACGCCTCGCGCGGCGCCTGCTGGCGCGCGTGCGCCCCTCGGCCGTCGTCGTCATCCAGGACACACTGTTGTTCGAACGGTTCCTCGTTCGCGAGGCAAATCGGCGTGGCCTGCCAACGCTCGTAGTGCAGTGGGCGTTCAGCTACCCCCAGGCGCTCTACGACCGCATCCGGACCCATCAGCACGGCTCTCGACGCGATGAGGAGCAGCGCAGTCCGATCCGAAGACTGATCGGGCCGGTCACGCGCCGCGTCTATCGGGGCGCCCTGTCCGCGCTCGGCCTGTCGTTCGAGCTTGCCCCAAGCTACGGCGGGGGTGAGGCGCGCCTGTTCGCCGTGATGGGCGACGCATTTGGGGAGCAGTACGTAGCCCAGGGCGTGCGCGGCAAGCAGATCGTCGCCACCGGGCACCCGACCCATGATGCCGTGTTCCGCCGCGCTCAGGCGCTCGGCCCCGCCGACCGCCAGGCGATCCGCCAGCACTTTGGCATCGACGAGGCGTCGACGGTGGTACTGTACGCGACGCAGCCGGTGCTCTGGCGGCGCGTCATGACCGCCGAGGCGCTCGAACGCAACGTCTGCGCGATGGCGGCCGCCGTCCACGCCGACCCATCCCGCAGGCTGGTCGTGAAGCTTCACCCTCGCGAACGCCTCGAGCAGTACGCCTTCTGCCAGAGGCTCGACCCGCCGGTGACGGTAATCCCACAGGCTGAGATGCCGGACCTGATCGCTGCTTGCGACCTGTTTGTGTCATCCTCGTCCTCGACGGTGCTGCTGGCGATGATGCTCGACCGGCCGATCGTCACCGTCAACTTTGATGACGTGCCCCATTTCGACGTCTTCGAGTCGATTGGTGGAACGCTCCACGTCCGGACCTATGAGGAATTCAGCCAGGCCGTGGAGCAGGCGCTTACGAGCCCCGCAGCCCGCGAGCGATTGGACCAGGCGCGCGCTCGCGTCCTCGCGCGGTACACCCGCTTCGACGGGCAAGCCGCCGAGCGGATCGCGGCGCTCCTGGCCGACGCTCTCGCTGTGCACCGCCCCCTGGCCGAGGCGACCGCATGAAGGCGCTCATCCTCTGCCAAAGCCTCGGCGTGGGCGGCGCCGAGGAAGTGATCCTCGGGCAAAGTACCCACCTGGGCGGGGAGGGCGTTGACGTCAACGTCGTGGCGCTCACTCGGCGCGGCCCGATCGCCGATGAGATCGCGGCGGCCGGCGTCCCGCTGCACGAGGTTCCCGGTGAGCCCGGCCCGCGCGATCCGCACGCGTTCTTGCGACTCGTCCGACTACTGCGGCGTGAGCAGCCAGACGTGGTCCACACCTATCTGATGACCGCCAACCTGTACGGGCGGCTCGCCGCGCTCATGGCCGGCGTGCCGGTGGTGATCGCGGCCGAGCAGAACGTCTACGCGCGCAAGCCGCGCAAGCATGCCCTGATGGAGCGAGCCCTCGCAGCCCGGACCTATCGGGTCGTCGCCTGCTGCCAGGCGGTCGGAGACTTCTACCGTCGACAGGTGGGGGTGCCCGCGCGCAAGATCGAGGTCATCTACAACGCCGTTCGATTTGGCACCCTGCCAGATGAAGGTGACCGAGCGGCGGCACGAGCAGCGCTCGGGCTGCCGGCCGATGGACTGATACTCGGGACGCTCGGACGGCTGACCCAGCAGAAGGGGCATGCGGTCCTGCTGCGCGCGTTGACTGTTCTGCACCGCGACCTCCCCAGTACACACCTCTTTCTCGCCGGGCGTGGCCCGCTCCACGATGCGCTTCAGGCTGACGCTTCCAGGCTCGGCATCGCGGACCGAGTCCACCTGCTCGGGGTGCGACGCGACCGCGACAGGCTGTTCGCGGCAATGGATCTGTTCGTGCTGCCGTCGCGTTGGGAGGGGCTGTCGCTCGCACTCGTCGAGGCGATGGGGGCTGGCCGCCCGGTCGTCGCGACCACGGTCGGCGGCAATCCGGAGGTCGTCAGCCACGAGCGCACCGGACTGCTGGTCCCCCCAGACGACCCGGATGCGCTGGCCGAAGCGATCCGCCGCCTGGCGCGCGACGAGCAGGCGCGCCGCACCCTCGGACGGGCGGCCGCCGACGATGCACGCATCCGATTCGCCCTCGAACCGCACGTCGAGCAGATCGCCGCACTGTATCGGCGGGGCCTCACCGACCGAGGCCGGCTGCCCGTCATGACGGGAGCCGTGATGTGAACGGGCCACGGGTTACCCTGGTCAACTACACCTTGACGATGATGCGCGGCGGCGGTGAGACCCGCGACCTTGCGTTCGCCACCCACCTCCAAGACCTTGGCTGTGACGTGACCATTGCCAGTGTCGACCCGGTGCTCGGCCGCATTCGCCACCCAATCGAGGGTTTCAAGACCCGCCTGCTGCGCGCGCCCTACTTTCGCGATCTGGTGTATCGGTTGATGGTGCTGCCGAAGACGGGGCGGCTCGCGACGTTCCTGCTGAACCAGGACGTGCGGCGCTTCAGCCAGCGCGTCGTAGACCTCGTGGCCGACCCCGCTTACCCCATCGACATTCTCCAGGCTGCCGGGCTCTACCCGGTCGTCGAGGTGAAGCGACGACGGTCCGTGTCGGTCGTGATCCGCAATCAGGGTGGCCTGCCCGCGCGCTGGCTGCGGCCGTACGTGCCGCGCGCCGACGCAATCGTCGGCGACGGCTGGGATGCCGAGAACTTCGAACTGGCGCTTGGGCGCCCGCTCGTCGACATCCCGGGCGGCGTCGATGCGGCGCTGTTCCGGCCGGTCGAGCCAGATGAGGAGGTGTCCGCCCGGCTGGCGGGGCGCGACATCCTGCTGTATGTAGGGCGACTCGTGCCCCTGAAGAACCTGCCGTTGCTCGTCTCAGCCTTTGCGATCGTCAAGAAGGCTCGGCCGACAGCCGCGCTCGTCATCGTCGGCGAGGGGGCGTTGGAGCAGCCGGTACGCGAGCAGGTCAGCCGCCTGGGACTGGCGACGGACGTGACATTCCTCGGTCATCAGCCCCAGGGGCGCCTGCCGGCCCTCTACGCCGCGGCCGATATTGTCCTGCTCTCATCCTCGTTCGACAACTCCCCGAACTGCATCCTCGAAGCAAACGCCTGCGCGCGGCCGGTCGTCGCTACTCGGGTCGGCGGCGTGCCCCGCTACGTGACGGACGGCGAGAACGGGCTGCTGGCGAATGGGGCCGACGCGACTGGTTTCGCCGAAGCGGTCACGAGCCTGCTTCGTGACGCGGGTGCTCGCCGCCAGATGGGCGAGGCTGGTCGACGGCGCGTGCTCGCACGGCACTCCTGGCGTACGAGCGCTGAAAAGCTCCTGGCGCTCTATGAATCGCTCCTGGCGAGACACGCCGTGCCCACTGGGGTAGACTGAAGCCGCCGATGCGCCTAGCAATTGTCTACCACCGGCCCTACTACCGTGACCCTGACGGTGGGCTCTGGGAAGCTGAGGGCTCCTTCTCCCGCTACGTCGAATCGATGGCGCGCTTCGTCGACGAGGTCGTGCTGATCTGCCCGCATCGACCGGCGCCCTTTGGCGGCGACGCCTACCGGCTGCGAGCCGAGAACGTCGTGCTCGCGCCGCTGCCGTTCTACGACCGACTCCCTCTCTTCTACCGCGCCTTACCACGCGCGCTCGCCGTGCTGTGGCGCACGTTGCCCACCTGCGATCTGGTCAATCTCCGCATCCCAACGCCGCTCGGAGTGTATGCCTACGTCGTGGCGAAGCTGCTCCGGAAGCAGCTCTTTCTCGTGGTAGTGGGGGACCTGGCCGGCGTGGCTACGTCGGTGCGGCCGACAAACCTGAAGCGAGTGGCGTACCGCGCGTACCTGGCCGTCGAGGAGTGGCTGCAAACGCGAATGGTCGCCGGTGCGCCATCGTTCGTCAACGGGCAGGCGCTCTACCAGAAATACGCCCACCCGGGCCGCAAAGTGCTCCTCACCACGACTTCGACCATCTCGGATGCTGATGTCGTCGAGCGCGCTGACGTGGGGATCGACGCGCCGGAGCACGGTCCGATCCGGCTGCTCTGCGTCAGCCGGATCGATCCCCGCAAGGGGCTGCGCTACCTGCCATCGATGCTGTCGACGCTCGTCCGTGACGGTCACAATGTACGCCTCTCGATCGTCGGGCCAGTGGTCGGGACGCTCGGACGTGAGGAGCAGGAGCGCGTACTGGCATCGGCCAGGGCGGCGGGCATCGTGGGCCGCATCGACTTCCTCGGCACTCGGACGTTTCCCCAGGTGCTGGCACTGTGCCGCGAGCACGATCTGTTCGTCTTGCCGACGCTGCCCGGCGAGGGGGTACCGCGCGTGCTTCTGGAAGCGATGGCGTCGGGCTTGCCGGTCGTGGTCTCGGATGTGGCCGGTGTGCCGACGCTGGTCCAGGACGAAGTCAATGGCTTGCTGGTCCCGCCAGCCGATCCAGGCTCCCTCGCAGCGGCCGTCGAACGGCTGATTCGGGACGGCGCCCTACGGCGCTCACTCATCGCCACCGGCCTGCGCGTCGCCCGCGCCCACACCGCCGACTCGCACGCCCGCAAGATCGCGCTGGGCCTGGTCAAGCTCGCCGGCATCCAACTTCGGCGCGACGGCACCAGCGTCACGTCATGACAGGGTCAGTGGAGCCATTGCCGCCGCCCTCCATGCCCGGCCGCGGTACGAGGCAGCGCACGGGCGCGAGCGAGAACCGTGGCCGTGCGCGAGGCACACGCCCTCGACGGAGGCCCTGGGCGAGTCAGAGATGCGGCCAGGAGGCGAGTCGGGAGCCGGACTCCGAATCGAGCGGATCGGGTCTCTGTGCGTCGCCGCCGATCCGAGTGGCAATTCCGTTGGCGGGCTTCAACTTATCCGGCGGCGTCAAGTCGCTCGTGGGCGTAGCCAACGGCCTCGCCGAGCGCGGGCACCACGTTCGCATCCTCGTCCCTGACTACGCGGCCACTCCGCCAATCCCGCTCCACCCGGGCGTCCGGGTGCGCGTTCTGGCGAGTGGTCCGCACTGGCTGCCTGCTCCCGCCCGCAAGGTCGTTCACCTCCTACGGCTCGGCACGACGGCGACGGCCGGCGCGGACGTCTGCCTTGCCAACTACTTCACCACGGCGTACACGGCGCTCGCATCAAAGCTCGTGCGGGGCGACGCTGCCGCGCTCGCCTACAACGTGCGCGGCTACGAGCCGATGAGCCATGGTCTCCTCGCCGATGCCAGCCTGCCGACGCGCCTCGTGCGGGCTGGGCTGGCCTGGGCCAGCTATCGCCTGCCGCTTCGGAAGATCGTGACGACCGGCTGGCTGCGCGAGCAGGTCCGTGACCGGCACGCGTACGTCGTCGGGCATGGCATCGACCTGACGGTCTTCACGCTACCGCCTGACCGATCGGCCAGAGGTCGCCTCCGGATCGGCACCATCGGCCGCGCCGGCGCCGCCAAAGGCTACCCCGACTTCCTGCGCGCGCTCGAACGCCTGCCGGCGAGCCTGCCAATCGAGATCGTGGTCGCCGCGCCGGACCCAGTGCCCCTACCGGCGCGCTTCCCTGTCACGGTCGAGCATCCATCGCCCGGGCACGAGATGGCGGCCTACTACGGCCGCTGCGATGTCTTTGTGTTCTCGTCGCGCGGGGAGGGGTTCGGACTGCCGGCCCTCGAAGCCATGGCCTGTGGCTGTGCCGTGGTTACCACCGATAGCGGCGGAGTTCGCGCCTTCTCGAAACCCGACAAGAACTGCCTGATGGTCCCTCTCGCCGACCCGGCTGCGCTGGCCACGGCCGTCGAGCGTGCGGTCACGAACGGCGCCCTGCGCGCGCGAATCGCCCGAGCCGGCGTCGAGACGGCGCAGGCGTTCGGCCAGGACATCGTGTTGGAGCGCTTCTGCACCTACCTGGAGCGCCTGGCCGCCCAGCGGTGAAGGAGACACGCCCTTCAGGCGTCCAGGATCACCCGCATCTCGTTCGTGGGCCGGAAGCCGTAGCGTTCGTAGACGTGGCGGCCCTGCTCCGATGCATGGAGCGCCAGTCGGCGGACGCCCCGTTCGCGGCACCAGTCAATCATGGTATCGAGCAGCCGGCTCGCCAGCCCGCGTCGCCGGTGGTCGAGATTGGTCCAGACGTTCAGGATGTACGCTTCGGGCGCGGCCTCGACGAGACCAGGGCGGGGTAACTGCTCCCGAAGCTGGATGCCACCCCCCGCGACGATCTGACCTCGATAGTCAATCACCCACGCCACGAACGCTCCGCGGCCGAGAGCATCGGCGATCGCACGGGCGGTCACCACCTCGAAGGCGTCCCCCGGTAGGTCAAACTCGAGCCCCATCGACTCGAACATCCAGCGGCGATGGCGCGCGAGCACCAGCGCATCGGCGGGCACGGCCAGCCGCACGGCGTACGGATCGGCGCTCACAGGAGCTCCGCTCCCCAAAGACCGTGAGGCGAAGCGCAAAGGGTGCTCGTCACCGGCTCACTCCATTCACGCCACCGGGGTCGCGAAGCTCCGGCCTCGGCTGGTGTCAGCGGTCCACAGGAGCGTTTCGAGGAAGCGGGGCGCGTGGGTCGTCAACGAGTACTTCTCCTCGACCGTCTGGCGGCCAGCATCGCCAATCCTGCGGCGCAGCGCCGGGTCTTCGACCAGCATCGAGAGCTTGCCGATCCACTCCTCGGTGGTCGTCGCGAGCAGCCCGTTCGCGCCGTCCTCGACGATGTCGGTCGTGATGCCGACCGGCGAGCAGACCGGAGGGACGCCACAGCTCATGTAGAGGAGCGCCTTGAAGCCGCACTTGCCGCGCGTCCACTCAGTGTCCGGCATCGGCATGATCCCGATGTCGAAACCGTGCAGATCCTCGAGCTCGCGCTCCAGGCTCCAGCGTCGGACGGTCAGGTTCGGAGAGACCGGCGGCACGTAGCTCCCGCCAATCGCCCGGATCTCGACCTCGGGGTAGCGGCGGGTGATCTCGGTCAACGCCTCCCCGACCATCTTGAGATACGGCGCCGTGGTGTTGCTGCCGCTCCAGCCGATCACCACCCGCTTGCCGGGATCGGCCGAGCGGTCACGCCGCGGCGCGAAGTGGTCGGTGTCGACCGGCGTCGGAATGACAACGATGTTGCGGTTGTAGGCTGAGGCGTAGGCCTTCAGGTTCTCGTTGCCGGCGATAACCGTCGTCGACAAGTTGACGATCCGCGCCGTCTTGCTCGGCCGCTTCAACAGCCCGACCGTCCGGCTCGTGACGCCGGAGTTGAGCAGGTAGATGGCATCGTCAAAGTCGAAGATCATCGGCGGACCGGCGACCGCCAGTTTCTCCTCGATGAACGGTCCGCCGACCGGGAACGCTTCGCGGTGCACGAAGACCAGATCGACCTGAGAAGCGCGTCGAATGTCGAAGAAGCGGCTCATCGTGCTGAAGCCGAGCGATGCCACCTTGCGGACCATGCTACCCGGCGCGTAGCGAATGTTGTAGAGGTCGCTCGACATGAACGGCCGCAGGATCGGCTCAACACCATGCCTCTCGAGGTACGGAAAGTACTGCTCGACGCGCAGGCGATTCGACGGCGCTTCGGTCGGGTAGGGGACGATGAACAGGGTCTTCACAGTCGCTCTTTTTCACGAATGGTCGAGGCAGAATGAGCCACCGACGCTCCTGGTGAGATGGACGGGAGGATAGCCGTCCAGTGTGCTGGTGGGACGACCGAGGGAACGGCTATCGAGGTTGCTGACGAGATGGCCGCATCGGTCCGTCGAGGATGCAGCATCGGCTGGCTCATCGGTTCGCGGGCCGCGCGTCGCGGTCGTGCCGCCAGGCGACGGTGCGTTCCAGCCCCTCCTCGAACGAGACGCGTGGTTCGTAGCCGAGCAGGTGGCGCGCCTTGTCGACGTCGGCCAGCGAGTGCTTGACGTCACCCGGACGCGGCTTACCAAAGGCCGGCTCGATCGACGTCCGCATGATGCCGTTCAGCAGCCGGATCAGGTCGAGCAGGCTGTAACGCTGGCCGCAGGCGACGTTGAAGACCTGCCCGCCGACGCCCGGCGTCTCGGCCGCCTTCAGGTTCGCCTGCACCACGTTGTCGATGAAGGTGAAGTCGCGCGACTGGGTACCGTCGCCATGGACGACCGGCCGCTCGCCGGCGGCCATCAGCGCGATGAATTTCGGGATGACCGCCGCGTACTCAGACAACGGATCTTGATACGGTCCAAAGACGTTGAAGTAGCGCAGCGATACCGTCTCCAGCCCGAACAGCCGGTTGAACACCGAGCAGTAGTACTCGCCGCTCAACTTGCTGACCGCGTAGGGCGAGAGGGGGTTGGGGGCCATCGTCTCGACCTTCGGCAGCACCGGCGTGTCGCCGTACACCGACGACGACGAGGCGCACACCACCCGGCCGACGCCGGCATCACGCGCCGCGACCAATACGTTCAGCGTCCCGGTCACGTTCGACTCGTGGCTAGCCAGCGGGTCGCGAACCGAGCGGGCCACGGACGGCAGCGCCGCCTGATGCAAGACCCGGTCGACGCCGAGCATGGCGCCGCGCAGCGTGTCGAGATCGCGGACGTCGCCCGTCACAACTTCGACGTCCGGCAGGTCGGCCAGATTCTCAGCCTTGCCGGTCACGAAGGTGTCGAGCACCCGAACCTGCTCGCCACGCGCTGCAAGCGCACGCGCCAGGTTCGAGCCGATGAAACCGGCCCCGCCGGTCACGAGATAGCGCGCCATATCAGACCACCGCTCCAGCAGCCGTCGCCCGCGCCGGTGCGGCACGTCGGGACTGCCACCAGGAGTAGACCCAGACCGCGCCAAGCCCCCCGACCGTGAAGGCCGACGGGAACAGCATCGCACGGTGACGATAGATCGTGCCGACGTTCCCCTCGATCATGGCGAACACCACGGCTAGCCCGCCGGCGAAGGCGACCGGCATGAACAGGTCCCGCCAGCGGCTTCGCCCAAGCGCGACAAGTGCCACGACCGAGAGCGCCTCGAGCAGATACCAACCAAGCGTCTCCGGCACGAGCGTGACGTCTTTCAAGCGGTGGGCGCGCCAGGGGAAGGGCGAGAACAGCACGTAGGGCATCACGATCGGAATGTTCCGGAGTTGGATCGACCAACCGCCCTCATAGCGGCTGATCCGGTCCGGAAGATCGATCCCCGATTCAGCCGTATCCGAGCCGAACACGCGGCTGGAGTCGATCGCTTCGAGGCGCTTGTCGGTCACGTAGCGCAAGCCGAACCACTGGGTGTTCTGGTTCATCACGAGCATGACTACCATGATGCTGGCGACGAGGACCGCGCCCGTCTTCAGCCGCTCGCGCCAGGGGTCTCGATTCACCAGGAAGAAGGCGATCGGCACGAGCCAGCCGAATGCGTAAAACACGTAGAGTCGGAGACTCTCCAGCGTCGCCAGCACGACGAGCAGCCCCGCCAATACCAGCAGCCCAGACCAGCGCCCGCCAGCCCCCAGAGCATCCGAGGCACCAGGCCGGCGCCGCTCCCTGCCGGGCACGGGCAGGTCCGGCCGTTGAGCGAAGCGCAGCGCCAGGAACATCAACGCCGCGATCAACACGACGACCATGATGTCCTTCAGGTTGATGATCGACCAGAGCACCAGCGACGGCCAGAACGCCGCCCCGAGCGCCGCGAACTGCCCGACCCTCCAGCCGCCCAGGAGCCGGCCGAGCCCGTAGAACGGCGCGATAGCTAGCGCGCCGAGCAGGCAATTTAAGAGTTTCGGCGCCATCACCAGCGTCGAGCCCATCACGTCCGGCTCGAAGTCGCGCACGTTGCCGACCCCGCCGAGGGCGTAGATGACGTAGTACAGTCCGCCGACCGCGTAGGTATAGAACTTGAGCAGATACTTGTCGCTCGGATCGATGCCCTCTTCCAGGCCCAGCCACAGCTTGGCCAGCCCCCAGGCTACCTTGTGGTAGGCCCGGTCGTCCTCGAAGAGGAAGCCGACCCAGGTGCCGGTGATCTCGCCCTGCTTGTTCTTGGAGATCGTCACCAGCATCGGGTGGGCGGCCACGGCGATCGCGACCCGAACCGCGAACGCCACCAGGAACAGCGTCAGCAGAAAGCGCCGCTCTTGCCCCCGGAAGAAGAGGGCAATCAGGGCGGGGCCAAGCGCAAGGCCGGCCAGCCCGAGGGGGATCATCTCGGACTGCCCTCGGCCCCAGAGCACGCCAAACGCAGCCAGGGTGACGATCAGGCTCAGCGCTCGCAGACCCAGGTGGACCAGATCGCCGATAGTTCGGCGCTGCTCTGGCGACCGAGGCGGTGCAGCCACGCTCACGACGCTCTCACGGTTCGAGTGGTCCCCCGTGTGCCGCACCCGCGGGCACGGCGTCGGCCCGAAGTGTACCGGTCGACGGCAGTTTCTCGGCTACCACGGCGATATCCGTCGCGAGCGGCCCAAAGCCGAGCCCCCCCGCCCGCTGGAGCCGAGCGATCCCGTGGGCCACCAGGCGCAACCCGCACTTCCAGGCCGCGCCGTCCTGAATCGGGAGCGGCACGAACGCCAGCCGGATCCGGAAGCCGTGCTCCACGAGCGTCGAGGCGAGCGTCTCGATGGTGTAGTGAACGACGTGCTCTTTGGCGTCGAAGATCTCGACCCGGTTCAAGCGCAGAAGCTTGCGGATCAGGCGATACTTGAACAGGTTGTAGCGGCCGTTCGGCACCTTGACGAACAGCAGGCCGTCGTCCTTCAGCACTCGGCTGACCTCGGCCAGCAGGTCGCGCGGGTCATCGACGTGCTCGAAGACGTCCACCAGCGTCACGATATCGGCGGAGCGGTCCGCAAGGCCGGCATCCTGAAGCAGGGCGTTCCGGACGTCCAGACCGTAGAACTCACGCGCCAGCGCCGCCCCGATGGGTGATGGCTCCACCCCGACGAGCGTCCAGCTCATGCCGCGCGCCTTGCGGAGAAAGAAGCCGCAATGCGTCCCCACGTCCAGGAGGGTGCCGGTCGGTTTGAGCCGCCGGAGCACACCCAGCTCCTGCTCGTAATTGGGGTCACGGTTGTGGCTGGCCTCGCCGCGTAGGATCGCGCCGTACTTCCGCAGCACGTCAGCCCGCTCGCCGTGGTAATGGGCCTGCGGCTCGGCGAAGCGCGGTGTGACGTACAGCAGCGAGCAACGCAAGCAGCGGACGATCCCGAGCGGCCCCTCACGGGCCACACGCTGGGGTCGATCGACGCCGCAGCGGGGACAGGGAACGTGGACCAGGGCGTGCGCGGCGGTCATCGGATGGCATCGCTCCAGGGGAGGTCAGGTCGGGGCACGTCGGACTGGGGAGCACTGGACTGGCCGGCGTCAGCATGCTGAGCGTCGACCCGGGTGGCGTCAGAGCGGCTCGCGCCGGGCTGGAACGTGTCAGCCAGGACGGCGTCTGGCTGAGCAGCATCAGACGAGCAAACGGCGCTGGTGGCGCCTGCGCTGCTCGCCGAACCGTTTCGATTGCCGCCACGGCAAGTACCGGCTCTGAGGCTACGCAGCCGCGACAGCACGCTTCGCCTACCCGGGCGAGGCCACGGACGATCGTCCAGTACGAGCACACCCTGGTAGAGCGCGTCAGTCTGAGCGACCATCCGTTCCAGGCTGAACGCGCGCTCGACGCGCTGACGGCCGGCCGTCCCGAAGCGTACCGCAAGGTCCGAATCGGAGAGCACCTGAACGATGGCGCTGGCCAATGCGGCCGGATTGCCGGGCGGCACCAGTCGGCCGGTCTCACCGTCCACGACGATCTCAGGGATCGGCCCGACCGCTGAGGCAACGACCGGCCGCCCGGCCGCCATCGCTTCGAGCAGGACCAGGCCAAAACCCTCCCAGAGCGACGGCAGTACCAACAGGTCGAGGTCGGCCAGGACATCGGCCACATCGGCCCGAAACCCCTCGAACGTGACGTTATCGGCGACGCCGCGCGCCCCAGCGTAGGCTCGTAGCTCCGCAACCGTGCTCAACTCCTCGTGGCCGACGATCCGAACGTGCAGATCGGGCAGCCGTTCGAGGACGGCGGGGAGTGCGTCGAAGAGCACTCGGTGGCCCTTCTGGGGTGCGAGGCGAGCGATCACCCCCAGGGTGGGCCGGTCGTCGGCGCCGCGCCGCAACGGCGGCCGCCGGTCGGCGTCGAACGGAACCGCGTCGAGGCCGTAATGGATCCGCGCGATCTTCGCTGCCGGCAGGCGCGCCTCGTCGCGCAGGTAGTCAGCCACGGCATCCGAGATGGCGACGATCCGGTCCAGTCCACGCGCCGAGGCTCGTGCCAGCGTGGCATACCGAGGCTGAACGTAGAACTCGTCGACGTTGTGGGCGGTCCGAACGACCCACGGACGCCGGCTGCCGGTGCTGCTGGCCAGCCGCGCGGCGCAGACGGCGGCAAGCTCGGTGCGGAACGAGTGCGCGTGCACGAGGTCGAAGCCGCCGCGCAGCACCAGCCGCGCGAACCGGGCGAACGCTGCCGGGTCGCTCCGGCGCCGCGCCCCGAGGTCGATCGTACGGACGCCGGCCGCCCGGAACAGCGGCAGCATCGGCAGCGCCTCATCCGGCTCGGCCTCGAAGACGGCCAGCCACGGCTCGTAGCGCTGCCGGTCGAGCCGCGCGAGCAGAGCCAGGACGTGCTGCTCGCAGCCGCCGACCGTTCCGCCGGAGAGGACGTGCAGCAGCCGCGCCGGCCGTCCGGCCGTCACGCGGTGGCCGCCAGTTGCCGGTAGCTGATTCGCTCGACCCCGAGATCGTCGAGAAGGGAGCGGAGATCGCGTGCCGCCAGCACCCGCACTTCCTCCTCGCGCCAGCGGGCCGCCACCTGCCCACCGTCGAGCAGGTTCTCCAGCCGGCTGTCGCTGAAACCAGGATGGACCATCAGTTCGGTCGAGCCGTGCTCCAGTTCGCTCAGGTCGCGCGCCAGCCCGCCATACAGGTCGTTGGGGTAGCGACGCAGGCAGGAGAAGGTCGAGAGGAAGTGGTCGGTCGTCTGGACGCCGTGCCACTTCAGGAAGCGACGGTAGCGGTGGGCCAGCCCTGACATGACGTGGTTCTTCCAGAACGCCTCGCTGCGCAGGTAGTTGCGGTACGCGCGCTCGTCTGAGAACATCGCGCGGTTCATCTGCTCCTGCTGCATCCGGATCGGCAGCCGGTAGATCTTGGCGACCGGGACCACGACCTTGAAGAACAGATCGGGGTACATGTAGACGCTCTCGTGACTGTCCAGGTGGCTCGGCTCGATGCCGGCCGCGATCACCTTGTCGACCTGAGCGCGAAACTCCTCGTAGACCTGAATCATGCTGATCTGGCCGAGGATGAGCCGCTGGAGGAATGGACGCCGCCGGAAGAAGTAGCCGTTCTCGTCGACCAGCGTGTGCACACGATCCTGGGGCAAGATCGGCATGCCGTGGGTCAGGTTCAGGTGGACGCCGACGGCGAGGTCCGGGTACTTCCGGGAGAGTGCGACCGCGTGGTCGAACGCCCAGAAGTTGGACACCATCGTCGTGCTCGTCACGATGCCGTGAGCGTGCACCTCGATGATGCCTTCGTTGATGCCCTCGGTCAGGCCGAACTCGTCCGCGTTTACGATCAGGGAACGCCGCATGTCTCTTTCGCCTCGCCGAGCGACGGCAACAGCCGCGCCAGCCATTCCAGCCCGTCGGAGGGTAGTCGCTGGTGAACCGGCAGGATGAGGATCCGGTCGCGCAGCCAGCGCGCATCAGGATAACGTTCGAGGTCGACCTCCTGGGGAAGATGCTCCCAGTAGGTGCGGACGTTGACGCCGCGCCGCAGGAGCGTGTCGCGCCAGCGGTCACGGTCCTCGGCTACGAGTGGCAGCCCGAGCGGACAGACGCCTGGCGGCAGGCTGCTGAAGATCGGCCGCGCCCATGACAGCGAGCGGCAGGCGTCGAGCAGGCGTGCATAGTTGCGCCGCCGCCGTGCCACGATCCGCTCGGCGTTCGCCGCCCGCAGCAGCCGCCAGGCAGCCTCGGAGCCGGCTGCCATCTCGACCGGCGCGCCGCTCGAACGGTCATGCAGGCCGCGGCGCATGCCTGGTCGCTGAAGGAGCGCCAGGCGTGGCGACCAGCCGACCGCCTGCTCGACCGTCCCGAGCGCACGGTAGGCGAGTCGCCGAGCCGTCCGCGCGGCGCCTGGCCGCCTGGCCGGCGCGGTGGCGTCCAGGCCGGGTCGATTCAGCACCAGCGACCCTCCGTCCGGCAGCGGGAGCGATTTCCAGGGACTGAAGATCGCGAGCGCCCCGAACGAGCCGAGCGGCCGGTCTCCGAGACGACTATAGAGTGCATGCGCGCAATCTTCGATCAGCACGATCCCGCGACGCTCGCACAGGCTGGCGACCTCCTCGACTGGCCCTGGGAACCCAAGATAGTGAATTAGCACGACCGCCCGGGTACGCGCGTCGATTGCCGCCTCAACGTCCCGCACGTCGACATCGAGCCGACGACCGACCGGGTAGAACGTCGGGCGCGCCCCCACCCCGAGCACCGGGCTCACGACCGACTCGCACAGGTAGGCCGGCAGCAGTACCTCGTCGCCGTCGCCAAGCCCGAGCGCGCCGAGCCCCGCCTGAAGCGCCGCGCGTCCGCTCCCGTAGAACCGCGCCCGCTCGCCGGTCGGGTCGTCGCAGCGGCGTGTTATGCCAGAAAGGTCCAGAGGAGTCAACGGCGGGTCCGGCGCGAGGTACGGCACGCTCAGCCCCTCCCCGTCAGCAGCGGGAGCGTCGTGACCGCGGACCGTGCCCGCCCGAGCCAGTGCCGCCGCGCCCGTTGGAGCAGGGTTGAGGAGCGCGCTCGCTGCCGCACCCGCTGCCAGCCGACCAGCGCCGCGAACGCCGCCTGTCCGCGCAGGCCGGGCGCGGCGAGGACGAGGCGAACCGTCTGCCGCTCCTCGGTGACCCAGCGCGCCTTGTACGGCTCGTCGCCGAGCATGAAGTCGAACCGATGCAGCCCGCGCGCATAGGCCCGTTCCACGAGATGCGCGAGCAGCAGGCTGCTTGGCGCCAGTGCTGCAAGCTCCGGATCCCAGGCCGGCAGGTAGTACGAGTAGGTGTCACGATCTACGAAGCCGATGCTGCCGGCCACCGCGACGCCGCCACACTCCAGGAGCGTCAGGTCGAGCAGGCCACGCGCCGCATAGCGAGGCAAGGCGTCGACGTAGAAGCGCCGCCCCCGCTCCGACGACGAGAAGAGCGTCGAGGTGTACTGTCCGTCCCAGCGCTTCGCGTGGAGCGCGACGAGCGTCGCCAGCGCCGCCCTGACGTCCTCTGGCCGCTCGACAGTCCGGAACCGAACCTCGCCCCGCTCCCCCAGGCGCCGAAGTCTCGAACGCAAGTTGTAGCGGAAGCGGCCCGGACGAGTTTTCAAGAAGTTCTCGTACGTTCCGTCGAGCGCGATGGCGGGGCGGGCATGGCCCGGCAGTACGGCGCACGACAGGCCATACTCGCGCGCGAGCACCGTCAGGTCGTGCACGGTGGGCGACTCGGCTGGCAGACCGGGCAGATCGATCGCGTCCCAGCCCGTCCCAGCCAGAAGCAGCCCGTCGAGCAGCGTACCGAGTGCCCGCCGCCGACGCTCCGGCTGCGGCGGTAGCAACAGGTCCAGGTAGTCGCTCACGCCGACTCCCAGCGGACGCAGGACGGTGAACGGAGACACTCCGAGCCGCGCCCGCCCGAGCGGCGCCAGCGCGGCCACCTGGTCTTCCTCTGCGACTCCAAACAGGAGCGGCCGAGTGCCCGATCCCAGCGTCCGCCACCAGGATTCGAGCCATTCTGGCGTGAGGAACAGCGTCTCGGTCGGGGCAGCCTGCCGAAGCTGCTCCCAGGCCGCTCGCGCCCGCGCAGTGGTCGGCCAGTCGAGGCGGATCAGCCGCATCCGTACATCGCCTCGTAGCGCGCCGCCATCCGTTCGACGGCATACTCGCGGGTCACCCGCTGGCGCCCGCCCTGTCCGAGCCGCGCCCGCAGGGTGTCATCCTCGAGCAGGCGCAGGCTGCGTTCGGCCACCTCGTCCACGTCGAACGGGTTGACCAGCACACCGGTCTCGCCGTCCACGATCGCCTCGGGCGTCCCGCCGAGGCGGGTGCCCACAACTGGCACCCCGAGCGCCATCGCCTCCAGATTCACGGTCGGGAACGGGTCCAGGTAGGTCGAGAGGTTCAGGAACGCCATCGCAGCGGCCAGCACATCGTAGTAATCGGCATGCTTCAGGAAGCCGGGGAAACTCACTCGCCCGCCCACCCCCAGCCGAGTTGCGCGCTCCTCCAGGCTGTCGCGGAACCAGCCTCGGTCGCCCAGGACGACGAGCCTTGCCGTCGGGTGCCGTTCCGCCACGCGTGCGAAGGCGTCAACCGCTTGATTCTGGCCCTTGAAATAGTGGAGCCGGCCGCCGGTTACGAGCAGCGGGTCCGTGCCCCAGCCGTGCCGCTCTCGCGCCCGCGCGCCATCCGCACCAGCCAGGGCCGAATCATCGAGCGGCAGGCCGTTTGGCACGACGGCATCGACGCGGATGCCGTTCGCCGCCAGTGCGTCGGCGAGACTCTGGCTCACCGAGGCGGCCTGCCACACGACATGATTCAGCAGTACGCGCAGCAGCCGCCCGCGGGGCGGGAACACCCAGTAGTGCTGGCGGCAACTCCGGCAGGCGCGCGGATTGGCGCGATAGTCAGGGCATAGCGGGAGCGGCGCGGCCGGGTCGATCCAGCACTTGAATTTGCTGTAGCAGAACGGCTGCGCGTCCTGGTAGGTCAGCACAACCCGCGCGCCCGCCTGGCGGGCCTGCCCGATGCTGTGGTACGAGAGGTGGCTGTGGACGTTCCAGGCGTGTACCACGTCCGGCCGGTAGTCCCGCAGCACCCGCGCAACCTTGCCAGCCACGAGCGGGTTGTAGAGCGCCACGATCGGCCGCAGTCGGGGGTGGTAGGCCGAATGGAGCGTACGGACCGTCACGCCGTTCACGGTGTCCACCGAATCCGGGCCGCGTGACGTGGTAAGCACCTCGACCGTCCAGCGGTCCTTGAGCGCGTTCGCCAGGTGCGCGACGACCACCTCACCCCCGCCACGCATGTCAAAGGCATCGGCAAGGAAGAGCATGCGCGGGCGCTGAGAAGCGGTCATACGAGGACGCTCCGGGTGACGTACAGGCATTGGATGTAGCTCACGAGCCGTGAGGCTACGAGCATGCCAGCATACGCGGCGGCGGCACCGAGTGGCCCGAGCGACTGTGCGAGGAGGTACGCGGCCGGCAGCCCCAGCCCCAGGATGGCCAGGCTCGTCCGGATCGGGAGATCGGTACGGTCGTAGGTCCGGAAGATTGGGCCGGCCGCGATGCCCAGCCCGAGCGTCGCGGCGTCCAGCAGGATGACGAGGGTGAGCGGCGCGGCGGCGTGGTACGCTCCACCATAGAGCAGCGGGATGGCGAACCATGCCACCGCCGCGAACGGCACGGCCAGCAGCGTCGAGACGGCGACCCCCAGCAACGTGACTCGAAGGAAGACCGGCCGTACTCGCTCCGGACTGGTCACCCGCAGGCGCGGCAGATCGACCATCAGCAGGCGCGAGATCGGGGTCAGCAGCACGGCCGGGATCGCCATGTAGGAGAGGGCGACTCGCAGCTCGCCGACCTGCTCCTCGGGCACGAACCAGCCGAGCAGCAGGATCGGCGCAAGTGTGTAAAGCGAGACGAGGTTCTTGTCGAGCGCGATCGAGAGGCCGTAACGAGTCCACGGCCAGAGCGGCACGCCAGGTCGAACGACGCCGCGCGTGAGGTCCGCGACTGACGGGAAGATCGGATCGTCGCGGCGTACCCGGAGGTAGAGATACGCGCCGATGACCAGACCAAGCAGGCTGGCGATCACCTGCCCGACGAACACCCCGGCCACGCCGGACCCGAGCAGCACCAGCCCGACCGGCAGCAGTGACATGGCGAGCGACTGGGTGTTCTCCAACCCGACTAGCGTCGCCATCCGCCGCGACGACTGGAGCGCAATCACGGTCAGGCCCGGTACGACCGCCCAGAAGCCCTGGACGAGGTACAGTTGGAGCAGCGGACCGATCTCAGTGCCGCCAAAGAAGTGCTCGCCGAGCCAGGGCGCGAACAGCATGGCCGGCGGCAGAACTACAACCGAGGTCAGCACGCTCAGGAAGACGTAGAAGACCAGGGCGTCGCGGATGCTGCGTTGGTCGCGAGCGCCGTACCCTTCGGCGAGGCGGGTGGTCGCCGCATAGTCCTGGCCCAACCGCCGCGCAAGCCCGATGGTCGTACCGGCCGACATGACCAGCGTGTAGGTGCCGTAGCCGGCCGGCTCGAGGATCCGAGCCAGCGCTACCGACGCGACGAAGCTTATAGCCGTCAGGCCGAGCGAGCCGGCCTGGAGCGTTGCCAGCGCCTCGACGAACGAGCGTCCGCCAAGCCCTGCCACCAGGGCGCCGACGCGCGCCCGCACGATCTCAGCGGCCACGGCGGGTCAGGATGCGCCCGTAGAGGGCAAGATACTCGTCGACGACGTGGCTCCAGTCTCGCGCCAGCGCCCGCTCGCGCCCGCGCTCACCCATCGTTCGGGCGGTCTGAGGGTCGTCGAGCAGACCTAGAACCCGATCGGCGACGGCAGCCGGGTCGTTCTGGGGCACGAGGTAGCCGTTCACCCCGTCCTCGATGGCGTCCTCGGCGCCGCAGTCGTATGCCCCGACAACTGGCTTACCGTAGGCGTTCGCTTCCAGGTAGGTCAGGCCGAAGCCTTCGAAGGCGGCGCCGCTGTTCACGGGAGGTAGTACGAAGACGTCGGCGCGGCGATAGAGGGCATCGAGCGATGCTTCAGGGACGGTACCAGTGATCGTGGCGTTCGCCTGGAGACTGAGTCGGTCGATGGTCTCGCGGAGCGAGGCAACGTATCTACGATCGCGGTCGTCTCCGACGAGGTAGTAGTGGATGTTCGGGTAGCGCTCCCGGATGCGCGGCAGTGCTTCGAGCACGACGTGGTAGCCCTTGCGTGGTTTCAGCGCGCCGGCTCCCATGATGACCGGGTCTCCAACGATCGCCGGGCCGTTGCTGGCGTCGCGGGCCGTTGCGAGCCCCTTCAACTGCTCGAAGCCGTTGGCGATAACGGCGAGGTTGCGGAGCGGCAGTTCTTGACCGACTCGGCGGGCCGTGAAGCGGCTGACGCAGACGACGGCGGCGGCCCGCCGGAGCGTCCGCGCGAAGAGCATCCGTGTGACGGGGTTCATGCGCAGCGGGACGATGCCGTAGGTGCCGTGGACGGTGAGAAGGTAGGGCCAGGGAAAGAGCACGCTCGCCGTCAGAGCGTACGGCTCGACGAAGAAGTGGACCAGATCGTGGCCGGGCGCGTGGCGCAGCACCTGGAGCGTATTCCAGACGAGGGCCATCGGACGGTCGAGGGTCGCGAGCGGGGTGCTCAGGCAAGGCACGACCTGCACGCCGAGGTCTGGCACGGCCGTGCGCCGCTCCGAGAGCACGGTGACGTCCACACGGCGCTCCGTTAGAGCGCGTACCAGCCCCAGGCTGTAGCGCCCCCAGCCGCTGTCCGGCAGCAGTTCCCAGGTAACGACGAGGACGCGCGGCCGACGGCTCACTGGCGACCTCCGATCAGAGTCGCACTGTCGTCACGGTGCGTCTTCGTGCTGCCCGCGGCCGTCCGCACGCACGCCGCGCCGCTCCCCAGGGCCGTCACGATCCGGGCGGCACGCGCGTCCCAGGAGTACGACGTCGCGTCCTGGCGCGCCTGCTCCCCGAGGCGGCGGGCGAGGGCCGGATCGTCGAGCAGGCGTTGAACGGCTGCCGCGAAGGCATCGGCGTCGCCGGGCGCAGCGAGCAGGGCATTCTGCTCGTGGTGGAGGATCTCGCGAAGGGACGGCAGATCTGAGGCGACGATCGGCACGCCGGCTGCGAGGTAGTCGAACAACTTCAGCGGCGACGTGAAGTACCGCGCGACCGGCTCGTCTGGCAGCGGCAGCAGCGCAATGTTCGCCTCACGGAGCAGGCTGGGGACGCGGCCGTACGGCACGTAGCCCCGTAGCTCGACGCGGTCACCGGCACCGGCCACACGGGCACCCTCGGCCAGCGCCGCCACGTCGGCATCGTCGCTGGCCCCGGTCCCACCGACCACCACGAACCGGGCAGCGGGCACCCGTGCCGCCACGTCGAGCACCAGCCCGGCCCCCTTCCACGGGTACAACTGCCCGACGTAGAAGATGGCCGGGAGGTGTCTGGCACCGACGACGGGCAGCGGGGCTGCGCTCACCAGCGATGCGCTATCTCCAGGCAACGCCGTCCGACCAGTGTGTGTGAGAGCCGCATCGACCGGGAGCGTTGCACCGTCTGGTATCGTGACGACCCGCTCAGGCGCGATACCGTACTCGCCGACAAGGATGCGGCGGGCGCACTCGGTGATCGTCACGATCGAATCGGCCCGAGCGAATACCTCGTCCTCGAGGTGCCGAAGCCGGGCCGTCTCACTGGCCGGCAGGGTCGCCCGCCCGGCCCGTCGCGCCACCTCGAACGAGGGCAGGCCGTGAACCTCGAACGCCAGCCGCGCACCCAGGGCATGGGCCGGTCCGGCTGCAAGGCGTGCCGTCCGCAGATCACGGGCCAACACCACGTCCGGTCGTTGCCGCACCACGAGCCAGGGCAGCAATGCGGCCAGGCCCGCCAGATAACTCGCCTGCCAGGCACGCGTGTACTGCGCCAGGACCGCCCGCGGAACCGACGGCGGAATCCGTAGCACCGGCAGCCGTACGAGTCGCAGCCGGGGGTGCGGCGTGAGTCCGTAGGGTCGGAGCGCTGCCACGTCGCCACCACATCCCCGCCGCCCGACGACGAGCGTGATATCGACGCCGGCACGCGCCAGGGCGTGACAGGTGTTGACGATCTGGATCGCCCGTGCCTTCGGCTGAGGAAGGTCGGTGCTGCCGAGGTACAGCAGCCGCATCAATCGACGCCGGCCGACGCGAGATTCACAGGTTCAGCGCACATCGGGTGGTGCCGCCAGGTGGTGAGTCAGATGCCGAGTCTTCCGCGAATCGGCAGGAGTGTCATCGGGAGTCGTGTTCGGGCAGTGTCGCATGCTGTCGCAGTGGGGCGGCCGCCTCGTGACTCAGTGGCCACGTCAGGCGCCGACGAGGACGGCGAGGGCTTCGATTATACGGGCGGCTCGTGCATCCCAGGAGTAGTCGCGAACCTGCTCGAAGGCGGTGCGCCGGAGCCGGTCGGCGAGGCCAGGGCTGACCATCAGACGACGGATCGCCGCCGCCAACGCGCCTGGGTCTCCGGGCGGCACGAGGAGCGCAGTATCGCCATCCACCAGCACCTCGCGCAGGGACGGCAGATCGGATGCAACGATCGGCACCCCAGCCGCCATGTAATCGAACACCTTGAGAGGCGAGGTGAAGTAACGCGCCATCAGGTTGTCTGGCAGCGGCACGACTGCCACGCCGGCGCCGGCGATCCGCGCTCGAACCTGGGCGTGCGGCACGAATCCGCCGAACTCGACTCGCCCGACGATCCCGAGATCGGACACCCGCGCTCGCAGCGCGACGAGGTCCGGATCGTCGGCCCCACGCCCCCCGAAGATGATGAGCCGCTCCTCGGACGTGCGGGCCAGTGCGTCCAGCAGCACATCCACGCCCTTCCAGGGAAAGAGTTGGCCGGCGTAGACGACCGTTCGAGATGATGGGTCGCGTGGTGGCAGAGGGCCGTCCGGCGCGCTCGTCCCATCGGGTACGACAGTCATCTTGCCGCGTGGCACACCGAACTCGTGGTGCAGTACGTCGGCGCAGGCATGGGTGAGCGGCAGCAGCACGTCAGACTCGGCGAAGACGGCCGCTTCGAGCGCGCGAGTACGGTCGGCGACACCCCAGAGTTTGTCCGGGTCGAGGACGGCGTTGTCGCGCGGTCGGGTCGAGAACACCTCGTGCACCTCGTACACGACCGGCCGCTGATGCAGCCGCCACGCCCGGTTGAAGACCCAGGCGAGGCGTGGGTCGCGGGTCAGGATGGCGTCCGGACGAGGCCGAATCCGAAGGAGGTCAGCGAGGCAGGCCAGCGCGTACGACCAGTTGGTGATGGCCAGCCGCTTGTGGATCTCCAGCAACGACAGGCGGTCCACCCGCGCTACCGGCAGCGGCACGATCCGCAGGCGCGGATGACGAGGTAGCCCGTACTCGGCCAGAGCACTCTCGACGGGCCGGGTCGGGCCAGCAGGCCGCTGCACTAACAACCGTACGCCCCAGCCGGCCCGAGCAAGTGCGTGGGCGGTCTGGAGCGTCTGAATACCGCGGGCCTGAAACGTCGGGAAGTCGAAGCCGCCGACGTAGAAGAGGCGGCCGTGTATCCCCTGCGCCATTAGCGGCACCTGGTCCGTCGCGCGATCGTATCGACCACGGCATCGGCCCAATGGTCCACACTGTGCGAGCGCTCGATGGCACCGCGGATGGCGAGCGCCGCCTGCTGGCGTGCCTGAATGGATCGCCCCAGCCAGCCGGACAGTCGCTCGGCGAGGCCAGCAGCGTCCCCAGGCACGAAGCTCAGTTCGGGCCAGCGCTCGCCGAAGAGCGCGCGAAAGGCCGGATTGCAGACCAGTGGCACGGCGCCGCAGGCTGCCGCCTCCAGCGCCGCCTTGTCAAGACTGCCGGTGCGGCTGGCTGTCGCGAACAAGCTCGCCCGTTGATAGGCTGAGACAATCTCGGCGTGCGGCAGCCCCGGCACGAAGTGCACGCTTCCGTTCAGTCCAAGCCGCTCGGCGCGCTGTCGTAGCTCGGCCAGATGCGCCGCTTCCGCGTCGCTATGGACGCCGCCGACGACCTCAACGGAGAGACCGGCTCGTACCGCTGGCTCCAGACGTCCAACAGCCTCCAGCAGCGTCGCATGATCCTTGATCGGTGAGAACCGGCCGACAGTCAGGAGGGTGTGGGGGTCGGGCGGAACCGCGGGCGGCCGGAAGCGCCCGAGATCGAGGCCCTGGCCGGTCAAGGTTACCTTCTGGCTCGGGATCCGGAAGCCTTCTGGCGTGGAGGTGCCGACGCCCGCCACCAGGATATGGGCGAGCCGCAGCATCGGGCTCACGTGCCCATGCGCGTACCAGAGGAAGGTGGGGACGCCGGCCAACCGCGCTACGGGTGCCGCCGCCACCGCGAAGACCGGCCCCATGTGGGCGAGCACGGCGTCGATCTCGCCGCGTAGGCCCAGCCGTGCGACGATCCGTTGGAGCCGCGCCAGCCAGACGACCCGCTCCACGGCAGTACCCCCGCCCCCCTGGCTACCTGCCTTGCCGAGCGCGGCAAAGCGCACGTTCTGCGGCAGGTCCGGCTGGCTGTCCCAGAGCGCGACGATGTACAACCGCTCGACACGCCGCGCCAGCGCCTCGGCCCAGGTCTGAACGTGCCCGAACAGGTCGTCGCGCGGATCCACCTTGGGAGTGACGAGTAGCAGCCTCACCGGTCGACTCCCCGCGCCGCGCCATCGCGCCTGGCCCGGCTGTCAGGTGACGGCCGTGCGCCCGGCTCGCCGCCGAGTGCTTCTCGGAAGACGGTCAGCGTCGCGTCGACGAGACGCCCGAGGGTGCGGTCCTTTGCCTCCCGCCTTGCCTCGGCGGCGAGGCGCATCGCGAGCGGCCGGTCGCCGAGTAGCCGGACGAGCGCGTCGCGGGTGGCCTGAACGTCGCCGTATGGCACGAGCAACCCGTTCTCGCCATCGCGGATGAGCTCCACATTGCCGCCCACGTTTGAAGCGACGACAGGAACGTCTGCCGCCGTCGCTTCGAGGAGCACGTGCGACAGCCCTTCATAGCCGGACAGCAACGCTAGCACCTCGGCGACGCTCAGCCAGCGCGCCACTTCCTCGTGAGGCCGCTCCCCGACGAACCGGACCGCACCGGGCGGGAGCACGCTCGCCAACTGCTCCAGGCGTGGCCGGTCCGGCCCATCGCCGACGACCACCAGCAATGTGTTGGGAATGCGCTCCCAGACTGCCCTGAACGCCCGGAGCAGTGTGTCGATCCCCTTCCAGGGCGTCAGGCGCGCTACCGTGAGCACCACGCGGCTCCCCGACGGCACGCCGAGCCGCTCCCGTATCCGATCAGATGATTCGCCAGGTGGCGCAGTTGAGCCGGCGACCGCGTTGTAGACCACCCGGACCCGCTCAGACGGGACGCCCCAGCCGACGACGTAGCGGGCCACGTAGCGGCTCGGTACGATGATGCGGCTGGCGCGGCG
Source organism: Chloroflexota bacterium (assembly GCA_020845495.1). Next base: position 166,110 of record JADLFM010000001.1, read on the forward strand.
CGTGTACGTCGCCTGCATCAGCCGCAGCGCCTCGACGCGCGGGCCGTGGCGGCGAGCCTGGAACCGCTCGATCGGTTCGTCAGGGGGGACCAGCCCGTGCCGCACCGAGTACTCCCAGGCGAAGTCGCCGACGATCTTCATCACCAGTGGCTTGCGCAGGGCGAGATTCGCGGCCATCGCCGGCAGCCCGTAGTCGTTGACGAACAGGAGATCGACGTCTCGCCCCTGTCGCCAGACCTCGCGCCCGAAAAGGGCCAGCCGGCTGGGTACGCCCCGCTGGCGGGGCACCCGCGTCACTGGATAGGGGTAGCGGCGGCCGGGGCAAGCGCCGTCGCCGTAGGTGATCACGCGCACCCGGTGGCCGCGCGCGAGTAACTCCCGCCCGAGCGCCAGCAGATACGTGGGCGGGCCGCCGCTGTCGGGGTGAAATGTGCCCGAGGCGATCAGGATGCGGAGCTGCTGCGAGTCAGAGCTCGACACGCTTGCTATGGACGGGACAGGGTCGGTGCGCACGTCGAAGTATAGGGGCGAGGCGGCACGCTGTCGGCGATGGGCCACGAGTTGTGGCCGGGCGGTCCTGACGGCCGCTACAACCCTTACGTGGAGCGCCCGTGACGCCGGGCGCGCACCATCGCCATGAGCACCGTCCTCCGTACCACCGACCTTACCAAACGCTTCGACGGCGTCACCGCCCTCGACGGCCTCAATCTATCCATCGAGCGCGGCGAAGTCGTCGGGTTGCTGGGTCCGAACGGGGCCGGCAAGACCACGACCGTCAACCTCGTCCTCGGCCTGCTTGCCCCAAGCGAGGGCCGCGTTGAGTTGTTCGGTGAGGATCTCGAAGTCGCGCGGTCGCGGGTGCTGCGGCGGGTCAACTTCGCCTCAGCCTACGTCGGGTTACCCCGCGACATCTCGGTCGTCGACAACCTGCGCGTCTTCGCCGACGTCTACGAGGTGCCCGAGCCAGTAAAGAAGATTGCCGAGGTGATCGCCCGCCTCGACCTTGGGGCGCTGGCCCGCTGGCGCTTCGGCCAGTTGTCGGCCGGGCAGCGCACCCGGGTCGTGATGGCCAAAGCGCTCCTGACCGATCCGGAGTTTCTCCTGCTCGACGAGCCGACCGCCAGCCTCGACCCGGAGACGGCCGACCGGGTGCGGGAAGATCTGGCGGCCTATGCGGCCTCGGGCCGAACACTGCTCTGGACCAGTCACAATCTGGCCGAGGTGGAGCGCTACTGTTCGCGGGTCGTGTTCATCCACCGGGGCCGTAAGGTGCTCGATGGCGCACCGCGCGAACTCGCTCGCCACGCCGGACGGGTACTCTTGCGGGTCCGGCCGCGCACGCCCCTCCCGGCCGATCTCGCGGCCCGCTTCGCGGCCGAGCCAGACGATGGCTGGCTGCGCACCGAGACGAACGACGAAGCGGAGGCCGCCGCGCTCGTTGCCGCGAGCCAGGAGGCCGCCGGCCTCGACGGGCTGGAGTTGCGCCATCCTACCCTGGAAGACCTGTTCTTGATCCTCGCCCGCGACGGCTGGGACTGAGTGAACGCCATGGAGTGGGGATGACGTATCACGGAGCAGACGACCCGATTAGAGGTGAGCAGTGAACCCACGGCGGGTGCGCGGCATCGCGCTGCGGCAGTGGATGACGCTTCGCCACTCATTACCGCGCATGTTCGAGTTGTTCTACTGGCCGGTCCTCGAAGTGGCGCTCTGGGGGCTCGTCACCCAGTACCTGCTGACCCAGTCCGGTGGCAGTTTCGCACCGTCACTGCTGATCGGCGGGATGATCCTCTGGACGCTGCTCCACCGCGCCCAGGAAGATCTAGCCATCGCCTTCCTCGAAGAGTCGTGGTCCCAGAACCTCCCCAACCTGTTCTCCTCACCGCTTCACCCGCTCGAATACTTCGCCGCCTCGGCAGTGGTCGGCGCGATCAAGATCCTGTTCGCGGGCGTAGCGGTCACGGTGCTGGCGTTCGCCTTCTATGGCTTCGGGCTCTGGCAGATCGGGCCGTCGCTCATCGCGGCGGTACCGGGGCTGGTCGCCTTCGGCTGGGCGCTCGGCCTCATCACGGTCGGGCTGATTCTGCGCTTCGGGCGGCAGGTGGACGTGCTGGCCTGGAGCTTCGGCATCCTGTTTCAACCGCTGGTCTGCGCCGTGTATCCGCTCCACGTCCTGCATCCCGCGCTTCAAGCTGTGGCCGGGCTGCTCCCGCCCACCCACATCTTCGAGGCAGTCCGGGCCGCCACCGCCGGCACCCCCAACTGGACCGAGATGGCGGTCGGGGTCGTGGGCGGCTTCGTCGCGCTCGGACTGGCACTCTACTACTATTGGACCGGCGTCGCCTTTGCGCGGACCCACGGACGCCTGGCGAGCGCCGGCGAGTGATCCGGACCGGTGCCAGCGATCCGGGCCGGTGACACGGACATTCGTGCGGAGTCGTCCGATCGAGACTCGGCCGTCACTCGCCGTCCGTCCGGTACGAGCGGAGTCAAGAGACAGCCTGTCCAGGCAGGATGACTATCAGTCGTCGTTCAAGATGACGCCCGTGCCCTGGCTCACTGAAAGCGAGGCGCCGCTTGGATTGGAGAGGTTCACGAAGAAGTCCTCGTCCGGCTCCGGTGCGGCGTCGCCGATGACGAGCACAGTGATCTGCTTGACCGTCTCGCCCGGTGCGAAGGTCAGCGTACCGCTCGTCGCCTGGTAATCCTGGCCGGCCATCGCGGTGCCGTCAGCCGTCGCAAACTGCACGGAGACCGGCGTCGCCTGCGGGCGCGAGAGCGTGACGTCGAAGACGAAGCTGGCCGTACCCTCGCAGCCCTCGGCCGCGAAGACGTCGTGGATCGAGAGTGCCGGCGGGCCATCATCGTCCACGATCGTGCCGACCGCCTGGTTGTCGAGCAGAACGGCGCCGATCGGGTTGGACAAGTTGACGAGGAACGTCTCGTCCGGCTCCTGTACCGTGTCGCCAATCACCTGCACGTCGACCGTCTGGAACTGCTCCCCGGGGTTGAACGTGAGGGTGCCGGCCGTCGCCACGTAGTCGCTTCCCGCCGTGGCCGTGCCGTTCGCGGTCGCGTAGTTGACGGTGATGCTCGCCGCCGCCGGGCGGTTCAGGGAGACGATGAAGGAGAGCGGCGACGTGCCGGCATCACCCTCGAGGCCGCGATTGTCGAAGATGCGGATCGACGATGGGGTATCGTCGTCGAGGATATGGCCAAAGCCGGTTGCTGAAGAGATCGGCGCGCCTGATGCATTCGATAGGATCACTCCGATAAGTTCGTCAGGCTCGATTGTCAGGTCGCCGATCACCGGAATGGCGATAGTCTGGCTGGTCTGCCCAGGTGCGAAGGTCAGCGTGCCGCTCACAGGCGTGTAGTCGACGCCTGGCGTGGCGGTACCGCCGCTGGTCGCGTAGTGCACCGAGACCGTCTGGGTGCTTGGGGGAAGCAGGAACACAGGGACGTTGAGGGTGGTCGTTCCGGTGTCCCCCTCAGGTGCGGAGCCAAACCCGGCGAACAGCATGGGGTTTGCACCCGGGTTCGGTCCTGGAATCGTCGGGCCGGGCGGCTCACAGGCGTTTGCCAGCAGCCCGCTCGTCGGCTGGTTCGGCGTATCCTCCCGCTGTTGCTGCTCGGCGCGCCGCTCGTTCGACTCACGCGTACCGCGCTCCTGGCCGAGATTCGCGGTGCCGGGATTGCTCTCGCCATTCCCAGACGCGAACGCTTGCTCGAAGGTGGTAATCGACTCGGCAGCAGCGTTGAAGTAGTCGGCGCCGCGCTCGACTGCCGCGACCTCACAGCCGGAGGTCTTGGAACCACGCTGCACCGTCACGCCGAATGCTGTGTACGGCGAGACGGCGCACCCCCCGAAGGATGTCCGTCCATCGCAGTCGTCGAGACAGACGAGCGCGACGATATTACCCTGGGACGTAGTGACCGGGCCGATCAATACGAACGTGGTGCCGCGCACCACGGCCGTCGCACCGCCAGCGTCGATCCGGTAGGAGGAGGTCGGGTCACTCAGCGTCTGGACGCGATTGAGCGTCATGCCGAGCACCTGCTTCAGCGAGATGTCGACCTTCGTACCTTGCTGGGTGACGCGCTCGACGACCAGGATCGTGTCCGAGCCCATCTCGATCTCGGTACCCGCGAAGAACGTGATCAGTGCGCCCGTCTGGCTCAGCGTGCGGATCTCGTCTCCCGCGTTCACGATCGTTCCGCTTGGGGCCGGCTGGACGGCTGAGCCGTCAGCGTGTATGACCGCGACCTGACCGCGCAGGACAGTCATCGTGGCGCCTTCCTGGACCTGGGCGAGCGTCGGCAACGGCTTGACCAGTACCGGGAGGAGCAGGACCAGGGCAACCATGAGTCTGCCGAACGGGCGGAGTCGTCGGGTCATAACACCTTCTTTCGAACGCAGGCTGCTGCCGTTGGCGGGCACGATCATGCGGTCAGAACAGCCAGAAGTCAAGAGCCAGGTGGTCGGAAAGTCGGGATTGTTCCGAGCACCCGGCCGGCAGGCGGCGTCCAGGGCAGCAGCCAGGTGCGCCCGAGGTTCGGGATGCCTACGCCCACGTGGCAGTAGCCAGATGTCAGGCTGCCGATGAACGCGGCCTCAGGCTCGCGCTCAGCGGCGCACACTCACCTGCCCGCTCGATCTACGCTGGCGTGATCTGCGCTGGCCCCTTCGGCGTCAGCCCCATCTCCACTGGCGCTGCCTGCCGCCTGCACACGGTAGGCGTCGGCTGGCCAGAGCGCCATCCGACCGCTCAGGTCCCGGTCGGTCTGGGCAAGTTGGACGATCGTACCGTGCGCGCTCTTCGGCGAGAGAAACGCCTCTTGCCAGTTCGGGTTTCGGTAGTCCTCGCCGACAATGCGCAGTCCCGCGGCCTTCACCTCGGCAACGGCTGCCCGCAGGTCGTTCACCAGAAACGTGATGTGATGGACGCCCTCGCCGTACCTGGCCAGGAAGTCGTGCACGAAGCCGGCCGGACCGAGCGGTGCGATCAACTCGATGGCGCCGCCGTGTGGATAACGCAGCGTCAGGACTTTGAAGCCCTGCTCGGTCCGCTCGTACAACTCTTGCGGATCGCCGCCCAGGACGTCGCGGTACAGTGGCAACGCGGACTCGATGGTGTGGACGGCGATGGCGGTGTGGTCGAGCCAGCGGACGACAATGCTCACAGTGCCCCTCATCTCACGGTCTGTATGCCCTCACGGTGGGCGCCCCAGCACGATACACCGCGCTGCAAGACGAGCGGCGCCTCAGCGGCGGGGACGTGGCGCGGGGCCAAAGACGACCAGGGCCGCCATCGATAGGATCAACCCAAGCCCGAACAGCCAGGGGTAGCCGAGATACTCGACCACCTGCCCGCCAACCAACGGTGCGACCGCGCTCACGAGTCCGATCGCGCCCATCACGACGGCGATGTAGGTTGGTCGACGGTCGAGCGGCGCGAAGTCGACGGGTCCGACGAGCCGCGCCAGCATCGAGCCGGCCTGGACGAAGCCGAGCGCGCCAAAGGCGACGATCAGCCAGGTGGGGCTCGGGGCGGCCAGCGCGACGACCGCCAGCACGATGCCCGCTCCGGCCGTCGCTCGGCCGACCGCCGTGTAGCCATAATGGTCAGCCAGCCAGCCAAGGACCGGGTTAGCGGCCGTCTGAGCGATCATCAGCGTGGCCGTGTACCAGCCAGCAATCTCGAGCGGCGCACCAAGCTCTCCGACCCCATAGACGACCAGGAACCCCGAGCCCATCGCGCCGAGCGCCGCGCACCCCAGGCCACCCACGAAGCGCCGGAACGGCGGGTCGGAGCGAAGCACGCCGGGCAGGTCGCCAAGCTGAGCGCTGAGCGCACGGGGTGGGCGTGGCGGCGGTCCGGGCGGCTCGATCACCAGGAACAGGAAGCCCCAGCAACCTGCGAGCAGCACGAAGGCCAGTCCGAAGCATACGGCGAATCCGTATGGGAACGGAAACTCGTCGAGGAGCGGCACCGCGAGCGCCGCCGCAACCGCTCCCAGCAGGTAGCCACCCATCGTGAAGCCGCCCATAAAGCGACCCCGAATCCGACCCGGGATGGCCCGCGCCAGCACGTCCATCCAGGGCGTCGTCGCCAGCCCTCCGAACAGGGTCTGGGCGAACGCAAAGGCGTAGACACCCAGCACGATAGGTGGGCCGACAGCCGGCGCAGCGAGCGCGCAGAGCGCCAGCCCGAGCACCGGCAGCCGCTCCAGTCCTCCGAACAGTTTGACCCAGGCCCACTTGCGGCGAGTCCGCTCGACAACCCCGGCAACGACGATCTGCGGCAGCCAGCCAAGCTGAAACGCCGCCGTGACCGCGCCGACCGCGAGGGGGCTGTCGGTCATACGGCTGACGAACAGCGGCACGAACGTCATCTGCCCGTAGAGCCCGAGTGCCGTCATGAAGACCGCCATCTCGAGGCCGATCGCCCAGAAATTGCGGCGTCCCTCAGCATGCGTGAGCGTCCGCCCCACCAACCTGGAGGACGCCGAACGGGCGGCCGGTGTCTCGCCGGCCGCCACCGTTTCGGCGGTCGTGGTCTCCGTCATCAGGCGTCCGCTCGCCAGACACGAGTACAGGTCGGGTAATGCCGGGGGTGGTGGGTCAGGCAGTCAATCATCGTCGGACGCTCACACTCTAACGTTCGCTCGCGGGTGTGTTAGCGGTGATGAAGTCACGGACGCGCTGCCAGGCAGCGGCTGCCGCGTCGGCGTAGCGAGCCTGCTGTCGGTCGAAGAAGCCATGCGGCGCGCCAGCGTAGGTCACAGATTCGTGCGGCACGCCGGCTTTCGTGAGCGCCTGCTCGAACTGCTGGCGCGCTGACGCCGGTATGCCGCGATCGGCGCCCCCGTAGAGCGCCAGCACCGGGCAGCGGAAGCGGTCGACGGCGTCGATCGGCCTGGGGCGCTCTGGCCAGCGCGCGACGCCAAGCGGCCATCCGTAGAACCCGACGACGCCCGCGTAGCCCAGATCGCTGGCAGCCTGCATGAACGAGAGCACACCGCCGAAACTGAAGCCCACCGAGAAGAGTGCACGGACGCCGCCACCGCCCAGCGAGCGCAGGTAGGCCACCGCCGCGGCGATATCTGCGCGGAGCCCTTCGGCTGTCGTGTGCTCGACGTGCGGCATGTAGGCGAAGCGCCCACCGCGAGCGGCGTTCGGAGCGGTCCGCGCGAAGTAGTCGATCGCGATGCTGTCGATTCCATGCTCGGCGAAGCGCCGCGCGAGATCCTTGTAGTACGGGTGGAGGCCGCGCACGTCTGGCAGCACGATCGTGCCCGCTCCAGTCGGCTGGGCTGCCCGTGCAGCATACGCCATGACCTGGGCGCCATCACTGGCCGTGAGGGTGAGGTCACGAGCAGGGGTCGCGCCGCCGGCAAGCACGGTACCAGCAGTCGGGGGGATCGACAGGCGAGCGTTGTGGTCGAAACACATCGTCGTCGCCCCTCCTTGCTGGTGCGGCCTTGCGGCCTGCAATCCTTCCTCGGCGCACCCAAGCTGTCTCAACATGAGCCAGGGTACTGGTGAATGGTAGTCCGTCGGCGTCGCGGATGCGTCCGTACAGCCACGCCGACAAGGGCTCAACTGATCGCCACATCGCGAAACGCCCCGCCGTATTCGGGCGGGGCGCATCAGGGCAAGCGTGGTGCCAAGGAGCAGAATCGAACTGCTGACACCGCGATTTTCAGTCGCGTGCTCTACCTACTGAGCTACCTTGGCCTGGGTGGGCGAGGCAGGGCTCGAACCCGCGACCCCCTCGGTGTAAGCGAGGTGCTCTAGCCAACTGAGCTACTCGCCCATGTGAGTCGAAACATACGATCCAGAAGCAACAACGCTCCACGTCGCCCCTTATGGATCTCTGCCCGCTCCCCCTGGTGCCCTCGACTGGACTCGAACCAGCACGCCCTTCCGGGCACAGGCCCTCAACCTGCCGCGTATACCTATTCCGCCACGAGGGCTCGTGTCGCAACCGCTAGTATACGCGCCCTTCCGAGCGACTGGCAAGCGGCCGTACACCGACATTCGAGCGCTCAGGTGGCGCGCCGAGCAACCCCGTATCCCTGCCGCCCGCTCGAGCATTGGTGTCAGAAACCGGTCAGCGGATCAGGCGTGAACGCGCGCATGCGCGCTGCTAAGGTACGGGGGCCAGCGCGGACCGCGGCGCCGCTGTCGGGCGGCTGCTCGACGGCGGGCGCACCAGACGGCCGGCTCGCCCGATGGCTACGTCCTCGCGTCGAAGTCCCGCGGGAGCTCGTGCTCTGGGGCGCGGGTGACGAACCTTTCCATCCGTCGCTCGAGGAGGCTGCGTGCGAGCAGGATCCGTCGCCCGCAGCCGACGCAGCGCAGCCCGATATCGGCGCCAAGGCGCACGACCTCGAAGTCCGTCGCACCGCAGGGATGCTCCTTGCGGAGCCGGACGACGTCGCCGAGCCGGAGATCAAGCGGTGGCACGCGCGTGCTCCTCCTGGGCCATCCGCATTCGATCGCGCAGTGCGAGCGCAGCGTCCCGCGCGGCCTGCTGCCAGTCGTCGCCGGTACTCGCATACAGCACGCCGCGCGAGGCGTTCACCACGATGCCGCCGCCTCGTCGGTCGAGCCCGGCCCGCACGGCCGCCGTGACGTCGCCGTGCTGGGCGCCGACGCCGGGCACGAGGATCGGCAGGTCTGGTGCGATCGCACGGATGCGCGCGAGATCGGCGGGATAGGTGGCCCCGACGACGAGCCCGCAGGTGCGGTCGTGGTTTAGTGCGAGCACCTGATGGGCGATGGCCTCAGAGAGCGTCATCGGCGTGCCTTTCCAGGTGACGGTGAGATCCTGAAAGGTGCCCGCGCCCGGGTTCGAGGTCTTGCAGAGTACGAAGATGCCCCGCTCACGGTAGGCCAGGAACGGCTCCAGGGTGTCCGGACCGAGGAGCGGGCTGACGGTAGCGGCATCGAAGCCCCAGACGTCGAACAGAGCTCGGGCGTACGCCTGGGCGGTACTACCGATGTCGCCGCGCTTGGCGTCGGCGATGCTCGTCACATCCTTCGGCAGCCCGTCCAAGACGCGGCGCAGCCCCCTGTAGCCATCCTCGCCGAGCGCCTCGAAAAAGGCAAGGTTGGGCTTGAACGCGCACACCAGATCGGCCGTCGCCTCGACGATGCCGAGCACGAACCGCTCGACCCAACCCGCCTGACCGACGAGCGATGGGGGAGCGAGGCGTGGATCGACGTCCAGGCCAACGCACAGCAGCGACCGGTTGCGACGACTGGCGTCGGTCAATTTGTCGACGAACGCGCTCACGAATGCTCTCCTCCGACGATCGGGAAGCCAGGGGACCAGGGGCGGGCCGGGGATGATTTGTCGGGGGCCGGAGCCACGCCGCGCTCGTCCCTTGGACGCCATCGGATACTACCACAGCCCTCACGATGGGCCGGTCCGATTCCGCGAGTTTCGAGACGCACGTTCTCGGCACCAACGGGTCGCCCAGGTGTGGGGGCGCCCGAGTGTGATCGACCGCAGCCCCGTCACCCCCTATGCCGTCGTCTCGGTCATTCAGGCCGCCGTCTCGGTCATTCGGGGCGTAGTAACATTCCACTGGGCTCGAAAGAGACGACGGCATCAGAGACGACGGCATCAGCGCAGTGTCACGCGGTCGGGCCAGCAACGCTCGACATCATGCTGTCAAGACGTAAAAGGGGGTCTGCCTCAATGGAGAAGGCCAACGCATTCGGCGCCCGCGCATCGCTGGAGACCGCCGGCGGGCCGATCGCCTACTACCGCCTTGCGGCGCTCTCAGACCTCGGCAACCTGGACCAGTTGCCGCACGTGGTCAAGATCCTGCTCGAAAACGTCCTCCGCAGCCAGGATCATGAAGCCTTCGAGCCGGGTCACGTCGAGCTACTGGCCCGCTGGTCTCCACAGGGCGACCGCTCGTCAGAATTGCCGTTCCTGCCGGCCCGCGTGCTCTTACAGGACTACACTGGTGTCCCGGTCGTCGTCGACATCGCGGCGATGCGCTCGGCGATGGAGCGCCTGGGCGGCGATCCGGCGAAGGTGAACCCACTCCTGCCGGTGGACCTCGTCATCGACCACTCGGTGCAGGTCGATATGTTCGGCTCGGACCTGGCGTACCGCGAGAATGTGCTGCGGGAGTACGAGCGCAACGGAGAACGGTACGCCTTGCTGCGCTGGGCTCAGCAGGCGTTCACGGGGCTGAGCATCGTGCCGCCAGGGACGGGCATCTGCCATCAGGTGAATCTCGAATTCCTCTCGAAGGTGGTTCAGTCGCGGCAGGTGAACGGAGAGACGGTCGCACTGCCGGATACGCTGGTCGGGACGGACTCCCACACCACGATGGTCAACGGCCTGGGCGTGCTCGGCTGGGGCGTTGGTGGCATCGAGGCGGAGGGCGCGATGCTCGGCCAGCCACTCTATATGCTGGCCCCATCGGTAGTCGGCGTGCGCCTGACGGGTCAGCTTCGCGAAGGCGCGACCGCCACCGACCTCGTCCTGACGATCACCCAGATGTTGCGGAAAGTCGGGGTGGTGGGCCGCTTCGTCGAGTACTGCGGGCCGGGCCTGAGCCGCCTCCCGGTCGCAGACCGCGCGACGATCGGCAACATGTCTCCAGAATATGGCGCGACGGCCGGATACTTCCCGGTCGACAACGAGACGCTGAACTATCTGCGGATAACCGGTCGGGCGGCCGAGCACGTCGACCTCGTTGAGCGGTACACCAAGGAGCAGGATCTTTTCCGCACCGACGACTCGCCGGAGCCGCAGTACGACCGCCTGATCGAGGTCGACCTGTCGGCGGTCGAGCCAAGCATGGCCGGCCCCCGCCGTCCCCAGGACCGAGTGGGGTTGGCGGGCGTCCACCACGCGTTTCGTGCGGCCTACGAGACCCAGCTTGGGGATGGCGCCACCAGGAGGGAGGCCGCCACGACGGCTGCCGTCGCCGACACCTTCCCGGCTTCGGACCCGCTGCCTGCCCAGGCGTCGCCCGACGACGTTGCCGAGCCGCACAATGCGTCGCTCGGCATGCCGGCCAGCCCGGACGACCTGGACCTCTCGACGCCGCCGTCCGCGACGACACTCGCGGCGGGACAGACTGCCGAGCTCGGGCATGGCGCGGTCGTGATCGCGGCGATCACCTCCTGCACGAACACGTCGAACCCGTCGGTGATGCTGGCGGCCGGACTGCTCGCCAAGAAGGCGGTCGAGCGCGGGCTGCGACCAAAACCGTGGGTTAAGACGAGCCTCGCGCCAGGCTCGCGTGCTGTGACGGACTACTATCGGGCGGCCGGCCTCGAGCCGTATCTGGACGCGCTCGGCTTCCAGACAGTCGGCTACGGTTGCACCACCTGCATCGGCAACAGCGGCCCACTGATCCCGGCCGTCGCCGAGGCCGTCGACGAGAACAGCCTGGTAGTCGCCTCAGTCCTGAGCGGTAACCGCAACTTCGAGGGGCGCATCCACCCCCAGGTTCGGGCGTCATTTCTGGCCTCGCCCCCGCTGGTGGTCGCGTATGCGCTGGCTGGCACCGTCGACATTGACCTGACGACCGACCCGATTGGCGCTGGCCCCATGAACCACCCGGTCTACCTGCGCGAGATCTGGCCGACGCAGGACGAAGTTCGCGACGCGATCCGCCGGTCGGTCACCCCTGAGGTGTTTGCGAAGAACTACGCGCACGTGTTCGAGGGTGACGAGCGCTGGCGGGAACTGGAAGTCCCGACTGGCAACCTGTACGCCTGGGACAAGGACTCGACCTACATCGAGGAGCCGCCGTACTTCGACAACTTCACCACCGAGCCGAAGGCGCCGACCGACATCGAGAACGCCCGAGTCCTCGTCAAGCTCGGCGACTCGATCACCACCGACCACATCTCGCCCGCCGGATCCATCCCGGCCAGGAGCGCGGCCGGGCGGTGGCTCATCGAGCAGGACGTCCCGCCGTTCGACTTCAACAGCTACGGTGCGCGGCGCGGTGCCCATGACGTAATGGTCCGAGGAACCTTCGCCAACATCCGGCTGCGCAACGAGTTGGTCCCCGGCGCCGAGGGGAGTTGGACCGTCCATCTGCCGACCGGCGAGACGATGTCGATCTTCGATGCATCGGAACGGTACCAGCATGATGGAACGCCGCTCCTGGTGCTCGCAGGCAAGGAGTACGGCTCCGGCTCCTCGCGCGATTGGGCCGCGAAGGGTCCGTACTTGCTGGGGGTACGGGCCGTCATCGCCGAGAGCTACGAGCGCATCCACCGCAGCAACCTGTTGATGATGGGCGTCTTGCCGCTTCAGTTCCAGGCAGATCAGAGCCGCCAGACGCTCGGACTCGACGGGACCGAGACCTACACCATCAAAGGCATCGCCGATGGCGTGACGCCCGGTCAACTGCTCGACGTCGATGTGACGCGCCAGGACGGCTCCACGTTCAGCTTCCAGGCGAAGGCGCGCATCGATGCCCCGGTCGAGTGGGAGTACTACCGCCACGGCGGCATCCTGCCGATGGTGCTGCGGAGGCTCGCTGCTCAGTAAATAAGGCTTCCTGCCTACCTCGTCTCCCGCCGGCGGGAGACGAGGTAGGCGGCACGTTTCCTGCCGCCAGACGGGGTCTGATCTGGCGTCCGGCACGGCATGGGACGCATCCGAGGTACCATGTGCCGGGTAATCGCGCCGCGTCGTCGGCGAGATCGAGGGTGCATGTGAAACACGGGGCGTTTAGCTTCGTTCTCCACAGTCATCTGCCGTACGTGCGGCGAGCCGGGCGCTGGCCGCACGGCGAGGAGTGGATCCACGAGGCGGCTGCCGAGACGTACGTCCCCCTTCTCAACACCCTCTCAGACCTGGCCGAGCACGAGGTGCCGGCCCGGCTCACGCTGGGCATGACGCCGGTCCTCGCCGAGCAGTTGTCCGACCCGCTCGTCATTCAGCACTTCGAAAGCTACGTCCTCGACCGGGCTGAACGCGCCGCCGACGACGTGGCTCGGTTCGACAAGATCGGCGACCTGCACGCTCGCTACCTCGCCCACTGGTACGAGGACTATTACAACCGCGTCCTCGCCACTTTCCGTGGCCGCTTCAACCGCAATCTGGTCGGCGCGGCTCGCAAACTCCAGGACAGCGGATACATCGAAATCCTGACCTCGGCAGCAACTCACGGCTACCTGCCGCTGCTGTCTCAGGACTCGTCCATCGCCGGGCAGTTGTCGACCGGGGTGCGAGCGTACCAGCGCCATTTCGGGCGCCCTCCGCGTGCGATCTGGCTCCCCGAATGCGCGTATCGCCCGGCCATCGTCGACGGCGATACGTATCGACCGGGCCTCGAGGATCTCCTCGCCGAGAACGGCCTCCATCTCTTCTTCGCCGAGACGCATACCGTCGTCGGCGGGCGGCCGGTCGGGAAGGCGATGAGCGAGGTCATTGGCCCGTACGGCAACATTCCGCGCCGCTATGCCGTGCCGATTCCAGCATCGATGCCCGCCGCCGAGCGAACCACCTTCGAGCCGTACGACGTCATGCGGACGGACGTCGCGGTCATCGGCCGCAACAACCGCACCGGGCTCCAGGTCTGGTCAGCCGACCACGGCTATCCCGGTGACTTCGACTACCGCGAGTTCCACAAGAAGGACGGGGTGTCCGGCCTCCAATACTGGCGCGTCACTGGACCGCGGGTCGATCTGGGCGACAAGGACTGGTACCACCCTGACTGGGCCGAGGGGAAGATGAGCACCCACGCTCACCATTTCGCCCGACTGGTCGAAGACCTCGTCCGAGAGTACCACGAGCGAACCGGCCGCTATGGGATCGTCGCGGCCATCTACGACACCGAGTTATTCGGGCACTGGTGGTTCGAAGGCGTCCGCTGGCTCGGAGAGGTGCTCGCCCGGCTTGCGCGCAGTGAGTCGGTGGATCTGTGCACTGCGTCCAGCTACATCGAGGCGCACCCCCCCGACGAGATCGTCGCCTTGCCCGAAAGCTCCTGGGGCATGGGCGGCAATCACTTTACCTGGGACAACGTCGATACTCACTGGATGTGGCCGATCGTCCATGCGGCCGAGGCTCAGATGGCGCAACTCGTCAGCCGCAACCCGTACGTCGAGGGGACGCTGCGCGATCTGCTGAACCACACGGCGCGCGAATTGTTGCTCCTCCAGTCAAGCGACTGGCCGTTCCTGGTGACAACCGGCCAGGCGGCCGAGTACGCGATCCAGCGCTTTCAGGAGCATGCCGAACGCTTCGAGCGACTGGCCACTCTGGCTGAAGCCGGCGACGTCGGTCCAGAGACCCAGCACCTGCTGGGAACGCTCTGGGAACGAGACCGCCTCTTTCCAGACATCGACTACCGCGACTGGATGCCCCGCACCAGTTCACCGCCGCCCGAGATCGGCAGCCCGGCGTAGGCGCGGGACGACGGAGGCGGGCGAGGGCATCGGCCCACCGACCCGATGAGTGCGGGATTGACAGACCGCCCACTACTCGGTATCGTCGCGCGAGTGCGCGAAACCGTCCCGGCACGTGGGCAGGGTGGATCGGGCAGCGGGCCGACGGCGAACGCCACTGACGGCGTAGGCATGCCGCGTGCCTTATCTTCGGCATGAAACAGGCGACGCACGGATAGGTGTGCCCCCATGTCACCCAGATCGCTTGCCCCCTGAGGAGCACCAACGCGTTATGTCGGCCACTCTCCCCGGCCAGCCAACCCCAACACCTCGACCGCCTCACGATACGTCGGCCACGGCAGTCGAACCCGCCGTGCCACCTGCCCTGGCAGCGACCGACGTTCTGTATCACGCAAACTGCCCGGATGGCTTTGGCGGCGCCTGGGCTGCCTGGCTTGCGCTGGGTGACACGGCGCGCTACCTGCCGATCGTTCACGAAGATCCGCCGCCGGACCTAGCTCCTGGAGCCCACGTTGTGATGGTCGACATCGCGTTTCCCCGCGACGTTGCGCTCGCGCTACGCTCGCGGGTCAGCGATCTCGTCATTCTTGACCACCACAAGACGGCGGAGGAGGCCCTCGCAGGGCTCGACTTCGCCATCTTCGATATGAACCGCTCGGGAGCCATGCTCGCCTGGGACTACTGGCACCCTGGCCAGGAGCCGCCGGCGCTGATCCGCTACGTGCAGGACCGCGATCTCTGGCGCTTCGATCTACCCAACAGTCGCGAGGTCACCGCCGCGCTCGAGTCGTACCCGATGGACTTCGCCGTCTGGAGCGGCCTGGACGTCGCCGACCTTGCGCGGGAGGGCCTGGCGATCCTGCGCTTCAAGCAACGGACGGTCCAGACGATCGTGAATTTCGCGAGGATGGGCCAGGTCGGCGGTCATCAGGTGCCGATGGTCAACGCCACGGCACACTGGTCGGACGTCGGGGAGGCGCTGCTAGAACGGTATCCAGATGCGCCGTTCGTGGCCTCGTACTTCGACGACCAACGCGGGGCACGACGCTGGTCGCTCCGCTCGCGGCCGGGCTTCGACGTAGCCGAGCTGGCTCGAACCCTCGGCGGCGGCGGTCATCCACGGGCGGCTGGTTTTCGCGAGCCCGCAGGCACACCCGTTCCGTAACCCACTCTGGCGACAGCCCAGGTCGTGGCCCGTGCATGCTGGCAGCGCATGCTGGCAGCGCATGCCCAGACTCTAGTCCGCCGATGAACCGCCCGATGGTCGCGCGTGCAGACCTGGGGCGCCGCAACGGAAGGGCACGCTGTACACCTTGCCCACCGGCGGCCTCGCTGGGTCTCGTCCTCACCAGACCGCCGGCCTCGGCCTGTAGGCGTCTGGCCGAGACATGCGCAGCCTACTACGAGCCGGCGTACGCAGCAGATCAACCTCTCGAACCCTGTAGGCGGCCAGCCGAAACACGCTCAACCCACTGCTGCTGCGAAGCGGTCGAGCCGGAACAGACTGATATCGTGGCGGGATTCGCCGTGCTCGGCCAGGTCGGCCAGGATCTCGCCCATCACGCTGCAAAATTTGAAGCCGTGTCCCGAACAGGGCGAGGCAACCACGACGCGCGGATCACTCGGGAGCACGTCGACGATGAAGTGCTCGTCCGGGCTGTTGGTGAACATGCACGCCCGGAGTGCCATCGTCGGGCCAGCCCCATCCGGAAAGTACCGGTCCGCAAAGGAGCGTAGCATCACCTCGTCGCGGTCATTCGCCTCACGGTCGATGGTCTCCGGATCGACCGCTTCTTCTAGATGGTGATACCGTCCGAACTTGAAGCCCGGCACTGAGACGACCGGAAACCCGTAGTAGCGCCCCTCCTCCACCTGGAGGTTGAAGATCGGGGAGCGCGACGGTTCGAACAGCGCCGGCCGAGTCGGCTGGAGCCAGGCGAGCACTTGCCGCTCCGGCGAGGTATGGCGCTTCAAGCTCGGCACCAGGTCGCCAATCCAGGCGCCAGCGCTTACGACGATCCGATCCGCCTCGTAGACAGCATGGTCCGTCTCGACCCGGATCGCGGCGCCGCGCGGCTCCCAACCGAGCACCCGCTCTCGAGCATGAATCTCCGCGCCGAGCGCCTGGGCCGCTCACACGTGCGCCACGATACAACGTTCAGAGAGCAGGTAGCCGCCGTCCGGCTGAAACACCACGAGATGCTCGGACGGCAGACGGTAGCCGGGGAAGCGGCGATTGACCTCGGTGCCGGTCAGGACTTCGTGAGCGAGGCCGTGCTCGAGACAGGACGTCTGAGAGCCGAGAAACGTCTGACTGCCTGGCGGCCCGGCGTCGATACCACCGGTGACAAACAGCAACTGCTCGCCGGCGCCTCGTTCGAGCTCGCGCCACAAGTCGTAGGCTCGCCGCAGGAGCGGGACGTAGGACGGGTCTTCGGAGTAAGCAAGCCGGATGATCCGGGTCACCCCATGTGACGAGCCCATCGCATGCGGCACGTCAAATCGCTCGATACCGAGGGCGCGCCTGCCCCGACGGGCCAGATGGTAGACGGCGCTGCTACCCATCCCCCCGACGCCCAGCACGATGACGTCGTACCGCTGCACCCCGCTCACGCTCGCCCCCCTCGGCCTGCACGCCGATTCGCCCACGGCGCACTCCGGCCCATATGCTACCCTGCGACGGCGACGACTCGGCGCATGAGGCGGTCACCCAGGACAGCCTGTCCGATCCGAGCGCCGCCCGTGCGCACCGAGTCAAGACCTGGAATGGCCATGTACCGAGCGAACGACTCTGTACCGAGAGGTGGAGGAGCCATGGTGCAGGAGCGCCTGTATGGTCCAGATGCGCCGCCGATGCGCTACCCAGACCCCGACATCGTCGCGCTGGAGCCAGCCTTCGCGCGCTACAAGCTCAGCAATACGGCCATCGCGCGGCTCTGGACCGGCGCGCTCTGGGCGGAAGGCCCGGCCTGGAGTGGCGGCGGGCGCTACCTCGTCTGGAGCGATATCCCGAACAATCGCCAGGTGCGCTGGCTAGAGGACGACGCTCGCGTCAGCGTCTTCCGCGCGCCATCTGGACAGAGCAACGGCAACACGTTCGACTTCCAGGGCCGTCAGATCTCGTGCGAACACCTGAACCGGCGCGTCGTCCGCTACGAGCACGATGGCACACTGACGGTCCTGGCCGACGCCTACGGCGGGAAACCGCTCAACTCCCCAAATGACGTGGTTGTCCATCCTGACGGTGGCGTCTGGTTCACCGACCCCCCCTACGGTACCGAGTCGGTCGGTGGGTATGAAGGCACGCCGGGTGGTGAAGTCCACTTGAAGAACGCCGTGTATCGGGTGGACCCGTCGAGCAGGCGCCTGGACATGGTGACCGACGAGCACGACCGGCCGAATGGCCTCTGCTTCTCGCCGGATTACTCGAAGCTGTACGTCGTCGACACCGGCGAGCCGCGCGACATCTCGGTCTACGACGTGGCGGATGGCGCGAAGCTCGCGAACCGTCGCCTCTTCACCGACATGCTGGTGAAGGACCGGCGGGTCGGACCAGACGGCATTCGCGCCGACATCGACGGCAATATCTGGTCGTCATCCGGCAATACCGGAGCCGGCTACGACGGCGTCGCGGTGTTCTCGCCAGAAGGACAGGCCATCGGCCAGATTCTCCTGCCGGAGCGCGCCGCCAATCTCTGCTTCGGCGGGCCGAAACGCAACCGGCTCTTCATCGCGGCCAGCCAGTCGCTTTACGCTGTGTACGTCAACACCCGCGGCGCGCACATCTGCTGACCCCCCCCACCGCGTCCGCGACGATCCTGCCGCCCCGAGCCTTGACGGCTCGGGGCACACGTGCCATCCTGCCACGAGCATCACACGAGAGGCAGAGAGTGCCATGATCGAGCAGGCCGACGTCGTCGTCATCGGAGCCGGAGCGTTCGGGTCGAGCGTCGCCTACCATCTGGCAGCGCTGGGTACGCGTGACGTGGTGCTGCTCGACCGGTTCGAGCCCGGCTCCCAGACGTCGCCGCGCGCGGCCGGCCTGACCAGTCAGGTCCGCTCCACGGACACACTCACTCGCCTCGCACAGCGGTCTGTCCAGAAGCTCGAGCGCTTCCAGAAAGACCTCGGCCAACCGCTTCGCTTCGACCAGAGCGGCGCGCTCAAGATCGCCCGGACGCCGGAGCACGTCGCGCAGCTCGAACGTGAGGTGAAGCGCGGGCAGGCCCTCGGGCTACCCATCGACTTCATCGAGTACGCAGACGCTCGCGCCCTCTGCCCGGTCCTCGAACCGGCCGGCATCCTGGCAATGACGTTCAACCCGACCGACTGCAATGTCGAGCCGTCGCAGGTGGCGATTGGTTATGTCCGCGCCGCCGAGGAGCTCGGGGTGACCGTCCTCGCGAACACGCCGGCCACGGGTATTGAGATTGGGGCCGGTGGCGTCAAAGCCGTCATGACGTCACGCGGACCGATCCACACCGAGCAGGTGGTAGACGCGGCGGGTGCCTGGGCGCGCCTCGTGATGGAGTTGATGGGCGCTCGCCTGCCGATCGTGCCCACTCGCCACCAGTTGTTCATCACCGAGCCGATCGAGGGGATCACGCCGGCCATGCCGATTGCTCGGGTGATCGACGCCAATGTCTATATCCGCCACGAGTGGGGCGGGCTGATGCTCGGCGGCTACGAGCCGAACCCTCAGCAGTACGATATGACCGAGCTCGGACCGGACTTCCAGATCGCGGACCTGGATCTCGACGTCGACGCGCTCTGGGGGCTTGCGGGAAACGTGCAGGAGCAATTCCCGATCTTCCAGCAGCCATCTGTGAAACTGGCCGAGCATCGCGGCGGCCTTCCGACGATGACGATGGACGATCGCTACATCCTGGGGCCGGTCCCTGGCGTGCGGGGCTTCTGGCTGCTCTGCGGCTGCTGCGTGGGCGGCCTGTCGACATCGCCGGGGCTTGGCGAGGCGCTCGCCCAGTGGATCGTCAGCAATGCACCTCCAATGGACCTGACCGAGCTTGGGGTCGAACGGTTCGCCAGTCAGGCCGTCTCCGAGGACGAGCTTCGCGCCCGCTGCCGTGCGACGTACGCGAATCACTACACGGCGAACGGCGGCGGGGAGTGGACGGCGCCGAGCGGTCGACGTTGACAGGGGCGGCACGGCCCGACCTGTGCCGACGCGACCGAGACTCGACCCTGGTCCGACCGTACCCTGACAGCGATCCGGCACAGTTCCTTACGACGACTGTCGGTGCGACAGCCGGAGTTTGCCGGTCGACGGCTTCGAGCAGGGCAGCCCGGCCCGACCCGGCATCGTACTGATCTCGACAGGCCGGGGGCGAGCCTACACGTTCTGGGATGGACGTGCTACAACACGCTACGTGGTGACGGGTGCGCTCGTAACTCGACTGTAAGGCACACTCCGTGTCGAATCAGCGTTACACTTCTTGTTAGCACGACGACATTGCCGTCGTCGGCGAGCGCATTCTCGGGCCACATACGAGCGTCGATACTAGAGGTAGGCGAGTGAGCCGTCCCCACCCCAGGGCGCGGCCCGCCCGTTCGCGCCGGGACGCATCTTCCGATGGAGCGAGGTGCCAGGGATGACCGGCAACGGGCCGAAATATCTGGCGATTCACGGACACTTCTATCAGCCGCCGCGCTACGACCCCTTCACCGGGCGACTCGCCCGCGAGGCCGGCGCGGAGCCATATCGCAACTTCAATGAGAAGATCGCCGCCGAGTGCTACCGGCCGAACGCGCGGCTCGGGAACTTCGGACGGATGAGCTTCGACCTTGGGCCGACGCTTGCGGACTGGCTCGAGCGGCACGACCGCGCGACCTACGCTCAGATTCTGGCCCAGGAGCACGCACACTACGAGCGCTTTGGACACAGCAATGCGCTCGCCCAGGTCTACAGTCACGCGATCCTGCCACTGGCAAGCGAGCGCGAGAAGCAGATCCAGGTGGCCTGGGGCCTTGCTGATTTTCAGCACCGCTTTGGGCACGCGCCGGACGGCATGTGGCTCGCTGAGACGGCCGCCGACTCGGCCTCGCTCGGCATGCTGCTCGACCACGGCATTCGCTTCACCGTACTCGCGCCCTGGCAGGCCGCCGGGCCGATCGAGCCGGGCGAATCGTACTGGGTACGGCTCGCCGACGGACGGCGGATCGCGGCGTTCTTCTATAACGGTGAATTGTCCGGCCGAGTCTCGTTCGACTCCGCCTTTACGACCAACGCGGACACCTTCGGCATGCAAGGGTTGCTGCGCCACGTCGACAAGGATCGGCTGAGCCGCGGCGACCAGCAACTCATCCTGATCGCGACCGACGGCGAGCTCTATGGGCACCATCAGGTGTACCGCGACAAGTTCCTGGCACACCTGCTCTCGGTCAGCGCGCCAGCTCACGGCTTCGAGGTGACGAGCCTGAGCCGGCACCTGGCCGCGCATCCGCCGCGCCGTGAGGTCCGGCTGGAAGAGGGCAGTTCCTGGAGCTGCCATCACGGGGTCGAACGTTGGCGGGGTGACTGCGAGTGCGTCGACGGACACGGCAGCTGGAAATGGGCACTCCGACAGGCGCTCTCGACGCTGGCGGCACGGATCGACGCGCTCTACGAGCACGCGGCGCGTAAACTGCTGAACGAGCCGTGGGCGGCTGAGGAGGAGTACATCTGGGTCCGGCTCGGAGTTCTCTCTCGCGACCAGTTCTGGGCACGCCACGCGCGTGACCAACGCATCGGTCGCCGCCGAGTGTCAGCCCTGCTCGAAGCCCAGTACTACCGCCACCTGATGTTCGCGAGCTGCGCCTGGTTCTTCGAAGACCTCGATCGTATCGAGCCGCGGAACGCGATCGGTTACGGGGTACGTGCGTTGCACGAGGCCGAGCGAGTCCACCACACAGACCTGCTCACAGCTTACGCTTGCGACCTACGAAGTGCGCGCAGTTCGAAGACCGGTCGCACCGGCGTCGATTTGTTGGCGGAGATCCTGGCCGGCGCGCCCGGCGCCGCGCACTGGGTACGGGGACGTGGCGTGCACGCGCGGCACGACGGCGAGCCTCTGGTGGTGGTAGCCTGAAGGTATGACCGAGCCAGGACCAGCCCAGCGGCCCTCTCCGAGCGATCGCCCCCCGGCACTGCCAGCATCTGGCGTCGATCCCGCTTCGACCGACGCCAGTACCACGCCCACGATGCGACGGCCTGCCTCGTGCGGCCAACCATCCGAACCGGCTCCTCCCCAACCGGCTTCCACCAGTTCTGCTCTGCCATCGAGCACGGACGACGGTTGTGCCGATACTCTGCCGGCGGCCTACCGCACCGTCGTCATCGAGCGCGTGACACCGTCCGTCGACGATGGCCGCTACGCCGTCAAGCGCGAGACAGGCGACAGTCTGATCGTCGAAGCCGACATCTTCAAGGAAGGGCACGACCTGTTTGCCGCGCGCGTCGCGTACCGACTGCCACACGACGACGCCTGGCAGTACACGCCGATGAGGTTCGTGGACAACGACCGTTGGCGCGGCGAGATCGCGTTGACCGAGCCTGGCCGCTGGACCTACACCGTCGAGGCGTATCCTGACCTGTATCGGTCTTGGGTGGCCGACACCCGCAAGAAGGCCGAGGCCGGCCAGGATGTGACTGGCGACTTGCTGGAAGGCGCCCGCCTCGTGGCACAGGCAGCCGAGCGGGCGCCGCGCGGCGAGCGCAACACCCTCGCCGACGCGAGCAAGACGATCGAGGCGCGCGCCAGCACGCCGGATGGACTTCAGTTGGCGCTCGATCCGGTGCTCACCGATCTCGTGGCCGGGTATTTCGATCCCGACCTCGTCACGCGCTACGACCGTGACTTCGAGGTGATGGTGGATCGCGTGCGCGCCCGCTTCGGCGCCTGGTACGAGATCTTCCCGCGCTCCCAGGGCACCGACCCTACCCGCTCTGCGACGTTCCGCGAGGCCGAGCAGCGCGTACCGGACATCGCAGCGATGGGCTTCGACGTCCTGTACCTCACGCCGATCCATCCGATTGGACACACCAATCGCAAGGGACCAAACAACGCACTAACGGCCGGCCCGGACGACCCTGGCAGCCCGTACGCCATCGGCAGTGCGGCCGGCGGACATACCGCCGTCGAGCCGAGCCTCGGGACGCTTGCCGACTTCGACCATTTCGAGCGGGTGGTCCGAGACCACGGCATGGAGATCGCCCTGGATTTCGCCATTCAGGTATCGCCGGACCACCCCTGGGTTACGGAGCATCCGGAGTGGTTCTACCACCGCCCGGACGGCTCGATTAAATTCGCCGAGAACCCGCCAAAGAAGTACGAGGACATCTACCCGATCAATTTTCACACCGAGGATTGGCGTGCACTCTGGACGGCCTTGAAGGACGTGGTGCTGTTCTGGGTAGGCCATGGCGTCAAGATCTACCGGGTCGACAACCCCCACACCAAGCCGCTCGACTTCTGGGAATGGATGATTCGGGAGGTTCAGTGCGATCACCCGGAC
Source organism: Chloroflexota bacterium (assembly GCA_020845495.1). Next base: position 189,031 of record JADLFM010000001.1, read on the forward strand.
GTGATCTTCCTCTCGGAGGCGTTCACCCGCCCAAAGGTGATGCGCGCGCTGGCGAAAGCCGGCTTCACCCAGTCCTACACCTACTTCACGTGGCGCAACTACAAGGACGAGATCGCCGAGTACCTGACCGAGATCACGCATCCGCCGGTCGCGGAGTACTTCCGAGGCAACTTGTTCGTCAACACGCCGGACATCCTGCCTGAGATCCTACAGCAGGGTGGGCGGCCGGCATTCATCATGCGGCTGGTTCTGGCTGCGACAGCCGGCTCCACATACGGTATCTACAACGGCTTCGAGCTCTGCGAGAACGTGTCGCGTGGACCAGGTAGCGAGTACTACCTCGACTCTGAGATGTACCAGTTCAAGGTCTGGGACTGGGATCGGCCGGGCAACATCGTCGACGTCGTTTCGCGGGTCAACCGGATCCGCCGGGACAATCCCGCCCTCCACGAATACAGCAATCTCCGTTTCTACTTCTCGGAAGATCCCAACATCCTGTTTTATGGCAAGGCGACGCCGGAGGGTGACAACGTCATCTTCGTGGTGCTCAACGTCGATCCGTTCGCGCCACACTATGGGACGATCGTGTTGCCGCCTGGCGAGCACGGTATCCGTGACGATGAGACGTATGAGGTCGAGGATCTGCTAACGGGCGCGCGGTACACCTGGTACGGGCGGCACAACTGGGTCCGGCTCGATCCAGGTGTCTGGCCGGCTCATATCTTGCGGGTTCACCGAGCCGTCTGACGCCTGGACGGGCCGTTGCATGGCAAGTCGCGTCGGCCGGCGTTCCCGCGGCCTCATCTCCCATGTCGGCGCTCGAGGATGCCTTCCCGCACGACGGCGCATCCACACGGTGAAACGGGCACAGTATCGGCGTCGGCGCGAAGGTTGGATGGAGCCGGTCGGGGGAGACAGCGGCAGCGTGGGGTGGAGCGAGCGTGGCCATTAATGAACCGACGACACGACTGAGCGACCCTCAGGGCCGCCTCGAAGACGACGACCTCTGGTACAAAGACGCGATCGTCTACGAGCTGCACGTTCGCGCGTTCTACGACAGTGACGCAGATGGCATCGGCGACTTTCGTGGACTGATCGAAAAGCTCGACTACCTCAAGGATCTCGGCGTCACCTGCATCTGGATCCTCCCCTTCTTCCCGTCGCCCCTCAAAGACGATGGTTACGACATCGCCAACTACCACGACGTCCACCCATCCCTTGGGACACTGGTGGACTTCGAGACGTTCGTGATCGAGGCGCACCGCCGCGGGCTTCGGGTGATGACCGAGATGGTGATGAACCACACCTCGGACCAGCATCCCTGGTTCCAGTCCGCTCGGTCGTCGCCGGACTCGCCATACCGTGACTACTACGTCTGGTCCGACACCGACCAGAAGTATCCCGACGCCCGGATCATCTTCACCGACACCGAGCGCTCGAACTGGACCTGGGATCAGCAGGCGGGCCAGTACTTCTGGCACCGCTTCTTCAGCCAGCAGCCGGACCTCAACTTCGACAACCCTGAGGTCCGGCGGGCCATCATCGACGGGCTTCGCTTCTGGCTAGATCGCGGCGTCGATGGTATCCGGCTCGATGCCATCCCCTACCTGTACGAGCGGGAGGGGACGAACTGCGAGAACCTGCCAGAGACGCATGCCTACATCAAGGAAGTGCGGGCGGTCATCGACCAGAACTACCAGGGCCGGGTGCTCCTGGCCGAGGCAAATCAGTGGCCGGCCGACGTCCGTGCCTACTTCGGTGACGACGCCGAGTGCAACAGGGCGTTCCATTTCCCATTGATGCCCCGGATCTTCATGGCGATCCGGCGCGAGGAGCGGACGCCCATCGTCGAGATCCTGAAGCAGACACCGGACCTACCGCCGAAGAGCCAGTGGGCGATTTTTCTCCGCAATCACGACGAACTGACGCTCGAAATGGTGACGGACGACGAGCGCGACTACATGTACAAGGAGTACGCCCGCGACCCGCTGATGCGGGTGAACATCGGTATCCGCCGCCGCCTCGCCCCGTTGATGGATAACGGGCGCCGCCAGATTGAGCTCCTGAACGGACTAATTCTCTCGATGCCGGGCACGCCAATCATCTACTACGGCGACGAGATCGGCATGGGTGACAACATCTTCCTCGGCGACCGTAACGGGGTGCGCACGCCGATGCAGTGGAGTCTGGATCGCAACGCGGGCTTCTCGCGCGCCGACGCGGCCCGCCTCTACAGCCCGGTCATTGTCGACCCCGTCTATGGCTACCAGGCCGTCAACGTCGAGGCGCAGCTTCGGATAGCGACGTCGTTGCTCCATTGGATGCGGCGGATCATCCATATTCGCAAGCGCTATCGGGCGTTCGGGCGCGGCTCGATCGAGTTTCTGACACCGTCCAATCAGCGAATCCTCGCCTATCTGCGCGAGTACGAGGGCGAATGCCTCCTGATCGTCAACAACCTCTCGCGCTTCTCTCAGCCGGTCGAACTGGATCTGAGCCGCTTCGCGGGCGCAAGACTCGTGGAACTGTTCGGTGAGACGCCGTTCCCTCGGATCGGAACGCTTCCGTATATGCTGAGCCTGGGTCCTCACGCCTTCATGTGGTTCCGCCTCGACACGCCGCGTGACGCCGATGGAGAGGCCGGGCCGTGACGTTCCCCGTGCGCGGGCTCGACGGCGCGATGCAGGCGCTCCTGCTGGCCGTCGAGCCCGCGCTGCCCAATTTCCTGGCTACTCGTCGCTGGTTCGCGGCCAAAGAGCACGCCATCGAACGCGCCGCCATCGTCGACGCCGCGCCCCTGGAGCAGCCGGCTGTGTCGGTCCTCGCCGTCGTCGAGGTCGCGTCCACTGAGGGCGGCGCCTCACGCTATTTCCTGCCCCTGACGATTGTCGACGCAACAACGATCGACGACCGAGCGATCGTCATCGCTCGGCACGGCGGGCTGGCCGTGTGCGACGGACTTGCGGTGCCGGCAGCCTGTCGTGCCCTGCTCCGAGGCATGCTTGATGGTCTGTCGCTCGCGTCTATGAGAGGCGGGCGCTTCTCGTTTCAGCCGGTCCACCTTCGCGATGTGGAAGGCCGTGCCCCTGGCCTCTCCACCATGGACCCGGCGACAGTCGAGGTCCGGCCGGTCGGCGTGGAGCAGAGCAATAGCTCCGTCATCTTTGACCGCGCCGCCATCCTCAAGAGCTTCCGCCGGCTTCAGGAAGGCGCCAATCCTGAAGTCGAGATTGCGCGGTTCCTGGCCGAAGACACCACCTTCGCCAACGTACCGGCCCTGGTGGGCTGGGGCGAGTACGACGCTCCTGACAGCCTGCCGACGCCGCTTGGGGTGCTCCAGGCGTTCGTACCGAACCGGGGCGATGGTTGGACCGCGACCCTGGCCGCACTCGCGGATCTCACCATCGACGCGGCCTGCACGCTCGACGGGATAACCGCGCCGTTTCTCGATCGCCTCGCTGACCTTGGAAGGGTGACCGCCGGGCTCCATCTGGCGCTGGCATCGCGTGTGGATGTGGAAGCCTTCGCACCCCAGCCTATCACCGACGCCGATGTGACCAACTGGCAGGCGGGCATACTGGCACACCTGGATGCGTCGCTCGTGCGCCTCGAACGCGGGCTGACCAACCCACTCGGCGGAGACGAGACGCGGACTGGAGGGGCGTGGTCAGCTGCCAACCAGCACCTGGCTAAGATCGTGCTCGCCGGCGCGGACCGTCTACGCGGCATGGTCGACGATCTCAGTGTCCTGGCGGATGGACGCATCGTCAAGACCCGTCACCACGGCGACTACCATCTGGGTCAGGTGCTCGACACCGGCGAGTCGTGGGTCATTCTCGATTTCGAGGGCGAGCCGCTTCGTCCGCTGGCGGAGCGTCGGGCGCGTCAGAGTCCCCTGCGCGACGTGGCCGGCATGCTCCGCTCGTTTGACTATGCCCGTCATGCCGCGCTGCGAGCGTCCGACGGAGAGCGGGCGAAGGTCTCGGCTCGCGTGCACGCGCCATCGACGACTGGGGCGCCCGCGGCCAGCGCCGCGAATCTGGCCGCACTCCTTGCGACCTGGACACGCTTCGCTCGGCAAGCGTACCTCAACGCCTACCTCGATGCGGCTCGCGCCGGCGGGGCGGCCTTCCTGCCGGCGAGCGACGCAGACGTTCGCCGCGCTCTGAGCGTCCTGGAACTTGGGAAGGCACTCTACGAGCTCGAGTACGAGATGGGCAACCGTCCCGCTTGGGTCACCATCCCGCTGACCGCCCTCGCCAACTCCGCGGCCGGCCGCTCCTGACCCCACCAGCCCGACGACTTGCGAGGTCAACCTCGCCCTGACGCCACGGTCGCCACAAGCGGCTCGGGCCTGTTGACGGACGATGACGTGCTGCGTACACTGGCGGCGCGGCGCTCGCCGCGACACTCGCGCCGTTGTTGCCGTCGTATTGTCCTCGACACGGTCACGCTCCTGGCGGCTGGTGTCCGCGCGGATTCTGAGCCGCCCGAGTGACGAGCCATGTCAGCCAACCCCGACCGCCTCTCGCCTGGCACGAGTGCTTCGCGCCCGTCCACGTCGGTCCGGTTGCCCGCGCGCTGTCTGAGACCGCGCTGGTCCGGCTGGCTGGCGCGCGGCGGGGGACGTCACTTCGCCGCCCGACTGTTGCTGGCGGTGGTGGTCCTGGCTGGCGCGCTCCCGGTCGCGTCTGGCACACCAACCGTCGGTGCGGCTGGCTCGAAGTCAGGCTTCGAGGCGTTCTACAACCCGTTCGGCGACCCGTGGTCGACGAAGGCCAGCGAGGCCTCGTCGATTCCGGTGGCGCTGACGCCGCCGTGCAACCGGATTGGCCCCGCGGCGTCGCTGCCCACGCCAAACGAGGATGAACTGGCGTTCCTCGCCAGGTCGAACGGGTTCATCATGTGGGAGGAGTGCGCCGAGCTTGCCGACATCTCCGACGGCATCGGCCGCCCTCGCATCAAGCAATTCGCAGAGGCGTTGCGTGCCCGAAACCCCAACCTCCGCTACCTCGGCTACCTGGCACCCGAGATCGCGTCGACTGGCTCGCTCGCCTCAGCACCGCCCTATCCCGTCGCGCTGCCATACATCGCGGCCCATCACGAGGACTGGTTCGTCCATCGCGATGGCGCGCCACCCGACGCCGCGCACCGGCTGAAGAGCAATGCCGGCAGCCCACGTCACGACCTGTACGACCTGACAAATCCTGCGCTTCGAGATTACCTCGCGCAGGCCATCGCCGACTCGATCGCGTTCCACGGGCTCCAGGGCGTCATCCTCGATGGCTGCCTCGACCAGCCGAACATGGACCAAACGCTTCCCGGCAACGTTCCCCCATCGATTGTTCTCCAGAGCTGGGAGGACAGTTGCGTCGCTCTGCTCGACAAGATCAAACAGGCGGTGGGCGCGAGCCGCCTCGTCATGTTTACGGGTTTCGCGCACCTCGGCTCGGCTGGACAACCGAACAACGTCGAGGCAGCCTTCCGGTTCTATCAGCGGCGCGTCCGAGCGACCGATGGTTTCGTCTGGGAAGACCCGCTCGGGAAGGTGTACAGCAACGATCTCGTCAACATCGAGTTCAACGTCAATCGGCTCAACCGTGTCCTCGACGACGCGGCCAGTGTCGACAAGTTCATGGTCACCGCCATCAACACGAACCTTCAACCAGGTGCGTCGTTCGAAAACACGACCGAGGCGCAGCAGCGGCAGTTCGCACGGTACTATTTCGCCGCGCACTTGAACTTCTTCCGCGACTTCCGGACGCCGCTCATGCACTACACGCCGATCTTGGGCAATCCACAGTTTTATAGCTCGACCTTCTTCCGAGACTGGGACTTGAACGTCGGGAATCCGCGCGGCATGAGCCAGGAAGTCATGCCCGGCGTGTATCGTCGCGATTTCGAGCGCGGCATCGCCATCCTGAATGCGGGGACCGGTCCCTACACGCTTTCGCTGCCGCCAAACGTGTACAGCACGCCGGAAGGCGATCCCGTCACCACCAATAGCGTACCGACCGGTAGCGGCATGATCTTCGTCGCGTCCGAGATGTCGTTTGCCTGCACTGAGCGGTCACGGGTCAAAGTCCAGACGACCCGGACCGGCCCGGGTGTGCTTCACGTGACGGTGGAAGCGGGGGTCGCCCCTCTCCGCGAACTTCAGGTTGGCACGACGCGTCCGATCCAAAATGGCGTGGTGGAGGTGGAGGGCCAGCCGGCTCGAAGCAGCGCGTTTAACGTGACATTCCCGACTGGGATCGCCAGCACCCACTTCACGGTTCGGCGGCGGAACCCCGGCCCGGTCACGGTGCCGTTCGTGGTCAAGGACGCGTGCGGAGAATGGCCGAGCTTTGTGGGTGTGGGTACCGATGGGTAGCCGAACTACCTGACGCTCCGGTCCGCTACCCCATGCCCGCCCGGCTGGAAACGGTCACGCGCATCCACCTCTCCCTCTGGGAGAGGTCGCGCGCAGCGCGGGTGAGAGTCGCCTGGTAGAACCCTCGCCCCGGCCTGTCCCAGTGGGGAAAAGGAGTGGGCGGCGTCTGGGCCGGCTCTAGAGCGGAACCGTGAGCGTCTGAGTCGGCGATGCCTGCCAGACGAGCGACGTCACCCGCGCATTCACCGGAACTTCAAACGTCAGGTAGCCCCGGACCGGTACGCCCGGTAGCACCTGTCCGTAATTCAGAAATGGGCGGCGGATGGCCCTGGCCGACCAGCGTGCGCCGTCGGCCGTCGTGACGGCAAAGTCGGCAGCGCTGTAGTCGGCGGGTCCGCTGGACTGATTCTCCAACCGCATGTCCACGGTCATGAACTCGTAGCCCGAGGCCGGCCGGAGGGTATCCGAGTCGGGTGTCCACGGCCGGTCAACAGCACCGACGATCGCGTTCAGCGCGGCCGTGCCGGACGTCCCGGTCGTGCTGCCGGGCGCCGCGGCCCCCGCTGCCACGCCGGACGATCCGGCGGCAGGCGGCGGACCCGGTGGCTCGACGCCCGGGATCTGTACGGTCGGGGTCACGAAATGCGGGCGCTGGTAGGTGTCAGAACTGGACTCCGCGAGCCGAACCACGAGTGGTACCACGAAGCCGTCGACCGCTCGCGGATCGGCCCCGACCTCGCTCCCGGTCAGGAGTACCGAGGCTGCGAGCGCCTCGATCCGGAGGAGCACTCCGTACCCGATCGGGCGGGGTCCGTCGAACTGGATGCCCCGATACGCTTCGTCACCAATGCCAGTTGTCCCCGTGAAGGACCAACCGTCGAAGCGGGTAAGACGGTCAAGGCGGGCGTCGACGGCTGTCTGTCCATCCTCAGGTGACTCGCCGACGAACACGCCGTACGTCACCCGCCGTCCACCATCGAGGCTCACGAACTGGCGCCAGGCCGCGAGCGCAGGGTCGGTCAAGGGGTCGACGAGCCCGCCTGTCTCGTACACGAAGCCTGGCGGCAGGTCCGATACCTGGGGCAGCAGATCGATGGCCTGGCGTGCCACGCCGCGCCGTCCCAGGGCACCGCTCCCAGGCCGGGACGCTGCGTTGTCGGCGGATGTACCCGCTGCCAACGCTGGTGCGAGGATGGCACACAGCGCAACTCCCATGGCGCCCGACAGGGCACGCCGGCGGCCGAGTCGTCGGGACATGCCCGACGACGGCCTGACTGGGCGGCCGGGCAGGACGTCGGACGGCAGGCCATGGGCAGGCGTTACCCCACTCTGCGCCAGGTCATCGCCGATGAGTTTCTGGGTCAGAGCTTCGACTCCCTGGGTGGCACCCGCACCCACTGCGAGCCCCTCGACCCTGTCCTGCCCCGCCCGCCGCTGGTCGGTCCTGTCACTCATACGTCTCTTGCCTCATCCCGGACCACGTGCCTCGCGTAGCCATCATCGACGAGCGGAGAACGTCGCCTCAGGGATTTTCATCGGGCACGCGCCATCCCTCTGCCCGTCCCCAGACGTCGCCTCTACCTGCTTTCGTCATCTCCCCCTGTCTTACTGGAACGGTTCTTGCTCGCCGGCGGTTCTCGTCTCCGCGCCGGTCACGGTCAGCCTCCTGACCGCCCTGGATAGCATTGGTGGAGGAACAGGATGACACTCAAAGCGTTCGACGTGCTTACCGAGACCCTGGCCAACGCCCCATACGAACAGGCGCCCTGGTTGGAGTCTACTGCTCATCGCTTGCAGCAGGGCATCACAAAGCTGTTCACAAGCAGCAAAGCGGGTGAACTGACTCAAAATCTCCTCAGCGGCACGTGGTTCGGCCACCCGCTCCATCCGGCCCTCGTGCTCGCGCCGGCCGGCTCCTGGCTCACCGCCTCCTATCTCGACGTGGTCGGAGCGAAGAAGGGTGCCGATGCGGCCATCATTGCAGGCATTGTGACCGCCGTGCCTGCTGCCGCCGCCGGCCTCGCCGACTGGAGCTACACTTCCGGCAAGACGCGCCGTCTCGGCACGACCCACGCGATCCTGAACACGGTCGCGCTGGGCGTCTACGCAGGGTCCTGGGTGGCTCGAAAACGTGGTGCTCGCGGGCTGGGTATCGGGCTGTCCTCGGGCGGGTTCGCGCTCCTGGCCGTCTCGGCATACCTCGGCGGCGAGATCTCCTATACCCTCGGTCAGGGCATCAATCGCAATGCCTGGAGCCCGGACGAAAATGCCGCTCCGTCCCTCGACGGCTTCCACGCCATCGCCAATGCTGACGACGTGCGCGAAGGCCGTTTGACTGGCGCTGAGTTGGAGGTCGATGGCGAGCGCATTCCACTCGTCCTGATGCGGCATGGGCGCGAAGTGCTGGCACTCAATGGCCGCTGCTCGCACATGGGCGGGCCGCTTGCCGAGGGCAAGATCGTCAACGAGTGGTGCGTCCAGTGCCCCTGGCATTTCTCCGTCTTCGACTTCCGCGACGGCAATGCGGTACAGGGACCGGCCTCGACACCACAGCCCCGCTATGAGACTCGTATTCGGGATGGTAAGGTCGAAGTGCGATTGGCACGGCCGACCGGCGATGTACTTGACCGAATCATGACGTCAATCTGACGCTCGCAGGGCAATCGGTAACGCTGACCTGACGCCGGCAGGGCGACACTGTCCGGACAGGATCCACCGGAGTCAGGGACGTGAACGTTACCGAGAGCCCCGCCCTTCACGCCGCCAACCGGGTTGTGCCGAACATCGGCGACCAGATCGAGTTGATCGTGTGCAGCCTGGAGTGCCGCCTGCTCGAATCGCTGACACCCGAGCAGTTCACCCTCGTGCAGCAACTGGTGGATGCGACGCGCATCCTGGCCGAGAACGATGCCATCATGCGGGTCGCCGCCAGAGCGTCGATTGCGTCTACTCGGCCATGTGCGGATGGCGCGACGACGTACCAGGACGCACGGCACGATTTCCCCCTGGCCGGCCCAGCGCCACGCCGCGTCGCAACCGCCTGACCCACGGCGAGCCGGCAGCCTTCGGGTTTCGCATAGCTCACTCTCTCGCCTTGCGCTCGACACAACGAGCCCTCTCGATCGACAGGTGCGCGAACTCCCGCTTCGACTCGTGGGTCACGTTGCATATGCGTGAGAGCCCCCACCCCCTACCTCACCCCCGTGCGCGGGAGAGGGGCGGCTGATCCGAAAGCGCCGAGGCTCAAACGGTGGTGGCGTGACCCACTGGCGTATATAGCGCCTGTCCACAGCCAGGTCTCATCAGGATTCACGGCCCGTGGGTCGGCAGCCACAGCGCCGATCTGCGAGGTGACGGTGCGTCGATCTACGAGGTGCCGTCCCCGATCCGCGAGGTGACGGTGCGTCGATCTACGAGGCGGCATTCGGCGTGAACGTGCTGCTCATGACCTGGGGTTCACGAGGCGACGTCCAGCCGTACCTGGCGCTCGCGCGGGGTCTCATGAGCGGCGGGCATGACCTCCGCGCGATCGGTCCCGCCGTCGATGAGTTCACCGACCTTGCCCGCGCCGTTGGCGTACCGTACCTGCCGATGGGGCCGGCCTTCAGCGGAGCATCCGTGAGCGCATTCATGGATCGCGTCGTCAAGGTGCCCGATCCGATCCTGCAAACGCGGTCGCTCATTAACACCTTCGTCGTGCCCGCTCTTGAGGAGGTGTACCACGCCAGCCTGGAGCACGCCCGCTGGGCTGACGTCGTGGTCTCGCACTTCTTTCAGCCCGCCGGCCGGATGGCCGCAGAGCACATGGGGCGCCCCTGGGTGTCGGCGACGCTCACCCACCTGGCGTTCGGATCGCGCGCCTATCCACCTACGCCGCTACCAGACCTGGGGGCATTCATCAATCGTGCGCTCTGGGATCTCGGCCTGCGCTACGCCAGCCTGCTCTGGAGCGGCGGAATCAACGCGGTCCGACGACGTGTCGGATTGCCGAGCCTGCACCGCCTCGCCGAGCGCGACTTCTACTCCCCAGGACTGAACCTCGTCGGGGTCAGTCGGCACGTTGCTCCGCCTCAGCCAGACTGGCCACCCGGGACGCGCGTGACTGGATACTGGTTTCTCGGCCGCCCCAACTGGGCTCCGCCGCCGGAACTTGTCGGCTTCGTCGGGCAGGAGCCGCCGCCAATCGCCATCGGGTTCGGCAGTATGGCCACCGACGACGGCCCGGCCGTGACGCGCCTGCTCGTCGAGGCAACCCGGCGGGCCAGAGTCCGGGCGGTACTGCAAGCTGGCTGGGCCGGCCTCGGCGCAGGTACGCTGCCGCCGACGATCCTGCCCGTTGGTGACGTTCCCCACTCCTGGCTGTTCGACCGCGTGACCGCCGTCGTGCATCATGGCGGCGCCGGAACCACCGCCGCTGCCATCCGGGCCGGGGTGCCGTCGGTGTTCGTGCCGCACATCAGCGATCAACGAGCCTGGGCGGCCACGGTCCGACACCTCGGCGTGGCCCCTCCGTCCGTGCCGCGACGCACGCTGTCCGCCGGCGCTCTCGCACGCGCGATCCGAGCCGCCCTCGATCCGGGCATGCGAGCACGCGCGAAGCGGCTGGGTACTGCCGTCCGCGCCGAAGACGGTGTTGGGACGGCGGTTCGCCTGATCGAAGAGTACGTCGCATCGGGGCGCGCCCCGGGTTGACTGGGGCCGTCATTGCCGCAGCACTCTATTGGCGGGCGCCAGGTCGTGTGCCAACGACCGGCCGGCAAGGCGCATCGGCCCAACGTCTGCCGGCCGCTGCCGAGACGGGCAGATCGGTGCTTACGGGTACAGCGGCGGGCGTTCCAGGCCGAGCGTCTCGGGGAATCCGAACATGATGTTGATGTTCTGAAGGGCGACGCCGGCCTGCCCCTTCACGAGATTGTCGATCGAGCCCATCATGACCAGGCATCCGTTGTCGGCATCGAGGGCGAGCGATACGTCACAGAGATTGCTGCCCATGACCGCCTTTGGGCCGGGGCTGAGGTCGGGCGGGAGCACCCGCACGAACGGCTCGCCGGCGTAGAACTCCTCGTAGATAGCCTGCACGCGATCGAGGGAGATCGGCTCCCGCAGCGTCGCGTAGTTCGTGACGATGATGCCGCGCGTCGTTGGTACGAGGTGGGGCACGAACGTCAGGCCAACCTTCTCCTGACCTAGTGCCTGAAGCGCCGCGATCGTCTCATACACGTGTTGGTGCCGCGCCACGCGATACGGGGTGACCGACTCGTTGCGCTCTGGGAAATGATTGGTCACCGAGGGCTTCTTTCCAGCGCCCGAAATGCCAGTCTTGCCGTCCGCGATGACGGTGCGCGGGTCGATCAGGTGTGCCCTGATGGCTGGAGCGAGAGCGAGGATCATCGCCACCGCAAAACAGCCGGGGTTTCCGACCACGCTCGCCTCACGGATGCGTGCACGATTCAGCTCCGGAATGCCGTACACGGCGCGGTCGAACAGGCTGGGGGCCAGATGCGGCTTACCGGCCACGTTCGGGTGCGCCTTCGCATACCAGTCGTACAGACCCGGCGTCGCAAAGCGGAAGTCACCGCTGTAGTCGAGGACACGCTTCCCCTCGGCCACGAGTCGGCCTGCGTAGCTCATCCCAACCCGGTCCGGCGTCGAGAAGATCACGAGGTCCGCGTTCTCGCCGACTCGGTCGGGATTGGCCTCTTCGACGATCTGGTCGCAAAAGCCACGGAGGTGGGGATAGAAGGCACTGAGCGGCCTGTTGACGTCGGAGGTTGCCAACAGCGAGGTCATCTCAATCTCAGGATGGCGGAGCAACTGGTCCACCATGCCGACGCCGCCGTACCCGGTCGCTCCGACGATCTGCGCTCGAATCACGCTCTGGCCTCCTGTGCGCCAGAAGTGTACCGGACCGGTGAGCGCGCTAGACGAGGATGGCAAGCACGGCACAGCACAGCACGGCACGGCACAGCACAGCACAGCACGGCACGGAAACGCCGCCTCACCGCGGCCGTGCTGTGGATTCTCTTCCTCGGACGCGGGGGAGACGGCCGCACGCCCGAGGCGGTCGACCAGAGCGGTCAAGAGGCGGGAAGCTCGGGCAGGCGGGATCGATTAGTCTCGATCAGGGCACCAAGTAGATCCACGTGTGAGGTCAAGAACAGACCCAGCACTTCGCCTGGCTCAGCCAGTCCTATCAGATGGTCGAGCAGGCGCTGAACGTCGAGGACGTCGGGATGATGGTAGCGAGACGGTCCCGCGAAGCGTAGCTCCATGAGCACCGCCATACCCTCATCGAGCAGATACTGAGGATAGGGCAGCCCCGGGTGCTCCTCGACCGGGATCCAGGCACGATGACCGTCGCCCCGCTGCTGCACCCAGAACCCGTTCCCTCGATACAGGACTCCGTTTGGGCCGCTCCATCGGCGCTGATCCGGCATGGCGTGCCAGAGTTCGTGCACCAGAACGCGCCGGGCCTCGCCTGGAGGAAGGGCCGCCGAGTTGACGCGGATGCGGTCGGCGTCGAGATCGTAGTAGGCGAACGAGGTCAGGGATAACTGACCCTTTGGCGATGGAAAACTCTCGCCAAGCTCCCGAATCGCCGCATGCGGGTCGTCAGCATAACGATCCAGGAGGCCGTCACGCCGCTCGGGATCCTGGCCGAACAGGCTGACCACCAGAAACTCGAACGGGCTCAAGAAGTCGACACGTTCGACCGTGGCCTGAGGTCGCTCGACGTAGCAGGCTGGCGCGCCGAAGTCAGTTGCCTGCGCTGCCACTACTCCGGCGACGTCGCGCAGGAGCCCACGAGTGTCGTGGATCCTCGGAGTGTAGGCGAACGGCGCCGGCAGATCGGCTGCGAGCCGGGCCGGCGCAATCGGCCGAACGGGCTGCTGAAGCGGGCGGGGCAGGCACGGCGCACCTGGCTGCTGCACCGCCGTCTGCTGCGAGTTGTGGAGCGACGGCGTACTGTTCGGGACGAGCGCGATGGCGGAGAGACCGGCAAGGTGACGAAGGAACGCCCGCCGTCCAAGGCCGGCGGTCGCTCGCAGCATCGGCTGGGGAGACATGCTGCATCCTCCTCAGCACCAACTCAGTTGACCGGTAGTCTACTGTCTGACGACGTCCTCGACCGCCCGCAGCAGATCGACGAGATCGAAGGGCTTCCTCAGGGCATGCGCGACAAGTAGCTGTTCGTCGCCCGAGAGTGACTCGGTGTTGGCCGAGACCACGACGACCGGTAGTGGCCGGACGGCGCCATCATCGACCAGGTGACCGAGGAACGAATGGCCGTCGAGGCCGGGAAGATCGAGATCGAGAGTAATGGCAGCCGGATGGATGGTACGGACCGCCCCCAGCGCCAGCGTACCATCCCGCACGACGATCGGCTCGTAGCCTTCGTCGGACAGGACCGAGGCAATCAGGACCCCAATCGACGGATCATCCTCCACGACCACAACTTTCTTACATGGAGATTGCAGCGCAGGAAGTTCTTTGGACACACCGCGAGTTAGCTGGTCGCGGTCGTGTCCATGCATGTGTCGGTACATCATGTCGGGTATCCACAACTTCAGCTACCTGGCGACAAAAGCAGGAACCGTACCGCCCCGCCACGCGGGCCGCCGATTGGTCTCAAAATTTCACGGACTCGTAACATCGAACGGGAATAGTCTGGCCGCTCGAGTGGTGTAGTACGCGGGCGGCGCAGCCGCTACCGTCAGGCTAGCTCACCTGGACGCACGTCCTGGCGGCTGGAGCTGGCGCCTGAAGTTGGAGACGGGGACCAGCCGGCAACAGGCGCGGGATGGCCGGAGGCCGACGGCGACGAGCGGCGCCAAGGCGGCCTGCGAGGGGTATGCACGGGCACCGAGCGGGCTCGCAGGCGTCCGAGCGCTAGGCGCCGTCGTCGCGGCGACTCTCCGCGGTACGATCCTGGGCGATACGCAGCACCCAGAACGCCAGCGCTTCGGCAAGCGTTGCCCCAAGCTCGCGAACGTACTCGGTGTCGTCGGCACGTGGGCGAGCGCCGACACGCCAGGTGGACAGTCCGATCACTACTGAGAGCGTGCAATCGTCCTCGCTGCTCTGTCCGATGAGGTCAGGGCGCGTACCCCAGCAGCCGAGGCGCGGGTTCTGTTCGCCGGATGGGAGCGGCTGCGGATCGTAGAAGTCGACCGTGGCGTCGATGAGCCTGCCACACAGGTAGGTCCAGAGAAACGAGCAGCGCGCCGTCGCCGCTCCAAGGTCGTGGAGGGTAAGGGGTTGGCCGCCGAGCAGCACCATCAACTGAACGAGATCCGTATCTGGCTCACCCGGAACGGCGTGCTCGACTGGTGAAATCAGGATCTGAAAGACGTAGGGACCGACTCGCAACCGGGTATCGACGGCTGGCTGCGACAGGTCAGGCAGCGGCGCGCTCCAGTCTGGACGGCCGTCCAGGCCCCCCTTGTCGCTGTTGCCGCTCGCGTCGTGGCTCATGCACGCGCGTCCCGGGCCTCGTCACCAGGCTCCCGCGCGACCACGCCGCCTTTCAAGACCCAGCAAATCAAGCTCGGGTCGTTCAGGATGCCGACGTTCGCCAGCGGATCGCCAGCGACGACGATGACGTCCGCGTCCTTCCCCACCTCGAGCGTCCCGATGCGGTCGCTCAGCCCAACGGCCTCCGACGCCGTCCGCGTTACGGCAAGCAGGGCTTCCAGGGGCGACAGGCCACACTCCACGAGCAGCCCGAGCTCAGCCGCGTTCTCGCCCGGCCGGTTGAAGGGTGTCCCGCAGTCGGTGCCGAACGCGATCTTGACACCGCCACGGTGCGCCATGCCGACGCTTCGGCGGTGCCAGTCCGCCACCTGCTCGGCTTTCGCCACGACGTGTGGTGCGATGCCGCCAGCCGTGCCGTGCTTGACGATATTCTGGCTCGCGACGAGCGTCGGAACGAGATACGTGCCGTACTCCGCCATCAAGCCTACGGCCTCGTCGTCGAGCATGGTGCCGTGCTCGACAGTATCAAGCCCCGCCCGCACGCCGGCCTTGACGCCCTCTCCCCCGTGGCAGTGCCCCGCGACCCGCTTGCCAAGCTGGTGAGCCTGCCTGATGGCAGCTACGAGCTCGTCCGGCGTCCATTGGAGAGCGCCCAGGTCGGAACCATCCGTCATCACTCCGCCGGTCACCAGCAGTTTGATGACGTCGACCCGCATCTTGATCCACTCGCGGACGGCGCGCCGGGCCTCATCCGGCCCGTTGACGATGCCCTCACGGTTCACGTCCACATCGGGTCGGTAGTAGCTGTCGCCGTGACCGCCCGGCACCGTGAGCGACATGCCGGCCGCCAGCACGCGCGGCCCGGTCGTGATGCCCTGCTCGATTGCCTGACGGATGGCGACGTTCGAGAAGCCCGGCGCACTCAGATCGCGGACGGTCGTGAAGCCGGCGCGGAGGATAGTTCGGGCGTTGGCGGCCCCGCGCAGGGTTTGGAGCGGCAGCAAGTCTTTCAGGCGCTGGAGCTCGTAATTCGCGGCGGCCGTCGAGGTGAGGTGCACGTGGCAGTCGATCATGCCCGGCATCACGAACGCGCCATTCGCATCGATACGCAGCGTACCGCCGGCGGGCTCCGCCGCGTCGCCAAGCGCCGCGATCTTCCCGTCGCTGATCAGGATAGTTTCCTGTCGGGGGGCCGCGCCGGTGCCGTCGAACAGCGATCCACCGACGATCGCGATGTCCTGCACGAGAACCTCCACACAGCCGCCACCCGCCGGAACAGACCGCGGGGTACGCTGCCAGCGCGGTGGTGATGCCACCTACGGGGATGATAGCAGGGCAGGAACGGACCATCGCGCAGCGTGGCGGGCGGGACGCGCCCGCAGGGTGTCCCACAGGATATTGCGTCAAGTACCCTGAGGCGTGGGAGGGCGCCGATGGGTCGGACGGATTGGGACGCCGAAGAGGCACGGTGGGCGGAGCAGATCGAGGCCGTGGTGGGCGGGATGCG
>JADLFM010000002.1 GCA_020845495.1 Chloroflexota bacterium
GTCGTCGGTGTCGGACACAGCGTCCTCCCCGAGCTGGAGCTCGGCAAGCCAGTTGCCAAGGTTGCCCTCTGACCGTTCTGCCAGCCGTCGCAGGTCCGCCAGCCATCGCGGCTCGGATGCCCCATTGAGGTCACTGGACACCCAGACACGGTATCCACTCTGGTCGAGCACCAGATCGAGCAGCTCGGCGGGCGATAGGCGGACCGCCTGCCCCCTCAGATCGTGGATCAGATCGACGAGTGCCTCTGCTCGCTCGGCGATCGCCGTCCCGAACTGACGAGCCCGCTCCACCAGTTGTGAGGTGGGACATGGCCGCACTCGCAACGCCCCCGCCAGGTGCCCCAGGCGACGGGGCGGGACGTTGACGATCCGGGCGAGAGCTGCTTCGTCCTCAGCGTTGTGTGCCAATCGCAGATAGGCGATCAGGTCCCGAACCTCACGTCGGGCGAGGAGATCGGCGCCGCCACGAACCCGATACGGCAGACGCCGTTCGCGGAGGGCGACGATCAACTCACCGGCCTGTCGGTTTGTTCGGAAGAGGATGGCGACTTCGCTGAGGCAGGCGATGAGACCACCCGATCGCAGACGAAAGATCTCGTCGGCCACGAAGGCCGCCTCCGTAAGCTCGTCGGCGGCCGTATACAGCACGGCCGGGGTGCCGGGTGGATTGTCAGTCCAGAGCCGGGGGTATCTGCCGAGCGGTTCGGCGAGGGCGTTGGCCAGGGCGACAATCCATCCGGTCGAGCGGAAGTTCTGATCCAGTGAGAGCACCTGCGTCTCGGGAAAATCTCGCCGCAGTCGTTCGAGGAAGCCAACGTTCGCACCGCGCCAGCCGTAGAGCGCTTGCCGGGGGTCGCCGACAGCGACCAGGTTACGGTGGACCGCGGCGAGCAGCCGCAAGAGCTCGTACTGAGCGCCGCAAACGTCCTGGAACTCATCCACCAGGACGTAGCGGTAGGCATCCTGGTAGAGGCGCAGCGCGAGCGGTCGCTCGCCGAACAGGCGGAGTGGCAGCGCCAGCATCCCCGGATAGTCGATCGCTCCCCGCCTCCGGAGGAGAGCCTCGTACTCCTGGACAACCATCCGGACAGAGTCGGCCACCATCGGGTTGTCGACTGCGAGTCGATGGTATGTCGCGGTGGACACTAACTCCGCAAGCGGCCGGTCGTGGCCTGCCACGCCAACCCGATTGACGGCTTCGAAGAGTAGTGCCCGGGCGTCGCTGTCCCCGTAGACCGTCGGCGGCGTGAGTCCATAGCCAAGCTCCTCCGACCATTGGCGCGCGATTCGAAGCCCGAAGGCATGAAAGGTCATCACGTCGACCGCCAGGCCTGCGTCGCCGAGTAGGCCCGCGAGACGCGACTTCAGCTCTCGGGCCGCCTTCGTCGCGAACGTGAGTGCCAGGATGCTCGTGGGGGCGATCTGTCGCGAGACGATCAGATAGGCGATGCGGGCTGCGAGAACCGTGGTCTTGCCTGAGCCGGGGCCAGCCACGATCAGGAGCGGCCCGTCGGGAGCGAGCACCGCCTGCCGCTGTTCAGGGCCAAATCGCGAAAGGTCGAGCACCGGTTAGTCGACGTCATCGGCCAGCTCAAGCCAGCGGAGGTAGAAGGCTGAGTCCCGTACTCGCCAACACGCCTCGGCGAGCGCTTCGGGGAGCAGGCTTCCGATCATGGCGAGGTCAGCGCCGGCGTCACTGCCATAGGAGTCGAGGAGCGCGGTTGGGGTGAGCTGCCGGCGCAGGCCGGAGAGTACGGCATGTGTCGCGGCGCCGATCATGACGTCACAGCCGATCTCATTGGTCACCTGAGTGTGGCTGCGAAGCCACAGACCGACAGTCGCGCGATCGTAGGGCTTCAAGTAATCCATTGGTGCTCCCTGGAGTAGCCGAGCGACATGCATGCATTCGGCGGCGGTGGCCACGAGGCAGTTGCCTCATGACCACCACCGAGCACGCCTCCCGGCGTCAGCGAAGCGGGCGGGCGCGTCGGACCTGGCGCTCGCCCACGACCGTGCCGGCCTTCCAGGCCGGCCCCATGCCAAGGGCGCTGACCACGACGTACTCGCCACGGTTGGAGTCGCGAGCGATAATGGCACCGCGACCGGGATCCGGGGCGTAGCGGAGTGGCTCATCGGCGCCACGCTCGCGACAGAGACGCGAGCCAGCCCGCGCCCACTCCCCGAACACCTGGGTGGCAAGCGACGTCGGCAGGCCATCCACGTCGAGCGCTTCCAGGCGTGCGACAGCCTGGGACGGGTCCCGACGAAGCTCCCGGCGAACTGCCCAGAGCGCCTCGTCGGCGGCGATAGTCTTGACAGCCATCTCCCGCTGCGCAATGATGGTGAGGAGAGAAGCGGCTTCAGCGTTGTCGGGATCTTCGCTGGTAACGTGACCCGCCAATGCCTTGGCTTCCTCGATTCGCCCCGCCTGAAGCGCTTCCGACGCCTCGGCGATGGCTCCGGAGAGTCGCCTGGCCCGCTCGGCCGTGGCGGCTCTCGCTCGTTCCAGCTCCTCTTGCCGACGCCGTTCGACGAGCAGCCGCTCCAGGTCAACCTGGGTAGCCAGCCGTTCAAGGTCGGCGCGTCGTTCCGCTGCGAGCTGGGCCGCCACAGCCAGGGATCGTTCCGCCAGAGTGGCGACTCTTGCCGCTGCGTCGCGCGCCTCTACGGCGAACGCCTGACTGGCGAAGTGCTCTGCTCGACCGTGTAGCTCACGGGCTCGCTCGCGGGCCAGTTCCGCCTGGTGAAGCGTTGCCGCAAGGGCGTCATACCGCTCCAGGTCTCGCAGGGCAAGATTCCGCGTCTCCTCGTCTCGGCGAGAAACAGCGGCGAGGGTCGCGCTCGCGGATTCGAGCTCGGCCAACAGATCGGCCAGGTCGATGGTGGGGTCGCTGTCGGTAGCGCTCTCACTCGGGCTGTCGGAGACCGACTCCGGGGCCTGAAGCTCGTCGATGGCCTCGTCGGGCCCAGCCGGGAGATCGTCGAGGCTGAGGAGCCGCGGCAGATCCGCGAAGCTCTTGACGACAGTTGTTTGCGCCATGTGATGGATCCTCCGCAAGAGGGGTAGGAAGCAAGCGGGGTCAGCTCACTCGTGCAATCGGCCGGTCACGGTCGGCTGGCTGAGCGGACCGGAGTGGATCGGGCCGCAGAGCGTCGATGTGCTCCTCATGGGTCCGTCGAGTTGGACTGAGCTCGATCGGCACAAGTACGCCGGCGCCGCCTGACTGATGGACCGCGAGGCCAATACATTGCTCAGCGAGCACGGAGAGAATCTCGTCTATCCGCAGCTGCCGACCGTCTATCTCCAGCGCCAGGCGGATGAGCGCGAAGCTGTCCCCGTCTGGCCGGCGCGACACCTGGTAGCAGCCGGCGAGTTGTCGATCGGCGCAGATCACGTGCTGGACGAGCACGGTCACTCCGACCGGAAACTGGCCGCCGAGTGCTCGCTGCAGGCGCCGCAGGGCGTGATGTAGGTCGCGCTCGATCGCGCGACGTTGCGCTCGGTTCTTGACGAGCACCTCCACCGGGATCGTTCGGCGCGGTCCGAGATACCTTCGCACGGCGCCGCGGACCGCCGCGAGCAGTCCGAACGTGAGCACCCAGAGACTCTGGGTTACGTGAGCAAGCTCCTCCATGGTGGTGGGGTAACCCAAGAGCTACCTCCTGTCCGGCGAGTTACTGGCTACGATCGGCGGGCACATCAGATCCCCGGACCTGCCGTTGCCTTCGCCAATAGGAGTGGACGCTGGCATCAGGCGGTGGTCTTCGCGGAGCAGACGAAGAGCCAGCTCGAGGCCCTCCTCGACCCCGGCTCGTGCGATGACGCCGTGGTCTAGTGGGCAGGTCGTCTCGCTCTCGCCCGTTGTCGTCCCGGAGCTGACGCGA
>JADLFM010000003.1 GCA_020845495.1 Chloroflexota bacterium
CTTCGCCATATCACGCGGGTCTTGCGGAGCCACGCCCTAAACGCCTTCGGTTCGTCCTCCACTTCTCCCACATGCGATGGTCCCCTTCGGCTTTCGCCTCCAGGTAAGTGGGATGACCCAGGGGCTTCCTCCCGAGCCCCTCCTGCCTCTGGCAGGGATCACGTCACCCAGTGACGCCGCGCACACCCGCCAAACAGCGTTCCGGTCAGGATGAGACACTTCCGGCATGCACCTGCAAGGGCCTCCGCTGCGAGCCCCTGCGCCGAGCCTCGAGCCTTGAACTCGTGTGCCTCGTCAACGATCAGGAGGTCGAAGACACCCTTCATTCGGCGTCGGAGGTAGTCGGCCAGAGCGACACGCCGTGGTCCGGTTCGATCTGCTTGCCATAGCGGCCCGCCACAGGCGTGGCAGGCGCGCTTCTTCGCTCGAAGCTCGGCCCAGCACAGAGGCACCCCTTCGTCGTCTACGGCAGCAGTGAAGCAGCTTGGGCACGAGAGCAGCGTTGCAATCTGCCCATCATCCTCTCGGGAGCGGAAGCCAATGCCGCCGCGTACGGGCTGGTGCACCACAGCAGGTACCCAGCGGTATCCGAGCTTCGCCCGCTCCCGCGAGCAGATGACAAACTGCGGGGTGCCTTCCGAGCGTCTGATCTCCTCAAGGTCGCCGATAGTCCGTATGATCGCAACCTGCGCACCTGGAACGGTCTGCACGATCTCGCGCCGCCACTTCTTGACGAGGTGCGGGGGACAGACGATGAGGATGCGCCGATGGCCGTCCAGGTAGGCCGCGGCGGCGGCGATGTAGCTCTTGCCCGTTCCCATCTCGCCCACCACGATTGTTCCGGAGTGCCGCTGGAGCGATAGGACCGTGCCGCTGATCGCGTCGCCCTGGCCTCCGAGTGGTCGACGCAGGAGTCGTCGAAGATCGGGATTGCGAATGCGACGGACCTCGGCGTCGTAGAGAGGCGGGTAGGTATCGATGACAGCCTGGCTGAGAGATTCGCCGTAGCGATCGAGCAGTTCAGACAGGTTCACGCTGTCCGCTCGGCCGATTTGGCCCGCGCCTCGCCGGCCTGCTCGACGATCTCCAGTGCCCCGGTGCCGAGATTGAGGACGGCGATCGAGGTCCGGATCACCTCGCGTCGGACCTCGACGTCTTCGTCGTCGCTGTCGACCTGCACCATCTCCTTGTAGGTTCGCCCCTTCACCAGGACGCGATCTTCACCCTGACTCAGCGTGCAATTGTTCAGTAGCCCGGCGGCGACCAAGAGCGCCAGGTGACCCCGGCGTAGCGGCATCAAGGGCCGGACTGGCTGCTCGTCCGACGGCCACAACTGCTCAATCAGTTCCGGCTGCGCCCACACACCGTGACGTTGAGCCTCACGTGCTGCCTGCCGTGGGTCGAAGGTGAGCGATGCGAACAGCACGTCGCCTGCGGGCAGCCGTGGGATGGCGATGATCGGTGCCGGCACGGCGTTGGGCAGCGGTTCCAGTTCGCCATGACTCCACGCTTCGACAGTCGCCTGAGACGCAGGGTCAGGGACAGCCTTGCCCTTCCTGAGCCCGAAGAGCACGATCTGCCGAAATGCTCGGTACTCAGGCTGGGGGAAGCGAACCGCCCGAATCTCGGTGAAGTGGCTGGAGAGGTAGCGAGCCGAGACGGCCAATCGAGGCTGTGGCACGAGAAAGACGAGCACGCCACCTGGCGCGAGCGCCCGCGTGAGACTCGTCAGGAACGCGTGCTCCAGGCGGCGGCCCTCGTCATCGTAATCGTACGGCGGGTTCAGAAAGAGGCATGAGAACGCGCCGTTCGCCAATCGGACCGAGAAGGCCGAGGTGTGGAGCACATGGTTAGGCTGATTGCGGGCCGTGGCAGCGCGCTCATCGTTCAGTTCGATGCCGAAGGTCTCGGCGCTGAGGTGCTGCCCGAGTGAAGCTGCGGCTGCACCGGTGCCGGCGCACGGATCCAGAAGACGGATCGTGCATTTCCCGTCGGTGTCCAACGGGCGCAGGTGGCGAGCGATCGCCGTCACCACACGCGGCGGTGTCGGATAGTAGCCGGCGCGGGCGATCGACTCTAGTCGGGCCATGTTATCGGGAACCCAAGGGTGGAGTCGTCAGACCAGTGCTTGCGGGCTGGCGGACATCGTCGAGACCGAGCGCCCCGTGCTCGATCGCGGCCGTGAGATCTGCTGTGAGCGCGGCTTCATCCGGCGAACAGCGATAGGCTTCGAGGCCCCATGATTCGACTCTGCGAGCTTCGCCTGTCCGCAGGGCTCTGATCCATAGCCAGTCGGCCCAGGTCGGATGCAGTGGCAGCGTCACTCGCCGGTTCATGAACCGGTAGTGGAGCGTCGTGGGGTCATCGGCGCTCCGGCGAAGCAGCACGAACTCCGGCCGTTCGGCTATGCAGAGCGCGACTTCGGGAACGAGCATTCCGTGATATCCGCCCGACGTCGGCAGTGACGCCCTGAAAAAGCGCCAGGCGCGTGGGCGCTGGATCGACAATGCGCAGAACTGTGCACGCCCGCCCTGGGTCGACAACGTCGCGGTCTCTCCTTTGATGAGATGGGCCCAGAGCGCCTTGACCGCCTGTTGCGATCCGAGCAGCGAGATGAGCCAGAGACGCATCCTCGGTGTGGAGGTGTCAGTCTCGGGCTCCCAAGCGTAGGCGTCGACGGTGGCACCGAAGCCGCCCGCCTGGAGCGACGGGAGAGGCGTCATCTCGGTGAAGCCGGCACCCGTCGCGGCACGGTTCGGTTCGTGAGTGTCGAGGTCGAAAGGCATGCTTACCTCCTGGCAGCCCCGGCGTCCTCACGCGTACGCCGGGGCTTGCGCTTGCGACCGCCGTCGCTCAGTGACAAGCGGTAGGAGAGGCGACGGCGTTGACATGCAAGCCGGCGATGTCGGCGACCACCTTCGGATCTGCCGGCAGGCAGCGCAGTGTCCCGTCATCCAGGTCGAAGTAGCTGGCCATCCAGCCGCACGTCCCGGCCAGCAGCTTCTCGACGAAGCTCGCCGCGATCGAGGCGACCATCTGGTTGATCGTTGGTCCCTGCTCGCCGTCGCCGACCGCCTCCGCACAGTCCGGTTGCCGCCTCGGCTCCGGTGTCGCGATCAGCAGGTCGGAACGCTGGAGGCTCGGAGCTGGCAGCGCCCGACATTTCCGACGGGCAGGTACGAAGGCACGCCGCAGCTCCTCGGGCCGCGTCGTGTTGCCGAGGAGTATCTGACCGGAGTTTCGACCATTGCCGCAGTCGAGCCACCAAATGTTGTCCGAGCGCCATCCGCTCCGCGACGGCGCCTCGAGTGTTCCGGCGATCGCCCGGCGCGCAGCGGCATTGTCGACGCAACCCACGATGAGGTGAAGCTCGGCGGACGTGCCTCCCAAGACCTTCGCGTGTAACTCGCGATCATACGGAAGGACGGAGTAACCGACCTCACGCTCGAAGCGACGTGAGAGCCGCTCAGCGAGGACTTCGGCCTTGAAACGATCGACGTCGCGCCGGTCGAACGCCTGTCTGGCCACATTGTGAGACTCAACCCGGTCGGGATCGACCAGGAAGATCCGCGATCGGTGTCCGATGAGTAACCGACAGAGTGCTTCGGCCAGAAAGCCGCCGGTGCCGCCACATCCGACCAGCACGATGTTGGCATCGACCTCGCGTCGGCCCGCCGTCGCATATTCGCCCGCCGCGTCAATCACGTACGGCATGGACCAACCCGTCCTCAGACGCAGGATCGAAGTTCACATCATGGAAGGACGCCCGAACGCCACCGAACACGGTCTCCCAGGGCACCGACAGGAAGTGGCCGTAGGCACCAACTCGGAGGGCGAGCTCTGGCCGCTCGGTTC
>JADLFM010000004.1 GCA_020845495.1 Chloroflexota bacterium
GCGCGGCCCGTCAAGTGCTGGCCTTCGACGCTGCCAATCGGCAGGTGATCGGCACCTACAACAATGACGGCGTCCTCCAGGCATTCACCTGGAACGTCCGGACGGGCAACCCATCGACGACGCGGCTTTACGTCGATGGCGGCGGGAACGTGGGGATCGGGACGACCGCGCCGGGCGCGCCACTCCAGATCGGCGACCTGACGCCCGACGACGTGCCCGCGCGGCTCCGGTTCGCGAGCCATCACGGGACGGGCGGCGGGGTCTGGGACCTGGGGACCGGGGTCGACACCTCGTCCGATGCCGCCCGTTACGGGTTCGCCATCCGCGACCAACAGATGGGCGCCACGCGGATCGCGGTAGGGGCCACGACTGGGTACGTTGGGATCGGCACTGTGACGCCCAGCGAGCGGTTGGAGGTCGGCGGCAACGTCAGGGCCAGCGCCATTGGCCTCGGCGTCAATCCTTCGTTCCCGCTGCACGTGGTTGGCGGCGCGTATCTCACGGGCAACGTTGGCATTGGCACTATGAGCCCCTCGGCCAAGTTGCATGTTGAGGGGGGCGAAATCATGTCGACCGGTGATCCGGGCCAGCAAGCCGGACGGATCTCCGCGCGCGAGTTTTATGGCCTAAGCGCGAATGGTCAAGGAAAGAAGGTGGCAGACTACTCCGGCTGCTACTACGCCTGACTGTGCCTCTTGACATGCTGTCGTACGCGGGAGGTACGCACGTGGAAGGAACGACCACTCCTTCAGGGGGCGAAGGAACCGCGCCAGCCCGAGTGCCGCTCACGCGAGCGGGCGCCGAGCGGCTCCGCGAGCAGGCGACCAGGCTCAAGACGCTCGAGCGGCCGGCCCTGCTGTCCCGTGCTCAGCGGGCGTCGCTGTTCCTGAGCCCATCGACAGGGCAGGCGGTCGCGCAGGTGGCGCGGAACGACCTGGTGGTCATCAACCGCCGCATTGCCGAGCTGGAGGAGTTGCTTGCAGGCGCGGACGTGATCGACCCGGATCCCGAGCCGTCCGTCGTGGAGGTCGGCACCCGCGTCAGCGTGCGGAGCTCCGATGGTACCGGGGACACGTTCACGATCGTCGGCCCCACCGAGGCCGATCTCTCCCAAGGACGCATCGCGAGCGATTCTCCGGCGGGTAGGGCGCTACTCGGGAAGCGACCGGGGATGACGGTGACAGTGGGGAGCGGGGATGACGCGCTCACCATGGAGATCGTGAGCATCGGAACGCCGGCCGTGGGCACGGATGTACCACCTCCACCTGTCCGAAGCTGACCGTCACCCATCACCGAGAGCCTGACCGAGGGATCGCGAAGCGCACGTTGGAGTTGGACCGTGCCCACGAACTGGACCGACAATCCTATCACCACCGCTACGCCGATCAAGGCAGTTCACATCAATGAACTGCGCATCGCCGTCAATTCCCTGAGGCAGTCGGCCGGTCTGCATGAGATTGACTGGACGGATGATCCAATCATCTCAGGCGCAACGCGAATCAGAGGCGTACACTTCATCGAAGTCGCTGGAGCGATTCAGGATCTGTGGTTTCGTCGTAGTCTCGGGCGGCTGCCATCGTGGGACGCCGGATCGCCACCTTCACCCTCGCGCACGCTACGAGCGTCTGATATGAACAACCTCCGATCCTGGGTCAATATCTACGAGGAAGCCGTCGGTGTAGATCCTCAGGGCATCGTCTCGTTCCTGTACGATCCCACTCCAGCCGGGAGCCCAGCACCAGGCCCAGCAATAGTCACACAGTCCTGGATAAATGATATCCTAGATATCGGTGACAACTTGCCACACCAAGACACCCTTCTAGTTCGAACCAACATAAGAGCAAACCAACACACGAACGCCCTTTCCCAATACTATTGTAAGTTTCACGACGCATTGTCTCTATATTCGCAGAATAATATTGATGTAGTCGCGGTCTTTACTAATGAATTTGATCTCTGGGATAAAATTGACGACGAACATCCATATGATTTTCATCCGAATCATAATCTTGAAGAGAACAATGGAAGAGCTAATAAATATATTACACATTACGCAGCAAAAGCCGCTGAGTTCGCCAGTGCAATGTCTGATACTGGACTTAAGTCATTTTGGATTTGGAATGAACCAGACCTTCATGGGATCATACCAGTTGGTCAATACAATCCCAGTGCTGGTGACTTAGCACCGGAAGTATTCGGAGCTATGTTATATCAGACATCCATGGCTATTCGATCTGTCATCCCTGATGCAACAATCTACGCCGGAAGCTTTGCGATGCAACATCAAAGAAACTTTGCACCACTTATTCAGAGGGTCAATGACTTTCTGAACAGGATGTACCTGTACCTGAATAACA
The DNA here is from genome assembly GCA_020845495.1 of Chloroflexota bacterium. The sequence continues at coordinate 2,358 of JADLFM010000004.1, forward strand.
CAAGCATATTTCCCCCGCCAGGGCAATATGGATTTGGATGGGACGCGCTTGGCGTAAACGTCGAAGGCGTCTTCGATGAGGTGTATTCACAGGCGGTCTTCGACACTATCACATTCAGGCAGATGTTCTACGGAGACAGGCCGAACGTGGTTGTTGGAGAATGGGGAACACAAAATGAGAATTTGGAGCAGCATCTACCCAGCGAGATTAGAGAGATGTATTTAGCACTTCGATTTTACTTTCCGATAATGTACTTCTTCTCGCACCATTGGGTTCCTGAGGATGGTACGTACGGCACAATGAACTTTACGAACAGTAACCCTCCTTGCAATATTGATACTTCCACTCATACATATCAAGTAGGAATCCCGAAACCATGGCGCATAGAACTGCGAGGCAACCTCTATCCGATTCAGTAATACCGTCCTGGCTCTTGATGTCAACGAAGCATGTAGACTGATTGAGAGGCGGAGTGCGGACATTGCGGTTGAGCCGACTTGCAGTCCTCTTTGTACTTGGTCTCGTACTTACGGCATGCCAATTAACCTTGTCGCGGCCTGTTCGATCTGAAACCTCGCCAGAACCCGTATCCGGTGGGCTCGGGTTGGCGAGAGCGGCTTGGGACCAGCGATACGGACCCGCCCAGAATGATGTCGGCTCGTCGGCATTCTACAGCATCGTGCAGGATCGTGGCGCCTTCGTCAGCTTTACGCCCCTTGTTGGGGGGCTCGCTTCGAGAGTCAAGATGATCGAGGTTCACCTGCCCTACGTGACTCTGGCCGATGATGACGTTCAGTTTCTTGTAGAAAGCCTCTTGCCGCCCGATGCGACGTTTCTCGACAGGTCGCGTGAGCGCGTGCGTGGCCGGATGGTCATCACCGACCAGTACTCCAGTCAGGCTCTCTCGGAACTGTCAACTTCCGTATGTGGGTCGAAAGTAGTTGGAGGACTGAGGCCAGGGGACATCACTATTAGTCAGACGCGAGAGGGACAGCCGGAGCGGCCTGTGCTTGTCGATATCTACTGGCATTGCCCTGACGCTTGACTGGGTGCGGTGAGTACCAATTCGGGTCCGAGCTGTGAGTTGCGACGAGTGAGTTATACCAATCCTGCCTGATCACGCCGCATTTTCCAGCCGGCTGGGGAGCGAGGTGACGGCAGCGGTGATCCAGTCCCAGCCGCAGAGGCGTCGGACGCGGGCCGGGTCGGCGTCCCACTCTTCGAGGAAGGCCTGGACCTCAGCGACCTTGGCGTCGAGGGTGGGGTAGACCTTGCCTTCGACGAGGCGTCGGATCTCCTCGAAGAGGCGCTCGGCGGGATTGAGCTCCGGGCTGTAGGCCGGCAGGCCGACGAAGGCCAGGTCGAGGTCGGTGATCTCGTCGTCGCGGTGGCTGGGGGCGTTGTCCCAGACCAGCCCATCGAGGATGTCCATCTCCTGGATGCCGGCGATCGTGGGCCAGAGCGCCTCGGCTTTCATCGACGGCACCCAGTTCCACCAGATCCGCCCGGCCTGCCCGTCGACCGCGGCGAACAGGTAGCGCCACTCATACTTCAATTGGAGGCGCTGACGGACTTTGATCCCACGCCGGCCCCAGACCCGCCAGGTTGTGCCACGCACGCCCAGGCGCAGCTCGTCGCCGAAGCCGATCCGGCTGCCGCGCGTCAGGCCGACCGCGTCGAGGGCTGACGCGAGCCCCCCTTTTTCCACCTGGCTTGCGCGAGCTGGTCGGTCTTCTCATGCACGGGACGCGGGACTTTCGGCGCACACCGCAGCCGCCCCAACAGCGCGTACATCCCGCCCTCCGTGTAGCTGACGTCCCATTGCTCCTGGACCCAGACCCGGATCTCGGCCGCCGTCCGGAAGCGCCCGGTCGCGACCTCCTCGGCCAGCGTCGCTTGCTGCTCCGACGTCAAGAACGGCGCGGCGCCCTTGCCCTGGGCGTGTCGCTCTTCCAAGGGCGCCAGCCCACCGGCCCGGTACCAGGCCAGCCAGCGCTGGACCGTACGCTCGTCCACCCCAAGCACGTCGGCAACGTCGCGCGTCGTCTTCCCGGTCCGCACCAGCCACAACCCATGCAGCCTCGGGCGCACATCCCCCCGACGCTCACGACGATACCGCGCGTACAGACTCGCCGCGTCGTCTTCCGCCGCCCACTCCACCGTCAGTTTCCGTCCCCGCCGCGCCATGTCATCCTCATGCCCTCGTACTGCTCGAATTATACGGCACGGTCACGCGAGTTCGGTATTACATTGAGTAGGCTCCGGGTGGTGAACCCGTGTGGCGGCATTGCCGGCTCTGATTCCACCGCGGGCCAGCCGGCGCCCCCTGCCCAGTTTCCCATCCAGTCGACCGGGTGATGGAGCCTACAACCTCCGCTCAGTGCACGCGGCGGACGCGTCGGCGGAGGGCGCTGGCCGCGCAGCGTCGGCCGCTCGTACTGGCGGATACGGTGATGGGCGCGAGGCCGTAGCCGTGGGCCACGCCGTTGGCGGATGCCCGGGCGCTCTCGGGCAGGCCGGCATGGCCGTTCGCTGAGAAGCCGCTACCGCCGACTGAGTAGGCTGCTGCCAGCCGCGACGCGGCCGGGCGCAGCGACAGGCGCGGCAGCCGCACGTGGCCGAGCAGTCGTCGTACCAGGATCGCCACGTCGTCGAGGATGGTGTACACCGACGGCACCAGCACGAGCGTCAGCAGCGTCGAGCTCAGCACCCCACCCATGATCACCACCGCCAGCGGCGCCCGTGACTCCCCGCCATCCTGGAGCTTCAGCGCCAGCGGCAGCATCGCGAACAAGATCGTCGCCGAGGTCATGCCGATCGGCCGCAGTCGGATGTAGCCCGCCTGAAGGATTGCGTCGGTACGGCTCATGCCCTGCTTGCGCAGCATGTCGGTAAAGTCCACCAACAGGATGGCGTTCTTGCCGACCAGCCCCATCAGCATGATCGTGCCGATCAGCGAGAAGATGTTGAAGGTGTTGCCCGTCATGTACAGGCCGAGGAACGCCCCCACCAGCGCCACCGGCAGGCTGAACATGATCGCGAAGGGCGTCAGGAGCGACTCGTAGAGCGCCACCATCAACATGTACACCAGGATGACCGACAGCGACAGCGCCTGGAGTAGCGTTGCGAAGGCCGTCTCCTGCTGCTGCACCTGTCCCGCATAGGTGATCTGGTAGCCTTGTGGCAGCGGCAGGTTCACCAGCGCCGTCCGAACGTCACGGGTGACGTCGCCGAGCGAGCGGCCTGAGACGTTTGCCGACACCTGGATCACGCGCTGACGGTTGGTGCGTTGGATGCGGGCTGGGCCGCTGTCCGGGACGATCTGCGCCACCTGGCCCAGCCGGATCAGAGCGCCGCCATCGCCGAAGAGCGGGATCGAGGCGAGTTGATCGGCGGTGCGCTGGGCCGTGGGGGCGATCACCCGCACGTCCACCTCGTCGCCCACCGCCGGGTGCATCTGGGTCACCACCGTCCCGCCGACGACCGTCCTGACCGCCGCCGCGACCGTCGATGCGCTCAGGTGGAGGTCATCGAGACGGCTGCGATCCACCACGGCGCGCAGCTCCGGCGTCTGGTCCTGAGCGTCGCTCTGAACGTCGGTGGCGCCGGAAGTCGCCTGCACCGCCGACTGGACTTGCTGGGCAAGATCCTGGAGCTTGGCCAAATCTTCGCCAGCGATGCGGATCGTCAGGCCGCCACCCCCGCCCCCGGCCAGTGGGTTGGCGATCGAGGCCCGGATCTGGGCCTGCGGCACCTGTCGGAACTCGCCACGGGCCTGGGCTAACACCTGCTGCACCGAGCGCGTTCGCTGCCCCTTGTCGACGAGCTGCACGGCGATCTGGGCATTGCGGGAACTGGTCGAGCCGCCGCCGAAGCCGCCGCCGCTACCCACGGTCGTGAACAGGCTCTGGACCTCTGGGATCTGGTTCAGGAGCGCCTCGATGCGACGGGTCACGGCGTCGGTCGCCTGGAGCGAGGTGCCCGGCGGCATCGTGATGCCGATGGTGAACTGGCCGTCGTCTTCGGTCGGCACGTACTCCGAGCCGATCAGGTTGTACCGGAGCATCATGAAGCAGCCAAACAGCAGGCTGAAGGCGACCAGCACCACCAGCCAGCGGACCTGGAGGGCGACCCGTAGCAGGCCCCGATACGCCAGCGCGATTCGCTCGTAGCCCTGGTCCCAGACCCGACCGAAGGCGGCCATCGGGCCGCTCGCCTCGCCGCCCTTCAGCCAGCGTGAGGCGAGCAGCGGGGTGAGCGTGAACGAGATGAAGAGCGAGAACAAGGTCGCGGCCGCGATGGTGATGCCGAACTCCCGGAACAGCCGCCCGATGTTCCCGCTCATGAAGCTGACCGGCAGGTACACCACCACGTCCACCAGGGTGATCGCGATGGCCGCCATGCCGATCTCGGAGCGGCCTTTCAGCGCCGCCATCCGAGGCTGCTCGCCCCGCTCCAGGTGGCGGGTAATGTTCTCCAGCACCACGATCGAGTCGTCCACCAGGATGCCGATCGTCAGGGCCAGCGCCATCAGCGACACGATGTCCAGGCTGAAGCCCAGGAAGTACATCACCAGGAACGTCGAGATCAGCGAGGTCGGAATCGCCAGCAGCACGATCAGCGTGTTCCGCCAGGTGTGCAAGAACAGCAGCAGCACGACGCCGGTCAGGATGACCCCGATCTGCAAATCGTCGAGCACGCCAGAGAGCGAGTGGCGAGTGTAGACCGAGGTGTCGTTCGTGACGTTGAGCTGGGTGCCTGGCGGCAGGCTCCGCTGAAGCTGGGCGATCGTCGCTTTGACGTTATCGGCCACCTGGACGCTGTTGGCATCGGACTGCTTGGTGATGGTGAAGCCGATGGCGTCCTTGCCGTTGTAACGCTGCATGCGGGTGACGTCGGCAGTGGTGTCCGTCACCGTCGCGACGTCTCGCACCCGCACGGGGGTAGGCGTGGTCTGGACCGTCAAGTTCCGGATGTCGTCGACGGTCTTCAACTGGCTCTGGGTGCGGACGTCCTCGACGCTCGAGCCGGCCGTGAGCGACCCCCCGGGCTGACTGACGTTCTCGCGGGCCAGCGCGCTCTGGAGGGTCTGGAGGGAAATACCGAACGCCTGAAGCTTCTGCTGATCGACCTCGACGTGGATCTCGCGCTGGAGCCCGCCCGACATCGTGACGTCGGCGACACCGTCGGCCGATTGGAGGCGCGGCAGGATCGTGTCGTTAGCCAGTTGAAACTCGTCTTCGAGCGACTGCGGCCCGGACAGCGCCACGTTCATGATCGGCAGCGCCGAGGCGTCGGCCTTGATGATCGATGGATCCCCGATGCCGTCGGGCAGGCGGCCCCGGATCGCGGCAATGCGTCGCTCGACGTCCATCGCGGCCTGATTGACGTCCGCATCCTCGACGAACTGAATGTTCAGGCTGGCGTAGCCCTCGGAGGACGTCGACGAGATCTGGCTCACCCCAGCCAGCCCGGCCACGGCGTTCTCGGCCGGTTTGGCCACCAGATCCTCGACGTCGCTGGGCGAGGCGCCAGGGTAGGGGATCGAGACGAAGACGGCCGGGAAGTTGATCGCCGGGAAGCGGTCGACACGCATACGGGTGTAGGACACCGCGCCCATCAGCACCATCGCCAGGATGAGCATCAGGATGGCGAGCGGTCGGGCGATGGCGAGCCGGGTGAGACCCATGCTGACTCCAGGGCTGGCATGTCTCTAGAGAGTCGGAGCTCGCCCGATGCGGAGCACCATCCAAGCCACGCCGCGGAGTACCATCGCCTGCCCCGCCCCTGGATCGCTGTCGAGCGGCCAGTCAGCGGGGCATCATCGGGTGGAGACCGCGAAGGGATACGGAACGGCAGCGCCGGCCCTCCCCCAAATCATACGGCAGCACCGTACTGTCTGGTAAAGCCGTACCATGTAAACGTTGTGCTAAATCTCGCCGCGCCGCCCCTCGCTGCCGTGTATCGAGCGAGCGGTCCGGTCTCGGTCCCAACCTCTCGTCAGAAGGCGTTCGGGCCGCCGCCGACGAAGGTGGGCCAGTCACCGCAGGCATCCGACACGATGAAGGGCAGCGTGATCGCGCCAGGGGCCGTCCGCTGGAGAACGAACGTCGCGTCGGCGCCGACGATGGCGGGCGGGCTCTCGACCACGGCATTCGGCACCGCTCGGAACTGAATGCGTCGAATGGCGTTCGGGGTACCGCCCGCGTGCACGGTAACCTGGAGACGCCCACTGCCAAGTGGCGCCACCTTCACCGACACCGGCGACCTCGTCGGACACGGCAGCGGCGCCCCCACCTGAACCATCGCGAGGTTCCCACCATAGCCCGAATACGGCTGGCTTACCATCCCGCGGTGGCCAGTGGCCGGATCGATGCGGAAGATACGTCTGGAGTCATACGCTTCAGAGGCGGACACGAACACTGTCCCAGCCGGATCAACCACGAGACCTACCAGACTCCCACCGAACTCCGTGAGGACCGACTGGGCGCCGGAGTGCGGGTCAATACGGAGAACGCGGGGTCGTGTTAGGCTCCCGCCGACGTCGGCCACGAAGATCGATCCGTCCGGGCTCACGGCGACGTCGGCGGGATTGATGAGGAGGCCGCCGGAGGACACTACTTCCTGCACCCCGGTCGATGCCCGGACTCGGACGACCTGACGCGGGCCGCTCCAGGGGCTGGACACGCCAGCCGTCGTCAGCACGCTGCCATCGGCCTCGACTGCCAGGCCGGTCGGTGAGAGCAGTTTGCCACCTACCGCGACGGTCGAGCGGGTACCGGTGGCGGGATCGACTCTCACAATCTTTTGGCTACCCAGGTCAGTTACCAGCAGTTTGCCATCTCGTTCGGCGGTAATTCCGCCGAACGTGTCGAACGAACCCGTAGCCACAACCGTCGCCACACCCGTCGTCGGATCGACCCGGGCGACGGCAGGACGCTGCGTGAAGTCGTCGATCTTGTAGGACGAGTCGGCGACGTAGACTTCCCCATCTGGACCCGTTGCGACGTAATATGGGGAACCAAAATGGGAATCCTCGGATAGATAACCGCCTAAGCTACCAGCCCGATCGACCACAAGCACATAGTGGCCAGTACCCCCGAAGATAAAGTCTCCTGGTTTTAGGACGATGGCGGCGTAGGTCGAAGTCGGGCGTACGCCGCCGGCGGCGAGCAGGGCCAGGGTGCACGCCAGGAGCGTCAGCACCAGTGACCAACGGCGACAGGCGATACGTCGTAGGATCAGGCTGGGCGGGATCAGACGAGGCCGTCGATTGGACACCGTGATGCACCCCTGAGAACTCGGCGGCCGCATGATACAGGGCGACCGCCCGTTGCGCGAAGGGGCTGCTGTCACGAGATCTGTCCGACATAAGGCGCGCGGCAGGTGTCGATGGCGGCGAGCCGACCGAGCCCGATCGATCCGGAGTGGTACCGCTCGGCCGCTCGACGAACGGTCAGCCGAGACCGATGGAGCGTAGGTAGGCGCGGGTGCGGCGGGCGATCGGCAAGGGCACGTCCGGATCGCAGGGGTAGAGGTCGTGCTCGACGATGGCGAAGCCGTCGAAGCCGAGCGCCTCGAGCTGGCGGGTGAAGGCCGGGAAGTCGATGGCGCCGTCCTGGGGCTCGCAGCAGACCCCGAGCGCCACCGCCTCCGCGAACGAGAGATCCTCCTCGGCCACACGCTGCCGAATGCCGGCGTCGACGGTCTTGATGTGGAGGTAGGGGATCCGGTCGCTGCGCCGCCGCATCAGGTCGGCCGAGTCGCCGAAGCGGTAGGCGTAGTGGCCGGTGTCCAGGCAGAGGCTGACAAACGACGGATCGGTACCGTCTAGGAAACGCTCGACCTGCTCCGGCGTCTCAACGTGGGTATCGGCGTGCGGGTGGACCACCATCCGCAGCCGGCCGCCGAACCGCTCCTGGATGAACCGGCCGAGCCGGTTCGCGCCGTCGGTCAGCCGCTGCCAGCCGGCGTCATCGAGGTCGCGCGGCTCGACGACTGCGCCCGCGTGGTCACGATAGGGCGCCGGTAGCAGGATCAGGAACCCGCCACCGAGCGCGTCGATCGATTCGCCAACCCGGCGTGCCTCCTCCTCAGCGCTCGCGAGCCCGTTGGGACGGTGCAGCCCTGCTCCGAAGGTGCCGCCCGCGACCCGCAGTCCTCGCCGCTCGAGCTCGGGCCGCAGGGTCGATGGGTCGGTGGGCAAGTAGCCGTACGGCCCGGTTTCGATCCAGTGATAGCCCGCCGTGACAACCTCGTCGAGAAAGCGACGCCAGGGCGTCTGCCGGGGATCGTCGGGGAACCACACGCCCCACGAGTCCGGGGCGGTGCCCAGCTGAGTAGCGGGCGGGGAGTGCCGAGGTGGGAGAGGGACGTCCTGTGGAGCCGGCCGATCGTCAGTCATGTCGCGCGTGTCCTTACCTTCGATTCACTGCTCGCCATTTGCTCGTCGCCCCTCTCGACGCACGCTCCGCGCGCTCGGCTTACTCACCCGCTCGTCAGTCCCGCCGGCCCGCCGCCAGGGGCATGCAGGATGGCAACGTCCGCTTGCGCCGGCACATGCTGCACAATGTACCGCTTCTGCGGGGCCGGGGACATTGTGATCGCAGCAACGCCCGCGTGCGCCGACACATCATGCACGGGCGTGCAGCGCGCTATCCGCCATCCTACTCGACACGTACGAACTTCTGGAGGGTGTGGCAGTCGGGCGGTACCATGCCCTGGTTCCCGCCAGCCGAGTATGTGACCTCGGAGACATAGACGTCGCCGTGAGAGTCGACGGCGATGCCGTGCGGTGCGAAGAAGCTGCCCGCCGCGTACGGGTCGTCGCCCCCCCAGCGCACCAGCACCTGCCCGTCTGGATCGAGCACCGACACTCGCCCCGGCCGGTTGTGGCCGAGCGGCTGCGACATAAAGGGGAAGAACCCGGCCCGCTCGCCAAGCTCCGCCACGTACACCCGGCCATCGCGGTCGATATGCAGGTCGTCCGGGCGGGCAAGGTCGGTCCACTGGTCGAGGAAGCGGCCCTCCTCGTCGAAGATCTGGACTCGCGAGTTCTCTCGGTCGCAGACCAGCAGCCGTCCGTCCGGGTGGACTCGGATGGCGTGCGGAACATTGAACTGGCCGGGGCCGTCGCCGGGGCCGCCCCAGGATGCACGCAGGATGCCGTCTGGTCCGAAGCGGTGGACCCGAGCGTTGCCGTACCCGTCGGAGACGAACAGATCGCCGCTCGGCGCGACCGCGACGTTGGTGGGCATGTTGAAGGGCGGGCCACCGTGCGTAATCGTGCGGTAGTCGGTGGTGTAGCCGGTGTCGGAGGGCACGCCGCGCGTCCCGATGGTCAGCAACAGTTCGCCAGCCGGGGTGAACTTGCGGACCGTGTGGTCGCCGTTATCGACGCAGTAGATGTTGCCGGCGGCGTCGAGGGCGATCCCATGCGGCGAGCGGAACAGGCCATCCCCGAAGGAGCGCTGGAATCTGCCGTCGCGGTCGTAGACGATGACTGGATGCTCTGGGCTCATCGGATACTGGCCACGATTGAAGACGTAGACGCGGTCCTGCGCGTCCACCGCCACACCCACCGCGTCGCCATGGCTCCACTCGGCCGGCAGCCGTTCCCAGCCCTCGGCGAGCTCGTAGCGCGCCTGGTCGTTTCCGACGATCACTCCTCACCTCCGCCGCCGCTCGATGCACCGCGCATCCCGGCGCCTTCGATGCTAGCGCACAGGGGCAGGTGCCCTCACCCCCCAACCCCCTCTCCCGCACGCGGGTTCATGGGCGGACAGTTTCGTCAAGTGCGCGAACGGTGGGAGAAAGGGAAGGCCGGCAAGGTGCCGAACTCCGGACAGTACGGGTGACGAACTCGAACTGAGGAGGA
>JADLFM010000005.1 GCA_020845495.1 Chloroflexota bacterium
AACTGCTGGTCGGTGGCGGTGAACGCGAACTGCGTGCCGCAGTCGACGCAGGTCAGCGTCTTGTCGGTATAGGTGAACAAACGAGAAACACTCCTTCTCTTGCGGCCTCAGCGAGCCATCTCGCCGTTCGTGCCGAGAGAGGAGCGTTCGTGGTGCCGCGCGGTCATGATGCCCCGGTTCAGGGGCGTTGATGGGATGAAACATACCATGTATCTGGACATCTCGTCGTCGCCGCGTAGACTTCGCGAATGGCCGCCGACGAGAAGCTCGAACACCTGAAGCGCGTGCCGCTGTTCGCGCGGATGGGCCGGCGCGAGTTGGAGCGCCTGGGCCAGTTGACCGATGAGATCGAAGTCGGCCTGGACCAGCACCTGACCGAGCAGGGCCATTCCGGTCACGAGTTCTTCATCGTGCTCGACGGCCGGGTCATGGTGCTCGAGGGTCATGATCCGATCGCCACGCTCGGTCCGGGCGACTTCTTTGGCGAGATCGCCCTCGTCGAGTCGGTGCCGCGCACGGCCACGGTCCGCGCCGAGGGCATCTGCCGTCTGCTGGTGATCGGCCACCGCGAGTTCCACGCGCTGATGGACGAGTTCCCGACGGTCCATGAGGCTGTGCTCGGCGCCCTCGCGGAGCGCATCCGCCACAACGAGGGGACGTGAGCGAGCGCGAGGTCCTGGCACTGACCCCGATCGCGGACGATGCCGAAGTTGGCCGCTGACTCTCGGCGCTTGACCGCCTGTGACCGATGACCAACGAGGACTTCCATCGCATTCGTGCGCTTCCCGCGTACGACGTCGCGCCCGATTGGGCGCTTGACCACATCCTCCAGCACGAGGCCGAGCACCGCTCTCACATCGCCTGGCTGCGCGACACCTTCACCGGCGGATGAGCGCGCTGCGGCAGGCCGTCGATCGATTCCTGCCGCGCGGCGTCGCCATCCTGTCGGCGCTCTTCTTCGTCAGCTACGTCCTCGGCTTGGTGCGCGACCGCACGTTCGCGCAGACCTTCGGGGCCGGCACAGAGCTCGACGCCTACATCGCGGCCTTCCGGCTGCCGGAGCTGCTGTTCGACGTGCTGGTGGAGGCGGGCCTGGCGGCCCCGTTCATCCCGATCCTGCTCCGCCTGCGCCGGACCGATCCGGAGGCGAGCGACCGCTTCGCGCGCACCATCCTGAGCGCATCGGTGGCGGTCATGGGCATCGGCTCACTCGTGCTGTTCGTCTTCGCCGATGCGACAACCAGCCTGGTTGCACCCGGCTTCGATGGTGCCCAGCGCGAGCTGTACACCTCGCTGTTCCGGATGATGCTCGTGACCCAGGTGCTGTTCGCCGCGTCGCTGACGCTCGGCCAGGTGCTGCTGGCCGAACAGCGCTACTTCTGGTACGCCGTCGCTCCGCTGCTGTACAACGCGGGCATCATCGTCGGGACCGTCGCGCTGAGCGGGAGGATCGGCATCTACGGGCCGGCCGTGGGCGCCATCCTGGGGGCGCTGATCCACCTCGGCAGCCGCTTCGTCGGCCTGCGCGGCAGCCGGCTGCGGATCGGCTGGGAGTGGGAGCTGCGCACGCCGTCGGTCCGCGAGTTCGCGCGGCTCATGGCGCCCAAGATGGTGGCCCAACCGGTCGAGCCGACCGTGTTCCTCTTTTTCACCAACGTCGCCTCGGGACTGGCGGCAGGCAGCGTGACGGTCGTGGACTACGCGCGCAACTTCGCCGGCGCGCCGGTCACGCTCATCGGTGTGGCCTACGCGGTGGCGGCCTTTCCGACCCTATCATCGGCCTACGCGGCGCAGGATCGTGCTGGGTTCCTGGGACTGCTGCGCAGCACGGCGCTGAGCATCGCGGTCCTGACGGTCGGGGCGGCGATCGCCCTGGCGGTGCTGGGCGAGCTCGTGATCGGCACGCTCATCGGCGGGGGGCGCTTCGACGCCCACGATGTGGCACTGACGGCGACCGTCCTGTCGGTCTTCGCCCTGTCCGTGCCGCTCGAGAGCCTGGCGCACCTGCTCAGCCGCGCGATCTACGCCACGCACGACACGCTGCTGCAGGTGCTCGCCTCGCTGGCCGGCCTGGGGATCTCGGTCGTGGCCACCCTGATTCTGCTGCCGAACCTGCAGATCCTGGCCATCCCGACGGGCTTCACGATCGGCCAGGCGGTCAAGGTCGTGCTCCTGTGCCTCGCGCTGGCGATTCGGCTGCGCACCCTCCGCAGCGCGGGCGGGACCCCGGTGACGAACGGCTGAGCGTGCGTCGTTCTCGGCGCCCGATCATGCCGCTACACGCCAGCCAGTGACGACATCCTCGGTCTGCACTCGGGGAGCAAGACAAGGATCATCTGCTCGCAGATGTACGTGAACTATCTCTGGGCGTTCGATACCGATCAGGACATCTCCGACAATCATCCCGATGCGGGATGGATGTTCGGACACGAGTTGGGCCATCTGCTGGCTTTGGGCCACACATCCCATGTGGCGATCATGTATCCGTCATACTTCGACTCGCCTTACGTTGGATACACGCCAACCAGTGATGACATTCTCGGCCTGCAAGTTGCGTACGGTGCACCATGAGGGCAGCGCGCACTATCGGGTCTACCATCGCGATGTTTGCGACCCTCGCCGTGCTGGTCGCGGTAGCTGCTCTCGGCCGGACTGAAGGGACGGCCTCTGTCGGTGCAATTGGCTCGGTTAGGCCAGTCTCCTCCACCGTGCCCACGGTTCCGGCGCCTTCAATCGGGCTTGGCCTGGGATGCGGGACATTCACCCTCGAGGTGCTCAAGGCCGCCACCTCGTGGATAGAGTTGGCGAATCTGTCGGACGAAGTGCTCGTCGGGACGGTCACAGGTATCGGCGAGGGGCAGTGGGCGACCTCGGATGGGAATCAACCGAAACTTGACGATGGTCGCCGACCGACGGCATTGGATGTCTTCCGGCCCGTCCACATCCGGATTGACGACGTCGCGCAAGATGACGGCCATCTGGATGCCGCCCGAGGCAATGAGGTGGACGCGCAACTTGTCGGCGGGACGATAGGGTGTCGCACATTCGTCGTGTCCGGTCAGGTGGATCCCACTCCAGGCTCCCAATTCCTCGTCTTCCTGTCGTCTGATCGACGTGGCGTAGGCACCGATCCGGGGGTCGAGATCGTTGACATGTGGCCGGTGAGAGATGGTATCGCCAGCCACGGATGGTCTTCCATCGCCATCGAAGATTTGCTTGCGGCGGCGAAGCGATCCTGATGAGCCGTGACACTGAGCTGAACCTGGACCGATCGACTGTCCCGAAGCGGCCGGAACCCGGCCGCTTGGTCAAGGGTCAGGGGTTGCCCAGCTCCCGCGACGTCGTCGGCAGCAGCACCACGAACCGGCCGTCGCGGTCGGGGTAGGGACCCTCTGGACGAGTCCAGCCCGGGCCGATCTGCTCGTAGCCCGGCGGGCCCTGGAAGGCCGGCCAGTTGCGCTCGAGTTCGGCGAGGTCCTCGAAGTTGCCCGGCGGGTCCGACGGGCCCCAGATCGAGGAGACGCGCGGGTACCACGGGTCGAGGATGTAGGCGCC
>JADLFM010000006.1 GCA_020845495.1 Chloroflexota bacterium
ACCACCCGAAGTCTGGTCTGACACGCGCCGATCTGTTGACAGGTTTGATCCCTCGCACCGGCGTCGTGATTCGCTAGGCGCAGCAGGCCCGCCTATGCCAGCGCTGGAGCTGCCAGAGCAGGTAGGCTACGCCCGACATATTCATGCCGAGCCCGAGCCACAGCAACTGGGCCTTGTAGGCACTGAGGAACAGCGCAGCGCCCGAGAGCCCAATGACCGGGAGGACGTCCACGACGTGATGGGCACAGCACGCGAGCATCGCAGCCGTGCTCGTGCCGGTGCTGGCCGCCACGCCGCCGGCGGATGCCGACGCCCGCAGCAGGCGCAGAAACGTAAAGAGACCGACCTGGGTACCGAAGCCGAGCATGATCGGCAGCACAAACCAGAGATCTTCGGCCAGCAGCTCGGTCGCGTGTGTCCATCCCTGGGTGAGCGTGACCAATCCCAGGTACAGGCCGAAGAGACCTGCGGCGGCCATGCCACCAATCGCTAAGGGCCAGATTGCCAGTGGGTGTGACAGCGTACTGTCCGTTTGGTCTGCAGTGGTCATCAGCTCATAGCCGGCCGCTTTCACCGCCAGGACCAGCTGCTCGATCGGCGCGGCGGCCGGGTCGCGCTCCACAACGGCCATGCCGGACGCGACATCAACCCGGACGGTCTCCACGCCTGGGACGGCGCGGAGCGCCTTCTGGACGTGCCGCTCGCACGACCCGCAGGTCATACCCTGCACGGCGTACCGCTCTGTCCGGATCGTGTCGCTCGCGGCTACGACTGCCATCGGAAGCTCCTCTCGGGAACCCCGGCCACGTCACGAACCACCAGCTCAACCGGGCCAGTCGCGAGGGTCGGGCGGCCGTCAGGCGTAGCGGACGGGAACCGCAGCTCGCCCGAGCGGTGGTGGCCACCCTTGGGAGCTGACCACTCGGTGGCGGCGACCTCACCAGCCGGCGTGCGGAGGACGGTCAGGCGGGCGAGATCGATGCTGTCCAGGTCGACTGAGTGGGTATCCATGGCCACCGTGAACACCGGCCCTGCGCCTGGGCCATTCCAGGTAGCTGCCACCGTGACCTGGCCACCTTCCTGGCGCTGAGTCGCGCCTTCCGACGCGCCCTTCTCCTGGCTGGTGGTGTCGGCGGCGGGTGCGGCGGTGCAGGCACTGAGAAGCGGCAGGCCCATCGCCAGGATGATGAGTACGACGAGCCGGGGCCGCCAAGCGCCAATGGATTGGTACATCTGAAACATTCTCATCCCACCAACTCCGCGATTGATTGCGTCACTAGCAGTCTGATGCACGTCGCTGAGGCCATCCTGAGCCCTTGCTGAGGGGAGGCTGAGGATCCGGGCCGGCCGTTGCCTGCGACGAGCGGGCGGTGTAGAATCTAGCATACCCCTCCCAGGGGGGTAGGGTAAGGAGGCACAGCCGTGCAGGCAGAGAAGTCCGACATCTTGAAGCGGCTGGCCTACATCGAAGGCCACCTCAAGGGCATTCGCAGGATGGTCGAGGAAGACCAGTACTGCGTCGACGTCCTCAAGCAGACGTACGCCGTCAAGCGCGCCATCGACAAGCTGGAAGGCATCCTGCTGACCGGCCACCTCAATAGCTGCGTGCGCGAGGGCTTCGAAGAGGGCCGCGAGGAGCAGGTCATCGACGAGCTCTCCGAGCTGTTCGAGATGTCTCGGCGCTAGCTCCACGAAGGATTCCGCTATGGCAACAGAAGTTCAGCATCAGACGCACGAGGTCACCTTCCCGGTCACCGGGATGACCTGCGCCTCGTGCGTGAGACGTATCGAGAAGGCGCTCGGCAAGGTTGAAGGCGTGCACGAGGCTTCAGTCAACCTGGCTACGGAGAAGGCCCGCGTGACCTACGACCCGGCCGTGGCGACTACCGCCCAGTTCAAGGCGGCGGTCGAGAAGGCCGGCTACGGGGTGCGCGACCTACCCGCCGACCCGCCGGCTGCCCAGCCATCGGTCCCGGCCCGTGGACCCGGCGCCGAAACGGTCGACACGCCGGGTGAGTTGACGCTGCCTGTCGAGGGCATGACCTGCGCCTCCTGCGTTCGGCGCATTGAGCGCGCCCTTGGCAAGGTCCAGGGCGTACAGGAGGCCAGCGTCAACCTCGCCACGGAGAGGGCGCGCGTCGTCTTCGACCCCGAGCTCGTTGGCCTGCCGCAGCTCACGGCCGCCGTCGAGAAGGCCGGCTACAAAGTCGGGCCGATGCCGACCGAGCGGGCCGTACCAGCGGCGACTCCTGGCGCGCTCGTAGCCTCGGCGCCGGTACAGGCGGACAACGCACCGGACGAGCGCGAGATCGAGCGGCAGCGCGAGATCGACGACCTGAAGCGAAAGTCGCTGATCAGCCTGGTCGTCGGGCTGGCGATGATGGCCGTCATGTACCTGCCGCTCGGCCTGGATCTCCGCCTTGCGGCGCCGGCGCTGCTGATTGCCGCGACGATCGTCCAGTTCTGGGCCGGCAGAGTCTTCTACCAGGCCGCTTGGGCGGCGGCGAAACACGCCACGACCAACATGAACACGCTGGTCGCGGTCGGCACCAGCGTCGCCTTCCTGTACAGCGCGTTCGTGACGCTCTGGCCGACCCTGGCCGAGCGCTGGGGCTTCCCGTTCCACCTGTACTTCGAGACGGCGGTCATCATCATCGCGCTGATCTTGATGGGCCGCTGGCTGGAGGCGCGAGCCAAGAAGCAGACCAGCGCCGCCATCAAGGCGCTGATGGGGCTGCAGGCCAAGACGGCGCGGGTGATCCGCGACGGGGTCGAGCAGGACGTGCCGGTCGAGGCCGTGATGGCCGGCGACCTGGTGCGGGTCCGCCCCGGCGAGAAAGTACCGGTCGACGGCCAGATCACCGAGGGACGCTCGGCGCTGGACGAGAGCATGCTGACCGGCGAGAGCCTGCCCGTTGAGAAAGGCCCCGGCGACGCCGTCATCGGCGCGACGCTCAACAAGACCGGTAGCTTCGTGTTCCAGGCCACCAAGGTCGGCAAGGACACGACGTTGGCCCAGATCGTCCGGCTGGTGGAGGAGGCCCAGGGATCGAAGGCGCCGATGCAGCGCCTGGCCGACACGATCTCCAGCTACTTCGTACCGGCTGTGCTGGGTCTGGCGCTGCTGACGTTCGTCGGCTGGCTGGTGCTGGGTGGATCGCTGACGCTGGCCCTGACGGCGGCGATCGCCGTACTGATCATCGCCTGCCCGTGTGCGCTGGGACTGGCAACGCCGACGGCGATCATGGTCGGCACCGGCAAGGCGGCCGAGCACGGCATCCTGATCCGGGGCGGCGAGGCGCTGGAGCAGGCGAGAAAGATCAACACGATCGTGCTCGACAAGACGGGTACCCTGACCCGTGGCAAGCCGGCCGTCACGCGCCTCGTTTCGGTCAATGGGCTTGACGAGGCCGGGCTGTTGCGTCTGGCCGCGTCGGTCGAGGTTGGCTCCGAGCACCCGCTCGGCGAGGCGATCGTCACCCACGCTCAGGAGCGCGGACTGGACCTACCGAGGGCGGAGGCGTTCGAGTCCGTCACCGGCAAGGGCGTGCAGGCCCGCGTGGACGGGCAGACCGTTGCCGTCGGTAATCGTGCGCTCATGGACCAGTTGGCCGTCTCGCTCGACGGATTGGTCGAACAGGCCAGCACACTGGCCCGTGAAGGCGCGACCCCCATGTACGCGGCCGTGGACGGGCATGGGGCCGGGCTGATCGCCGTGGCCGATACGCTCAAGCCGGAGTCTCGCGAGGCGATCGAGCAGCTCGGGGCGCTCGGGCTCGAGGTCTGGATGCTTACCGGCGACAATCAGGCGACGGCCGAAGCGATCGCCCGCCAGGCCGGTATCGAGCATGTCCTGGCCGAGGTGCTGCCGGAGCAGAAGGCCGACAAGGTCGCGGCGCTCCAGGCCGACGGCCGCGTCGTGGCGATGGTCGGCGACGGCATCAACGACGCACCGGCGTTGGCCCGAGCGGACCTCGGGATCGCGATCGGGACCGGCACCGACGTCGCGATGGCCGCCTCGGATGTGACCTTGATTGGCGGAGACTTGCGGAGCATCGTCACCGCCATCGCGCTCTCGCGGAAGACGGTTGGAGCGATCAAGCAGGGGCTATTTTGGGCGTTCGCCTACAACGTCGTGCTGATTCCCGTTGCGATGGGGGCGCTCTATCCATTCTTCGGCGTACTGCTCAACCCGGTGCTGGCGGCGGCCGCCATGGCGATGTCGAGCGTCAGCGTGGTCACCAACGCGCTTCGACTGCGGCGCTTTCGCCGTCCGTCGAGCGCTCGGGTGATCCTGCATCCACCACTCGGCGAGCGGATCGGTGAGTACGCCTACCTGGTGGGCATCGCGCTGGTGGCGCTGGTTGTGGGCGTGGTGGCCCTGGCCTACGCGCAGCCAGAGCACGCCGCCATGCCGGCCGGACCGGCAGCAGGCCAGATGGCCGACCATGGCGCCATGACGGCATCGAGCGCGCCGGCCGTCTCGGCCGCCGATGGTGGAGTCCGGGCCGAGCTGGTGGTGCCGGCCCAGCTCATGCCAGGCGCGCCGGTTCTGCTGACCTATCGCCTCACGGATGCCCGGACCGGCGCCCCGATCACGGAGATCGTCGAGAGCCACGAGCGGCCGATGCACCTGATCGTGGTCAGCCAGGATCTGGCCCGGTTCCAGCACGTCCACCCGTCCCCGACGGGCCAGCCCGGTGAGTACAGCGTCGACGTCCAGGTCCCGGCCCCTGGGACCTACCTGCTGTACGACGAATTCACGCGCGCGAACGGGCAGGATCTGCTCAAGCGCGACACGCTAACTGTCGGCGGGCCGTCTGGTGGGGCAAGCTCGCTCGCTGAGGATCGCTCTCCCAAGCTGATTAGTGGCGTCCGCGTCACGCTCCAGGGGGCTGGCACCATCCGAGCCGGGCAGGAAGCACGATTGGTATTCCGGCTCGAAGACCCTCGGAACGGCGACGGCATCGCCGACCTCCAGCCGTACCTCGGCGCGCCGGCCCATGCCGTGATCCTGAGCCAGGATGCTCGGATGTTCGTCCACACGCACGGCGAGGCCGTCGGTGGAGATGCCGAGAGCCACGACGCCAGCCCGGGCGGCCACAGCGATGCTCAGGCCGCCTATGGCCCCGAGATCGCGATCCATCAAACCTTCCCGGCACCCGGACTCTACAAAGTCTGGGGCCAGTTCCAGGCCCACGATGGGCAGATCATTACCGCGGACTTCGTAGTCCGCGCCCAGTAGCGGAGGCTTCCTGTGGCCACGACCATTCTCAACGTGCCAGACATCTCATGCGAGCATTGCCAGCGAGCGATCACCGGCGCCTTGAGCCCGGTCGAGGGGGTCCAGACGGTCAATGTCGACATCCCTACGAAGAAGGTGACGGTGCAATACGACCCCTCGGTGGTGACGGTGGACCGTTTCAAGGACATCCTCGCCGAGGAGGAGTACCCGGTCGAGTCCGTCAGGTAGTACCCGACACGAAACCGAGCGCCGGGTCGGTCACCCACGCGGACGCCGATCCGGGCGTTGCTCGAGTCAAGAAGCACAAAGCCGATTCCAATGGAGACCTTACGATGGCAACCCAGACGGCGACCGATCCGGTCTGCGGGATGAGCGTGGACCCGTCGACAGCGAAGCACTCCACCGAGCACCAGGGGAAGACCTACTACTTCTGTGCCCCTGGCTGTAAGAAAGCGTTCGAGTCGGACCCCGCGAAGTACCTCGATCCGGCGTACAAGCCATCGATGTGATGGACGACCAGCCCGTGTCAACATCAGACGACGGCGCAGGCACACCAGCCGGTGAAGCCTCCGCCTCACCGGCTAGTCGTCCTCGCATCTCCGCGGTCAAGGTCGCGGCTCGCGGTGAGGAGTTCCGAATCGTCCAGGTCCACGGGACACTGCTGGTCTGCTCACGGCAGAACGGTAGCTGCTGCTGCGGCTGGGAGGAGAAGGGCCGTCTGCCGTTCGATCACAGCCTCTACGCTGACGAATGGGAGCGGCGGAAGATCCGCAATCGCCTCCACCTCTCGTTCACCGGCTGTCTCGGGCCATGCGCCGTCGGGAACAACGCGCTGCTCCAAATCCACGGCTACTCAATCTGGCTCAGCGACCTGAACGATCCGTCACTGGTCGCGGCCCTCTTCGACTATGCCGAAGCGATGCTCGACGCGGGGGCGGTTCTCCAGCCCCCTCCGTCTCTACGTGACCGCGTCTATGAGCGACATCTGCCGCCGCCGGAGGGCAACCAGCGGCCACTGGTCGGAAGCATGGAGGCGACAGACGGACTGGATCGCCTCGATCCAGTCTGTCTGATGGACGTCGATCCCGCTACGGCACGCTACACGGTGGAATACGAGGGCAGGACGATCGCGTTCTGCGCGCCGTCCTGCAAGCGGGCTTTCCTGGCGGACCCGGCCACCTACGCGATCGCGTAGGTGTCGCCGGGCCGCTCACTGCCGCTGTTGATCTCCCTGACCGCC
>JADLFM010000007.1 GCA_020845495.1 Chloroflexota bacterium
GGGGCGCACGCTGGGTGTTTTCTGTATCCAGTCATCCGTCGCTCATAGATCTGGGCGGTGTCAGGATACATACTGGGCGTCTGTCATTCCGAGTACGACACGACTTCCCTACTTGCGCGTAAGCTGATCGAGAGGCGACAGAGTCGCACACGTACACGGGACGCGGATCATGCGATCGATCATCCGACTTGTTCTGGCGGTCGCGCTCGGGATCATGGTGGCAACTGGCGGACTCGGGCTGTTGGACACTTTTGGCGCACCGGTATCAGTGGCCCATGCGTATGCCAAGAGGACGACCAAAATGACTGCACCCAGCAAAACTGGGGATGACATGGACAAGAGCACCTGTCGCTGGCAGTACAGATCGTGGCTATGCGACGGCAAGGATGGCAAGACCTATGTCTGCAAGGCCGACTTCTCGCATGGTGATCTTCTCAGGCCATAACGCCGCCTCAATCCTATGAAGCTTCGAGTTCGGTATGGAGGGAGGATCGATCCTCCCTCCCGGGTCAGGACCCCGCGTGCAGATTTCCGACCGACGGCTGTCGGGAAATAGGTCGGATTCTCGTTCCAGACACGCTTTCGGGCTTTTGCCCAGTTGTCAGTATGCGAAGTTGCTGAGGCGGTTGAAGCCGTAATGATCGTCGTAGCGCCACGGTGGGTCGAGCGGCCCGTTGGTCGGCTGGCCGGTATCGCTCTCGACGATTGCGCCGGCCTGCCGCCAGAGCTTCCGGACCGAGCTTCCGATCACCCGCTCGACCGGTGGGAGTTGGCCGAGCTCCAGCAGCGAACTGGTGAAGTAGCCGGTGCTGACGATCGCATCGGCCTCGGGCAGCGGCTGCAGGAGCGTCGCCGCGCCGCCCTCGGGGTTGTCCTCGCTGGTGATCAAGACGGCCCGGATACCCTCCCGCTCGCACTCGCGGACGGTCCCGATCACCTCCAGGAACTCGTTGCCGCCGGCGTCCCAGGAGACGATCGCCCCGCTGACGCCCATCAGCTTTGCCATCTTGGCTGCCTGGGCTGCCATCAGATCCTTCTCGCGCTGGGTCGTCCACTCGGTCTTGAAGGCCAGGACACCGCGAAAGTCGAGATCAACGTTGTGGCGACGATACAATTCGCGGACGATCGGGTTGTTGACAACCGCCCAGGAGGTCGCGAACGCCGTGCGGTACGGGCCGCTGATTGCCCCATCCAGGACTTCGTTGGGGTGGAGTATCCAGGGCGGCGTGAGTTGCGTGAGGCCGTAAATGCCGACGCAGAATGTCTTCGACGAGCCGGACATCGCCTGCGGCGAGTGGATGCACTGGATGTAGACCACGCCCGGCAGGTCGGACGTCACGGGCGGCAACTCGAAGACCTCGAATCGGGGCGGCTCAAGGCCGGCGACGGCGCGCGCCAGGTGGTCACTAGCCGCTAACGTCGCGTTGTGAACGGCGTAGTTCTGTTCGTCCACGTCGAGTGCGGAGTCTGGCTCGATGATGAGGCAAACGTTCTGCAGCTTCGCCTGTGGAAGCAGGTCGGCCCAGGGTCCGCGCATGTCGATGAACAGCTCGACGTAGTCTCCACCGGCCGTATGCCAGGGGACATTCGAGACCTCGACCACGCCGACGCCGTCCAGACGGTGCGTCCGCCCTCGCCCGACCGTGCGAACGTCGCGCCCGACCGTGCCCGGGTAGACGACACCCGGCCCGTCCACTTTGATTCGTGGCTCGACAACGTCCCGCACCGGCCAGATTCGGACCGACTCACCAGGATGCGCCAGCTCCAGATCGGCAGTCGCGATCCGGGGATCGGCGCGCACCTCACGCAGTACGGCGTCGCGGTCGATCACCAGTCGACCGTCGTGCCAGCGCGTGGCCTGGCCGAAGGCGACGTCCTCGACCGGGAAGGTGCCCAGTTCCAGGCGCATAGCATCTCTCCTCGTGTCGTCCTCGGCTCAGGCTACTGGTGCGGCAGGGGAGCCGGATGTCAGCGACGCGTCGAACAGGGTCGGCTCGTCGACCGACGTCCCGAGCGCCTGGAGCGCCACGCGCACGAGGTGAAGCCCGTACGCCCGGTCCTTCTCCGGCCCCAGCGACGGATCGCCGACCACGTGCTCGATCCGCGCCCCCTTGACGACTCGATTGGCGCCGGTTGTCAGCGCCAGGTTGTAGATCGCGCTCAGTACCACCGTCGGGATGCCAACACGTTCGATCTCCTTCGCGATCGTTGCACCGCAACGATTGCAAGTCCCTCAGGTGGCGACCAGCAGTGCCCCGCCCACATCGGCCTGGTGGAGCTCCTGGGCGATCTCGGCGCCGAGCCGCCGGGCCCAGGCGACCGGCGTACTGACCCCGGGGAGCGCGTAGATGCTCGGGTGCACCTGCCTGATGGCCCCCTCAGCCTCAAGCATACGCGCGTAGCGCAACGGCAGGATGTAGTTCGGATCCGTGCTGGCGATCGAGTTGTAGTAGCCGGCATGGTACGCCTCGAACTGGTCGTTCGTCAGTTCGTCCAGGTCGCCGACCTCGAACCGGAGGTAGCGACGGGCGTTGCTCGACGTCATGTGGTCTGGGTTGCCTTTTTGGATCAGGCCACCAGTTGTGATCAGGGCGATGCTCGACGACGACGGATCCCGCAGCGGCGGCGCGGGCGCCACGCGGTCGACTGGCTGGTACGGGATCTCGCTGACGAACGGACGGCCGTTCAGCTTGGCGACGAGCATGTCGATGGCCCGCTCAGCCCCGGGCCGGTCGCGCTCGCCCTGCTTGCGGACACCGCGCGGCAGATACCCCTCCTCGGCGGCCGGCCCCAACTCGTGGCCAACCGCGAGTTTCGTCGCCAGGCGGACCATGGTCCGCAGCGCCTCCTCCATTGCCACCGGCGTCGGGCCGGTGCTGGCGACGTACACCTGCTGGCTATAGATTGCCGCGGCCGGGTTTTCGGCGTGCATCCCGGCGACCGCCGTCACCCCGGCGGCCTCGGCGATGCGGCAGACCTCCCCGCACGCCAGCCCGTATCGCCCTGCCAGGAACGCCGGACCGGCGATTACCACGTCTGGCCGCACCTTTTCGATGGCGCGGCGGACCTCGGCCGCAGCCTCGTCCCGGTGATCCTGAAAGTAGTTGTCGCCGCAGACCAGGGTGGACGTGACGAGGCCGCCGTCGAGGAGTCGGGCCAATACCCGCCCCGGCCCGATGGGGCCGGGGCGTAGCTCGGGTGGCTGGTCGGCTTGCTCCTCACCGCCGATCCCAGCGAAGAATTGATTGACGTAATGCAGGATCGTGAGTCCCTGACGCTGCTCCGTCATGCGAGGACCCCTTTCCGGGTGCTGCCCGACGTGGCGCTCGCCGTTGTCGAGCGGGGACTCAGAAGCTCGCGCTGCTCTGGCGGCCGAAGCCGTAATAGTCTTGCAGGTGGAACGCCCCGTATCGGCCGGCGATTGGGAGCAACTCGGCGCCCCAGGACGGGTCCGGGTTGAGGGCGCCCAGCACGCGGTCGACTGGCGTGAACGGTCCGGGCACGGCGCCGGTCCCGGTGCTGACAGCACTGACGATGGCCGGGTCGTTGATGAGCAGCGGGGTGGCGGTGCCGTCCTCGTCGTCCTCCTCTTCGGTCACCAGTACGGTCTGGATCCCCGCGGCCTCGCAGGCTTTGACAGCCGCCACTGTGTCCACGAAGCGGCGTCCGCGCAGGTTGGTCGTCACAATCGCCCCTGAGGCGCCTAGCAGCCTGGCAAGCTGCGCGTCGCGCTCAGCAATCAACTCCATCTCGGCCTGCCCGCCCCAGTTGGAGCGGTGTACGATCACCCCCAGGAAGTTGAGGTCACGGCCGTGGCGGCGGGCCAGCTCCAGTACGATCGGATCATGGAGCATCGGCCAGCTCAGGAGCTGCACTGAGCCCTGACTGACCGCGCCGTCCATCATCTCCGTTGGGTGTAGCGCCCAGGGCGCTGACAGCCGGGTGACGCCGTAGACGGCGATGCCGACCCGCGAATCCGGCCCGTGGCGGAACTCCGAGGACATCAGGACCGGGATGTAGACCAGTCCGGGTAGCTCCGGATGGCGCGTGGAGAGATCGAACAACTCGTGCTCGGGCGGCTGTTGGTCGGCGACGGCGGCGGCCAGGTAGTCGGCGATCCGCAGCACTGCGCCGTGAGTCGCAAGGTGCCGGTCCTGGGCGTCCAGTCCCGCTCCAGGTCGCATGGTGACGACCAGGTTTATCAGGCTCGCATATGGCCGCACCGCGCTCGGACCGTGCATGTCGATGAAGTCCTGGCGACGCTCGGTTCGGTCGTAGGCGTGGGGCGCACCGCCGCGAATCAGATCCCCCGTGATCGCCTGCTCGTTCAGGACGTCCACCGACTCTACGACCGCGAACCCACCCAGGCGGTGGGTGCGGCCGCGCCCAACCGTCGTCACCGGCCGGCCACATATGCCGGGGTAGCAGACGCCCGACCCCTCGACTTTGACCCGTGGCTCGATAACATCCACGACGTTGACGATCCGGACCGATTCGCCGGGCCGGGCGAGTTCAACATCCACGCCGACCACGGTTGCATCGGCCCGTACGAGGTCGAGAACTGCCTCGCGGTCGATCTCCAGCAGGCCGTCGGTCCAACGGGTGCGCGGCCCGAACCGGGCCTCGCGCACCGGAAACGTTCCCAGTTCAAGCCGCACCGACGGCCTCCTTCCGCTCGCTCGCGTCCGGGTCAAAGCGTGTCGGCCCGTCAACTTGCGTCATCAGCGCACGCAACGCCGTACTGACGATTCGCCGCCGCAGCGACAGGTCGGCCGCATCCGATAAGCCAGGATCCCCACAGACGTGCTCGACGCGCACCCCGGTGACAACGCGGTTGGCGCCGGCGCCGAGGGCGACCATCGGCAGCGCGCTGATCTGGACAACCGGTAGCCCTGTTCGCTCGATCTCCTTGCTGATCGTTGCACCGCAACGATTGCAGGATCCTCAAGTGGCTACGAGGAGGACGGCCCCAACGTCGGCCTGATGCAACTCCTGAGCAATCTCGGCGCCCATCCGCTTCGCCTCTGCGACTGCCGTCTGGTTACCGACCGTCGCATAGTAGGTATGGTGCAGCGAGCCGATCCGGCCGGCTGCCTCCAACTCGCGCAGGACGTCGAGCGGGACGACGTAGTTCGGGTTGCGGGTGTTCACGGCTTGGGTGCTGTAGCCGCCGTGGACCGACTCCCATTCGCCGACCATGAGGCTTGTCCGGTCCTCGATCGGGTAGCGGAAGAACCGTTCGGCCCGCGCGGACACCAGGCGGTCGGGATTGCCCATCGGCACCAACCCGCCGCTCGTGACGATCCCGAGCTTCACGCTCGTCAGATCGGCGACGGGCGATGTCGGCGGAACGGCGTCGTACCGCGCGACCGGAATCTCGGTTGTGAACGGCCGCCCGGCGAGACGTGCGAGCGCCATGTCCACCGCCCGGGCAGCGCCAGGCTTCTCGCGCAGGACCGGCCGGCGGAAACCTCGCCAGAGATACCCCTCCTCGTCGGCGCTGCCAAGCGGACGACCGGAACCGAGCGAGACTGCCATCCGCGCCAGTGCTGCCATCGCCTTGCTCATCTCGGCGACATTCGTACTGGTCGGCAGGCAGATCAGCTCACGCCGGTTGGTGGTGAATCCGGGGTTGTCTGGGTACATCGCGGTGACGGCCTTGACGCCGAGCTGCTGGGCCGCGATGCAGGCCCGGGCGCAAGCCAGCCCGTAGCGGCCAGAATCGAAAGCCGGCCCTGCCACGAGGACATCCGGGGCCAGCCGGGTCAGCGCCTCGCGCATCGCGGCGGTGGCGCGCTCAGGCTCCTCGGCGACGATGTTGTCGCCGCCAACAATCGTGGCGACGATGGTCCCATCGGTCCCGAGCGCCTGCTGAAGCGCCCGACCGGCGCCAGCCAGCCCGTCGCGCACCTCGACTGGCGTGTTGGCGGCCTCCTCACCGCCGATACCGGCAAAGAACTGGTTCAGATAGTGCACCACGCGCACGGGTGACGCCATTGGTCCTGCCTCCTCTGCGGCACGCTGTGCCGCCCTCAAGGCGAGCGGAGAGTCCTCCGAGTCCGTTGCTCCCGAACCTGCCCGCTCGGGACACAAACTCCGGTCCGTGTCCCGAGCGGGTCTCCGTGGTCGGAGACGTCAGTGCGAGCCAGCCTGGCCCGCGTGGCGTGACCCTCAGCCAGGCTTGAACTCAGGGTTGCCGTCATCCAGTGGAGCGACGATGACCGGTTGCTCGCCGATCTCCGCCGCCACCTGCTCGGCCAGGGCATTCAGGTCCGACTTCGAAAATCCGTAGTGGCCCGAGCGGACCATCCCGCCACGATCGATGTAGAAGATCGTCGGCGTCGCAGGGGGATCATAGGCGTGCGAGACGGGGAACCCCTCGCCGTCGATCAGCATCGGAAAGGTGACGCCGGTCCGCCCGGCAAACCACTGGGCGGCGCGGGCCGGGTTCTGGCTGATGCCCCAGATCGTCCAGCCCACCGGCGTGTACGCATGGTGGAGCCGTTCGAGATACGGAAACGCCAGCGTGCAGGTAGCGCAGTCGGCCTTCATGAAAGCAAGGACTACCGGCCCCCGGGCAAGCGCGTCGGCTAGGCGCTGTGATTGGCCCGTCGCATCGACGAGAGTGAAATCAGGAGCGTGGTCGCCAGCGTCGAGCATCAGCCAGCTCCGTTCTGTTCGCGAATCCGGCGCGTCGGCTCGGTGACGGTGTCGGCGTCGAGCGAAAACGTTGCGAAGCTCAGTTCGCGCTCGTAGACATCTTCGGGGATCTGCCCCGTGATCTCCGGCTCAAGGACGTGGAAGACGGGCAACTTAAGGGCCACACCGGCCAGGGCGCCCGCCCACGACGGGTCACCCTCGGTGACAGTCAGGGCGTACAGTTCGCTGGCTTCGGCGGTCGGCATGCCCAGCAGCACGACCAGGTCGTCGGTGCCCGCCGCGTCGACGGCCCGCTTGATCTCTTCTTGACCTTCCAGGTCAACAGCTCCCGCGGACGTTCAAACGAAGCAGTGCGTCTGCTCCAGCACCACGGTGGCGCCGGCAGCCTTCGCACAGGCGCTGATCGACGGGCCCTGGATGCCGTCGCGCTCACCGAGCGCGAGCACACGCTTGCCTGCGAGTTGGATCGTCATCTGTATCGCCTCCGACGATGATTTGGAGTTTGGCACTTGCTGCGCCGACAGGGGATGCGGCGAGTCTGGGGTTGATAGCAGAGCGGTCTAGGGGTGACGCTCGAGCAGAAATGAGAGGCCGTCGGACATCTGGGTCATCCGACCGAGGAAGAGGCTACCCTTCGCGAGGAAAAGCGTATTCTGTAGTGTACCACCCTCGCGCATCATATCAACGGCGTGCCCCAGGAAGGGAACGGCCGAGGCGACGTGCCCCTGCGTGGGCGCGAAGCCCGGCATTCCGTGCGCCTCGACGAAGGCCGGCAGGTCGGCGGCGGTCATCTCGCCACGAACCACGGCCAACCCCCCGATCATCCTGTAGTTGGTGAGGGGGACGTTGCCGCTACCGGCCGGCTCGGTGACCTCCGGGTCGTGCAGCTCGGTCGCGTAGCGGTCCACCTGATCGAATCGCAGGCCGAGCTTCGCGAGCGGCTCGGCGACGAGCTTCTCGAGGATCTCCCGCTGCGAAGACTGCGCGCCGACCGTGTGGCGGCCGAGCGCATCCAGGCGGATGACCGGGCTGGCGCCGTCGTCAGGTCCGAGGTGGATCGCGAAGGCGGCCAGGACGTCTTCGAGGATCGGCATATCTTTGCCGAGATGGGCGAGTGACTTCATCCCTAGCTTCGCGAGCGAGCAGCCACCGATCACGAGGATGTCGTCGAAGACGCCGGCCGCGCTGAGGCCGGCCCCGATCGCGAGCGCGTGGTTCGGGCCGCAGCAGAACGCCTTGACGTCCGAACCGGTCGCGTTGCGGAGGTCGCAGCGTTCGGCCACCGCTTTTGCCAGGTTACCGCCTCCGCGCTGATAGCGGTCGCCGATCGCCTCCTCGCCCGAGCCGATGACGTAGGTGACCGACGCCGGGTCCAGGCCAGTCTGGGCAAGCAGGGTCCGGGTCGCCATCGTTGCCGTGGCGAGACAGGCAAGGTTCTCGAGGAGCACTGAGGCGCCGAGCGCTTCGTCCTCCTCATGGGCGCGGTTCGCGCAGCCGACGAGGCGCCCGTCCGGCAAGATGAGCGGAACGGCCTTGCCCTCGGCGCACTGGGCCGAGATCGACTCCCGAGTCCGCCCGCCCTGCAGGTGCTCCAGGTCGCCAGCCGTGACCAGGGGATGCCCGGCAAGCCGCTCGCGCACCTCGTCGAGGAACCCGCCTTCCAGCCAGATCAGATCGAAGCGATCAACCAGTTTGAGCAGGCCGTACAGATCTTCCTCCGGCAGCAGCTCCCCGTGCGGCATCCAGCGGGTTGGCGCGGCCGGGCTGGCGTGTTGCCACCAGGGGCGCTGGATGGCCCGGAGATCCTCCGGACGCAGCAGGCCGAGGAACACCTGGTTCGGCGGGTAGGCGAGCGCGGCCTCGTAGGAGCGCAGGTGGCCTCGCATGCGGTCCCAGAGCTCCGGCTGCCGCGCAATCTCGCGGGTCGGCTTGGAGCCGTGCCGGACGAGGCCTGGTGCGTGGGCCAGGAAGAACCTGACTCCTTTAATGACGGCGCGTCGCGTCGGGACATCGCCTTGCGTGCCGATCGGCCCGGGTGGACCTACCATCGTCTCTCTCTCCAGTCAGAAGTCTACGCAGCCGGCGCGGCCCCAGCCGTAGTAGTCGACCCAGTAGCGGGCGATGTGGCCGCCGCCCTCGCCAGGCCGCTCCGCGTGCCACTCGGCCGGCGGCTCGAACGCGCCG
Organism: Chloroflexota bacterium; assembly: GCA_020845495.1. The sequence continues at coordinate 8,845 of JADLFM010000007.1, forward strand.
AGGACGCGCTCGACGGCCGGGAACGGCCCGGGCACGTCCGAGTCACCGCAGCTCACGGCGCTCACGATGTCGGGCGTCGAGAAGATCAGCGCCGGCGCCTGGCCGTCCTCGTTCGGCTCCTCGACCGTGCAGAGGGTCGTCTTGATGTTCCGCTGCTCGCAGGCCTGGACGCCCAGGATCGCCTCGATGAAGCGATTGCCGCGCACGTCCACCGTCGCAACGGCGCCCTGCGCGCCGAGCATCATCGCCAGCTCCGCCACCCGCAGCGCTGCGAGCTGCTTCTCACGCTGGGCGGTCCAGTTGGTGCGCGCGATGATGCAACCGAGAAAATTGAGGTCTCGCCCATGGCGACGAGCCAGCTCCAGCACGATCGGGTTGTTCGTTTGCATCCAGGTCGTCTTGCGGGTGATCGCCCCGTCCATGATCTCGGTCGGGTGGAGCAGCCAGGGTGCGGACAGGCGGGTGACGCCGTAGACGGCCGTCCCGATTCCTGAGCGCGGCCCAACTCGGTGCTCGGCCGAGCGGAGGTTGGCGATGAACACGACGCCCGGCAGCGAGCGGTCGTCCACTGCCAGGTTGAACGTCTCCACCGAGGATGGCTCATGCCCGAGCGTCGTCTCCGCCAGGCGGTCTGACACCCGCAGCATCGCCGCGCGCTTCGCCTCGTCCCAGTCCTCGTCGCTCAGGCCGTTCTCAGGCGACAGGGTCAGGACGAGGTTGCGGAGCCCGGCGTATGGCTGCACCGCGCCCGGCCCGGACATTTCGATGAACTGGTGTGACCCGCGAGACTCGCCACGGGCAGGCCCGAGGTCGTCGGACGGGTCCACGCACTCAACCAGGCCGAGGCCGCCGAGTCGGTGTGTCCGACCGCTACCGACGGTGGCGACGTCGCGGTCGCAGACGCCGGGAAATGTGCGGCCGGGTCCATCCACTTTGATGCGCGGCTCCAGGACATCGTGGACGTTGACGATCCGCACCGAGTCACCGGGGTGGGCGACATCGAGCGTGACGGCCCGGATCCGCCGGTCCTGACGCACGAGATCAACGAACTCGTCCGGATCGACGGTCAGGCGGCCATCCGACCAGCGGGTGGGGGAGCCAAAGGCGACCCGCCGGACAGCGAAGTCTGCCAACTCAAGACGCACCGGACACCTCCCGGCCGATCTGCGGCTCGAAGAGGGTCGGGCCGTCCACCGGCGTCTGCAAGGCCCGCAGCGCCGTCAGCACGATCGCCTCGGACAACTCCTGGTCCTCCTCGGGTGAGAGCGAGGGGTCGCCACAGACGTGCTCGATCCGCACGCCACGGACCACCCGCAGCGCCCCAACGTTGAGCGCGAGGGCCGGCAGCGCGCTCATCATCGCCACCGGGATGCCGGCTCGCTCGATCTCCTTGCTGATCGTTGCACCGCAACGATTGCAGGTCCCTCACGTCGCGACCAGCAGGGCGGCATCCACGCCGGCTGCCCGAAAGTCCTCGACAATCTCGTCGGCCATTCGCTTCGCCGTTGCGACGGCGGTGCCGTTGCCGACGGTCGAATAGAAGTACGGGTAGAGGCTCCCGATGACACCGCGCCGCTCCAGATCGCGCACTGTGCCGATCGGCAAGGCGTAGTTGGGGTTGCGGGTGTTCAAGATGACGGTGCTGAAACCGCCATGAACGGACTCCCAGTCGGCGACGGTCAGCGCGTCCACGTGCTCGATGGAGTAGCGGAAGCAGGCGCGGGCGCCGCCCGAAACCTGGCGGTCGGGGTTGCCGCGCGGCACCAGGCCGCCACTCGTCACCAGGCCGATCTTCGCTCGGCTGAGGTCCGCCAGCGGTGGTAGGGGTGTCACGGCGTCGTAGGAGATGACTGGAATCTCGGTCTGCCAGGCTCGGCCGGCCAGCCGGTCCACGAGTTGATCGACTGCGCGTCGGGCAGCGGGTTGCTCGTGAATGACGGTCCGTCGGTATCCGCGCGGCAGGTAGCCCGCCTGCGCTGCGGGACCGGGGTCCCCGCCCCGGGCCAGCGTGAGCGCCAGCCGGGCCATTGCGTCGAGCGCCCGCGCCATCTCGCTGGCGGTGCGGCCGGTGGGGACGATGTAGAGGGCGCGCCGGCCGGTGGACACTCCGGGGTTCTCGGGATACATCCCGCCGACGACGGGGATGCCCAGGTGTTGGACGACGGCCTGCCCGAGCGCAGCGCACGCCAGACCGTAGCGCCCAGCGTCGAAGGCGGGGCCGGTGATCACGACATCCGGCCGCAACTCGCGGATGGCTCGTAGCCCCTCGCGGATGGCCTCATCTGGCCGTTCATTGACGTAGTTGTCGCCGGCCACCACCGTGCTGACAATGTGGCCCGCGTCCGCAAGCATGCGCTGGAGCAGCCGGCCAGGACCGGCCGGGCCGTCGATGACCCGAAGCCCAACATTTGCCTGCTCCTCGCCACCGATCCCGGCGAAGAACTGATTCAGATAGTGAACCACGCGGACGGTGGCCGTCACGGTCTTCCCTCCTGGAAACGTGCGTGGTCTAGCGCGAAACATCCACGAGGGCCCCGGCCTCTCGCAGATGATCCTGTAGGGCGGAGACATCGACCTCGCGCACGGCTGCCCGCTGTCGAGCCGCGAGCGCTGCCGCAGACCCAGCCGCCTCGCCCATCACCCAGCATTCTGGAATCTCTCGCAGCAGATTGTGGGCCTGCACGTCGCAACTCAGATTCCGCCCCGCGACGAGCATCCCGTCCAAGTCACGCGGGATCAGGCTCCCAAGGGGGATCTGCAGGGTAGGAATCTGGGGCGATGGTCCCGGACAGAGCCCGACGCTGTCTTCATGCAGGACGCCCTTCCGCCAGCGGCTCATCGTCACTGAGGTGACGCCGGCCAGCCGTCGACTGTGGCGCACGCCGACTTGCGGCGCCGTCTCAACCAGGATAGCATGCTGCCAGCCCGGCATGTGTTCCCGCCACCACTGGAGGCCCGCTCGGTGGGCGTCCCGTGAGCGGAGTTCTGCCTCGGTCAGGTCAGCCACCTTGAGCGGCGAGTAGCCGGCGAGCTTCGGGTGCATGCAAAGCGACTGACCGGACTGCGGCAGGGGACCGCAGCGAAAGTGCACGCCAGCTTGCTCGGCCTGGCGGAGTAGATCGCTGTACCCAGACGGATTCTCGATCTGGAAATCGTAGAAGGTCTCGGTATCGACGTTGCCGAAGCGGCAGGACGTATTCATCAGGGCGTGAATCGTCGACGCATCGACATCGGACTCGAAGGGCGCGCCAGCGCCGGCAAAGATGTCGCCGTCGCCCGTACAGTCAATCGTCACGTCGGCCAGAACGGCAAACCGCCCCTCCTTGCTCTCGAAGATGGCTCCCCCGACCTTGCCATCGACCATGGCCGGGCCGACGGCCCAGCAGTGGAGCAGCATTTGTGCACCGGCCTGGCGGACCTTGTCGTTCGAGACGCCCTTCAGGATTTCCGGGTCGATCGTCGGCGTCCAGGTGACCACGCCACGTCGCGAGGCGCTCCGGGGCGCCCAATAGGCGACCGCTTCCGGATCGTGCGAACCCCACTGATCGCGGGGCGGCCCGACGAGCCCGCCCTCTTCGGCGGCGCACGCATCCATCAACTCCTTCCCGATACCACCAACGACCAGCCGCCCGTCCCAGTCGGCCATCCGGTCGATCCAGCAGACCAGCCCGCCCGTGGAAAGTCCGCCCAGGTAGCCGTACCGCTCGGCCAGGACCGTCTCGGCGCCAGCGCGAGCGGCGGCGATGGCGGCTGCCGTGCCCGCCGGCCCGCCGCCGACGACCAGAACGTCACAGGCGCCGTAGACTGGAAGTTGTCTCGCCGGCTCGTGAATGGTCGCGCCGTTGCCACGTCGCATCGCTCGCTCCTCTTGTCCTCGGTGCACCGCTGCCCATTGCCGCCTCGATCGTGCCCAGCCTCGTGGCGGCCAGTGTCGTCTGTCTCGTGCGCCCTGCCTAACGGATCACGCAGGCATCATCCCCAGGGCCGGCCGAACATGTCGGTCGACCGTGGCTGCCACCCTGGATCGAGTTCCCGGAAGCCGGAGGTGATCGCACCGTCGCGCTTCTGGACGGTGATGACCTTGAGCCAGGCCGCATCGTCCTGCAGGGGGAAGTCCTCGCGATGGTGGCCTCCCCGACTCTCTTCTCTGGTCAGGCTCGCGTGCGCCACCAGTTCGGCGGCCTGCAAGCCGTTGCGCAGTTCGATTGATCTGACCAGGTCGAGCGGCTCGCGAATCCGCAGCCGGGGTAGGTCTTCACAGCGCATACGCGTGATTTCAGCCTGGGCACGGCGAAGTCCGGCTGCCGTTCGTCCTACAAGCAGGTGGTCCCACGCCAATTTGCCCAGCCGCTCCGCTATCTCTCGCACCTCCAGGTCACCTGAGCGGGGCACGGTCAAGGTGGCCGCACACTCGGATAGCTGCGTCGCGTCGATGGGCTGGCGACCCATCGCCCATCCCTGCAAGGCGGCGGCGCGGCCCGCGCGCGCCCCGAACACCTGAGACGCGAGCAGCATGTTGCCGCCCATCCGGTCGGCGCCATGCGGGCCTGCCGCAAGCTCGCCGGCGGCGAAGAGACCGGGGACCGTCGTTTGCGCGTTCTCGTCGATCCGCAGGCCGCCATCGCAACAGTGATGGCCCACCCCAATCTCTACTGGACCCTGGTCCCAGTGAATACCGCGATAGCGGTACCAGTCCAGCAAGTCCGGGCGGATCCCAAAGTTCGGATCATCGATCTCCACGAACACGCCGCCGCGTGGCGTGCCGCGTCCGGCCTTGACCTCGCCGGCCATCGCCAGATCGATGTAGCGGGAGAGTCGATCACGGGTGCTGAACGGATTGTGGAGGCGGCGCTGTCCCATGCACTCCTTCGGGTCAGCTCCGTGGGGCAGGTAGCGCTCCAGAAACTCATCGCCGTGGGCATTGGTCAGGCGCGGGAGCGCCTCCCAGAGCCAGGTGTGCACCAGGTTAACGCTCGGGGCGACCGTTTCGATGAAGATCTGGTGAAACTCGAGATTGAACAGTTCGGCGCCCGCGTTGAATCCGAGGGCGTAGCCGTCGCCCGTCACGCACGATGGATGGAAGTTCAGCCAGAAGAGACGGCCCAGGCCGCCGGTGGCGAGGATCGTCGAAGCAGCGCTGATGGTCACCAACTCGCCGGTGGTCTCGTCCACCGCCAGCGCGCCGACGCACGCGCCATCCTTCATCAGCAGGTCACAGATCGCCGTTCTGTCTCGTACCACGATGTCGCTGCGCCGAATCATCCGCTGCAAGGCCACCGAGACCGGCACGCCGTGAGTACCCGCGCCGTACCCCTCGGCGAAGCTCGGCACCAGCCCCCACTCGTCTAGCTGGCATAGCGTGTCCGCCGCGTCATCGACGAGGATGCGTACGAGCTTGGGATCGGCCATGCCGAGTCCGCATTGGATGATGTCATCGTATACCTGGTCCGGATCGAGCCGCTCCTCTGGCCTCCGGTTCGGCGCGCCGACGCGCCGTATCCCTCCGCGCTCGGAGATCGCGGCCGAGGTTCCGCCGGCTCCGCGAGTACCAACGGCGCCGAACCGCCCCTTCACGGCCATCAGGACGCTCGCCCCGGCCAGGCTCGCCTCGAAGGCGGCGCGCATACCGGCCCCGCCTGCGCCCACGACGAGCACGTCTGTCTCGATCCGCTCAGGCATGGCTTCCCTCACGATTCTCGTGGATGCGCCGGCAGACTTGTGGCATGAGTCAGCGCCCCGTGAAGTGCGGGGTGCGCTTTTCGGCGAAGGCGCGTCTCCCCTCCACGATGTCCTCGGAATCCTGGACGGCGCGCGTGACGCCGTCGGACATCAGGTGCCAGGCGATGGGTGCGTAGTTCATCGGCATGTCCAGTCCGCGCAGTGCGAGCTGCTTGGCGGCCTGGACGGCGAGCGGCGGGTTCTTGCAGAGCCGCTCGGCGTACGCCGTGGCGGTCTCCTGAAGTTTCCCAACCGGCACGACCTTGTTGACGAGGCCGAGCTCGTATGCACGCTGCGCCGAAATCCGGTCGCCGAACAGCAGCATCTCCATGGCAATCTTGCGGGGGATGTGGCGGGGAAGCAGGAAGTTCGCGGCGGCCGGCGTCCAGCCGCGCGTCACCTCCGGCAGGCCAAAGATCGCGTTCTCGGCGGCGATGACAATGTCGCAGTTCATCGCGATCTCGAAGCCGCCACCCAGGGCGTAGCCGTGGACCGCGGCGATGATAGGCTTCCAGACCTGAAGCGGCAGATCCCCGCCGTACATCGCATCGAGGTGCCAGTAGGTGCGCCGACGACGCTTCTGCCGCTCCTGCTCCCGCCGCTCGTTCTCTTCGGGGTGTTCGAAGCGCCACTTGATGTCCGCGCCGGCAGAAAACGCCCGGTCGCCGGCCCCGGTCAGCACCGCAACCCAGACCTCCGGGTCATCCGCGAAGTCTTCGATGGCCGCGATCAGCTCGTCCTGCGTCACCGGACTGACCGCGTTCAGGGCAGCCGGTCGGTTGAGTGTGATGTAGGCGATGCGTCCGTGCTTCTCATAGAGAAGATCCTGAAAACGGCCGGCCGTGGCCTGTCCGTTCGCCTCGGCTGCTCCCATGTTGGCCTCCCTCCGGTCAGTTACCGGCCCAACCAGACAGGCTTACGCTTCTCGACAAAGGCGCGTGGACCCTCTCGCGATTTCCAGTCCTCGGTTGCTCGGAGTTTGCCGCCGATGTCGTCGTCAAGATCCCAGGCGCACAACCGCGTGTCGACCGGATACTCGAGCGGCAGATCCAGGCTGCAATCGACCATCTCCTTGATCGCGCGCGCGGCCATTGGCGGGCGCGAGTTGATGATCTCCGCGAGCGCCAGCGCCTCAGGCATCAGTCTGGCCGTCGGCACGACCTTGTTGATGAGGCCGTAGCGCAGCGCCTCATCGGCGCTGAGGTGCTCCCCGGTCAGCAGCATCTGCATGGCGATTTTCCGGGGGACGTGACGAGGGAGCCGGTGGACGCCTCCGGAAGCGGGGTAGCCGCCGGTGTTCTTGATCTCGGGGGTTCCGAATCGGGCATGCTCGGAGGCAATCACGATGTCGCACGCCATCGCCGTCTCGAGGCCGCCGCCAAGACAGTACCCGTTGACGGCCGCGATGATCGGCTTGGTGATCCGGCGGTGGACGAGGCCGGCGAACTGGATCCGCGAGTCACTCGCCTCGCGGACCGACGTCGGCACCGGCTGTGAGATCGAGGCCATGTACTTGATGTCGGCCCCGGCGCAGAAGGCGCGATCGCCGGCGCCGGTGAGCACCGCCGTCCAGACATCAGGGTCATCCATGAAGTCCGTCCAGATGTCGAATAGCTCCTCGTTCGCCGGGTAGTGCAAGGCGTTCAACACTTCGGGGCGGTTGATCGTGATGACAGCGGTGTGTCCTCGTTTCTCGTAGAGCACGTACTGGTACGGGCCGGCTGTGTCGGTCGGCATCGTCGCCTCCTCAGAAGACGCCCTCGTCGGCGTACTGCTGGATTTCGTGCGCGCCCATGCCCAGGAGCTCGCCGTAGACGTAGTCGTTGTGCTGCCCGACTTGGGGAGCCGGCCGCCGCACGCGTCCGGGCGTCTCGGAGAGCTTCGGCGGCACGCCCTCGAACCGCACGGTGCCAAGTTCTGGATCTTGCTGGTACTCCCAGAAGCCACGCGCGTTGAGGTGAGGATCTCGCGTCATGTCTTCCGCGTTCTGTACGACCGCTGCGGGGCAGCCTGCCTTCTGCAAGCGGTACATGACGTCTTCAGCTCGGTGGCGGCGTGTCCAGTCCGTCACCTGCTCGTCCAGCGCCTGTCGGTGGCGTACCCGCTCCGCCATCGTCGAGAAGCGCGGCTCCAAAGTCCACGCCGGGTCGCCAATCCCCCTACAGAACGCCGTCCATTCGTCTTCCGTGGTGACGGCGATCACGCACCAGCGGTCCTCGCCGGCGCAGCGGTACGGTCCGTACGGCGCGGCCTGCTGGTGATAGCTGCCGTTACCGATGCGCTGGGCAGCGCGACCATTCACCGTGTAGTCCAGCACAGCCGTGCCGGTCGTCGCGGTGATGGCCTGGTACTGGCCCAGGTCGATGTACTGCCCGTGGCCGGTCTGCTCGCGGCTGGTGAGGGCAGCGAGTACGGCGAGTGCTCCCGAGGCTCCACCAATGAAGTCGGCGTAGGCGCCCATGACCACGGGTGGCCGGTCCGGCAGTCCGGTGCAGTGGGTGTAACCGGCCAGTGCCTGGAGAATCGGGCCGTGGCTCACGTAGGTCTTGTATGGGCCCGAGTGCCCATACCCGGACATGCTGATGTAGACGATGCCCGGGTTGATCTCCCGCATCACGTCGTAGCCGAAGCCCCAGCGATCCATCACACCAGCGGTGAAGTTCTCGATGACCACGTCGCTGATGGCGAGCAGACGCTTGGCCACTGCGAGTCCTCTCGGATCGCGCATGTTCAGCGTGATGGCGAGCTTGTTGCGATTGACCTCCTTGAAGCGGCCACCGGTGGCCATCTCCTTCCCATCGACGAAGCCGGCCGCGTAGCGGAAGGAGTCAATCCGGCTGCGCCCCTCAATGCGGATCACCTCGGCCCCGAGATCGGCGAGCGTCTTCCCGCAGCGCGGGCCGGCGACCACCCAGCCGAAATCCATGACGCGAATGCCTTCGAGTGGTCCGGTAGCAATCATGGTTATGTCATCCCATGCTTGTAGACGGTGTACGAACGTCGACTCAGATCACGCCATGTGCGCGGTGTGCATCCAGTTCTCGTTCGGTGAGGCCGAGTTCACCCAGGTAGATCTCACGATTGTGCTCGCCAAGGAGCGGTGCGCGGCGGCGAATCGCCCATGGAGTCCCCTGCAAGTCGTAGGGCGCGCCGCTGTCAGTCAGCGTTCGGTCAAGCTCGGGATGCGGAACCTCGACGAAGAAGCCTCGAGCGTTGAGCTGTGGGTCTGCCACCATGCTCGGGATGTCGTTGACGGGCGCCGCCTCCAGCCGGCGCTTCTGCCCTTCGTGGAAAAGCTCGTCGCCGGTGTGCGTCGTCGTCCACGTCTCGAGTTTTTCGAACATGTGGTCGATGTGCGCGAGTCCCCAGTCGCGGTCGAGCCAGCGGTCGTCCCCGAGGTCTCCGGCCAGGCCATCTTCGGCGATCCACTCGATGAAGTGGGGCCAGTGGTCGCGCCGGAACGGGCCGAGCGACATGTCCACGTAGCCGTCCTTGCAGGGAAAGACGCGGCGTGCGCTGGGGTTGCCGTTGTAGCCCCACCGGCGCGATACGACGACGTCATTCTGGCCGTAGAAGACGTTGGGACTCTCCGACATCGTCACCATTGCCTCCTGCATCGACACGTCAATGTGTTGCCCGCGACCGGTGGTCGCACGGCAGAGCACGGCGGCCAGTGCCGCGGTTGCCGCGTAGTAGCCAGCAGCGTGGCAACATTGGAGGAACGGCGCGTTGACTGGCGGTATGCTCAGATCCTCGTAGCCGAGAATCGCCATGTAGCCGCTCATGGCCCACGCCACGAGGTCCGAGCCCTTGAAGTGCGCGTGCGGACCGTATTGCCCGAATGGGGTGATCGACGCCATCA
>JADLFM010000008.1 GCA_020845495.1 Chloroflexota bacterium
CCCACCACGCCTTCGAGAGATCGTTGCGGTCGCTGTCGGCCCACTTCGAGAAGGACGGCTGGAGGTCTTCGAGCGACCCGAGCCGCACCGCCTGAGTGATATTGGCGGGACTGAACAGGCTGATATCGGGGGCAGTTCCGGCTGACCAGGCGGCCATGTACTTCTCGCCGATCGTCTCCCAGGCGGTCTGTTCCCACTGGATCGTGATGTTCGGCGCCTTGGCCTTGAACTTCTCGTCGATCTGCTTCTGAGCGCGGTCGCGAGCGGTGTCGCCGAGGGCCGTGAAGTGGCCCATGTACCGCAGTGTCGCCGCCGCGCCGCCCGCGCCAGCCCCGCCCGAGTTACTGCCGGCCGCGCCGGCGGTCGTGCCGCTGGAAGGCGCGCTACCGGACGCAGTGCCGCCCGAGCCGCCGGACTTCGGTCCGAGCGTTTGCTGGACCGAGCTACAGCCGGCCGCCGCGAACGCGACACCGACCACGCCGGCCGCCTGACCGAACGTAGCGAAAAAGCGTCGCCGCGTGAATGTCCGCTTCGACATCATCTGCTCCATCGATCTCCGACCCTCGAGTGCCGGGTAGTATCGAGCCGTGCCCATGCGCCCTTCACCAGGGTGGTGTCACGACAGTGGACGACCCTGCCACTCGGAACCATCGGTTTCCGCCACTGCTGCGCGGATGTCTCGCGAAAGCCGCGTCCGCGCTTCTGGCAGCCACCCCCCTCGACTGCCGTGCTCGCACGCTCGGTCAGGGTCAGAACGCGCCTGACCGTCTGGGTGGAGGCTCCACCATACTCGACGCCGCGAGTATCGGCGGACCGCCGCATTCGGGCGGCTCGCCGGGCCTTCCGTCATCGTGGGGTCAGGAACGTCCATCAACCGCTCGACATGCTACCGCCGACTGCCGGCAGGGTCAAGGCGCCGGGCCATCCGGGCGCCCGGCCCGAAGGTTACGTGGAGGTTATGCTGGTGACAGCGTCGTCGGGGTCCAGTCGCGGACGCTGCCGGGCTGAATGCCGGCCGACTGCCGCTGCCTGGTGACGGCTTCGATGAGCGCCTGGATGTAGCCGTTGGCGAAGGCCCGCCCCCGGTGCCCCCAGGTGGTGTCCTGGTAGGTCTGCGGAACATGGTCGTCGATGAAGAAGCCATCGAAGCCGACGTCGTAATAGATCTCCATTGCCTTGACCATGTCGACGTAGCCGCTGTTGACGAACTCCTCGTGGAAGCGTGGCACCGTTCCTGAGACGTTCCGGAAGTGGACGTAGAGAATCTTGTTACGGGAGCCGAAGTAGCGGATCTTGTCGTAGATGTCGACCTCGTCCGCCATCTCGGCCATGGTGCCCTGGCAGAACTCGATGGCGTTACAGTCGCTCGGGAAGATCTCGATCAACCGCTTGTAGGCCGCGAAGTTCCGCAACAACTGAGGGATGCCGCCGAGCACTGGCACCGGGGGGTCGCAGGGGTGGATGCCGAGCCGGATGCCCTCCTCTTCGGCAATCGGCGTGATGATTTTGATCCAGTATTCGAGGTTGGCCCACATCTCCTCTTCGGAGTAGACCCGGTCGTGCGTGAGCGGGAAGGTCTGGGCGCGGGCGTCGTCGAAGGCGGTGGCGAGCGCGCCGGCGCGAATCCGCTCCGGCTCGGTCCGCCAGACGTGGGACGGCATCCAGTTGTAGCCGAAGATCGGGATGCCGGCCCGCGCGATGTTGCGGACGGTCGCGATCATGTTCTCGATCTGCTCGTCGCGGCGCGGGCCGTTGAGCATGATGTGATCGTAGAAGTGGGTCGGCACGTTCTCGAGCGCGGTCAGCTTCAGCCCGAACTGCTCGACGCGCAGGCGTAGCTTGACGAGGTCGTGCAATTCCCAGCGCCCGCCGGTGCCCGGAAGTAGCGGGGTGTTGAGGAGGACATCGGTGGCGCCAAACTGCGCCGCGAACTGGAGGTACTCGTCCGTCGAGACGTTGAACTGTCCGAACCCTGCCCGCATACATACCCTCCTCATCGGCGCGTGGCACCGCCCGATGTGGCCGTGCTGAACGACCGCGCGAACGCTCTGAATCTAGCAGACTCGTTCGCCCTACCCAACGAGCCGGCAGGCTCAGCGGGAAGCGTCCCCTCGAACGTGCCGCTCAATCCGGCAGCCAACGCGGCGGAAAGTACGCCGGGCGCGGCCACAGCAGCGGCGGAACGATCCGGTATTCGGACCGGCAGCGACCGTCTGCGCGTCGGGCGATGCTATGATCGGCGGTCTGGAACGGGGCCGACGAGGGCACGGCCAGGACGGCAGCATCGGCCAGGGCAGCGGCGCCGGCCGAGCCGATGGACGAGCGGGCGGGAGGGACGATGGCGACCACGAGCATCACGCGCGACGACCTGCGGGACGCGATTCCCCAGCAGTCGGGGACGCTGCGGCTGGACGGCCTGGATGGACCGGCCGAGGTGGTGCGCGATCGCATCGGCGTGGCCCACATCCGGGCCGGCTCGCGCCATGACGCCTTCTTCGCTCAGGGCTTCGTGCACGCTCAGGACCGGCTCTGGCACATGGAGTACGACCGTCGCCGCGCGGCCGGCCGCTGGGCTGAGTACGCCGGCCCGGGCGGGGTCGAGCAGGACACGGTCATGCGACGGCTGCGGCTGACCGACCGTGCCCGCGCCGACTATGCTGCTCTGAACGCCGAGACGCGAGCCATGCTCGACACCTACGCGGCCGGGGTCAACGCCTTCCTCTCGACCACCGGCACCCTGCCCATCGAGTATCGGCTGGTCGGCGGGACGCCGGAGCCGTGGGAGCCGTGGCACTCCTGCGCCGTCTTCCACGTGCGGCACGTCCTGATGTCCACGATGCGCGCGAAGCTCTGGCGGCTACGGGTACTGAAGACGCTCGGCGAGGAGTGGGTCGAGCGGCTGCGGGCGGGCGCCGGCGAAGAGGCGCCGCTCATGGTCCCGCCGGGCGCGACCTACCAGAACGTCCCGGACGCCATCGAGGAGGGCGCCGCCATGGCGGAGTTGCTACTCGGGCTGGACGACCTCGGCGCGGGCAGCAACAACTGGGTGCTTCACGGCCGTCGGACGGAGAGTGGGAAGCCGCTCCTGGCCGGCGATCCCCACCGCGCTATCGACGTCCCGAACGTCTACTACCCGAACCATCTGGCCTGCCCGGACTTTGACGCCATCGGCTTCTCGTTCGTCGGTGTGCCAGCCTTCCCCCACTTCGGCCACAACGCGCACGTCGCCTGGGGTGTCACCACTGCCAACGCGGACTATCAGGATCTGTACGTCGAACGCTTCAAGCCGGGCGACCCGAGCCAGTACGAGGATCGAGGCTCCTGGCGGGAGGCCGACCGCCGCCGCGAGACGATCCAGGTGCGCGGAGCCGCGCCGGTCGAGATCGAGGCGACGGCCACCCACCACGGCCCCATCGTCGTGGGTGATCCGGCGCAGGGGCACGCACTGGCGCTGAAATACGTGGCCATCGCCGGGCCGAACCGTACGTTCGACGCGCTGTTGCCGATGCTCCGCGCTCGGATGGTCGCGGAGCTTGACGAGGCCAAGCGGTCGTGGGTGGCTCCCGATAACAACTTCGTCATGGCCGACACCAGCGGCACGATCGGCTACCTGACCCGTGGGCAGGTGCCAGTCCGCTCGATGGCGAACGCCTGGCTGCCGGTGCCCGGCTGGACCGGCGAGCACGAGTGGCAGGGACAGGTGCCCTTCGAGGAGATGCCGCGCGCCCGCAACCCCGAGCAGGGCTTTATTGCGACCGCCAATCAGCGCGTCGTCGGGCGGGACTTCCCGCACTACGTCTCCATTGACTGGTCGCCGCCGTACCGCGCCGAGCGGGTGAACGCGCGCCTGCGTCCGCTGACGGCGGCGACGGCGGCGGACATGCCGACCGTCCACGCCGACAAGCGCTCGATTCCCTCGGCGGGGTTCGTGGAGCTGGCGCGGGAGATCGAGCCGCGCGACGAGGCATCGGCGGCGGCGCGCACCCGGCTGCTTGGCTGGGACGGCGTGATGGGGCCAGAGAGCCAGGCAGCCGCGATCTATGCGGTCTGGCGCGAGCGGATCACCGCCGCGCTCCTGGCCGGCCCAACCTTCGCGCCGCTGATGCAGGCGGGCGGGCGCTACGAGGCGCTGCCGTCACAGGCAATCCCGCTCGCTCAGCGCGTCCGGGACCCGTTCTACGCGCTCATGCTCCGGCGCGACCCTTCGGTGCTGCCGCCCGGCGAGACCTGGGTGTCGCTCGGAGCGCGGGCGCTCGCCGACGCCGTGGCCTGGCTCGCGGAGCGGCTCGGGCCGGACCAGGACGGCTGGCACTGGGATCGGATCCACCGGACCCGTCCCCGCCATACCCTCTCGGGCGCCTTCCCGGAGCTTGCGGATCTGCTCGATCCGCCGGCGGTCGGGGTGGGCGGCGACGGCGACACGCCGCAGGCCGGCACGTTCGACGGGATGGACGCTCGCGAGTGCCCGATCACGGCGACGTCGGTAGCTCGCTACTGCTTCGATCTTGCGGACTGGGACCGGAGCGGCTGGATCATCCCGCTCGGAGTCTCGGGCCACCCTGGCAGCCCCCACTACGCCGATCAGGTAACGGCCTGGAGCGAACAGCGCCTCGCCCCCATGCTCTATTCGTGGGAGCGGATCGACGCCGACGCGGAGGTCCGTCTGCACCTCGTGCCCGGCCGATAACCATACCCTGACTGACCCACGCGCACGGGCTCTGGGCCGCGCTTCGGTCGTCCAGCCTCGTCGCGCCCGGTGAGATTGCTGAAGGAGTCATCTCGGTGCCCACTCGCCGCGAACGCCCCAACGTCCTCGTCTTCTTCACCGACCAGCAGCGCTGGGATTCGGTCGGCCTGCACGGCAACCCCCTCGGCCTGACGCCGAATCTGGACCGTCTGGCCCGGCGGGGCACCCACGTCCCGAACGCCTTTACGCCACAGCCGGTCTGTGCGCCCACCCGTGCCTGCCTCCAGACCGGCGTCTATCCCACCACCAGTGGCGTCTATCGGAACACGATCCCGCTGCGCCAGGATATCCCGACCATCGCCGGGCAGTTCAACGCGGCCGGCTACCACACCGGCTACATCGGCAAGTGGCACCTCGCCAGCCGCGATCCGGTCCCGCCTGACGAGCGCGGCGGCTACCAGTCCTGGCTCGCTGCGAACCTGCTGGAGTTCTGCTCCGACGAGTACCACACCGTTCTCTACAACGAGGAGGAGCAGGCCGAACACCTGCCCGGCTACCGCGCCGACGCGCTCGGGGATGCGGCCATCCGCTTCGTCGACGCACACCAGCAGGAGCCGTTCTTCCTGTTCATGTCCTTCCTCGAGCCCCATCACCAGAACCACCGCGATGACTACCCGGCCCCCAACGGCTACGCCGAGCGCTACGCTGGCCGCTGGACTCCACCCGATCTTGCCGCCCTCGGCGGGTCCGCGCCACAGCACCTCGGCGGATACTGGGGCATGGTCAAGCGCCTCGACGAAGTGCTCGGCCGAGTCCTCGATGCCCTCGAAAGCCTTGGCATCCTTGACGATACGATCGTGGCGTTCACGTCGGATCACGGCTGCCACTTCAAGACCCGCAACTCGGAGTACAAGCGCTCCTGCCACGACGCCTCGATCCGCATCCCACTGGCCCTCCAGGGCCCTGGCTTCGACGCCGGCGGCAGCCTGCCGGAGCTGGTGAGCCTGATCGACCTGCCGCCCACCCTGCTCGACGCGGCCGGGCTGCCGGTACCCGAGGGGATGCAAGGCCGCTCGTTCCTGCCGCTCACCCGAGGCAGCAACACCGAGCGCCCAGAAGACTGGCCAGAGGAGGTGTTCGTGCAGATTAGCGAGTCGCAGGTCGGGCGGGCCATCCGAACCCATCGCTGGAAGTACAGCGTCAGCGCCCCTGACCGTGACGGCTGGACCGACTCCGGCTCGGACCGGTACGTCGAGGAATTCCTCTACGACCTGCAAGCCGACCCCTACGAGCTGGTCAACCTGGCTGGCCTGGAGAATTTTCAGGACACCAGCGCCGACCTCCGGGAGCGCCTGAAACGGCGGATGGTCGAGGCCGGCGAGCCGGAACCGACCATCGACCTGGCACCACCGCGGCGGGGCAACGAGCGTGGTCTCACCCCGGACGTCTGGCTACGCTCCGGCTTCGGGCGTCGCTCGCCGCACCTACCCTGACCAGCGGTCGGCGCCGCTCTCACGAAGGTGTTAACCAGCCAGGCGCCGGTGCTGCCGTCCGGCTGGTACGATTGTGTCCATGGCACGACGCAACGGGCACGATCCGGACGACGTGATCGGCGCCCTCGAAGTAGAGCGACAGGCCCGCCTCGAACGGGAGGCGGAGCGGCTCGAGAGCGAGCGGCATGATGGGCTGGCTCCAGCACGGGGCGCACGGACGATGCTGGCGGCCCTCGACTGGCCAGGAAGCGACGCCTGGGACGTCGAGGACTCGCTGGAGGAGCTTGCGCGGCTGGTCGAGACGGCCGGTGGCACGGTTGCCGGCCGCGCCGTCCAGCGGCGCGAGCACCCGGACCCGGCGACCTATTTCGGACGGGGGAAGGCGGCTGCGCTGGCCGAGGAGCGGCTGGAGCCGGGCTACGATCTGCTCGTCGTCGACGCAGCGCTCAGCCCGGTTCAGCAGCGCAACCTCGAAAAGCGCATCGACGGGCCGGTGCTCGACCGGCCCGGCCTGATCATCGAGATCTTCGGCCAGCGCGCCCGCACCCGCGAGGCGCGCCTCCAGGTGGAACTGGCGCGGCTGGAGTACCTGTTGCCTCGGCTGGCTGGCGCCTGGACCCACCTCGAACGACAGGTCGGCGGCATCGGCGCGCGTGGCGGTCCTGGCGAGCGCCAGATCGAACTGGACCGCCGCCTCGTGCGGGATCGGATCGCCGCGCTCAAGCGGGAGATCGCCCAGGTCCGTGCCCATCGCGCCCGACTCCGGACGGCGCGGCGCGATGGGCCGCCCCTGGTGGCGCTGGTGGGCTACGCCAACGCCGGCAAGTCGAGCTTATTGAACCAGTTGACCGAGGCCGGCGTGACCGCCGAGAACAAGCTGTTTGCGACCCTCGATCCCACGACGCGCCGGATGGGCCTGCCGGGCGGCGGCTACGCCGTGGTCTCGGATACGGTAGGGTTCATCCAAAACTTGCCGCCCCAGTTGATCGCGGCGTTCCGGGCCACGCTCGAAGAGCTAGAGGCGGCGCACCTGCTCCTGCACGTGGTCGACGCCGCGCACCCGAACGCCCACGAGCAGCGGGTAGCGGTCGACGAGATCCTGGAAGAGCTTGGACTGGGGGACAAGCCGAGCCTGCTGGTGCTGAACAAGGCGGATCTGCTGACCGAGCCAATCCGGCCGGCTGACTGGGGCGTGCCCGACGAGGATCAGGTGGTCGTCTCGGCGGTGACGGGCTTTGGGATCGGGGCGCTACGCGCTCGGATTGCCCGCCGCCTGGGGATGGAGGTTCGCGAGGTCGAGGTCGATCTGCCGTTCTCGGCCGGCCGGTACGTGGCCCTCTTTCGGCGCGAGGGCTTCCTGATTCGCGAGGAGCATCGACCCCACGGCATGCGCCTGCACGGACACTTGCCCGAGCGCCTGATCCCGTCGTTCCGGCGGGTCGGCAAGGTCCGCGAGATTGCCCCCGTCGAGACGAAGGCCGGCTGGCGCTAAACCCGTTCCACCGTGAAACCCACATGTGCCGCGCTTACGGCCATGTAGATCCCAGCTGGCAGTGGTTTAGGCCCGGCTGGCGCAACATCCCCACACTGGAGTGGGCGGAACGAAGGAAGCCTGACGGGCTGCCCATCCGAGCGGTCCCCATCGCCCTGTATGAGGCTGGCCAGGCCTCAGCGATCGGCATCCGCTCGGTCGGTTCCGGCAGCCCGTCAGGCTCCATCAGGATTAACGGCGCGCACGAGTGGAATCTGGTGACCCAGATGGGTGATTCTCGGTCCCCCATCTCGGTAACTCATCTCGGTAACCGGTTGCGGCCGTGCTGACCGCTCGATATGCGAATGGGAACACCCGCTCGCCGCGTGTCCGGGCGCTTACAGGCGAAACGTCCGGTCCGTGACGGCTCGGGCCGGTTCGCGGCTGTACGCTCCTAGCGAGGCGCCTCAACAGCTTCGACAAGGAGC
This sequence comes from Chloroflexota bacterium, assembly GCA_020845495.1. Next base: position 8,140 of record JADLFM010000008.1, read on the forward strand.
ACGCATATGATCCTTCCACCTCGTATCGCTCGCGTCGCGGCGGCGTTCGGTCTGGCGCTCGCGCTCCTGGCCACAGCCGTCACGACTTCGGCCCTGGCGGCCGAGCAGCACGAGTCGATCTACAAGACCAAGAAGGACGACCAGGGGCAGGGCGGCAAGGAGCACGGCAGCAAGCACGAGGACGATGGTGAGATGGAGGCGTTGCTGCAAGGCATCCTCGAGACCGCTGTCGACCTCGCGCCATCGGCCGTGCCGTCGCTGATCCAGCTCTTCCGCTGAGTCGCTCCATCGATCGGTCGGTCTGAATGCCGCCCCTGACAGAGTATGGAGCGTAGCTGACGACGCGTAGAGTGTCGCCAGACTCCATGACCAGGCCCGCCTCCACCCTGGAGGCGGGCCTCGATGGGATCTAGAGTCATCGAACGTCCGGGTCCGCCTGTGGCGAGCCGTGCGTTGGCCCGCTCAGCCGGGCCCAGCGGCGGCCTGGGCTGACCGGCCTTCGGAATGGCGGTATTGACGTATCCCCGGCCATGTCCGACAACGCCGCTCAGTCGTGACCGGGCGGGCGGACCAGGACGTCGAGCGCGGTGGCCAGGGTGTGCGACAGGGGAAAGAACAGGAGTGGGAAGAGGATCATGAACGCGACCGAGCCCCATTGGAGCCAGAACCAGGGCGGGCTCGGCCAGGTCGTCAGTAGGATCGCGAAGAAGCCGACGACCCAGAGCACCAATGGGACTATGAGGTTCAGCGCCATCGATCCAAGCTGGTAACCGGTCTCACCACGGCCGAACACGAACCCGCACGTCGGGCAACGCTCCTTCAGGCTGAACCAGGACCGGAAGAGCCTGTCGCCGCCACAGACGGGACAGCGGAGCAGTAGTGCCCGCGAGAACAGGATGAGCGCCCGGCCAGCCCCTGACGGCGCCCGCGATCCATCCATACCAGTCTGTCCACCCCTGCTCGCCATCGTGCTCGCCCTTACCCCTCTCGCATGCCGTCAGTCTGGTGTCTCACCACGCCCCCCAAAGGATACGGACGCGGAGCCGTTGGCACCCATTCCCCCGACAAACCGGCTGTCAGTGAACGCCGGGCCGGCCCAGGCGGCTGGCCGGTACGAGCACGCTGGCCCCACTCCATGCGTGGTGTGAAGAGGTGGCGGTCAGGCCGGGGCCGCGGCGTCACCGGCCTCGGCCGCAGGCCGATGGCCGTGTTGGTTTCCATTCGCTTCGGCGGCTGGGCTCGCCGGCGGCGCATCGAGGAGTGCCAGGAGATCCTCGACACGCGCCTTGATCCGCAGCAGGTGAGCCGCTCCGACATCTGTCACGGTCCGGACCAGCGCAAGCTTGCGGTCCACGTCGGCGAGCCGGCCATCATCGACGCAGTAGGTGTTGCGCTGCAAAACAGTCTGCACCGCTGCCATCAGTTCGGCGCGCGGGGTCCGGGGCGCCTCATCCACCAGCCGCGCCAGTACTGCCTCGTCCTTGACCGGCGCGAGCGCCATTGCTCGGGCGATGTCCAGCCGCTCCTCTTCGAGCGCCTGAGCCAGCACCGGCCGGTCGGCGATGCGTAGCCAGCGGGAGATGGTGCCCGGCGAGATGCCAGTTCCTCGGCTGATCTGGCGGACGCCCAGGCCCGAGGCGGCCAGCAGGCGGATCGCCTCGACCCGCTCCTTTCCGGTCAGGTCGACGCGCTGCACGTTCTCGACGAGGTTCAGGAAGAACTGGCGATGCTCGTCGACCTGAGTCTTGATGAGGGCTGGGATGGTGGCCTGGCCGGCCCGGATCGATGCCTTGAGCCGGCGGTTCCCGGCGATGACCCGGTACTGGCTGCCGTCCGGCGTGACCAGGATCGGCTGGAGGACGCCGTGCTCGCGGATCGAGGCGGCAAGCTCGTTCAGCTTCTCCTCGTCGTACCCGCGGCGGCTGTTGCGTGCCTCCGGCGTCTCCACGATCCGCTCGACGGGGATGCTCGCCACGTTGATAGGATGCAGCGCGCGCTCGGCCTCGACCGCCAGGCTATGGCGCTCCTGCTGATCGAGCGGGCGCTCGCTGACGGCGCCGATCTTGAGAGTGCGGGTTCGGGCCACGGGCTCAGCCTCCCCTGCTGCTGGCGGAGGTGCCCGTACCATTCGCGGACACGGGCCAATCAGGTCCGGCGCCGTCGCCCGCCGATCGCTCGCGGGCCATCCGCTCGAGCACGACCTCGGCGACGGGTCGCCAGAGCCGGCCGCGCAGTGAGTAGGTCAGGACGGCTCGGCTCTCCGGGATGGCCGGCAGCAACGGGTGATTGAAGCGCTCCCCGAGGAGCGCGATCTGCCGCAGGAAGGCGGCGTGCTCGCTCCAGCGCGGCTTGACCCGGACTGGCAGGATGCCGAGCACGGTCGTGAACGGGTGCTCGTGACGGGTGTCGTGGAGCACGAGCAGCATCCGCTCGAGCGCGCGAACGGCTTGATGCTCGGGCATGGCCGGCACGATCACCCCATCCGCTCGCGCGACGCCTGGCAGGCTATCGTCGAGGGCCGGCGGTGTGTCGATCAGTTCTACGTCCGGATGGAATGGTAGTTCCGCGCCGTCTGGTACCAACGCGATGGACCGGGAGTAGCGGCCATCCTCGCAGCCGTGGTCCCGCAGGATGTCGCGGAGACCCTGCTGCGGATCGAGATCCCGGAGGATGACGCGCTTGCCAGCCCGCGCTAACTCGCGGGCCAGATACCAGGTGGTGGTGGACTTGGCGACCCCACCCTTCCGATGCGCGACGCAGACCGTGTACCAGGAGCGCTCGGCCACCGGTGGGAGGCTCGGGCGCATATCCTCGGGCAATACCGCCGTCCCCGTAGCCGCCGTCCCCGTAGCCGCCGTCTCGGCCGTTCGAGCTACCGAGGGCACTGCCGGTACGGACACCGCCGTTGTCTCGGATGGCGGACCATCGGGCGGCGTCCCCGCCGCTCCGCCACGTACCATCGGGGCAGGCGCACGCTCCCGGGCGATCGAGGCGGTCTTGCCCTCGCTCGCCGCCTCGCCTCGCTCGATACGCAGCACCTCATCCAGCGGGTAGCGGACACCGCCCCGCAGCTTGACGCGCCGAATGCGGCCATCGCGGGCCATCCGCTCGAGGGTGCGGGGGGTACAGCGCCAGCGCTGCGCGAGCTCAGCAGTCGTCAGCACGGTCAGCGTGGGCTCCAGCAACATCGGGGCCGGCACGGACGTGGCCATCGCGTGCGCCTCCTGTCGTGTCCTGTCGTCACCGGAGGATACGTGACGGAACGACCGGGAATGCTGCCGGAGCGTCACAGTGCCATTACGGACGCCCTCACCCGGACGCATTCGGCTCGCCACGTCCACGCCACTGCCGGTGAGTCTGGCTACGCTGGGGCGGGCCGACACTTCCGGATGTTCGGCGATTAGAGGGGCCGGATCGTGAACAGGTCGCCGCGTGGTTCGCCGTCCGGGCCGGTTGTCATGGCCCGCACGGACTCCAGCGAGAACGGGATGGCCCGCTTGCGCGCTGTTGCCGGGTCGCTCCGGCCGGCATAGGGCAGACGGTCCGTTGGGAGCGGGTCGTTGGCGAGCACACGGTCCCCGTCAATGCCGACGAGCACGAGTGCGTGATCGCCGGTGTAGCCCCCCACGTTCGGCGGCAGCCCGTCGAGGCGCTCCAAGGGACCGTAGCTGCCGAACAGGATCGACGGAACGCCGTCGGCCAGCGATGCGAGGCAGTCGTGGAGGGTGCCAAGCTCCGGCGTCAGGTCGAGGGCCTCGCGCAGGATCAGGTAGCCGAGCGCCGGCGACATGCCGGCTGCCAGGTCGCGGCGCGCTCCGAGGAAGACGTTCCAGATCAAGTCGTTGAGTGGGTCGGTACCCAGTTCCTTGCGGAGCGCGTCGCGGACCTCGGCTGTCATCGTCTCGATCCGAGTCCGGGCCCTGGCGAGCGCCACATCGGCAATGTAGCGCGGCGGTGCGTCCGGCCCGCTGCCGATGCTGGCCGGCAGCCGGCCGAACTGGGCGGCGACCATCGCGATGGAGGCCGGCAGACAATAGTTCAGGCGGCCAACGCGCTGGCTGTAGTACGGCACGTTCACCAGTGCCTGCCGAGGGATCGGGCGAGGCGTCGGAGTGGGGACGGGCGTTGGCGGCTCGGGTGTCGGCGTCGCGAGGGCGCGCGTTGGCAGAGGCGTCGTGGTCGGTACGTTCGGAGTGGTGGCCGGCGCCACGGGAAGCGGCGCGATGGTCGCGGTCGGCGCGGTCAGGCCGCCCGATGCGTCCGATGCAGCGGCGAGCGATGCTCCGCCGATCCTGTCGAGCCGTGGCGTAAGCCGAGCGGGCACCGCATGCTCCGCTTCATGCGCGGCCAGTCCGACTGCCGCCAGCGCGATCGCGCCCAGCGCGCCACGTCGCAAGAAGGAGCGTCGGGTGAGACCCATTGCCAGGATTGTCAGACCGCTCGGCGTCGGCGCGCAAACGTCGATGCCTGCATCCGCCGGGCTGCCTCGTGCCTGTCAGGGCGCCACGACGACCGCGTTCCGTCCGTTCGCCTTCGCTTCGTAGAGCGCCTTGTCAGCGCGGTCGAGCCACGCTTCGGCGCTCTCTGACGGGCGTAGCTCGGCAAGCCCGACCGAGGCCGTGATCGAGAAGATCTGTGCGCCGTGTTCTACTTCGACCGCGCGAACACAGTCCAGAAAGCGCCGCGCCAGCCGAGCGCTCTGCTGCACCGGCGTCTGGGGTAGCAGCGCCACGAACTCATCACCGCCGTACCGCGCGATTACGTCGCTTCGCCGAGGGAAGGTCCGCACCAGACAGTTGGCGATACACCGCAGCGCTTCATCGCCCGAGCGATGGCCGTACCGATCGTTGATCGTCTTCAAGTGGTCCAGATCGGCGAAGATCAGGCTTGACGGCTGCGCCGAGAGGGAGCTCAGCTTGTGGATGCGTTCAAACGTCCGGTCGAACGCCGCACGGTTGTACACGCGCGTCAGACCGTCCAGACTGCTCTCCTGCTTGACCTCTTGAAGCTCTTCTGAGAGCGCAGCGACCCGCAGATCCAGCGCGACAAGTTGGCGCTGAAGGCGGTGGCTGCGCTCCTCCATGACGACGGCCAGGGTCTCCGAGATCCGGATGACGTCACGTCGCAGCATGTCCAGCGAATCGCCGGTGGCGACGGTCCGGAGGCGGGCGATCTGGTCGGTCACCTGCTTGTCGGTCGCACGGTCGTCGACGAGGGTGGTTGCGAGACGCTCGGTCAGATCCGAGATCAGCACCCGCAGGTCGCCCAGGTTTTGACTGACGAAGCTACACTCGTCCTGACGTCGCCGGGCGACGAACTGGCGAGCACCCACCCAGTCCCGCTCGCTCGCGCTAGCCCGTCGAGGTGCCGACGGTTCGCTGCCTTCGTCAGGATGCGGCGCACCGATGGCCAGGTGCTCGGCCCAGGCCTGACAGCGACGGTCGAACGTGGCGGCGTCGACATCGAATATGTCGAACGCATCCCGTCCGAGCGTTCGTAGCATCGCCACCACGGTATCGAGCGCCGCGTCGGCTGAGGACTCCGCACGCCGGTCGTCACGGTCGTCGTGCCCGGACGGCTTCGCTGCCTGTGACCGTGGCGCGCGGCCATCATGCCCGGACTTTCGCCACCAGAACACCGATGCTTACCTCACCCGCCGTCATCCTCGTAGCTACCCCATGCCTATGATGGCATGCAACCGTCTCACTGGCAGTGCCCAGAAGAGACGTTTCGAGCACAGTAGGTTGGAACCCAACGGTCAGCGTCTCGAAATCGGGCTTGCGCCTGCCGCGCCGCTCGACATACCGCCCGCCACGCCGCCTTTCCCAGCGAGTGCGCACCGCTGCTGGGACCGCCTGCGCAGAACCGGCCTTCCGCGCGACAGCCGCTGTCCGGACCGGCTACCATCGCGGGCAGTGCCGCGTGGATGGCAACCATGGTACCCGGGTAGGTCTCCAGGGTGTCTCCCCGGACACGCCTGAGGGTGCGCGCCGTTGGTGGAATCGGGCCGGTTCGCCGCCGTCTGCCTACCGACGACGCATGAGAGTGTCCGGGCCGCGTGCTCGGGCCGTGGACGGAGAAGGCGATGCGGTTCGGCCTCCAGATCAATCCATACTTCCCGGGCAAGACCGGGAACCCGTGGGATAGCGTGGTTCCGGTCGCGAAGGTGCTCGACGCGAGCGCGTTCGACTCGCTCTGGCTCTACGATCACTTTCTCTATGAGGGCGGCTATCCTGGCCATCCGATCCCCGAGCCGGTCATGGAGGTGTTCACGACACTCGGGGCCGTCGCAGCGATCACCCGGCGGGTCCGGCTCGGCCAACTCGTGCTGGGCGTGCCGTACCGCAACCCGGCGATGATGGCGAAGATGGCCACCACCCTCGATCAGATCAGCCACGGCCGCACGATCCTCGGTCTCGGCGCGGGCTGGCATCAGCGCGAGTACGAAGGGTACGGCTGGGGAGCGTTCGAGCCAGCCGGCGTGCGGATGAAGCGCCTGGAAGAAGCCGTAAAGATCGTGCTGGCCCTGTGGACCGAGCGGCCAGCCACGTTCCAGGGCGACTACTATCGTATCGACAACGTGATGGAGAACCCGGCGCCGGTCCAGACGCCGCACCCGCCCATCATGATCGGCGGCAGCGGCGAAAAGGTGACGCTACGACTCGTCGCCCAGTACGCCCAGTTGTGCAACGTCTCCGGCGATGCGGCGACGGTTGAACGGCTGTTCGGGGTGCTACGCGAGCACTGCCAGCGGCTCGGGCGGCCCTACGAGGAGATCACCCGCACGGCCTACACCTCGGTCTTTCTGGGGAAGGACGAGGCCGACGTGGCGGCGAAACGTGAGCGGCTCGCCGACTTCATCCCGCGCCGTGGCTCGCTGATCGGGACACCAGATCACATCGTCGAGGAGTTACGAGCGTACGCGAAGGTTGGGGTGCAGGAGATGATCCTGCGGATGCCGGACTGGATCGACGTCGAACCAGTCCAGATGTTCGCCGAGCAGGTCATCCCGGCCCTCGCGGACGCCTGAGTCGGGAACGGGCTGGTAGGTGGAGCCAGCCCGTTCCCGAGTGGTGTGGAGCGGTCAAAGACCCATGCGCGTCCTGATCACTGGCGGCTGTGGTTTCGTCGGCGCGTTTACCGCGCTAGCATTCGTCGAGGCCGGACACGACGTCGTGTGCTATGACCGGCGAGCCGTCCTGAACGACGTTCTTGCTCCGGTCGGTGGCCGGCTGACGTTGGTCGCGGGTGACGTGCTCGATCGCGACCACCTCGGCCACGCCGTCCGCGAGCACGGCGTCGAAGGCATCGTGCATGCGGCGGCCGTCATCGGGCAGGCCGACGGCGCCGCGGACCCCGAGTGGATGATCCGGATCAACGTCCAGGGAACCGCGGGCGTGCTGGAGTTGGCACGAGCGGCGGGACTGCGCGTCGTCTACGTCTCGACGGCCACGCTCTACGGCCAGCACCCGGACCTGCACGTCCTGTCCGAGGAGGTCCGCCCGGAGCCGGTCGGGCTCTACGATACGACCAAACTGATGGCCGAGACGCTGGCCATCACCTATCACAAGGTGTTCGACCTGGACGTGGTCGCGGTACGGCCAGGCTACGTCTACGGCCATCACACCTCGACCGGCGGCTACTTCCTGGATCGTGTCGCGGCTGGTGAGGTCGTCGAGCAAGCGGTCGGCGCGGATCTGCCCATCGACGTCACCTATGTCAAGGATGTCGCGCGCGGCATCCTGCTCGCCATGATGGTCCGGCCGCTTCAGCACCGGATCTTCAACATCACCGGTGGGGTGTTACGCCGGCGCGGCCACGTCGCCGAGATCGCGCGGCAGCTCGTGCCCGGTGCGGACATCCGGCTCGGTCCTGGCATCCCGGCCACGGCGCATCTACGCGGCCCAAGCGACCTGACGCGCGCCCGAACCGAGCTTGGCTACGCGCCGCGCTTCGGCCTCGAAGCTGGCATGGCCGACTGGCTGACGTACCTCCGTCCATCCTCACCGCCGGATGTACCCTGATCGCCAGGGCGATTCCCATCCCGAACGCTCGCTCGAACGGCCACCGCTGGCGCGGCCAGAAGGCGTCGGAGGAGGTCGGGCATGTCACGCGCATCGATGGGGCGAGCGTCGTGGCCGTGGGTGTGCCTCTGATGACCTGTATCGCGATGTGTCCCGCACAGAGTCAGGCGTGACGCGCCTCGGCCAGCCACGGGGACGGCCAGATGAACCGGGTGTATGATGGCGTTGCGAACACCCTGGCGAGAGTGGGGCGATGACGGTCACTGACGGGCAACTGCACATCTGGGAGGCAGACCGGCCGGACCGGCCGTGGAACCGTCAGCACCGGCCCCAGTTGCCTGAACCGTTCACCGTCGAGCGGGTCATCGGGATCATGGACGACAACGGTGTAGACCGCGCGGTGCTGGTGCCACCGCTGGTCAGCGGCTTCAACAGCAGCACCGCCAATGCGTATGCGCTCGAAGCGGCAACGGCTCATCCGAACCGACTGTGCGTTATGGGGCGCTTCGACCCCCGCCCGTCAGATGCCCCGGACCGGCTCGCGCGCTGGCTGGAGCAGCCGGGCATGCGGGGTGTGCGGCTGTCCCTGGAGGGGCCGCCAGCGCCACAACTGCTCGAAGAAGGTGCGCTCGACTGGTTCTGGCCAGCCGCCGAGCACCTGGGTGTGCCCGTGTTCGTGGTGCGCCCCGGCGGCGTGCCGGAGCTTGCCGCCATCGCCGAGCGGCACCCGGCGCTACAGGTCAGTTGCGACCACTTGATGCTGCCCGATGCGCGCTCCCCGGAGGGACTTGCTGCGCACGTCGAGACGCTGAAAGCGCTCGTACCACATCAGAACGTCGTGCTGAAGTTCTCCTCGCTGCCGCTCGCGTCCTACACGGGTTATCCCTTCGCGGACTTGCATGAGCCACTCCAGCGCATCTTCGACCTGTTCGGCGCGGCTCGGATGGTCTGGGCAACGGACTACACGGCGGCGCGCGGCCGGCTTGGCGCGGGCTTCACCTACGCCCAGGCCCGGGACTTCGTGGACATCGCGCTGCCCAACCTGACATCCGCCGAGCGCGCCGACATCTTCAACGGGACAATCTCTCGGTTTCTGCGCTGGCCGGCCTGAGGCCGAACCGCCCCCCACCAGCCCCACCCACGTCAACGCCACCCACGTCAACGCCACCCAGACGAACCGTGCGCTACCGCCTGCCGAGCGTCGGCAGGCGGCAGGGGCGTTACAGTGGCCGTCTCCTGAGATGCATCGGCAGGCACGCAATGTGCGGAATGAGCCGCACGCTGCCGAATCTGACGGCACCTACACCACGTCCACAGTGAAACCCAGATGCGCCGCACTGCCGACCATGGAGATCCCACCCTACCACTGGTTTAGGTGGAACGTACTGCCGCGGGCGCTCGGTGTGGCACTCCTCGCACTGGCTGGTCCCGTTGGCCTCGCGCTGGCCCACGATGGCGCGCCGCCCGAGCCACACGATCTCTGGACCACCTGGTCGGCCGATCCGCTCGTCATCGTCGGCCTGATCGCCGGCGGCTGGCTCTACGCTCGGGGGACGCGTCGCCTCTGGCGTCGAGGCGGAACCGGATGTGGCGTGCGCGGCTGGCAGGCTGCCTCATACGCTGGTGGCCTGCTCGCCGTTGCCGTGGCGTTGATCTCCCCTCTCGACGCCCTCGGCTCGGCGTTGTTCTCGGCGCACATGGTTCAGCACCTTCTGCTGTTCGTCGTCGCGGCCCCGCTCCTCGTCCTCGGCATGCCCCTGCTGCCGCTGCTGTGGTCGCTTGGCCTCTCGACACGCCGCGGCCTGGGCGGCTGGTGGCGGCGCACCCGCGTTCTGCGAGCCGCCTGGGCCGCGCTCACGCATCCGGCCATGGCCTGGATACTCCACGCCGCCACCATGTGGGTCTGGCACGCGCCACCACTCTTCGATGCCACACTACGTTCGGGGCTGGTGCATGCGGCAGAGCATACGACCTTCCTCGGCACCGCGCTGTTGTTCTGGTGGAGTGCATTCGGGCTCACGCCGCGCCTTCGGGGCCGGCGAGGCATCGGCGTCATCTCGATCTTCGCGATGGCGATGCAGAGCGGCCTGCTGGGAGCGGCCATCGCACTGTCCGCCCATCCCTGGTACACCGCCTATGCGCAGACAACTCGCATCTGGGGCCTCACGCCACTCGAGGATCAGCAGATCGCCGGGCTGATCATGTGGGTACCTGCCGGAACGGCGTACCTGATCGCCGCGCTTGGGCTGCTCGGCGTGCTGCTCCAGGCGTCCGAGCGGCCCACGCCCGCCCGAGCCGCTTCACCCAGCAGGCAAGGTCACGATCATCCGGGTGCCGCTGTCCTCCGGGAACTCGGCTCGTAGCTGTCCGCCATGTCGCGCCACGATCTGATGGCTGATGAAGAGCCCGAGGCCCATGCCGCTCGTGTGCTCGCCCGCGTGCGCCTGATAGTACCGCTCGAAGACGCGCGTGCGGTGCTCGGCCGGGATACCAGGGCCGAAGTCACGGATGGCGACGGTCGAACACCCGGCCGCTCGCTCGATCGTGATCTCGACCGGCCGGCCGCCAGGGCTGAACTTCACAGCGTTGTCGACCAGGTTCGTGAAAACCTGCTCGATCCGGAGCGGGTCGCCGAAGGCGGGAACGCTGGCCGGAGCGCCGCACAAGACGACCCGCTCGGGGCCAAACCGCACGTGAGCGGCCTCGATCACGGCCGAAAGCAGTCCGACGAGGTCGAAGGAGCGCTGTTCGATCTGGCTCTGGCCGGTCGCCATCCGAGCGACTTCCAGCAGGTTGGCGATCAGGCCGCTCATCCGACCGGACTGGCGGTCGATCGCGCCGAGCGCTTGCCGAGCGAGCTCAGGCGTCAGCGCCCCCTCCGTGTCGAGCGCGCGGACCGCAAGCTGTGCGAAGCCGCGTAGGCTCGTGATCGGGGTCTTGAGCTCGTGTGCTGCGACCGACAGGAACTCGTCGCGCAGGCGCACTGCCGATTCGGCGTCTGCACGGGCCTGCCGCTCGGCCGCGAAGAGGCGGGCGTTGTCGATGGCCAGCGCGGCTCGGGCAGCCAGGTCTTCAGCCAGTGTCAGGTCGTTGGCATCGTATTGTCGCCCCGGCTGGCTCGACATCAAGCTGAGTGTCCCGAGCATGTGGCCACGCGCCCGTAGCGGTACGACGATCGCCGAACGCAGCCCGAGCGCCTCGAGCACTCGCCGCTCGTCGGCGCTAACCCCGAGCGCCACGAAGGTCCGCGCATCAACCCGCGTCGCCAGCAGCGGATACCCGCCGAGGAATGGATGTGTGAGATCGGCCGCCGGGCCTGGGCCGGGCGGGAGGCGCCGTAACTCCTCGACGAGGCCACCTTGGGCCGCGTCTCGGTGCCCCATGACGACCCGTCGAAGCGTCTCGTCAGCGCCGACGGCGTCGACAGTGCACCAGTCGGCCAGGGCGGGCACCACGAGCCGTCCGAGCGTCTGGACGAGCGGTCCCTCTTCGATCGACTGTGCCAGCGCACCACTTGCTTCCGCGAGCAGCCGCAGCCGCGCAGTTGCACGCTCGCGTGCCGCGGTTTGCCGGACCAGCCGGCGCTGTAAACCGGCGAATGCATCGGCGAGCCGCCGGACTTCCGTGACCCGGCTCTGCGGGAGCGCCGTCCCCAGCGATCCGGGGGTCAGCGTTTCAGCGGCGCGGGCGAGCACGGCCAGCGGCGCAGCCAGCCGCTCGGCCAGAACCGCTCCCAGGATCGCGGCGATCAAGAAGGCAGCGAGGAGTACCCCGAAGGTGAGATCGCGGCCGGCGCGGACAGTGGTCAGCGCTGATTCGGCAGGCCGGACCACGAGCACGGTCCACGCGGGATCGGCGAGGCGCGCGTAGGCAACCAGGTCGTCAAGGTTCGCATCGCGCACACGCACGCTTCCCTGGTCGGCTTCCTCCTGCTGGCCGATGCTGGCGAGCGGCTCACCGATCTGGCGCCCAACGACTCCGGCTGACATGAGATGCATGCTGTCAAAGGCGATGACGACACGGCCGGTGCCGTCCACGACGGCTGTCGCAGTGCTGTCGCGTGGCACACCCCGTTCGAGCAGCCGGGCCAGATCGGCTGGCCGGGTCTCGGCGATGACAGCGCCGGCGAACCGATTGCCGTTATCACGCAGCGGCGCAGCAACGAGCAGGCGCGCGTCCGCATCGCGCTGGTTGGCATCCTGCTGGGTGTTGAACTGGGCGGCGCTGGACGGACTGGCGCTGGACGGACTGGCGCTGGACGGGGCGGCGCTGGACGGGGCGGCGCTGGACGGGGCGGCGCTGGACGGGGCGGCGCTGGACGGGGCGGCGTGTACATCGACGGCGAGGACCACGGCAGTCTTGCCGGTCTGCCGAACTGCCTCGAACACGTCGTTGCCGGCAGCCGCCGGCAACGGTGGTACACCAATGCTCACCACAACCTGTCCGCCGGCATCGTAGACGCCGATTGGGGCGGCACCGGGGAGCGATCGTTGGCCGGTGACGAGGACGACGGGGTCGAGGTCGGACAGGTTGACCTCAGCCGGTGGCCTGGTGCCGATCTCCTCGGCGAGTTGCAGCACGGCGTTTTGCTGGTCCCGCAGGTCGCCCGACAAATTGGCCGCGAGGGCCGAGGCAGCAGCCTGCTGGTGTTCGAGCGTCTGCGCCAGGACACCCTGTTCCTCGCGGCTCGTATCCAGAGCGGCTAGCAGGAGCAAGGGGGCAGCAGCCGAGATGGCCAGCGCCAGAGCGAGGCGTGCACGCAGCGAGCGGGGGTCCGCTCGACGTAGGCGCGGCCCCATCACCGGTAGCAGGATTAGCAATGTGCCATAGCCGCCGTAGTACAGCAGACCCGTCCAGATCCGCTGAGGCAGGGCGCCGCTGGCCACCCAGCCAAGGTACACCAACCCGAGCGCAACCTGAGCGATCGGTGCGATGACGGCCATGCGGCGTGGGGCGAGGAGCCCTGCGAGCAGCGCGCTCCCGGTCAGCACGAACCCTGCGCCATAGGCGCTGAGGTAGGGTAAAGGCGGCGCAAGCAGCGGGCTAGCCAGCCGATCGGGGATGGCCATCAGGAGGACGCCGCTGCCGATGGCGCTGAGCGCCATGACGACCTCGAAGAGGCCGATGCTGGCCCCGGCGGCGGAGCGGAGGAGCGGTACCACGATCGTGACGGCGCTCAGGACGCTGTAGACCACCACTCCAGTCCAGCTACCCGTTCGCAGACAGCCGACTGCGAGTAGCAGCAGTATGCCGCCGGCAAGCAGATGGAGGATCGCGGCGGCTGGCCGAGGCGGGTCGAATACGGCGACGACCAGCAGCCCCGCGCCGCTGCCAAGAAAGACGAGCGCCCAGACGTCCAGATGCTGCTGGAACAACGTATAGGCCGGGCCGGCGAACTGATGGGGAGCCACCAGCATGAGCGCGCCGGTCAGCGCGCACAGCGACCCCACCGCCCAGCGCAAGATGCCCGGGTGCGCCCCGCCCTTGTACCCTACTGTCAGCATCGGAAACTACCGCTCGTCGGGAGCCTTCCCCGGTTGCAGAGCGCGCGTGTGCGCTCGAAATCAACGCGATCCGACGAGGTGGGCGTGGCCGTACTCCGGGCAGCGTCTATCATCAGCACTACCCACGACCATGGATGCTGCCCCAACTATCGGTGCAGCCCGGCGCCCGCCATCGGTCATCGTACCAGAGGCGACGATATCGTGCGCCCCTATCCCTGCCTCGCCGGCCTCGACGCTTGATCGACGGTTCACCGATCTCCGCACGCCGCTTCCTGCTCGCGACTCCGTACTCTACTCTCGAGTCAGCGGCACACTCCCTGCACGAGCGTCGATTGGGGGTTGCCGAGCCGTACGGGTCGATGGCTGGCGTGTGGGCAGCGGAGCGGGCTCAGGAGGAGCAGAGCGAGACCATGTGTGGACGGTACACGCTGACAACGCCAGAAGAGCTCGCGGAACGCTTCGGTATCGCTGGATTGAGCGAGGTGCGGATCGAGCCGCGCTTCAACGTCGCGCCGTCGCAGTCAGTCCCAGTTATCGTCGGTCACGACGGCGGGCCGGCGCTCGTCTCGATGCGCTGGGGATTCCAGCCTTCCTGGATGAAGGAGACCGGCCAGCGGCCCCCGCCGATCAACGCGCGGGCGGAAACCCTGTTGGAGCGCCCGATGTTCCGAGGCGCCGTCGCCCATGGCCGCTGCCTGATCCCGGCCAACGGCTTCTACGAGTGGATGGCGGTACCAGGGAAGAAGACGAAGCAGCCAGTCTACGTACGATTGAAAGATGGCGGCTTGTTTGCGTTCGCTGGCCTGCATACGCGCGGCCGTGAGGACGTTGGCGAGACGTGCGTGATCGTGACGACGGCCGCCAATGCGCTGCTCCAGCCGGTCCACGACCGGATGCCGGTGATCCTGAGCCGTTCGGTCGAGGAGCTCTGGCTCGATCCATCCCTTGACGACGCGCGAGCGGCGATGGCCGGGCTTCAACTGGTCGAGCAGGACCGGCTGGAGGTGTACCCCGTCTCCACGCTCGTCTCGAACGTCCGCAATGACGGGCCGTCCTTGCTCGAACCACTCGAAGATGCGCCAGCAGGCGTCCCTCGGCTCTTCTGAACGGTCTGCGTGGCACGCAAAGGCGGCACCGCTTGCGGGACGCAGGCGGCGAGTCCGGCTTTGTGCTGCCCTAAGGCTTCCCTACGCCGGTACCACGATGAATCCCACGCCCGCCCTGGCCACGACCGTGAAGGTTCTACCCCGACGCTGGTGGAGACGGCGCGGCCAGAGTCGGGCGGTCAGGCTGGGAGGGCAGTCAGCGCTGACTCGATCTCGGCGGTCAGGCGCGGGTCGGTCGAGAAGGCCGCGAGGAGTTGCCGCAAGGGCACCCCGCCGTAACCTGGCACGGATGCGCCCAGATACTGCATCAACCCTGACCGACGGCGCCCGACCACGGCCGCCAACGCTTCGAACGCGGCCCGATCGTCGCGAACGTCGTCCAAGGTGCTGTCGAGCGACATCCGCCGATGCGGCGTGGCCTGCCCAACATATGGGTACGTCCACACGTGCGTGCCGGCCGCCACGTCGATCGGCGCGCCGTCGCGACCGGGGAGGATGATCCGCGCCGTCGCGTTCGGCGGTACGACGGCGGTGACGCGCATCTGCCCGTCCTCGATGGCCCAGGATGCTTCGGCCATACCGTAGGGGGTGCGGTGGCGGGCGCGTGCCCAGGTCAGCCCGCCGCCGACGCGCGGACGTACCTCCATCCGGCGGTAGCCAGGTGCAGTCGGCGCCAGTCCCGCCACCGAACGGTGCAACCAGTCGACGACCGCGCCCAGCGCGTAGTGGTTGAACGAGGTCATCTGGCCCGGGTTGACCGTCCCATCCGGTAGGAGGCTGTCCCACCGCTCCCAGACGGTCGTCGCACCCATCGTGACCGGGTAGAGCCAGGACGGACAGTCGCGCTGGAGCAGCAGCCGGAAGGCGGCCGCGTCCGCGCCGGCACTACAGAGGGCGTCGCAGATGAGCGGTGTTCCCACAAAGCCGGTGCTGACCCGGTAGCCGGCGTCGCGAACGAGGCTGACCAGCCGCTCGCCGGCGTGCCGCCGCTGCTCCGGGTCGGGCAGCAGCGCAAACTCCAGGGCAAGCGCGTAGGCCGTGGCGGCATCGCTCATCAGCCGACCGGCCGGCGTCACGTACTCACGGTTGAAGGCGGCACGCGCCTCGGCGGCCAGCGCGACGTAGCACGCCTCGTCGCCCGGACGACCGAGCAGGCCGGCCGTCTGTGCCAGAATCTCGGCCGACCGGGCGAAGTAGGCGGTCGCCACGAGTTGAGGATTGGTCCGAGCTTCGGCCGGCGAGTCCGGCGGCGCACCCGGATCCAGCCAGTCGCCGAACTGAAACCCGCGATCCCAGAGCCGGCCCGGCCCCGCGATATCTGCGACACGGTCCACCCAGGCCCGCATGCTGTCGTACTGTGCAGCCAGAATGCCCAGGTCGCCGTACCGTTGAGCGAGCACCCACGGCACGATGACGGCGGCATCGCCCCAGGCGGCGGCCGGCGTCGGCGGGCCGGCCACGACGTTCGGGACGACGAACGGCACGACCCCGCCCGCGTCCGCCTGCTCGGCGGCGAGGTCGGCCAGCCAGGAGGTGAGGAAACCGGCTACGTCGTACAGGAATGTGGCGGTCGGCGCGAAGACCTGGATGTCGCCGGTCCAGCCAAGCCGCTCATCGCGCTGGGGACAGTCGGTCGGCACGTCGAGGAAGTTGCCGCGCATGCTCCAGACTACGTTCTCATGCAGTCGTTCGAGGAGCGGGTCGGAACAGGCGAACCAGCCCCGCCGTTCGAGGTCGGAGTGGCAGACGACGGCGACGACATCGTCTGGCCGAAGCTCGCCTGGCCAGCCCTCGATCTCGGTGTAGCGGAAGCCGTGGAAGGTGAAGCGCGGCTCCCAGATCTCCACTCCGGCGCCCCGGAGCGTATAGCGGTCGGTGGCCAGGGCGGTACGGAGCGGGCGGGTGCATAACTCCCCGTCCTGGAGGACTTCCGCGTGCCGCAGGGTGACAGTCTGCCCGCGCGCTCCCTGCACCGCGATGCGGAGCCGTCCGACGAGGTTCTGACCGAAATCGACGATCGTCTTCCCGGATGGCGACCGCCTGATGTCGACCGGTGCAACGATCTGGGTGCGCCGTACGGGCGGCCCGGTTGGTGCGGCGAGCGTCCCAAGTTCGCGATCGAGCAGTCGGACGCCAGCCCATCCGCCGTCGTCGTAGCCGGGCATGTCCCAGCCTGGGCGTTCGAGACGGGCATCGTAGGTCTCGCCGTTGTAGAGGTCGCTGCTCGAGATCGGGCCGGTCGCGGCGCGCCACGCCTCGTCGGTCACGATCCGCTCGGTCGACCCATCGGCGTACTCGACTTCCAGTTGGGCGAGCAGTGCCAGCCGGTCCCCGTAGATGTTGCGCCGCCCGCCGCCGAAGCCCAGCCGGCCCCGGTACCAGCCGTCGCCGAGGATTGCGCCGAGGGCGTTGTGGCCGACGCGGAGCAAGCGGGTCACGTCGAAGGTCTGGTAGCGCAGCCGATGGTGGTAGCTGGTCCAGCCCGGCGCGAGCACCTGATCCCCGACTACCGCACCGTTCAGGTACCCCTCATAGACGCCGAGTGCGGTGACGTAGAGGCGTGCCCGTCGCACCTCCCCGCGAAGCTCGAACTCGCGACGGAGTAGCGGCGCAGGCTGGGGCGCACTCGTATCCTCGGCCCAATCTGGGGTAATAAAGCGTGCCGTCCAGTCGCTGGTGTCGAGCAGGCCGGCCTCGAGGGGGGCAGGCATACTCCAGGGCGCTTCCCGGCCGTCGCTACTCCAGGCCCGGACTCGGACCGTCAGGCGCTCGCGGGAGATAAGCGGCGCGAACGGCCAGGGGACTAGCACCGACCGATCCGATGCCACGCGCCCGGTCTCGCCGCGTAGCGCCCCGTCGTCGGCGTGAACCTGGATCTCATAGGCAGTTTGCTGCCAGCCTTCGACGCTTGCCTCAACCACCCAGGAGAGCCGGGGTGCGGCCGTCCCGATGCCGAGCGTCTCGGCAAGATGCTCGAAGCGCACGGCGGCGATGGTCACACCGGCCGCGCCGGGGCGGGGGTGCGAAGCCTGCGAGGTCGGCTGATCGTAAGTCACCCGGTCGCCTCCCGCTCGACGTACTTTGGCGCTGTGCCTTCCTCGAGAGTCTGGGTGCCGGTACCTTCGACAGTCTGCCTGCTTATGCGTCTGTCTGGCAGATACGACGGCACAGCGCGTGGGTACAATCGTGACAGTGTACGCCGGCGACGAGCCGCTCCGCGCCGGCCGCGGCGACCCGTAACCTGACTGATGAATGGTGGCAGGCGTATCGGTCCACCATCTACGCTGGAAAACCTGGGCACGAGCACGCGGGAGCCTGGGAGAGCAGCGCTCTCGACGACCGGCGGCGGGATGGTAGATGAGCGTGCCCTGGACTGGGTTCGACCGGCCCCGAACTGGCGGGCAGCGTGGTACGACCGTGGAGGGTGGACCATGTCAGGCAGCACCAGCAGCGGCGATGACATCGAAGCTGGACGACTCAACTATGCCGAGAGCACGACCGTTGTGCAGGGCGATCGGCCATCCGAGCTCGACGTGCCGTTCAACGGCCTGGCCGTCTTCGAGGCCGGGCCGCGTCGGGACGATCGGAGGCCGAACGGACCGGTCAGCGGCGTGCTCGGGCGTGGCTGGAATGGCAACGGTGTCTCTGGGTCGAGCACGCCCGGTGCCGGGGTGGTTGGCATCGGCGCCCCGAACCGGGGGCCGGGCCTGGTGGGGCTGGGCGGCGGACACCGGATCTCGTCGACCTTCCTCGGTTCGCCTGGCAACCTCGGGGAGGAGGGCCTCGGCGGAACCGGCGCGATCGGCATCGGCGGCCCCGGCGACGCCAGCTTCGATCCATCCCACGGTGACGCCACGGCCGAGGTGCCGTCGCGCCCAGGCGCCGGGATGGTGGGGCAGGGCGGCACGGCATTCTTCCGCGCGCCGATCGCCGGAAGCCCCGATCCTGGTATCGGGAATGGCCCCGGCGTCGTTGGGATCGCGGGGGGCCGCCGGCGACCCCCAGAGGCCGACCTGACGCAAGCTGACCTCGCGGCTACGGCAAACGTCGGCGTCGTCGGGTTCGGCGGCGATGGGCCGAAGCCAGTCAGCGTGGGTGGTCCGTTCGTCGGGCCGCAGAGCGCGGGCGCGGGCATGCTCGGCGTGGGCGGCGTGGCGACCGAGCCGGGGACGTCCTCGAGGTTGGGCGGGCCGGGCGTCGTGGGTGTGGCCGGCACCGCCGTGGTCCCGGCCGACGGCACCTTGCCTGAGGTCGGCGTGGCAGGCATCTCGTCCACCGGCTTCGGGGTCTCCGGTGCATCGGTTATTCAGGCGGGCGTGTCAGGCACGCCGGCATCTGGGCCGGGCGTTGCTGGCGGTTCGACGAGTGGTGTCGGAGTGGCGGGAGGCAGCACCAGTGACGTGGGCGGCTACTTCTCCAGCGCGACGGTAGCACAGATCCACCTGGAGCCCCACCGCGACCCGCTCGACGACCCGAACGGCAGCATCGCCGGTCGCACCGGCGATCTGCTCGTGCTCCGAACCCCCCGCGAGCGGCAGATCGCGACGCTCTGGTTCTGCCGCACCTCAGGCGACGCATCGGCGGCGATCTGGATCAAGCTGGCCTGAGCCAGAACGGATCCCCCTCACCCCGGCCCCTCTCCCGCGTGCGGGAGAGGGGCCGGGGGTGAGGGGGTAGCACGGGGGTAAGGGGACATCGCCCTATCGGCTCGGCATCAGGACCGTCGCGTGCCGCTCCATCACCAACAAGTTCACGATCAGGCAGCCGAGCGCGATCTCCGAGAGCAGCATGAAGCCGATCGAGTAGGCACCGGTCGCGTCGAGCACGAGCCCCATCAGGATCGGTGGGAAGAAGCCACCGAGCCCGCCGGCGGCGCCGACCAGGCCCGTTACGGCCCCGGTTTCACGGGGGAACGACTCGGCGACCAGCTTGAAGACGGCGCCGTTCCCGAGCCCGAGCGCTGCCGCCATCCCAAGAAACATGATCGTCATGATGAGGATCCCCGGGTGGAACGCCAGGACGATCGGCAGCAGGGCGACGACGATGAACGTCCCGTTCAGCACCGGCGCTCCGCCCCAGCGGTCGGCCAGCGTCCCGCCGACTGGCCGCATCAGCGTCGCCAGGATGACGAAGCCAGCGGTTCGTGCGGCAGCGTCACCCCGCTGCAACTCGAAAGCATCCACCAGGAACGTGGGCAGGTACACCGAAATCGCCACGAACCCGCCGAAGGTCAGGAAGTAGAACAGGCTGAGCACCCAGGCAGTCGGACGCTTCAAGGGCGAGAACTGCTGTGTCAGCGAGCGGGCCGGCCGGGCGCCAGGTGCGTCGCGAGCGAAGAGGAGCACCAGCGCGCCCATGACGAGCACAACCGGCACGAATATCCAGAAGGCGAACGGCCAATCCAACTCTTCGGCCACCGTCGGCGCAATGAGCGCGGCGATGGCCGTCCCGATGTTGCCCGTGCCGTAGATGCCGAGCGCCATGCCCTGTTTCGCGGGTGGGAACCAGCGCACGACAAACGGGACGCCGATTGCGAAGACTGCGCCGGCCACCCCAAGGATGAACGCGACTGCCAGCAACGTGGCGAACCCCACCGTCAGCCCGGCCAGTACGAGCGGGATGGCCAGGAAGAACAGGAAGACGGTGAAGACGATTCGTCCGCCGAAGCGGTCAGTCAGGAGGCCGAGCGGGATGCGGGCGATCGAGCCGAGGATGACCGGCACGGCGACGAGGATGCCGGTCTGAGTGGCGGATAGACCCAATTCCTTGCGGAACAATGGCGCGAGCGGAGCCAACAATCCCCAGGCGGCAAACCCCACGATGAACGAAAGCGTCGCAAGGGCCAGGGCGATCCAGGCGCCGTTCGCTGGCGTAGTATCGGTAGCGTGAGCGGTTGGAGCGGTAGCGGTGTCGACGATACGCGACTGTCGCGCTTCTGTAGCTGGCCGCGTACGGTCCTGCTGCCGCTTCGTCGCGGCGCGAAGTCTCGGCACGGCATTTCCTCCAGGATATGCGATTGTGTCCTCGATAGGATGCGCAGCCAGCCCGATAGTTCTAGCGCCATGGACCGAACTACACTGGCTGCCCGCCAGGTCGATAGCTCCGCTAGCAGGTCACGCGAGCCTCGAGTGAGGGGGTCTTCGAGAACAGTGTGCGCTCAATCGCTTGCCTGTGGTCATCAGGCCGAATGATCTGGTCGATAGACTCGAGTCGAGAGATCTAGATGGTGCAGACGTCAGTGTACGATGTGCGGCCGCCGGCCCAGCACCTTCAGCACGATCAGCCCGCCGATGAAGATCAGCCCGGACACGACTGCGAGCAGCCAGACCTGCCGGCCATGTCCGCCGAGGTACACCTCCAACGCTACTGTGAGCAGCCACAACTGGATGCCCATGAGTAGTAGTCCGAGCATCAGCGCCGCCATCACGATCGCCGGTTGCCCCGGCGATTGCATGCCGCCAATCGACTCCTGAGTGCCTGCGAGCGGGTGATTGCGGGCACGTCCTTCCCAGGGGGTTGTGGGCTCGGACGGGCTCAGGCCAGGGGGATGTGGCCCGCCGGTGTAGGGGCGTGTTTCGCGGCCGTCCGTCACGGTACCTCCTCCACGGCGATAAGCGTGTCGCCGTCCCGTCGGAGCGTGATCTGAGGAAGCCGACGCTGCGGCGGGCCGGCCACCGGTGCGCCGGTTACCACATCGAAGATGCCCTCGTGGCAGGGACAGTACAACCGCTGTCGCTCTGGCTGGAAGTACACCGCACAGGAGAGGTGGGTGCACTTCTGGCTAAAGGCGACGAACTGGCCGCCGGGCAGATGGAGCAGGACCGCCTGATCGTCGGGATCCGGGTAGTTGAAGTAGTGGGCTGTCCCCTCCGGCACCGCGCTCGCCTGGACGATCGGCTTCGGGGTGCCGCGGCGGCGATTGTCGAGCCAGCCGAGCACGGCCAGCGCCGCCGTGCCGGCGAACAGAGTACCGGAGGTAAGCACGGCAAAGCGGAGCATTTCACGCCGTGACACGAAGTCGTCGGCGTCCCAATGGTATGGGAAGATGGCGCGCCAGCGGTCCGGCCGGCCCCGCATGGCGCGTATCAATCCACCTGGCGTCAGGGACGTCGCTCGGGTCGGCCTGTCGGTCATAGCACCCAGGCCTCCGCGCGAGGTGACTCAGGCTGCCCAGCCTCGGCGCGAGCCTCGCGGAGCAGCCTGGCCACGTCGAAGTCGGGCGTCTCATTGGCCATGACGTGATACACCCGCGTACGCACTGTCTGTGTCCCGAAGCCCGTGACGTTGATCGCTCGACCCTGGCGCTGGTTGGTGAACTCCTCGTAGTCGCCATACCAGATCGCCTGAGTCGGGCACGTCTGGGCGCACCAGGGGGTGAGCCCCCGGGACGAGCGATCATAGCAGAGGTTGCACTTCTTCATCAGCCGCGCTTCGATGTCGAACTTCGGTACGCCAAACGGACAGGCGTAGACGCAATTGCGACAGCCGATGCAGCGTGATGGCTCGGCCTGCTGCACGACCCCCTCTGGAGTGATGAGGATTGCCAGGACCGGACACACCTGAGCGCACGGTGCGACCGGGTCGGCGCAGTGCATACAGAGGGTCGGCTGCGTCGCGATGCTCATGGTGCGATCGATGAAGTCGACCATGATCATGCTTTCGCCCTTGTGGGAGTCGCACTCACGGCAGGCTGCCTCGCAGGCACGGCAGCCGATACACCGCGACGGGTCCATGAAGAACGTCTTGATTGGCACTCAGCGCTCCTATGCGAGTCGTCAGCAATCAGTTTTCAGTCGTCAGGAGGTAGCTTAGTGCGGGCCGGCCGAGACGTCACTCGGTATCCATCCTACTGACGACCGATCGCTGACCCCTCGTTCAGTGTTGGCTGCCCTGCTCGGACGCGGGGGCCTTGGTCTCGCCGACGGCGTAGGGGAACATCTTTGGGTCCGACGCCGGCGTGTAGTTCTCGCGGGCACTGCCGCTCTCGGGCTGGGGCGCGGCGTTGGCAGGCTCGATCGTCGCAGCGCAGACCTTGTACTCGGGGATCTTCACCGTCGGGTCGACCGCCGGGTTGGTCAACTGGTTGACCGCTTCCTCGTGCCCGTAGTGGAACGGAATGAAGAGCGTGTCCGGCCGGATCGTCGGGACGACGAGCGCTTGAAGCGTCATCGAGGCGCGCGGGGTCCGCACCCGAACCATCTCGCGATCGTGGATGCCGAACCGCTCGGCCATCATCGGGTGAATCTCCACCCAGGGATCGGGAGCCTGCGCGTTCAGAAAGCCGAGCCGGCGGGTCTGGGTTCCGCTGAGATAGTGGTAGACCACCCGGCCGGTCGTCAGGCGGAAGGGGAAGTCCGTGCTCGGCTCCTCGGCCGGCGGCTCGTAGCGGAGGGCGAACATCCTGGCTCGGCCGTCTGGGTGCCCGAAGCGCTCGGTGAACAGGCGGGGAGTGCCCGGGTGGTCCTCAGTCGGGCAGGGCCAGAAGACGCCGTTCTGCTCGTCGATCTTCTCCCAGGTGATGCCGTAGTAGTCGGCCACGCCACCGCGCGAAGCGACCCGAAGCTCGTCGAAGATCTGGCGGCTGCTCGTGAAGGGGAAGTACTGGCCGCGCCCGAGCCGCCGAGCCAGCTCAGTCAGGATTCGCCAGTCGGTCATGGCCTCACCGGGCGGGGTCGTGGCGGCGTTGATCTTGATGACCCGGCCTTCGAGGTTGGTGGTGGTCCCTTCGTCCTCGCACCAGACTGCGCCCGGCAGCAGCACGTCGGCGCGCTCGGCAGTTTCGGACATGAAGAAGTCGATCACCACCAGCGGGTCCAGGCTGTCGAGCGCCCGCGCCACGATCTCGTTATTCGGCAGCGAGACCATCAGGTTCGAGCAGAGGATCAGGCAGCTCTTGATCTCGCCGGTCGCCATCAGGTTGACCATCTCGGTCGCGGCAGCACCCTCTTGGGGGAGTTCCGGCTCCGGAATGCCCCACACGTCGGCGATGTACTGGCGCTCCTCCAGCACGTCGATATGGCGGTAGCCGGGCAACTGATTCGCCTTTTGCCCGACCTCTCGGCCGCCCTGGCCGTTGCCCTGGCCCGTGAGCATCATCGTGCCGCCGCCGAGCTTACCGACCTGCCCGCGGGCGAGCGCTAGATTGATGCAGGCGAGGCAGTTGTTGACCCCATGGGTGCTGTGCTCGATCCCGCGTGCGTGCATGATGAGCGAGGTTGGCGCGCGGCCGTAGAGGCGGGCCGCTGCCACGATCCGCTCGGCCGGTACGCCGGTGATACGCTCGGCCATCTCGGGCGTGTACTCCTGCACGGCTGCCTGAACCTCATCCCAGCCGTTCGTGCGGGCCGCGAGGTAGGCGTCGTCGACGCGACCGTCCGCGATCACCTGCCGCAGCATCGCGTTCAGCAGCGCGACGTCGGTCCCTGGCCGGACCGGTAGCCAGAGGTCGGCGGTGCGGGCCATCGGCGTCTGGCGGGGATCCGCGACGATCAGGCTGGCACCCAGATCGCGCGCCTGCCAGATCCATTGCATGACGATCGGAAAGCACTCCGCGACGTTCGAGCCGACGACGAAGATGCTGTTCGCGTACGGGATGTCGGTCATCGGCAGCGGCGCGCGGTCGATGCCGAATGCCCTGGCGTAGGCCATCGCCGCCGAGGACATACAGAGTCGACCGTTGTAGTCGATGTGGCGGGTGCCAAGGCCGACCCGGGCGAACTTGCCAGCCAGGTAGCACTTCTCGTTCGTCATCGAGGAGCCGCTGTACACGGCGACGGCGTCCTTGCCATGCTCGCGTTGCAGGCGCGTCCAGCGGTCCACAATGTAGTCGAGCGCTTCGTCCCAGGTTGCCCGCTCGAGTTGCCCGCTCTTACCCCTCCGCCGGATCATCGGGTAGCGCAGCCGCTCGGGGTGCCCGGCCTGTTGGTAGGCCACCACCCCCTTGGGGCAGTACGAGCCGCGATTGTGCGGATAGTCACGCGGCTCGATGCCGATCGCCTCACCCTTCGAGACGCGCAAGTACATCCCACACTGTACGCCACAGAAGCTACAGTGGGTCGGGACGAGATGGTCCGGGATGCGGTCGGCGTCGGACCATTCGGCCGGGCTCCGCCCGGCTTCGAGAAAGTCCTCGTTGAAGTTGCGCCGCTCGACAAAGATGCCGCGATTGACGCTCATGTCCCCCTCGGTAGGAGCGCTTCGGTGGGCACGCTCTCCGCCCTGGCGTGGGCACACGCGCGTGCCCGCCCTCTTGCGCTTGACTGGGTATGCTCGACTGGATGTGCTCGACTCGGTGTGCTCGACTGGGCGGACCAGATCGGCTTGCCGCGGCCGGACGCGGCAGGCAGGTACTGGAAGCCGCCAGGATGTGCCGGTTATCGACGATCGAGAGTGCCGAGCGCAGATGTGGGAAGCTCTGCCGACGCGCAGCGTGCAACGTGACCGCGGCTGGCGAGGCGGTTGCTGCCGCGCCCGACGAACGTGCTAGACGAAGCGATTCTGCATCGACTGGAAGTACGCCTGTCCGCGCAGGATCCGCTTACAGGTCGGGCAGTAATCCTGAAGCTCTCCGTGCCTACCACCCAGGTCGTACTTCTGGCCAAGGTCGCGGAGGGTCGCCTTGAGGTCGGAGACGAACTGCTCGGAGGGAAGGTCGCGGCCACAGCGGGCGCAGTGGCCGGTCGCTCGCTCCGGCCCATAATGGGCGATGTCCTGATTCACAACCTGATAGAGCGTCACCCCAATCGAGGCTGGCCGCTGGACGATGTGGAAGAACTTCCCGAAGGGCAACGACAGCAGCCACGCGACCACGACGACCTGATGGGTGAGCGAGATGAACCAGTAGTAGCGCCCCTCCCAGAGGAGCGACGAAGCGGTGAGCATCAGTCCGGTGATGGCGATCGCAAACAACAGCACCAGCGGCAGCAGGTCGAACCCGAAGCGCTGGGTGATGAGCAGGCCGGCGTCCGTCACGCGCCGCCACATCGCGACGAGCAGGCCGGCGATCAGGATCGCCGAGGTGAAGTCGAGCGCGTGGTAGAGCACCCACCCGACAGTAGCCTCGATCGGGAAGGTGAACAGGGCCAGACCGAAGAACCAGAGCTCGTAGGTGCCCGGGTTGATGTAGGTGAAGCGCAGCCAGCCGAAGGTCAGCGGGAAGGTGATAGCGCAGGAGAGCACCACGCCCCAGAAGATCCCCTGGTGCGCGAACCAGCGCCCGAAGCCGCGCTCGCGGATGAACGTCTGAGCGAAGATGTCCGTCCACCACGCGACAGGAATGAGGGAGGTGTAGCGCATGAAGTTGCGCCAGGACAGGAAGTTGACCCAGCCGCCGAGGAAGTAGCGCCAGGTCGGCGGCCGGACGATCCAGTGGCTGTACCGATAGGTAACGGCCGCCACGGCGAAGACGGTGCCCACCGCGTAGCCAACCAGCGCGGCATCGAAGTCCTTGAGCCCTCGCGAGCCCAGGTAAATCAGGACAACGAGGATCAGTGAAGCCAGGCCGCCGAGCGCAGCGGCCGGCAGGTCACGTCGTGCCAAGCAAACGCCTCCCGCGGCCCGGCCCTGCCGAACCGCTGGATGACATCGATCGCCATCCCGCTACAGGACTTATACCAGTCCAGCAGCGGCCCGTTCGACCGATTGCCAGGGCAGCAGGCATTGTCCCGTCGACTCCCGCATGCCGCCGATGCACGCTCATGGGGCGCAGCCCCGGTCGAGGCCGCGCCATCGGGGGGCCGCGCCGAGACCGAAACGAGGCGCTCCTGCGAACTCCAGGTCACTATACGCTCTCCAGATCACGAGTGGACCGGGTCAAGTCTCGATCCTCGCAAGCTCAGGGAGCCGGTCGAAGCCTTTATCGTACGAGTACAGTTCCGTCAGGCCGGACGCCGCCATGTAACTGGCGTTGTATGCATCCCCGAAGGACAACTGTGGGTGATTGGCGTACAGTTCGAGCGCGTGGAGATAGATCGTCTTGCTCGGCAGTTGGACTCCTCGCAGAGACAGGAGGTCTTCGAGCAGTACTCGAATGCGAGCTCGGCTGACTTTATAGCTGTGTGCCAGAGTGAAGGCAGTCTCAAAGACGACGATCGGCGAGATGGCGACCCGCTCCTGGCCAGTCTCCACCCGATCTAACACCTGCCGTACCCGATCGGCCTTGAGAGGATCATCGCGCGTGAAGAAGCGGATCAGAAGGCTGGTGTCGATGAGACGTACAGGCATCAGCCCTGGTCCTCAGCGCTGACCTCATCGGCCACCCCTTGCTCGAAGGCCTCCCGCAAAGCAGCGAAGTCCTCAGGCCGACTGATAGGCATGACGCTCCCATAGTGGCGCATCAGCCTCGATCGAGCGGGGCGGACTTTGATCACGTCGCCCTCGAGTTCGAACTCGACGCGGTCCTTTGGCTTGATACCGAGATGGTCACGCATCTCCCGAGGGAGTGTTACTTGCCCCTTCGGAGAAACGCTGGATACTCGTCCAGGCATGATGTACCTCCTAAATTAGTTGTACACCATGTTTCAAGGTAACCCACTCTAGAAGTCGTACCGCGCGCCTCTGCAGTACCGACTTCTCGAATAGTGCGCGCTCCAGCGCCTCTTAAGCCTCTCGCCGCCGCTCAGCTATCGACTCCGACAGCGTCTCTGGTGCCCCTCATTCGGGGTGGCGCCGGGTGAGCGCGTCAGCCGATTCCCGAAGCGCGGCCAGGCGCTCGCGCCGCCGCTGTCGCCAGACCGGCGCCACTACCAGATGGCTGCGCCGAAGCGCTCCCACCAGGTGGCCCACCTCCCTCGAACAGTTCTGTAAGCTGGGAGGCATAGATGTCCCAGGCTGTATCAGACCCCGCGACTCAGACCATCCGTCGTGCGCCGCGACCTGGAAGGTAGCAGCCCTTTGGGCGCGGTGTCGCACCTCCAGGTTGCACGTTCATACCCCTCGACGTTGGCCGACGAGGTGCCGAGAGGGCGTTGTCCCGCGCGGCCAATCTCTGGGCCACGGGACATCTGTCCCCCCATGGCGTGGGACAGATGTCATATACCCGACCTTCCTGATCCGGGGTACGCTCCGGTTCGACCTCTGGCAGCTTGCGCGTGGCATTACACGTGGTCTAGACGGCTGCCGAAGCCCGGCCGCGCCCAAGACGCCACGGATAGTGGCAACGGTCCGCGCAGGCGAGGGATGCCAGCCGCTGAGCTTCGACGGTTGTGGGAGGGGAAGTCGAATGCAAGTTGGGCTGATGTTCTTGTTCAGCGAGTTCAGCAAGTTGTCCCAGGATCGGGTATTCCGGGAGGTGCTGGAGGAGATCAGCTACGCTGAAGAACTGGGTTTTGACTCAGTCTGGCTGCCTGAACACCACTTTGCCACGCCGGGCCTGCTGGGCAATCCCATTCCCCTCGTGGCAGCCGTGAGCCAGCGGACCAGGAGAATCCAGCTGGGCATTGCCGCCATCGTCCTTCCCTTCCAGCACCCTCTGCGCATCGCCGAGGATACTGCTCTGCTGGACGTCTTGAGCGAGGGGCGGCTCCGGATCGGCGCTGGCCGAGGCTGGCAGGTTCCCGAGTTCCAGACCTTCCAGGTGCCCCAGCACACCTCTCGAGAGATGTTCCTCGAGGCTCTCGAGGTTATGAAGAAGGCGTGGACTGAGGACAACTTCTCGCACCACGGCCAGTTCTGGCAGTTCGACGACGTCACAGTCTTTCCGAAGCCGGTTCAGAAGCCTCATCCTCCTGTCTATTGGACGGTGGTCACCCCAGGCTCGTATGAATTGGCCGGGCGAATGGGCTATCCCATTATCCGCTCCCTGAACTTTGTCTCGCTGAGCACGGTTGAGGCGGGAACCCAGTTATACGCCGATCAACTCAGCCTGGTTGGCAAGACGCTCAACGACGTCGACATGCCGCTCACCGTGAAGGTGTACGTTGCCCCAACCGATGAAGAAGCGCAGCGCGACTGTCAGGCAAACGTCGAGTGGTTCTATCGCCGTTTGTCGCAGTTCCTGCCGGGCGCCCCTGGCCGGCCCAAGCCCGAAGCAGGGTATGAGCAGTACCCCGACCGACCCCAGGACGTCGCAGCGGCCGCGGCCGACAACCTCTGGGAGTGGGGGGCCTGCTTCGGCTCACCCGAGACCGTCCTCAACTCCATGCGCGCCTACTCCCGCCGGACCTTCACCAATCACTGGATGGCGTGGATGCGCATTGGCGAGCTCGAGCACAAGAAGGTGATGCGCTCGATGGAACTGTTCGCCAAGCACGTCCTCCCCGAGTTGAAGCGGGAGGCAGCGCCGGTAGCCGTCTCGGCTGGGGGGCGCGGCGAGTAACCGGCACAACCCACAGCCACGTACCCGGACCCTGGTCTGAACGTTCGTCATCTTCACATACGCGCGGCCGGTATCCAGAAGCCGGCCGCGCGTATGCGTCACGCGCGTTTTCGACCCAGTTCACCGTGCAGGAAGCGTTCGAGAAGGCCGTGCTCGACGCGCGTCTGCTGGTCGACTCGGCTGACCGAAGCTCCCGACGGGCCGGCTCGCCAGGCCGGCGGACCTCTCACCGCCAGGCCGGTAGCACCCAGCTATCAGGTGAATCGGCCATCCGATGGCCGTCAGGACGGCAGTCGGGGTGTCTCGGGCAGGCGGATCGGCTCGTCGAACTCGAGCCGTAGACGGCCCCAGCCGGGATCGTGCAGATGGCGCTGGAGGCCGGCCCGCTCGATCAGCTTCTCGGACTCCTCCTGGGCGCGATCGAGCACCGCTGGCTCCTCCACAGTGAGCACCGCCCGGTTCTCCATGACGACCCGTCCGTCCACGATGACCGTCTCGACATCGTTGCCGACTGCCTCGTAGATGAGCCTGTGCACCACCATGAAGTTTGGGGAAAGGTGCGGCTGCCGCAGGTCGACGACGATGACGTCCGCTTTCTTGCCCACCTCCAGCGAGCCGATCTCGTCGTCCCAGCCGAGTGCCCTGGCCGCGTCGATGGTCACCATCTCCAGCAGCTTGCCGGGTGGCAGCAAGAACATGTCTCGCGACATCAGTTGGTGGACGAGTTGGGCCTTGCGCATCGCCTGAAACAGGTCGAAGCTCACCTTCGGCGAGGTGCCGTCGGTGGTGATGGCGACGTTCACGCCGGCCTGGATCAATTCGGGGACCGGGCAGCGCCCACCGGCCTGCCCGGCGCTCGCGGCGTGCGTCGCATGGGTGCCGGTCGCTGCCAGGATTTGGACCTCTTCGAGCGAGATGCCGCGCAGGTGCTGGATGTGGACGTCTGGCCCGAGCAGAGCATACTCATCCTTCGCCGCCATCCGCACCATGCCGGCGAAGGCGTCGGAGTGAATCCGGGTCTTGAAGCGCGCCGCGGCCTCACGCACCCGGCGCGCCTGAAGCCGATCGTGCTCGGTGAGCGACGTCGCGGCGTCGGCAGCGGTCGGGTTGGACGGGTCTACGGACGTGACGATGGTGAACGGCGTGATGAAGACTCGGATGCGGTCGTCTGCGCCGTGATTCCAGGTCTCGATGACCGCCTCTGCGCCGGCCATCACCTCGTCGAACGAGACCAGCCGATCCTCGCGCCGGCCGTTGTCCCACACGCTCACTGGGTGAGGCCAGGGCGGCGCACAGGGGCCGACGCAGACGACCTCACGCACGCCGACCTCCGCGTAGGCACGAGCGTGGTTGTTGCCGATGCGTGGATCGTCGCTGCGCGGCATCGAGCCCATCACGCTGACGCCGCAGGTTACCCCGAAGCGCAACCGCTCGAGCGCGGAGAGCAAACCGTCAGCGTACCAATACTCCGGCGTGGTGTAGTGGAAGTAGGTGGGGGTGACGATGCGCATCCAGAACGTCGGCGTATCCGCACCAATCGTCTTGATGAGCGAATGTCCGCCGTGGCCGTGGGCGTCGATCAGGCCCGGCAAGACCGCCTTGCCTCGGCAGTCGAGCGTCTTGCGCGCCTGGTACTGGCGCGCCAGATCGCCGCTCGGGCCGACGGCAACGACCCGGCCACCGTCGATGGCAACCGCCCCGTCTTCCAGCAGCGAGCGGGCCGGGTCCATCGTGACCACCGTCCCGCTGGTCAGCAGCAGATCAATCATGACTCGGCATCCTCATCGGCGCCCCGCGTTGACGCCCCATGCTGGCGCCCGGCGTTGGCGCCCCGCGTTGACGCCCCATGCTGGCGACCTGCTGCCAGGGTCGGACCTGGCAGCCTGCTGCCGGCGCTCCGGTCTCGCCCACCTGCGGCACACGGCCCCACGCTCCATCACGAATCCCGCTCGACGGTGCGGAAGGATGGCGGGAACAACGCCTCCGGCGGCCGTCGCAGGTAGTCTCGCTCGGAGTAGGCGGCCTTGTAGGTCTCGAAATACGCCTGGGCGCGCCGCCGTGTGGCTTCGACGTCGAGGTTGGGGATCGAACCGTCCTCTACGACCGTCCGCCCGTCCACGATCACGGTCCGGACGTGGCAGCCGCTAGCGTTCATCAGCAAGGTGCGGATCGGGTCGTCGATCGGGCCGGTGCGGAGCGAGCTCAGATCCACGACCACGATGTCCGCCTTCGCGCCCGGCGCCAGCCGCCCAAGGTCGTCGCGCCCGAGCAGCGCCGCGCCACCCAGCGTGGCTGCCCGGAACAGGTCAGTCGCCGTGCCGGCAGTCTGTCGGCCCTCCTTCTGCTTCGCCATGTTGCTGGCGTAGTCGAGCGCGCGGATGACGTCCGGCGGAAACATGTCGGTCCCGATGGCCACGTTCACGCCGGCCTGCCAGTAACGGTCGAAGCTATCGAGCGAGCGGCCATGGCGCGCGGCCGGAATCGGGCAGTGAATCACGGTCGTGCCGGTGTCGCGGAGCAGGCCAAGTTCGTCAGTCTGGCTCGGCTCCAGACCGTTCGCGCCGCCGATGTAGAAGACGTGCGGGATGCCCGTGCGTGGCCCCAGGAAGCCGATCTCGGCCAAAAGTTCGATCGAGCGGCGTCCGTACCGTTGCTGGATGAGGTCGACTTCGAACAGGCTCTGTGCGGCGTGCAGCTTGATCGGGCAGCCAAGCTCGTCGGCATACCGCGTCGTTGCGCGGAGGACGTCGAGGGTGACTGTCTCGATCCGGCAGGGCAGGAGCGCGCCACGGATCCGCCCGCCGTACGCGCCGTCGTAGCGGCGCACGAACTCGACCGCCTGCCGGAGCCCCTCTTCCCCGCGCGGCTCGTCCCAGAGCACGGCGCGCGAGCGGTCCGCGCGCACGACATTGATACCGGAGCGGTAGGCCAGCCCTAGGTACATCCGCAGGCCAAGCTCGCCCGCGATCTCGGCGATGTCGGCGCACTGCTCGTAGGTCTCGCACCACTCGCGGTACGTCTCAGCGCCGATCGGCATGGCGGTGGTGACGCCGTTCAGCAGCAACTGCATCAACGCATAGCGGCGCTGGAACCGCTCGTCGTCGCGCGAGAACACCTCGTGGCGACGGTTGGTGAAGTAGTCTTCGGACCACTGAAGCCCGAGCGACAGCGTCTCGTCCTGAAAGGTGTCGAGGATGCCATGGTCGATGTCCGCGAGCGCGTTCATGTCGACGAAGCCAGGGCCGACGATCGCGTCGCCGGCCTGGATCTCGCGGTCGGTAGCGCCAGAAAAGCCGTGACCCACGAAGACGATACGGTCATCCTCGTAGACGACCTCGCCGTCACGGTAGACGACGTGATCCTGTCCGTTGAAACCGATGACGAAGCGGCCGCCAATCCGTGTCCTCACGGCGCGGCCTCCTTCGACGGCCCATCGGCCGCCGTGGCTCCGTCCGGTCCACTGGTGAGGCCACGCAGGTAGCGCAGCGACTCCTGGAAGCGGCTGAACGGCACGCTCTGAAACGCCTCCGGGTCCGCGATTTCTCCCGACGCAAGGCGCCGCGCGCAGGTGACGGCGTGCCTGACGAGCGCGGCGTACTCCGATACCGTCAGGTCCGGCTGCTCCTCCAGCCAGTAGCGGTCAAAGGCGTCCATGCTGAAGATGCCCTTGTGGAGCTCGAGCGAGAGCGGGAGATCGGCGCGGTGCGCGCCGAGGATGCGGAGCATTGTCGGCCAGTCGACGATGCCGTTTCCGCATGGCCAGAGCTTGCGTGCGAGCCGGCCGCCCTGGAAGAGCAGCAGTGCGTCGTCGGCGTGGACGTGGCGCACGTACGGCGCCACCCGTCGGGCGGCCGCTAGCGGGTCTTCGAGCCGCACCACGACGTTGGCCGGATCGAAAAACACGCCGCTCACGTCTGGTCCGATCGCCTCGACCACTCGAACCAGCTCGAACGTCGAGACTTCCTCATGGGTCTTGATGCTGAGGGTGGCCCCAAGGTCGCGGAGGAGCGGAACGAGCGACTGCGCCAGGCCGGTAAACAGCTTCAACTGTACGGCCCAGGGCACCGTCCCGCTGGCTCGGTCGGCGAGCGTGCCGATCCAGCACCAGAGGTCGGTGCAGTTGATCGCGCAAGCCACCCGAATCATTCGCTCCAGGCCGGCCCAGGCGTCCCCGTCTCCGAGCGCCAGCACGTCGGCGCGGCCATCGAGCTTCAGTGGGTGAATCTGGCCGAGCCCCACGCCCAAACGAATGCCAAGCTCATCGGCCTGGGCCCAGATCGGACGAAGCTCGGCCATGTCGAGCGTCGGACTGAGGTCGAGGATCGACGGGTAGAGACAGCCATCGAGGCCCCGCTCGTGTGCCCAGCGGAGCATAGATGGGACGTCCGGTGCTTCCGACTCAGGGATGCTGCGGCTGTAGATGCCGATCTGGGTCGTCGGTATGTCAGGCGAGGTGGGCATCTCAGGCGAGGTGGGCATCTCAGACCAGCACGGCGCCGAGGTTATGGCGCGCGCAGACGGCGCGGAGGTACGCCCCGCTTTCCTTGATGAACGCTACCTCGCGTCCGTAGTCGAACGGAGTCGCGTCGTACGCGTCCAAGGTTGGCCACTCGCCGGAGGCGATCTTTCGCTCGCACTCCGTGGTCTGGCGAATGAACACGGCGAACTCGCTGACGCTCAGATCCGGATGGCTGGCATGCCAGACTGGATCGAAGATCTGCATCACCGTGCGGCCATGAGTGTTCGGGTTCTCGATCGTCAGGTTCAGGTTCGGGTTGTGCTGGTAGAGTAGGGGCAGGATCGTCTCGTAGTCGATCAGCCCTTGACCGCAGGGCCGGACCTGACGAACCGCGCCGTCCTTCACGAAGACGTGGATGACGTCCTTCAGGTGCGTCTGCCGAACGTACGGTGCGACCCGGTGGGCGGCGGCGGTGGGGTCTTCGCCTCGGTGGGTCACGTTGGCGATGTCGAAGGTGATGCCGAGCACGTCCGGGCCAATCGCTTCGACGAGCCGCACCACCTCGAAGGTGGTGATCTCCTCGTGCGTCTCCACGTTCATGTGGATGCCGAGATCCCGTGCGATTGGGGCCAGCTTGTGCAGGAACTTCTCGGTCGCGGCGAGTTGATCGTCCCAGGAGACGTCGGTGCGGTAGCGGTCGTAGCAGAGGTAGCCGTAGTAGGCGCTCTTGAAGTTTGCCGTGCCGATCCAGACCTCGGTCACGTCGATGGCGCGGCACGCTTCTAGCATGCGCCGGAAGCCGAGCAGGATGTCGCCGTTGCCGGCCGCGCGCAGCTCCGGCGCCTCCGGCGTCGCGTACGGGTTGACCTTCCCCAGCCCGCTCTCGACGTACAGGCCCAGGTCGTCAGCGTGGGCTCGGATCTCGCGTAGCTCGCCGTGGTCGAGGGTCGGGCTCATCTCGAGAACCGTCCGGAAGAAGAGGCCTTCCATCCCCAGCTCACGGGCATGATCGAAGCTTGCGATCGGGCCGTACTCCTTGGCGCGGGGGATCTTTCGTCCGTCAACGCCAACGCGCATCGTCAACACCTCCCATGCGACCTGGACGCCCGCTCGCGCCGATGCACCAGCGTGGACGCCGCTCGAAACAGGCTTGCTACTTCATGCCGGACACGAGCATGCCCCGGATGTAGTAGCGCTGTAGGAGAAAGAACAGGATCAAGATCGGGATCGTGGCCGCCGTCGCCGCCGCGAAGAGCTCGCCGAACAGGGGGAAGTTGGCGACCGTCCGGAACTTCGCGATCGTCACCTGAACGACCTGCTTGTTCGGGTCTTGCATGATCACGAGCGGCCAGAGGTAGCTGTTCCAGGACCACATGAACTGGATCAGTGCCAGCGTCACCAGGGCCGGGCGGCCGTTCGGCAGGATGACGTGCCAGAAGATCTGGATCGGCGACGCTCCCTCAATGGTCGCGGCCTCGTCTAGCTCGCGTGGAATCTCCAGGAACGCCTGCCGCATCAGGAAGATGCCGAACGGGCTGAAGATGAAGGGCAGGAAGAGGGCCGGGTACGTCGACACCAGGTTCAGGGAGCGCATCACGACGTAGAGCGGGACGACCACTACGTCGAACGGAACGAACGCCGTCAGCATCGTGAGGGCGAACAGCACGTCACGGCCGGGGAAGCGCAACCGAGCGAAGACGTACGCTGCGAGCGTCGAGAACAGGCACGCCCCGAGCATCTGCCCGCTCGCCGCGATCAGCGTATTGAACAGATCGCGGTGGAAGCTCCAGGTCGTGAAGATCGACCGGTAGTTCTGGAGCGTCGGCGCCGGTGGAATGAACGTCTTCCAGGTGAGCGGTGAAGCGTAGCGGAACACCTCCTCGGTGGGCTTGAACGAGGTCAGAAACATCCAGACGAATGGGAGCAAAAAGACGAACCCAACCACTACCAGCGCGACGTAGGCGGGAAGGTCGGCCAGCACGTGACGCGGCTCGAAGCGGCCGACCGCCCGGCTCGGGGGGCGCGGATGGAGGCGTTCTGGTGTGGCGAGGGTCGGGGCTGCGGTCGTGTCGTGCATCAGTACTCGCGGTCCGTCAGTACTCGTGGTCCGTGCGGAGCAGGCCCGCCTGCACCAGGGTAATCGCGATCAGGAGCAGGATGATGAGGATAGCTGTCGCCGACGCGTCGCCCATCCGCTGGTACTTGAAGGCCTGTTCGTACATCAGGTAGACGAGGTTGACCGTGGAGTCTTGCGGCCCGCCCTCGGTCATCAGCGCGATCGGAATGAAGATCCGGCTGCCGGCGATCGTCGCCATAAAGGTGGCCAACAGCAGCATCCGCTTCAGGAGCGGGATCGTAATGTGCCAGAGCCGCGCCCAGGCGCTGGCCCCGTCGATGGCGGCGGCTTCGTGGTACTCACTGGGGATCGTCTGGAGGCCGGCCAGCAGAATCAGCAGCGTGAACCCGATATCCTTCCAGACGATCATCGCCAGGATCGCCGGCAGTGCCTGAGTCGTGCTGATCAGGAACGGTTGTGCCGGCAGCCCGACTTGCCCGAGCAGCACGTTGAACAGGCCGTTGTCAGGGTTGTAGAGGATGTTCCAGATCAGCGCGATGACGGCTTCCGAGGCGACGAGTGCCGCGAAGACTGCTCCACGCACGATCTTTGTGCCCGGCAGCGACCGATTCAGCAGGAGCGCGAGCGCCAGACCAAGCGGAATCTGGACGACCAGTTTTCCGCCGATGTAGATGAGGGTGTTGATGGTGGCGTGTATGAAACGCTCGTTGGTGGCGAGCAGCAGGTAGTTGTCCAGCCCCACGAATTGCGCCGCGCTCGGGTTCAAGGGGCTAAAACGCAGCAGGCTGTTGCGTACCGCCACCCCCAGTGGCAGCCACTGGAAGATGGCCAGCCCGGCGAAGGTCGGCAGCAGGAACAGGACCGCCACGAGCAGGACATCGGTCCTGACTCGTGGCCCCAGACGCCGCGTGCGTGGAACGGCAGTCTGCACGATCGATCCTCTCCAGCTACCGCTTGTACGGTGCGAGCAGGCCGTCGATCTCCTTCGCAACCTTGTGCAGCCGGTCCTCCACCGGCGCGCCAAGCGCGATGTCCTTGACGGCCGTGTTCATCGCGCTGAAGTACTCGAGGTAGCCGGGCGTGACAGGCGGTGAGTAGCCCGCCTTCGTCAGCGCGACCGCCAGGCTGCGTGGATACTCGTTGTAGCCGGGGATCTTGTCGAACAGCGACTGTCGGGCCGGCATCGAGCCCCAGGTCGTCGCCCAGCCGATCCGGTTCTTGTCATTGTGAAGGAAACCGAGGTAGGCGACCGCTTCGGCAGGGTACTTCGTTTTGGCATACACGATCGGCGCATCGCCGCTGGTGTGGTTGAAAACGATTGTGCCGCGCGGGATGGCGGCGGCGCCCCATTTGAACGACGGCGCGCTGTTCGCGAAGCGATTTGCCAGAGTGATCGAGGAGAAGCGCGTGGCGGCCTTGCCGTCCTCGTACGCCTTCGCGACCGCCACCGAGGGGGTGAGCTTCTTCTGGAAGAGGCTCTGGTACAGCGTCATCCCCTTGACCGCTTCGGGGGTGTCGACGTATCCAGAGGCCGTCGTGCCGTCTGGGCTGATCCCGATGAACGTCTTGTAGGCGGTCGAGTCCTTGGGGGCGTTTGGATCGCCCATCGAGCGGATGTAGTCGCCTTCGTACCAGTAACTCGACCCTGGGCCGCCGTTGCCGTACTCGGACGAGCCGAGCGCGAAGACGCCGTCGCCCGCAGGGTTGAGCGCCGTCGTGAGCTTCTGCCAGGCATCGACAGCCTGATCCCAGGACCATCCCTTCGTCAGGTCGTCCGTTTCCGGGGGTGTCTGCACCCCCGCCTTCTGGAAGAGGTCACGGTTGAAGTAGAGCAGGGTGTGACCCTGCTCCCAGGGCATCCCGTAGAGCTTGCCGTCGACGCTCTGCTGCGCCCGCATCGAGGCCGGGATGTCGTTGACAAAGGCGTCGGTCAGGTACTCGCTCAGGTTCAGCACGATGTGGTTGAAGACGTACGCCTGAACGAAGTCGCCCTTGCCCATCATGATGTCTGGGGCGTCGCCGGCGGCCACATACGTCTGGAGCTTCTGGTTCAGGTCGCCGTACGGTACGACCTCTTCCTCGATGGCAACGTTGGGGTACGCCTTCGACCACTCAGCGTTCCAGCCCTTGATGAGCTCCTCGGCAGCCGGATTGAACGACTGCCGCATCGTCCGCAGCTTGATCGCTGTGCCGGTGGGCGCCGGGCCACGGTAGCCGCCCAGGTCGAGCTTGTACTGCGCCGAGCCGGCCGAACTCGGCGCCATTGTGGGCGCGGGGGCGCCGCTCACGCCGGACGGGGCAGCGGTCGAGGCTGGGGCGGCCGGCTGCTGGGTGGGGGCACTGGATGAGCCTGAGGGCTGGGCTGGCGCCGACGGCGCGCAGGCGCTGAGCATCAGGATCGCGGCGGATCCGAGCGACCGAGTGAGGAAGTGACGTCGTGTGAGCATGTGGTGACCCTCCAGCCAGCCTCGCGGGCGGTGCCTACTTCTTGTAGGGCGCGAGGAGGCCGTCGATCTCTTTGGCAACCTTCTTGAGTCGATCCTCAACGGCCGCGCCGAGCGCGATGTCCTTGACGGCCGTGTTCATCGCGCTGAAGTATTCGAGGTAGCCGGGCGTGATGGGTGGCGCGAACCCGCCCTGCGCCGAGGCGACCGCGAGGCTATACGGAAATTCCTTCAATGCCGAGACCTTGTCGATGATCGAGCGGCGAGCCGGCAGCGAGCCACGAGCGTTGAACCAGGCCACCGCGTTGGCGTCGTTGTGGAGCAGGCCGAGGAAGGCGGCCGTCTCGGCCGGATACTTCGTCTTCACGGACACGAACGGTGCGTCGCCACTCGTGTGGCCGAAGGCCGTCGTCCCATGCGGGACCGGCGTCGCGCTCCACTCGAATGGCACACCAACCTGGCGGAGCCGGGCGATGTTCCCACCTCCACCAAAGCGCGTCGCGGCCTTCTGGTCTTCGAACTGGGTCTGCACGGCCGTCGAAGGCGACAGCTTCTGTTGAAAGATGCGCTGGTAGATCTGCATGCCTTTGACCGCCTCGGGAGTGTCGACGTAGCCAGAGGCCGTCGTGCCATCGGGGCTGATCCCGATGAACGTCTTGTAGGCCGTCGAGTCCTTGGGGGCGTTCGGGTCGCCCATCGAACGGATGAAGACGCCCTCGATCCAGTAGCTCGAACCCGGCCCGCCGTTGCCGTAGGCGGAGGAGGCCAGCGCGTAGACCTCTGGTTCGCCAGATGGGTTGAGCGCGCTGAACAGCCGCTTCCAGGCGTCCTCCATCTGGTCCCAGGACCAGCCCTTCGCCAGTTCGGCGGTCTCCGTCGGTGTTGGGACGTTGGCTTTCCGGAACATCTCCTTGTTGAAGAAGAGCAGTGGCTCGTCCTGTTCGTACGGCATCGCGTAGAGCTTGCCGTCGACGACCTGCTGGGACTTCGCGGCGGGCATAAGGTCGTCCACGAAGTCGTCGCGGAAGTAGTCGCTCAGATTGAGGGCGATGGCGTTGAAGACGTAGGCTCGGACGAAATCGCCCTTGCCCATGATGACGTCCGGGGGATCGCCGGCGGCGACGTACGCCTGGAGCTTGGGATTCAAGTCACCGTACGGAACCACCTCTTCCTCAACGGTGACGTTGGGGTATGCCTCCGCCCACTCGGTGTACCGGTCCTTCCACCATTGATCCTCGACCGGCCGGTAGACCTGCCGCATGACGCGGAGCTTGACCGCCGTGCCGGTGGGCGCCGGACCCCGGTAGCCGCCCAGGTCGAGCTTGTACTGCGCCGAGCCGGCCGAACTCGGCGCCGTTGTAGGCGCGGGGGCGCCGCTCACGCCGGACGGGGCAGCGGTCGAGGCTGGGGCGGCCGGCTGCTGGGTGGGGGCACTGGATGAGCCTGAGGGCTGGGCTGGTGCCGACGGCGCGCAGGCGCTGAGCACCACGGAGCCAGCCAGTGCAAGACATCGGCAGACGAACTGGCGACGGGTCAACATCTGCTGATCTCCTTCCCGGTTGCGGGCCAACTGGCCGACGCCCCTCCGCTACCGCACCATCACCGTGTCGGACGCCAGGATGAACCATCGTCGTCAGGGCTCGACGCTGGCGCCGTGATGCCAGATGGACTGGACGCGGCGCCGTTGTGGTGGGCTGCCTCCGGAACGGGGCGGCCTGGCTGTGCGTAGATGCTGGCGATGCTCGGGGGCAGCCCGATTGCCAGCCGGGGCTCGAGGGGCCGGTAGGTGCTCCGCTTGCTCGTCTGAGCGCCGCTCTCGACCAGCCCCCGCAGCATCGTGACGGCGGCGCGGACGCCATCCACGACCGGCACGCGTGTCGCGGCGCTCACAGCCTGCTCCAGCCCGGCCATGCCGGCGCAGCCCAGCAGGATCACTTCCGCGCCATCGTGCTCGACGGCCGCACGAGCCTCGTCGACGAGCCGAGTGCGGACGACGTCGTCCGGCAGGTCCACGAGGTCGAGAACGGACAGGTCGGAGCTACGCACCGAGGCGCAGCGAGCCGCCAGCCCGAGCGCGCGCAGGCCCTCCTCGATGAGCGGGCACCAGCGCGGCGAGGTCGTGACGATGCTGAAGCGCTCGCCCAACGGTAGCGCATGCAGCACCGATGCCTCCATGATCCCGAGGACTGGCTGTCGCAGCGCCTCACGCAGCGCGCCGACGAGCGGATGATGGCCGTAACAGGCGACGGCGAAGCCGTCGTACCCCTCGGCGAGCGGCAGGACCGCGTCCAGCGCCCAGTACCCGCTGACGATCTCATCCAGCCGGCCTTCGACCGACACCGGGCCGCGCGTCGGACTGATCGCCTCGACTCGCACCTCGGGGCCAACGGCGGCCCGAGCGGCGGCCAGGATCGTCGCCGTCATCCCGGCATTGGTGTTGGGGTTGATCACCAGCAGACGCATCGGGACCATCCGCACCGGCTCGGTGAGCACATGCGTATAACATACTACATGTAGCATGTAGATACTACTGGATCTTCACGCCGTCAAGTGCACGGCTTCCATGGAGCGCGAGCGGCGATGCTCGACGTGACGCCCGGAACGAGGCCGTGCCGCGAGCGCTCGACGTAACGACCGGAGCGAGGCCGCGCAGCGGGCGCTCGGCGCGTCACCGGGGCGGGCCGGGACCGCACCTGGCCAGGAGCTAGAGGCCCCTGGCCAGTCTCGTATCGGCGCGGTCCCCCCTCCCCTGGCCAGTACCGACGTGTGTCGGGCGCCCGGGAGAGGGGAGCGCATCGGCCGTCGCCGGTAGGTGAACTGTAGGCGGGCGCTTCCTCGGAGCGGAACGATCCTGTCGGCCGTTGAGGCGAGTATGCTACACGGGTATCGGAGGGCCGGGGCACGATGACGAGCGCAGAACAGTCGGCTGCCGAACCGTCGGCTGCTGAGGGGGCGGCCGCTGAGGGGGCGGCCGCTGAGGGGGCGGCGGTTGGGAACGACGGGCGGCCGGCGGTCGACGGTGGACGGTCCAGCATGCGCGCAACCCGGGCGGTTGGCGGCAAGACGGGAGCCAGGGCAGGTGCGGCGCGACCGCGGGAAGCGCCGGCCCTGGTCCGGCTCCAACGCCAGCCGAGCCTCACCGAGCGGGTCTTTCGGCAACTGCGGGATGCGATCGTGAACGCCGAGTTTGCGCCGGGCGACGTCGTGACGATCGAGCACGTGGCCGCCATGCTTGGGGTAAGCCGGACGCCGGTCCGCGAGGCCATGCCGGCGCTCCAACAACTCGGGCTGATCGTTCAGGCGGACAACGGCAGCTTTCAGGTCGCTCCGCTCGACACGACCTACGTCTGGGAGGTGTACGCGGTCCGGAGCGCGCTCGAGAGCCTGGCGGCTGAGATCGTCGCGCCGACCCTAAGCGATGGCGATCTCGACGATCTGCGTTCGTCAGCGTTGCCGCCCGAGCCGCGCCCGGATGGGGACTATTCGGAGATGTTCGGCCCGGATCTTGGCCTGCACGATTTCGTGCGCCGGAAATGCCCGCTCGGCTTCCTCAACGCGCTCATCGACGTGGTCCAGGTCCACCGCTCGCGGCTGCTCGATCTGGAGCACAGTGCGAGCGGCAGCTATCGGCGCGCGTCCTACGAGGAGCACCGCGCCATCGTCGAAGCGCTCGAGCGCCGCGATGGCAAGTTGGCCCGCCAACGCATGCAGGCCCATCTCGACCGGGTCGGCACCGAGGTCGCGGCGCTCGCCGAGCGGGGTGGGGAGGCTCTTCCCGACCACGTTCGGGAGGGCCGTCAGGGTGGCGAGCAGGCGCGTCGCGCCCAACGTTAGCTCGCGCACGCGAGGATGGGCCTCGCTGACCATCTCGTCGATGCCGCCGCTGAGCCGCTAGCCCGCCCGCAGGAGGATGGCCCATCTCGAGATCGGCAGGTCGGCACGCGCGGGGTGCGCGGGTAGGCGTTGGCGACGCTGCCAGCGCCCACCCGCGCGTCAGGAGGCGACCCGTTTGGGATGGCCTCAGGACACGGCGACAGTCGTTCGCTGCGCGGCGGTCAGCGCCTGCTGAAGATCCCAGAGGATGTCGGCCTGCGTCTCCAGGCCGATCGACAGTCGCACCATCTCCGGCGCGATCCCGGCGGCGGCCAGATCCGCGTCGGACAACTGCTGGTGGGTGGTGCTGGCCGGGTGGATCACCAGCGTCTTGGTGTCTCCCACGTTGGCGAGGTGCGAGGTCAGTTCCAGGTTCTCGATGAAGCGCTTGCCGGCCTCGCGGCCACCCTTGATCCCGAACGTCATGACCGCGCCCGGCCCCTTAGGGAGATACTTCTTCGCCAGCGCGTGATACTTACTCGAAGGCAGGCCGGCGTAGCGCACCCACTCGACGGCGGAACTCGCTTCCAGCATCTCGGCCACGGCCTGAGCGTTCTCGACGTGGCGGTCCATCCGGAGCGGCAGCGTCTCGAGTCCCTGGAGGAACAGGAACGCGTTGAACGGCGAGAGGGCCGGCCCCATGTCGCGCAGCCCCTCGGTTCGCAGCTTCAGGATGAACGCCAGCGGCCCGAACGTCTCGGGGAAGGCGAGGCCATGATACGACGGCGACGGCTTCGCGATGCGCTCGTGCTTGCCGTTCGTCCAGTCGAACTTCCCGGCATCCACCACGATGCCGCCGATGGCGGTGCCGTGGCCGCCGATGAACTTGGTGGCTGAGTGAACCACGATGTCCGCGCCCCACTCGATCGGACGGCAGAGATACGGCGAGGCGAAGGTGTTGTCCACGACCAGCGGGATGCCGTTGTCGTGGGCGATGGCCGCCAGCGCCTCGATGTCCAGGATGTTGCCGTGCGGGTTGCCGATCGTCTCGCCGTAGAGTGCCTTCGTCTTCGGTGTGATCGCGCGAGCGAAGTTGTGCGGGTCGTCCGGATCGACGAACACGACCTCGATACCGAGGTTGGAGAAGCTCTGTTGGAACTGGGTGTAGGTGCCGCCGTAGAGTGTCTGCGCCGCCACGATCTGGTCGCCAGGCGACAGCAGGGTGAAGAAGGTCAGGAACTGCGCGGACTGCCCCGAGGCCGTCGCGACGGCGCCGACGCCGCCCTCGAGCGACGCCACGCGCTCCTCGAAGACGCCCGTCGTGGGGTTCATGATGCGGGTGTAGATGTTCCCGAACTCCTTGAGCGCAAACAGGTTGGCCGCATGCTCGGGGCTCTGGAACACGAAGGACGTCGTCTGGTAGATGGGGACAGCGCGCGCGCCGGTCACGGGGTCCGGCTGCTGGCCGGCGTGAATGGCGCGGGTCTCGAAGCCGAATTGGCGTGGCGCGCCTTTGCCGTTGCTGCTAGACACGAAGTGCTCCTCCTGGCGAACGATCCCGGATCGACACCGCGACGATCGAGACGGGCACGATGTCGACTTACCAGAGTCGCTTTCTCGGGAAATTGCTGAAGGATAGGAGGCGCCGTGAGCGCGCGTCAAGCCCGTTGGACGATTGTTGCGCCACGAGACGCACCGCGGAGCCGCCGAGTGCCGCGCCCGGTCGAGCGATCCCCGCACCCGCCGCGCTGACGGCGGCCGTCACGTCGGCGGCTCACCGGGTGCGTCCTCCATGACATAGGCCAGGGTGAACGATAGTCGATAGATGCCGTGGATCTGGCTCACCACCTCAGTCAACTCCCAGCCATCCATCCCGCGGCGATTCGCCACGATCGCGACGATTGTCAGGGCGCTCGCACGAGGGTCCGTGACTGGCACCTGACCCGTGCGCCCGAAACTATCCTTCCACCAGCGTCCGTGCGCGTTGACTTCGACCGCGAGCCGAGCCCCGACGTGCATCCACCCGTTCCGCCAATCTCTTCGGATTCTGTGGTCGCCAAGTGTCGCAGATCGGACGGTCCCGTGAGATCGTCGTCAGGAGATCGTCGCCACGAGGTGGCCGAGCTCGTCCAGGCCGCCGTTTCAGAGCAGCTTGCTCAGGTGCGCCCTCGCTCAGGTGCGCCCTCGCTCAGGTGCGCGATGGTGTTGGCGACGATGCCGTGATAAGGGCAGCACCCGGCGCGTAGCCGCCTCCAGCCAGCCTCAGCAGCCGGCTCGGGGCCGCTCGGTTGAGCAGGCATGAAGCACGAGCGAGCAGTATCTACACCGTCTTCAAGACCCGACCCGCGCGGCCAATGGATAGAGCGGGCATGAAGCACGAGCGAGTGGTACCTACATCCTGCGAACCGTCAACTCCTCGCGCACGTAGCGAACGTAAGGCACCCGCGAGGCCACCGCCTCAGCGCTCTCGGCATCCTCTGGGCCGTCGACCTCGCCGCGCAGGGTGATGATGCCGTTGTGGACGTCTACATCCACATGCAGATCGGTGGTGGCGGCGTCGCGCTGAAGTTCCAGCCGGACCGCGTCAGCCAGCGCCTCGTCGCCGATGGTGCCGTCCGACGACCGGCGTACCGTCTGGTCCTGGGTCGCGGTTTCACTGAACCCGCCAAGGATATGAGCTTCGCCCTGTGCATCGGCAGAGATGACCGGGTCGGTCGGTGGGACGTAGACCTCGTCGCCGTTGGCGACCGGGTCTTCCCAGCTACTACTCGGGCCGGGCGCCAGGTTGGCGTCTTCCAGGGTCTGCTGGTCCATCAAGCTCGGCTCGACGTTCGCATCAGCCGGGTCAGACGTGCCGGGCCCGGCATTCGTCGCGTCCAGCACGTGGGGCTCGGTCGTCAGATCCGTTCCGTCGTCGACGATCTCGGCCGGCTCCTGGCGCGGTCGGTCGGGGCCACGATACCCCAGCCCTTCCGCTCGAAGCGTCTGCCGTTCGAGCGTGCCCGGCTGGGTGGCGTCTGGCTCGAACCCGAGCGTACTGTCGATGGCGTCCGC
The DNA here is from genome assembly GCA_020845495.1 of Chloroflexota bacterium. Next base: position 52,935 of record JADLFM010000008.1, read on the forward strand.
GCGACGGGCGTCAGCGGGATTTCCGAGCGCATCATCACGCTCGGCGTCGACCGGGGCAGGCCGGTCGGTGCGTGCGCTGCGGGGCGTCTCGTTCATGGGCTCTGCTCCCTGGTGCTGTTCGGTGTGACGGGCGGCCGTGCGGTCAGGCGCCGACCCCGGCGCGGCGGCCCCGAAGCAGCAGCCCGGCCCCCCCGGCTGCACGTACCTGGCGAAGGATCCTGCTCCTGCTGCCGTCGAGCCGCTGCCGTGGCACGGAACTTGAGCAGGTTCCAGTAGGTTCCGTGGGGAGCACGACAATGCAGACAAGAACAATGCAAGACTGGGAACCGCACGAATCGCGCCAGGATGCCCGCCAGGATCACCGGTACCTGGCTGCGGCGCGCGAGCGTGGTTGGATCACCCTCGAGGAGATCATGAGACTGGCATCCGGATCTCCCGTCAATCTCAACGAAGCGATGCACGTCTCGCGCGAGGCCGGCATCAACCTGGTCGATTCCGACCGCGATCCCTGGGACGACGTCCACGCGATGGCCACGCGGGGCGCCGACGCATTCCAGGCGGTCGAGGACATCGAGGAAGAGGACCACGAGCAGGAGGCAGCGGCTGTCACCGACGAGTTGATGGCTGGCGGTCCGGCCGCCCTCTACCTGCGCGAGATCAGCCGCACACCGCTACTTACGGCCGTGGAAGAAGTCCAGTTGGCTCAGGAGATCGAAGCCGGCAAGGCCGCCCGCGCCGAGCTCGGATCGGACGTCACCGACGCGGCCGAGCGTGAACGGCTGGAAGATGTCGTCGCGGTTGGCGACGCCGCGCGCAAGCGCCTGATCGAGTCAAACCTCCGACTCGTCGTCTCAGTCGCCCGGAAGTATCTTGGACGCGGCATGTCGTTCCTCGACCTCGTGCAGGAGGGCAACATCGGCCTTCAGCGCGGCGTCGATAAGTACGACTGGCGCAAGGGGTTCCGTTTCAGCACCTACGCCTACTGGTGGATTCGCCAGGCCGTGAGCCGCGCCGTCGCCGAGCAGAGTCGCACGATCCGCCTGCCGGTCCACATCGTCGAGCAGTTGACGAAGCTCTACAACGTCGCCCGTGACCTCGAGCGCGAGCTCGGCCGCCAGCCCACGCCGGAGGAGATTGGCGCGACGATGGGCCTGGACCCCGAGCGGGTGCGCGAGTCGTTCCGGGCGGCCAGGGTGCCGATCTCGCTGGAGACACCGATTGGCGACGAGGGCGACTCGACCATCGCCGATCTGGTCGCCGATGCCGGCAACCGCGCGCCGGCCGACGAGGCCGAGGGCGCGGTCCTCTCGCAGGCGTTGGACACGTCACTGCGGCAGCGGCTGACGCAGCGCGAAGCCGACGTGCTGAAGCTTCGCTATGGACTGGCGGATAACCAGGAGCGGACGCTCGCCGAGGTTGGCAAGGCGCTCGGGATCAGCCGCGAGCGCGCCCGGCAACTCGAAGCGGAGGCTATGCGCAAGCTTCGCCGAGACGCGCCGTTCCGCCGCCTGTTCCAGGAGTACCTGGAGTAGACCTCGGGTGCGCCCAGCATCCTTACCCCTCCACTTCTGCACACGCGGCAGCTCACCTGAGGCTGTGGCACTCTGGATGCTGAGGTCCATGGCACTGCGATCGACTCCTGGCTGGATCGCTCGTCGTCAGGGCACGTGGCCGCTGTGGCGAACTGGCGTAGGTGCAAGCTTCGACTCCACTCTTGTCGTCGCGAGTGTGGACGAGCGGGGGAGCGCCGATACCGGGTTGCATCGCTCGACCGATGCCGGGGCGGGATCTACATGGCCATAAGCGTAGCGCACGTGAGTTTCACGGCGGACCTGGTTTAGGACGTCGCGAGCACATCGCGGACTGGTGAGACGGAGGTAGGGTGCGTGCACGCTGAGCGAACGCGAGATTCAACTATGGCCGCGGCGCATGTGGACGCGGCGTACGCGCCGATCCACGAGTACGCCGTCATTGGCGATTGCCGAACTGCCGGTCTCGTATCGCGTGACGGCTCACTCGACTTCCTCTGCCCGCTTCGCTTCGATAGCCCGACGATCTTCGCGGCGCTCCTCGACGCCAACATGGGCGGCCGGTTTCGAGTCCGCCCTGTCGGCGCCTTCCGGTCCACGCGAACGTACCTGCCGAATACCAACGTCCTCGAGACCACGTTCGTCACGGACAGTGGCAGTTGTGTGCTTCGCGATCTGATGCCGGTGGCGTCTGAGGAAGAAAAGCGGCGCACCCCGCTCCCCGAGCATCTGGTCCTGCGTGAGCTCGAAGGCCTGACGGGCAGCGTCGAGATCGAGGTGCTGTGTGAGCCCCGCCCCGACTACGCTCGCCGAGGGGCAGGGCTCGAGGCGCGGGGGGCATTGGGGCTCTGGGGCGAGATGGACGGGGCCGCCTACGTGCTTCGATCCGACGTGCCCTTGACGGTCATCGACGCGGGTCGAGCCGCCGTGGGCACCCACCGCCTGCACGCCGGCGAGCGGAGCTACCTCGCGTTTGCGTACAGCCGAGAAGGGCCGGCGCTCGTGCCGATGCTCGGCCTCGCCGCGCGGCATCAGGTCGAACGGTCAGTCGACTGGTGGCAGGCGTGGGCCGCCCGCTGTTCGTATGAAGGGGCGTACCGGGATGCCGTTGTCAGAAGCGCTCTCACCCTCAAGCTGATGACGTACGCGCCATCGGGAGCGGTCGTCGCAGCGCCGACGACGTCCATCCCGGAGGCAATTGGCGGGTCGCGCAACTGGGATTACCGCTACTGCTGGCTGCGGGACGCCTCGCTCACCCTCCGGGCGCTCTTCGCGCTCGGCTACGACGAGGAAGCGACGGCCTTCCTGAGTTGGATGCTCCATGCCACCCGATTGACCAGCCCGGAGCTTCAAGTGCTGTACGACGTCTTCGGCGAGGCCCGGCTCGCCGAGCACGAGCTTCCCCATCTGGACGGCTACGCCAGTTCACGCCCGGTGCGGATCGGCAACGGTGCGCACGGGCAGTTCCAACTCGACGTCTACGGTGAAGTGATCGACGCCGTCGCGGTGTTCGCGCGCCGCGGCGGGCGCTTCAGTCGGGACACCATGCACCTGCTGGATGGCCTCGGCCACACCGTCTGTAAGCACTGGCGCGAACCAGACGAGGGCATCTGGGAGGTCCGCTCGGGTCGGTCTCACCACACCCACTCGAAGGTTCTATGCTGGGTCGCCCTTGACCGGCTGGTGCGGATGCATGAGGCTGGCACTATCCGGGTGTGCGTCGACGAGATGCGCGCCGAGCGGGACGCGATTCGTGCGGCGGTGGAGGCGCACGGCTTCAACGAGGGCCTGGGGAGTTACACCCGTACGTTCGACGGGAGCGACCTCGACGCCAGTCTCTTGACCCTGCCGCTCTACGGCTACGTCGATGGGGCCGATCCGCGCATGCGATCCACCTATGCACGAATCCGAGAGCGGCTCGGGCGGGGCGCCCTCATGTACCGCTATCGAGAGGTGGATGACGGCCTGCCGCTGGGAGAGGGCGCCTTCGGCATCACCAGCTTCTGGGGCATCGAGTGTCTGGCCCGTGGCGGCGATCTTGCCGGAGCGGCCGCGGCCTTCGAGGAGCTCCTCGCCTGCGCGAATGACGTCGGGCTCTTCGCCGAGGAGATCGACCCTGAGACTGGCGCGGCGCTCGGCAACTTCCCCCAGGCGTTCACCCACGTCGGCCTGATCAATGCCGCGCTGACGCTCGCGGAGCTACGAGACACGGACGGCCGTGCAGCCTCGCATGCAGCCGAGACGACCGTCATCAAGGAGTCACAGGTATGAACTGGCGCGGTGCGCTGCTCTGGGGCTTCGGCGCGACGATCGTGCTGACCGGCCTCATGTCGGGCAGCCAGAGCCTTGGCCTCTCGCGGATGAGCCTTCCGTACATGCTGGGGACGATGTTCACCCGGGATCGGGATCGGGCCAAGCTGGTCGGGTTCGTAGCTCACGTCATCAACGGCTGGATCTTCGCGTTCGTGTACGCCGCCATTTTCGAGAGCGTGCATCGGGCCTCCTGGTGGCTCGGCGCTTCGATTGGACTGGTGCACGGCTCGTTCGTGCTGCTGGTCGGAATGCCGCTCATCCCGGCCATGCACCCACGCATGGCGAGTGAGGAGCACGGCCCCACTCCGACACGCCAGCTCGAACCGCCCGGCACCCTGGCCCTGAACTACGGACGGCGGACACCCGTTTCGGCACTCGTCGCGCACGCGATCTACGGTGGCATGCTCGGCACGTTCTATCGCCTGAAGGGCTGAGGCCGACGCGCGTGCCGAGACGCCGGTTCAGCAGGTGCGTACCGTGCATGGAGCGCACGCTCTCACGGTCGTGCCGTCGGCGTGCCGTCCCTGGCCCCCACCTCGTGTGCTCGTTGAATCCCGCTGCCTACGCGGCCTACCCTGGACTGACGTCACCATCACAAGAAGCCGTCAACCCTGACGGCCTGCGATGGCCAGTACCGCGCCAGGGCTAGTACTGTGCCGGGGTACGCTCATATGAGGGCCGAAAGGAGCTATCGCGATGCCGCGCAGCTTGAAGATCACCCGCGTCACCGTCCACCGCTTCGCCTACGACGTCCAGGACATGGGCACCGACTACAACGGCTTCAACTCGGTGTACCTGGCTGGCAGCACCGCCAGGATGTCCGGCTACGTCACCACCATCGAGACGAACGAGGGCATCACCGGCGAGCACGTCGGCGGGCTGGGAACCGGCTTCTCGCAAGTCGCCGTTGCCGCGCCGTACCTGATCGGCCGCAACCCGCTCGAGCGCGAACTGATCTACAACGACCTGAAGCGGGCCTTCCGCAAGCAGGACCGGCTCGGCATGAGCGTCATCGACGTGGCGCTCTGGGATCTGGCCGGCAAGGTCTACAACGCGCCCGTGTCCGAATTGCTCGGCGGCTGGCGCACCAGCGTCCCGGCCTACGCCTCGACGTACCACGGCGACGAGAACGGCGGCCTCACCACACCCGAGCAGTTCGCGGACTTCGCTGTCCGGTGCCGTGAGATGGGCTACACCGCGTTCAAGATCCACGGTTGGGGCCACGGCCCGATCGAGCGTGAGGCCGCCACTGTCCTCGCGACCCGCAAGGCGGTCGGCGACGGCATGGACCTGATGATCGACCCGGCCTGCGAGTACGATACCTGGGGCGACACCCTGAAGGTCGGGCGGGCCTGCGACGAGGCGCGCTACTTCTGGCTCGAAGACCCGTACAAGGACGGCGGCATCTCGGCATTCGGGCACCGCAAGCTGCGCCAGTTCATCAAGACCCCGATCCTGATCGGCGAGCATATCCGAGGCCACGAACTGCACGTCGACAACATCGTCGCCGACGGCACCGACTACGTCCGCGCCGACTCCGACTACGACGGCGGCATCACCGGCTTGATGAAGATCGCGCACTCGGCGGAGGGCTTCGGGCTGGACGTCGAAGTCCACGCGCCCGGCCCCCACCATCGCCACTGCATGGCCGCGATCCGCAACACCAACTACTACGAGCTTGGTCTCGTCCACCCGAAGGTCAAGGTCACCAAGCCGCGCGTCTACGCCTCCGACTACTCGGATGAGCTGGAGGCCATCGACGGCAACGGCCACGTCCCGGTGCCTCAGGGTCCGGGCCTCGGCGTCACCATCGATTGGGACTGGGTCGACAAGCACCGGGTCGACAAGGCCGTCTACGGCTGATCGGCCTGCACCGACGGCGTCGTTCCGTGGGGGAGGGCCAGCAGGCAGCCCTCCCCCTGTAGTGCGTCGTCCCCCCGTAGTGTGCCGCCTGGGTCTCAGCCGCCGAGGAAGCGGCGCGGGTTCTCGACGTTGAGGCGGCCGATCTGCTCCTCGCTGATGCCAAGCTCGCGCAAGCGCGGGTAGACCTTGCGGATCGCGAACAGCCAGCCATCCGGGTTGTAGGCCCGGCTGGCAAGCGGATCGGACGTGCGGCTCACGCCGAGCACCGACCAGTCATGCGAGACCATCAGCCGGTCGCCGACGCCGGCCTTGATGAGCGCCGCTAGCGTCTGGGTGCGGCCCTCCCAGTCCGGCCCGATCGGTGCGCTGGTCTGATGGCGGTCGAGCCCCAGCCAGACGCCCCTGCGGACCAGCCCGAGCAGATACTCCAGGTCGGTGGTATCGTTGCTGTGGCCGATGTAGACTCGGTTCAGGTCGAAGCCCTCGTCTTCGAAGATGGCCACCTGTTGCTCGCCGACCCGATGCGGCGCGTAGGTGTGGGTCGAGATGCGGACGCCGGTCTGCCTGGCGGCACGGACGGCGGCCCGGAGGACGATCTCGCCCTCGCGGGTCACGCCCTCGGCGTCGTTTGCGACCTTGATGATGCCGGCCTTGATGCCAGTTCCTTCGATCCCCAGTTCGATCTCGCGGACGAACAATGCCGCGATCTCGTCCGGGCTACGGTTGAACAGGGCGCGCGGGATATCGCGCCAGATGCCGGTTGCGGCGATGACGTTCACCCCGGTTCGGCGTGAGAGATCGGCCAGCAGCCGAACGTCGCGGCCGAGGTCGAGGGTCGAGAGGTCGATGATGGTACGGACGCCGCCCTCGCGCGCCTCGGCGAGCGTCTTTTCGGCCTGCGCCTTGAAGCGGGCGTAGTCGCCGTACAGCTCCGGGTAGGTCTGGAGGATGCCGGCCGACGAGGTGGCTACATGCTCGTGGGTCAGCGTGAAGCCGAGATCGTTCGTGTCGAGCGGCCCGAGGACCGAGTTGACCGTCGCCATTGCCCCTCCCGAACGGCCCGGTGGTACCCGAGCCGGCTGGCTCAGTGTAGCGCGTGCGACCACACACGCTGCGCTTGCCGGCCGCTCGCCAGCCTCCTATAGTGCCGGCGACGATGGGCCAGTGCCGGCGACGATGGGCGAGATCGGCCTCACGCGCCGGAATGGCCTTTCGAAGGGGGGCAGGCATGGGCAGCAAGCTGGCATTCATGGGCGCAGGCGGCGTGGGCAGCTACGTCGGCGGCCACCTGGCGCGCGCCGGCGAGGACGTCACCCTCATCGACCCGTGGCCCGAGCACATCGACGCCATCGAGCATGACGGGCTGCACCTCGAAGGCACCCAGGGCGACTATCTCGTCCACCCGAAGGCGTTCCACCTGCACGAAGTCCAGCGCCTCGCCAGCGACCCGGTCGACATTGCCTTCGTCTGCACCAAGTCGTACGACACTGTCTGGGCAACGACACTCATCAGTCAGTACCTCGCGCCCAGCGGCTTCATCGTGTCGCTCCAGAACAGCATCAACGAGGAGCGCATCGCCAGTGTTGTCGGCTGGGGCCGGGTGGTCGGCTGCATCGCCAGCAGCATCAGCGTCAACGCCTATGCACCGGGTCACGTCACTCGCACGGTCCAGCCGGGTGGCCCTGGCTATACCGTCTTTCGCGTCGGCGAGGTGCACGGCCGGATTACCCCGCGTGTGGAGGGGCTCGTGCGGCTGCTCGCGGCCATCGACAGCGCGAAGGCGACGCCGAACCTCTGGGGCGAGCGCTGGACGAAGCTGGTGGTCAACGCGATGGGCAACGGCGTGTCGGCCATCAGCGGGCTGGGCGGCAAGGACATGACGCTCGATCCGGAGATTCGCCGGCTGTCGATCCAGCTTGCCGGCGAGGCCATCGCGGTCGGGCAGGCACTCGGCTTCTCCTTGGAGTCGATCCGTGGGGTCGCGCCGGAGGTGATGCGCGCGGCGGCCCAGGGGGACCGGGATGCCTACGTGCGGGTCGAGGCGAAGATGCTCGCGGGACTGGCTCGCATGACCGACGAAGGCCGCCCCTCGACCGGCCAGGACATCGTCAAGGGCAGGCGCACCGAGATCGACTTCATCAACGGGCTGGTCGCTGACAAAGGTGACGAGGCTGGCGCCCCGGCCCCTACCCACCGCGCGCTCGTCCAGGTGGTCAAGGACGTCGAGCGGAAGACCGTCGAGCCGTCGCCGTCTCTGGTGCAGCGAGTCTGGGAACTGGCCGGCATACAGCCGCTCGCAGTGGCACAGCCGGCTCGGTGACACCTGTGCTGGTGGCCGCGCGCCGACAGTCTGCGCCGATCTACGGGCAAGGGGCGCTCGGAGCTACAGGCCGAGGTCCAGGTCGTTCAGGAAGCGCTCGATCTCAGGGGAGAGCGCCGGCGGGTTCTCTGCCTGGTCGGGGCCGTAGCGCGCGTCGTAGTTGGCTTCGAGACGTGCGATGAGCGCCCGGACCTCGGCCTTCTGGCGTACCGCCGCCTCGATCTCCGCATACTGAAGCTGGCCGCGATGGGCGGTCAGCAGTCGAGCCGGTACGTCATAGTAGGCTGACAGCATCTCGAGCATGCGAGCGGTGCCGGCGTGGTCCTCGTCAATCTGGGCGTAGTGGGGCAGGTGCGCCATCAGACTCATCGACTTGATGCCCAGCCGCGCCGCCTCGTCCGTCAGCAGATTCATGACGGTCGTCGGCCCTTCGTACTGGCTCTGGCGCTGGGTGTCCAGCGGTGACGTGACGCCCGGTCGGGACGGTACCCCGCCGGCATTGCCCGTCACGACGATCGGGCGGGTGTGGGGGACGGCGTCGTACATCGCGCCGATCCGGCAGTAGACGCTGACCTTGAAGTGCTCGAAGAGGGCGACGATCGAGTCGATGTAGTCCTCAGACATCGCGTGTGGCTCGAGCAGGTGCATGAACAGCAGGTCCGGGCCGTCCTCGGTGACGGCGTAGTTCACTACGCTATTCGGGTAGGTCATCTCGCGCTGGCCGCCAACGAGCCGGACCGTCGGGCGGTAGCGGGTAAAGTCAAAGAAGACGCCGGGCCGCACCAACCGCCCGAGTTCCAGGGCGCCGAAGTGCCGCTCGAGTTGCTGAAGGGTGAGCGTCCCGACACTCCCCACATCGACCCAGGGGCGAATCATGGCGATCGCATGGGGCTCCCGTAGCTCGGGAACGGGCTCGACAATGTCAAACGCGCCTAGCTTCATCTCCGTACCCTGCCACGTTCCTGGCCTGCTTCGCCAGTATCCCGCTGCCTCGTCAATCTACGACGAGCCCCGACGTCGGTCCCTCGCCCCCGGCACGTCAGGTCAACCCCCCGGCACGTCAGGTCAACCCCCCGGCACGCGCGCCGCCGAGACCGCTGAGGCCGCGGGTCGGATGTTGGAACCACACGATACCTCTCGGCCATGATAGCTGGCTCGGGCAGGGCGCGTGCGCTCGGTCGGTCGACCGATGATTGAGCGACCGGTCTCGGATACGAGTCGCCGTCGTTCAGGTCGAAGGCGGACGAGCGCCTCGATGCCCGAACGGCCGGTGTGGGGATGGTGATGGGAACGACAGCCGAGCGGTACCTGGCGCTTGATCTCGGTGCCGAGAGCGGTCGAGCCATCGTCGGCGCCTTCGACGGCGACCTGCTGGCCATAGAGGAAACGCATCGCTTTCCTAACCGCCCGGTTCGCCTCACGAGCGGGCTGCATTGGGACGTGCTGTCCCTGCTCGCCGAGTGCCGCGACGGCATCGCGGCCGGCGAGCGAGATGGTCCGCTCGCCAGCGTGGGCGTGGACGCCTGGGGCCTCGACTATGCGCTGCTCGACGAGCGCGGCGCGCTGCTCGGCAATCCGTACCACTACCGCGACGCGCGCACCGATGGCATCCTCGACGTCGCCCTCCAGCGCGTCTCCCGAGCGACGATCTTCGAGGCCACCGGCGTCCAGATCATCCCGATCGACGCACTCTACCAACTGTTCGCCGCCCGTCTCGGCGGCGACCCGGCCCTCGACCTTGCGCGAACGTTCCTGACCATCCCGGACCTGATGGCGTACTGGCTCTCCGGCGAGCGCGCCTGCGAGATGACCAACGCGACCACCACTCAGTGCTACGACCCCCGGCGAGGCACCTGGGCCGAAACGATCCTCCGTCGGCTGGACCTCCCGACCGAGATGTTCCCGCGCGTGGTCATGCCAGGGACGATTCTTGGGTCGCTGCTCGATCCGTCAGCAGGTCAGCCCCGTGCCGCTGGTCCGCGCGTGGTCGCGCCGGCCTCCCACGATACGGCCTCGGCAGTCGCCGGGACGCCGCTGGCCGGTCCCCACGCCGCCTTCATCAGTGCCGGCACCTGGGCGCTAGTGGGCGTGGAGGTGGGTGCACCGGTCATCACCGACGCGGCGCTGGCCCTGAACGTCGCCAACGAGGGCGGCGTCGGCGGCCGATTTTGCCTGCTCCGCAACGTCACTGGTCTCTGGCTCGTCCAGGGCATTCGCAGGAGCCTGGGCGCCGGCGGATCGGCGCCGTCGTACGCCGAACTGACGGAGTGGGCCTCAGCCGCACCCGCCTTCGCGGCCCTTCTCGATCCGGACGCGCCGGACTTCGTGCGGCCGGCCGACATGGCGGCCGCTATCGCCGCTTACTGCCGCCGGACCGGCCAGCCTCCGCCTGAGGACGCCGGCGCCCAGGTCCGAGCAGCGCTCGAGGGCCTCGCGCTGGGCTGCCGTCGGGTGGTCGAGGGCCTGGAGCAGGTCGCGGGGCGTGCCATTCACACGTTGCACGTGGTCGGCGGCGGCGCTCGCAACGGCCTGCTCTGCCAGATCGTTGCGGATGTGACCGGCCGCCCGGTGCTGGCTGGTCCCGTCGAAGCTACGGCGATCGGCAACCTCCTCGTCCAGATGATGGCGGCCGGCCGCTTCCGCTCGATCGACGAGGGCCGAGCGGTCGTCACCCGCTCCTTCCCCCTCACGACCTACGATCCTCGGCCCATGCCAGCCACCGACGCCGCCTACGCGCGGTTCCTATCCCTGGCGGAGGAACGCGGTACCCTCGGTTGATGCGGACGTGCGTCTCCGGCGACGGGGAGAAGCGCCGGCACCAGTCGTGCGTCGCGGCCCACAGTGTGCGGTCTACAGTGGGTCTACAGTGAAGGTGTGACGCGTAGACGAGGGAGGCATGACCATGGAGCTTGGCATCGTTGGTCTGGGGCGGATGGGCGCGAATATTACCCGCCGCCTGATGAGCGCGGGTCACCGTTGCGTCGTCTACGACGTCAATCAAGCGGCCGTACACAGTCTCGTCGGCGAGGGCGCCGTTGGCGCATCCTCACCCAAAGATCTGGTGGAAAAGCTCAGCCCGCCCCGGCCGATCTGGATGATGCTGCCGGCCGCCATCGTGGACGCGACCATTGAGACGCTCGGGCCGTTGCTGGCCGCCGACGATGTCCTGATCGACGGCGGCAACTCGCTCTACCACGAGGACATCCGCCGCGCTGCGTCCCTGAAGCCGCGCGGTATCCATTATCTCGACATCGGTACGAGCGGGGGAGTCTGGGGGCTGGAGCGGGGTTACTGCCTGATGATCGGCGGTGAGCCCGAGGTGGTGCACCGGCTCGGCCCAATCTTTGCCGCGCTCGCGCCCGGCGCCGACGCGGCTCCACGTACGCCCGGTCGGGCGAAGGACAGTACCGCCGAGCACGGCTACCTCCACTGTGGCCCGACCGGCGCCGGCCACTTCGTCAAGATGGTGCATAACGGCATCGAGTACGGCTTGATGCAGGCGTTCGCCGAGGGGTTCAATATCCTCCGCAACGCGAACGTCGGCAGCCGCGCCCGCACCGCTGACGCCGAGACGACTCCGCTCAGCGATCCGCGCTACTTTCAGTACGATCTCGATCTCGGGGAGATCGCCGAGGTCTGGCGGCGCGGCAGCGTCGTGGTCTCCTGGCTGCTCGACCTGATCGCCCGTGCCCTCGCCGAAGACTCGGGCCTGAGCGACTTCACCGGCCGGGTCTCAGATTCCGGCGAGGGCCGCTGGACGCTGGACGCCGCTATCGAGGAGTCAGTGCCGGCGCCGGTCCTGAGCGCAGCGCTGTTCGCCCGCTTTAGCTCGCGCGGCGAGTCGGAGTTCGCGGACCGGCTGCTGTCGGCCATGCGCTACGAGTTCGGCGGCCACGTCGAGAAGGCGGCGCCGCCCGGGTCGTAGCTCCCCTCGCTGGCCGCCCAGGCGCCACCGCACACCGGCAACCGGTGGCGCATCTGGGCCGGCATGTCCTCACGCCACGCGCACACGGCGCCCTCCTCGTCGCCTCTACCAGCGAGCGACGCAGACCGTGCAGGCGTGGGCTGAAACATCAGGATGGATGCTCGCACCTGGAGGCACGTCATGGAGTATCGGTCGCTCGGCCGGACCGGCTTGGTGGTCTCGCCAATCTGCTTCGGCACGATGAACCTCGGCGGCGTCACGCCGAAGGACGAGTCGATCCGGATGATCGACGAGGCACTGGACGCCGGCATCAACTTCCTGGACACCGCCAACGTCTATAGCCAGGGTGAAAGCGAGCGCGTCGTCGGCGAGGCGCTCGCGAGGAACGGCAAACGCCGGCAGGTCGTGCTGGCGACGAAATACTACAACGCGATGAGCTCCGGCCCGAACGAGCGCGGGGTGAGTCGGGGCCACATCATGCAGGCCGTCGAGGACTCCTTACGACGGCTCCAGACCGACTACATCGATCTCTATCAGCAGCATCGGCCATCCTTCACCGTGCCCCAGGACGAGACGTTGCGGGCACTCGACGATCTGGTACATCAAGGCAAGGTCCGGTACATCGGCACGTCCACGTTCCCGGCCTGGAAGATCATGGAGGGGCTGGCGATCGGCGAGCGTCTCGGCCTTACTCGCTACGTCTCGGAGCAGCCGCCGTACAACCTGCTGGACCGGCGCATCGAGAATGAGTTGGTGCCGTTGGCGCTCGCGCACGGTCTCGGCATCATCCCCTGGTCGCCGATTGCCGGCGGCGTGCTGGCCGGTCGCTACCGGGTAGGTGAGCCGCCGCCGGCGGGCTCCCGGGCGGCTCGCCAGGGTCGGGGGCAGATGGCGCCGCGTTACGCCGATGCCGGCCGCGAGATCGGGCAGCGGATGGTCGGGCTAGCGCGCGAACGGGCAATGTCGGCCGGCCAGTTAGCGCTGCTCTGGGTGAAGGATCAGCCAGGCATCACCGCGCCGATTTCCGGCCCACGCACCCCGGAGCACCTCCGCGAGGCCATCGCGGTCGCCGACATGTCGCTCTCCGAGGCCGACCGTGCGGTGTTCGACGCGCTGGTACCACCCGGTACGGCCGTCGCCAACTTCTTCAACACGAGCGGCTGGATGAAGCAGGCCGTCGGATAGGGAGGCGGCTCGCTGGCTGGCACAGACTTTGACACATCGGCACTCTGGCTCGACACCCTGTCCTGGCACTCCGGCTCGACACTCAGCACTCTGGCTTGACGCTCTGGCCCGCGCCAGCCATCATGCCTGTCAGAGCACAGCGCGTGTCGCCGCCGGTCACGAACTTTTGTCCTGACGAGGCCACTCGATGAATCGCCTGAGCATCGCCGCCGCCAACGAGCGCATCCCTGCCCTCGGCCTGCCGGAGCTGCCGGCTGGCGAAAGCCACGACGCCCTCTCCCTCGTCGTTCGCGGCGGCGAGGTCATTGCGATCGTGCCGAAGGGCACCACCGATGCCCACATTCAGACCCAGGCCGTCGTGGTGCGCGGCAGCCTGCGCCTCGAAGACGAGCGCGTGCTCACCTTCCAGGTGACCGTCGGGCCAGAACAGACCCGATTCGAAGACCTATCGCCGCAACTGCACCGGGCGGTGCACGCGGCGACCGGCGCGGGCACCGGCGCGTCGCTCCACGCTCGAGACTTCATGTCTCGAGAGGTCGTCACGATCAGCGCCGATGCGCTGGTCGAGGATGCCGCGAAACTGCTCGCCTACCATAACATTTCGGGCATGCCGGTCGAGGATCCGGACGGCAAGGTTGCCGGTATCGTCAGCGAGATCGACGTTATCGGCCACATCGGCATGACCGTCGACGAGGTGATGTCGCGGGACGTGATCAGCGTCGGGGAGGATGCCTCGGTCGCAGAGATTGCCGCACTCATGTCCGGGCGTCGCATTCGGCGGGTACCCGTCATGCGGGACGGCGCCGTCATCGGGATGGTGAGCCGCGCCGACATCGTGCGGGCGCTGGCCAGCCTGGCCTGAGCCTGGCCCGAGAGTACCCCGGACCCTCCTCGCTCGCTCGTAGGCGGACCGGCGCGAGCGCCGTTAGGATCGCCCTGATGGCCCCTTTCCTCCCCTCGCGCATGGGTGGATGCCCTCACCCGCCGACGCCGGAGGCGAAATGTCAGCGTGGCCCAGCCTCGGCGACGAGCGGTTCGGGCGACCGGTCGCGCAGGGTGAGGATGGTCCAGAAGGCGATTGACGCGATGACTGTGAGCGCCGCCTCGGTGCTCATGGTGGCGGTGACGGTACCTGGCCCCAGCACTTGAACCATCCCGGCGGCCACCAGATTGACGGCCGTATGGGCGGCGATGGCCAGCCACAGCCAGACCAGGCTGCCGCGCCGAAATACCTGAAGGACGACGACCGACAGGGCGACGTGTACGGCGATCGTGCAAAGCCGCTCCCAGGCGCCGAACAGCGGGTACCATTCAGGCTGCGCCGCGACCTGGGCGAGTTGCTGAAGCACCTGTTCCCGGCGCCCGGGTGGCAGCGCTTGAAGGGCGGTAGGGGAGAGCGCCAGTAGCCCGGCCAGGCTGACGACGCTCAGGCCGGCGACGAGCAGCATCGACTCCAGGCCGGCGTGGCCGAGGCCGTACATGACGCCCTTGGCCCAGGTCTTCTTCTCGCCGCCCATTAAGAAGCGGTAGCCAACCCAGCGGCCGACTTCCTCGAAGAGGCCGGCCGTCAGCGACGCCACGAAGATCCAGACCCAGAGCAGCGGGCGCGATTCCGTCAGCGACACGGCGATGGCGCCCTGGACGAGTTGAATGACCGGCACCCGGGTCGCGATCTGGAACAGAAAGAAGATGAGCATGCCGTAGGCGAAGTAGCGCCAGCTCACGCCGAGCCGGCGCTGCACCACGACGGCGATCGCCAGCGGCATCACGATCTGCAACGCGATCGTCACGACGCTCGCTGCAATCCAGCCCTGGCTGAGTGTTGGCATGGAAGAGTGGCGAGGGCGGCGCGCTCTCAGCCGTCAGGTCTCAGTCCTCGGGCGATGGCGGGCAGGCGGACCATCGCTCCCGACCACTGATACCTGATTGTTGAAAGCTCGCCGCTCGCTCCTACTGGAGCTTGCCTCGGCCGAGGATCGGCCAGGCGGACTCGACGATGCCAGCCCGAATGCCGTACAGCATGTCGTGGAGGACGACTGTGCTGTCGGTATACCCCACGTACCACTCGATGCGGTCGCCGACGCGCGTCGTGGTGTCCGGCGCCTCCAGTTCGATGGTGCCGTGCTCGGCGGAGAACTTGGCCGCCTTCACGCCATCGACGTTCTTTGGGCGGGGGAGCATATGGCCGGTGCTCAGCGACTTGAAGCCGGCGTCGGTGACGATCCGGGTCGGGTTGGGGCGGCTGATGACGGTCGCGACCACGGTCATCGCCATCGGATGGTCGATGTTGAAGTTGTCACGGTAGACCAGATCGCCGTAGACGCCGCCACCGGCCTCGATCTCGGTGATGCCGTGCTGCTGTGCCGAGTAGGGATAGGTGCCGGTGCCGCCGCAGGAGATGATCTCGACCGGGATGCCGGCTGCCCGGATCTGGTTGGCGGAGCCGACCAGTTGAGCCACCGCGTCTTCGACCATCTTCAGCTTCGTGTCGGCCGGCGTGATTCGCAGGGCATGGCCCTCCCAGGCCATCAGTCCGGTGAAGCTCAGCCCCTCGCGGCGAGCGATCTCGCGGGCCAGAGCCACCGCCGGCTCGCCCGGTTGGACGCCGACGCGTTGTAGTCCGATGTCCACCTCGATGGCGGTGCGGATCGTGACGCCGTACTCCCGCGCGGCGGCGTCCAGCATGTCGACGTGATCGACGCAGTCGACGACCGCGATCGGCCTTGCCTCGCGCGACAGGCAGGCGAGACGGGCGCACTTGCGCGCTCCGACGACCGGCCCGGTGATCAGGATGTCTTTGATACCGGAGGCGACCATCACCTCGGCTTCGCTCAGCTTCGCGCAGGTGATCCCGTGCGCGCCGGCCTCGAGCAGTTTGTAGGCGATGGCCGGGATCTTGATCGCCTTGGTATGAGGGCGCCAGGCGACGCCATTCTCCTTGAACGTGCCGGCCATCCGCCGGATGTTCCCCTCGAGGATGTCCAGGTCGACCAGGAGAGCCGGCGTGTCAAGATCGGATACAGGTCCGCCAACGCTCATCTCCGCCTCCAGCAGCGTCGCCCGCCGGCGCTCTCGCCCGGTCGGGCGCAGGCCCGCGCGTGAATCGGTCCACGCGGGCATTGCCCAAGGGTACCCCCTCTGAGAGAGTCAAGCCAGCTATCGCTGGCAGGCACCCGAGAGGGCGCTCGTTACTCCGGGCAGACGCGCAGCCGGTAGATCGCGTCCGGGCCGAGCCGAATCGGCAGGCCGGCGGCGAGCCGGGCACCATCGACGTGAAGCTGCGCGCCGCTCGGGCGGGTGATGGCGTAGCTCGACCCTGGCTGCGCGGCCCACCACTCCGGCCACTGGTTCAGACGGGGGTAGTCGTCCGGCAAGCCGAAGTTCGCGGCATGGCGCGGCGAGTCGAACACCAGCCGGCCGCGCCAGTCGATCTGGCTGTGCAGATGGACCCAGAGGCAGTCGCCATCCCGCGCTGCGCCGAGGGAGATCTCCGGGTTCCACGGCTCCAGCCGCGTGCCCTGGGTCGCGGAGAGCCCGTAGAGGAGCACCGTCCGTACGAAGTTGCCGTCGATGTTCTCGTCGGTCACCGAGCCGTCGGCGTGCTGGTAGCCGTACAGCACGCCGATCTGCTCGTCAACCCAGTCGGCTGCCTCCGGTACGTCGAGGTAGCGCAAGAGGTAGAGCGCGCTCTCGAGCGTGTCGGCGTAGCCGTCCATCTCGCCGTCCTCCCACTGGTAGAAGTCGACGCTGGCGACGGACGTGAGCATGGTACGGGCAGCCGCCTCGTAGCGCGCGGCAGCGTCCAGGTCGCCATCAGGGGTCGCGCGCTCGATCTCCGCCTGGTGCAGATACGCCTGCCCGAGATATCCCCAGTTGTCGCTGAGGTCGCGGTCGCGGACCTTGCCGCTCGGGACGTCCACGATCTGATACCAGAGTCCCTTCGGGGTGCGACCCCTGGCGAGCAGCCGGTCGAGCAGCTTACGGACTGCGACGCGATGGGCTGCGCCTTCTGGCAGGTTCAGATGCGTCTCGACGCGGTGCCACTCGACCAGCCCGGCGACGATCTCGTTGCCATGATCGCCGAGGTAGAAGCGGCGCGGGCCGATCGGCTCGTTCTCGATGAAGTCCCAACGGTGGGGGGGGATGTGCTCGGTCGTCACGAGCGCGTCGTCGAGGTAGGCGGCGGCGATACGCCGGCCCATCTCCAGGTAGCGAGGGTCGTCGGTCAGCCAGGAGAGCCGGGCGAGCGCCTGGAGTGCACTGCCGTTCACCTCGGCGGCGTGAGACGGGATCGGACCGCGCAGCGTCGGCACGGTGGAGGTGGCAAGGGCGGCGTCCGTCACCTCGCGCAGGCGGCCGAGCCACGGCGTTGGCCCGAGTGCTTCGACGAGCGGCACCAGGCCGTCCTTAGCGTACTCCACCACGCCGAGCATCGCCTTCTCTGGCTCCACCTCGAGCGGCTGGAGCGTGTCGAGCGAGACGTCGCGTGGGAAGCCGGGGGTTAGGCGCCGCTCGGCCGCCATCGTAGTCAGGATCTCGATGTCGCGTCTGGGCAGCAGGTAGTGGGTAGCGATGGCAAGGAAGGGGAACAGGTCAGAGCCCACGTCGCCGTAGGTCCAGCGCCGGCCGTCCGGGCGGAGCGTGTGCGGGAACAGGCCGGTCGGACCATCGCGGTGGTCCAGCCAGTAGGCCGTCAGCCGGGCGGCCCGCTCGAACGCCTCGGACGCCAGTACCGAGTTCAGGCGGGCGACGTTGGCGAGGTTGCCGCGCTGCCGCTGACGTGCCCGCTCGGCGAGCAGCGCGCGGCGCTCGCGCAGGGAGGCCGGAATGACGAGCGCGGCGCTCCCATCGTTGACGTACGGCCCGAGGTTCTCGGTCCGCTCCGCCTGCTGCTCCAGCGACGCGCTCGGCAGCAGGCTAGCATTGTCGTTGTCGGGCTCAGCACGCAGGCCAACTGTCTGCGATCCCGCGACTCGCGCCGCCGACGCGGCCGGCCCGGGAATCGTGGCGACGAGCACGGCCAGGGCGAGGACAGGCGCGATACGGAGCGCCCGAAGCGCAGACGGAAACGACACGGCGGGATTGTCAGGCATCGGCCCGAAACAGCGCGAGAATTCCGCCGGCGGGCCGATCACAGCGCCGTCGTAGTCCCGTTCAGCCGGAGCGTCGAGGACGTGGGCGCCTATCGTCGGCTCAGTTGGCGAGCCGGGGGTAGATACGGTGGGCATTCTCGGAAGTGAACAGGCGGGCGATACGCTCCGCCTCGGACGGCGTGCAGGCGTCGTTGACGATCCAGCCGTCGAGAACCCGCCCGAGCGCCCGCCGGAAGTGGACGGCGCCCAGATGGTGCAATTCGGCGGCCCCGTACCCGTCCGAGCTATAGAGCAGCTTCGTGAACGGTGCCACCTCCAGTGCCTCCCCGAGCATCCGCCAGCCGCTCGCCCCTGCGAAGGTGAGCGCGAGCCCGAGGTCGAACGAGACGTGCGGGAACATGTCGGCGAGGTACGCGGCCTCGCGGTGGTACGGGAAACAATGGAGGAGGACGACCTCCACGCCAAGCGCCCCGAGGCGGCGCAGCAGATCGGTCAGCAGCGAGGGGTTGGCGAGGTGTAGTGTCAGGTCTGGGTCACCGTAGCCGGCGTGGACCTGGAGCGGCAGACCGCGCTCTCGGCCGAGCTCGGCGGCGGTCCAGATGCCGAAGCGGAGGATCGCTCGCTCGGTCAGGCGCACACGTCCGCGCTCGACGTCCCGCAGCCAGCGGCCGGCGGTGGCCTCCACTTCCTGCGCCGTTGGTGGGACTGGATCGACATCGAAGCCGCCCCGGTAGGCGATGATCGTCTTGAAGCCGATCACACCCGGCTCCGCGGATCTGGCGGCGAGCGCGTCGCGGAATGCGGCTCCAAAGCCCGCTGCCGTCACGCCTGACGTCGCGACGGCCTCGGCAATGGACTCGATTCGGACGATCTCCCAGGCCGGCCGGCCGGTCAGCGCCGCCATCCGGGCTGGATCGGCGATCTCAGCCACCCACAGGCCGGTGTCGAGCAGAAGCCCCTCGGTGCCGCAGGCAAGGAGGAGCCGCCGGCTCGCCTCGACGCCGCCGAGTGCGCGCCGACGTGCCAGGTACTCGGCAGGCGTCGGAAACGGATCCAGATCGAGCACCGGCGCGCACCAGCGCCGGATGGCCAGCCCAACCGGCGTGTCCCAACGGCTCGTACCGGGCGCGGGCGGCTCGCTCGTCTCGCTTATCAGCGCCTCGAACGCCGCGTCGGACGGGTCGTGGAGGAACACGCCGTGGCAGTGATGATCGAGGAGCGGCAGGCGAGCCGCCAACTCGGGCAGTGTCGTCGGCGATGGCACGGCATCCTCCGAGTGGCGAGTGGCGAGTGGTAAGTCGGGAGGGGCGAAGAGGTCGAGGGCTTGCTGTGCTGCTACGGGTCCGATCGTGCGGCCAGTCGCCCGACCTGAGCAGTGCGTTCGCGTCCTATCATCATGTCCCTCGCGTCCTGTCATCATGTCACGTGGGTGGTGGTCTGTCACACTCCGGTCGGGTCGAAGACAGTGCGGACGGCCGGACGGACCGGGCGCCGGATGGCGTGAGGCGTTGGTAGAGGGGGTCGGAATGGGGCGGCTGGCAGGCAAGACGGTCGTGGTGACGGGGGCGGGGCACGGGATCGGGCGGGCCTACGCCGAGCGATGCGCGGAGGAGGGCGCGAGCGTCGTGGTGGCAGACCTCGATGGATCGGCGGCCGAACGGGTCGCAAGTAACATCGAGGCGCACGGAGGGCGGGCGCTTCCCGTCCAGGTCGACGTCGCCGAATGGGCGAGCGTGCGGCGGGTCGCCGTTCAGGTCAGCGCACGATTCGGTGGGATCGACGGGCTGGTCAACAACGCCGCGATGTTCGCCACCGTCCCGATCTCGCGGGTCGGCTTCGAGGAGATCGACGAAGCCGAGTGGGACCGGGTCATGGCTGTGAACGTCAAGGGGGTCTGGAACTGCTGTCGAGCGATCGCACCCACGATGCGTGCGCGGGGCGGCGGCAGTATCGTCAACATCTCATCGGCCAGCATCCTGCATGGCGGGGGCGGCCGTCTCCACTACGTGGCGTCGAAAGCGGCGGTGCTCGGGATCTCGCGGGTGCTGGCCCGCGAGTTGGGTGACGACAACATCCGGGTGAACACCCTGGCGCCGGGCAACACCCTGAGCGAAGAGACGCCGACAGCGGCGATTCTGGCGCTCCGCACCGGGGCCGCGGCGGCGCGGGCGCTCAAGCGGGTTCAGACGCCGGCCGACCTCGTCGGCGCGGTGGTCTTCTTGCTCTCCGACGCTGCCGCGTTCGTGACCGGGCAGACGCTCGTCGTGGATGGCGGCACGACGTTGCACTGAGCGGGGGTGCTCGCCGAGCCAGGGACGTCTGGCTCAGGCGCCCTCGTTCTGGGCGAAGGCGCGGGCAGCAGCGACGCCACTGCCCGCGGCGACCGGGTACCCCTCAGAGGCGAGCACCGCTTCGAGCGCACCCAGGACCAGCAGAGCATTCTCGGGGCGGGCGTTGTAGCCCATCAGCCCGATCCGCCAGACCTGACCGTTCAGTGGGCCGAAGGCAGCCATGATCTCGATACCCAGTTCGTCGAGGAGGCGGCGTCGAACCCGGGCCTCATCCACGCCTTCCGGCACCCGCACGATCGCGATCATCGGCGCCTTGTAGCGACGATCCCCGAACAGTCGGAGGCCCATCGCTTCGAGGCCGGCGACGAGCGCATCGTTGGCGCGGCGGTGCCGCTTCCAGCGCGCGGCCAGCCCCTCGTCGTCGACGATCCGCAGCGCCTCGCGCAGCGCGTACACCATGCTGGTCGGCGCGGTGTGATGGTTCAGGCGCTCCGGCCCCCAATACGCCTGCAACTGAAGGAGATCGAGGTAGTTCGTCGTGGGAGTAGAGCGTCGGTCGTGGAGCGCCCCTTCGGCGCGGGCATTGTAGGTGAGAGGCGCCATCCCCGATGGCCCGCCGAGGCACTTCTGGAGGCCCGCGACACAGACGTCCAGGTTCCAGCCATCGACGTCGACCTCACAGCCGCCGAGACTGAGGACGGCGTCGACGACCAGCAGCGCGTCATGTTCGCGGCAGGCCACGCCGATCTCGGCGAGCGGCTGGAGGATGCCGGTCGAGGTATCGGCATGTACGATCGCGACGAGTTTCGTACGACGCTCGCGCAGCCGCGCGACGATGGCCTCTGGCTCGACGACGGTCCCCCACTCCGCGTCAACCGAATCGACCTCGGCGCCGTAGCGACGTGCGATCTCGCAGAACAGGTCGCCAAAGCGCCCGTAGTTGCCGACGACCACCCGGTCGCCCGGCTCGATCAGGCTGGCAAGAGCCGCCTCCAGGCCGGCGCGCGACGATCCCGACACTGGGAAGGTTCGCCGATTCGTGGTCTGAAAGGCCCGCCGCGACAGTTCCGACACGTCGTCCATGATTCGGGTGAAGGCCGGATCGAACTGGCCGATCAGCGGTGTAGCCAGGGCGCGTAGAACGCGCGGTTCGGGATTGCTGGGACCGGAGCCAAGAAGCAGGCGATGGGGCGGATCCAGGTCGGCGAAGTGTCGGGGGGGCATGGAGACATCCGCGAGTAGTCGCTGCCAGCCAGGCAACGCGTACGTCATCGTAACGGATGGCGCGGCAACATCACCGCCATTGCGGCGGTTACTGTGCGAGGCGCAGCGTTGACCTCATCCTGATCCGATGGGCGGGCGAGGTCCGGCGGCATGATGGCCGCCATCGCGCCGCCGTGACAGCACGAGCACCAGTACCAGCACGCCGAGCGCGAGCCCGAGGGCTGAGGCGATGAACCCGACCAACGTATTGTGCGGATAGGCAAGCGCGTGCGTCGCCAGTACCTGCTGGTCCGTACTGGCGAAGTGGACCGCGGCGAGCGCGACGATGGCCAGTGGCACCGCCTTCACAATCAGACGCGCTCCGACGCCGAGCAGTCCGACCGAGAGCGCCCGCAAGATCAATCGGCCGTGGACCCGCTGCGAGAGTTTCGCCCCGATCTGCGCGCCAATCAGCACGCCTGCTCCGATGGCGATGGTCCGACGCACGCCGGTATCGAACTCGCCGCTCATGATGTGGGTGAGCGTCCCAACGCCGCTCATGATCGCCAGGATGAAGTGGGAGGTGGCCGTGGCGATGTGGGCCGGGAAGCCGAGGAACTGGATCAGCAGCGGGACGTGGATCACGCCGCCGCCGATCCCGAGCACGCTCGAGAATACGCCGACGAGGAAGCTCAGGGCCGCGCCGACTGGCAAGTTGACGTGCTCCGGCATCTCGTGCCCTTCGATCACTTTGCCCCGCAGCAGCAGGTACGCGGCCAGCATGACGAGCACCACCCCGAACAGCACGTCGAAGGCACCGCGCGGCAGCAGTCCAGTCAGCAGGGCGCCGATCACGGCACCCGGGGCGCTGGCCAGGGCGAAGACCACCCCCGTTCGATAGTCGATGCGGCCCAGGCGCGCGTACGCGAGCGAGCCGGAGGTGGCATTCATGAAGACGACGGCGAGCGAGATGGCCGTGATCGTCTCGACTGAGTCGTTCGGATAGAGCAGCAACAGAATGGGGACGAGCAGAAAGCCGCCGCCGGCGCCAATCAGGGTGCCGAACGTTCCAACGGCCACCCCGAGCAGGACCAGGCCCCCCCAGGGGAGCACGAACGGCAGCATGGCGGCCTCCCTCGTCGCGCGCTAGATCAGATCGTCGTCGGCCCCGATCCTGTCGCGCCGCGCCGGTCGTCGCGCGCTTAGAGATCGGTCACGCGGGGACGGCACATCGTCCGCAGGACGCGTTCCAGAAGCTGTGGTGTATTAAGGCTTCTTCACAGTATAGCGGCCCCGGTCGGGCTTGCCGCGCGTGGCAGCCGCGATGGCGGCTGCCATCGCGGCCCGGACCCCTTCAGGGCTTCGAATGGGACTAACCTGGAGCGTGGGGACGACGCGGATGAGAGTGAACGGGCCGGAGGCGTGACAGATTACTCACGGAGGCGCATCGCTAGCAGGTCGTCGCGCACGATCTCGTCCGCACGCTCGACCAGTGCCGCCACGTCGTCCTGGGCGGCGTCGATGAAGCGCCCGGACAACGCATCGCCGCGCCCCGTCGCGAGAAACGCGATCGCGTCGGCGGCTCGACTGGCCGGAACGAGCGCCGGGGTCCGTCCCCCACGCAGCCGCCGGATATCCGACGAGGCGCTCAACTGGTCTTGCATCGCGGTCTGGACCATGCCTGGCCGGACGGCAAAGACGGAGATACCGTGGTCGCGGGTCTCGACTGCCAGGGTATCGGTGAGACGGACCAGCGCCGCCTTGCTGGCGGCGTAGCTCGACGTGAACGGGGCTGGGCGATATGCGGCGACGGCTGCCACGTTGACGATCCGCCCGCGTCGGCGCGCGAGCATGCCCGGCAAGACAGCTCGCGTACAGAGAAACGGGCCACGCAGGTTGATCTCGACGGCGCGCCACCACTCGTCGGGGTCCGCCGCCCAGACGGGGCCGAGCGGCGCGACTACCGCCGCGTTGTTTACTAGCAGATCGACTGGCCCCAGGTCGCGCTCGGTCCGCGCGACGGTCTCCTCGACGGCAGTGCCGTCCGTCACGTCCACCATCAGGGCAAGCGCCTTCCCGCCCGACCGTTCGATACCCTGAGCCGTGTCCTGCACCTGATCCGAGGTGCGTGCGAGCACCGCGACGGCTGCCCCCGCGGCGGCGAGGCGCTCGGCGATGGCCCGCCCGATCCCGCGCCCGCCGCCGGTCACGATGGCAACCTGCCCCCGCAGATCGATGCTGCCGGCATCGCTCATGTCCATACACCCTGTCTCCAATCTCGGTCGTCTCTCGGTCGTCAGCCTCCATGGCGGTCACTCAGCGCCGGGAATCTGGGTAAGTGAGGGGGTCGGCGATACGCCTGCCCTCCTGGCGGCCAGGAGCCAATCGCACGTCCCTGGTGTCGTTGCGATCTTCGAGTCCCGCACCCCTGGAGGCCGGGCGCCAACGCTCGGTGCGGGAATTGCGTCAGGCTCCGACGAGCGCATCCCGGCCAGCCAGTTCCTCGAAGTCCGCGAAGGCACGCTCAGGCTCCAATGACCCCTCGATCAGCCCTTGCGCCACCTGCTCGGCGCAGAACGCCGCGATCATCGCGCTGTTCGGCCCGACGCCGTAGGCGCCCGCGCCCGGTCCCATCGCGGCCTCGGCCTCCTCCAGTTCGGCCAGTAGCCACGGCGAGACGTCGCCGAGGAGCCGGCGGGTTCGGGCTGCCTGCAGGCGAGACGCTTCAAGGGCGGCGAACACGGCGGCCGGCAGCCAGGGATGCGCGTGTGCGGTTTCCCGCCGCAGCACCACCGTGTGATGCGCTGGCTCGATGCCGGTCCGTGTGAAGTAGCTGCGCTCGGCGGCGCGGAAGTCGCCGAATAGCCGTACGATGGGGCCATCGGTCGGGTGGAACCCCTCCGGCGGCTCCGAGGCGAGCACGGCGTCGAGCTCACCGGCCAGGAGCAACTCGGTGAGGGTCGAGCCGGCGGGAGCGGCCTGTGCGTACGTGGGGAACGGTGTGTTGGGCGGGGGCGGCGCGGACGGGCTCAGCCGGCCCACGACCCAGCGCACCTCTTCCAGCCCGACGCCGCGCTCGCGGAAGGCGGCCCGCGTCCAGGTGTGACCGGTCGCGCCCCACTCGTTCAGCCCGACCCGCCGGCCGCGTAGGCTGGGCAGATCGCGGAGGTCGCTCCCGCGCCGCACGAAGATGCAGCGGTGACGGAATCCCCGCATCACGAACGCCGGTACCCCGACGAACGTGCGGTCCCCGGCCGCTACCCGCTGGAGATGGCGGCTGAATGATGCTTCGCCGCCGTCGATGGACGCGTCGGCGAGCACCCGCTGGGGCGCATCGAAGGCCCGTACGAGCGTCAGATCGACGCCGGCGATGGTTACGTCGCCGAGAGCGAGCGGCGTGACGTGGGCGTAGTCACGAAGCGTGAGAGTCAGCGAGATGCGCGACACTGAAGACGCCTCCTCGTGCCCTTGACCGAGCAGGGCACTCGTCGATCTGTCGGTTGTTGACACGATGGTACTGGCCGGCTACCCTCAGGGCACGTCGCTGGACCACGCCGCCAGTCCAGCCGACGCCGTGACCGTGAGCCGGCCCCGTGGAGTGGGCTGGATGGGGGACGCCATGACCGCGCCGAACGAACGATCCTCGATCTCGCGCCGAGGGTTCCTGCGAACTCTCGGCCTCATCGCCTCGGCCGGACTGATCCAGGCCTGTGCGCCGTCGGCTCCGAGTCAGCCCACGCCAGCGCCCAAGGCTGAGACGAAGCCGGCCACCGAGAGCAAGCCTGCTGCACAGCCCACACCGGCACCCAAGTCGGAGGCCAAGCCTACCGCCGAGAGCAAGCCTGCCGCACAACCCACGCCGGCTGCCAAGGCCGAGGCGAAGCCGGCCGAGAGCAAGCCGGCTCAGCAGGCACCGGTCGCCGCTAAGCCCGGCGGCACGCTTGTGGCCGGTTGGGACTCCGATCCCGGTGCGCTGGACAACAACATCGACCGGGGCGCGGTCACCCGGACCCTGCTCCACATGCTCTACGACCGTATCGTCGAGCGCGACATCTCGGTCAAGGCCGACTTCCCGCCGTTCGGGCCGGGCTTGGCGACCTCCTGGGAGATCTCGCCGGACGCCCGCGTCTACACCTTCAAGCTACGCCCGAACGTCAAGTTCCACGACGGCACGCCCTGCGACGCCGAGGCGATCAAGTTCAACATCGAGCGCAACTGGAACCCGAATCACCCCTTCTATCACAAGTCCGGGGCTGGCGCGAACGCGCTCGGCTACAAGGATCTCGAGAGCGTCGAGGCCGTGGATGCCTCGACGGTGCGGGTGACCCACAAGACGCCCTTCGCCGACTTCCTCAACGTGCTGGCGTTCGGCACCTACTCGATCGCCAGCCCGACCCAGATCCAGAAGGTCGGCAACGATGAGTTCGGCAACCAGCCGATCGGGAGTGGGCCGTTCAAGTTCACCTCGCGCGAGCGGGGCGTCAAGCTCGTCTTCGAGCGCAACCCGGACTACTGGGGCGGTGCGCCCCCGCTCGACGGGTTCATCATCCGGCCGCTGCCGGAGGCCGTCGCCCGGCTGACCGCGCTCGAGACCGGCGAGGTCGACTGGGTGAACAACGTCCATCCCGATAGTATCGAGAAGGTCCGCTCGAACCCGAACCTCGTCATCGAACTGGCCCAGTTACCGAACACCTGGGGCTACATCCCGAACCACCGCGCCGAGCCGACCAACAACGTCAAGGTACGGCAGGCGTTGAACTGGGCGGTCAACCGCGAGGCGCTCTCGAACGACATCATGCGTGGCCTGGCGGTGCCCTCGACCAGCCCGTTCGCGCCGACCGGTACGGCCGGCTACGACCCGGATATCAAGGGGTACAGCTTCGACCCCGCCAAGGCGAAGGCGCTGCTGGCCGAGGCAGGCTACGCGAACGGCCTCGATCTGCATTTCCAGATCCCGCAGGGGGCCGTTGGATCGCCGTTCGCCGTCCAGATGAACGAATACCTCCAGCAGAACTTCAAGGACGTCGGCATCAATGTCAAGATCGAGGCGCTCGAAGCCCAGGTCATGCAGCAGAACCTCTCAAAGGGGATGCCGCCGGACGTGCACGCCTACAGCGTCGGCTTCAGCGTCGACGAACTGGTGAACCTCCAGCGCCACTACCGCTCCGATCTGGTCCCCCCGAACGGCAACACCAACCCCGGTTGGATCGAGAACCCAGAGTTGGACGCGCTGCTCAAGAAGGCCCGCGAGACCCCGAACGACGAAGCGCGTAAGAAGGTCTACTTCGAGGTCCAGCAGAAGGCCGTCGACCTGGCCGCCTGGGTCTGGGTCGTCCACCAGAAGGGCGCGCGAGCCTGGACCAAGAAGGTGCATGGCTTCGTCAACCCCAACAGCTACATGTTCACCTTCAAGACGGTCACGATGGGATAGGAGCCGGCGGTGCAGGGCCGGCATGGGCCGGCTCCCGCACCCTGGTTCACGACGATGCGCGCCTACGTCCTCGGCCGCCTGCTGGCGGCGATCCCGGTCCTCTTCGGGGTCAGCCTGGTCATTTTCCTGCTGATGAAGCTGATCCCCGGCGACGCCGCTCAGGTGCTCGCCGGTCCCAGTGCGACCCGCGACGAGGTCGAATTGATCCGCGAGGATCTCGGCCTGAACGAGCCGCTCCACGTCCAGTACGGCAAGTGGCTGGCGCGGGCGGTGCGCGGCGACCTTGGCCGCTCGATTGAGCTACGCGCGCCGGTTACCACGATGGTGCTGGAGCGCTTCAAGAACACCCTGATCCTGGCGAGCACGAGCATGGTCCTGGCCGTGGTGGTCGGGGTGACGGCCGGCGTCGTCTCGGCGACCCGCCCACGCTCCGCCTTCGACCGGTTGGCGATGGTCGGGGCGCTCTTCGGCAACAGCATGCCAACGTTCTGGCTCGGGTTGGTGCTGATCCTCGTGTTCGCGCTCGGCCTCGGCTGGTTCCCGTCGAACGGGATGTACGACATTCGGGGGCGGGGCGGCCCCTTCGACCTGGCCTACCACCTGGTGCTGCCGTCGATCACGCTGGCTGGCGTCTCGGCGGCGATCCTGGCGCGCGTGACCCGCTCCAGCATGCTGGAGGTCATCAACCGCGAGTACGTCACGACCGCCCGTGCCAAGGGGCTCGCGGACCGGCGCGTCATCTGGGGGCACGCCCTCAAGAACGCGATGCTGCCGGTCCTCACCGTGATGGGCGTCCAGATGGGCTACCTGCTGGGCGGCTCGATCCTGGTGGAGACGGTCTTCTCGTGGCCAGGGCTTGGGCTGCAACTGTTCCGTGCGATCTCCTCGCGCGACCTGCCGCTCGTCCAGGGTGGGGTAATGCTCGTCGCCGCCATCTTCGTCTTCCTGAACCTCGCCATCGACCTGCTCTACGCCTTCTTCGACCCGCGCGTGCGGTACTCGTAGGCGGCAGCCGAGATGGCGACGACTTCGACTACCCTCCACGACACCCCGCCCGGCGTTTCCGCGCGTGCGCCGGCCCGCCGCCCCAGGACCGACCGCACGCTGTGGCGGCTCATCTGGGCACGGCTCCGTGATGACACGGTAGCGCTGGCGGCGGCCGTGCTGCTCGCGCTGCTGGTCCTGGTGGTGGCGGCGGCGCCGCTGACCGCCCCGCGCGACCCGCTTCGCCAGGAGTCGTCGGTGCGGCTCTCGCCGCCGCTCACGCCCGGCTACCCGCTCGGCGCGGACGGGCTCGGGCGAGACATGCTGAGCCGGATGATCTGGGGAGGCCAGATCTCGCTGGTCGTCGGGATCGTGCCCGTCGTGATGGCGGCGCTCGTCGGAATCGCGATCGGGCTGGCGGCCGGCTTCTACGGCGGCCGGCTCGACGGGTTGTTGATGCGCTGCCTCGACGTGATCTTCGCCTTCCCGGCGATCCTACTGGCGCTGGCGATCGTCGCGACGCTCGGCCCGTCGATCTCGAACGCGATGCTCGCGATCACCGTCGTCGCGGTGCCGACGTTCGCCCGGCTGATCCGCGCCTCGGTGCTCACCCTGAAGCAGCAGGCGTTCGTCGAGGCGGCACAGGCACTCGGCGCCGGCAACGGCCGCATCCTGCTGCGTCACATCCTCCCCAACAGCGTCTCGACGGTGGTCGTGTACGGCACCCTGGAGATCGGCAAGACGATCGTCTTCGCGGCCGGCCTCTCGTTCCTGGGGCTGGGGGTCCAGCCGCCAACGCCGGAGTGGGGGGCGATGCTCGCCGACGGCCGTCAGGTGTTGGCGGTTGCCCCCCACGTCTCGACCGTCCCTGGCCTGACGATCTTCGTGGTGACGCTCATGTTCAACGTCCTGGGTGACGCTCTGCGCGACGCGCTCGACCCCCGCCAGCGCCACTGACCCCTTCGACCTCCGCGCCACTGACCCCTTCGATCTCCGCCCACATGATCGGCCGGCGCTCGCGTCGTGCTGGATCGGGGCGACGCCTGGAGCGACTGTATGGATCTCGGACTGGCCGGAAAAGCAGCCCTGGTGACGGGCGGTAGCCGGGGGATCGGCCGCGCCATCGTGCGCCGGCTGGCCGCCGAAGGATGTGCCGTGGCGATCTGCGGCCGAAGCCAGGAGACGCTGGATGCGGCCGTCGCAGACCTCCGTGAGGGCGGGACGACGGCGCATGGCATCGTCGCCGACGTGACCGCCCCCGGCGAGGTCGAGCGCTTCGTGGACGAGGCGGCGGCAGTCCTGGGTGGGGCCGATCTGCTGGTCGCGAACGTCGGCGGCTCGGCGGGCGGCGGCCTGCTCGACTCCACCCCTGAGGACTGGGCCAGGACGTTCGACTTGAACCTGTTCCACGCCGTTCGGGCGATCCGCGCAGCCGTCCCCCACATGGAAGGACGTGGTGGCAGCATCGTGACGATTGCCTCGGTCTCGGGCGCGAAGCCGGGGCCGAAGGCGCAGTACGGCGCAGCCAAGGCCGGCGAGATCTTCCTGGCCGGCGCACTGGCCTGGGAACTGGCGCCCCGTCGGATCCGGGTGAACACAGTCAGCCCCGGCTCGATCATGTTTCCTGGCGGCGGCTGGGAGCGCTTCCGGCGCGAGAATCCGGACACATTCGCC
Source organism: Chloroflexota bacterium (assembly GCA_020845495.1). Next base: position 82,746 of record JADLFM010000008.1, read on the forward strand.
GAGTTCGAGCGGCGCGAGTTGCCCTGGGGACGGCTCGGCACGCCGGAGGAGGTCGCGGACGTGGTGGCCTTCATCCTCTCCGATCGCGCCTCGTGGGTCACCGGTGCGCACATCCCCGTCGACGGCGCACAGGGCCGCCCGACCGCGTTCTAAAGCTCCGTACGAGTGGGCTGCCCCCCACCCCTCGGCCCTCGCCCCCGCGGGAGGACGAAGGAGGAGCGATCGTCGCAATGGAGCGATTTTCTGGAAAATCGTCATCGGTACAAAGAAGCCCCTGGGGCCGTCCGACGGCGCCCCTCTCCCGCATATGGAAACGAGGCCGGAGGCGAGAGGGCCAGCGTGCGGGTGCGCCAACGTACAGGAGAAAGGACGGTGGGTGAGAGGGCAACATCAATTGTGAACTGGCCGCATGGGTGCTATCATGGCCTAATTCATTGGGCAGCATTGTCCAAGTGGACACCCTGCTTCCGCCGATTGTCGCGTTTTTGAGTCATGTGTCGGTTCGTTCCAGCGTTGGAGGACGACGTGTCGGATGTGCTATCCGCTCCCCATGACCTGACGCCGCGCCCCCGTGGGCGCCTCGTGACGCGCCGTGCCGTCCTCGCCTGGCTTGGGGCGAGTAGCGCTGCGATTGGGCTGCTCGCCTGTTCGCCGACTCCGCCACGCACCGAGTCGAAGCCGGCTCAGCCGGCCGCCGCACCGAAGGCAGAGGCCAAGCCGACTGAGGCCGCCAAGCCGGCCGCGCCCGCCGCTCAGCCCGCTGCCACAACTGCGCCCGTCGCTCAGCCCGCTGCCACAAGCGCGCCCGCTGCCGCCGCGAAACCGACCGAGGCAGCCAAGCCAGCAGCGGCCCAGCCGACCGCCGCACCGACGACCGCGCCGGCCGCCGTCAAGCGGGGCGGCACTCTCGTCATCGGCGCCGACGTCAACCCGGTCGGGCTGGACCCGGCCCTGACCACCGCCTTCTCGTCGGTCGCCGTCTACGAGCACATGTATTCGAGCCTGGCGACCCTCGAGTACGCGACCAACAAGGTCAAGCCGGACCTCGCCGAGTCCTGGAAGAATTCCGCACCGAACGTCGTCGAGTTCAAGCTGCGCCAGGGTGTCAAGTTCCACTCTGGCCGCGAGGTGACCGCCGAAGACGTCAAGTACACCATCGACCGGCTGATGGACGACAAACTTGCCGTACCGCTGCGTTCCTACCTGGGGCCGGGCGTCAGCGCTGAAGTGGCTGACAAGTACACCGTCAGAATCAAGACGACCGATGTCTACGCGCCGCTCGTCAGCGTCTTCGCCGACCGCCGCCCCACCGCCATCGTCGACCGCGAGGTCGTCGAGAAGAACGGGGACCTGAAGAACGCCGACGGCGGCAGCGGTCCGTTCAAGCTCGCGGAATACACGCCGGACGTCCGGGTCGTCCTCGAGCGGTTTGGCGACTACTGGGAGAAAGGCTTCCCACTCCTCGACAAGATCGAGCTACGCATCATCCCTGAGGAGTCGGCCCGACTCGCGGCGATCCGAGCCGGCGACGTCGACATGACCATCCTGAAGGATCCGAAGAATGCCCGCCTGCTCAAGGACGACAAGAACATCGTCCTGAACGACGTGCCGAGCTTCTGGCGCTCGGCGAGTCCATTCAACTCGCTGCACAAGCCGCTCGACGACGTGCGAGTGCGGCAGGCGATCAGCTACGCCACCGACCGCCAGGAGATCATCAATACGGTGCTGCTCGGCGACGGCGTCCCGACCGGCCCGCTGCCGCCGGGCGAGACCGAGTGGGCCATCCCCGTCAACGCCGAGAACTTCCCGACCTACCAGTACAACCCGGACAAGGCCCGCCAGTTACTCAAGGAGGCCGGCGCTGAGGGGCTCAAGATCTCGATCCAGGCCGCCCCTGCCTACGCGCCGGACATCCCAACCGCTCAGGTGCTCCAGTCGCAACTGAAGAAGGTGGGGATCGACCTGGAGATCCAGCAGATGGAGTGGGCGGCTCTCCTCCAGGCCCAGCGCGACGGCACGTTCGATCTGAACTTGTCGTTCAACACCAACCGACCGGACCCGGACATCTACCTGAGCGTCGCTCACAGCAAGTTCGGGCAGAACTGGGGCAAGTACAACAACCCCAAGATGGACGAACTGCTCGACAAGGGCCGGACCACGACCGACCTTGCCGCGCGCAAGCAGATCTACGCCGACGCCCAGAAGATGTTTGCGACCGAACTGCCGTACCTGTACCTGTACGTCATCAAGAACTACGAGCCAGCCCGCCCCCACGTGAAGGGCTACACCCCGATGGCCAGCGGCTACCGCCTCGCCCTCAAGGAGACCTGGCTGGACAAGTAGCGAGTGGTGAGTCGAGAGCGGTGCGTGGTCTTCACTCTCGCCGCTCTCGGCCCGCCACGTGTCCAGCCAGGTTCGCCGCGGTGGATGCCCAAGACGCTGTAGTCAGACCTGATCCGCTCGACTCGCTACTTGTCGAGCCAGGTTCGTCGCAGGCCCGGGCGGTAGACGGATGCTTGTGGGATGTAGCCCTTGACTTCCTTGAGCGCCGGCTCGAAGCTGTTGATCACGAACAGGTGCATGTAGGGAAGGTCGTTCGCGTAGATCCGTTGAACCTCGTTGTACATCGGCCGCCGCTGGGCCGGATCGAGCGTTTGCAGACCCTTCGCGATCAGGTCATCGACCGTGGGATTGCTGTATTTCCCGTAGTTCTGGGCTTCACCCGTGCGCATGATCGTCCCGATGTACTGGTGCGGGTCCGGGCGATTCGTGTGCAGGGTCAGCAGCAGATCGAAGTTGACCTCGCGCTGAGTCTGGAGGAGCGCACCCAACTCGACCACCTTGACATCCGTTTCGATGTTGACTTTGCGCAACTGGGCCTGCATCAACTGCGCCGTGGCCACCTCAGGTGCGTAGGCAGGCGACACGTGGATGGTCAGTTTGAATCCATCCGCCTTCCCTGCCTCCTGGAGCAGCGCTCGCGCTTTGTCGAGATCCTGATACCAGGATGGAAAGTTCTCGCGGCTCATTGGCAAGACCCAGCTCTTTTCGCCTGGCGGGATGGCGCCGGTGAGCTCTCCCTGGCCGCTCATGACCGTGTCGATCATCTCTTGCCGGTTGAGCGCATAGCTGATCGCCTGCCGAACCCGAACGTCCCCGAGCGGCTCATGCAACAGGTTGAAGGGAGTCCCCTCACGCCACAGGCTCGGGGTCTGATACAGCATGATGGCTGGGTCCGCTTTAAGCAGACTGGCCATCCGCGGATCCTTGAGCGAGGTCAAATGAACCTCGCCCGCGCGGATCGCCGCCAGGCGGGACTGCTCGTCGGGAATGATCCGGAACTCGAGGCGGTCGAGGATCGGCAGGTCCGGCTCGTGATACGGGCTATGCCGCTCCATGACGACCTTGTTGTCCGGGATATATTCGACCAGCTTGAACGGCCCGGTGCCGTTGCTGACCGCCGAGAGCTTGCCGTTGTTCTTCTCAACAGTCTCGCGATCGACGATGGCGATCGGCCGCCGGTCGGCGATCGCGTTCAGGAATGGCGCGTAAATCTCCTTGTGGGTGAACTTGATCGAGTAATCGCCGAGCACCTCGATCTTGTCGATCGGGCCGACGTACGCCCGGATCGGGGCGTTGTTCTTGGGATCGATCAAGCGCTCGAAGGAGTACTTGACGTCCTCAGCCGTCAGAGCCCGGCCGTTATGGAACTTGACACCCTGTCGCAGCTTGAAGATATGGGTCTTCGGGTCGGGCGTCTCCCAGGATTCAGCCAGATCCGGCACGATCTGACCGGTCTCGAGGTCAGGCTGGACGAGGGTGCTGTACAGGTGCTCGTAGATCTGCGCGGCAGGGATAGCGGTGGTCTCGATCGGATCGAGGCTGATCGGCGAGACGTCCTGACCGACGATCAGCGTCCCACCGCGTTTCACGGCGGCGGGCGCGGCTGCCGTCGGCTTCGGCGCGACAGGCGGCGCGGCTGGTGCGCTGGTCGCGGCTGGCTTAGGGGCGACGGGCGCGCTTGTCGCTGCGGGCTGGGCAGCGGCTGGAGCATTCGTCACGGGCGGCGCCGCAGCGGCTGGAGCATTCGTCGCACCTGGCTTGGCGGCCGCTGGAGCGCTTGTCGCGGCGGGTTTCGGCTCGTTCCTCGGTGGCGTCGGGGAGCAGGCGGCAAGCACACCCAGGCCGACTACCTGCCCCAGCAGCCTGATGGCTACACGTCTGGTCATCAGTCGGTCGCGCTGAGTGAGAACCTCCGGACGATCGAGCACGATTCACCCCCTATGCGGGTCCGTGGATGGCGGCTCATAGCCGTCGATCTTCCTGACTCCGTACGACCGCTACCCAGGCGCAGCAGGATACCGCCGCCCGGGGAAGCCATGCCAATGCCTGTGGGCGACGACACGACGTCAGTGCATCGCGCGCGTACCTCGAGTCCAGCCTTCACCAAATCTCCACGCTTGCACGGCTTGACACCGCTCTGCTCCGCAGCTATGTTCTCAGTCGCTGTGCTTGTCAGGCATGCGAGCCGGCCCGCTCCTACCGGCCCGCTTCCTAGGTGAAGGGCTACAGGTCTGCCCGCGTGCGCCCAGTGGCAGTTGGGGCAGCTGGTCCTTCCGTGAAGGGCTACACACCGATGGCCACTGCCTCACTGTCGAGGGGAGCCGGTTGGACAGGCAGCGAGTGGTCTGTTGTCAGCGATCGGTTATCAGCGGCGAGGTGCGAGACACAGCGCATGTGTGATACGTCTGGGATCCGGCTCGCATCCGATTGCCGCGCATGAACGACTGGTGCCCGCTCCTGGGTCTGACGACTGACACCTGATAGCTCACCATGACACGTTACATCGTTCGCAGAGTGCTCCAGATCGTGCCGGTGCTGATCGGCGTGTCGATCGCCGTGTTCTTGATGCTGCGCCTCATTCCGGGCGACGTGGTCGACATGATTCTTGGCACCGAGGGCGCTGCGACGCCCGAGCGGATGCGGCAGCTTCGCGCCCTGTTCGGGCTGGACCGGCCGCTCTGGGAGCAGTACCTCACCTGGATCGGCGGGCTGCTCACCGGCAACCTCGGCCAGTCGATTCGGACGAGCCGCCCGATCCTCCCCGACATCCTGGCGCGCCTGCCGGTGACGTTCCAGTTGACGACGATGGCGATGCTGCTGTCGCTCGTCATCGCCATTCCGCTCGGCGTCCTCTCGGCCGTCCGGCGCTACACCCCGACCGACTCCACCGTGCGGGTGGTCGGGCTGCTCGGGCTGTCGATCCCGAACTTCTGGCTGGCGACGATGATGGTGCTGGCCGTCTCGAAGCTGGCGCGCGGATTCCTGCCGACCTCGGGCTACGTCCCGCTGACGCAAGACCCATTCGACAGCGTCCGCTCGCTGCTGCTGCCGGCTATCGCGCTCGGGGCCGCCAACATGGCGATCTTGATGCGGATGACGCGCTCGACGATGCTCGAAGTGCTGCGCCAGGAATACGTCACGACGGCCCGCGCGAAGGGGCTGGTCGAGCGGTCGGTGGTGTACCGCCACGCCCTCCGCAATGCCCTGATTCCGGTCATGACCGTCGCCGGTGTCCAGGTCGGCTACCTGCTCGGCGGCACGATCATCATCGAGCAGATCTTCGCGCTACCGGGTCTGGGCACGCTCGTCCTGAACGCGATCACCCAGCGCGATTACCCGGTCGTCCAGTCCGGGGTGCTGTTCATCGCGACCACGTTCGTCCTCGTCAACCTGGCTGTCGACGTCCTCTACGCCTACGTCGACCCGAGGATTCACTATGGCTGAGGCGAGCCTGCGTACGGCCCCCGGTGCATCCGCACCCGGTGCATCGGGGCCGGCTGTCGCGGCCCCGGCGTCAGCACGGCCTCGGCGTGGCGAGACTCTCCGACGACTCGCCCGGAATCAGTTGACCGTCGTGGGGGCGGCGATCCTCGGACTGATCGTCCTGGCGGCGTTGTTCGCGCCCTATCTCTCACCGGAAGACCCGCTCGAGATGCGGCCGGCCGAATTGCTCCAGCCGCCAAGCGCCGACCATTGGATGGGAACGGACGAGTTCGGGCGGGACATTCTGAGCCGGGTGATCTGGGGCGCCCGGATCTCCCTCTACGTGGGGGTGATCTCGGTGACCATCGCCGTGCTGGCCGGAGTCTCCCTCGGGCTGGTAGCAGGCTACTACGGCGGCCTGGTCGACGACCTGATTGCACGGCTGCTCGACATCGTGTTCGCCTTTCCGACGATCCTGCTCGCGCTCGGCATCGTCGGGATGCTCGGTCCGAGCCTGACGAACACGATGATCGCGATCGGCATCGTCTACACCCCAGCCTACGCCCGGCTGGCGCGCGGCACGACGCTGGCGGCCAAGGAGCGGGACTTCGTCGAGGCGGCAGTCGTCTCGGGCGCTGGGGCGGTCCGCATCCTCCGTCGCCACATCCTGCCCAACATCGCCGCGCCGCTGATCGTCCAGACCAGCCTGAGCCTGTCGCTGGCGATCCTGGTGGAAGCGTCGCTGTCGTTCCTCGGCCTCGGCACTCAGCCGCCCGATCCATCCTGGGGCACGATGGTGAACACCGGTCAGAAGCTGATCGAGCTCTCGCCCTGGCCGGTGGTGTTCCCGGGCGTCGCCATCATGCTGGCGGTGCTGGCGTTCAACCTGATCGGCGACGGTCTCCGCGACGCCCTCGACCCGCGCCTACGGACGTGATGCGCTGCGGACGTGATGCGCTGCGGACATGATGCGGGCAGCGTGTCCGCTTACCCGCGGTGCGAGCCGTGCCTGGATGGCCGGTCGACGCGGCCGACCGCCGGCCTCCTGCGTCTTTGCTGTCCTCTCCTGGCCAGGCTCGTGCCGGCCAACGTTTCCCGGGAAGGTGACATCTGCCCATGCGCTATCGCGTCGGCATTGACATCGGCGGTACGTTCAGCGACCTTGTGCTTCTGGCCGAGGACGGCCGCGTCGGCACCCTCAAGGTCTCCTCGGCGGCGGATAGCCTGATCCCGGCTATCGTCGACGGCATTCGCGCGTTGCTGCGCCGAGCCGAGCTCTCGCCAGCTAACGCGGATGCCGTCGTTCACGGCACCACCGTCGCGACCAATGCGATCCTCGAATATCGCGGTGCGAAGACCGGCCTGATCACCACGCGCGGCTTCCGCGACGTGCTGGAGATCCGCCGGTTACGGATTGGGCGGCTGTACGACCTGGCCTGGGAGAAGCCGGCCCCGCTCGTGCCGCGCCGACTACGCCATGAGGTCACCGAGCGCCTCGACGTGCACGGCCAGGTCGTCACGCCGCTCGATACCGATGAGGCCGCCCAGGTCGTCGACGCCTTGCTCGCGGAGGGGATCGAGACGCTGGCCGTCTCGCTCGTTCATGCCTACGCCAACGGCGACCACGAACGCGCCATCGGACGGCTGGTCGCCGAACGCGCCCCGGATCTGCACCTGTCGCTCTCCCACGAGGTGATGCCGGAGATTGGGGAGTACGAGCGGACCTCGACGACGGTGGTGAATGCTTACGTCGGGCCGGTCGTGGATCGCTACCTTGGCGCGCTCGAAGCCGGGCTGATCGCCGCCGGGCTGGAGGCGCCGTTGCTGATGATGCAGTCGAACGGCGGCGTCATGCGTGCGAGCACGGCGCGCCGCCGCCCGATCCACGTCATCGAGTCCGGGCCGGCCGCCGGGGTGGTGGCGGCGGTGCGGCTGGCTGAGGCGGTTGGCGAGCCGAACGTCATCACGGTCGACATGGGTGGAACCACCGCCAAGGCGTCGATCGTCGAGGACGGGCGGGCCTTCCAGATGTCTGAGTACGAGGTCGGGGCCGGCATCAGCCACGGTAGCCGGATGTTCAAGGGCGGCGGGCACCTGCTCCGGGTCGCCGCGCTCGACATCGCGGAGGTTGGGGCGGGCGGCGGTAGCCTCGTGCGGGTGGACAGCGGCGGCGGGCTGCGGGTCGGGCCGGACAGCGCCGGGGCTTCCCCCGGCCCGGTCTGCTACGGCCTCGGCAACGAACAGCCAACGTTGACCGATGCAAACGTCGTCCTCGGCTACCTGAACCCGGCCCACCTGCTCGGCGGAACGCTGCCCATCGACGGTGACGCGGCCGGCCGGGCGCTCGCGGAGCGGGTGGCTCGGCCGCTCGGCCTGAACCTCGCCGAGACGGCCTACGGCGTGCATCTCGTGGCTGTCTCGAATATGGTGCGGGTCGCCCGCGCCGTCTCGACCGAGCGGGGCCGCGATCCTCGCCGCTGCACGCTGGTGGCATTCGGCGGCAACGGACCAGTTCATGCCGCTGAAGTCGCGCGTCAACTGGGCATCGGCAAGGTGATCGTGCCGCCCTGGCCGGGCCTGTTTAGCGCCTTCGGGCTGCTGGCTGCCGAGACCCGCCACGAGTTGACGCGGGCGCACCGGGTGCCGCTGCCGTCAATCTCGCTCGGCGAGGTGCTGGCAGGGCTGGCCGAGCTCGAAGGATCGGTGCGCGCCACCTTGATCGCAGAGGGTCACGCCGAGGATCGGATCGTCGTCGAGCCGCTGTTAGACCTCCGCTATCGCGGCCAGTCCTCGGAGTTGCGGATTTCACTCTACGAGGACTCGTCCGGGCAAGGGGCATCCGACGCTGACACCCGCAACGGGACGGCCGGTGATGACGTGCTGGCGCGTGCGGCGGCGCGCTTCGAGGCCGAGCACGAGCGCACCTACGGCCACCGAGACAGCCCCGACCGCGTCGAACTAGTCAACCTGCGTGTGGTTGCCCGTGTGCTCGCGGACCCCCCTCGGCCGCGCCGTGACCTGACGGCCGCAGTCGATGCGGAGACGACTCGTCCGGCCTACTTTGGGCAGGCACACGGCACGCTCGACACCCCCGTCGTGGACCGGGCCACCCTCGACGTCACGCCCCAGCCTGGCCCGCTGATCGTCGAGGAGTATGACGCGACGACGATCGTACCGCCGGGCTGGACCGCCCACCGTGACGAGCACGCCAACATCGTCCTGACGGTCGGGTGATCGCCGAGGCAGGCGTGCACCCGTGGCAGACGTGCAACAGGCGCCCGAACCGATATCGGGGCGTATCCTCGATACGCCCTGGCTACGGCCATTGAGATTTCAGCGTGACGTTGGCTCAGGATCGGTGCCCGCCACGGGCCGGCCCGGACGGCGCCCGCGTGGCGCGTACACTGACCCGGCCAACGTGTATCGGGTGCGTTGCGCTTCGTGGACGAGCGGCGTACGATGGCCCGTACGGTCCCGACACAGGGGGGCCGTCGACGTTCCAGCCTGATTGGGAGATGCTGGAACGATGAAGGGGGGGCACGAGCGTGGCGTTCTCCTGGAAATACGGGCGATCGCTCCTGGTTGTGGTAGTTGGGGTCGCACTGACGTGGCTTGGTGCGGTGCAGCCGGCGCAGGCAACCCCGCGCTACGCGGAGGCTACCGGTCAGCGCTGCGGCGCCTGTCACGCCGGGCAACCGGGCGCCGGGCCGCTAACGGCTCTGGGCCAGCAGTTTGCAGCCATTCCCGCGCATCGGACAGACCCCGCCAGCGTCTGGGCACAGATGGCCGGGCCGTCGGCGTCACCAGTACCCGGCGCTTCACCCTCGCCGCGTCCGGCGCCTGGGCAGGTACCGACACAACTCCCCCGCACTGGCGACACGCAGCCCTCGCCGCTCGGACCGGCAACGCTCCTGGCCGGGCTCGCGCTGGTGCTGGCTGGCGGGCTGCTTGCCGTTAGGACACCAAAGCGCCGCGCTGAGGACTGAGCGCGGCGGGGAGCAGGCGCACCAGGGTACAGGCGGAGAGTGATATTTTGTGACGCCACGCGCGGCAGCAACACCGCCGCGCGTGGCGCTCCAGGGCACATCTAGGGGGTCACGGTGCAAATAATTGAAGATGCCGTCAGATTGTGTGATGTTCAATCAAATGCCGTGTGACCCACTAGGAGGGGATTGACGTTCTATGGCCATCGACGCCGTCAGTCTGGAGCTGGTCAAGAACGCCGTCGAGTCCGTGGTGGACGAGATGGCGCTGACCCTGATGCGCACCGCGTATTCCTCGAACCTGAAGAGCTCGAACGACCTGTCGAGCGCGTACTGTTCGCTCGACGGCGAACTGCTGGCTCAGGGGTTCACCCTGCCGATGCAGCTTGGCTCGATCCCGGACGCGATGGCGGCGGTGCTCGCCAAGTTCAAAGGCCGGCTCGATCCCGGCGACGTCGTCATCCTGAACGATCCGTATGAGGGCGGCACCCACCTGCCGGACATCTTCCTGATCAAGCCCCTCTTCCTGGAGGGCGAGCACGTCGCCTACTGCGCCACCATCGCCCACCATACCGACATCGGCGGGCGGGTGGCCGGTGGGAACGCTTCGGACTCGACCGAGATCTACCAGGAAGGGCTACGGCTGCCGCCGATCAAGCTCTACGAGGCCGGCCGGCCCAATCAGGCCATCTTCGACATCATCTCCCGTAATGTGCGGGTGCCCGACAACCTGCTCGGGGATCTGCGCGCGCAGCTTGCGGCCATCCACATCGGCGAGCGCGGCCTCGAAGAGCTGGCGACGCGTTGGGGCCGGACCTGGCTGTTCGAGGCTCTTACCGAGTTGATGGCGTACACCGAGCGGCTAGCCCGCGCCGAGATCAGCGCCTGGCCTGACGGCGCCTACTCCTTTACCGACTACATCGACGATGACGGCCTCGATCCGGACCCGATCCCGATCGTGGCAACGGTCACGGTCGCGGGAGATAGCCTGACCGTCGATTTCGAGGGGACGGCGCCGCAGGTGCGGGGTGCGATCAACGCGACTGGCTCGTTCGCCCGTTCGGCGGTCTACGCCTGCGTGCGCGGCCTGATGGACCCGAGTATCCCGAACAACGGCGGCTACTTCCGTCCGATCCAGGTGCTGGTGCCGGGCGGGACCGTCATCAACCCGAACCTGCCGGCGCCAGTCGCGGCGCGCGGCTTGACCGGCTTCCGCCTCGCCAACGCGATCTTCGGCGCGCTCGCCAAGGTGGCGCCGCAGCGGGTGCCGGCTTGCGAGTCGGGCGGCGACACCGGCATCACCATTGGCGGGTACGACACGGCAGGTCGACCATTTGTCTTCCTGGAGTTCCTGCACGGCTCCTGGGGCGGCCGGCCCGACCGAGACGGTATCGACGCCTGCTCCAGCGCCGTTGCCAACTTCTCGAACAACCCGATCGAGCAGCTCGAAGGCGACCACCCGCTACGGATCGAGGAGTACAACTTCGTGCCGGACTCGGGCGGGGCCGGCAAGTATCGCGGCGGGCTGGCGATGGTGCGGAGCTACCGCTTCCTCGAACGTGAGGGCGCCCTTCAACTTCGTACGGACCGCCAGCAGTACCGGCCGTGGGGACTGGCCGGCGGCGCGGATGGCGCTCCTTCCTCGAACCTGCTGATACTCGACGGGCACGATCTCGTCCCGGCCTCCAAAGGCTATTACGTGATCCACGAGGGCGACCTGCTGCGGCACACGCTGGCCGGGGCCGGCGGCCACGGCGACCCGCTGGACCGCGAGCCACGCCTCGTGCTGGAGGACGTGCTCGACGAGAAGGTCACGCTAGAGGGCGCGCGCCGCGACTACGGTGTGGTCGTCGACCCGGCAACCCACCGTGTCGACGTGGCCGCCACCTCCACCCTGCGACAGGAGCGCCGCGCCGCCTGCTCCTCGACGTAGGTTCACCTCCTCGACGGCTCACCCTCGCCGTCAGTGACGGGGGCAGAGCGGGCGGGCAGAAAACGAGTGTCACTCCGTCCACTGGCCCGCTTCCATCGATCAGGCTCACCCGATCGGGCCCACGGCCTGGATAGTCCGTGCAAGCGAACGGACTATCCAGGCGGATCGGGGCCAGGGTGGCAGCGTGCGGTACCAGCGGCCAGACACGCTTGCGTCAGCGGGCGAGGAACTGGTGGAAGATGTCGAGGAACGCCTCTGGGTCTTCCAGCATCGGGGTGTGACCGACGCCGGGAATGACGTGGAGGTCTGCGTCAGGGATCAGGCGCGCCATCTCCGCGCCAACGGCCGGCGTGCGGCCGGCATCGCGTTCACCCTGGACGATCAGTGTTGGAACGGCGATCTGCCCCAGCAGGGGGCGTAGATCGAGGACGGCCGACGAGCGGCGGCTCTCAACCCGCGCATTGCGTGTGGCCGGGACCGCGGCGTCAACGTACGGCTCGAGGTTGGCGGGCGGGCGCACGAAGAAGTGCTCGACGTAACTCGCAGCGATTGCGCGATCCCAGGGCGCCTCGGCCTCGCGGTCAGCCGCAGCGAGCGCGCCGGCCGGGTCCGGGGCGTACGGCCCCGTGCTCACCAGGACGAGCCGTCCCAGCCAGTCCGGACGGTCGACGGCCGCCTGCTGGCAGACTACCCCGCCCATTGAGTTGCCAACGAGTACCACATCGCGGAGGCCACGGGCCGTGACGAAGGCGCTGACGGCGTCGGCGTGCGCGCGGATAGTGTACGGCCCGGGCAGCCCGCTCGAATCGCCGAAGCCCGGCAGATCGACGGCGTAGCCCCGGACTCCCTCGGGCAATGTCGCCAGCGTCGGCGCCCAGTATACCGACGACTGGCACATGCCATGAACGAAGACGGCGGCGTGCTGACCGCTCCCAGCCGCTCGAAACGCCAGCGGTCGCGGCTCGCGACTCTCCATCGGACACCCTCCTACGCTCGTGCGTCCCTATCGTAGTCGGTCGGCGAGGTGTCTGCCCCTACAGCGTCGCGGCGGGAATCCAGACGCGCATCGGGCTGGGACCACGATGTGCCCAGGCGTAGTAGGGGATTGCGGTCAGGCGGGCCGACGCACGGGCGGCGCGCCGGCCCGGGGCAACCGGGCGGTACAGCCGGTCCTGCCACGACGATGTGTCAACCCGGGAGCCGGAGGCCGCGACGGTCATGATGCCGCCGAGGAGATCGGGGCGCCAGGATGTTTCGAGCGGCGCGGCGAGGTCGATTTCGAGGTCGCGGAGGGGGGCCGGCTGGTCGACGCCCTCCAGGCAGTAGACGAGCGGGCCACGCTCGATTGCCACGGCGCCGCGCGTCGACTCGATCCATGGATGCGCCTCGATGAGGCGGGCGGGCATGGCACAGTCGGCCTCCAAGACGTCACCTGGCCGCCACGTGCGCTCGATACGCAGGTAGCCGTTCGCCTCGGCCTCAGTCGCCGCCTCTCCCGCCGCCTCGACCCGTCGACTCACATCCTGGCCGTCGATCCAGGCTGATACCGCCTCGCACCAGCCGGGGACACGTAGGCTGAGTGGCCACGATCCACCGTCCGTCTCCTCGACGGTGATACGGACCCGTCCGCCCCAGGGATAGTCGGTCGCGACACGCAGGGCGATGGTCCGGCCATCCCTGATCTCGGCGACAATTCGACCGGGGACGTACTGGTGAATCTGGAGTCCGGCCCCGTCGCACGTCGCGACATAATGTTGGAGGGACGCGAACAGCCGCATCACGTTCGGCGGGCAGCAGGCGCAGGAATGCCATGCTTGCCGCTCCGGGCCGCCACGGTGGAGGTATTCGGGCGCACCGTTGCTCGCGAGCGGGTTGACATAGAAGAAGCGCTCGCCGTCCAGCGACACGCCGGCCAGCACCGCGTTGTACAGGCAGCGCTCGGCAAGGTCAGCGTAGCGAGCGTCGCCGGTTGCGAGCAGCATCCGCCATGCCCACATGACGGCGGCAATCGCAGCGCAGGTCTCGCAATAGCCCAGTTCGTTCGGCAATTCGTACGGCTGCCCGAACGCTTCAGCCAGATGGCGCGAACCGGCCCCGCCGGTCAGGTACAGCTTGCGGGTGACGAGGTCGCGCCACTGCCGCTCCAGCGCCTCGAAGAGCGCCCGCTCGCCGGTCTCGAGGTAGAGGTCGGTGATGCCAGCGGTCAGGTAGAGCGCGCGGACGGCGTGGCCCTCCATCTCCGCGGTGTCACGGACCGGCACCCGGTCCTGATAGTAGGCGCCGCTGAAGTAGGGGCCGCTGCCGAGCAGGCCGCGCCCTCGGTTGTCGACCAGCACGTGACTCAGGGTCAGGTATCGGCGCTCGCCGGTCGCGCGGTACAGTTCCACGAGCGCCATCTCGATCTCGGGATGGCCGGGCGTCACGGCCCGCCGGCCCGGTCCGAACTCAGCGTCGATGTGGTCTGCAAACCGCCGTGCGATGGCGAGCAGCCGATCCTCGCCGGTCGCATGGTGGTGGGCGATGGCGGCCTGGATCAGATGGCCGGCGCAGTACAACTCGTGTCCGAAGGCGAAGTTCGTCCAACGCTTCCCCGGCTCGACCAGGGTGTAGTACGAGTTGACGTAGCCATCCGGCTGCTGCGCAGCGGCGATGGCGTCGATCACCTCATCCATCCGCCGCCGCAGAAGGGCGGTCGGCGCGCGCACGAGCTCGTAGGCTGCCGCTTCGAGCCACTTGTAGAGGTCGGAGTCCATGTAGAGCGGGCCGCGATAGGATGCGCTCGACTGGCCGCCGGCGATCCGCACGTTCTCGACGTTGCCAGCCTCGACCAGCATCCGGTAGCCGTGGTCGAGTGCCGACGTGCGAACCACCTCCTGCCGTCCCGCCCAGATGCCGCCCTCGATGGTCACGGCGTCGAAGGGGAGTGTCTTCAGGCGCGCGTGCGGACTATTGGTGGTATCGACCGGGCCGGCCGCTAGCCGCGACGCCATCGTCATGTTCCCTCCGAGCCTGGAGCCGTCATGCAGTCAGCGATACTGGATGATAACCTCGGATCTTCACGCGCCAGAGCGGCTGTTTTTGCCTCTCTCCGCTGGGAGTTCATGGGCGGACAGTTTCGTCAAGTGCGCGAACGGTGGGAGAAAGGGAAGGCCGGCAAGGTGCCGAACTCCGGACAGTACGGGTGACGAACTCGAACTGAGGAGGAAGGCGATGCCGGCCCAAGC
>JADLFM010000009.1 GCA_020845495.1 Chloroflexota bacterium
ATCCAGTCGATCAGCTCGTCGTAGGTCATCCCGACTGCCTCAGCCGACTCGTCGGTCACGACGAAACGGTTGTTCTCAAAGATGACCGCCTTGAGCGGGGTCTGCCCGTACTTGACGCCGCGCTCATCTCGTAGATCGTGCGGCTGCTCGATCCAGAGCTGGTAGTTCGGCTGCTTGCTGATGAAGGCGTGCTGCTTCTTGGTGAGTGTCTTGCTCATGTTTCCTTTCGGATTCCTCATCCGTTTGGAGGGCGCGGGGTCATCGGTGCCCCGCGCCCCTACTTACCGGCTGTGTTAGCCGGTGACGCCGCTCAGGACGCCGTGGGTCTTGGACTCGCCGAACTGAAGACCACACTCGGTGATCCACTCGTCAAGCTGACCATCCCGGTCAGGAGCCTGACGGTTCCGGTAGAGCTTCGTGTCGCGGGAGCCGAGCGGCCCGCCGGCCAGGTAGCGGTACTTGACGTTACCGCGTCCCAGGTCGAGCAGGATGCCGTAGCCACCCCAGGTCGCACCTTCAAGCAGGTTGTGCTTGACGATGTTGACCGTCCCGTGGGGGCTGATCCACTTCGTGACGCTCACGCCGTAGGTGTTGTCGCCCACGCTCGTCTGCAACTTCGTCTGCGAGAAGTTGTTGAGAACGCTGACGAGCAGCGGCGACGCGAAGAGCGTCTTGTTGTTGGACCCGTACCGGAACGCGCCACGCAGGAAGGTTTCGAAACCCGCCTCCGTGAGAGTGCCGCCCGCGCTGACACCGTTCTGAGTGGCGAAGTGAAGCGCCCCTCCGGTGTAGCGAGCCGGCTTGCTGTCGAGAGTGACCGAAGCCGGCTTCCCGAACAGAAATGCGTTCTCGATGTCCACCATGTGCTCGATGGCCTCGCCCTCATGCTGAAGCTTCCAGTCATGGGGAGTGGTCCATTGAACCTCCGAACCGGCGCTGCCCGAAACCTCCACGGAACGCTTGAAAATCTCCGTGTAGTTGTCGGTGAACGTCGGATCGACGGCGCGCGCGGTGGCTGCCGTGCCGCCCTCTTCCTCGGCCTTGCCGATGATGTAGAGGGGGTCGTTGTCCACGATGGCGACGCCGGTGCCGGTGCCGTTACCGCGAACTACGGTCAGGGTGTTGGTGCTGACGGACGTGACGGAGAAAACCTCGCCGGTCCGGGGCACCTTGACCAGATCGTTCGCCGTGAACAGGGTTCCCGTGTCCACGACAATCGACGTGTCGGTGGTGTTGTAGCCCGCGCCGTTGTTGACCGCATCGAAGCGCGTAGTGCGCTCAGTCTCGGCCCAACGGAACGTGACGTTGGTGGTCTGGCTCTTGGAGAGCTTCTTGGTGATGACGCAGAGCGGGGAGGCGTCCGGCTCAAGCC
Source organism: Chloroflexota bacterium (assembly GCA_020845495.1). The sequence goes on from JADLFM010000009.1 coordinate 1,373, forward strand.
GAAGCACCTTCTCGCTGAGGTCGATGATGCGCTGATTCGCGGCGACGTTGCCGGTCGTGCGCTGGCCCGTAACGGTAGCCATGTTGCCTTACTCCTTAGAGGAAACGGACCTCTTACCCGAAGGCGCTCTTCTGCCTCTCGGAACCGAAGTCCTTGATGAACTGGTCATCGGGGTCTGAATCCTCGGGTGCGCTTCCACTCGCGCCCCGTTCGATCCTTGCCCCGCGACTGGCCGCTTCCTCAGCGGGAGTCTCGGCTGCTGCATCGGCCTCAGCCTTGAGTGATAGGTAGATGCGCTCTACCAGGGCGGCATTACCCCGCTGCGCGGGGTCGTTGATTCCCATTGAATCAAGGGTTTCTCGAATCTCGGGAACCTTCTCGGTGAAGTCTTGGTACTTGGTGTCGAGGGCTTGCAGGCCGTCGCGGATGCGCTCCTGCTCCCGCTGCGTGGCCCACTCCCATACCTGATCGACTCGGGGATCGGACGCGGGCTCTTCGTAGTCCCACTCGGCCTGAGGCTCGTACTCGTACTCGTACTCGCCCTCATCGTCATCGACCGGAACGGGGCCGTCGAGAATGTCGAGCGGTTCCGCCTCAACCTGCGGCTCCTGCTGCGACTGGATGAACGTGTCGATCTTGTTGTTCAGGTCCGCGAACTGCTCCGAGAAGTCAGGCGCGGACGACGCCTCCAACTGGTCAGAATCGACGGGTGTATCGGTGACTTCCTCAGCCATTCCTCTTCGCTTCCTCAGCTCTGTGGATTAGGCCGGCAACGATGCCGGCTACGGACTCAAGCCCACGCATCTCTCCGATGGTGCGCTCGTACTCTGCGGCGCTCTGTCGCACCGGCTTATTGAGAAGTTCGGCCTTCAGACCATCGACCTTCGCGGCGATGGCATCCTCGATGTGTGCCCAACCGGGCAGCTCCGTGAGGTAGGCGACTAGATCGCCAATGTCAATCGCCTCGCCAGGGTCCGTGACCTCTGGCAAGTGGAGCATTGTCGCTAGTCGATCCATCCGTGGCTTACTCCTCCGGTGGGGATCGGAAACCCAACTGCCGCCAAACTCCATCGACCACGCCCCAGGCGACGTAATCCGTGTCGCCGTCAAGGTCCGCGAAGGTCGTATCGCTAGGCTCGCCCGCGATCCCGGCGGTAACGTCATCGACGTAGAACACGGCAGCGCTCGCGGGGGAGGCGATGGCGACGGTAATGGTCGCGGAAGCGGTGTCGGCGGGAGCTGCGGCGGTGACGGTAGCCTCAACCCAATCCTCAGCGACCGTGGCGACGGGGGTGCCGGTGTCGGTGTCAACCTCGGCGTCCTCGCTATCAAGCCAAGTAATCGTCACGCTCGCATCCGGCGTACCGGCAACGGAGTAGACGTAGGCGCTCACGTTGAGCGTTTCGCCCTCAAAGATGCTGAATAGATCGGTGCCATCTGGCCCAACGATACCTACGCTGTCATCCCCCGTGCCCGCCGTAATCTTCGCCGAGCCGTCGCTATCGCCGCGAGTGATCGTTTCCTCTGCGGCGAGAGCTGCGCCCGTGCCCGTGACCTCTACCAAGTCCCAATCGTCCACGCCGGCCTCAAACGCATCGGAGTCGAAGTCAGCATCGGAGGCCGTACCCGTAGCGACAGGGGTGCCCTGCGGGTCGCAGCCGGAAATGCTCTGCGAGTCGTGCAGATACACGGAAAGATCGGTCCCGGCGGGGAAAACCCGGCTGACCTCATGGATGGCAAGGGTGGCGGTGACGGCCATTACTACTCCTTCGTATTATCGCCCGCGTCGTCGGACGGAAAGAATGGACATAAGCGGATCGCGCGGTTTCGTAGGACGGCGCTTCTTCTTGCGCATCGCCGTTCGCCGCTTCATACCGATTGACTGAAGGTAGGCAGGGCGACCTTCCTGCGCGCGCATGAGGGGGATTGACTGCGGACGCTTCGCGGTAGCGCGGAGAGGCTGCGTTCGGCGGGAGGTCTTACGGCGGCTCACGAATAGACCTCGACGTTGCGGACCCGCATCAGGTAGCCGCC
>JADLFM010000010.1 GCA_020845495.1 Chloroflexota bacterium
GCTTGGGCCGGCATCGCCTTCCTCCTCAGTTCGAGTTCGTCACCCGTACTGTCCGGAGTTCGGCACCTTGCCGGCCTTCCCTTTCTCCCACCGTTCGCGCACTTGACGAAACTGTCCGCCCATGAACGCACGCGGGAGAGGGAGAGATCGTGGGACGCTCGATCAGCCTCCACGCCCTTAGTAGAGGGACTCAGCGGAGGTGCTCAGTGGAGGTACTCAGCGAAGAGGCTCAGTGGAGGTACTCAGAGTTCGCGCGAGTATGACGCTTACCCCCTCTCCCGCGTGCGGGAGAGGGGGCTGGGGGGTGAGGGCGTTCCCGGGCTGGGGGGTGAGGGCGTTCCCGGGCTGGGGGGTGAGGGCGTTCCCGGGCTGGGGGGTGAGGGCTTCCGCGCCTACGTGTCACCGATGGCCGGGTTGTTCGGGTTGTTGTAGACCTTCAGGCCTGACGAGTCGGTCACGGCGAACGGGTTCTCACCGGCCATGCGCGGCGCGTGCTCCCGCTCCCAGACGTCCTCGATGCCGGCCCGCCAGCGCTCAGCCGCGGCCCGCATGTCGGCCACCAGTTCCGGGTGCTCGGCTGCCAGGTTGTGGCGCTCCCCCAGGTCGGTCTCGAGGTTCGAGAGGTGGACCGGGTCGCGCTGGGGCAGGTCGTCGATCAGCAGGCCGTTCAGCACCAGTTTCCAGGGTCCGCGCCGGACGGCCGTCTGCACTCCGATCTCCCAGAAGACGTCCTCGTTCGCGTGGGGTGAGGGTGCGCCGTCCGCGAGCATCGGCAGGATGTCCTGGCCGTCGAAGTCGTAGCGCGAGGCGTCGCCGCCGACGGCGTTCAGGATCGTGGGGAAGGCGTCCATGCCAAGCGCCAGCCCATCGATCACTTGCCCGGCCGGGATCCGCGCCGGCCAGGAGATCATCGCCGGCACCCGGATACCGCCCTCGAAGAGGCTGAACTTGTGGCCGGTGAACGCGCCCGAGGTGCCGCCGTAGTACCAGTCCAGACTGCCGTCGAGCCAGTTCCGCGACTGCCGAGACGGACCGTTGTCGCTGAGGAAGAGGACGATTGTGTTATCGCGGGCACCCTGCCGCTCGATCTCGTCCATCACATCGCCGATCTGATCGTCCATGGCACTGATCATCGCTGCCATGATCTGACGGTCCCAGGGCAGGTTCGGGAAGCGCTCCTTGTACTTGTTGGGGGCGTGCATCGGGTGGTGAGGGGCGTTGAAGCCGAGGTACAAGAAGAATGGTTGCTCACGGCGGGCGGCCTGGCGCACGAACTGCACGGCCCGCTCGCCGAACATCTCGGTGGAGTACTCGCCGTCGCGCCAGACCTCCTCGCCGTTCTCCCAGAGGTCGTGCATCAGGAAGCCGATGCCCTTCTTCCCGTTCACCACCACCTCACGGTTCGCGGCCGACCAGATCAGGTGCGAGTAGAAGTCGAACGCCCCGCCCAGGTGCCCGAACCACTCGTCGAAGCCACGGTCGCCCGGCCGCGAGCCCTCGGCCACGCCGAGGTGCCACTTGCCGACCAGTCCGGTGTAATAGCCCTCGTCCTTGAGCGCCCGAGCGAGCGTCGGGACGTTGTCGGCGAGGCCCGGCGTGTCGCGGTAGGCCATCAGGATGTTGCGGACGCCGGCGTTGCCGGGGTAGCGGCCGGTCAGCAGGCTCGCGCGGGAGGGCGAGCAGACCGGCGAATTGACGCAGAAGCTGGTGAAGCGGGCGCCCGAGGCGGCCAGTGCGTCCAGGCGCGGCGTGCGGAAGTCAGTGGCGCCCATACACGAGAGGTCGCCGTAGCCCTGGTCGTCGCTGACGATGATGACGACGTTCGGGCGATCCTGGGTTGGCCGGACGTGGGTTGGCCGGTCGTGGCTTGGCCGGTCGTGGCTTGGCCGGTCGTGCGTCGACTGGCCCTGATTCGGTCGATCCATTCGGTCTCTCCTTCGACGAGCCGGCGCCCGTGGCTCGTGACAGCCGGCGCCGAACCGTGGGTGATGTACCATCCCGGCCGTCGGGCATTCCAGCGCCCGTTGCTCTCGGGCGCTGGAATGCCCGACGGCCGACCGTGCCGGCTCGGTGCCGACAGCACTGGCGCGCCAACCAGAGCCGGTCTCGACTCAGGTCAATCCCCGCCAACATCCACACCATCGGCCGCTCGTATCGACGCCCCTCGGCCGATGTCGCGAGGTCAGCATGCCTACTGGCACTCCCCCCAGGTCCGCCCGCGTCCTCTTCATCACCGCCGATCAGCAACGTCAGGACAGCCTGCCGACGTACGGCCGTGACTTCGTCCGCGCCCCGAACCTGGAGCGGCTGGCGCGCGGCGGCGCCGTCTTCGATCGTGCTTTTGTGCCGGCGCCGCTGTGTCAGCCGACGCGGGCCGCGATCTTGACCGGCCTCTCGCCGCACGTCCACGGCGTGCTGGACAATCACGTCTGGTTCTCGCCACCGGTCCACTCCTGGGTGCCGGAGGTTACTGCCGCCGGCTACCGCACGGCCGCCATCGGCAAGATGCACTTCTACCCCTGGGACGACCCCCACGGCTTCACGGATCGGATCTCGGCGGAAGACAAGCGTCACTACTACCGCCGTGACGACTACACCCTCTGGCTGGAGTCGCAGGGCTACGAGCGCAAGCACCCGCCGAGCGTGCCCGGCTACTACGAGGGCATGGGCGCAATGCCGAGCGACCTGCCCACCGACCTGCACCTCGATAGCTTCATCGGCGACCGTGGCGCGGAGTGGTTGCGCGCGAACGCCTCAGAGCCGTTCTTCGCCTGGGTCAGCTTCAACAGCCCACACGACCCGTACGACCCGCCGGCCGAGCTCGCCCACCTCTACGACGACGCGCCGATTCCCTCGCCGGTCGGCTCCGAGGCGGACCTGGCGACCCGACCGGCTGCGCAGCGCGAGGCCTACCGGGGCACGCTCGAGAACCCGCTCTTCGACATGGACTATCGGGGCCTCTCGCCGGCGGCGATCCGCCGCATCCGCGCTCACTACTACGCTGAAATTACTCACATCGACAATCAGGTCGGCAAGCTGCTAGCCGCCCTCGACGAGGCCGGCGTGCTCGACGACACGCTCATCATCTATTCGAGCGACCACGGCGACGCACTGGGCGATCACGGCCTGATCTTCAAGAACTTCTTTTACGAGTCGATGGTGCGGGTGCCGCTGCTCGTGCACGGGCCGGGCGTCGCAGCCGGCAGCCGAACCTCGGCCCTCGTCGACACGATCGACATCGCCGCGACGATCCTGACCCACCTCGGGCTGCCGCTGCCCGATCCCTGCCAGTCGCGAGCGCTCCAGCCGCTGCTCGCGCACCCGCAGCAGACGCATCGCGAGGCGGTCTACAGCTACGTCAACGACCGGGCGATGGTTCGTACCGATCGCTGGAAGCTGACTCGCTACGGCGACGGAGACGGCGAGTTGTACGACCTGGAGACGGACCCGAACGAGCTGCACAACCTCCACCACGACCCGACCCACGCCGCCGAGCGCGCCGCCATGATCGAGCGGCTAGCCAGCCGAGCCATCGCGGATCAAGCGGTCCGCTCGCGCCTCAACCGCTGCCCGCCCGACCCTGACCGCGCCCGCGCCTTCGAGGAGATCCGCGCGGCAAAGGGGTCCGGAGAGTAAACGCGGCGTGAGCGCCGGTACGTCGATCCAAAGCGGTTGTTCGGGGTACAAGGGGAGTGCGATTCCTGGGCCTCGGGAAGGCCATGATGCTGCCCAGCAGAGCCGGCCCTTCGGCCTTCCCGGCCATCCATACGGATCCAGAAGAGCGAGCGGCTTCCTGACCGACACCTCGGCCAGCCAGTCGAGGATGCGGAGGTAGAAGGTGAAGGCAGCGTTCGGAGCGCTTGAGACAGAACGGCCAGGACGATCTGCCAACTGCCGGCGCCAGCGGGCAGGCCGCCATCGCCTGGGCTATCTCGTGGCTCTGCTCGTCGTTCTTGCCGGCTCGATGCCGACGACGATCTCGCATGCGGCGGACGCGCCCACGGTCGGCGGGATCCAACTCCTGGCAACCAGGGCTGCCGGCTGGCCCGTCTACTACGACGCCGACGTCCCCCCCTCGGCGGTCCAGAACGTGGTGGATGCCATCGAACTGTCGCTCGCTGAAATCCCGCGCGTCACTGGCCTGCCGGCGCCGTCAGGAACGGTCACGACGTTCGTCCTAGCGAATCGAGACCGCTTCCGCCTGGCGATCGCCGAGAATCGGGGGGCAGGGGCGATCGTCGACGACGTCTCGGAGCGGAGCAACGGGCTTGCCATGTGGACCCATGGTGAGATGCGGATCTTCCTCAAGATGCCGGAGGTTCAGAGCCCCGCCAGCGCGGCCGGCTTCGTCAGCCATGAGCTTGCCCATCTGACCGTCGCCCAGACGGCACGCTTCCGGCCCATGACGCAATGGCTCAACGAAGGGTACGCCGAGATCGTGCGGTACGAGGTGGTGCGGGCCGACTTCCCCGACGCAGCCGAGATGCTCGATCGGTATCACCATCTCGGCCTCGCCTCAGGGATCCAGCGCATCGGTGGCCCGCTACCGTGGCCGGATCTCGTGACGTCGTCTCGCTTCAGCGGCTGGACGCGGCGGGGCTACGGGCAGACGGCCTACGGCCAGAGCGCGCTGATGGTGCAGGTACTTCTGGACCGCTACGGCGCCGACTCGATACCCAACGTTTTCCGTGCGATCGGGCAGGGCGCCTCGCCCACCGACGCCTTCGTCGGAGTGTTCGGATCCTTCGCCTCGCTCGTGGATGCGTTCGACGCCGCCGTCGCCGACTTGCCGGCCCAGTTCCCCCCAGGTCTCTATCCCCTGGCCGCACATCCGCGTGCCGACGGTATTCCTGCCCTTGCTCTCGTCGCCGGTGATCCTGGCGAGACAGGAACCGTCGACGTCTACGCCGGTGACACGCTCGTCGAACATCAGGACTTCACGCTCGATCCGGTCGGCTTCACTCGCGTCACGTTTGGCGAAGCCGTTGGAGCGGGGGCCGTCGTCGTACGGGTGACAACTCCCAGCCTGGGGCTTCTCGAAACGTCGCTCACGATCGAGCCGGCGGCTCAGTTCCGTCAGCGCGCGGCGCCCACACAGCTACCACCCGCTCAGGTACCAAAAGTGGGCGGGGTGCTTCCCTCGCCCACTCCTGTTTTTCGCCTCTGCCAGGCCGGACTGGCGCGCCTTCGCATCGGCCCAGGCGCGCCAGTCCGGCCTGGCGACGAACGGCCTACACTTCTTCTTCGGCCTCCGCCGACTCGCCCTCGGCGTCGTCCTGTGGTGCTTCCAGGTTCGGATCCTCGGCCATCGTTGGCATCCCTCCACACAGCGCAGCCAGAAGCGGCTCCACCGATCATCCCATCCGTCTGAAGCCCTGTCAAGAGGTGTCGACGGAATGTCGACCATGCAACATCTCTGGTGTCAGATGGGCAACACCTGGGCGCAGCATACGCCTGATGGTGATGTGGATTCGACAGAACGTCGTCATTGATTGGTGACCTGGCGGCCGATGCCGGTCATGGGCGGCACAGCCCGGACTGAGCGCGCAGCCAGTCGAGGTGGACAAGTCCCTCAGTGAGGCTGCCACATCCGGGCTACCGAGCCGCGCACGCGGCGCTATCCTGTGGTAGCAGGAGGTGGTGATCGTGGCAGGTTGGACCGAGGAGATCATCTGGATCGCGACCGACGACGGAGTCGAGCACGACGGCGTGGTGATACGGCCGACCGGTCAGCCGACCGGCACGGCCATCGTCTGGATGCACGGCTTTACCGGCCACTTCAGCGAGCCGCACCAGATACGAATCGGCCGCTACCTGGCCGAGCGCGGCTACCTGTTCGTCAGTGGCGACAACCGGGGGCGCCACTACGGCGTCAGTATCGGCCAGCCGGGCGGCGAGTTCCGGCTCGGTGGCGGCTGGTGGGAACTGGTGTCCGACGCGTGGCTCGACATCAAAGCCTGGCTTGACTTTGCCGCGGCGACGTTCGCACCGCGGCGGCTCGTGCTGGGCGGTCACAGCTACGGCGCCGTCAAGGTGACGTGGTACCAGGGCGAGCGGCAAGACCCACGATTGGTCGGCCTGATCTCGGCGTCTGGCCCGGTCCGAGCACCCAGCCAGCGGCCCGAGCTACGAGAACCGCTCGCGCTGGCCCAGCGGATGGTGGCCGAGGGCCGCGGCCTCGAGTTGCTGCCGTTCGGCAGTACCGGCCGCCCGGGCACGTTGAGCGCCCAGACGGTCGTCGACAGGGCAGCGTCGCTTCCGGATGTCTACGGCATGGAGAGCGCCGACTCGCCACTCAGTAAGGTGCGCTGCCCATTCCTGGCGATCCTGGGCACCAGTGAACCGCAGATTGGCGCGCCCACAGACCTGGAAACGTTGAAGCGGAACGCCCGTTCGTCGGTGCGCGCCGACACAGCGCTGATCGAGGGCGCCGACCATTGGTACCACGACCGTGAGACGATGGTCGCGCGGGCAATCGAGGAGTGGCTGGCACGGCTGCCCTGAGCGCCACCTGCGCGAGCGCGCCCAGCGTGGTGATTTGCCGAGGCAGGCCGTCCCGCTGGGCGCGCTCCCGGTCAGCGCTATCCATCATCAACACTGATGTCTTGTTATCGGTACGCTGGTGTCGCCTAGGTCGCTCGAGTGAGTCGGTGTGCCCGTCCGCCCGGGACGCCCACGGAGGTACGTAGACGCACGCAGGTGATGGCGAGCACCATTCTCCCGGCGGCCGACCGTGAACGAGCAGCCGGCTGCCCGGAGACGTTCATCAACGCGCTGCACACTCGGTCCGTCCCAGGCGATCGCCGGATACCGTCGTTGACCCACGGGCGACTGCCGGCTACACTCCGCCCGTAGCTGCATCGGTCGGCGTGCACCCTCGCGACGAACGCCTGTCCATCAACGTGAGCGCGTCGCGTCCTTGCATCTAAGCGACGCAGCGGACACGGTGCGGGCGGGCGAAGCCGGCCCCGGCCCTGACGACCTATCCAGCCCTGGGAGGGCACCCATGAACGGACGCTCACGTCACCGCATCACCCGCCGCGCCTTCGTCAGACTGGGCGGCCTGACCCTCGCCGGCGGCACACTCCTGGGCCTGGGGGCCGCCTGCGCGCCGATTCAGCCGGCCGCCCCGACAGCCGCGTCCGGGGCGGCCGGGAAGCCTGCCGAGGCGAAACCGGCCGCCACTGCGACGCCCGTCGGCGGGGCCGTGCCAGCGGCAACGTCGGGCGCAGCCGCTGCGAAGCCGACGACAGCGCCGGCGGCTGCCCCCACTACCACACCGGCGGCCAAACCTACCCAGGCGGCCGCCGCGGCGGCGAAGACCGGCGGCGCCGTTCGCTACGCCCACATCGGCGGCTTCCTGAACTTCGACGGTCACCGCTTCGCGAACACCAACCACGCGATGTTCAACACCGTCTACAACACACTCATCACCCTCGACAAGGACATGAAGCCCCAGCCAGAACTGGCCGAGTCCTGGCAGTTCTCGGACGACAACCGGTCGCTGACCGTCAAACTCCGCAAGGGCGTCAAGTTCCACAACGGCCGTGAGTTGACCAGCGACGACGTCAAGGCGAACCTGGAGCGGGTAAAAGACCCCAAGACCGCCGCGCACGCCGGACCGCTCGCCGCGATGGTCGATCAGGTGGACACGCCGGACGCGCAGACGGCCATCCTCCGCCTGAACCGCACCGCGCCCAACGTCTTCGACCTGCTCGACCTGATGTACATCATGGCGCCAGAGTCGTTCGCGGAGGTGGCACAGAAGGCGGTCGGGACCGGACCATTCGTCCTCAAGGAATGGAAGCCCCAGGACCAGTCGACCTACAGCCGCAACCCCGACTACTTCAAGTCGGGGCTGCCGAAGGTGGATCAACTGTCCATTCAGGTGGCCGGCGACTCGGCAGCGCTGGTGCTCTACCTGGAGACGGCCGCCGTCGACATCGTCGAGCGGCTGCCGCCTCAGGAAACCGAGCGGCTCAAGGGCGCGGGCGTGCGAGTCGATCAGATCTGGGGTGGCAGCGTGCACGACACGTTGATCAACACCCGCAAGAAGCCATTCGACGACAAGCGGGTCCGACAGGCCATGGGCATGGCGATCAACCGCGACCGAGCCATCGCCGTCGCACTCGGCGGGGTCGGCGAAGCCTGGTGCATCCCCTTCCCCAAGGCCTCGCTCGCCTACAATGCGGAGACGGCCGCGCGCTGCAAGTTCGACCTGAACGGGGCGAAGCAGATGCTCGATCGGGCCGGCGTCTCGGGTCTCGAGTTCGAGTTGCTCGCGTCGACGTCGACCTTCCCCGATAGTGCCCAGCGCGCCCAACTCCTTCAGGCTGACCTCCAGCAGATTGGCGTCAAGGCCCAGATCCGGGACATCGAGGCGCCGGACTATCGCGACCGGACCTGGGGGGACAACTATCAGGTAGCCATCCACGCCTTCGGGCGGGCGAATCGCGATCCGGACACCCTGTTCCGGGTGGCCCGGGCCTGGTGGCCAAAGAACAACTTCGCGGGCTACGAATCGCCCGAGTACACCCGTCTCGTCGATGAGGCCGGCAGCACCCTCGACGCCGAGAGGCGGCGGGCGCTCTACAAACAACTCTGCGATCTGATCGTCGACGAGGCGTTCATGATTACGGTTAGTCCGTCGATCGAGCAGTTCGGCTCACGGCCGCAGATCCAGGGGCTGACGTTCAACCTCGAAGGCCTGCCGGTCTACGAGAACATCACCGTCAGCTAGAGCCCACGATGGCACCTGTACGCCCACGATGGCACCTGCCGGCCGGCTCTCATCCGTGTTGCCCCGAAGTGCCCCATCCTCAGCATCCTTCTCTCGCACGCAGGACGGGGGGAGCAGGTGTCACAGTCGTGCGCCCTTCGGCAGCTCGGCGGTTGGTCCGCGATGGTTGTCCGAACGACCTGCCTGCACTCCGCATCCGCGTGCAAGAGACGGTGTTCGAGGTGAGGGGAGGCCGGGCTCCTGATGTTTGGGTCGATTGAAAGCGTCCGCAGGTATCGTTACCATACTCGCGCCGCCCAGACGTGCTGGGCCTTCAGGCCCGTGCGATTTTGACCGACGCTGACGAACGCGGCTGGCACGATCGGGTGGGGGAGATGCCCGCCCCCACCGTCCGGCAGCAGGGCGCTCCTGAGGGGGGAATTTGACCACCTACGTTATCCGCCGCGTGCTCCAGGCGCTTCCGGTGCTCGTACTCGCCTCGGTTGGCGTGTTCGCCCTGCTCCACCTGGTGCCCGGCGACCCGGCGACGATGCTGGCCGGCCCCGACGCCACCCCAGACGTCGTCGCCGCCGTGCGCAAAGACATGGGTCTGGACGACCCGCTACCAGTCCAGTATGGCCTCTGGATCAGCCACGTCCTGAAAGGCGACCTTGGCAAGTCCTACATCAGCCGGCTGCCGGTCCGTCAGTTGATCGGCAACGCGCTCCCGGCCACCATCGAGTTGACGCTTGCCGCACTGGTCGTCGCGGTCGGCTTTGGGATCCCGACGGGCATCATCTCGGCAGTCGGGCGGGGCAAGCTGCCCGACCTGTCGATCACCGGGCTCAACGCGCTCTCGCTCGGCGTCCCGAACTTCTGGCTCGGGATCCTGCTGATTATCGTCTTTGCACTGATCTTCAACATTCTGCCGCCGGGCGGCCGAGTCGAGTTCTTACGTGACCCTGGCACCGCCTGGAAGTCGCTCATCATGCCGGCGATCACCCTTGGACTGCCGATCGGGGCGGCACTCTCGCGGTTCACTCGCGCCTCGATGCTCGAGGTGCTCCACGAGGACTACATCCGAACGGCTCGCGCGAAGGGGTTGTCGGGACGGCTGGTCGTGATTCGGCACGCCCTGCGGAACGCGCTGATTCCGGTCGTGACGATCCTTGGCATTCACTTCGGGCGCATGCTCGGCGGCGCGGTGATCGTGGAGTCGGTGTTCGCGTGGCCGGGCATCGGGCGGATGGTGCTCCAGGCGGTGCTCAACCGCGACTACCTGGTCGTTCAGGGGACGTTGCTCCTGCTGGTCGTCTCCTTCATCGTCATCAATCTGGTGGTCGATCTGCTGTACGGCGTGTTCGACCCGCGTATCCGCCTCTCGAGCGGTGGGAGGTAACCGATGGCCAACGCGAGAGCCGTTGCCCTCCCAGGCGCCGTCGCCACCCGCCGGCCCCGGCGTTCACAAAACCTCTACGTCCGCACCTTCCGGCGCTTACTGCGTAGCCCGGCCGGCCTGCTCGGGATGATCGTGCTGGCAGTGCTGGTCCTGATGGCGCTCTTCGCCCCGCTGCTCGCACCGTACGACCCGCTCGCGCAGCACCCAGGCTCGGAGCTCGCCGTCCCGTCGAATACCTACCCCCTCGGCACCGACGAGTTCGGGCGGGACGTCCTGAGCCGGATCATCTACGGCGCGCGGATCTCGCTGATGGTCGGGGTGCTAGCGGTGGCCATCGGAAGTCTGATCGGCGTCAGTTCGGGCCTGCTCGCTGGCTACCGCTCGGGCTGGGTCGACGCGACGATCATGCGGGTCTGGGATACGCTGCTGGCGTTCCCAGCGATCCTGCTCGGGATCGCGGTCGCGGCGGTACTCGGGCCGGGCGTCACGAACGCGGCCATCGCCCTGGCGATCATCAGCATCCCACAGTTCGCGCGGATCACCCGCGCCGCGGTGCTGGGCGAGAAGCAGCGGGAGTACGTCCAGGCGGCGCGCTGCCTGGGCGCCGGCGGCTGGCGGATCACGACGAGCCATATCTTCCCGAACTGCATCTCGCCGCTGCTGGTCCAATTGAGCCTGGCGATGGGCTACGCCGTGCTGCTGGAAGCCGGCCTCAGCTTCTTGGGGCTGGGGACACAGCCGCCGGAGCCGTCCTGGGGCTCAATGCTCAACGCGAGTCGCGCCTATCTGCGCCAGGCACCCTGGTACGCGGTGTTCCCTGGCGTCGCGCTGAGCGTGCTGCTGGTCGGGCTGAACTTCCTGTCGGACGCCCTTCGCGACGCTCTGGACCCCCGCCTGACGCATTTGCGCTAGAGCGAGGCGCCTTCAGGCACAGAGTGCCCGCTCACCCAGACGGCCGCTCCGCTCACGCATGCGCCCCCTCACCCTCGGCCCCTCTTTCCGACGCGGGAGAGGGGCCGATGCCATTGCGCGGCACCGGGGGATGAACGCGGCGGGCCTGTCGGCAGAATCGGCAGAACAGGGGCCGGGCGGGGGATTTCGGGAATGCAGGAGACGTGGGGCCGTCGCGAGCGATTCGGCTACCATTCGGTAGGTCCGCAGGGGTGGTCGGGGAGGCTCCTTGATGCGTCGCGCCGGCGTTCGACTCATGCTTGGTCTGGCGGTTCTGCTCGGACCGCTGCTGACGCTTCCATGGCCAGTCCTGGCGCAGGGATCCGACCCGTGCCCCGAACCAAATGACACCTTTCAGGACGCCTGCTATCTGGGGCCTGCCTCGGAAGCGGTCGGCACGCTGGGCCAGACAAGTGACATCGACGCGTACCGCTTCGAAGCGCTTGACGCCGACGCACACGTCCAGTTGACGCTCACCGATTCGACGGGCGCGTATCGCCTGAACCTGGCCGATTGGACCGGGAAGATCGTGGCCGAATCGAGCGCGCAGGATGGCTCGGAGGCGATCGACGCGACGCTCGGCCCGCCCGGCAGCTACTACGTCTTCGTCGATTCGCGGACCGGCGAGGTCACACCCGCCGCCGCGTATCGGCTGCGTTTTCAGCCGACGTATGTCGGGCCAGCACCGCACCTGCTCTACTCGCGTGAGTTCCGTCCTGGGGCTGACGACAGTCAGTACCCGCCCACCGAGGAGGCCAACTTCCTTGGTGGGGGCGGCAAGGTCACGGTAGTGATGAAGGTCGGCGGGAGCCCCGAGCAGCCGCGTGAGGCCGGCGTCGCGCTCGGGCCAGCCGTCACGAACTTCACGTTCATCGTCGACGCGCGGATCGCCAACGCCGAGACCGCCGTAGACGCGGTGTACTGGGTCGGGTTTCGCACCATGGACGACGGCAGCGCGTACCGTGCCCTCATCGACGTCCATCAGGGAGCGGCCAGGCTTCAGCGGGTCACCCCAGATGGCACCGCCGATCTGACCGGTTGGACCGTGAGCCCGGCCATCGACCGGCGTGGTGGAGTCAATCGGACGATCGTGCGGGCGATCGGCAATCAAGTACAGGTAGACGTCAACGGCCTGCCCGCACTGGAGGCGACCATCGACGCCGTCCAGGGTGGGCGGTTCGCCCTCGGGATTACCACGCGGGGCGAGCCGCCGATCGTCAGCTACGACAACGTGCTGGTGACGAGCGCCGGCGACTGAGTTCGGCGCGCGTGGACCGAACGGATCACGCTCAGGTCGTCACCTGGAGTAGGCGCCGGCTAGAGCACGCGTCGACGGCTCAGCAACAGCGTGCCGGCGGCGGGCTGTGGCGGCATAACCCTGGCAGGCGTGAGAGCGAGCCGTGACCGCGTCAGGTGCAGCGGGTGGCCCACGATGTCCCGGGCCGGACGGGACATCTGACCCGTCCACAACTCACACGCGTGACCATATGATGGACCCATCAGGGGATGGTCTCCTGAGACATCGGAAGGTTTCGGGGGTAGGCATGATGCGGCAGAACACCCGCGCCATCCACCTCGTCTATGGAGTGCTTCAGGTCGACGGCGTCGCGGCGGACACGCCCAGGTAGGGCAGATGTCCGTCCCTCGTAGATAGTGAAAGCTCGAAGGCAGTCGGCGCCCCTGAAGGCGTGGGTGAGCGTTCGGCTCTCATCGATCGTGGCGCTCCGCTCAACGGGACGCCCGATCTGCTATCGGCTCACAGTGCGCTGTTCATGATCCGGCCCGGGTGGCCGCCAATCATTTCGACAATCGAGGTGCTCTGACAGGGCGGACGCCATTGGCGTCCGCCTTTGTCGTATCCTGGCAACTGCCCGGTCTCCAGCCTGGTCTCTAGCTCGGCCGCCGCCTGGGAGACGCCGGCCTCACGCCGGTCCAGGCGTGGCTCAACGCCGCCGAGGTTTTTTGCCGCGCTTCTTCTGCTGAGGCAACGCCTGCCCTGCCGGAGGGGTACGGCCGAGGCGAGATGGCAGGTCATTCACCGAGGTCACCTCGGGCGGAGCCGCGGCCGGAGCAGTCCGCGCCATGACTGGGCCTGCCGCATAGGCCGCGCCCTCCGGCATCGCGGCCGTCGATGAACTGTCCGCCCGCATCAGCCGATTCGACGGCATCGAGAGGGCTGCGCGTAGCTCACGACCTGAGGCGAGCGTGCTCGCGGCAGCAAGGGCCGGCCTGAGCGCCGGAGCCGTGGCAGCTCGCCTGGTCTGGCGGCGTCGGAGCAGCCAGGACAGGCCCCAGACGAGGACCAGCACGCCCCCGACCGTCACCCGCTCGTCGCCGAAGATGCCGCTCAGCCAGATCGTGGCGACCATCAAGACGCCGAAATACAGCATGTCGCCGAGGATGGCGAACGTCCAGCCAGTCACAAAGCCATGCCCGGCCGCGGCGGCGGCTCCACGCCCGGAAATTGGATCAACCGTGAAGCTGAACAGGATCAGCCCGAGCGGCCCACGCCCGCCCTCACCCTGAAGGCCGGCGCGGTTCGTCGACTTGCGCAAGAAATCGCGGATCTTACCGAGCACCGGGATCAGCGAGGCGAGCCAGCCGAGGAGCCAGAAGAACGGCTCGTGAGTGACGGCCATGAAGATGTCCGACACCAGGTACATCAGGGCCATGACCGGGGGTGAGACGCCAGCATCCCGCGCCATGAGCACGCCGAGCGGAATACCTCCGCCGATCGGGATCAGGAAGAGGAGGAACGCGCCGAGCGCCCCACCCGGCCAGCCGGCGGGCAGGGGGGCAGTCGGGTCGACGAGCGCGGTAAGCCAGTCAGACGGCATGGGAACGCAATGAACGATACGGCACCGTCTGGCGGCCTGCCAAGGGCGCGTGGCGAGTATGCCGACCTTTCAGTGCTCCGTCATCAGCGGTTAGAAGACGGTGGGCAAGCACCTTCCCACTCCTGAGAACTGGTGGCTGAGGGCTTGCTGCCACTCGCCACTCGCCGTGGACGGCGTGTCTATAATCGGCGCGGGGGGCATCGTGCGCGGCACGAGGCTCCACGCTCGTGCCGGCCTGGAGGCAATGGATGGCTCAGTCGTACATCGGCGTTCCGATGAAGCGCGTCGAAGATCCGCTGCTCGCGCGCGGCGCCGGAACCTACGTCGACGATCTCCACGTGCCCGGTGCCCTCCACCTCGTCTTCGTCCGCAGCCCCTACGCCCACGCCCGCATCCTCGGTATCGACGCTGGCGAGGCGCGCCGCCTGCCCGGCGTCGTCGCCGTCCTGACGGCCGACGACCTCGACGGCGCGACGCTCCCCCCACCCGCGAACACGGCGCCCGGAGCACACGTGAA
This sequence comes from Chloroflexota bacterium, assembly GCA_020845495.1. The sequence goes on from JADLFM010000010.1 coordinate 14,424, forward strand.
GGTCGCTCCGCCCCTGGCCCGCGACGTCGCGCGCTTCGTCGGGGAGCCGGTCGCCGCCGTCGTGGCCGAGTCCCGGTACCTGGCAGAAGACGCCGCTCGACTCGTCGCCGTCGACTACGACCCGCTCCCGCCCGCGCCGAGTATCGAGGCAGCCATCCGTCCGGATGCTCCGCGCGTCTACGACGACCTGCCGGACAACGTCTGCTTCCACGTCCAGTACGCGAGCGGCGACGTCGAAGGGCTTTTCGCACGGGCCGCGCATCGCATCACGGTGCGCATCCGCCGGCACCGGGTCGCTGGCGTCCCGCTGGAGCCGCGCGGCATCCTGGTTCGCCCCGAGCCGGACGGCGGCATAACCGCCTGGGCATCCGCGCAGTCGGCACACCGCATCCGGGACGGACTGGCCCGAGGGCTTGCCCTTGACCCCGAGAAGGTCCGGGCCATCGCGCCGCATGTTGGGGGTGGCTTCGGGGTCAAGGGCGGCTTCAACCGCGAGGACATGGTGGTCGGGGTGGCAGCCAAGACGCTGCAACGGCCGGTCAGGTGGGTCTCGACCCGGATGGAAGACCTGCTCTCGACCCAGCACGCACGCGACCAGATCGACGAGGGCGAGGCGGCCTTCGACGCCGACGGCCGCTTCCTGGCGCTACGGGTGCGGACACACGGGGCAGTCGGAGCGTACACCCACGGCGTCAACACGACCCTCCCTCTCCGGATGATCTCCTACTCGACCGGGGCGTACCGCGTGCAGGCGCTCGAGGCCGACGTGACCGGGGTGTTCACCAACTCCAACCCGACCGGCGCGTACCGGGGGGCCGGCCGGCCAGAAGCGACTGCCCTCTGCGAGCGAATCATGGACGAGGCTGCTCGGCAGCTACGGATCGATCCTGTCGAGCTGCGCCGGCGCAACTTCATCCAGCCAGACCAGTTCCCCTACACCAACCCTGGCGGCTCGACCTACGACAGCGGCGACTATCCGGCCCTGCTGGATATGGCGCTGCGGCTGGCCGAGTACGAGGCGCTGAGCGTCGCGAGGGACGCCCGCCGCAAAGAAGGGGAGCTCGTCGGGCTGGGGCTGGCGACGTTCATCGAGCTCACCGGGGCCGGTCCCGAAACCGGGCGGGTGCTGGCCGCACCAGATGGCGGCGTGACCGCGTTCTCGGGTTCGTCGAGTCACGGCCAGGGGCATCACACTTCGTTCGCCCAACTGGTCGCCGGCGAGCTTGGCGTGCCCTTCGAGCATGTCACGATCGTAGAGGCTGACACGGCACGGGTGCCGCGCGGGACCGGCACGTTCGGGAGCCGAAGCATGGTGACGGGCGGCGGCGCACTGGTGAACGCCTCGCGAACGCTGATCGAGCGGGCATTGGCGATCGCGGCGGATGGGTTCGAAGTGTCCCCGAACGACGTGGAGTGGGTGGATGGCGGGGCGCGGGTGCGGGGCGCTCCCGAGCGGAGGCTCGAGCTCGGCCAGATCGCGGCACTGGCAGCACAGCGCGCGACCATGGCGGCGGCTCCCGGAGCGCCCGACAGAACGGAGCGAGGCACGGCTCAGGGAGAGGCGCAGGAGGCAACCCAGGGCGTGGCCAGGGACAAGGCTCGTGGGACGATGCCGGAGGGCGCGTCACCTGAGGGACTGGAAGCCAGCACGACCTTCGCGGTGCAAGGCGCGGAGTCGATTGCAGGGGGCGCGTACATCGCGCTCGTCAGCATCGTCCGGGACACCGGTCGGGTCGTGGTCGAGAAGCTGATCGCAGTGGACGACTGCGGAGTCATCGTGAACCCGACCATCGTCGAGGGACAGGTGCACGGCGGGCTGGCGCAGGGGCTCGGTGAGGCTCTCTTCGAGCGGATCGTCTATGATGCTGACGGTCAGCTTCTCAGCGGATCGCTGCTGGACTACGCCGTTCCCCTCGCGACGATGGTCCCCACCTGGACGACCGGCCACCTGGACACCCCGAGCCCGCTCCATCCCCTCGGGGCGAAGGGCATGGGCGAGGCCGGCGCGATCGGCGCACCGCCGGCGATCCTGAACGCCGTGCTGGACGCGCTCGCCCCGCTCGGGATCCGGTCCGTCGACTTCCCGCTCGCCGATGAGAAAGTCTGGCGTCTGATCCACGATCGCGAAGACGGCGCCTGACGTGGTCGAGACCGTGAACGGAGAGCTCATCGTTCGGGGTGGCACACTCGTCAGCGAGCACGAGACGTTCGCAGCCGATCTGCTCGTCAGGGGGGGTCGCATCGCCGCCATCGTCGAGCCGGGCATGGCCGGCGTCGGAGCCGAGGCGCAGATCGATGCGACGGGGCTCCTGGTGCTGCCGGGCCTCGTCGACGCCCACGTCCACTTCAACCAGCCCGGCCGGACCCAGTGGGAGGGTTTCGCCACCGGCAGCGCGGCAGCAGCGGCCGGCGGCATCACCACCGTTCTCGACATGCCGCTCAACTGCGATCCGCCGACTCTCGACGCCGCTAGCCTGGCGCTCAAGATCCGCGCCCTCGAAGGGCAGTCGGTGGTGGACTACGGGCTGTGGGGCGGCGTCGTTCCCGGCAACCTGGACGCGCTGGCCGGCCTGAAGCGGGGCGGGGTGGTGGCGGCCAAAGCGTTCATGTGTCACAGCGGGCTGGACGAGTATCGTGGCGTAGACGACGCCACGCTGCTCGCCGCCATGGGGCGCGCCGCCGAGATTGGCCTCACCGTCGGCCTGCACGCCGAGAGCGACGCGCTGACGACGGCGCTCGGCGACACGGCCCGCGCGGCTGGCCGGCGAGATCCACGCGCCTGGGCCGCCAGCCGGCCGCCCTTTACCGAGGTCGAGCCGGTCCGGCGGGCACTGCTGCTGGCCTGCCAGACCAGAGCGTCCGTCCACTTCGTGCATTTGAGTACCCCGGAGGCCGTGCGCGAGGTCGCGGAGGCCCGAGCGAGAGGCGTCAGCGCGACGCTCGAGACCTGTCCGCACTACCTCGGCCTCGACGAGGATGACCTCGATCGGCTCGGGCCGTTCGGCAAGTGCGCGCCGCCGCTCCGGCCGCGCAGGCTGGTCGAGGAGCTATGGCGGGAGGTGCTGGCCGGCCGAGTCGATCTGATCGCGTCGGACCATTCGCCGTGCCCGCCAGCCGACAAGGAGCGCGGCGCCGACGACATCTGGCTGGCCTGGGGCGGCCTGCACGGCGTCCAGACGCTGCTGCCGGCCCTGCTCACCGAGGGCGTGCACGCACGTGGTCTGTCGCTGCCTGCACTCGTGCGCTTGACCTCGGCCACGCCGGCCCGCCGCTTCGGGCTGTACCCGAGGAAGGGTGCGCTGCGGGTGGGGTCTGACGCCGACCTGACGCTCGTCGATCCGGGCGCTGAATGGACGCTCGCCGCCAGCGCCCTGAAAACGCGTTGGCCGGTTAGCCCGTTCCTGGGGCGGCGCTTCCGGGGGCGCGTCACCACGACGATCGTACGCGGAACCGTTGTCTACCGTGGTGGAGAGGTCGTCATGGCGCCGGGCTACGGGCAACGCATCGCGCCCATACCTACGGACGCTGTCCAAGCAGATGTCCCCAGCCTTGCGCCGCCTACCAGTACGACGCTCTCGGAGGACTGATGGCGTCCCATCGCGAGCCCTCGATCTCGACCCACGTGCTCGACAACGAGCGCGGTCAGCCGGCGGTCGGCGTCCGGGTGACGCTCGCGCGGCGCGACGGCGAGGCGCTGACGCCCCTCGCGACCGCCGAAACCGACGACGATGGCCGCATCGGCACCCTGCTGCCCGGCAGCTTGCGGACAGGGACGTACCAGATCGGTTTCGACACCGCCGGCTACTTCGCCCGGCAAGCTCACGGAGACGGCGAGCCGCCCTTCCTGCGCGCCGTCATCGTCGAGTTCGAGATCGTCGACACGACACGCCACTATCATGTGCCGTTGCTGCTCACACGCTACGCCTGCACGTCGTACCGAGGTAGTTGAGCTCAAAGAGGGACCGTTGAGCTCGCTGCCCCCTGAGCTCAAGCGCTCCGTACCGGGCTACCCTCTGGCATTCGACCGCTCCGGCAGGGCCGTACTTGCCACCGTCATCACCTCCCTTGCAGTTGGAGCGTGACGCCCGGAGAATACTGGCCAGCCGGCGCGAAGCGCGGCCCACGACCACTGATCGTCGTGCCATCGCGTTACGCTCCTGCCGGCAGACTGCCAGCATACGCCCCAAATATCCAGGGAGAGACGGATGTCCGCTGCGCCGACGCCGCGTCTGCTGCCCATCGATGCGTTGAACCGCGCCACTACGGCGGCATTCGTCGAAGCATTGCGGCCGCTCTTCGAAGCGGCTGGCCCGCTCGGCGCCCGACTCGCGGCCGGCCGCCCGTACGCGTCCTACGCCGGGCTGCTCGACGCCGCCGCCGAGGCTATCGAAGGGCTGACGCCGGCCGAGCAGGAGGCGGTGGTGAACGCGCACCCGCGCATCGGCGAGTCGGCGGCGACCGTACGGCAAACATCGGCGCTGTCGTACCGCGAGCAGGGCTACGACGCCGAGGCCGGCCTCCCGGCTGAGGAGGTCAAGCGAACCTACGCCGACCTCAACCGCCTGAACGCAGCCTACGAGGAGCGGTTCGGCTTTCGCTTCGTCGTGTTTGTGGATCGGCGTCCCAAATCGGCGATCGTCGAGGTGCTGCGCGCCCGTATCCGCAACAACCGCGACACCGAGCTACGCACAGCCCTCGGGGAGATGCTGGCGATCGCGCGGGACCGGCTGCACGGTCTCCAGCCCGCCGACGCAAGCAGCGAGCCTCAAGGGAGCGGCGGACCGTGCAGGCAGTTGGCGTGAGCGGCGGACGAATGGTCGAACACGCGTGCGCGGGGGCCGCTGAGCGGCGGGCTGCTCGTCCCCTGGTCAGCGCCATCATCCCGACCCATGACCGCGCCCGGCTCGTCGGCGACGCGATCGAGAGCGTCTTGCGGGTGAAGCAGCGCGTGGCCGATCGGCTCGACCTCGAGATCCTGGTCGTCGACGACTGGTCGAGCGACGACACCGCCGAGGTTGTCGGCCGCTACCCCGTACGGTACGTCCAGAACGAGGGGCGCGGTGTTTCGACGGCCCGCAACACCGGGCTGCGCCTCGCCGCCGGCGAGTTCGTCGCCTTCCTGGACGATGACGATATCTGGATCGACGATCCGCTCGCCGAGCACGTCGCGGTCCTCCAGGCTCATCCCGACGCGGCGGCGGTGTTCTCGCAAGGGTACCTTGCCGACGAGCACCTGAACCCGGTCTACGGCCCCTTCCCGAAGCCGCCGCTCCCACAGGGTGACGCGTTCATCTGGTCGCTCGGCACGACGCTGCCAATGGGGGCAGCGGTGTACCGCCGCTCGGCGCTCGAAGCGGTCGGCGGGTTCGACGAGTCGCTGACGTCGGCTGAGGACAACGACATCCAGTTACGTCTGACCGCCCGCTTTGACCTGTTCGGCATCGAGCGCTCAACCGTGCTCTGGCGCCAGCACCCACATCGGAACGTCGCCTACACGGCGTGGCGGGCACACTTCGCGCCGTTCGACCGGATGATGGCCCGCAACACCCGCCTGCCCGCGCGGGTGCGCGTGTCGGCGCGACAGCGCCTGCGCGCCCACCTTCAGCATCGGGGCTGGTCGGCGGCGTACGCCGTTACCCAGGCAGGACAGTGGCTCGCGGACGGCGACCTCGCCGAGAGCGGAAAGTTCCTCTGGGGCGCGGTCTACGCCTCACCGCTCCACGCGCTCCTGCGGATCCGGGCCTTCTGGACGACGCTGGCGCGATGGGGGTACACGGTAGCCGTGCGCCGCCTGCGGCGCACGGCATTCGCCTCCACGACGCAATCACGATAGCTCGGATGTGTCAGAGGAACGCATTGCATGCGTCAGCTAGGCGCATGCATCGGTCATAGTCCGCGCTACCCTGGTCGAGTAATGGGGATAGTGCAAATGTACCAGGTCATATAGACCAATTTCGCGACGACCGCATCCCGGTCCGCTCATCCCGGCCCGTTGTCCCCCGTGATCCCAGCCACGAGAGGACGAGGCCCCGATGACCGCCAGACCTACTCACGTCGTTCGCTCGCTCCTTGTCGCCCTTGCCGTTGCGATCGCGAGCGTTTCCGCTATCCCACCCGGCCACGCCAGCCATCTGGCCGGCCTCTGGGACGCGCCGGCCGCCTTCGCTCAGGCCGCGTCCCATCTCTCGCAGTTCACCGGCGCCCCGACCTCTCCGACGCCCTGGCGCGGCGCTGACTGGGACGTCGTCGTTCACTCCCGCGACATCAGCACCTGGGACACCCTCGATCCGATGCAGGCGACCCACGGCGCCGACTGCGCCGGTGCGCCCGCCAGCCACACGATCTCACGCTACGAGGACGCCGTCTTCCAGTGCCGAGACCACATCATGACGGCCATCAACGCTCCGGGTTACGGGGCGATCGTCCTCACCCCCAATCAACTCGTCGACTTCTCGGCCGGTGAGGCTGTCGTCCGATTCGACATCTCGACGATGCGGACGTCCGGGCGCGACTGGTGGGATCTCTGGCTCACGCCCTACGACGACAGCATTCAGATTCCGCTCCACCGCTGGATGCCGGACCTGGCCGGCGAGCCGCGCAACGGCATGCAGATCGAGATGAACCAGTTCAACGGCGGTACGATCTTCCGGGGCGCGGTGGTGCGGGACTTCAACGTCATCGACCTCGACCACGACTGGACCGCTTACGAATCGTTCCTGACCCCGAGCGCGGTCCGTCGTGATACCTACGAGCTGCGGATCTCGCGGACGCACGTCAAGTTTGGGCTGCCCGCCTACAACCACTGGTGGATCGACGCGCCGATCCAGGATCTCGGCTGGGACCGCGCGGTGCTCCAGCTCGGGCACCATTCCTACAACCCGCAGAAGGACTGCGACCCTACGCAGTGTCAGCCAAACACCTGGCACTGGGACAACGTCAGCATCAGCCCGGCACAGCCGTTCACCATGGTCAAGTCCGACCGCCGCGTCGCGACCGCCGAGACCGGGGGAGTGGTCGGACTGACGGCGCCGGCACCGGCTGGCGGGCAGGTCCGGTTCTCGGCCATCGGGCGGCAGATCGAGGTGAAATTCGACAACGGCCCCTGGCAGCCGGCTCGCCGGCAGCCGGTCATGCGAGACGACGAGGGCGCCTTCCAGCCGTACTGGATGCCGATCCCGCCCGGGACGCGCCAGATGACGTTCCGGGGCCAGCCATGGTGGGGCAGCCAGCCCTGGCGTGTGGCGGACGTATCGGCCTGGTCGCTGACGCCGCCGAGCGCCACCCAGCCGCCGGCCCCGACCCCGCCACCATCCGCCACACCAGCCCCGAGCCCGTCGCCAAGTCCCTCGCCCAATCCATTCCCCAGCCCCTCACCGGTCGGCTGCGACCCACGGCCGCCCTTCAAGATCGTGACGTCGACAACCACCAAGGGTGAGCTGAAGGTCGTCGTCAGCGTGACGAGCTCGTCGGCCCTTCCAGACAACTCGCTGCGCGGGATTCTCTTTGGGCGATCCAGCAATGCGAGCATCGCCTCAGACGACCGACTGCTGAGCGCCGACGGCGCGCGCCTGGACGGCGACACCGGTGTGCGTCAACTGACGTTCACGGTCCGGCGCACCAGGGAGGGCATGGCGACGACGGTCCCGCTGACGCTCTTCGACGACTGCGGCCAGTGGTCCACCTTCGTCGGCGGGGGCCCGAACGCCTTCTAGACCTCGACCCTTCGGCCTCTCGTCGAGCGCGTCCCCAGGAAGGGGGCGCGCTCGCCTTCTACGGCCCGGATCGCGTACCTGGATCGTGCGAGCACGGGCGCTTCCGTGGCGTCAGGCAACGGCCCGGCGCTTCAGCATACCGACCAGGAAGCCCGTCACCTGGGACAGATCGTGGAGCGTTACCGCGCGGAGCACGAGGAGGCTAGCGCCGTAGACCAGGCCGGCTGCCACGATCGCGAGCGGCAGCGCAAGCGGCACGGACAGCGGAAGCACGCTCCGAGCTACCAGCACCAGCGCCAGGCTCGCCAGCAGCGTTTTCGCCCCTATGCGCCAGGGAAGATCGCGCACGATCTCGCGCGGCAGCAGTACGAGCGCCCCGCCGACCATCATCACCTCGACGAGCACCTTGACGGCTGCCGCGCCAAGCGCCCCGTTATCGTCCCAGGCGCCGAACGCCGCAATTGAGAGGGGCAGCAGCACGAGATACGCGCCTGTCGCCAGTGCTCCGGCGACGAACCAGCGATGCTCCTTACCGAGCGCGATCAGCGCGGTCCCCAGGATCATGCCGAGCGCGACCAGCGGCGTCACGAACGCGAGCGCCTCGATCAGCGGAACCGTGGCCCGATACTCGGCCGCCCAGCCGAGCGTCCCCGGCACGGCCGGCGCGAACGCGTAGATCGCCCCGCACGCACCGAACGTCACGAGGATCCCGATCTCGAGCGTCCGACACAAGGTCCGGTCGAAGGCGTCGCGGTCGTCGGTGAGGCGGGTGAGCGCCGGCAGGAGTGGGGTCACCAGCAGCGTCGGAATGAAGAGCGGCACGAAGATGATCCGGCCCGCCGCCGTCCACCAGCCGACCGCCTCCACGCTCAGCAGGACGCCCAGCAGGAAGACTTCCGCATCACCGCGAATCCGGAAGGTCAGGGTGGAGCCGAGAAACGGCAGGCCACTCCGAGCGAGTGAGAGCAGCGACGCCGGCGAGAGGTGCTCGCACGAAACACGGAGCCGCGTCATATGCCAGCCGACGACGGTCGCAACACACGTCGCCAGCGCGCCGATCGACATGTACGCCACGACACCGCCGCCTGCTACGAGCGCGGCGACCGACGCGAGCGACCCGAGAGCGACTGCGCCGGCATTGATCCAGGCGTACGCGCCGAGGCGCTCCTGGCCGTTCAGCACTGACAGCAGGACGGACTGCGCCTGCGCGGCCAACATCCCGAGCAGTGCGACGACGATGAGTGCCGACGGCAGATCGAGCACGTGCCACCATCCGACCACCAGCGCGACGGCCCCCCCGCCCAGCGCCGACAGCCCGAGCAAGAGCGCCAGCGCGCTCGTCCCGATCCTGCCGGCCGCCTCCGGCTGCTTCGCCACCACCCGGACGAGCGCCGTCGGGATACCGAGCGCCAGCACGGTCCCGACGATTCCAAAGACCGTTCCCGCCATCGCGAACTGTCCGAGCGCGGCGTCGCTGAGGTAGCGCGGCACGTAGATCGTCAGGAGCAGCGAGCAGGCCCAGGTGATCGGCTGGGTGCTCAGCAGGGCTAGTGCCCCACGCGCGACGCGCCCAGCTGGCGAGACGTTCGCCGCGGCGGGTACCGCGGCCGAAGGGCCGGGCGGCGTGGCAGCCGCGGCGTTGGATGCGCCGGCGGCCAACGGGGTGGGGCTCGTCATGGCAACGCGAGCGCGCCATCGGCATAGTACGCGGCAGCACGCTCGCGGAAGAACCCGCCATCGTCGTCGGCGCTCAATGATGTGCGCGTGTTCCCGTTGATTGGCGCCGGGTTGGTGACGCCGTCCTTCGCCGCGTCCGAGGCGTTGGTCGCGCCATCCGCGCCCCGCCCGAACAGGAAGGCAATCGTGCCGACGTCGACGTACTGCTGGAGATGTTGGCGGCTGGGGTCGTCCAACAGCCACTCGACGCGATTATCTTGATAATGGTTCCAGGTGTTGTTCATGGCGCGCATCCTGGTGTTGCCGTAGGGAATCTGCCAGAGTACGATCCGCTCGCCGGTCAGGTCGACGAAGGTTGCCAGAAAGCGGACCTGCCGGGCGAAGTCACTGGCGTTCCACCACGAGCGGCCGTTGTCGTGGTAGTTCGCCTGCTTGAAGCCGGCGTCGCGATCGCTGAACTCGGCGAAGGCCAGGTCGAAATCGGCCCGCAGCGACCGGTAAAACGAGGCCGAGCGGGTCGCCAGGAGATCGACGGTCGGATCGGGCGACTTCGACAGAAAGATGTCGGTGCCGGCCCCCCAGAAGCTGAGGTGATAGCCGAGCAGAACGTTCGGAGCCTCCTGGTCGCGTAACCGCACGATCGCGCGGGCGAAGCCGCTCGCATCGTCAGGAAGGTCCGCGAGCGCGTCGATTCCCGTCGAGCCGACCGGGATGGAGATGGTCGCGGCGTCGTCGTCCTGAGCCTGCTGGTGCAAGAACCCCCAGAGATCCGGTTCGACGTGGAGCACGACTTTGGTGTCCGGGAAGGCGCCAGCCCGCACGAAGAAGAGGTGTAGGTCTTCGTAGTACGCCTTCATCGTGCCCGGCGTCGCCAGGTTCGTCTTGATAGCGGCGACTTCCTGATCCCCACCCGGCGCGGACTGGCGGATCATGTAGTAGGTGAAGACCGGCAGCATGCCGTGGTCGGTGGACTCGCGGATGTAGTTGGTGACGAACGCTCCATCCGAGTTCCAGGTCGACCAGCCGTCGCCGGTGTTCACGCCGCCGGCGAGGTACTGGTAGCGGAAGCCGAACGGCGCGGTAGCCTGCATGCTGGCGGCCCCGCCGGCCCCCGAGCTCATGCCGAGGTGGAGCACCGACGGCCAGCCATCCGGGCGTGGTGGCATCGTGCCAAGCTGAGCCAGCCCCGGCGCTGGCGAGCTGACGGCGAACGACAGGACGAGCATGAGGGCCGCGAGCGCGGGCGCCGTGAGGCCGACGAGGATGCGCCGCCGGGAGCGTGCGAGCCGCCTGTGTCTGGTCATCGGTACGTCTCCTTCGGCAGGCCGAGGCCGCCTCCCCCACCCCTGTGAACGCCGCCGCCCATCCTTGCGGGGACTGGCCCGGTCCCGGAGTGTATCCTTTGGCGTTGTAATCCTCGGGCTACGAGCGGTCGCAGTCCGGTGGAATTCCTGGCCGGTGAGCCGACGGTCCGGCTGGATTTTGAAGCGGAGGACGATGCACGGTGCGCTGTCTGATCACGGGCGGAGCAGGCTTTCTCGGGTCTCACCTGACCGATCGCCTGCTGGCGGCGGGCCACGAGGTCATCGTCTTCGACAATCTGATCACTGGCCGCGAGGATAATCTGGCCCATCGGTTCGGCGATCCGGGCTTCCGCTTCGTGAAGCAGGATGTGACCGAGTTCCTGTACCTCCCGGGCGTACTCGACGCGGTGGTTCATTTCGCGTCGCCGGCCAGCCCGATCGATTATCTCCGGATGCCGATCCCCACGCTCAAGGTGGGCAGCCTCGGCACTCACAAGGCGCTCGGGCTGAGTCTGGCGAAGCGAGCCCGCTTCCTGCTCGCATCGACCTCGGAAGTGTACGGCGACCCGCAAGTGCATCCCCAGCCGGAGACGTACTGGGGCCACGTCAACCCGGTCGGGCCGCGCGGCGTCTACGACGAGGCCAAGCGCTTCGCCGAGGCGATGACGATGGCATACCACCGCTACCACGGCCTGGACACCCGGATCGTCCGGATCTTCAACACCTACGGCCCTCGGATGCGCCCGAACGACGGCCGGGTCGTCTCGAACTTCATCGTTCAGGCCCTGAGCGGCGCGCCGCTGACGATTTACGGCCAGGGCGAGCAGACGCGTTCGTTCACCTACGTGGACGACCTGATCGACGGCATCGTACGCCTGCTGATGCACGAGGACACCGGCCCGTCGGATCGGCCCGCTGCATCCGCCGACGGCCAGGCCGAGGATATTCACCTGCCGGTCAACATCGGCAACCCGGTCGAGTTCACGGTCGCGGAGCTTGCCGAACAGGTGCTCGAACTGACGGGCAGCCAGAGCACGATCGAGCACCGTCCGCTCCCGATCGACGACCCGAAGGTCCGTCAGCCGGATATCGCCCGGGCGCGGAGCCTGCTCGGCTGGGAGCCGAAGGTGCCGCTCCAGCAGGGCCTGGAGCGCACGATCCCATACTTCATGACCCAGGTCGGCGCAGCGAGCGTGCTCCCCGCCTGACACCCGCCCGCCCCACAAGCCTCCTGTAGCCTGAGCCGGACGGCACGTGCCTGACGGGTTAGCGGCCGAGAGCAGCCCGGAGAACGCCGATGATCTGGAGGATGTTGGCACGGGCGTCGTAGCGAGCCTCGGCGTCGCAGCGGGCAGCCCGGCCCATCGCGCGGCGCGCCGACGGCTCCGCGATCAAATCGTCGAGGCGGGCGGCCAGAGCATCGCCGTCACCAGGCGCGATCAGGAAGCCGGTCTCGGCCTCGCGGATGATGTCGCCGGTCCCGCCGACCCGTGAGAGCACGACCGGCAAGCCGGCTGCCATCGCCTCGATCGAAGCCAGCGAGTAGCAGTCGCCGCGCGTCGGCAGCGCAAAGACGTCCGCCCGAGCGTACAGATCGAGCAGGGCCGGATCGTTCGACGAGAGGCCGTTGTAGACCTGAACGTTCGGATGACTGATAGTCGGGCGATCCCGCGTGACCAGATGCAGCCGCCAGTTCGTCAGGCGGGTCCGCTCGGCCCAGGCTAGCACCAGGTCGCCGCCCTTACGCTCGAAGTCTCCGCCCACGAACAGCACGTTGACCGGGCGAGTATCGTCCTCGGGACGGGCCGGGAACGTCCAGCACGAGAGGTCGACGCCGGGCGGGATGACGTGGACGCGGGACGGATCGACACCATAGGTAGCGATCAACCCGTCGGCCGCCCAGTGGGACCATGCGATCAGTGCCAACGCCTCGGCGTACTGCCGGCGCCGCCCGCCGAACTTGATATCGTCCATGAACGGCAGCCGGCTCGGACGACGGGCGTACAGGCCGCCGAACGACCACAACTGTTCGAGCGTCGAGTCGGTGTCGATGACATACGGCTGCCGGTCGAGCCAGTGCCGCTGGCCGTAGAAGACGGCCGGCACTCCCACGTAGAGCGCGTCGAAGTGGCGGTTGCCGAGCCCTGCCCGCAGGTCCAACTGCGCCCGGATCCGCGACTTCAGCCCACGCGGCAGGCCCGGCACCCGCTCGATCGCGCCGCCCTCGCGCCACCAGTCGATGACCGCCCAGGATGGGACAACGCCAGCCTCGGGCGGTAGGCAGGCCCGCCAGTTGAGGTACTGGGTGAGCATGCCAACCTCGGTCGACATGACGAACCCGATCTGGAGCGGGCGCGCGGCGTCCGGCGTGCCCTCCTCGCCGGAGAGAGGGGCGGCGCCGGCAGGCTGACCGTGAGCGTCGCGAGGGTCCGGTGTGTCGTGCACGGGGGGCTCCACAGCGTTCGCCATCATCCGCGCCTCAGCAGGGCCGGTACGACCGTCAGCGGCGCAGCCACCGCCTGCCACACGAGATCCGGATGGCCGAGCTCGTCGCTGGCACCCTGCCAGTACTGGACGTTATAGATACCGCTCAGCGCGAACGTGGCAACCCGCCCCTGTCCGAGTGCGTCGGCCGCCACGGCCACCCCGGCCAGTCCACAAATGGCTGCCCGCCGCCACGGCTTGCCCACACACGCCCGCGCCAGCCAGCGGCTCCAGGCATGGCGGCGCTCGAACTCCTGGCAGGCAATCGCGAAGGTATGGAGATCCTTCTCGCGGCCCATCACCACATCGTAGCGGCCGTACTGATACGGCGTCCGCAGCCACGATGAGAAGCTACGGGCGGCGTAATGGAGCGTGTCGGCGCGCGGCTCGAAGACGAAGCGTGCGCCCTGACTCCAGAGCCGAAAGGCCAACTCTACGTCCTCAGCGCGCTTGAAGCGTGCGTCGAAGCCGCCAGCCGCGAGGATGCGTTCACGCATGACCGAAGCGTTGCCCGTGTAGAACTGGCGGAACGTGCAAGAGTATTGCCCACGTGCCATCGCTGCGTACTGTTTCAACAACTGACGCTCTTCCCAACGCACCCACACCGAGCGCGGCCAGTCGGTCGGCGGCGACATCGGGCCGACGACGACGAGGTCGTCAGCGTCGCCGTGGGCCGCGACGTGCGCGGCGAGGAGATCGGGCAGGGGCACGACGTCGTCGTCGAGGAACACGACGAGCCGGCCTCGCGCCTGCTGGACGCCGACGTTCCGTGCGGCGGCCGGCCCCTCGTTCGGCTGGTTCAGCACCCGCAGCCGATACGGCGTCGTCAGCTCGACGAGCATTTCGTCGGTGTCGTCGTTCGAGCCGTCATTCACCACTACGACCTCGAAGCGGCCGGCCGAGTACGTCTGTGTGGCGAGCGTACGCAGCAGCCGCTCGAGGCCGGCCCGGCGGTTGAAGGTCGGGACGACGACGCTGAGGTCGGGCCGGCTGGCCCTGTTCGCTGACGGCGTCATGTCGATGGATTGGCCTCCTGCTGTGAGCGCCGGATTGAAGGAGACTGAGCTCTGGGATTCCCAGACGGGCTTCTAAAACTCACGAACGATTCTGGCCGGCGCGCCGGCTACTACGACGCGCGGCGGGACGTCCCGAGTGACGACGCTGCCGGCTCCAATCACGGAATCGTGCCCGATCGTGACGCCTTTTAGCACGATCGAACGATTGCCGAGCCAGACCCGGTCCTCCAGCACGATGGGGTAGCCGGTCGTATCCCAGGCTTTGTCTTCGACGCGGTGAAAGTCGCAGTCCATCAGCATGACGTGGGTGCCAATCAGGCAGTCGTCGCCGATGCGCACGTGACGTGCAGCCACCAGTGAGGCGCCGTAGTTGATGAAGACGTTGTTGCCGATCTCCAGGTAGCCACCCGGCAGTGTGACGAGCTCGAGGGTGGCGACGGTCGAGACGAGCCGCACGCGCTCGCCGAACGTCATCCGCCCCTGATTGACAACGTGCGGCCGGCCGCGCAGGGTGACGCGCCGGCCAAGCCGGTCCGCTCCCCGCAGGTAGTAGCGGGCTCGGAGCGCGGGGCCGATCAGACTGGCTCGTCGGAGCGCCTCGCGCACCCGTGCGTCAGCCTGCTGCATCGGGTCCAGTCGCCTTAGCGGAGTCGGAGCGTAGCCCACAGACGGGCAGGCGCCGTACGGCAGGGCATCGGGTCACGCCGCGCGCCCCCGCGAAGCTGCCCACGGCCGGCCGGCCGCCCGAGTCTCAGCGCTCGTGGTACGCGTAACCGCTGGCATCTCCACTCGGTCGAGAACGCTCAGCGTGCCGAGCAAGACGCCGAGAAAGACGGTCACGCGGCCGTTGGTCAACCCAAGGTCGACGTAACAGAAGACCAGCGTGATGCTGACGGTGGCGATGGTGACGTAGGCGAACGATTGCAGGATCGGATCGTCGAACCGGACGGCTCGATCGACGGCGAGGGTGAGCGCGCCGAGCATCACGACCCAGAAGACGATGAAGCCGAACGCCCCCGTCTTGAGCCAGATCCAGAGAATGTTGTGGTGCGGCTCGTAGTGCCAGAACGGCCACCACGAGAGGTCCGGCAGCGGGACGTAGAAGGTGAACTGCCGGCCGAACCCGACGCCGAAAAGCGGATTGGCGCGGATCGTCTCCTGCACGTTGATCTTCTCGAGGTCGCGGTACGCGTTCGAGGAGGCATCGCGCTCGTCCGGCTCGCTCAACGAGCGGACCGCACGGGCCGGCTGGCCGAGCATACCAGTGTTGTTCCAGAACACCGGCAGGTAGATCGCGGTCACGAGGATACCCGGCACGAAGATCAGCAGCAGCGCCTTCCGGTGGCGGATCACCCAGGGGATCGAGATCGCGACGAAGCCCACGAACAGGGCAATGTAGCCGGCTCGTCGTTGGGTGGCGAGCATCGTGTAAACGACGATCGGCGAGACCGCCAGCCCCAGCAATCGGATCCAGAGTGGGCCACGGACCACCCAGGCGACGAGCACCTGGAGCAGGATGACCGAGAGGTAGATCACGACTTCGTGGTTGTAGAAGTACTCGACCGGGATGTCGAGCGCGCCCGTCCGGATCAGGGCGACGTCGCGCCAGGCGCCTTCCAGCGCGTAGAGCGCCGTCCCCAGGAAGCAGATGCCGAGCAGCACGGCGACGTCCTGGCGAGTCCGGATCAGGTTCGCGCCAAGCAGGTACGCCACACCGAGCAGCAGCAGCGAGCGGGCCTCCCAGAAGGCAACGTACATGTCGCCGCCCTCGAGAGCGCCGCGCAGCACGCCCAGCACAATCGCCAGGAAGAACAGCAGGACCGGCCAGCCCAGGTCACCGCCGCGAAAGGCGAGCCGACGCCGCACGATCCCGCTGACGAGCCAGACGCTCGTCGAGAGGACCAGCGCCATCTCGAGCGGACTGGCGATGAACCCCGAGAGCCCGAGCGTGCTCTGAAGGCCGTAGTTGAAGTACCGCCCCGGCAGCATCAGCGGATCGGCGCTGTCGATCTCGAAGAGCAGGATCATGAGCACGATGCCGAAGAGGCCGATCTTCGGCCGCCACATGATGCCGGCTACGATCGCGATGGCGAGCGGCGCCAGTGCGGCCGCAAATCCGATCCGCACCACGGCCTGTCCGAGCGCCACCGAAGCCGCCAGCGCCACCACCGTCAGCAAGATGGCCCGACGGCGCTCGTTGGCCGCGTACCATTGCGCCGAGAGGTGTCGGGGGGGAGCCGTCATCGCGGCCACGGTCAGGCCTCCGTCCAGGACGGCATACGCCCCAGACGCAGCCGCACGAATCGCCCGAGCCCCGGTTGGGAGATCGGACGTCGCCCGCCGTCCAGGCACGAGGTCGGAAGCAGTTGCGTCGAAGAACTGGGCATTAGGGGGCGTTCACTCATCTGGGCGCGACTGCGGCCAGCCGGCCGCCCAAGTTCGATCGCACGAACCTCGATGTCATGAACCTCGATCGCAGGCACACGATCACATAAAGCGGTCGGCGAAGAGGTAGTAGAGCGTCGTGAGCGCGACGGCGACCGTGACGACGAGCGTTCGCTGGACCCGTCGTCGGCCGCGGAAGAGGAGCCCGACCAGGAGCGCACAGATCATCGCCGCCAGCATCAGCTTCATGTCGCCGCCACTCGTTCAGGTGCTCCCCACTCCCTCGCTACCTGCTCCGTCATTGCCGTCCGGACCCCCGATTCGCGACGCCAGATCAGATGCCAGGCGCGACGCCAGGTCAGATGCCAAAGATACGCCGCAGCCAGCCTGGCACGGCCGACTGCGAGCCGTTGAGGACGACGCCGCGTACCCGCTCGGGATCGACGAGCTCCATCGCTCGATTGACGACCGGCACCGGCGTCATCCCGGCCCGCACGACGATGAGCGTACCATCCGCCTGATCGCACACGAGCGCGGCGTCGCTATTGACCAGCAGCGCCAGCGCATCGACGATCACCAGATCGTGATTGCGGCGTGCCGAGGCCAGCACCGCGCCGAGCCGCGCCGAGCGCAAGAGCCGTGAAGGGTTGGGATGAAGCTCGCCGGCCGGCAGGAGCCGCAGATTTGGCAGGAACGTCTCGCGATACCCCATGGCGACCGGGTACACGCCGTCGAGCGCCTCGGCCAGGCCGGGGGACGGCTCGACGGCGAAGTCAGACGCGAGGACCGGCCTGGCCAGATCCGTCTCGACGAGCAACACCCGTCGCTCGGGGAAGTCCTGGGCGACCATCACGGCGAGGCCGAGTGCGATCGTGGTCTTCCCCTCGCCCGAGATCGCGCTGGTAATGGCGACGATGCCGGGCGCAGTTAGACCCGCGCGTGTGTAGATTCCCCGGAATAGCTCTTCCGACTCCGGGAGGAGCGGCTTGCGGGGCGCATGCCCCGGTGCGGCCTCCTCCGGTTCCGGCGCGAGCCGCTCATCGTTCATCGTGGTGTCCACGGTGAGCGCCATCGTTCTCCCTTCCGCACCCCGATCGTCCGTGTCCTGCTCGTCTCGCTGTAGCCGTTCCCGCTGTAGCCGTCCCCGCTGTAGCCGTCCCTGCGGTGGCCGTCCGCGTTGTCCTCGGCCGATCGCGCGTGCTGCTTCTCGTAGCGAGCGTGTCGCGTCTCGCTCGCCCAGCTCACGCGCGCCCCGGCCACTCGTGCTCTGACTGCATCACCCCGCCTGGCTCGCCTTCGGCGGTGGTAGCGCCGGCAGCGTCGTGCCGGCGACGAAGGCGACCGCTCGGCGCGTGGTCTCGGGGCCGGCGCTGCGCGGCAGACGGCGCAGCCCCATACGCGGCACGACACCCACCACCCGGCCGACCATCCGCAGATCGGCCATCGAGCGCGCCGACCGGTCCGCCGCTGCCAGCCCGATCAGCAAGGTCGCGGAGACGGCGAGGCCGGCCACCAGCGCGGCGGCCGGAAAGATCAACAGGCGCTTCCGTTCGCGCCGGGCCCCGGCCGGCGGCAGCGGCTCGTCGACCACCTGGAAGCTGGTGTCGTTCCCTTCGAGCGATGCCGACGCGTCGAACTTCGCCCGCTCGAGCAGCTCCTTGATGCGATCGGCCTCCTTCTGGTCGCGGTCGAGGTTGTTCAGTAAGTCGCCAAGTTGCGGGTCGATGGCCGTGGTCGGGATGCCCAGCCGAGCGGCGACGCTCGACCCGACGCCGCGGTCTGGGTCGAGTGTGGTCAGGCGAGGGTTCGCCGCGACGTACCGGCGAAGCGCTTCCTGCGAACGGTTCGCCTGATCGGAGGCGTCCTTGAGCTGGCCCTCGTAAAAGGAGATCGCCGCCGACGCCTGCCCGATCCGCTCGCTCGTCATCCGCTCTTTGAACGCGGTCAGCGTCGCCTTGATGATGTCCATCGACAGATCGGCGTTCTCGGTGCGGACCCGGATCGTGAGCAGCTTGGTGCCAGTCGGCAGGGCAGTGATCGTTCGCTGGAGATATTCGGCGACGTCCTCACGCCCCTGCGTCGTCGCCAGTAGCGGCTCGAGGGCCGTCCGCCGAGCGACGTCCTCGACGAAGTTGCGGGTCCGCAGCAGTTCGGTCAGCTTGCCCTGCTGATTCTGGGCCGGCGTGATGTAGCGGTTCCAGTCGTCTGAGGTCGGCGCGTAGGCCGGCCGGTCGACCCAGACGCCGGCTTCCACTTCGTAATACGGCTTCACGAGCAGGAAGGCGAACGGCAGGACCACCAGCGGCGTGATGACGACCGGCAGGAGGATCAGCACCTTGTGCCGAAAGAAGGTCTCGAGGAGTCTGGCGATCACGCGGCCCTCCCGGAGGATGCGCCGAGCCGCGCGTGCTCGGCAAGGAGATCGAAGAGCGTCTGGCCGTTTCTGTACGCATCGAACCGTTCGATGGCGAGCGCGTGCCCGGCGCGGCCCATCCGGCTGCGGCGCCCGGCGTCGGACAGCAGGCCGCGGAGCGCCTCGCGCAGCGCGCCGACGTCGTTGGGAGGGAGTAGCACGCCGGACTCACCCGGCAGAACCGCCTCGCCGAGCGCGCCGACGTCGGTCGTGACGACTGGCAGGCCAGCGGCGGTAGCTTCCATGAGCACCACGGCCAGGCACTCCCCGTGCGATGGCAGCACGAACAGATCGGCGCGTGCGAACAGCTCGAGCAGTTCCGGGCTGTTCGGCCCGGCCCGGTGGACGACGACGCCTGGATGCGCTGGCAGTTCGGCGCGCGTGACCACGTCGAGCCGCCAGGGCAGATCCGTCAGTCCATCCAGCGCGGCCAGCAGATCCGGCCCGCCCTTACGTTCCCAGTCACCGCCCACGAACAGCAGTCTGATCGGGCGACCACCGCGCATCTCGGCAGGCGCGCCGGGCAGCGGCGCGCTGCCGCCCTCGGTAGCAGTGTTGTCGGCAGGGCCGTCGTCGGCGTCCATGGCAGCCGCAATCCGCCGCCGCCCGAGCGCGAAGAATGCCTCAGCCGCCCCCGGCGCCAGGACGTGGATGCGCTCGGCGGGCACCCCATAGTCTTCGACGAGCGAGCGCTTCGCCCACGCCGACCAGGTGACGAGCGCACGCGCGGCGTGGAGCGCCCGGCGGTTCAGGCGGAACTTCTGGCGATCCAGCAAGCCGTCGCCGGCCGCCTGGTGGCCATAGGATGCGCCGACACTGTCGTAATTGATCGGGGTCGCGTCGAGCGAGACGATGGTCGGCACGCGCCGCATCAGGTCAACCGAGAACAGCGAGGTGACCTGGGTATGAAAGAAAAGCGCGTCGAGGGGCGCGATGGCCCTTGCGGCGTGGAGCGCCTGACGCGCCCGCCAGCTTGCGCGCACCGACCAGTTGCCGCGATAGAGCGGTACGAACCGGCCCGCGCCACGGACGTCGAACGGGATCGGTAGCCAGACCGGCGTCAGGCCCGGCCGCGAGGCAGCAGCCGCCCGCAGATTCCGGGTGTGGGTGACGTGCCCAAGCGTCTGCTCGAGCACGAAGGCCATGCGCAGGCTCACGCCAGCCGCTCCGGGCCAGCGCTCGCCCGCGTGCATGCAACGTGCATCAATCCTGCCATCACCACCGTCCCGCTTCCCTCAACGAGCGCCATCCCCGTAGCGCCCATACGGCGCCGCCTCCCTGTGGTGCGGTTCCGGCCGTCGCGCAGCCTACTACTCGGGTGCTACGCCCCGCTACCGTGTCCAACGTTCCCGGCGCTCGGGAAGGCCCGGTTGCGCGGCTGGCAGCAGGGGCGGGCTGAATCGCCCCTCATCGGAGCCGCCGTACGCCGGTCGAGTCACGACAGATGGCGCCGAACTGGCGCCGTCGTCCAGGAACGAGCCCCGAAAGATCCGCTGCCCCTGGATGACGTCGACGAGCAGCCAGAGCGCCAGCGAGAACACCACCGCGACGAGAATCAAGGTCACGTACAGGATCGGTCCCGGCAGCGGGCTGTCGAGCCGGCCGTCCAGGCGTACCGAGTCGGTGAATGGCACCGATCTAGCCGCTCCCGGCATCACCGGGCTGCGCCGTGGCCGGGCGGAGGGCCGGGATGACGGCGCGACGTCCGAGTCAGGCCCGAAATCCGGCGCCGGCCTGGCCGTCGCTGCTGGCGCCGGCCTGGGAGCCTGGGAGGCGGGGGGAGCCGGCCGTGCCGCCACAGCAGGTACCAGCATGAGCGCGCACTCCTCGTCATAGCGGGCACGTTGGAGCGGGTCGCTCAACACGTGATAGGCCGCGTTCAGGCGCCGCATCTCCTCTTCGGCATCCGGGCCGCGGTTGACGTCGGGGTGCCGCGACCGGGCGAGCGCGCGATAGGCGGCGGTAATGACTTCCGGCTCGCACCACGGGCTCACCTGGAGCACGTCGTAGAGGGTGCCACGCGTGCAACGGCAGGCCCAGCTACCGGCCACGCCGCATCCTGCATGGCGGCGGGGCGCACACCGCCCGTACGTCGCTCCACCGGCGCGCTGGGCACGCCGTGCTGCCTGCCATCATCCCAACACCTCTTCCACCCGTACGATCACGGTCCGACCAGGACGAGTTGGTCCTGGCGTAGCCCGCTCAGGATCTCGGCCTGACCGTTCGACACGATGCCGACCTCGACATCGGTCATCGTCCGGTTCGGCCCGTCGACCACCTCGACGAACTTCCGGGCGCCGGCCGTCCGAATCGCCTTCTGCGGCACCAGCAGAACGTCCGTCTTCTCCTGGAGCGTGACCGCGACCTGGACCGGCGTCCCGATCTGGGGCAGCGGCATCGGCCACGCGGCCGTCAACTGGGCAACCCGACCGGCGTTGTTGTCCCCTTCCAACACCATCTCCACGGTGGCATCGAACTCCCCGCCGTTCGGGCCATCGATCCGCGCCACGGCCGGCTGGCCCGCCGACAGGCGCGCCGATTCGCGGTCGGTCACGTCGGCGCGTAGGACCGGGTCGCCCGGCTTCGCGAGGGTCAGCACGGCCCGCTCCTGCTCGAACGGATCACCCGGCCGAACCTTGACGCTCGAGATGGTCCCCGCGAACGGAGCGATCAGGCGGGTCTGCGCGAGATCTTTCTCCAGCTTGTCCACTTGCGCGCGATCCTGCGCAATCGACCGCTCGAGCACCTGAAGGTCGTAGGCCGTGGTGTCGATGTCCTCAGGCGGCTCGGCCTCCGCGTCTTGGCGCGCCTGCTCGACGGTCGCCTGGGCTGCCGCCAGCCGCTCCTCGGCGTCCCGGACGTCGTTCTTGGAGGGCCGGGCGTTGAACTCGACCCACTGCTGCTGCGCCACTGCCAGTTGCGCCTGCGCCTGCTGGACCCCGATCGCTAGCCGGCTTACCGTCTCCTCGGAGGGGCCAGCCTGAAGTGCCTGCTGTTTCGCCTGCGCCTGCTCGACCGCGATCTGTGCCGCCTGCACCTGCGCGCGGGCCTGCTCGATTTGCAACTGGGTGGGGCCGCGCCGCACCTGTTCGAGCCGTTCACGCGCCGTATCGACCGCCGACCGAGCGGCGATCAGGTCGCGGC
The DNA here is from genome assembly GCA_020845495.1 of Chloroflexota bacterium. Next base: position 36,559 of record JADLFM010000010.1, read on the forward strand.
GGGCGCTCTCGACCTGATAGGCCGGCGGTCCCTGACGGGCCACATTCAGGCGGTCACGCGCCGCCTGGAGGTCGGACTGCGCGTTCTGGACCGCGATGTCGCGCTGGGTGCGAGACGAGCGGTCGTTGGTCTTCATCGACTGGGCCTGCCGTAGGGTAAGCTCCGCGCGCTGGACCTCGCGCTCGGCCGAGCTCAGGGTCGCCTGGTCCGGCTTGGACAGCCGCTCCAACTCCGAGAGGGTCTTGGCGTAGGTGTTCTGCGCGTTCAGCAGATCGCGCTCGGCCTCACGCAGATCGTCTGGGTTCGGCCCGGACGAAAGCTTGTCGAGATCCGCTTGCGCCTTTTGCAGTTGCAGGTTTGCGTTCTGGGTCTGCTGATCCTGCGCCCGTACGTCGAGGTCGCTGGGCCCGGCGAACGCGCGCTGGTAGTCGGCCTGGGCTCGCTCGAAGGCTGCCTGGGCCGACTGAATCGCCGCCTGCGCGGACAGCCGCTCGGCCTCACTCGGGCCAGCCTTGATGCGCTCGTAGTCAGCCTGCGCTTTCCGCAGCAGCGATTCCGCGTCGCGGACGGCCTGCTCGCGCTTGGCTTGCTCGTTCGTCTTGCGGCGCTCGGCATCACGCTGCTTGGCTTGCGCCTGTTGTTGGGCTTGCTCCATCCGGAGCGAGCCCAGTTCGAGCCGCCCGCGCGCCGCGGTCAGATCGCGCTGCGTCGTGTCGGCGCTCGCCTCGACCAGCAATTGTCCTTCTTGCACGCTATCGCCTGGCTTGACGGCCACGTTCTCGACGCGCCCGGCCATGCCGAAGCCGAGGAGGACTTCGTCAGCCGCCGCCACACGCCCTTGAACGGTCAACTGGTCGGCGATCGAACCGCGCCGAACGGCGACCGCCTGTCGTCCGCCCGTCGCGGCCGGGGCAGTCGCCGAGCTCGACTCCGTCCGAGCCGTCGCCGGCCGCCGGTCGTTGAGCGCTTGTTCGAGGGGTGACTCACTCCGTTGTTGGAGCCAGACCAATGCGGCGAGCACCGCGCCGATGGCGACCAGCAGGACCGGCAGCCCCACGAGGACACCAAGGCGCGTCCCATTCCTCATCACGTTCTCGCCCTCCGAAGCGGCGCCTGGCATAGCCTGAAAGGTGGATGGACTGCTGGACGCGCGCGCAGCACACCTGGACCGCGCGCCGGCACGGACAGTGTGGCGGTTTCTTGTGCCATGATATGCCATCCGCGCGCCAGTTGACTGCGTGGCAGGGTGACGATGGGTTGACGGAAGCCCGAGTCGGCCAGCATCCCGCCCGCCATCGCGACCGTCAACCGGGCGCAACCGACGCCGCCGCCCGGCGTTGCTCGTGAGTCGAGACGCCTCTCACGCCTCATGCCACACACGTGCAGTCTCGCGTGCGCCAGGAGTGAACGGCTCGTGAGTAGCGGGATACGGGTGAGAGAGGATGCCATAGGGATCGCCGGGGGTTGACTCGGGCGGGTATCGGCCGGATGGGCTCGCTCAGTACGCTCCGCGGTTGCCCAGCACGGCCGGGATCGTCCGGACCAGGATTTCGAGGTCGAGCCAGAGCGACCAGTTACGGATGTAGTGCAGATCGAGCCGCACCATGTCGTGGAAGGGGACGTCGCTCCGGCCGCTGACCTGCCAGAGCCCGGTCATGCCCGGGACGGCCCGGAGCCGGCCATGCTGCCAGTCCTCGTATTGCGCGACCTCTTTGGGCATCGGCGGACGCGGCCCAACCAGGCTCATCTCGCCCCGCAGCACGTTGACCAACTGAGGGAGTTCGTCCAGGCTCGACCGACGCAGCAGCCGCCCGACACGGGTGACCCGGGGATCATCGCGCATTTTGAAGAGGGGGCCGCTCGCCTCGTTCTGGGTCTGGAGCGATGCGAGCAGAGCATCGGCGTCTTGCCGCATCGAGCGGAATTTCAACATCTGAAAGCGCACGCCGTCCTTGCCGATTCGCTCCTGGCGGTACAGAATCGGACCGGCCGAGTCCAGCTTGATAGCCAGCGCGATCGCCAGCACGATCGGGGCGAACGCGGCCACGATTGCGCCGCCGACGAGCAGGTCGAAGGCGCGCTTGATCCAGGTCACCCGCGCCACCGGAGCGAAGCCGATATAGGACTGTCCGCCGTGGCGGTGGACCTCGAAGCGGCTCGGCAGCAATTCGCCGAGGTCAGCGGCGATCTTCACCTGAACCGGGCGGGCAAACCCCCGCGCAATGATCCGCCCGACTTGCTCGCGTCGCGACGCTGGGAGCGCCACAATGATCTCGTCGACCGACATCTGTTGCACCAGCCGCTCCAGGCTAGCGATCGGTCCGAGTAGCGGCAACCGGTCTGGACCATCGAGGTCCGAGCCGTTGTCCACGTAGCCCACTACCTGACACCGGCCCGCCAGGTCACCGGCAAGCTCGCGCCCGCTGGAGTTCGCCCCGACGATCAGCACCCGGCGGGCCGGTGCAACGGCATCCCGCGCGGCGGCATAGAGCTCCACAGCGAGCCAGCGCCAGCCAATCAGACCGACGATCGAGAACGCCCAGCCAGCGGCAAACCAGAGCCGCGAGAATCGCTGGTCCCCAAGGAAGAAGGAGGCGGTGACGCTCAACGCCAGCGCCGTCGACACGGTCGAGACCACCAGTTGAAGCCGCTCGGGCCAGGCGCGCGGACGATCGGGCGTATAGAAATCGTGGAGTCCGAACAGGAGCACGGTCACCCCGCTCACGACCGCCCCCATGCGGGCGTACTCCTCCAGCCCGAGCGCCGTCGCCTCGAGCTCCGGCGCGATGAAGCGGACCCAGTGCGCCAGGAGAAACGCCCCGAGCACGAGGAGCGCGTCGCCCGTGACGAGCCCGGCGGTCGCAGCGAGCCGTAGTCGGGCAGCGCCCCAGACGGATGCGGCCTGGCCCGAGGGCAGGCGCGGGTTGGCACGGACCTCGACGGAAGACATCTCGCGCCGCCCCGCGTTAGACGCGAGCAGCCGGCTGCCGACGAGCCAGGGGCTGGCCGGCCGGCGGGCGCTCTAGCGCGTGCCGTTCGGGCACATGCGGCTCGGTCGACCCCCGCAGGGCCAGCGACAGGGGCGCCGCGACGCAGCAGGCGAGCATCGCCGACGTCCAGACCAGGCCGGCGCCAACCAGCACGGCGCCGGTCGTCGTTCGGTACCACCAGCCGCGCTCGGCCAGGTCGTCCATCGGAGCGTCCCAGTCGGTCCAGACCGCATCGCTCATCGCCCGCGCTCCGAGGACGCCGACAGCCATCGCGAACGCGCCCGTTTGGCGTCGATTGCGTGCTTCGTCAGGCGGAGCAGCATCGGAATGTCGTCGACGATGTAGCGGCGCCAGAGCCGACGCGGCTCCTGGAGCAGACGGAAGAGCCATTCGAGGCCCGCTCGCTGCATCCAGACCGGCGCCCGGCTCACCCGGCCGGCCAGCAGATCAAGCGTGCCGCCGACCCCCATCGCCACCGATACCATGCCGATGCGGTCGCGGTTCCGGCGGATCCAGACGTCCTGCTGCGGCGCACCGAGCGCCACGAACAGCACGTCCGGACATGCCCGCGAGATCCGGGCCAGGATTCGCTCGTTCTCCTCGTCGGTCAACGGACCGAACGGCGGCGCGTAGACCCCGGCGACTCGCAGTCCCGGATGTCGGGCATGCAGACGCTCGGCGGCGATCTCGGCGACGCCCGGTGCCGCCCCAAGCAGAAAGACGCTGCCTCTCACTTCCTTCACGAGACGACAGCAGTCGTCGACGAGCTCGACGCCGGTGATCCGTTCGACGAGCGGCGACGACATCACACGAGAGAGCCAGACCAGCGGCATGCCGTCCGCGACGGCCAGCTCAGCCTCGTTCAGGGTGTCCCGAAAGTACGGATCGCGCTCAGCGATCGAGACGAAATCGAGATTGACCGTGACGATCTGATTCAACTGACCCGCGACGAGGAAGCCTCGAATCCGATCGAGGACGGCGTCACGATCGACCTGGTCGATGTTGACGCCGCCAAGGTTGACCCGCCGACGCAGGATGGAGTGTGCCCGCCGCCCGGCCCGGTCGGGAGAAGTCGAAGAGACATCCTGGATGACCAGTGCCTCGCTTGCCATGTCCGACCCCAGTTTCCGCGCGCCGCGCGTCCCCCGAACGGCGCGCCGAGTCCTCTGTCTTCATGATCGCGAACGGCCAGTGAGCCTCCCGTGGTTGACGCGTTGCGATCTAGTTTCCGATGGTAGCAGGGGTGACCGAAACTCATACCCACTTGGCACTGTACTAGATTAAGCTCCGCCGCACCACGATCACGGCCGTCCGGCAGCCGCGCGCCGCTTCCCGATTGCCCCCAGAATGGCACCAGACGGGTACCAGATCGCCGCTCGCGATTCCGCCGTCACTTCGTACAACGCGGCTGGCGGCCGTGACGAGACAGCGTGCTCCGAAACGACGCGGACATGCGTCGATGCGGACTCGGCGGGAGTCAACTCCCGGCCTGCGCCGGCTCAGGAGCCAGGGTGGCGCCGACCGGCAGCGCGGCCGGCGACGGCACTCACCATCGCCCGGAGTCGAGTCTCTCGCCGACCCATCAGGATCAGGTTCGGCAGCATGCCGCGCCAGGAGTCCGCAGCCAGGAACTGGACGGCTCGCCGCCGCATATGCCCCCGCAAGTCGGCGACGCCCTGGGCCGGCCACACACATGCGTACAACCACCGAACCGGCAAACTCGGGGCCAGTGACACCAGCACGCCCGGCGGCAGCGGTGTCCCGAAGATCGCCCGAGTCAGCGTGAGGGCATACCATACCGAGCCGTTGACGCCCTCGGCCCGCGCCGCGATCCGAACGGCCTGCCAGTCCATATCGGCGGCGTACGTTCGGACGAGCAAGTCCAGATCTTTGAGCCAGATCAGGCGGCTGAAGCCGTGTTTATGGACGTGGACCGAGAGCTGCACGATCTGATCGACTGGACCGAGCATCAGCGCGCCAGGGAGGCCGGGGATGGAGCGGGTGTAGCGCCAGCGCGCATCTTCACGGGTCGGGCGGAGGCCCATCTGGAGCGGGTCCAGGTGCAACTCGATCATGACCCCCGTCGTCAAGAAGACGCGGTGGAAGGCACAGCCCTCGTGAACGTCGCCGGCCTGCGCCCGCCGCGCGACCTCTGCGCCGTGCTCCACTTCTGGAAACCCGGCCGCCACCAGCACCCGCGCCGCGGCGGCCTCATCCCGCTCTCGAACGACCAGGTCGATGTCCGAATAGGACCGCAGCAGCGGCTCGGGATAGATCGAGCGCGCCAGCGCCGGTCCCTTGAGGACGATCGTCAGGACCGCGGCGGCCTCGAGCTCGGGCAGAATTCGAGCGAGCGCGGCGTCAAGTCGGGCGCGGTGAGCGATTTCGGCGACGCCAATCGCGCGCAGGGCCTGGAGAATATTGGGCGGCAGGCCGAGACCGGCCTGCCCAGCCGCCCGCCGAATGAACCCGGCGACGCCGTGCTGGGCGGCAAGCTCGGCGACGGCCGGCCAGTTCTGCACGGCCGCCGCGCTCCGTTCGAGCGCACCCGCTGACCGTGCGTCCGGCTCCCGGACACACTGGGCGATGAAACGCGCTTCGGGGCTACTTGGCATGGAGTCCGCTCAGGGCCACACCCTCACGATTCTGACGCCGGCTCTGGCGACCAGCGAGAGTCTCCGCGTCTGGCTCCGATTGGCGGCAGCGACGCCGGCCTGTGGCACGAGGCTCGATACGACAATCGGGCGGCCGCCAGCGTCTGGCGCCCTTCCAGGTTCCGGAGGATACTCACTTGACCGCTCCGCCTGCCTGAACGACTCGGCCAGCCGCGGGCCTGAGCGGCGCGGCAGACGAACTCCGCGTGCCCCGGCCGGCCTTTTCGTCACGGCGCGGTCGTTATCACTCCTGTGAGGGACCGTCTACCGCCGGATCCCTGCCTGACACTGGACCCCGGAGCCACGGCATGAAGATCCTCCTGGCCGACGACGACCCAGACATCCTCGACGTGACCTCGCACGCCTTGACGCGGGCCGGCTATCACGTCGAGACCGCCTCATCTGGCGAGCAGGCGCTCGGCCGCGCCGTATCCTGGAAGCCCGATCTGACGGTCCTCGACGTCAACCTGCCGGGGATCGACGGCTTCGAGGTGTGCCGGCGGATTCGGCTCGAGAGCCAGGCACCAATCGTCATGTTGACTGCCTGCGACGATGAAGACGATATCATGCGTGGCTTCCGGCTCGGCGCTGACGACTACATAACCAAGCCATTCAGCGTGCGCCAGTTGCTCGCGCGGATCGCCGCCGTTCTCCGTCGGACGACCGAAGCGAACCAGCGCCGCCGGACCGAGCGCCTGGACGTCGGGCGGCTGAGCCTCGACACCACTAGCCTGGAGGTCTGCAAGGACGGGCAGCCGGTCCATCTGACGCCGCTCGAGTTTCGGATCCTTCACATCCTCGCAGCCAACGAGGGCCGAGTCGTCCCGTACAGCCGTTTAATCGAGTACGCCTGGGGAAACGATGGTGGCAGCCCGACCCACCTCAAAATTCGTATCTGTAACATCCGTAAGAAGCTCGGGCTGCCGATCGACGGCGAGGCCGGGATCAGGGCCGTCGTCGGCACCGGCTACACTCTGCGCAGCCTCTGAGGGTACACGACACATGGCGTTTACGACGGCGCTGACGTCCGGGGCCGTACGGACGGCCGCAGACTCAGGCTGGACACCATGAGACCCGGGCATACACCATGCGATGTGAGGGCACGGACGATGAGGCGCGGTGAGCTAGCGTGGGGCGGATGCGCGGCTGACATCCGGGCCGAGCACACCCGAAACTACGACATTCAGGCTGAGAGAGGTTGATGGGCAAGACGCTGTTCGTGGTGAGTGCGACCTACTCGCGCGGCACGCCCGACACTCGGGAGGGACCGATCAAGGACTACGTCGCGATTGCCGACCGGCTCGACGCCGACGTTCTCGACTGGGCAGCTACCCGACAGTCACGCGTCGGCCGGCTGGCCGCCCGCGTCGTCGGACTCGGCGCCGCGCAGGCGCTGCTCGCGTTTCTCCGTCGGCGCCAGTATGACCTCGTCCTGACCGACGGCGAGCACATTGGCCTCCCGCTGGCAACGCTCCTCAAACTGACCGGGCGGCGCTTTCCACACATCACGATCGGCCACCGGCTCTCCTCCGCGAAGAAGCGCCTGTTCTTCACCCGACTGCGCGTCCAGACGCACGTCGACGCGATCGTGCTCCATTCCCGCCGCCAGTACGACGTCGCCATCCGCGAGCTTGGCCTCGATCCAGACCAGTTGGCGCTCGTGCCGTATCAGGTCGACCCGGAATTCTGGCGACCGATGGACGTGCCAGAGGAACGACTCATCGTGAGCGCGGGTCTCGAGTACCGTGACTACCCGACGCTCTTCCAGGCGGTCGACGGCCTCGACGCACAGGTCGTGGTCGGCGCCGCCAGCAACTGGTCGCGCCGACGGAACACCGCCCTCGATGCGCCGCGCCCCTCGAACGTATCCGTCAGTAGCTTTGACTATCATGGACTCCGCGCACTATTTGCGCGGGCGTCGGTCATCGCGGTGCCGGTCGACGACGTGGACTTCCAGGCCGGCGTGACGACAGTGCTCGAGGCGATGGCGATGGGCAAGGCGGTCGTAGTCACCCACAGCTACGGCCAGACCGACGTCATCGAGGACCGCCGCATGGTGACGCGCGGCGCACAGGAGCGGTCGCGTCCGATCAGTCTGCTCCGCACGCTGGCTGCGGAAGCCGATGTCGAGATCGGCCCGAACGGGTTCTACGTCCCTCCGCATGACCCCGCCGCCCTTCGCCGAGCGCTCGTCTACCTGCTCGATCATCCGGAAGACCGGGCCCGCCTCGGTGCGGCCGGGCGGCGAGCCGTCGAGCGGCTGATGCGCGTCGACCAGTTCGCCGATCGGATCGCCCGCGTCGTCGAGCACGTGCGCCAGCAGCACCGAGGGGCGCGCGAGGAACGAACGGGCCAGGAGACGGCGTCGAGCGGCCCGGCCGCCCAGTACGTCGCCCACCGAAACGGCTACGCCGCCAAGGCGTCCATCCGCTCACGACGGAGCATGTCTGTTCCAGCCTCCCGTAGTGAAGCCTCCTGAGCGCACACCTCGATCCTCCATCGGCCCTCCGTTCGCCAGACGGTTGGGCCGGAGCGTGACGCCGCCACCTGCCCGTACCTCCTGACGACGCGCACCATACAGCGCGGCCGGAGCAGCCTCGGAGCGAGCATGACTGCCAGCACGTTCGTCCCCGATTCAACCCGCGCCTGCCGGGGCAGCCTGCGTCGTCACTCAACTCACGCCGCGACCGGTAGCACGGTGCGCGGCTGGCCAGGGTGGCTGCGCGTCCTGGCCAGCGTGCCGCTCGGGCTCGTTGGAGCGGGCGTGGCCGCACTGACTGGCTACTTGCTCGCGCTGACTGGGGCCGCGCTGCTCGGGCGGCGCCAACTCCCACCAGACGGCCCGGCACGCCGACGTTTCGCGCTCCTGATCCCGGCGCATGACGAAGAAGCGTCGATCGGGCGGCTGCTGACGAGCGCTCGAGCCCTCGACTATCCGCCCAATCGCGTCGACGTGTACGTCGTCGCCGACAACTGCCAGGACCGGACGGCAGCGGTCGCGCGGGACGGCGGGGCCATCGTGGAGGAGCGCTTCGACGAGGCCGAGCGGGGGAAAGGTTTTGCCCTGCGCTGGCTGCTCAGCCGGATCCGGCAGCGTGGCGAGCGGTACGACGCCTACGTCGTCATCGATGCTGACACGGTAGTCGCCCCGAACCTGCTGCGGCGCTTCGATGCCCACTTCGAGGCTGGCAGCCAGGTCGTTCAGGCGTACTACACGGTGCTGAACGCCGGGGAGTCGCCGCTCGCGGCGCTACGCTCCGGGGCGCTGACCGCCGTCCATTACCTCCGACCCCTCGGCCGGTCGGTCCTGGGCCTCTCCTGCGGCCTGAAGGGCAACGGGATGGCCTTCAGCGCACCGGTCCTCGAACGGTTCGGCTGGGAGTGGTTCACCCTGGCCGAGGACGTCGAACTCCACCTCGCGCTCGTGGCGGCTGGCATCGGCGTGGACTTCGCGCCCGAGACCAGGGTCCGGGCCGACATGCCGGTCACGTTCACACAGGCGACGAGTCAGAACGAGCGCTGGGAGCGCGGCCGGCTCGAGATGGTTCGTGCCCGCGCAGCACGACTCCTGCTCGACGGGCTTCGGCACCGCGACCCGATGCAGGTAGACGCCGCCGTCGAGCAGATCATCCCGCCCCTTTCGGTGCCGTTCGTGGCGGCCGGCCTCGGGCTCATCGCTGGCGCCAGCCTGCGGCTGCGTCTCACGACGGTGCTGGCAGCCGGGAGCCTCATCGGACAGGTCGTGTACCTGCTGGCTGCGCTCCGCCTGGCGGACGCGCCAGCGCGCGTGTACGTGGCCCTGCTCTACGCACCGCCCTACATCGCCTGGAAAGCGTGGCTGTATGCCCGCTCATTCGGGGCACGCGGCAGCAGCCGCTGGATCAGGACCGCCCGTACCCCCAACCCCAACCTGCCCGCCTGACACCAGCGCCGCCTGACACCAGCGCCGCCTGACACTGCTCTCTGGCTCAGCGAGCGCGCCTGGCCACGTCAGCTACCCAGTTGCCACGTCAGCTACCCAGTTGCCACGGCGAGTGTGGCCGATTGCCGCCCGAGCAGGCGTCGTTTCGGCCCTGCCGTGCTCGCGTTCGCGGCGTCACAGCGACTCGCCGCCGGCGTGGCGGAGGCCGACCGTCGGCGCGGTTGCCTCCAGACCTACCCACACTCATTGACCGTGCGTCAATAGACGAGGGGGGCGGGTCAGGGGTATTGTGCATTGTGATGCAACCGAAACCTGTGCCCGTCGTCTCTCGAAGTGGGAAGTCCGCTTGACCGCCCAGCGGATCCGGCGGATACTAGTCGACGGGCGCGGAACGCCCGAAAACGCAAACGGACCGCGGCTGCCACACCGCGGTCCGTGCATATCTTCACTGCCGTAGGGCTCGCTGTACCACCAGCGAGGCTCCGGCGAGGCCGTTCGGGACGATGGGAGCTTGCCAGGGCCACCCGTCACCGTACCCCGACACGGTACTACGTCGGTGTGCCCTACGTCAAGTAGGGGGAACTGACAGGACGTGTCGGACGAGACGAGCGACAACCGTTGGGAGCAGCGTTTGAGCCCGCTTATCGTCAAGGGTGGTGTCCTGCCAGCGCCGTCGGTTCTCCTTCGGCACGCCGGCCAGCTCAACCTGACGCCACAAGAGCTCGTGCTGTGTCTGTACATTCTGGACAAGAAGTGGGGCGCGGACTGGCCCTACGTCTCGATGCTCCAGGCGGCCGACGAGCTTGGCCGACACAAGAACAAGGTGTATGCCTGGAAGCACTCGCTGATCCAGAAGGGCTATCTGGTCGCGACGCCCCGCACGGTGCCCGGCATCGGACGGCGGGCCGACTACTGCGATCTGTCCGGCCTGTTCTCCGCCCTCGAGCGGCTCGTCCTGACCGAGGCCGTCGAGCAGGCACGTGGAGATCTGCCGCTACCACTGTACGACGCGAGCGGGTTGTCCACACTATCCACAGGCCGCAGCACCCTTTCCAGGGCACCGCGTAGCACCGAAAACGGTGTAGCGCAGGGCACCGAAGGCGGGGCAACGGGCGGCACCGAAATGAGGGCTTCGCGTAGCACCGCCAGCAGGGCACGAAAAAAAGATCCTCCGAAAAAGTCCGGACCGGAAGATCCGACCGAAGAACCGGCCCAACAAAGTCCGTCACGACGGTCGGGCGCGATGCGCGCCCCGATCGCAGCGCCAGAGCTCGAGGAGTTGGTAGCGCGCATCGAGCAGTGCGGACGGGAGTTCCGGGATGACGACCCTGGACGGTCACGTGCGCGGGCGCACCACGTCTGGTGGAACAGCGGCCTGCCGCGTGGACGCTTCCTCACCCTCGTGGATCAGGCGCGTGAGCGGACGCGCGAACAGGTTAGCCGAGGTAAGGTCCGGAGCGGCGCGGCCGGCCAGCGCCGCGCCATGGGCTACTTCTTCGCCATCCTCGAAGACCTGGTGAGCGACGCGCCAGGCGTGGCGAGTGGCGAGTAACACCCGTCGTCAGCGGTCAGTCTGCCGCGGTCGGGAGACGAGACGCTACGGGGCGTGACTCCGGCGAGCCGTGAGCTGAACCCTGGCACCTGGCGCCGCCTTACTCGCCAGGCTCGATTCGCTCCTCCGGGGGCAGCGTGAAGCGGTCGAAGGCTTCGCGGAGGCGGCTCGTCTCGTAGTGGGCGTAGATCCGCTTCGTCGTGTCAGGGCTGGCATGGCCGAGGATATCCTGGACCTCCGAGAGATCGGCGCCGCGATTGAGCAGCAGGCTGGCGCGATCGTGGCGGAAGGCGTGAGGCGTCGCCTGGGAGCCGACGGCGGCAGCGACCCGCTTGACCAGGGCGTAGATAGTATCGGCAGAGAGGCGCCAGCGCTCGCCGCGCAGGCCGGGGGCGCCGCGCCCCGCGTCGTGGCGCAGGAAGAGCGGTCGGGAGCGGTCGGCACGAGCCTCCAGGTAGGCGCGAATGGCGGCTGAGGTCGGCGCATCGAAGAAGATGACCCGCTCGCGCCCGCCTTTGCCGGTGATGAGCGCCTGAGCGGCTCGGCCGTCGTTGACGTCGTCGCGGTTGAGGCGGACGGCCTCGTCGCGGCGGATCGCGGTGGTGTAGAGCACCCGCAGGATCGCACGGTCGCGCAGGGCAGCCAGGCGCGCGGCGGACCCGGTCGGGAGCGGGCACGACTCCAGGTAGACCAGCATGTGCGGGATGCGGTCGTCGACGCGAGGGGTGCGGTAGTGGGCGCGTGCCACAACCTGATCCAGACCTGCGCGGAGTTGTTCGTAGCCAGCCGGGGCCTGACCGTGACGGTCTAAGAAGCGACAGAAGGCGCGGGCACCGGCCAGATAGGTGGCACAGGTCCGTGAGGAGGTACCGTACCGCCCGACGCACCAGAGATAGAAGCCTTCGAGCAGGTCCAGGGGGAGAATTCTGGTGGAGACCTGTGGTGTGACTCCGCGTTCCGCAAGGGAGTCCATCAGCCGATCGAGGGCGGTGGCGTAGGTCCGGCGGGTTCGCTCAGAGCGGCCAGCCAGACTGCGGATGAAGAGGTCGCGCGCATGAGCGAGCGAGAGCGCACCGGAGCCGACACCGGAGCCAGCGAGGCTCTCGTCGGGCGTGGCGATGTGTGTGGTCGTGCTAATCCGCATTATCATGACCAGTGGAGAGCACGCCTTCAACGGGCGGGCGGGTACGTGGTAGCGCGGTGCGGTAGCAGCAGCAGGAGGCGATCGCTGCAGCTACACCCCGCCGACCTGCCACGTCATGCCAGACACCTGAGCGGTCCAGCCGGCATCCCGACTGGAGGCGGCTTCGCCGGACACCCGGGCGGTGGCGGCTTGTCGGGCCAACTGGCGCAGGGCACGGCGGAAGCCACCGATGACTCCCCATAACAGGTTGGTGGCGCCGAGCGCGGCAGTGTGCCAGGAGATACCGAGACGACTGTTTGAGGGCGATCCGCATGGAGCAAGGGTAGGCCAGTGCCGAGGCCGGCAGGGATGCTCGTCGCTCACAAGCCCGCCACAAGTGGCATATGGACTACACATAAACGTTGAACAGATCGGTTGTCAGTCACGCCTAACGCCACCAACGCAGGTCTGGGGTGGATCTTGTTCTCTGTGAGATCAATGTTTATGTGCATTTCCAATGGAGCATCCTGAGTGTTGTTCTGGCTCCGGAGCGATGCGGCGAGCGATGAACCATGCCGAGCCACGATGAAAGCGGCCGTGCTCGCTCGGTGCGCTCTACTGCCCCGTACTCACACCCAGACGTTGATTCCGACGGGCTCAGTACAAGCCCAGCAGCCGAAGCACGACCACGATCACGACGATGGTGCCGATGACGTACAGAATCGAGTACACGGTCGTGACCTCCCTTCCGGTCGCCCCTCTTGGGCATGCTACGTGCCAGCCCGCTATCCGACTCCCCGCCCTGGTCCTAGGGAGCCCTCGAAATCGTCGGCCAGGCGACCGGACGAGTGCCCACGTTCGCTCATGCCCTTGGCCCAGACGAGGCGCCCGGCCCACAAGGCCGACGTGAAGGCCCCGAGGTACAGACCGAGTCTGATGTAGTACCCTCGCAGACACGGTCGCGTTGTACTCGCCTGGTGTCCCGGCTACGATGAGGTGCACCCGGGCGGCGGATGGCGGCTCAGGCAGGCGGCTCAGGCAGGCGGGCATGGACGCGCCGATGGAGACCGTGCTTCCCCTCTCCGAGTGCCCCCTCAGAGCGAGCACGGCCTGAGCGCCATCGACGAACGCCACGCCCGCGGCAGTGGCAGCAGTGAGTGCAGACACCGACACGCAATCGGCGCCGACACGCTGTCGGCATTGTGAGGAGGGACCGCGACATGGCTCGACCGGCCGGGACACCCGTGGCGATCGTGACGGGGGCGGGACGTGGGATCGGCCGCGCCATTGCTCTGGCGCTGGGGACCGATGGCTACCGGGTCGCCGTGGTCGATCTCGCCGCCGACAACGCCGGGGCCACTGCCGGGCTGCTCGCCGACCGGGGAGCGCCTGCGAGCGTGGTCTATCAAGCTGACGTGCGGGAGTACGCCCGCGCCCAGGAGGTCGTCCTCGACCTCTACGAACGATATGGGCGGGTCGACGCTCTCATCAACAACGCCGGCATCGCTTCGCCTACGCCATTCACCGCCTTGACCGAGGCCGACTGGGACCGGACGCTTGGCGTCCATCTGAAAGGCTCTTTCAACTGGTCGCACGCCGTGGTGCCGGGCATGCTCGAACGTGGATGGGGCCGAATCATCTGCATCTCGTCGATGAACGCCAAGCACGGCGGCGCCTACCCGGCGCTGAGCAAGACAGCGTACGCGGCGGCGAAGGCCGGTATGCTCGGGCTCGTGCGTGGGCTTGCCCGCGAGGTTGCACCTTACGTCACCGTCAACGCCGTCTGCCCCGGCCTGATCCGGACCGAGTTGTCGGCCGCCATGTACGAGGGCTCGCGCGGCGAGGCGGTAGCGGCCGCCATCCCGGCCGGACGGATCGGCGAGCCAGAGGACATCGCGGACGCCGTGGCCTTCCTCGTGTCCGAGCGGGCAAGCTACATCACCGGCGAGGCGCTCGACGTGAACGGCGGCGTCTACATGGATTGAGTGGCGGGACCAGGCGGTACCGGGCGAGGCCAGCGGCCAGGCAGCCACGACCGGGTGACGCCACCGGCGAAGCGGCTACAACGAGACGACCGCCTCAACCGAGCGGCGACTGCGCATGACCGGCCCTGGCGAGTGAAACGACGTAGCGGGGGCTGACCACATCGGCGGGAGCGTCCCGCGCCAGAGGAGAGGCTCGATGACGATGAGTGAGACGAGCGAGCGGGCGAGCGACCACACTGCATTGACCGCCACACTCCAGCGCCTCGCGGCTGACCTCGTGGTCGAGCACAGTCTGCCAGGGCTGGTCGTCGCGCTGGTGGACGATGGAGACATCATCTGGGGCCAGGGTTTCGGCCAGACCGGCGCACCGGCGTCGGGGTCGCGCCGCCTCGACCTCGACACGATCTTCCGAGTCGCCTCGATCACCAAGACATTCACGGCGCTCGCGCTCGTCCAACTGCGCGACGAGGGCAGGTTGCGGCTGGACGATCCACTCGTCGCGCACCTCCCCGAATTTGCTGCGGTCCGTAATCCGTTCGGCCCGCTCGAGGACGTTACGCTGCGCCGCCTCGCCTCGCACTCCTCCGGGTTGATGGGCGAGCCGCCACTCGACCACTGGCAGACGCTCTGCTTCCCAACCCGTGAGGAGGTGCTGGCCTCGCTCCCGGACGTCGCCGTCATGATCCCGCCCGGCTCGGCCTTCAAGTACTCGAACCTCGGCTACACCCTGCTTGGCGAGGTCGTCGAGCGACGGGCCGAGCGCTCGTACATCGAGTACGTCCGGGAGGCGATCCTGCGCCCGCTCGGCATGGCGTCCAGCGCCTTCGCCCTCACCGATGCGCTGGCCGAGCGTGCCGCCACCGGTCACATGCCTCATCCATTCGAGGACGAGGCCCAACCGGCGCCAGATGCTCCCTGCAACGGCATGGCCGCCGCCGCCCAGTTGTGGACGAGTGCCCGCGACCTCGCCCGCTGGATCGCGCTCCAGTTCCGCACCGAGGCGCAGGAGCGAAGCGGCAATCAGATCCTGGCTGGGCCGTCGCTCGCCGAGATGCAGCAGGCGCAGTACGTCGAGCCGAACTGGTCCGGCGGCTACGGCTTCGGCTGGCGTATCCTGCGCCGTGGCGAGCGCGTCTATCACGGCCACGGCGGCAGCCTACCAGGGTACCGTTCGCAGATCCTGTTCGACGCCACGCGAAAGATCGGGATCGTCGCGCTGATCGACGGGACCGGGCCGGTCGATGAGATCGCGGTGCGCCTGCTCGATGCGGCTGCTGACCGCCACGATACGAACCCGGCCGAGCGGCCGGCTGTCATCGCACCCACGCCGCCGACCTACCGGCGGCTCCTCGGCATGTACCGCGCCCGCCACTTCGCCGACATCGCACGCGTCGAGTGTCGCGGCGGCAACCTGCTGCTCAAAGACGCGCCTGGCTCACCATTTCCTGGCGGCCCGCCCACCCGCCTCGAGCCGACCGCCGACCCGTTGGCGTTCGTGGTGCGCGGAGGCCGCTATAGCGGCGAGATGCTGACCTTCAGCGTCGCTGACGATGGCCATGTGATCGACTTCCGAGCGGCTGGTTTCGCCTACCGCCGCCTCTCCGACGCCGATGGCCATCCGTAGTCCGGATGCCAGACCTGGGTGATGCCCGTCACCGTTAGGGCACGCCCTGTCGCGGCCCTCGGCCTCGGTTGCGGCCCCGCTGGGGCCGGGCATTCGTCGAAGCGCGCGGCCAGATGTCCGGCGTCTCGCGGTCAGATGTCCGGCGTCTCGCGGTCAGAGTGGGGGCTCGACGCGCCGGCTGCTCCAACGAACGCCGGCGCGGCCTGGCTATCTCGCCGTCTGCGCGCCGTCCACGATCAGATGCTGCCCGCTCACGAAGTCCGATGCCGGCGACGCCAGGAACAGCGCCGCACCGAGCAGGTCGTTCGGCGTGCCGATCCGGCCCATCGGCATTGCGGCCAGCCATTCCGCCTTGAACGCCGGATCCTTGAGCGCATCCCGCACCTGGTCGGTCTCGATCAACGTGGGGCCAAGCGCGTTCACGCAGACGTTGTACGGCGCCCACTCGACGGCCAGGACGTGGGTCAGGTGCACCACGGCCGCCTTCGTCGCGGAGTAGACCAGCCGTCGCGGCCAGCCGGTCACGGCGTTGACTGACGCCATGTTGATGATCTTGCCCGATCGCCGCTCGACCATCCCCCGCCCGACCGCCTGACAGCAGAAGAACAGGCCCTTCATGTTGGTGTCGACAATGGCGTTCCAGGCATCCTCAGTTATGTCAAGAGCAGCCTGACGGACAGTGATGCCGGCGTTGTTCAACAAGATGTCGACGCGGCCCAACTCGCCGTCCGCGCGCTCGGCCATGGCCCGGATGCTCGCGACATCGCGCACGTCGACCGGTATGGCCAGCGCTCGCCGGCCAAGCGCGTGGACCTCGGCACAGAGCGACGCGAGCTCGTCAGCCGAGCGAGCGGTTGCGACGATGTCGGCACCGGCTCGGGCGTAGGCGAGCGCAATCGCTCGGCCGAGCCCACGCCCGGCCCCGGTCACCAGCGCCACCTTGCCCGTCAGGTCGAACGACGGCCTTTCGGCCTCACCGCTCATCACGCTGCCCCTCCGTCGCCTTCACGTCGCCTCCTCGACTCGTCTGCCCCTTGGCACTCACTCCTCGCCACGCGCGACCCGCTACGCGCGACCTGCTATTCGCCACTCACCACGATCGCCCGGCCCACGATGCCGCCACGGTTCAGCGTGTCGTACGCCTCGGCCGCCTGGCCTAATCCGTAGCGGCGTGTCACCGTCTGCGCCAGGTCGATGGCGCCTGCTCGTGCCAGTGCGATGACGGCCGGCAGGTCGGCGCGGGTGCTCGCGCCGTACGAGCCGACGATTCGTACCCCGCGCCGGACGAGCGGCGTGATCTCGAGGGGTGCCGTCACTCCAGCCGGCGCGATACCGACCATGACCGCTCGACCGCCCGCGCGCACCACGCTGGCCGCCTGCACGAACGTCTCCGGTCGGCCAAGCGCCTCGAAGGCGACGTCTACGCCCCGGCCGTCGGTGATCTCTTGCACCCGCGCCGCCACATCCTCCTGCGAGCCGTCGATGGTGTGGGTCGCGCCGAGCACACGGGCGGCCGTGAGCTTGTCGGCGCGAACGTCGATCGCGATGATCTGACGCGCACCGAACGCTCGCGCCAGTTGGATCACGTTCGAGCCCACACCCCCGGTCGCGACCACCGCGACCGACTCGCCAGCCCGGAGGTCGGCGCCGTGCCGCACCGCACCGTAGGCGGTGAAGACCGCACAGCCGAGGATCGCGGCTTCCTCGAACGGCAGGTCGTCTGGCAACGGTGCCACACCGCTGACCGGCACCACCGCGTACTCCGCCAGTCCGCCCATCGAGTACATCCAGATCGGGGTGCCGTCAGCCCGGCGCAGTCGAGTGTCGCCGTCGTAGAGCGTGCCTCGCAGGCGATTGAGCGCGAAAAACGTCTCGCACAGACCGTCCTGCCCGCGCACGCAGTAGAAGCAGGTTCCACACGGCATGATGAACGCACCGACGACTCGCCGCCCGATGGCGAGCCGCTCGGCATCCGTCACCGAGAGCCCGCTCCCGTGCGCGACGATCGTTCCCGAGATCTCGTGACCGAGCACGCAGGGCGTCGGAAAGCGGACTTCCGCCTTCAGGACGTGCAGGTCGGTGTGGCAGACGCCGCATGCCCGTACCTTGACCAGCACCTCGCCAGCCCGTGCCGCGGGCGTCGGGAGTTCCTCGACGCCCATCGGCGTGTCGGTCGCCTGGAAGACCGCGGCCTTCATCGTGGACGGCAACGAGGGCTGTCCTGTCGGCTGCGCCGTGGCCCTCATGCGTCACCCTTCATGCGACACCCCTCATGCATCCCCTCAGGAAGCCTCAACACGGCCGGGCTCGAACGAAGCACGGCTGGCCCAGGATAGTCACCCTGGGGGCAACACGACAACCGGCAGAACGGCTGCAAGGTGGGGGTGGCTGGTGGGTGAGTGGTTGCCCTTTGCCCTCACCCCGGGATCGCAGACCCTCGACAAGATGCCCAGGAGTTGCCCGCCGGTGGGCGGGCTGTACCGAGAAACCACGCCCCTCAGTCGCGTTGGCGCTCCAGCAGGTACCCGAACAGCGCGATGACCGCGCCTACCGCGATCATCCACGGCTCGAGCCCGACGAGCCACGCGATACCGATCATCGCCAGCCACAGGATCACCAGGGTCGGCGTGCTCATGCTGTCCTCACGCCGCCTGGATGCAGCGCGCCGACGCCGCCGTGTCGGGGCATCTCGACGCGCCATGGTGCGAGCACATCCCGCACTCTACCGACGATCGCATGACCCCGCACCCGGGCCCAGAATGCCCTCACGTTCGGCAGACGTACGCTGGTGACCGTGTTGTCGACGATCTCCGCGCTCGGGAGGGGAGCAGGCGCCAGCAGGTGCGTGCCGCCGCCCGGCTGGACGACGACGCCAGTGAATGTGAGAAGCCCCTGAACCAGATCGACCTCCGCCGAGACGGCCAGCGCCTGCTCCCACACCCTGGCTGCATCGTTCCCTTTGTATCATGCTCGATCGGGCGCCGACCCGCGCATGATTTCCAGCACCGGCATTCACAGCGGCACGCGTGCTCGACACCCGGAGCCAGCCCCCGTCACGCATGCGCTCGCCACCTGATGCGCTCGCCACCTGATGCGCTCGACGGCCGGACTCCCCGAACCGATGTCAGACGCCGGAGCGTCGGCAGTCGGGCAGACCCCTTGTGGACCGCGATCGCTTCGAGTACTCTGGTATCCTACCCGGTTGGAGATACGAGGCCGGTGGTGGACGCCTGCTGCCAGTGCCGCGCCGATCCGGCGATCCGGGGCTGGGTCCGCCACCGTTCCCTGGGGCCATAAGCGGGAGCATGCGCATGGTCATCAGCGATGATGATCCGACAGCCCCCCGGTCAGTGCCGGTGGGCGCACGCTCCGCCACGGCGTTCCATACGCCGGCCCCAACTGCCGGGACGGCCCGCGTCCCCTCCCGACGCCCCGGGCCGCCCGGCGCCGACTGGAGCCTGTGCTCGGGCCACCCGTATAGCGGCCCGATCGTTCCGTCTGGAGCCGCTGACTACTGGCGCCAGCCGCCCGACGCGGAAGCACGCCAGCACGTGCCCGCGCCCCCTCACTCCGGTGCGATCGAGGGTGGTGATGCTGCTACCGGCGGCGACTCGCTGCCTGGGTTGGAGAACAAGCGAGTGGCTGGGAGGAGCCGCCGCTCTGCGCGCGTCCTCCGGACGCGCGGCGTCGGGCCGACGAGGTCGTCCGTTCCGCGACATGACCGCTGCGTGCGTCAGCGGGCGAGGAGGGCCGTCATGTCGCACATTGCGAGGCTGCTCGCGTTCACGCTCTGCGTCAACCTGCTCGCGGTATCAGAACCTCCACCTGCCGCGCAGGCGCAGGTGCTCTGCTTTGGGCTGGAGGTCACGATCTTCGGGACCGGACATATCGTCGGGACCGAGGGCAACGACGTTCTCTTCGGGCGAACCGGCAGCGACGTCATCGATGGCGAGGCCGGCGACGACACGCTTGAAGGCGGCAACGACGACGACACCTTGATTGGGGGGGCGAACTGGGACTCCTGCTTTGGCGGCCTGGGGAACGATCGTCTGTTCACCTGTGAGGTCGGCGGTAACTGAGCCTCGCGGCCAGCGTTTCAGGTTGGCGTCCTCGCGGGGGCTCCACCGGGCCACGCGATGCGCGCACCTGGCGAATACCCGCCGTCCGGCATGCCTCTGAACGCCGGGCGGCGGTCAGAAGCCGATATAAGGCAGCCGGGAGCAGGTCAGGTTCTCTGCATATGACCGCTTCGAGTTCTCCTGATCTCCCGATGCAGTCCTCCACTCACCGCTGCTGGCCACCGTAGCCAGGAGAGCGCGTCATGGTGAGACGGACCAGCCCGTCGTGAGACCCGCGAGAGATCGGAAGATCCGCTTCGTCAACCGTGGAGCGGCATGGGATCGAGCACGGCTACCGTGTGGGCGGGAGGGTCGGCCGTCTCACTCAGTGCCTCGATACGTACCAGCGCATTCTGATCCTTCGCCAACAGGCAGTCACCCAGCGCGAGAAAGTCGAGCCCGGACGAGTAGAACGTACGAATCGCGTCCTTCGGCTCGCACACGATCGCCTCACCGCGCAGGTTGAACGACGTGTTCATGATCATCGGCACGCCGGTCTGCCGTTCGAACGCGGAAATGAGCTCCCAATAGGTTGGGTTCACCGCCCGCTCAACCGTCTGAATTCGGGCGGATCCATCCACGTGCGTGATTGCGGGTATGACCGCGCGCTTGTCCCAGCGAACCGTGTGGGTCAGGATCATGAACGGCGACGGCACGCCTGGCTCGAAGTAGTCGTGAAACCTCTCGGCAAGCACGGACGGCGCGAACGGCCGCCATCCCTCGCGAAACTTGATGCAGGCGTTGACACGGTCTTTCATGGTCGGGTCGCGAGGGTCGGCCAGAATCGAGCGATTGCCCAGTGCACGCGGACCGAACTCCATGCGGCCCTGGAACCAGCCCAGGATCTTGCCCTCGGCCAGAAGTCGGGCGGCCACACCCGGCATGTTCGGGCAGCGCAGGTGCGGGATGCCGTACAGCCGAAGGGCGGTATCGATGTCGTCTTGTGTGACCTCTGGGCCAAGGTAGGCGTGCTCCATGACCCAGGAAGGCATCCGGCCGGTCAGTTGGTGTTCGGCCGCTAGCGCTGCGCCGATCGCTGTCCCATCGTCGGTCGCGGCCGGCTGGATGAACAACCGATCGACGATCCCCGCGGCAAGGAGTTTGCCATTTGCCTTTGAATTCATGGCCACGCCGCCGGCGAGGCACAGGCTGCGGCTCGGGATCCGGGCCACCGCATCGCGGACCAGCGCGAACATCGCCTCTTCGACTGCCCTCTGCACCGAGGCTGCGATGTCCCGGTCGACGTCGGCGATTGCCGTGTCCGGATCGCGGCGCGGGCCGAAACGCGCGATCAGGGGGCTCAAGTCGCCCCAACTGCGGCCCATGAGCGCCCGCGCGTTCACCCGGTAGCCATCTGGCGTGATACGGATGTACTCATCCATCGGGACGGTCGGCGTGCCATAGGCGGCGAGGCCCATCACCTTCCACTCATCGCTGTGGCGCTCGAAGCCGAGAAGGTCGGTGAACGTCTCGTAGAGCAGTCCGAGTGAGTTCGGATAGGCGAGCCAGCGCACCCGACGGATCGAGTCACCGCGCGCGTGATAGAGGGACGTCGACTGGTAGGCGCCTCGACCGTCGACGACGAGCACGATGGCGTCGTCGAACCCCGATGGAGCGTAGGCGCTGTAGGCGTGTGCCAGGTGGTGATCGATGTACTGCACGCCCGGCATCGGTGGAGCACCGAAGACACGCCGCAGGTGCCGCTCGACACTCCTACTACCTCGCTCGGAGAGCAGGCCAGACAACGCTCGCCCCACGAACTCGCCGTGCCGTGGGAGCGAGCCTGACACGCTACATGCCAGCGTGTGCAGGGGTGTCCTGAGCGGGCCATTCCAACCATGGGCGATGGCGTCGAGCTCCGCATACTCGATGCCGGCGTGAGACAGCGCGGCCTCAATGCTCCGCTTCGGAAAGCTGTTGTCTTTCCTGACGCGCGAGAACCGCTCCTCCGCGCCGGCAAAGATGAGCCGGCCGTCGCGCACGAGCGCCGCAGCGGCATCATGGGCGTACCAGTTTATGCCGAGCACATGCCGCGCCACGGCAACCTCCACACAGGAGGAATCTATCGGTCCGCCGTCAAGACCTCGTGGCGCGCCCATCAAGATCTTGTTGAGCGCGCCAGGCCTCAGTTTCGGGCGCGAGCCAGTACGGCGAGCCGGCTCACCGACTCGCCGTCGACAAGGTCGTTCGAGATGGCGGGGGTCAGCGGCCGACCGGAACGGCGGGCAACGCCTTCAGCGCCTCCTCGATCGCCGTGTCCGGATACTCGTAGTCCTCGAGTTGACCGGCGAAGTAGGCGTCGTAGGCTGCCATGTCGAAGTGACCGTGACCGGAGAGCAGGAAGACGACCGTTCGGCGCTCGCCCGCCTCACGAGCGGCCAGCGCCTCGTCGATTGCCGAGCGGATCGCGTGCGCCGACTCCGGTGCCGGCATGATCCCCTCGGTCCGCGCGAACTGGATGGCTGCCTCGAACACCCCGGTCTGCCGGTGCGCGACCGGCTCGACGATACCATGATGGACGAGTTGCGAGACGAGCGGCGCGTCGCCATGGTAGCGCAACCCGCCGGCGTGGATGGCCGGTGGCACGAAGCTGTGCCCGAGCGTGTGCATCTTCATCAACGGCGTCAGTCCGACCGTATCGCCAAGGTCGTAGGCATAGCGGCCCCGGGTGAGGGTCGGGCACGCCGCCGGCTCGGCAGCGACGAAGCGGGTGGACCGACCGTTTCGCAGGCGCTCGCCGATGAACGGGAAGGCCAGCCCGGCGAAGTTCGAGCCGCCGCCGACGCAGCCAATCGCCACGTCGGGATAGTCGCCGGCGAGTTCGAGCTGCTTCATCGTCTCCTGCCCGATCACCGTCTGATGCAGCAGGACGTGGTTGAGGACCGACCCGAGCGCGTAGTGGGTATCGTCGTGGGTGGCCGCGTCTTCCACCGCTTCGGAGATGGCGATGCCCAGGCTGCCCGGCGAGTCCGGCGTCTCCGCAAGCACCTTTCGTCCAGCCTGCGTCTCCTCGGAGGGACTGGCGTAGATCGTTGCGCCATAGGCCTGGATGAGCGACTTACGATAGGGCTTCTGGTAGTAGCTGGCCTTGACCATGAAGACGGTACACTCGAGGCCGAACATGGCGCAGGCCATCGCCAGAGCGGTCCCCCACTGGCCGGCGCCCGTCTCGGTGGTCAGCCGCCGAATCCCCTCGTGCTTGTTGTAGTAGACCTGAGCGACAGCGGTGTTCGGCTTGTGGGAGCCGGCCGGGCTGGTACCTTCGTACTTGTAGTAGATGCGGGCCGGCGTATCGAGGGCCCGCTCCAGGCGGTGGGCGCGGTACAGGGGGCTCGGCCGCCAGAGCCGATAGACGTCGCGGACCTCGTCCGGGATCTCGATGCGCGGCTCGGCAGAGACTTCCTGCTGAATGAGCGCCATCGGGAACAGCGGAGCAAGATCGGCCGGCCCGAGCGGCTGGAGGGTGCCCGGGTGGAGCGGCGGTGCGGGCGGCTCCGGGAGGTCCGGGACGATGTTGTACCAATGGGTCGGCAGGTCTCGTTCGTCGAGCAGAATCTTCGTCGTCTTGTCGTCTACAACCATCGTCCAACTCCTCCGCGGACAGCCTCAGCATAGCGTGGCGGGAGTATAGCCGCCTGGGGGGACGGCGCTCTAAGACAGCCTCCGGCGTCACAGCAGAGCGATACCGAGAGGCCGTAAGACGTTGTACCGGCCTGATGGGCTATGCATTGTTCGCGTCTGGGTGTCGCATGGCTTGACACCGTGATCACTGCGCACTAGTCTCTTGCGGTATCTCTCTGTGGTGATGACCGCTTGACCGCAACGATCGGTATTGACCAGTTCATACGGGCCATCGAGCGCCTGCCCTCCGACCCGCCACAGCGCGCGCCGGGAGTCTGGTTCACAACCCAGAAGGAGCACTGGCTGGGCTGGCTACGCCAGTACGATGGTCCTGGCGCCTACAACCGGATCCCGGCTAGCCAACTCCCGCGGCCGCACGACGCGAAGTGGGTCTACAATCATGTCGTCAACCCGTACATGCTGTTCTGGCTCGTCGAGACCGCTGGCGTGCGGCCGGAGCGTGTCGAAGCGGCGCGGAACGGCCTTGCGGCTGACGCTTCCTTGATGGCCAGGGCCGGGGCAATCCGCCGTCACGTACCCTGGGCAGACATTGCAGCCGCACTCTGGGGGAACGGCGAGGCGCCAACGGCTGTCCGATAGAGGCGTCCGATACGAGCACAGGGGCTCGGCAGTTTCCTGGACTGGCCGACCAGTAGACGGCCTCCTACGCGACCTCGCCTCCGGGCGCTCATCGGCCGCCATGGCAAGGTCAGTCCTGGTGCAATCGGCCGGCGGAAGCACGCGTCGGCCGGCCGCCTTGGGAATCCATGAAAGGAGCCAGACATGCCGCCGCTCCGGGCGCTGCTGCGCTGGCTCGGCGTGCTCGTCGACGCGGGGGACTGGCTCGTGGACGGGCAGGTGCTGGCCTGCGCGTATCCTCGGCGGGAGCGCGCCCTCGCGGGCCTGCATCGGCGGGGTATCTCCGTGCTCGTCAATCTCCACGAGCGCCCCCACGACGCAGCCCGGCTCCGGCGCTACGGCCTCGTCGACGTTCACGTGCCCGTTCGGGACTTCACCGCGCCGACGCCGGCACAGCTTCGGCGCGGTGTGGCCGCGATTGAGGATGCTGTCGGTGATGGGAAGCGCGTCGCGGTCCACTGCGGCGGCGGGCTCGGTCGGACCGGGACGCTGCTCGCCTGTTACCTCATCAGTCGCGGGCACTCGCCGGCGGACGCCATGGCGCGCGTACGCGCCTGCCGTCCAGGCTCGATCGAGACCCGCGCCCAGGTAGACGCCATCAAGGCGTACGGCCGCTCGCGCACAGCTACAGCCGACGGCGGAGCGTAAGGACCACCCGGTCAGCCTCGGCGGCACGCCGGACGATGTGCTCGCCACGTCGAAAGCGCCCGACTGCTGTCAGCCCCGGCACGTCGACGTCGTGCGTCACCTGCCAGCCTGCCGGGCGCACCCGCCGCAAACCCTGCTCGATGATCGGGAGCCAGGCGCCGGGCATCTGGAACCAGCGCAGCCGTGGCAAGCGCACTTCGAGGTCAGAGTACTCCCACGAGTCGCCACGGGCCGGCGCCGCCCGCTGCTGAAAGCTCGTACCACATTGCCAGCATCTTCGCGCTGCGTCGCGATTCCGCCCCCCACATGCCAGGCAGACCACGTCGTCCCCCAGAGCTGTTTCGTCGATCTGGGAGGCATGATAGCGCAACGCTCCCGGTCAGCAACGCGACGGACAGACGGTCGCGCCGCCGATCGCTCCGGTCCACCACTCACCGCGTGTCACTCATCACTCACCACGGCACCGGGCGTGTATCCTGGTATCGAGGAACCTGGCTATGGATATCGCACCGCCCGTCACTCCCTGGGAGCATCTCCCAACACTCGCACGGCTCGGACTGGCCCTCGCGGTCGGGCTATTCGTTGGCCTGGAGCGCGAGCGCCGGGGCAAGGAAGCGGGGTTGCGAACCTTCGGCTTCGCCGCGCTGCTGGGCGGTCTCGGCGGCCTGCTTGGGGAGAACTATGGGCCGCTGAGCATTGCTCTGCTCGGGGTGCTAGTTGCCTTCCTGAACTGGCAAGCGCTTCGCTTCGACGGCGGCGCAGAGTTGACCACCTCGGCCGCGCTGCTGGTGACCGGCTTCAACGGCCTGCTGGCCGGCCAGGGCCATACGTTCACGCCAGTCGCCGTCGCCGTGATGTCAGCGGCGCTGCTGGCCTGGAAGGAGCGGCTGGCCGGGTTCAGTCTCGGGCTGACGGAGGTCGAACTGCGTTCGGCGATCCTGCTCGGCATCCTCGCCTTCGTCATCTACCCGATCCTGCCCGAGGCGCCGATCGATCCCTGGGGGTTGATCGAGCCACGCGCAGCCTGGGTGACCGTCATCCTGATCGCGGCGCTCGGCTTCGTGAACTACATCCTGCTGAAGATGTATGGCGCGCGCGGTGTCGAGCTTGCCGGCTTCCTGGGTGGACTGGTCAACAGCACCGTGACCGTCACGGAGATGGCGACTCGCGTGCGCGAGACTGGCGGCCGGCTGGTCGACGCGGCCTATCGCGGTGTCGTGCTGTCGACGATGGCCTCCACCGTCCGCAATGCGTTGCTGCTGGGCGTGCTGGCCAGCAGCGCGCTCGTCGCGTCGCTCCTACCGCTGGCGCTCATGGTCGGCGCGAGCCTCGCCCTCGCACTGCTGAGCCCACGTCACAAAGTCGTCGATTCCCACTCACCGGCCTTGAACTTGTCCTCACCATTTTCGTTGCAATCGGCGCTGAAGTTCGGGGTCATCTTTCTGGTGCTCGAAGTCGCCGGGATCCTGGCGCAGCGGATGCTTGGCCAGACCGGCTTTTACGCTGTCAGTGCGGTCGGCGGCCTGGTATCGAGCGCGTCAGCCGTCGCCTCGGCCGCGTCGCTTGTGACGCATGGGCTCGCGACGCCGGCGGTGGCTGGCACCGGCGCCGTGCTGGCGTCGCTCTCCAGCGCGGTCATCAATCTGTTGCTCGTCGCGCGAGTATCGGGCGATCGTGCCCTCACCGTTCGGGTAACCGTCAGCATTGCCATCGTGATCGCGCTCGGGTGCCTGGGCATCGCCGGCGAGAACCTGCTACCGGTGTTCGCGCTGCCAGTCCACTGACGCCAGCGTCGTCCCGGCTGGCGTTCACACGCCCGACGCGCTGGGAGCGGCCCCCTGAGACCCACCGGCGCCCGATACCCTCCGGCGCACGGCGCGTAGCGACACGGGTGCACGGCGCACGCTTCCTGTACGTCGTGTGGCATGTACGGAGCGTGACCCGTATCCGACTCGTCGGCCACGATACCCTGACGTAGCTCCCGCCGATTTCGAGTCAGACGTCACGTGCGGCGGCGCCAGGTACGCCCCCATCCTTTGGAACGGCGCCTCGCCAGCATAGGTGTGCCGTCCCGCCGGCGGTGTCCCAGGTCTCGAGCGACGCGCTGCGCCGGTCGGAGTCTGGAGGTCGCGCGATGTTCACGACGATTCTCGTTCCTCTCGACGGCTCGCCGCTCGCCGAGCACGCGCTGCCGTTTGCCGAACGACTCGCCCGCTCCCACGGCGCCCGCCTGGTGCTGCTGCACGTGCAGGCGTCGTCGCCGGTCCGAGAACCGTGCCCCGCCCTGACCGAGATTGCCGCCCGTCCGCTCCTGGCCGGCCTGGACGTCGAGACCAGGACCACCGCTGTACCGCGCGCCGATGAGCTCGGACAGGCCATCCTCCACGATGCGGTGGCGTGCGGCGCCGATCTGGTGGTGCTCTCCACCCATGGGCGCGGTGGGCTCGGGCGGCTCCTGTACGGGAGCGTCGCCGACCAGATCATGCGTCAGACGACGCTGCCCCTATTGATGGTGCCGCCCGGCGCTGCTGCCTGGCAGGCCGACCGGCCTCTGCGCGCTCTCGTTCCGCTCGATGGCTCAGCACTGGCCGAGGCAGTCCTCGTCCCCCTGGCCGCCCTGCTGTCTCCCCTCCCAGTCGAGGTCACGCTGCTCCAGGTCGTGACCGCCATCGATTATGTCGCGCCACACGGTGACGATTGCGCGCTCTGCCGCGCAGCGCGTGAAGCGGGCGGTGAGCCGGATATCGCACCAGTGCGGGCTCGCCAGTACCTCGACGAGGTGACGCGACGCATCGACGCGCCCTGGGCACCTACCTGCTGTTCGCTCGTCTCGAGCGGGCCAGCGGCTCCGACGATTGCGAGGATCGCCGCTGAACGGTCGGCCGACCTGATCGCGCTAGCGACACGCGGGCGAGGCGGGCTCAGCCGGGCCGTTCTAGGCAGCACCGCTCTGGATACACTCCGACGGGCCGGCGCGCCCCTGTTCCTGGTGCGGCCTGAGGCCACGCAGGACGCGTCGTCCCTCGGCGTCGCTCGCGCCTGAGAGGACACCCCTTGCCCAGCACGAAGCGGCTCCGTTCACCAGGCCCGTGCCGAGGGGCGATCGACTCAGCGGTCACCCGCACGGCTCCTGGCGTTACGCCGCTCGGCCGTCGAGCACGTCCGGGGCGGGCCCGCCCCGGACGGTTCACGTACACCTGAGTCTGGCAAGGGCGGTCGCGGGTATCCCCCCGCCCCCTCTCAGCCTCACCGAACTGGCGCTACCTCGGTCCGTCCAAGCAAGTCCCGCCAGATGGTCGCGCCGAGCGTCGAGGTGGCGAGATCGAGCTCTGGGCAGGTGGCGAGAAATGTTGGCGCGAGCCACGGCCGTGTCGCGTCGAATTCTCCCGGAGTCGACAGGCGCCCAGCCGGGAGGTAGCAGCCACCGGCTTGCAGCACCAACAGCATGCCGGCTGCCAGATCCCAGGCGTTCGTCTCGATGGAGAAGGTCGCTTCAGCCCGTCCGCAGGCGACATACGCAAGGTGGAGGGCTGTCGAGCCCATTCGTCGGACAGCCCGGAAGCTGTTCACCATCGTCGCGAAGCGCTCGAAGTCGCCGGGGCTGACCCGCCCGCCCGACTTCGGAAAATCGGTCAGCAGCGTCGCGCCGGAATCCGTCGCGCTGCCCCGGGAACGAATCGGCTCGCCGTTCAGCGTCGCTCCAGCCGTCGAGGCGGCGAACATCTCACACCGAGTTGGGTCGTACACCACACCAGCTAGCAGACGGTCGCCAAGCGCGGCGGCAATCGAGACGCTGAAGAAGGGGATGCCGGCCGCGAAGTTCGCCGTGCCGTCGATTGGGTCCACGAACCAGTGGACGGCGCCGTCACCATGGCGTCCGCCCTCCTCTCCGATCAGCGTCGAGTCGGGGTGATGGCGGAAAATCTGCTCGGAGATCATCCGCTCGGCGCGGCGGTCGCACTCGGTCACCGGGTCGAAGAAGCCGAGCTTCTGGTCGACGGCCACGCTGCCGGCCAGACTGGCGACGGCATCGCCGGCCTCGCGGGCAGCGCGTGCCGCGATCTCGAGCAGGTGAGCCGAGAGGGCATCGATATCGGGGGTCGCAAGCATAGGTGCTCCAGCATCGGTCAAGGCCCCAGACGGCCATTGGCGAGGACGTCCCGCTCGAGCGGGCGCGCCGGCCGGCTGCGCGGCGACGGTGATGATAGCGGCGAGGCTCCGCCTCTGTCGCGCCTGCCCGATACCAGATTCTCGCGTCATGGCAAGTAGATCCGAGACCCCTTGGCGTGCGTAGATCACATCGACCGTGACAGGTTGGCAGTTGGAGCGCGGGTTTCCGCCCGTGTCGGCCCCAGACTGAGCGCTCCCTGCCACCGACGATCGCATCGGGCCGCTCATGGCTTGATGAGGGGTTGAGGAAGAGATGACCGATTCGATCTCTCGGCGCGCCTTCGGCCGTGTGGCCGCCGGTCTGGCGGCAGGCGCGATGCTCGCACACGGTGCCGCTCCGGCAAGCACGGCGCATGCGCAGACTTCGATTAGCACGACGCGGGACACGATCACGCTCGATGCGGCCCAGGTGCTCATCGCCGCAGCCATCGCGAAGGCGCAGGAGCTTGGTGTGCCGATGGCCATCGCCATCGTCGACGAGAGCGGCGTGCTCAAAGCGTTTGCCCGGATGGAGGGCACTAGCCTGGCGAGCGTCGATCTGGTGCAGGCCAAAGCGTTCACATCGGCCGCCTTTCGGGCTCCGACCCACGTTCTTGCTGAACGTAACCAGAACGATCCGACCCGCCTGGCCTCGCTGCCCAACTTTCCACGCGTGACCCTGCTCGGGGGCGGCTATCCCATTCAGTCCGGCACGTCGATTGTGGGCGGGATTGGCGTGGGGGGTGGCAGCGCCCAGCAGGATATGGCAGTTGCGGAGGCGGCGCTTGCGGCCCTGGGCTGACGTCCAACGGCCCTGAAGTGTCAGCATGCGAACACCCCACCGGCCACATGGCGACTGCTAGAGTTCAAGTGAGGGCAGCAGCTCGCAGTTGCCGTCGACGTCGGGGTGCACCCGACGAGGGAGGGTCACCATGCTGGGCGGGCGAACGAGCGAGGAGTGGGTCGCGCACTATGCGTCGAGTCACACGCATCCGATCAATCGGCTCTGTCACACGTTCGGGATTCCCATGATCGCCGCCTCGGTGCCGCTGCTGCTCCTGGCGCCCTTCGTCGGCAGTTTGCGTATTCCCGCGCTCGGCCTGTTTACCGTTGGCTGGGGTTTCCAGTTCGTGGGCCACGCCTTCGAACGTAAGCCGCCCGAGTTCCTGCGAGACCCACGTTTTCTGTTTGTGGGCCTACGCTGGTGGGCTGCCAAGGTGCGCGGCAAAGCGTAGCAGGCGGCTACCCCTGAAAGTGCGCAGGCGTAGCGGCGGCTACCGTTATGCCGTTCGCAAGCGGCAGGACGATCGAGAAGGCGCTCCCCTTGCCGGGCGCGCTCTCCAGCAGGATCCGTCCGCCGTGCGCCTCGACGATCCCGCGCGAGATGTACAGGCCCAGGCCGGTGCCGGCGACGGCCGCTGTGCGGTCTAGCCGTGCGAACGGCTGGAAGAGCTCCTTCTGGCTCTCGGGCGGGATGCCCGGCCCCTGGTCGGCGATCCGGACGATCGCCGACCCTCCGCGCTTGTCCACCGTGATCTCGACCGGACTTCCAATCGGCGAATACTTCAGCGCGTTCGACAGCAAGTTGCCGATTGCCTGCCCGAGCCGCTGGCGGTCAGCCGTCGCGGATAGTGTGTCCGGGCCATGCAGTTCGAGCGCGCGCTCACCAGCCAGCGCCTGAAGCCGCTCCTCTGCCTCTCGGACGACCACCATCACGTCGACCGGCTGGGGATGGATCTCGAAGTGTCCGGCGCCGATGCGGGCTGCATCCCGCAGATCTTCGATGAGCCGACTCATGGTCCGCGCCTCACGCTCGGCCATCGCGATGAGTTGCTGATCCTGGCCGGGCTCGCTCCGACGCAGGAGCACTTGCGTCGAGCCAAGAATGCTGGTAAGCGGCGTCGCCAGTTCGTGGACCACCATCCCCATGAACGTCTGCAACTGTTCACGGGCGACTTCGGCCTCGTGCGCGCGTCGAATCGTCTCCTGCCGCTGCACTGCCAGCACGACGGCCAGGACGACGACGAGCGCCAGGCTGAGCACCTGGACCGGCCAGACGGCTACCGCACCACCTTGAAGTGACGTCGAGATCAAGTGAAGCAGGATGACGATGACGCCCACCACGGCCACGCGGTGCGGCGACCAGACCGGTGCCGCCAGCAGGACCGGGATCGCGTAGAGCGACGCGGCGACTGGATCGCCATGAAACGAGACGAAGTCGATCAGCGGGGCGGCCACGACCGCCAGCGCCACAAGTACCCAGAAGACCGGGCCTGATGTCAACGCCCGGTACGTGGACGATCCGCTCGCCATCGTGCCCAGCCTCACCCCTCGTCCGCTTTCGGCACCCGGTAGCCGACGCCTGCCTCGGTCAGCAGGTAGCGCGGCTCGGCCGGATCCGGCTCGATCTTCCGTCGGATCCGACGCACGTAGGTCCAGACATAGTCTGCCTCATCGCCGTACTCGCTGCCCCAAACTGCCTGGAGTACCTGCCGGTGAGTCAGTACCCGGCCGGCATTGCGGGCGAGGTACGCCAGCACCTCGTACTCCTTGGGGGTCAGGCTCACCTCACGGCCACCCACCAGGACTCGCCGCGCCCCAAAGTCGACCTCGAGCGCCCCAGCGCGGTAGGGCGGCAGCGGTCCCTTGGGCGAGGAGGTCGCCCGCCGTAGCGCCGCCCGAACCCGAGCCAGCAACTCCGCGACGCCGAACGGCTTGGTCAGGTAGTCATCCGCGCCGAGATCCAATGCCTCGACCTTGTCGCCCTCGCGGCCACGCGCCGACAGCATGACGACCGGGATGTCCATGTCTCGTCGGACCGCCTGGAGCACTTCGAGCCCGTCCGGCCCCGGCATCATGATGTCGAGGATGAGCAGGTCGATCGGGCGTTCCCCGATCAGCTTCAACGCCTCCGCACCGTCCTCGGCCGTCAGCACGTCGTAGCCGCGTGCCCGAAGGTTGGACGAGATGTACTTCCGCATCGGCGCCTCGTCGTCGACCACCAGGACGACCTGACGCATTACGCCGCGACTCCCTTCGTGCTGTCGGCCACCGGTAGTTGCACGACGAAGCGTGCCCCACCCTCTGGCCGATTCTCCGCCCGAATTCGTCCACCATGACCTTCGACGATTCTCCGGCAGATTGCCAGCCCGAGGCCGGTACCAGCAATGGGCGCGCCCTGGCGCCGCAAGCGAAAGAACTTCTCGAAGACTTGATCCAGGTATTCGGGCGGGATGCCGGTCCCGGCGTCCTCTACCCGAAGCTCGACGACGCCATCCTCAGTCGTGCCGTTGACCCGGATCTCGGCACCCGTCGGTGAGTACTTCGCCGCGTTCTCGACGAGGTTAGCGACGACGCGTTCCAACTGGGACGCGTCGGCCAGCACCATCGGTAGATCGTCCGGCACCTCCAGACGGACCGGATGACTCCCGAGCAATCCGCGTACCCGATCCAGCCCGCCGTCCACGACCGCGGCCGGCCGCAGCAGCACCCGGTCGCCCCCCTCCAGCCCGCCGCTCTCCAGACGCGTCATGTCGAGCAGATCGCCGATCAGTTTGGCCAGCCGGTCGGCCTCCCGCTCGACCTCGGCGAGGAAGTCTTCGCGCGTCTCGTCGTCCCACTCCACATCGGTCTGACGGAGCGTGCTTACGAAACCCTTGATATGGCTCAATGGGGTCCGGAGCTCGTGAGATGCTGAGGCCAGGAACTCATCACGGACACGGATGGCATGCTGAGCTTCGCCGTACAGCCGGGCGTTGTCCACCGCCAGGGCGGCGCGCGCTGCCAGTTCCCGCGCGAGCGCCAGATCGGCGTCATCGTACTGGCGCTCGGACTCGGCCAGGAACAACCCGATCGCGCCGAGGGTCCGCCCACGCGCCACGAGCGGCACGATCATCGCCGCGCGCCCCTCGAGTGCCCGGGTAATCGCCAGCGGGCGCTCGTCGCTCGTCGACGCGCCCAGGAACGAGGCGGACATCTGCTGGACGACCTCCGGTTCACCGGTTCGGAGCGCCTTCCCAATGCCTTCGGTGGCTAGCGTGTCTGGTGGGAACGCGCCGAGTTGGCGCACGAGCGACTCACGGGACGGGTCGGCGTGCGCCGTAGCGACCCGCTGAACCCGGCCATCCGCCTCGACGACGTCCACCGTGCAGAAGTCAGCCAGCGTCGGCACGGCCAGATGCGCGACGGCGTTCAGCGTCGTCTCGTAGTCCAGCGAAGCAGCGAGCGCGCTGCTCGCCTCGGCAAGGAACGCAAGCCGCGCCTGGGCCGCCTCCGCCTCGGCGCGAGCGGCCTGTTCGCGAATGAGCTGCGCCCGCTCCTCCTCGGCTCGTCGCCGCTCGACGACGGTTGCCAGCACGTTCGCGGTAGCCTGGAGGAAGTTGACGTCGTCCTCTGTGAAGGTGCGGTGGCGGGTTGTGTGCGCACCCAGTACGCCGAACGTGTGTCCGCGGCCGTGAATGATGACGCTCATGCCGCTCACCACCCCGAAGCGGTGAAGGAGCGACGGCCCGGTGAACCGTGTTTCGGTACGGAGGTCGTCGACCACGACCGGTCCACCGGTTCGCAACGTGTAGCCGGCCTGGGTGTTCGAGCCGGTCTCGAGGGGGGTCGATTCAGGCGCGTCCTCTGGCCAGCCGGCCCCCGCCCGGAGCACGAGGATGCCCTCGTCTGGTCGGAGCTCGAGCACTTTGGCGAACTCCACACCAAGGGTCGCCGTTACCATCCGCACCGCATGTTCCATCAGCTCGTCGAGCGGCTGGCCGGTCAGGGCCAACTGCCCCAGCGCGGCCACGCCAGCCTGCTGCCCGGCCCGCGCCCGCAAGACTTCGGTGTATTTTGCTTCCGCGCGCGCTTGCTGCTCCGCGACGAACAGCCGCGCCCGGTCGATGGCGACCGCGAGGCGGTCGGCGACGAGTTGGAGCAGCCGCGAATCGGCGCGTGAGAAGCGATGGTAGCCGGCGGTGCCAACACCGATGACTCCGATCAGCCGCCCTTCGACTATCATGGGCGCGGCGACGAGCGAGCGGACACCGCGGGCCAGGAGCGGGTAGTCGGCTCCCTCGTCCCGCAGCACGTCGTCGACCATGAGCGGCTCACGTTGCCGGGCGACCCGGCCGGCGATGCCCGTTCCGAGCGGGATGCGCACGTCGCCGCTCTCGTGATCTGCCCCGATCGACGCCCGAAGCACCAGTTCGCGGCCGTCCTCGGAGAGAAGCAAGATCCGGCCGGCGTCGGCCGCGAGCGCCCGTCGAATGCGCACGAGCAGTTCCTCGAGCAGGTCGGAGAGCCCAAGGTGCGCGAGCGTCGTATCGGTAATGGCCTGGAGGGCGCGTAGCTCCTCGGTGGCGGCCTCCGCCCGGCGGCGGGCTTTCCGCAGCGACGCGCTGAGTGAACTGATAACCAGGGCCACGAGCGTGAAGACGACGAGCCGCGCCGCGCTCGTAGCCGTGGCCACCTCCGGTGTAGCGAAGGGTGGCAAGAAGAACGTCGCCGAAATCAGACCACCCAGGATCGTCGCGAGCAGCCCCGGCCCCAGCCCCCCGTACCAGGCGCTGAGCATGACGGTGGCCAGGAACAGCGAGAAGGGGCTTCCCTCAACCCATGGGCCGAGCGCCAGCGCAAGCAGCAGCGCCAGCGCGCTCACCACTACCGGCAGTCCGTATCGTGCCGCCAGGATCGGCCGTCCGAGCCTCATAGTCGCCAGGCGAGATCGCCCCCCGCGCGAAATTCCGCGCGCCTCCGAGTCAGATGGTACGGGATCGGCATCGTTGGGCGGCGGCAATCCTCCTCGGACGGCGCATGGCCCGGCGGCGTCCACCTCGGCGAGCGCGGGCGCTTCAGCGCCAATAGGGCCGTTCGAGGGCGCTGCGGTATCGAGGGCGGTCCGACGATAGGCGGTAGCCCGCCATGCTGCCAGCCTGGAGAGCGACAACCAGGTCATCTGGGCCGAGTCTCCCCGCCGGGTGCCTCGTTGCACGCCGAGCGCGTCTGACACATGGTCGGTTGGGCCGGCTGCGGCCCCTCCTCAGCCCTGGGGCCAACGCTGGGCCGCCGAGGTTAGGCTGGGCTGGACGCTCCGCGCACAGGGGCCTGTCAGGTGGCCGTCATCGCCGCCCAACGCGACGCCCCGGTGCGCGACTGCCATGGAGCGATCGATATCGCCCCATGGCGCCCAGGATGCGCCGCGCGGCCCGGCTGAACGCTGACGGCCGGCTGCTCGTGCCTGAATGTCTCCTGAACGGACGTTCCTTCCAGCGCCTCGCTCCATGGACCGGCGAGACACGGTGCATCCGCACCTGCGCTCCGCGGTCGCGACCGACATTCGCCACCGGCGGAGAGAGCGCCGAACCACGTGCGCCGGGCCGCGTGCGCCGGACCGCTCTGGCCGGGGACGAGCGGCCGCCGCTGACGTCCACTCTGGCGCACGCCCTCTGCAATGGAGATCAGCCTGCTCCGACGAGCACTCCCCGACTGTCGGCCGCCTCAGGATGGCCGCCTGCGTCGTGCCCGCCTGCGTCGTGCCCGCTTGCGTCGTGCCCGCCTGCGTCGTCGGCGTGCGCCATCTGGTGTGGCCGCCCG
Source organism: Chloroflexota bacterium (assembly GCA_020845495.1). Next base: position 72,163 of record JADLFM010000010.1, read on the forward strand.
GGGTCGGCAGCCGCGCCGACAAGGTCTGCGGTCGCCCCTCGCACGTCACCCACAGTGGCCGCTTCCCGCTCGGTGTCTCGGTCGTCATCGCAGATGCGACAGGCCGCGTGAAGATTGAGGAAGCGACGCGCCGCGGCGTGCGGCCCACGGCCATGCGTACCCTTCCAGGCGCCGAACAGGCGCGTGGCCGGAAACAGTTCGACGATCACGCCGTCTTCGACGAGCCAGAAGAACCCGCCGGGCGTCATGATCTCCCAGACGCGGGGCGCGATCGTCCCGCGAGCACGTCCCAGCGCCAGACTGATCGACTGCACCTCGAGCCCGAGCCGCTCGCTCGCGAAGGCTCCCAACGCCCGCGGCTCGCTACTCGCGAGGTACGTCCCCATTGTCCGCCGGCACTGCTCGCTGTGAGCAGTGCGGTAATGCTCCCCTGGCCGGTCTCCTGTCGGATCGGTTCTCCCTCCCATCGGCCACCTCCTGGTGTCGTCCACGATGCCGGGTACGCCTGCTCGACGCAGCGCACCTGCACCAGCCGTGGGCCACTGCACTCTCGTGCTCTTTCAGGTCAGCGTCGGACAGCTGGCCCAGGGTCGCCCAGCGCCGGCGGAACGCACGATCGCCAGACCTGAACGCCACCTGGACAGTCTCGATTCCGAACCTGGACAGCACTCCTAAAGAACAGCAGGACTCAGGCCACGATGGCGACACCTGTCTCGGACATCCTTGCCCGACTGCCTACTTCTCTCTGCCTACTCCCCACGACTCTCCTCACGCTTCACCGGCAGCGGCTTCGAGATGGGATCAACTGAGACAGGCGAGACAGGAGATCCGGAACCGAGAACGGCTTGGCAATGAACTGGCAGGGCTCGAACAGGCGATGGCGCGCCGCGTCCGGAGGATCGTGAGCCAGGAACAGCGCTGGCGTCGACGGGAGCGCGCTCCGGACACGCCCCGCCCCGATCCAGGCAGTCGGCTCTGGACAGTCCAGATCGGCAATGACGACGTCCGGCGCGCCTGAAACTGGCTCGGTCGGGTCACAACAGGGACCACCATGCAACTGCGTGACCTGATAGCCTCGGTGGTGCAGGTTCCAGGCGAGTAAGTCAGAGAATGGAGTGTCGGCGCTCCAGAGTAGCACCATCGTCATCGCCCGGTACTCCTCTCTGACTGCCCGAATCCGTACGCCTTGGCGCTTGCTGCCCGAAGCGTGCAGCCGAGCACTCATCCACGACCCGGACGGCACTACTCTGCGCCTGAATCCTCCCTGAACGGGCGCTCGACGCAGGCTGAACGATCTGTCGAGCCTCTGTTCGGAACGCGCCGAGCGGCGCCGCCGAGGGGGAGTTGGCGCCGCGTTCGGCTCTCGTTCGGGCGGCGCTGCGAGCCCATCGCCCGGCGCCCGGGGGCCGTATCTCTGAGCGCCTATCCGTTATAGATGGCGCCAGCGCAGTTCTCGCCGGCTGGCTTCGGGCCTGGCCGCATCTCAGGCTCGCCGACCGGGCCGACGGCGTCCGCGTCAATCCAGAAGTAGTTGTCGGTGTACGGGTTGTAGACGAACAGCCGTGGGCCGTCTTGGGGCTCTACCACCTGGAAGGCGCAGAACTGCTGAGAGGTCTGGCCGAAGCTCACCACGTCCGGTGTGCCGGCCGGGCCACTCCACATATCGGTGATGCGAAAGTTTCTCACCCAAAACGGCCCGAATACAGGCGTCGGCGAGGGGTTGGCGGCCACCGGCGTCTCGGTGCGGGGTGTGGACGTGGGCGGTCGCGTCGGTGTCAACGTCGGCGCCGAAGCAAACGGATTCGACACGGAGGGCAGGTTGTCGCACGCCGTCCCCATCAGGAGTACGAGGGCCGCTGTGACGAGTGCGGCGACGCTCCGGGCGGTCATTCGCGCGGCCCGCTTCCCGACGGTCGTAAGCCGCCCATGCTCGACCCTGGTCCCCGGCCAGTCTGCCGCGTCGATCACGGCTATCCTCCCCACGACCGTCCCCGGGTCGTACTCTGGCGAGGCATACGCCCTCGCTGCGGAACACCGGTACGCGTTGGGGCGGCCGCTGCTCTCGACTTCGGACACCGGGAAGCGCTCGTCGTCCAGATGCGAGTGCCTGCTGGGCGACGGCCGGTGACCGTACGACGATGCCGCTGAGCCAGGTCCGCACCCACCGTCATCTTCTCTGAACGCCGGCCGTAGCCTCAGGCACTCTGGCGACTCCAACAACTGCTGACAACGCCGGCTCGAGATCTCGAGGCGCGTGGCAGATCCGTTCGGGATCGGCCCATCCCAGGCCCTCGACTACAGAGGACACGGCTGGGGTGGCATACCACACGGCGCTCGCGGCCGTCGAGGGTATCGCCGTTGGCCCGTTGGTCGTTGGCCTGACAGGCGCGCCCAGGTGTGCCACACTGTCCACGTCACCACAGGTCGGTTTCCCTCCGGCCTGGCCCGCGCCGTCCACTCGCTGCCTGATCGGTCGATCCATGTACGCAGGAGAGGTGATCGATGGCTGCATCGCGGCGCATGCTCCCAGCGCAGCCAACGTCGCTCGTCGGCCGAGAGCGTGAGGTTCAGGCCCTGCTCGGACTCCTGGGCCGTCAGGATGTCCGACTGGTGACGCTGACCGGCCCGGGTGGGATCGGGAAGACTCGCATCGGGCTTGCGGTGGCAGCCGAGGTTCGGGATCACTTCCCCGACGGTGTGACGTTCGTGGATCTGACACCGATTGAAGATCCGGCGCTCCTGCTCGCGAGTATCGCCGACGGCTTCGAGATCCGTCACAGCGGGCAACGCCCCCTTCGCGACGTCCTGACCGAGCATCTGGGTGAGGCACGGCTACTGCTGGTCCTCGACGGCTTCGATCGGCTACAGCCGGCCGCCACGACGGTGTCTGATCTGCTCGGCAGATGCCCGAACCTCGAGATCCTGGTCACCAGCCGGGCGCCGCTGCATCTGCGGGGCGAGCATGAATTCCCTGTGCCGCCGCTTGATGTGCCTGCGGCCGGGCAGCCGTTGGACGGCCGCAATCTGTCGCGAGTTCCGGCGGTGTCGCTCTTCGTTCAGCGTGCGGTGGACGTCCTCCCAGGCTTCACACTGACCGACGAAAACGCCGTCACCGTGGCGGAGATCTGCCGCCGTCTAGATGGGCTGCCTCTGGCGATTGAGTTGGCGGCGGCTCGGATAAAGGTGCTTTCACCTCTGGCACTGCTCAGGTGGCTCGATCGGCGTCTGGCGCTCTTGACGGGAGGAGCACGCGATCTGCCCGAGCGGCATCGAGCTCTCCGCGACACCATCGCCTGGAGTTATGACCTCTTGCGCGAGGACGAACAGTGTCTGTTTCGCCGCCTGTCGGTCTTCGTCGGCGGCTGCACGCTGGAAGCCATCGACGCGGTGGACGTGGGACGCGACAGGGACGAGGTGCGAGCGGTGCCCGCACGTCAACACGCTCCGGCCTCGGCTCCTCAACCCTCACTGCTCGATCTCGTGGCGTCGTTGATCGACGCTAGCCTGCTACGTCAAGTAGCAGGGCCTGGTGGCGAGCCACGCTACGTCATGCTCGACACCATCCGGGAGTTCGGGGTGGAGCAACTCGAGCTGGCGGCCGAGGCTGCCGCCGCCCGGCGCGCACACCTGTACTGGTGCAGCGTCTTCGCGGAGCGGGCAGAGGATCAAGTGCGCGGGCCAGAAGGTCCGGAGTGGCTCGACCGTCTCGCCGTCGAACTCGAGAACGTCCGGGCAGCCCTCACCTGGAGCATGGCGGATCCAGCCACGGCCAGTACACGCGTGGGCCTTTGCCTGGTCGGGGCATTCTTCCCCTTCTGGTACTTCCGCAGCCATCTTGAAGAAGGCCGCCACTGGATCCAGCGACTTCTCGCCGCCGAGAGCCTGCTCCCTGCCGATGCCGCTGACGAACTGCCTGACGGCTTCGCCGCGGGTGCCGACCCGATCCTACACGCGGATGCTGGCAGCGGCTGGTGGTCCGCCATACATCCTCGCGTCAAGGCGCGCATTGGGCTCTGCAATCTGAGCCAGCAGCTTGGGAACCTACAGGAGGCAGCGGCTGCAATCGAACCGGCCATCGTCACGGCGCGTGCCCTTCGAGATCGCCTGGGAGAGGCGCGGGCAACGGTCTGGCTCGGGATCGTCGCACGATCGTCGGGCGAGTATGGACGCGCGGTCGCGTTGATGGAAGCAAGTCTCACGACGTTTCGGAGCCTGGGCCATCCCTACGGTGTCTGGTGGACCCTGGATCAGCTCGGCGAGACACTCATGCGGATTGGCGAGCACGCGCGCGCTCACCGCTGCCTCGAAGAGTGTGTCGCCGTGGCCGAGACGATCGACTCACCATGGGCTCTCGCAGACGCGCGCCATCGGCTCGGGATGGTGATCTTTCGTCAGGGCGACCTCGACCGCGCCTCGACGCTTCTCGAAGAGAGCCTGGCAGGGTACACCCTGATGCGCGCCCACGGGCTCCACACCTGTCTGCTGGATCTCGGGACGCTCGCCCTCGCACGGGATGAGCCCGGTCGGGCGGCAACCTTGTTCTCACAGAGTCTCACCCGCGGTCACGACATCGGGGATCGTAACACCTGCGCTCGGAGCCTGGAGGGTCTAGCCCAGGCGTTCGTGATGATGGGGAAAGGTGAAGCTGACGCGTGGTCAATCGGCGCCGCTCGCCTCCTGGGGGCCGGCACGGCGTTGCGGGAAGAGATCGCCTTCACAGTCGCTCCAGTGGAGAGGCACGCGGTCGAGCAGGCAGAGTCAGCGATTCGGGCCACGCTGGGCGACCAGGCGTACGATACACATTGGCGCGACGGCCGAGCGCTCTCACTCGATCGAGCGGTTGAGCTCGCCCAGGGCCTCGCCGCCCGGGTTGAGAGCGCTTCCACAGACCCGGCAGCGAGTGTCATTCGCTCGCCGTCGTCGACGGCGAGGTCCGAGTCGCCACCGCCGGTGTCACCACTGACGGAGCGAGAACGTGACGTTGCTTCCTTGATTGCGTGCGGTCTGCGCAATCGCCAGATCGCCACGAGCCTCACTCTCAGCGAGCGTACGGTTCACGTCCATGTGTCCAACATCCTGTCCAAGCTCGGATTCAAGAGTCGCTCCCAGATCGCGGTCTGGGCGGTCGAGCGCGGACTACGGCCACCGTCCGAGAGTTGACAGGATCGGGCGCGCCTGAGGCAGGCAAGACAGTGCCATCGTGGCACCGCCGAACGCTGTGGCCGACTGTCTGACCTGCGAACGCTGTAGCCGACTGCTTGGACCTGGATCGGTGGATACGCATATGTGCGTAGTCCGTCGCCCGCGTCCCTGCCCAAAGATACGCAGGCACCTCAGCCCTTTTTGCAGATGACCAGCCGAAAGCCGGTCCCTAGAGTGGACACAGAGCCGGCTCGCGTCGGAGCCGGTCTCGCGAACGACTCACTGGCGGGGGCGAGTAGACGGCATGGACACGATATATGCTCCTGCGCGCGGCGTACCGATCGGCCTGATCCGAGCCATTCCTGAAGCAACGCGCCATCCTCAGTTGCTGCCCTTGGACAGGGCGCTGCTCCAACGTACGACGGGCGGTCTCGTCGAAGCACTCGTCCAGATCGCGGCAAGTATCGCGATCGGGCTGATGACGTTATTGGGCGGAACGGTCATCAGTCAGACCGAGACTCAGGTCAGACCTATCGCCCCACCACCGTCATGGGGAGTCGGACCCTTGCAGATCGATCCGCGCGACTTCGCAGTGGCGAACGGTCCCGTGACGCCGTACATGGAACGCGTGACCGCGCCCGATCCTTGGGTAACGCCGTAACAGGCCAGGGCCAACGTGCCCTTCTGTTCGATCCGAGGGGCACCGGAGGGTAGAAGGGCCGGACGATGTTCAGCAGTCTCAAGCGCTCGGTCGGTGGCGCCCGCGCAGGTGTGGTCGAACTGGATGCCTGTCAGCCCGAGATGGCCCTTCCTGGCCGCGATTCCGCCAGCAAGATGGCGACCTGCGTGCGGCTCCGACATCCCAGCTTTGCCAGGATGCTCGCGACGTGAACGTGGACAGTTCGCTCGCCGATCGTGAGGACGGCCGCGATGTCGCGATTGCTCAGGCCACGGGCGATCTGGCATGCGACCTCTCGTTCGCGCGGCGTCAACGCGGCGAGCAACGGAAAAGCGGAGGAACTGGTGGAGGGGGTGGCGGGCGTCGAGGTAACCACCGGCACGTTTTCATCAGGAGTCAGCGCGTAGCGTGCGGCCTCGTCCAGACTCATCGCCCGCCCCTCTGACCAGGCCGCTTCAAATACATCGTCGTCGAGCGCCTCACGGAGCATGGCGACTGACTGCTCGAAATTCCCTGCGCGCGAGTACACGTTGAGCGCCATCCCGGTACGCTCGTGGAGGCACCCCACTGCCGACAGAAGGCGTGCCGCACGCGCTGTATGTCTGCCTTCGAGGGCAATGCTGGCGAGTCCACCCAGCGCCTGCATCATGCATGAATAGTCCTCGAGGTGGTCGGCGAGACGGAGCGCCTCCGCATGATGCTCGCGTGCTCGCTCGATCTCACCTTGCCGTTGGGCAATGAGCGCGAGGTTCCGGTGCGCCCCCAGGGTCGTGTGATGATCCCCAGCGGCACGACTCAGAGTGGCACTCTGTTCGAACAGCCGGGCCGCGGCGTCGGCGTCCCCGGCTGCCGAGGCGACCTTGGCCAGCATGAAGACGATTGGGAACTCCAGGTCGGCTTCGTGCCGCGCATCGCCGGACAGTGTTTCGCACTCTTCCAGGAGCGCGGCGGCTCGGTCAGCCTGGCGAACCCGACCGCACGCCTCGCCGACCCGAGCCAGAGCGACGGCTATCTGGCTTCGGTCACCCAACGACCGCCACGCTGCTAGTCCTTCTTCACCCCGTCGAAGCGCCGTGGCGACGTCCCCCGCGTAATGATGGAGCCCGCTGGCCGTTACGAGCGCACGGGCATGGGCCGGCGTCCCCGGCGAGGCGCGGGCGAGCAGCCGCTCAACAGTTGCTAGAGCCTGTCGAAGATGACCTCGAAGCATCCAGAACCAGGCACAAGCCTGAACGATGCGTGATGCGAGCTCGCTCCCTGACACATCGCCGTCTGCGTCAGCATCCGGCCCGGCACGTTCGGCCGTCGCTTCAGCCCACGCAAGCGCGATCCGGAGGTTGTCGTGCTCCGCCTCGAACCGGTCGAGCCACATCCGCGCGTCCGGTGCGCGCAGGTGCGCTCGGGCTGATTCCGCGAACGTCATGTAATACTCAGCATGACGTCGGCGGACGGCGTGCTCGGCACCGGTCGCCGCGAGTCGCTCGGTGGCGAACTCGCGCACGGTCTCGAGCATGGTGTACCGCGATGTGCCGTCTCGCCCGGTGACCTGGCGGGCGAGATTCTTGTCTACCAGCGACGCAACGACGTCGAGCGTGCTGACGTCCGAGCTCCGGTCGGTGTCACCAATCGCCGCGATTGCCTCGAGGGTACAGCCGCCGGCGAAGACGGCCAGCCGCTCGAAGCCGCGGCGTTCGATCTCACTGAGCAGCTCGTAGCTCCATGAGATGGCGGCTCGCAACGTCTGCTGCCGGTGAGGTAGATCGCGCGCCCCGCCAATCAAGAATGGCAGACACCGATCGAGCCGACGCAGCATCGAGGGAGGCGTGAGGTGCTTGATGCGCGCAGCGGCAAGCTCGATGGCGAGTGGCAAGCCGTCGAGACGCCGACAGATCTCGGCGACGAGCGGCGCATCTTCGTCTCGGAGGGTGAAGTTGGGCAGCACGTCGGTCGCGCGCTGGACGAACAGCGCGACAGCCGAGTACGTCGAAAGCTCGTCGGGCCGCACGAAATGTCCAGGCTCGGGTAACGCCAGGGGTGACAGCGGGTACTCACGCTCACCCCGCAGGTGGAGTGCAGCCCTGCTCGTCACCAGGAGCTTCAGTCGCGGACAGATGTCGAGCAGTGTGGGTAGGGCGAGCCCTGCGGGGAGGACGTGCTCGAAGTTGTCAAGCAGGAGCAGGAAGCACTGGTCGCGCATGTGGGCGGCCAGTTTTTCCAGGACGGTGCCGGCACCCAGATCGTGGACGCCGAGCGCTCGGGCAATTGCAGGGACAACACGCGCGTGGTCGCGTAGCGGCGCCAGGTCGACAAAGAAGACGCCGTCGTCGAACTCGGTCAGGAGGGTGCCCGCAACCTCGATCCCCACGCGCGTCTTGCCAGCCCCACCCGGTCCTGACACAGTGACCAGCCGAACGTCGTCGCGCATGAGGAGGCCACGAATCGCCCGAACCTCACGCTCTCGCCCGACGAGCAGCGTAGGCTGTCTCGGAAGACTGTGTGACCGCCCAACCATCACGCATCCTTCAAGGAACTGGTGAGCTGCGCTTGAGGAGGTGGTGAGTCACGTCGAGATGTGCCGTTGCCAGGATATCACGCAGCCCTTACGCACTTCTCTCCTGCTGGCCATCTGGGAACGGGAAGGCGGACTGCCGAGACCCGGGCATGCATCGGCATTTCCAGCCCGATCGGGTTGCCAGGCAGGTGCGCTGTCTCACCCACCGGGCACGTCGTGTGTGGCGAGCGCAGCAGGAGCCGGGCGCGCAGCAGGAGCCGGGCGCGCAGCACGCGCTCGGCTCCTGCGGGTCTGTCGTTTGGACCGAGGCTGGTTACCGTACCGACTCGTCCGCATGGTGGATCGACATCGCCACCATGACAGGCTTGCCCTCCCAGGTGGCGAAGGTGTTCGGATCAAGCGTCAGGTTGTAGGTCGTATTGATCTGATCCACGTCGAACTGCTGGACCTTCCCCACGACGTGCAGCTCCTGGTTCAGCCACAACCCCTTGCTTGCCTCGCCGGTCTGGTTCAAGAGTGGCAGGTCGGCGACCACGAGGATCTGTTGTTCCTCCAGCAGATTGTCATCGGCGAGCGTGAACGCCTTGGGGGCTACCACCTGATCGACGCGGCCGGTCACATTGACCGTCTGTCCGTACATCGCCGCCGGATTGGCCGCGATCTGCGCGACGGTCACGCCCTGATTCGCGACGTTCGCCAGGGCCGCAGCCATCACCGGGGGCGGCGAGAAGGAGACGGAATCGGCAATCATCGCCGGCTGGCTGATCCAGGCTTCAAAATCGGGCTGGTCGAGGGTCAGTTTGGTCTGCTGCTCGAACAGTTGCTCGTCGAACCGATGGGCCGTGCCGGTCAGGAACAACGTCTGGCCATCAAATGCCGTGAGGTCGATAGGCTGGCCGTTCCGGGTCCGGAACGGTTGGGCAGTGACGACGAGCATCGTATCTGGGAACAGGATATCGTCGTCCGCGATCACGAAGGCCCGGTCGCTCAGGACGTGCACCAGGTCGCCCGACAACATCACTGGCTGATCGTCGAAGACATCCATGTCATGGGTGACCTTGTTGACGGTCGTGAGGGTCGACGGCGCCGTCAGGTTGGTGGTGCCGTTCGCGCTCGGGGCCGGATTCGTGGTCGCGCCACCACCGGAGGTACCCTCGTTGCTGCCCTGATTGGTCGTCGGCGTGGCCATGCCGGGGGTAGTGGCGGGAGTAGTGGCGGCAGGCGTCGCGGGACTGGTGCTGCCAGTGCCAGTCGTCTGTGCGAGCGCGGTCACCGGCGTGAGGGCCGGGAGCAGCAGAAACGCCGCGGCGGCGATGGTCACCAGACAGCGACGAGTGCGGCCAGCGCGAGGGCTACGTAGCTCAGACGGTCTGTCTCTCACGGGTGTGCCTCCTGTCGGACCTGTGCTGTCACGCCAGGCGGCGCCGGGGGTCACGCCTCGTCCAGGAGACCCGCACCCCGGCCTGAACGCCGGGAACGGCGGCTGGCGCCGGTAGCGGTCACCGCAACTGGTGCTCGTCGACCGCCCCACAGACTGGCAAGCCAGCCCATGCGACTGACGACGAGTCATCGTCACGCTACGGGGCACGGAGAATGGTGAAGGCGGCCAGCGCGTACTGACGTCTTGTGCGTGCACCCTGCATATGCCGTGCAGGCGAGCCCCCAGCCAGGTGACAGTGCCGGTAGCAGTTGGTAAACGACGGTAAACGAGGTCGATGTGGGCGTACATATGCAAACGCGCGACCAATCTTCCGGCAACTGGCATGTCCCATGCAGCCATGCGAGAGCAACCCGAGGACTTCGCTCAGGCGTCTCACTGCACTATCGCGGAGGATCACACCATGCGATCTCGCTTCGGCATTGTGACCGCACTCGGAATCATCAGCCTCTTCAGCGCGACACTGGCTATCGCACCGCCGGCCGCGGCTCAGATGATGCCGTACTGCCCGCCCGGCCAGCCTGCTCGCTTCGTGTATGGGATTGCAGCGCTCGACGATCGACTCGGCACAACGATGGGTACCCCGCTCGAGTGCGAGCACATCAACCCCGACAACGGCGACACTCTTCAGCACACCACGACCGGGCTGGCGTACTATCGGCCGTCGATCAACACGCCGATGTTTACGAACGGCCAGACCCACTGGGCGCTCACGAACAACGAGGTGGTGATGTGGCGGAATCCGAGCGTCGTGCCGCCGCAGCCGACAGCCGCCGAGGCGGCGTTCCTGCGTACCACCACGCCGCTCCAGTCACAACTCGACGAGCTTCAGGGGCGCCTGAGCGCTCTCCAGCAGCGAGCCAACGCCGGACGGCTCGATGACGTCGACGTCGCCGATATCGGCGCGCTGTTCGACCAGTTGGCCTCGGTCCGCGACACCTTCGCGGAGACGCCAGCCTCGGCTCGCTTGCAACCGTACGACGACACGATGCAGGCGTCAACCAGGGCGGCGGCAACGTCGGCCGAACTGCTCCTGCGGGCTCGTCTGACGGATATTGGCGCAGCACGCGACGCCTTCATCGCGGCGGCAGCCGAACGTGGCACAGAGAGCCGTCAGCTTCAGCGGCAGGCCATCTTCGCCTTCAGCCAGGCCCTCCCAATCGTCACGAGTTGAGCGGACGAGTCGAGTTCGCGATTCACGCGGCTGGTGCGCGCGCGAGCAGGTGAGCGTGGCCTCGGGCGCGCCGAACGGCCTGAGCCCTCCCCGGACACCCAACGCATGGGTCCGGGAGGCTCATGAACGCCGCGGGAGCGCGTCAGCGGGCGCTACCGGCCGCCGCGCTACAACTCAGTCGCCGGGGCTCGGCTCGCCAACTCCAGTGCGCGCCGTGCGACGTCGACCTGGGAACGAGCATCACGATAGCGCGCCAGACTCACCGGATTCGGGTCGAGCTGCGCCGCTCGATCCGCTTCATCGAGCAACAGTTCGCGGTCGTACAGTTCCGAGCGAAGCTGCTCCAGCGTACGTGCGTCGACCAGACTGCGGGCGTTGGCGTCGAGCCAACGCTGCCGGTTGGCGAGATCCTCGCTGCGGTCCTGGGGGCGCCGCCGGATCGGTCGTCGCTTTCCTTTTTTGGGCATGCAACCTCCTCCGTGGGCAGCGGCCAGCCGGCCGATCCCCGGACACGACAATGCCGGAGCCCGGTGCACGGGCTCCGGCCTACGGATCGAGCGACAGGATACTCAGCGATACGAGCGGCTCGAGGAGCCGCGCTGGCTCGAGAAGCAGTCCGAGCAATACACCGGGCGATCGCCGCGCGGCTGGAAGGGCACCCGCGCCTCGTTACCACACCCCGAACAGACGGCCGAGTACATCTCGCGGTCCGAGCGGCCGTACCCGCCGCCTCGGCTCCCATATCCGCCGCCGCTGCCGTAGCTGTTGTACCCGGAGCCGCCGCCGCGCTCTGCTTTCCGGGTCGCACGGCACTCCGGGCAGCGTGACGGATCGTGCTCGAACCCCTTCGACGCGTGGAACTCCTGCTCGCCGGCAGTGAAGATAAAGGCCTGGCCACAATCGCGGCAGGTCAGGGTGCGGTCGGCGTAGCTCAACGCTGACTCCTGGTGCGAAGCTTGGCGGTTCCGTCAGCGTACGGCTACGCGGGGAAACAACAACAGCCCATCGGGTTGCCTGCGGCTGCCCTGCTCGATGAGCGGGCCGGCGAAACGAACCAGCGGCACAAGTATAGCCGACCACCCGGCACGGGGCGGGCATCACAGTATGGCAGGCGCCTGGCGGCACGCAGCCTGCCAGGGCACAGGACAGCCAGCCGTCCAGCGCAGCCTGAGGGTGGACGCTACCTGGCGCTCACGCGCTACCGTGTCTCTTACAAGGATTCTCGCGATGGCCGTCCCTGGCCACGCGTTGACCTGCCGACCGGCCCGCCACGACCGCCCGCCACGACCGCCCGCCACGACTGCCCGCCGACGATGACTCCGCGCCGGCGATGACTGCACGGGAGACACCGAGGACATGACGACCAATCTCGGACCAACCACCCCGCTGACCCAGCGCCCTGCCTGGACCGCCCTGCGCGAGCACTACACCACCCTCCGAGACCACCACCTGCGCGACCTCTTTGCCGAGGATCCCACCCGTGGTGAGGCGCTGGTGGCCGAGGCCGCTGGCCTCTACCTCGACTATTCCAAGAACCGGATCACGGGCGAGACGATCCGACTCCTGCTCGACCTGGCCGAGTCGGCCGACCTGCGTGGACGGATCGGCGCCATGTTCGGAGGGCAGAAGATCAATATCACTGAAGATCGCGCCGTCCTCCACGTCGCCTTGCGTGCGCCGCGCGGCGCCTCGATCGTCGTGGATGGCGAGAATGTGGTCCCACACGTCCACGCCGTACTCGATCGGATGGCGGCCTTCGCAGACCGTGTGCGCAACGGCGTCTGGACAGGCGCGACCGGGGCGCGCATCCGCAACGTCATCAACATCGGCATCGGCGGCTCGGACCTGGGGCCGGTCATGGCGTACCGCGCGCTCCGCGACTACAGCGACCGTAGCATGACCTTTCGCTTCGTCTCGAACGTCGACGGTACGGACTTCGTCGAGGCCACCCACGGCCTCGATCCCGCCGAGACCCTCTTCATCATCTCCTCGAAGACCTTCACGACGCTCGAGACGATGGCGAATGCCCACAGTGCCCGTGCCTGGGCACTCCAGGCGCTTGGCGACGAGCGCGCCATCGCGAAGCACTTCGTGGCCGTCTCGACCAACGCTGAGGCAGTCCGGGCCTTCGGTATCGATACGGCCAACATGTTCGAGTTCTGGGACTGGGTCGGCGGTCGCTACTCGATGGACTCGGCGATCGGCCTGTCAACCATGCTGGCGATCGGCCCGGACAATTTCCGCGCGATGCTCGCCGGCTTTCACGCCATGGACGAGCACTTCCGCACCGCCCCTTTCGAGAAGAACCTGCCCGTATTGCTCGGGCTGCTGACGGTCTGGTACGCGGACATGTTTGGTGCGGAAACCGTCGCCGTCCTGCCGTACGACCAGTACCTCGAGCGCTTTCCGGCTTACCTCCAACAGTTGACGATGGAGAGCAACGGGAAGCGCGTGACCCTCACCGGGCGCGCCGTCGACTATCCCACCGGCCCGATCTTCTGGGGTGAGCCCGGCACCAACGGTCAGCACTCCTTCTTCCAGTTGATCCATCAGGGCACCCATCTAATCCCGGCCGATTTCATCGGCTTCTGTCAATCATTGAACCCGCTCGGCCGGCACCACGATCTGCTGATGGCGAGCCTGTTGGCGCAGACCGAAGCCCTGGCGTTTGGCAAGACGGCTGACGAGGTCCGCGCCGAGGGCGTCTCCGAGGCGAACGTGCCACACCGCACCTTCCCCGGTAATCGTCCCACCAACACGATCCTGGCCGAACGGCTGACGCCGGCAACCCTCGGAACGCTCGTCGCGCTGTACGAGCACAGCGTCTTCGTGCAGGGTGTGATCTGGCACATCGACTCGTTCGATCAGTGGGGCGTCGAGCTTGGCAAGGTGCTCGCCTCGCGGATCATCCCTGAGCTCGAGGGGCCGGACACTGCGCACCTGTCTCACGACAGTTCCACCAATGCCCTGATTCGACGCTACCGCCGCCAGCGTGGCCTGCTCGGGTGACGTCGCCCAAGGACCAGGAGTCGAACCCGCGGTACCTGACCCCGCCGTGAGAGCTTACTGCGGTTTGGCAGCCGGCGCTGGACCTGGTGGAGCTGGCGGGGCAGCCGGACCGGGCGCCGGCTGCCCCGCTGGGGGAGCAGCCGCACCGCTCTGCGGCCCGAAGAGCGCTGGCGTGGACGGTTTGATCGCGGGCCGCGGCGCCTGCTGGCCGGGCTGGGCCGGCGTCGTCGCGGTCGGCGCAGGAGTCGGCTGGCGGCGTTCGCCGGTGCCCGGCTTGGGGGCTGGCTGATTGCCAGACTGGTTGCCGGGCTGACTGCCAGACTGGTTGCCGGGCTGGCTACCGGGGTGGTTGCCAGGCTGGCCGGCCCCGCCTGGCGCGGTCGTCGGCGTGACGCCGGCTGGAGCGGCCGTTCCAGCCGGAGTTGGCTGGACTGCCGGCTGCGGCCCGCGCGTCGAGTCTGACGGGGCGCTGGCTGGCGGAGCCGGCTTCGACGCCGGAACGACGTTGGCGGGCGGGGCGGTCGTCGACGGACCGGATGCAGGGGTGGTCAGGCGTGGCGCAACGGTTACGACCGGCGCGGCCGGCACCTTCGGCGGTGCGGCATAGCTGCCGATCTCGTTCGGCGGCAGCGCTGGATCGGCCGAGGTTCCGAACGACGAATCGTTGGTCAGGTCGTAGACGGCGCGGGCGGCGTGGGCCATGGCGTCATACAGGCCGTCGAAGTCAGTAATGCCGTCCGAGAGCAGGGCGATCACGAACGTCGAGCGCGGTCCATACACGATTGCCACGTCGTGCGCGGCGCCTTCCCAGTTACCCGTCTTGTTCGCCACCGTCGCCTCGGGCGGCATCAGGACCGGGATTCGGTTCCGGACTTGCTGGCGGGCCATCAGGTGCACCATCTCGGCGCTCGTCGACGAACTGACCGCCTGCCCGCGCGCGATCGTCTCCAGCAGTCGAGCCATGTCGCCGGCCGAGGTCTGGAGATCGTCGCCTCGGACATGGGTCAAGCCGAGGCCCAGCGCAAGCATGTCCTCGTTGGTCTGCGGGCTGCCGACCCGTTTGGAGAGCATGTACGCGCCCGAGTTGTCGCTGATCGTCACCATCCGCTCGAGCGCCGTGCCGATGGTGATCCGAGTACCGGCCGGCCAGGGCAGCGATCCCAGGTCCATCGCGACGTCATCCGGCCCGATTGTCATCTCTTCGCTCAGTGTGAACAGACCGGCGTCGCGCTGCTTGAAGACCTCGTACATGACCGGCAGTTTGTAGAGGCTGGCGGCTTGAAAGGGATAGTTCTCGTTCAGGTACACGCTGTAGCCCGTGCCAAGATCCTTGACGGCGATGCCAAACCGCCCGGAGACGCTCCTGAATGGTGCAAAGACAGCCTCGCGAAGCCGCTGTTGTGCGACGGCGTGCGGGTCTGGGGTAGGGGCAGCGGGTGCGAGCGTGGCCTCGGCCTCCTGCGCCGGCACGCTCGCGGCCGGCTGCCCGACGGCTGGGCCAGCGACGACCGTCCCGGCCCGTGGCGGGGTTGGGACCGGCTGAGCCGGCGCGGTCAGCCAGAAGAGCACGAGTCCGAGCATCAAGCCGGACAGCACGACCACGAGGGCCGGGCCGACGTACCGTCGAGCCGGCTTCTTTGGCGAGACCAGGCGGCGGGCCTGCTCCAACGGCCGCCGACGCGGAGCAACCGCTCGGATCGCTGCACCCTCACGGAATCTGTACGCGCTGCGCTGGCTTCCGACTGGATCGGGCGGCCATTCGGCGCAACGCGCAGTATATGGGCAGGTATGCGCTCTCAGCCATCACCCTGGCGCGGCTCGGCTCGCTCGCCGGGCGTGTCGCCCTGCTGTTCTGGCGAGTCGCCCGCCGGCTCGGCCATGACCGACGCGGCACGATGCTCCCCGCACGACGCCGCCAGCAATCGTTCGCGCAGCCGAGTGCCCCAGGTCCAGCGCTCTTCCCGTGGCGTGTCGGACAGGATGGCGTACCAGAAGCGAGCCCGACAGCGCGGGCACTGAAGCCAGCGGACGTCATGGGTCTCGATGATCTCGAACACGCGCCGCCCGGCCGCGTCCGCCTCGGGGCGCAGCGTCAGATTCCGATTGAGCTCCGGTCGCGGCCAGGTCATCGCCAGATTCTTCCCCTTGGCCCCTCGGCGCTGCCAGCGGGCATCGCGTCAGGTCACGGCATCGTGGGTGTCGCTGAAGCGCGCCTGCTCGCCGCTATCCACGATCTCGCGGAGTGCCTGCACGGCCTGTCAGAGTTCCTCATAGATGGTAGAGAGGGAGGCTGGCGTAAGCCGAATGACGTCCGGTGGGCGATCGTCAGGAATCATGCCGCGCGCCCTGAGCGCCTTCCCGATCGGGAGGGCGTCCGAGTGTTCCATCCGGGTGCTCCAGCGCGACGTGGCCGCCACGCCGCGCCGGCTCGCGTGGGGTGCCGGCCGCGACACGGTACGGCGGCCCGCTCAGCCATCGGTCGACGAGCCGCTCCGACATCGTGTGGCTCTCTTGCCGATCCAGGCTCCATCGGCCTCGCCATATCGGCCTCGCCATATCGGCCTCGCCATATCGGCCTCGCCATATCGGCCTCGCCATATCGGCCTCGCCATATCGGCCTCTCACAGGTGGCACCTCGGGCGTGAGACGCGCGTTAGTCATAGTAGCGCTCCTCGTCATGCTAGCGTCTCGCGACTCGATGCCATCGTGCGCGCGTGGGCCGGCCTCGACGCCAGCGCGGACGTCTCGCAGGGTATCGCAACCAGGTCCCGTAGGTGGGAGCCACCAGGTGGATACTCCGTTCGGCAGGACACACCGCCCGCGTCAGGCGCCACTCGGCTGGGTGGCACGCAGCGAGAGGAAGGCTCATGCACGAGGATGGCCCGGTACACGATGTCTCTGAGTCGACACCGCGCGGTCGACCGCTGCCGCGCGCCGAGGAGCGGCCCTTTGACGTCGACGAGATCTTCTTCTCGACGACCGACCATAAGGGGATCATTCGCTCCGGCAATCGGGTGTTTACGCGGGTCAGCGGCTACACCCGTCAGGACATGATCGGTCAGCCGCACAATCTGATCCGGCATCCGGACATGCCGCGCTCGGTGTTCCAACTGTTCTGGGAAGAGCTCGGCGTCGGCCGGCCGATCGCCGCGTACGTCAAGAACATGGCCAGGGATGGCGCCTACTACTGGGTTATGGCGACGGTCGTGGCCGTCCCGGGCGGCTATCTGTCGGTGCGGATCAAGCCGTCGACACCGTACTTCGACACAGCGCGAGGGGTGTATGCCGAACTGCTCGCCATCGAACGGCAGGTGGAAGCCGGCTCGCCGCGCCGACGGCACGAGGCGATGACGGCGGCGCGTGCCAGGCTGCTGGAGCACCTGAACCAGGCCGGCTTCGCGGACTACGATACTTTCATGCGGACGGCGCTGCTGGCGGAGGTCAAGCAGCGCGAAACGATGGGGCTCCGTCTCGAGGCCGGGCAGCCTGGTTCGATACGGCCTTCCGCGGATCGCCGCCTCGCCAGCATCCTCGACACGTGCTCGGCTCTAGCCAGCTTCCTCGGGACGCTCGTACGCCGCCTCGACGCGTACGCCGCACTCAACGCCACGCTCGCCGAGAAGGTGCGCTTCATCCTCGATCTGGCCGAAGACGTGCGGCTGTTCTCGCTGAATGGGCTGCTGGCCGCGACTCGCATCGGGAACGGCGCCGCTGGCCTTGAAGCCGTCGCGTCGCTCATGCAGACTCGCTTCGAACGGAGCGCGCCGATCTTTCGCGCACTCACCGACGATGTGGTCGCTTCAGTAGATCTGCTCGGTAGCCTGTTCTTCCCAGTGGCGGCCACCCGGCTCCAGGCTGATGCATTGTTGGCGTTCGTCTACGAACTGTTGGAGGACCGGGCCGACGAGCGAGACCTGGTCGGCGATCTCTGGGCACTCGGGGACGCGGTCGCCGGGGGGATCGGCGGGCTGGGGGCTGCCCTCGACGGGCTCGACCAGCGGCAACGCGCGCTGGCGCGGCACACCGAGCACATCTCTGGCGCGCTCCGCGAGATGCGGGCACTCGGGGTGAGCGGCCGAATCGAGGCCGCACGGGTCACTGAGGCCGAAGGTTTCATCACCCTCTTTCAAGCGATGGACGCGCACCTCACGACTGCGCGCCGAGAGATCGATGAACTGGCGAAGGCGACGAGCCTCACCTTCGCACGGGAAGCGGCCGCGACGCGGCTGAGTCGCCAGCATGTCGAGACGATTCGGCATCAGATCGCGGCGCTCGCCCGCACGGGGGCCGCGGCGTAGCGCCGGCATCGGCTGACGGAGCCGGCGACGGCGGGTCATATTAGGGCTGGTGCGCTGCCTACAGGCGGTCCCAGATCGCAGCGCGCGCCGAGCCGGGTCGGAGGCGGGCTCAATCGGCGCGTAGACGATACCCGACGCCCGGCTCGGTCACGATCAGGCGCGGCTGCGCAGGGTCCGCTTCCAGTTTCTTCCGAAGACCGGCGATGTAGACACGCAGGTTGCCGGTCGCGTCCTGGTACCCTGCGCCGAACACCGAGCGCAGCAACTGGCCGTGAGTGATGACGCGGCCCGGGTGCTGAGCCAGGTACCGCAGCAGGCTGTACTCGGTTGGCGTGAGGTGCACCTCCTGGCCCGCTCGCATCACCAGCCGGCGGCCCAGGTCGATAACGATGTCGTGAGCTCGGATGACCTGCTCGCCGACCGCCCCAGAACGGGTCGCGTGCCGCAGAGCCACGCGCATGCGGGCCAGCAGTTCGGGCAGGCTGAACGGCTTGGTGACGAAGTCGTCCGCACCCTCGTCGAGCGCACGGACCTTGGCCTCGTCATCGCCGTGCGCGGACAGGACGACGATCGGTAGATTCGTCCACTCACGGAGACGCTGGGTGACCGCGAAACCGTCCAGATCTGGGAGACTGAGATCGAGCACGAGGAGATCGGGTGGGCGGGCCGCCACCGCGTCGAGCGCCGCCTCGCCGGTCGCCGCTTCCTCCACGTCGTAGCAATTCGCCCGCAGGGCCACACGCAGCGCCCGCCGGATCTGCGGCTCATCGTCCACGACCAGGACACGGGGCTGGCTCACGTCGCGGATGACCGCGCTAGCTCGCCAGGTGCCAGTGGCAGCGTGAGTACGAAGCGGGCGCCGCCCCCTGGCGCATCCTCGACCCAGAGGTGGCCGCCGTGGGCCTCGGCAAAGCCGCGCGCGATGGCAAGCCCGAGGCCAGAGCCCCGCGCGGCATCCACTCCCCGCGCGGCGCCCACGGCGTCTCTACCACCTCCACCCCCACTACCCGCTCCATGCCTCGCATTCGGACCATGGCCCGCTGTTGGCCCGCGCTCGAAGGGCTGGAAGATGCGCGCTCGGTCCCCGGCTGGTACGCCGGGGCCGCGATCCGCGATCGACAGCCAGAGGTGCCCACCGTTGCGGCCGGCCCCGATGAGGATAGCGCTGTCCGACGGCGTGTAGAGTGCGGCGTTCTCGAGCACGTTTGTCAGCACCCGGTCGATCTGCGCGTAATCGTACGCCACGGGCGGAAGGTTCTCGGGGAGGTCGAGGTGGACCGACCGCGCGCCGAGCCTCGATCTCGAGCGCCGCACGACGTCGAGCACGTGCTCGCCGAGATCCTGAGGGCGTCGATGGACGACCAGCGCGCCGGCTTCCAGCCGCGAGACATCTAGCAGGTCGGTGACCAACCGGGTGAGATGGTCCGTTTCCTCTTCGATCGCGGCCAGCAACTCGGCGCGGTCTTCGTCGCTGTAGACCGTCTCGGGCTGACGCAGCGCTGAGACGCTTGCCTTGATCGAGGCGAGCGGCGTTCGCAGATCGTGGGAGACCGTGCGTAGCAGCGCCGACTTCAACGCATCCGACTGCCGGGCGATCTCGGCCGCTCGCGCCGTCTCGGCTCCACGGCGGGCCTGAACCGCCAGTTGGGAGGTGACCAGCGCGGTGAAGAGCAGCAACCCGAGCCCGATGCCCTCATCGAGGCGGGCGACCGTCAGACGACCGACCGGCTCGATGAAGAGGAGGTCGTGCGCCAGCACCGCCGCTACCGCCGCGGTGATGCTTGGCCCGAATCCCCAGCGGGTGGCGGCGAGCGTCACCGGGAGCAGGTAGAGCAGAACCGCTGTCTGGAGGCCAGGCGCTGCGCCGAGCATCCAGTTGACCACCACGAGCGTCACGCCGACAGCGGCAAGGGCCGCCAGATGCTGAGCCGGACTGCCCCGGGTCGTGCCCCAGGTCGTGCCCCAGGTCTTCACGTGCGCCTCATTCCAGTCCTTCGCTCCACGGGCATCGTACCGGTCACCCGTTCAGGCCTCCAGCCGCTGACCTTAACACCTTCTGAACGCGCGGCCTGGCGGTTCTAACACGGCCTGAACGCCGGCAATCGGATAGTCGACCTATGGACACGCATCAGAGCTCCCACCTCGAACCCGGCCTGGAGCCCGACCGGGCATCCGGCTTGGTGCCCGGCCTCGAGCCCGGCCTCCCGGCTGGCGAGCGAACGCCGCGCGAGGGCCATGCTGCTGGCCTCGAGCTGCGGGAGGTCGTCAAGGGACACAGGCCCGGCGACCAGTATGTCAGGATCGCCCGCCATCGAGACTTCAAGCGTATTGGCCCCAGCTTCCTGATCCCTCGCCCGGATGCTGCCCGGTCGAAGACGCTGCTGGCCGTCTTGCGACGAACCGTCTTCGGCACGCCGATCCCGACGACCCTTGAAGCTCACGAGCGCCTGACGAAGTTCAAAGCACTGGCTGTGTTCTCCTCGGACGCGTTGTCATCAGTCGCGTATGCGACCGAGGAAATCATGAAGGTGCTGGTGCTCGGCGGGCTAGGGTTCCTGTCGCTGACGCTGCCGATCTCGACGCTCATCGTCGTGCTGCTTGCGATCGTGGTGATCTCGTACCGCCAGACGATCCGCGCCTACCCCTCGGGCGGCGGCAGCTACATCGTGGCGAGCGACAACCTGGGCGAAACTGCCGGCCTGACGGCGGCCGCCTCGCTCTTGATCGACTACGTCCTAACGGTGTCCGTCTCGATCGCGGCCGGCGTCGCGGCGCTGACCTCGCTCCTGCCGTCGCTCCTTCCCTACTCGCTCGCGCTGTCGATCGCCGCCGTCATCCTCATCATGCTCGCCAACTTGCGCGGCATCCGCGAGTCCGGCGCCATCTTCGCCATACCCACGTACGCGTTCGTCGCCGCCATGTACGCCCTGCTCGTCTGGGGCTTCGTCCAACTCACCCGCGGCGGCCTCGAGTACACACCTCCCACGTCGGCGCTCGCTCCGCTTGGCGCGCCGCTCGGCCTGTTCTTCCTGATGACGGCGTTTGCCCAGGGCTGTACCGCGATGACCGGCACCGAGGCGATCTCGAATGGCGTCCCGGCCTTCAAGGCCCCGGAGGCGCCGAACGCGCGGGCAACGCTGGTGGCGATGGGGCTCCTGCTCGGCACCATGTTCCTCGGGATGTCGTACCTCGCCACACAGATCGGGATCGTACCGGCCCAGGACGAGACGGTGCTATCGCAGCTTGGACGGACCGTCTTCGGCGTGGGGCCGGCCTGGGCGATCCTCCAACTGGCGACCGCGCTGATCCTGGTGCTTGCCGCGAACACCTCGTTTGCGGACTTCCCGCGTCTGGCCTCGATCCTGGCTCACGACCATTTCCTTCCGCGCGGCTTCCAGTTCCGTGGAGATCGGCTCGCGTTCACGGCCGGCATCGTGGCGCTGGCGGGGCTCGCCATCCTGCTGCTCGTCGCCTTCAACGGCAGCCTCGACCACCTGATTCCCCTCTACGCGGTCGGCGTCTTCACGAGCTTTACGCTCTCCCAGAGCGGCATGGTGGTGCACTGGTACCGCCAGCGCAGCCCCGGCTGGCAGCGGGCCGCCGTCGTCAACGGCGTCGGCGCCGTGGCGACCGGCGTCGTCACGCTGGTCATCGCAAGCACCAAATTCCTGCATGGCGCCTGGATCGTGGTGCTCCTGATCCCGTTGCTGATCGAGATGATGCGGGCGATTCGGCGTCACTATCGACTGCTCGACGCGGCGTGCCGAGCCGAGACGCCGCTCGCACCGGAGGAGGTCACCGTCCGGGCGGTCGTTCCCATGGCCGACCTCGGTTTGCAGGCCCGGCAGGCGCTCGCTTACGCGCGTTCCATTACCTCGGATGACCGGCACGTCGTCGCGGTCCACGTCGCCGACGACGTATCGGAGGCCGAGCGTGTGCGTCAGGCCTGGGACGATTGGGATTGTGGCGTCGAGCTCGTCATCATCGGGTCGCCGTTCCGCTCGCTCGCCGAGCCGCTGCTCTCGTACGTGGACGCGCTGCGCGAGATGTACCCGACGGACACGATCACCGTGATCCTGCCCGAGTTGGTCCCGTCGCGGTGGTGGGAGAACCTGCTCCACAACCAGACGGCGCTGCGACTCAAGGCCGCGCTGCTGTTCCATCCCGGCATCGTGGTGACCAGCGTGCCGTACCACCTGGCTCGGCGTGCCAGCAGGTGAGCCCGCCCTGCGCGGAGCCGACGTCCGGGTCAGTCGCGGAGGGTACGCACGCCGGTCGCCGCCGAACCAAGCGCGATCGCGCCGAGCACCCCGGCCACCAGCCAGAGGACGGGGCGTGGTCCGTACAGGTCGATCAGGAAGCCGCCGCCAGCCATCCCAAGCGACGTCGCGCCGAACGACAGCAAGCGGTAGACGCTGTTCACCCGCCCTTGCAGCCCGTCCGGGATCAAGCCGAGCCGGAACGAAACCTGGGTGATACCGGTCATGGTCTCCATCATGCCCTCGAAGAATAGCCCGACCGCCACCAGCCAGACCGAGCCGGAGAGGGCAACAATCGCCACGGCAACGGCATGGACGACCAGGATACCGACCATGTGCCAGCCGACCGGCGCCCAGCGCCGCAGCCAGGGCGTGATGGCCGCCGCCGACAGCCCGCCGGCGCCGGCCGTGCTGAACAGCAGTCCGATGGCGGCCGGTCCGAGTCCAAGCTCATCGCGGCTCAGCACGATCACCGTCAGCATGACCGGCGAGAAGGCGAACCGCTGTCCCATGTTCAGGATCATCAGGACGCGGATGGCATACTCGCGCCAGACGTAGTGGACTCCTTCGACGATCTGGCGCGTGAGCGGCGGCCCCGCTCCGGGTGTCCGCCTCGCCTGGAAGGCCGTCTTGATTCCCACCAGCGCCAGCACCGACACGGTGTAACTGAGTGCATCGACCCCGTACGCCAGAACGCCGCCGGCCACCACAGTCGCGCCAGCCCCAACGATCATGCCGCCGAGCCCGGGGCTCGCGAGCAGGGCGACACCCTCGGACGTGGTGTTCATCGCGTGGGCCGACGCGATCTGGCGACGCTTGACGAGGCGTGGGAGCGCCGCTACCTGCGAGATCGTAAAGAACGATTGCGCCGAGCCGAGCACCAGGCCCACGACCAGGACGTGCCAGACGCTCAAGTGCCAGAAAAGCCAGGCCAGCGGCACTGACACGACGGCCAGCGCTCGCGCCGTGTCGCAGACGATCATCAGTTTGCGCCGGTCCAACCGGTCGATGAGCGCCCCGGCCGGCAACCCGAGGATGACCATGGGGAAGGTCAGCGACGCTCCCACCAGCCCGGCCAGCGCCGGCGACTCAGTCAGCCCGAGCACCAGCAGCGGTGCGGCGATCTTGGTGATACCGCTCCCGACGCTCGAGACCGTCTGACCTAGCCAGAGCCGCAAGAACTCGTAGTTCTGCCAGAGCTTCTCCGGGCGCGGGCGCTCCTCCTCCAGCAGGTGGGCCGACTCCCCCACCGCTGAATCAGGGCGCTGATCTTCAATACGCGGACCCGGCGGCGGATCCTGGGGCACTGAGAGCGGCTGGTCGTCTTCTAAAGGGCGCAGAGCATCGGTCACTGGTGTTGCCGCCTCCCGTCGTCGGGCCTCCCGCCGGCGGGAAGCTCGGTCTTACGGCGCCGCGTATCGGCCGCGCCCATATCGCATTGTACGCGAGCGTACGCGCGCCAGCCGCGCACGTCCGCGCGAGCGGCTGGACGCAGTGTGCGCAGGCCCAGCCCCCTGGCTCGGGCAGTCGTGGTACCGTCCCTCCTGAAGCGCCCTCCGGTGCCTGACGTCGCTACGTCGTTGATGGCGCCAGGAGGGACCGCGCGAAGGGAGCCTGCCATGCCACCACTGCGAGCGGGGCTGGTGATTCGAGGGCCGGATGCTGCCGCGACAGTCGAGGCGATCGTGCGGGCCGAGCAGTTGGGGCTGCCGGCCGTCTGGTCGACGGTCGGCGGCACGAATCCCGATGCCGTGACGACGTTCGCCGCGGCTGCCGCAAAGACCTCGCATATCCAGCTTGGAACCTCGATCGTGCCGACCTACTCCCGGCACCCGATCGTGCTAGCCACACAGGCGCTCGTGCTTTCCGCGCTCGCGCCTGGACGGATTCGCCTCGGGGTTGGCCCGAGCCACCGTCCGACCATCGAGGGCATGTTCGGGCTGCCCTTCGAGCGGCCCCTGGAGCATCTCCGCGAGTACGTCGCCGTGCTCCACGGCCTGCTTTGGGAGGGCAAGGTCGACCTCGAGGGCACGCAATTTCGGGTTCGCGCCGCGTTGCCAGCCGGCGTCGAACCGCCGCGTACGCCGATCCCAATCTCAGCGCTGCGGGCTGGCTCGTTCCGGCTGGCCGGCGAGGTAGCAGACGGCGCGATCTCCTGGGTCTGCCCGGTGCCGTACCTGCTGGGCACGGCCCGCCCAGCGCTCGAAGCGGGCGCTCGCGCGGCCGGCCGTCCGACGCCACCGCTGATCGGGCATGTGCCGGTGGCAATGAGCGAAGACCGAGCCGCCGTTCGAGCCGCCGCCCGGCAGCAGTTGGCGACCTATGGGCGGCTCCCTTTCTACGTCCGCATGTTTGCGGACGCCGGCTTCCCGGTCGGATCGGACGGCGCGATGCCTGACGCTCTGGTCCACGAACTTGTGGTGTCAGGGAGCGCGGACGCCGTCGAAGCGCGCTTGCGCGAGATCCAGGCGGCGGGCGTGGATGAGCTGATCGTCACCCTGGTGACAGTCGCGGACGGCCAGGCCGAGGAGACGGCGCTCATCGGCGTGCTCGCCCGCGCAGCCAGGGGATGATAGCGCCCTCACCCCCTCGCTCCCACTCCCGCGTGCGAGGCTGCCCCCTCACCCCCTCTCCCGCGTGCGTTCATGGGCGGACAGTTTGAGCAAAGAGAAAGCGGAGGGCCTGGGCGCGGTACCAGCGGGTGGTCCAGGCGGGAGCACTGAGGTGTGAGAGGA
>JADLFM010000011.1 GCA_020845495.1 Chloroflexota bacterium
CCAGCTACACCGCGCTAGTAGAGGCGCAGCGGAACGGCTTCGCGATCGTCAGCTACCACGGTCCGCTCAGCTTCCTCTTCGCCGAGCAACAGATTGGCGCGGTCCCCATCCTGGTCGACTCGAACGATGGCGTCCATCCCGCGTCGTACCAGAGCCATCTGCTCGCCGGGAAGAATTCGGCGGTCAAGACCGTGCAGGACATCAAAGGGCAGGACTTCGTCTTCGTCGACCCGGCCTCGGCCTCCGGCAACCTCTTCCCGCGAGTCATGCTCATTGAGGAAGGCATCGACCCCAACAAGGACGTCCGTGGCCGCTACGCTGGCAACCACGCCAACGCCATCCTGGCAATCGCGAAGGATCAGGTACCGTGCGGCGCCAGCAACAACCTGTCGATCGATTCGGCAGTTCGTGGCGGTGCCATCCAGCGCGAGGATCTGGTGATTCTCAAGACATCGCCGGACATCCCAAACGGTCCGTTCTGCGTCATGCCGGACCTCGACCCTCGCGCCATGTCGAAGCTTCGTGTGGTGATGAGCGGGTTCACCGATCCAGCCGGGCTCAAGGCCATGGAGCTGGTCGGCCCGCTGGTGGCGACTGATTCGTCGTCATACGACTTCGTCCGTCAGTCTGCTCGAACGATCAACCTCGAGTTCGACGACCAGGGCAAGCCGAAGCCGGTCGGCGGGTAAGTCCGGACGATTCGGTCGTGCCTTCGCAGCCCTTGACGTGCTGCTCACGGCGACTGATTCGACAAGCAATTGATGCCGCTGCGAATGGGTTGGTTGCACCAGTCGTAGTTCGGTTTGGAGTGAAGGAGGATCATCGGTGAAGTACCTACGTGCGCTCTTTGTACCGCTACTAGCGCTTCTGGTCGCAGTACCGGCGCCGTCGGCAAGCGCCCAGGTCGCGCTCAACGGCGCCGGGGCGACATTCCCGGCACCGCTATACACGAAATGGTTCAATGAGTACGCCAACAAGACGGGCATTCAGATCAACTACCAGGCGATCGGCAGCGGCGGCGGAATCAAGGCGATCACCGACAAGACGGTCGATTTCGGTGCCAGCGACGGCATTCTCACGGACCAGCAGCAGGCAGCCGTGCCAGACGTCCTACATATCCCAACGACGCTCGGCTCCGACGTGCTCGCCTACAATGTGCCGGGCGTGGCGTCGGGCCTCAGGCTGACCCCGGAGACGCTCGCTGCCATCTTCCTCGGCACGATTGCGAAGTGGAACGACCCTGCTCTGGTGGCCGACAACCCGACGCTCACGCTGCCTGACATGGACATCATCACGGTCCACCGCTCCGACGGCAGCGGCACGACCTACATCTTCACCAATTACCTGACAAAGGTCAGCCCGGATTGGGCGAGCCAGGTGGGGAATGCCACCTCGGTGAACTGGCCGAACGGCCTCGGTGGCCAGGGAAACGCGGGCGTCGCCGGGGAGATCGTGGCGAATCCAGGCTCAATCGGCTACGTCGAGCTCGCCTACGCGATCCAGAACAAGATCACGTTCGCCACGATGAAGAACGCGTCGGGCAACTGGATTGACGCCTCGATCGCTAGCACCAGTGCTGCCGCGGACGGCGTCGTACTGCCAGACGACATGAAGGTCATGCTGACCAATTCATCCAACCCGACGGCCTACCCAATTTCCAGCTTCACCTGGATTCTGGCGAACCAGAACCAGGCTGACTCGGCCAAGGGCAAGGCGCTTGTCGATTTCCTCAATTGGGCCGTGACCGACGGCCAGGCGTACAGCGGCGAACTGAACTACGCCCCGCTGCCGGCGACGGCCGTGACGAAGGCTCAGACACTGATCAGCTCGATCAAGTACTGACGCCATTCAAGAAGTCGAGCCTGCAACGTTTCTCGACGCAGCAGACCCGTCTCAGGGTGCGCGAACAGCGGACGACAAGTACGGCAACGCGAGGAGCGAGTCATCACGACTCGCTCCTCGCCTCATCGGCCGGGGCGCCGTCGGAGTCGCGTATGTCGCCGATAGCGACAAGTCAGTCGGGCGATAGGCAGACGGGCCAGGGTCGGCGCGGGCCATGGCGTAGCACCGCGGCGGTGAATCGGTCGAAGAGGGTGCTCCACTCCACCAAGGACTCGACCCAGGGCGCACCCGGTTCGATGTTGAGCCCGTCCACCCCGGCCGCAGCCCACGCCTCCAGTTCCGCGACGTTCTCGTTGAGGGACATCCTCTAGTCGGACCACCCAACCCCGGCGTGGCTTAGCCTAGCAGGAGCGCTCAGCGAGCCTTGGGGTTGGTGTAGGCGCGACGTGGAGTGAGGAGAACGGCGGCTCGTCGCTCCTCGGCCATGACTCGGTCATAGGTCTCCCAGTCGTCGTGGGTCCCGCCAGCGGCCTGGAAGATGTCGCGCAGCAAGAGTCTCAAGGCTTCACTGTCGACATCGGGATGCGGGTCATCGGGACCAAGGATCTCGGCCGTTCCCTCGACGGCCGCCCATTTCCAGCCGGCCCGCACAACAATTGTGGTGCGAGGATCAGCGCGCAGGTTGTGTAACTTGCGGGCGCCGCCAAGGACGACGAGCGCGACAACCGGCACGCCCGTCAGCGGGTGTGTCATGACGCCGGCGTTGATTACTGATGCCTGGATGCTGCCATCGCTGCGCAACGTGCTCAGCACAGACAGTCCGTGATCGAGAGACACCAGCTCGGCGAACGTTGAAACGTCGGTCACGATGGGTTCCTTTCCAGTTCTGCTGGGCTCACGCAGAGTGGGCATGGGGCGTACTGCCGTTGAGCGTCACCCTTGTCGGCGACCCGCCCCTCTCGAAAGCCCGCCTGCCTCAACTTCCATTCGGCGCCAATGAAGCTGGGCAAGCGTCTTGCTCATTCGACCGGTCGGGATTGACCAGCGCCCGGATCTCGCCGTGGATCAGTCTGAGCGCGTCAAGCTCGATCGAATAGTAGATCCAGCGCTGGTCCTGGTCGTCACGACGGGTTCGAATAAGGCCGGCTTGCCGAAGCTGCCTCAGGTGGTGGCTGATGCGGTTTTGCGCGAGGCCGAGCCGGCCGGCCGGCTCACTGTTGTTGACCTCACCACCCATGAGCAGCAGGAAGATCCGTCGCCGGGTCGGGTCGGCGAGTAACTCAAGAAACCGAGCAGAAACCTCTGACAGGTCAGCGTGCTGCTGGCTCTGAGTCGGCTCGCTCATCGCTGATAGTATTCGGCACATGCCTCGGTTGGACAAACTGGCCTCGTTCACCTCGGCGCCGAAGGCGATGACCATCATCCTGGAGTGTGACCGTCCATGTTGCGAAGCCGCATGGCGACCGCCGAAGACGCTCCTGCCATTGTCCGCATCTACAACCAGGGTATCGAGGAGCGCATCGCGACGTTCGAGATCGAGCCCAGATCGGTCGAGCAGATGGAGACTCAGCTCCGCGAGAAGGGCGATCGATACCCGACCGTCGTGGTCGAGCGTGATGGTGAGATCGTGGCCTGGGCCGGCTTCGGCGCATACCGAAGTCGTCCGTGCTACGCGGGCATCGGCGAGCATTCGGTGTACGTGGCTCGCGAGGCCCGCGGCATGGGCGCCGGGCTGGTCGCGCTAGAGGCATTGCTCTCGGCCGCCGAGGAGCGGGGATTCTGGAAGCTACTCTCGCGAATCTTCCCCGAGAATGTCGCGAGCCTGGCGCTCCACCGGAAGGCCGGCTTCCGCGAGATCGGTGTCTACCACCGGCACGGCAAGCTGGACGGCGAATGGCGGGACTGCGTCATCGTCGAGAAGCTGCTCGGCGAGGCGGACCAGGACTGAGAGCGGTCGCCCTGGTGGACGTGATCCCACTCGTTGTGTTGGCGCTCACCGCCCTGGCGGCGAGCACCCTGGCGGCGGTCGCCGGCTTCGGCGGCGCGGTCGTCCTCTTGCCTGTTTTGGTCTGGGTCTTCGGCGCCCGCGATGCTGTGCCGATCTTGACGGTGGCCCAGCTTGTCGGGAATTTGTCCCGCGTCCACTTCAACCGCCGAGAGCTGGCATGGCCGGTGGCAGGGTGGTTCGCCGTTGGCGCTGTTCCATCTTCGGTGATTGGCGCGCTGCTGTTTGTTGCTGCTCCGACCTCGGTTCTGACCAGACTGCTTGGTGTCTTCCTGCTGGCTAGTGTCGGTTACCGCCATTCCAAGCTCGGTCGCCACATGCGAATCAGTCAGCGGGGCTTCGTCGGCGTGGGCG
Source organism: Chloroflexota bacterium (assembly GCA_020845495.1). Next base: position 4,202 of record JADLFM010000011.1, read on the forward strand.
CCGGCCTCGGCTTCCTGTCGGCACTGCTGGGGAGCGTCGGGCCACTCGCCGGGCCGTTCTTCCTCAGTCATGGCCTGGTCGCTGGCGCCTACATCGGCACGGAGGCGCTAACTGCGGTCACCATGCATCTAGTGAAAGCGGGAGTCTACGGCGGATACGCGGTGCTGACCGGTGCCTCCACGGAGATCGGGTTGGCGATCGGCGCCGTGATGATCCTCGGCACGTATCTGGGCAAGTGCCTGCTGGTGAGGGTGCCGGAGCGTCGGTTTCCGCTGATTATCGAAGTGGTGCTGTTGGTCAGCGGCCTTCAACTGCTATTGACTTCGTGACGGCTACACACTCCCTGCTGCTAGAAGGCGCAGACTCATCCCTCGAACCTCGGGTTGACCAGTGCGCAGGCGAGAACCGGCTGAGCTCGCAGCGATTTACCATCAGGGCCGCATCCTTGAGGCAGGCGCAGTCGACCAGGTGCTTACATCGCCGACGAATGAGCACACGGCCATCCTACTCGAAGCGGCCAGCAGAGGATATCCCGCCGCGCTGCTGGCGCCGTCGTGAGATCGTGCCTGCTTGGTAGATTCATCTCCGATGACAGGCTCCCTTGATGATCCGACTGGTCGACGGCCGGCGTGAGTGAGGACATTCTCCTCAGCGTCTGCATTTTCGCGGCGTCCGTGCTGTATGCATCGGTCGGCCAGGCCGGGGGTTCGGGCTACCTGACGGTGATGGCCCTATTTGGCGTCGCGCCCGAGGTCATGCGGCCGACTGCGCTCGTACTCAATATCCTGGTGGCAGGGATCGCTGCAATCCGGTTCTACCTGGCGGGGCATCTCTCCGTCACGATCCTCTGGCCGCTTCTACTGGGGTCAATACCGCTCGCGATCGTTGGCGGCGGCTTGCACCTGCCGTCTGCAATCTACAACCCGATAATCGGGGTGGTGCTGCTCCTCTCAGCCATTGCGCTGGTGCGCTCAAGCCTTGGGAAATCACAGCGTGCCTCACCCCGCACTGCTCCCATTCCCGTGCCGTTGGCGATCCTGGTCGGTGCAGGAATCGGACTGCTCGCCGGTCTGACTGGTACGGGTGGCGGCATCTTTCTCAGCCCCTTCCTCCTCTTATTCGGCTGGAGTAGCGCCCGAGAAACGGCTGCAACGTCGACCGTCTTCATCTTCGCCAACTCGGTTGCCGCGCTGGCCGCCAACCTTCTCGTCGTTCGTAGCTTGCCAGGAGCCATGCCGCTGTGGGGTGGGGCGGTCCTGGTCGGTGGCCTCATTGGCGGGGAACTAGGGAGTCGATGGTTGCCAACGACCGTGCTCCTGCGACTCCTCGCCGTGGTACTGACGGCGGCAGGACTGAAGCTCCTGTTGACCTAACCGGGGCTTGACCTTCCAGTAACTGGAAGGCGTAGGCTCTTGCCATGACCGACACGCTGACAATTGGCGAAGTCTCCCGGCTCACGGGAGTGCCAACCAAGACGATCCGCTTCTATGAAGCCGAAGGGGTGATTGCGCCACCAGCCCGCTCAGACGCCGGGTATCGGCGCTATTCACTGCTGGACGTCCGACGCCTGCGGCTAGCTCGGCGGGCGCGTCTCCTGGGCTTGGCGCTGGCCGACGTCAAGCTCCTGGTCGACCAGGCATTCCGATCGGACTGCCTGGAGTTCGGCGACCAGCTCCTTACTCGCATCGCCGACCAGCAGACCCACATTGACCAACGGATCGCTGAGCTTCAGGCGCTCAAGGTCGAGCTAGCGGAGCTAGAGCAGCACGTTCGTCACAACCTTGAAGAGTGCCGTCCTGGGCAACAGGTGGCTGAATGCGCCTATTGCCCGATGATCGACGAGAAAGGAGGTGAAGCTGATGATTCCATGCCCTTGCCCGTGCGGTAGCTGCCCCTGCGACTGCGGCTGCTGATCGCCCGATCAGGAGGCTCCTGAGATGAGCCGGTACGGGCAAGGACCCAGCCCGTACCCCTCAGCACTGGTACGGCTCGCCACTCCCCTAGCTTTCGAGCTTTGTCAAACGGCCGCCAGGTGCTCCTCCGGAAGGTTGGGATTCGGGAGGTCTGCGTCTTCCAGCTGCATGGCAAGCTTGTTGGCCAGTGGTGGGACTGTGTCATCGTCGAGAAGCTGCTCGGCGAGGCGAGCCACGCCTGACTGACTGGTACGGCTCCAATCTCACCGCGTCAGCCACCCCGAGCTCCCAGCCGACGCCTCCCGCCAGGCGATGGCCAACCTGCACTGGGGTCCCTGAGAGCATCGTCGGCTCTCTTAACGGGCTGAAACGACGATCTGGCTTGGTACACCAAAGTGGCCGACGACACCCAGAGGGTCGATCGTTCATCGACGGAATCCGGGATGGCATCCGCATGGAAACGTAGGGGTCACTTCCGGAGGCTAGCAGCTGCGCTGGAGACGGCCGCGTCATGCTCGGCGATGACGGGATCCCACGGCGCCAGCCAGACCCGGTTGGCGAGTGTGTCGATGACGCGGGCGATGTGCGGCAGCTCAAGCCGAGCGCGATCGCGACGCACGGGATCGGCGGTGTCCGTGGCAGCGAGGCTGGCGTTCATGACCCCTCCGAACGGCTCGATCCCGGACCGTCGAAGATCGTCCTGTAACTCCGCAGCCTCGGAGACGGGGGTGGTCTCCGCAAGGGCGACCAGGATCAGGCGACTGTAGGACGCATCCTGGAGGCGCATGAGCGGCGTCCTGATGCGACCGGGAATGGTGTCAGCCTCTTGCATCGCCTGACGATGGAAGGCGCCGGTGACGTCGAGCAGCAGCAGCGTGTGGCCGGTGGGAGCGGTGTCGATAACGACGTGCTGGGTTCGGCCGAGGCTCAACCGGCGGCTGAAGGCACCAAAGACGGCGACCTCGGTCGTACAGGGCGACCGCAGATCCTCGGCGGCAAGATCGCGCCGGGCGGCATCTGCATCCGATTTCGGCGGGTGTTGGGCTGCGTAGCGCTCGGTCTCGGCCTGTGGATCGATGTGGCTGACGACGACGGTTTCCGGTAGCCCGTCACCTCCGGGTTCGGGCAAGCGCCCCGGGGGATCGGTAGTAGCGAGGTGGACGGGCAGGCCACGCCGAGCGAGACCGGCGGCCACGCGCACCGCGATGGTCGTCTTGCCGACTCCGCCCTTGCCGGTGACGAGCGTGACGCCGGGACCCTCACGGGCGAGCGCATCGACGAGATCGTCGACGGTGCCGGGAAATGCGGAGCGAACGACCGATTTGACGGTCGATCCAGACCGTCGTGCGTTGTCGCCGTGTATAAGCTCGCGGAGTGTGTCGGCTCCGACCAGGTCGACAGCGGCCAGCGGCACGCCAATCTGCCGCAGGTCGGTGAGAGCCTGGGACATGTGGCCGAGGGCGCACTCCTGGCGTCGGGCAAACGACTCGGCGATGGGATCACCCGCGAGCGGTTCCAGCCCGGGCATGTCGACAGATTTGCCCATGATGAGCTCCAGCGCGTCGCACTGCCCCGCCATATATATGGAAGCAGTCCGCAGGCATGTCCGCCTCCGTCAGTTCCGCCACGCTGCAGTCGGGTCAGGATCATCGAGCTGCTATCAGCTCCTCGTCTATATCGTTGTCCAATCGCGTCACGCACGGTACGGTGGACAGCAAGTTGTTCGGCTTCGGTGCCGGTCACCTTGGACGGGGCGGGGAAACTCCATCCTCCCCAGCAGGTGCCGGAGCTAGCGGGCGAACCGCAGGCGCCTCGCGAGCCAGAGCGACACGTAGACGAGCCCGACCAGTGCTGGGACCTCGATCAGCGGGCCGACCACCGCCGCCAGCGCCTGGCCGCTGGCAATGCCAAACGTGCCGATGGCAACGGCGATGGCCAGCTCGAAATTGTTGCCGGCCGCCGTGAACGAGAGGGTGGCCGTCTCCGGGTACGAGAAGCCGGAGCGATGACCCCACCAGAAGGCCGCGCCGAAGATCACGGCGAAGTAGACCAGCAGCGGGATGGCAATCCGTGCCACATCGCCGGGCAGGGCCAGGATCACATCACCCTTCAGGCTGAACATCACCACGATGGTAAAGAGCAGCGCCAGCAGGGCCGTCGGCGCGATCTTCGGCATCGCCACGCCGTCGTACCACTCGCGTCCCCTCGCCTTGACGCCGACGAGTCGGGTGATCGCGCCGGCTGCTAGGGGGATGCCCAGGAAGATCAAGACGCTCTTAGCGATGTCCCAGAACGCGATGTTCACGACCTGCCCGGCCCCAAGCCCCAGCCAGACCGGCAGTACCGCCAGGAAGACGTAGGCGTAAAACGAGTAGGCCAGCACCTGGAACACGCTGTTCAGGGCCA
>JADLFM010000012.1 GCA_020845495.1 Chloroflexota bacterium
CATCATGGCAACCACGGCGCGCCACGATGGACCACGATGACCCACCGTGAGCCACGTTCACACGCACGAAATCAGGTTCGGGCGGTCATCCGTGCGGGGGCCGGTTCGAATCCGGTATGCGGTACCACTTCCCCTGGTCCGTGCGTGGAGCCTCGGTCTTGGCAACCATCTTGGCAACTATCCGGTCGCTGAACGCTCATCCGTATCCCGAAAGCGACGGATGTACTGGCGCTGCGGCGATTGCACGTATGGCCCCGCGATCACCGGCTGCCGGCTGTCGCTCATGCGGACGGACCACTCGCAGTCCACGGCTCCGTCGCCTTCGTCGACCGACACCTGGAACCGGCGCCCGCCCCACGTTGCTCGCATGAACGCCTCGGCGCCGTTCACGGTCACTCTGACTCGGATGCCGTCAAAGCCTTCCTCAACCACCACCACCGGCCGGCCCGGAACGTGCGACTCGGGATCGGCGTTGTGCTCAAACAGGCGGCTCATGGCGCAACCCTCCCGCAATCACATCGGTAGACGTGCTTATGCCGGGCGTAACGGTGTCGCTCCAGACAGCACTCTTGACAAACGAGTAGCGAGCTTGTCGACCAGTTCAGCTCAGGATCGACGCGCTCACACACACACCCGGGCGCCGAACATCGACACGTCACGGGCACGTCCTCCTCTGTGAGCCAGGGGTTCACTTGATGACCTCCCGCAGAGCATCAACTTCGCCCCTCAACCCGTCATCGTCGTCTAGGACGTAGGGCGGCTCGTCCCACCACAGAATGAACGTCTCAATGGCACTTCGGAGTCGGCCGATCTCGGCACTAGCGGCAGCGAGCGCCATGCGAAGATCCGCATTCTCGTCCTCCAGGTCCTCGAACGGCGCCTTGACGGTGCGGATATTCCCGGCCGCCGACTCGGTCAACTCACACAGGCAATCGTCGATGAAGCACCCGTCGTTGGTAATCTCCGCGTGTGCGGGAGCCGGGTGGCCGCACCCATCGCAGACCTTGATGGGCGGCAGCCCGGTGTGCTCAGAACGTCCGACCCCGAGTGCATCGGCGCGCGACGGGCTGAACGTCCTCCGGTTCTCCCGTCCATACCGCTCGACCTCGGCCGGCTCTACCCACCAGTCGCGGCCGTGCTTCACGGCTTGGAGGGTGCCGCGCTTGATCGCGCCTCGGAGGTTGTCGGGGGTGACGCCCAGGCGGGCGGCGGCTTCGATGAGAGTCATTCTTTACTCTCCGGGTGGAGAAGGCCGTTTCTGTAAAGAACGTCGCCACTGTGGTTGGTACTGATCGGCGATCGCCACGGCGACGCGCAGTTCATCCATCGTGAGACCGAACGCGCGGTCTTCTTTAGTCGAAACGCGCTTAGTCGAAGCCTTCACGGCTGCCCGCAGGGCATCATGGGCGATGGATCGCGAGTACGTGGCACTCAATGGGTCGTCTAGCGACTCGACCATATCGGTCGCCGCGGCCACCACGTCATCGAGAGCGTCTCGATCCAATGCCGCCCCGAGAGCCGTTCTCGCATGGGCGGCGCGCTCCGCGACATAGGCCGCGAACTGTTCGATCTCACGCAGGCCGTCCCACCAGTCGCGGAGCGTCTCGTCATCGCTCATCACGCCTCCACCGTGACGGTCGCGCCCTTGGCGGTCTTCGTGACGCGGACGACTCGACCCTCGATGCCGTTGTTGTTGAAGAAGACGCGCTTCGCGACCTCAGCGTACTGCTCAGCGGTACATCCTCGGACCTGGAGGCGGATCTTCTGCGTCATCTCTGGTTCTCCCTTCGGTGTCTGCGTTTCCGTTGAGAGAATATTACGCTAGCGTACGCTACTTGTCAATACCCTAGCGTAAAGAAACTTCGGTACTACCGGCCCATCGCCTCCCCGAGCTTGTCCGCCGCCGCCGCCATCGCGGTCGGCGTCTTGCCGACGTAGCGCCGGGTGGTCGCGAGGTCGCGGTGCCCGACGATGCGCTGGATCGTCAGCAGGTCCACGCCCTGGTCCAGCAGGACGGTGATGGTGCTCGCCCGGAGATCGTGCCAGCGCATCACCGGCAGGGCTCGCGGAAAGGTCGAGTAATGGATCTCCAACGCCCGCTCGATCACTCCCACTACCCCATCACCTCCCGCCTATCGAGTCAGATGCACCACCAGCGCGACCACGCCGGTGATGACCGCGATACCGATGCCCATCCGCGCCATCCATCGATAGATGATGCGGCCCGCCTCGGCGTAGGGCACCTGCGAACCTCCCGGCAGCGCGGTCTCCAGGGCATGACTCGCACGCCGAACCACTACGGCCAACTCCAGGTATGCTCGAGCGTAGGTACCCTTGGGCGGGACGTTCATCCCATCACCTCCCGTCGGGCCACAGCCCCTCGCCCTTGACGGCAGCGACGACTGCAGCATGGCCCTGTGCCGCCTCGTCCCAAGTGTGGTAGCGCCACTGCCATTCATCGTGGTCACCACCGAACACCATCGTCTCGAACAGGATGGGCGGGCCGTCACCCCAGTTGTGGTCCACACCGAGGAACACCGTCGACACGGTCGTGTCGCCGATGTTGTCATTGGCGACACGCTTTGTCATGGGGAAGCCTTGACCAAGCCAGGCGGACCATTCTTCGACGGTCGACGCGACCGGCTCATGGTCGGGTCCGAGTATGTACCAGTCGCTCACCCCATCGCCTCCTCGATCCGCTCGGCCGCGCCACGCAGCGCGTCCGGTGTCTTGCCGATGTAACGCAGGGTCGTCGCGATGTCGCGATGGCCGAGGATCCGCCGGACCGTCTCGAGGTCCGTGCCCGTCTCGATGAGCATCGTCGCGGTCGAACTGCGCAGATCATGCCACCTCATCGCCGGCAGTCCCG
>JADLFM010000013.1 GCA_020845495.1 Chloroflexota bacterium
CAGACCGGACTCGACCTCATCGACTGGCCGTCGATCTGCTGGTTCGAGACCGAGTACAGCGTCTACGTCATGCGCCAGGCCAGCCGTCGTTCGTGGCGGATCGGCCAACGTCAGGCCGTCGAGGTCAGTCACCTGGTCTACGGCGGGACGCTTCAGGCCGAAGCATTGTCCCTGGCGTCCTCGAAGATGCGGTCATCGCTGATGATCGAGGGCGAACTGCCGGAAGATGGGCTCGCTGCGCTGGCAGGCAACGACCAGGATCTGATGCTGACTCTTGCTCGGCGGCTGGCCGACCAGAGCGAGGGAACGGCAGGCTCGCTGGAAGCGCTCTTCGCCCGGCGATCCGAGGCCGACGCCGAGAGCGCCCGCTACCTCTCTCATGACAACTGGGAGGAGCAGGATCTCGTACCGATCTTCGGTCCCGAAGATGGAACCAGCCCGGAGCCAGCGATTCCCGTGTACAGCGCGCCGTCGTCGTCTGGCGAATCGATCAATGAGTTCGCTCAGAGTTCGACCACCCAACAGATTTCGTTCGAGGAGCTTGCCGGGCTGGTTCGGAAACCCCGCTCCCGCAAGCGAACCATCCCAGCCGAGCAGCTCAAACTCTTCGGCGTCTAGATCCGCCCATCTCGGACGCTCGTGGCTCATGCAGGGCTGGCGACCAACGCCGCTCTGCATGAGCCGTCCTTTTTTGTTGCCCATCGCAAGTCCAAATGGCGCTCAGCAAACGAAGCGGCAATGACTCGTTTCGCCGCACCATCCCCACGCCGCGCGTTCTGAGCAACAGGTACCGGCAGGCAGCAGGACTAATCATCGCCACAGTGCCATGCTCAGCATCGCCGGCCTCATGCTCCGGCTAGCCGATTTACCGGACACTCCCAGATATGACAAGACGATGTGGCCCTCAGATCTTCACCTTGCCCCGCTTGATGCATTCCGCACATGCTCCTTGCTTCATTTGCGAGCGATGCAGGCTGAGGTGGCATCCCGGGCAGACCTTTGAATCGTATGCTCGGCGAACACATTCACACTTGTCACAGCTTGGACAGTACGGCCTGCGGCAATCTGGACACGGATAACGGCGCGTCTTGCCGTTGAAACCGCAGCGACAATGCACAGTCGCCTCGTAAGTAGATACCCGCCCCTCAACCACATCTGTCCCGTGGAAGCGATCGATGGCCCAGAGATCAACAGCCGCGAAGATCGCGTAGATGTAGCGCTCATCGGCGACTGCGTCAAGCCAGTACTCGGACGGCGTGCCATCCGAGTGAGGCCACGACGCGCGCCTGCTCATAGGCTTACTTGGATCGATTTGCCAGAGAGGATGTCCGGCCGGTAGTAGGTCATCTCGCCAGGCGGCTGGTCGAGTATCAGCAACGCGGGCGGCCGAGGAGACCAGCCCCGATGCGCGTTCGATGATGGCGATGAAGCCCGGGCAGCCTAGCCTTTCAGACGCGGCGATCGCGCACGCGTGGCGTGAAGCCGCCGATTCCCTATAAAGGCGCAGGAGGCCGCTGGCCGACACGGCCCCTGCCATTGTCTGCTCGACAAATGCGCCTGGTAGGAGCAGCCGAGCAGCGATCCGATCGCAGGTCATTTCGATTACTTCGTCTGTATTTGTAAGGTCCGCCACCCAATTGATGAAGGCGAGTGACTCATCGGTGAGGAAGTGCCCCAGTTCGTGCAGGAGGGTGAAGTTCTCCCGTCGCCCACGTGTCGTCACGTAGAAAATCGTCTGGTCTTCAAGGATCGAGAAGCCGTCGCACCAGCCTCGATGCCCACGTTGGGGTGGGGAGGCGACAGGATTGAGCTTGAGTTTGAAATGGCCTTCCAGGACGGCGTGCGGCTCGGCGCGCAGCCCTGCCGTGATCTCGGCAGGGAGCGCGTCGATAAGCTGCTTGGCCCATGTATCGGCGGTCACGGCACCAGCGACCGAAGGTAGGCATCAACAAGACGAGCACAGTCGTCATCACTCGGCCGTCCACGGCTCCGGGCTGGGGCCATCGTCAAGGCCCGCTCGACTTGGAGTTTCATGGCTGCCACCTCGAGATTGCGGGAACGGGCCCATCTGGCGATCTGCTCGGCGAACCGTCCCGTGCGAAAGTAGGCTGCTAGGCCGCAATGATCCGAAGGTGGGCTATCGGCCAGAATCCGACCTATGGGAGCACCAAGGATACGCGCGAGTTCTGCCGCAAACCCTCGATCCACCTCCATTGAGGAGGTCTGCTCCATTCGGAGCAGCCACTGCAAGGCGATAGCGTGACCGCCCTGGCTTAGGGTGTCGGCTACATGTTGCAGTTGCAGGTTTCGTTGGAGGCGGAGGCGCTTCGCGATACGCCCATCTATCGTGACGGTCGGCGGTTGGACTGGAACCAGTCCCAATTCGATAGCAATCGGATCCTCCTCCAGGGGAGGAGCTACTGGGACATTGGCGCCCCAACATGCTTCAAGCAGGCGGAAAATCTTCTCAGCTTCACGCTGCTCCACGGCCGTGAGGCCAGCTAAGGACGGCCTTGTCATTCCGTCCTCCAGATAGCGAAGGAACTGGTCGACGGCATCGTCGACCCGATCATTAGGTTGGTCTGTCATGGTTATCTTCTAGTTCCCCCATCGCGCGGAGGAGTCGGGTTGCGCCTGCACGCACCAACTGCGATATCCGCTGCGGGGAGACGTTCAGATCGGCAGCAACCTCGCTTGGCGAGTGACTTTCGAATACTCGCCCTACGATCGCACGCCGCTGGTTGTCTGTCAAAAGGTGAAGGTGGCCCCTAATCCGCTCTTCGTCCAGGTGCTCTAGCACAACCGCCTCAACATCGGCGTTGTGGCTCGGATCGACTAGGCGATCTGTGACAATGTCTGACAGGGGCTCCTCATGTCGGGTCCGAACCGGACCGTGCTCGTCCGTTGTTTCCCGGGTGGCGCGCCGAATTGCATCGCGCGCCTGGTTCCTGACGGCGGTGAGGAGGTATCGACGGAGATCCTGGACATCAGCCGGCAACCCGTTCGCTTGAAGCCGCCGCATGACCTGCTGCACCACGTCCTGCGCGGACACGCCGCGCACCGACCGTTCCTGGCTTCCGAGAATGCTGGTGGCAGCGCGGAACATCGCATCGCGGTGGTGTACGTAGATGCTAGCTAGGTCGACGACCTGCGACTGTGGGGTGAGCAAGCTTGAATCTCCATCCTCTTCCATCGCGCCTATTGATACATCATGTGCATCCATCGTCGTCGCACCGGCGACGCACAGGCGCATCGGCCGCTCGTGTCAGCCGTCCGTTTGAGCGTGAACCCGCTCGGGAGCCCGGACAGATCAAGATCGACACGACGGTCAACGAGCGGGAGGCCATAGGCGGCCTTTGCGACTTCGGCCGCTCCAAGGACGCCGCCCATCCACGAGACAAATGGGGCGGAGACAGCGATCGGCGAGCCTGCCTCGACCGGAACGGTTGCTTCGGCATAGGCGCGACCGATCAAGTCAATGAGGCGCCGGCCAACTAGTGCCTCTGCCCGCTCAGGGAGGAGTCGGCCAGCTGCTACGGCAGCGGTTACATCATCATGCCGCAACCGTTCTTCGTGGACGATCAGCGCGATGACCCGCTCGACTGAGAGCCCGGACAGTTGCGCCCACGTCTGGGCCTGGCTCAACGGTGGCGTCACGTCGAGAAAGTCGCAGTAGGGACATGCATTGCCATCACCGAGCACCTCGCGCTGAGCGTGGAGCGCGAGTCGATCGACCCCGATAGAGATGGTCGTTCGAGCCAGGACGTCGGCCACCTCGAAGCGGCCACTGATACCGTCGACCGATGAGATCGCCAGGCCGTCGAAACCGGCGTTGTCGCGTCCAACTACCCAATCGGCTACCGAACCAAAGGTCGGGGTTGTCGCCACACCGACCTTGCTGAAAAGCGAGCTGATCCAGTCAACCTTCGGTCCCGACTCGCCACCGCTGGACGATGGGTATCGGAACGTATTCCTGATTGGGTCGAATGTGTCGCCGTCAATGATGTCCACGTGGCCGACGATCTGCGGCATAGTGGCCAGGACTCCGGCCACACTGGACCCGACTGAGCCGACGCCGAGCAGGGCGACAGCGGGGGTGTGAGTCGGCGCAGCAGCAACCAGAGGCGCAGGGCGATTCTGGAAGTCCAGCACGTTCCAGGTGAAGTCGCCGTCGAGCGGCCGATTGGCGAATCCCAGTGGACCCAGGATCCGCTTAGCGACCTCCGCCGCCAGGAGCGCGGCGGCCGCCTGAAGACCAAGGCCCGGCCCAGTTGGATCGATCGAGAGTGGGCCTCGCCCGAGGTGCGCGGCCCACGGCCCACCGCCGATAGCCAGTGCATCGTCTGGGCTGGCGCCGCCCACGCCCAACGGCATGTCGTAACTCGGCGAGCGCGTGGCGCTTGGGCGGGTTGCGGCTAAGGCCGCCACGGCTTCGCCTGCTGTCCGCATGCCCCATGGATTGGGACCGAGCTCGGCCTCGCCTTCGATCACGACGTGCGGGAGCATCCGACCAACGATGCTGTAGAGAGCAACGGCCGCAGCGGTAGCTGTGGGCGGAAGATCGCGACTGAGGTGGATGACGGGCCGTACAGAATCGAGTGCCTCGAGGATCCGATCGCCAGCAGTGGGGGCGATCCCTTGGCCAAAGGCAAGTCGGGGGTCGGTCATAGCACGCTCACCCAGGAATCTCGACCTGGGCCCGCTGGCAGCTCCACCCAGGAGCCGCCCTGGCGGCGATAGACCGCGCAGGCGTCGAGGCCACGGCGCAGGCCGAGTCCAAAGTAGGGCGCGACGATGCTGAGCGCACCCTCGAACGTCAAGGCCGGGTTGCGATCATCAGCCGGTGAATGGAACGCGTCCCCGGGGTGGCTGTGGATCCGAGCGACGTACTGCTCGTCAATGCCGAGCGCAGCCGCGAGTTGGAGCTTACCGGCGAGCGGCACCTCGACCCAGCAGCCACCGACCCGGTCGGCGACCTGTTGCGGGATGACGAGCCGATCAGCAACGCCATCAGCGCGCCGAGCGATCAAAGCCGTCCCCTCGAGACCCTCGGTACCACGATCTTCGAAGAACCGACGTGCCTCCTCGAGCATCTGGGCAGCCAAGATAAGGCGCATCATCGGCCGCACCTCCGAAGAAGATGGTCCAGCAGATCGGCGAGTCGGATCCGGTGTCGGTACCGATCCCAGCTATCGGTCTCGTGCCCTGGCCAGGTGTGGTACTCGTACGCGCCCCGGACACACACCCAGGGTCGGCCGAGAATCGGGTGCTGGCTATGCAGCAGCCCAGGAGGCCAAGCTGCACCCTCGAGAGGGCGCCCGTTTAGGTCGGTGAAGCTGACCTTGAACGGCTCGGCGTCAAAGCCGCCCCCGTCCAGGCACAGACGGTAAGTCTGACCGCCAGGGCTCTCGAAGTCACAATGGATTTCGTGCCCTCGGCGGGTCAGGCTGATATAGCGACCAGCATGGCGGTCAACGGCGACCGCCAGTTCGTCATCGAGCAGATCATCGAGAACTCGCGGATGGAGCATCAGCCGTCCACCTGCGGGTCCTTGGTGATCAGGTGCAGGGTGTCGCCCGCCTTGATGCCATAGTCTTCGAGACGGCCGCTGTCAACCATCTCGGTGGCCTGGCCGTCACGGACGAGCGCCAGACCGTATTGCCCCTGGGCGAGCTGCCCGTGCTCGACGAAGTACTCGACCGCCGTGCGAACCGTCTTATCGACTCGATCGTGCGGCTTGACTTCGAAGGTGTGGCTATTCCCAGCCGGGGTGCGGATGGTGACCGTGATGTGGTGCGGATTGCCGTGGTCTTCGCTCACCGTGTCCTCCAAGACGCGAGAGGATCTACTAGAAGGACGCAGGAGAGCGAGCTGACGAAAGAGGCTAAAGAGACGGATTTCGGCCGAATTTCGCTGAGCGTTCAGATGTTGCGCAGCCGGCAATCGTGGCACGGAACATCAGAACAGTCGCACCCCGGTCAGTCGGGTCAGATGGTCGAGCAGTCGATCCTGGAACGCGACATCGGAGGCTGCGGGGGCCGGTGCGTGCCGGCGCTGATGGTGCCAGTATCCGCCGCTGTCCATGGCGTCCGGC
>JADLFM010000014.1 GCA_020845495.1 Chloroflexota bacterium
CGGCGCCGCGCTCGGACGGATCGGGGACGCCCCAGTCCAGGCAGCCACCATGCCCGGGGTCGATGACGACCACGATCGCCGCCGGGTTCGGTGCGTACACCACGCTGTCCGATCCCGGCGCGGGCGTCACGGTTTCGGCCGTTTGCGCGACTGTGGGGCTCGGCGCTGCCGTCGCCGATGGCGAAGGCGGCAGGGTGTCCGACGGCGGCGCGCTGGCCGGCGGCCCACCGCATCCGGCCCCGATGAGCACGGCCAGCGCCAGGCTCGCGGCCGTGCGACATGCGAACGACATCGTCGGCAACGGGACGCGCGATCGGATCAGGCTCGCTCGGAGGCCTCCACGCTCTTCGACAGCGACACCAGGAACTCGGCGTTGTCCTTGGTCTTGCCCAGGCGCTGCATGAGCAACTCGATCCCCTCGTTGGGGCCCAATGCGCTCAGCATGCGCCGCATGGTCCACACCATGCGCAGCTCGTTCTCGTCGAGCAGCAGTTCCTCGCGGCGGGTGCCCGAGCGCAGGACGTCGATGGCAGGGAAGATGCGCTTCTCGCTGAGCTTGCGGTCGAGCGCCAACTCCATGTTGCCGGTGCCCTTGAACTCCTCGTAGATCACGTCGTCCATGCGGCTGCCGGTGTCCACCAGGCAGGTGGCGATGATCGTCAGCGATCCCCCGCCCTCGATGTTGCGCGCGGCCCCGAAGAATCGCTTGGGCGGATACAGCGCGACCGGGTCCACGCCACCGGACAACGTCTTGCCCGATGCCGGCAGGGCGAGGTTGTAGGCTCGCGCCAGCCGCGTGATCGAGTCGAGCAGGATGACGACGTCGCGTCCCATCTCGACCTGGCGCTTGGCGATCTCCAGGCACATCTCGGCCACGCGGGTGTGGTTCTCGGTCGGCTCGTCGAAGGTGGACGAGTAGATCTCGCCCTTGACCGAGCGCTCCATGTCGGTCACTTCCTCGGGCCGCTCGCCGATCAGGGCGACCATGAGGTGCGCCTCGGGGGTGTTCTCGGTGATGCCCGCGGCGATGTGCTTGAGGACGGTGGTCTTGCCGGCCTTGGCCGGCGACAGGATCAGGCCGCGCTGGCCCTTGCCGATCGGGCTGATCAGGTTGATCAGGCGCTGGGTCAGGTTCTTCTGGTCGGTCTCGAGGTCGAACATCTCGTCGGGGAAGACCGGCACCAGCGCGTCGAAGTACGGCCGCCGCCTGGCCACCTCTGGCTCGACGCCGTTGATGGTGTCCACCCGCAGCATGCCCCAGTACTTCTCCTGGTCCTTCGGCTGGCGGGTCTGGCCGGTCACCCGATCACCGGTGCGCAGCCCGAAGCGACGGACCTGCGACGAACTGACGTAGATGTCCTGTGCGGACGGCATGACGCCGTTGACGCGCAGGAAGCCGAAGCCCTCGTCGACGATCTCGAGGATGCCCTCCGCCGTTCCGGACTGTCCGTTGCGTTCCCTGGGCTGGTTCGGCGCCAGCGGGATGACGTCAAGCAGCTTGAGGATCAGGTCCGAGTGCTCCATCTCCTCGTGACCGGGAATCTCGTGCTCGGCGGCCAGCTCGCGCAGCTCGTCGATCGGCTTGGCCTGCAGGTCGGCCAGGCTGAGGCCCTCGTCCGCATCGGTCGGAAACGGCCCGGTGTAGATCGATGAATACTGCCCCGACGCGTAGTCGTTGCGGCGGCGCGGCGTGAATCCACCTCGCTGGTTCTGGCGGCGCGGAGCGTTATCGGGACGGCGACGCGATCGGCGACGCTGCTGCTGCTGTGGGCGCGCTTCGTCGTTCATCTGGGAGGGTCTGACCTCGCTGTAGGTGGGTTCGCGGTTCGTTCGTCCGGCGGCCGGAACGAGACATGGGGCCGATCGGAGACCTCGGGTGGCACCTTGACTACCGATCGGAGATGGATCCGGGGCTCGCCGGCGGTCCGGTTGGAATCAGACCTTGCGCGTCCCGGCTCGAGTGGTGATGTTGGGCCCGCCGTATCCGCTCATCTCACCGATGAGCCGCGCCTGGATCTGGCGCAGCACGGGCTTCCAATCGGCATCATCATACCCGAGACGCGCAACTGCTTCCCGCAGGTCGCCGGCGGCCTCCACCTCACCGATGATCTCCGCCGATCCGGGCTCCCGCCACCAAGCGGCTCCATGAGCCCGCTCGAGGGTTTCCACCAGCATGGCGCCCGCCATCGCCTGGCGCAACTCGCTCGCCGCTGTACCGGGTTGCCGGATGGCAGCCAGGTAACCGGCCTCGGCCAGCGCCACGCCGGTGAGGTGCCCCACGATCCCGGCGTAATAGGCGCGCTGCAGGGCCGGATCGTCCGTTTCGAACAGGCGCTGCTCGTAGATCAGCAGCGCCATCCGGTGCCGGACGCGCCATGTCCTCACGAACGCGGCGAAGTCCACGAACTCGCCGGCGGCCTCGGGGTTGACGCCCAGCTCCTCGGTCAGCCAGGCCGCCGAGCCGGCGAGGCTCGCAAACGCCTGCCCGACGGCGGCGGCAAGGTCGGGGTTCGCGACGGGCCGGCCGCCGGACAGCAGCCGATGCTCGGCCGCCCGCCAGCCGTGATGACCGCTGTCGCTGCCGCCGGTCCGGCCGGTGGCCTCGACGGCCCGCTCGACCTCGCGTTCGCCGAACCAGGCGAGCCACCTGCCGCCACCCAGGACGTGCCACAGGTCCGCCTCGGACGCGTCGCCGCTCTCGATCCCGATCAGCGCCAGGTAGCGCCGCAGGGCGGCGTGATACGCCGCCTCGATGTTGATGCC
>JADLFM010000015.1 GCA_020845495.1 Chloroflexota bacterium
GTGTTGGCTCCCGCGCTAATCCGTTGATCGATTCTCACGCTCTGGCACGAGGCGGTGCGGGGCGAATCCCGGATTGAGGCGTCTGGGTGAGCGAGCGCGAGAGAAGGAGGGCGGAATCCCGGACTGGGCGGTGTTGGTGGAAGAGCGCGGCGACGCCGAGGTTGTGCGGCGCCGCCGCGTGTGTGAGTCAGGCGACCTCGGCGAGAGCGGCCTCGACGTGATCGTGGGAGACGGCCTTGGCGCGCGCGATGGCGGCGGCCATGAGCGCGTGGTGGGCGAGTAGGTTGACCTTCCTGGGTAGCCCGGAGGTGGCCTGGAAGAGAGCCTCCTGAGCTGCGGGCTCGAAGAGCGGCAGCTCGGTGCCTGCGAGGCGCAGGCGGTGCACGAGGTAGGGTTCGAGCTCGTCGCGTCCGAGTGGACCCATGTGGTGACGGACGACGATGCGCTGAGCCAGGGCTTCGTGCACGGCCATGCCGAGTCGTCGTCGCAGTTCAGGCTGGCCGAGGAGCAGCAGGCAGAGCCTGTTCTCGGCGTCCATGTTGTAGTTGGTGAGCAGGCGCAGGTCCTCGAGGAGATCTGGGCGCAGGTGGTGCGCTTCGTCGACGACCAGGATAGGCCGGCAGCGCGATTCGAGAGCCAGGCGAGAGACCTCGGAGCGGATCTGGCGGTAGAGCGCGGCGCGGCTGCGTTCGACGCTGAGGCCCATCTCCCAGGAGATGGTCTTGTACAGGTCCATGACGTTGCCTGTGGAGAGCGAGACGTAGACGACGCGGAAGAGGCCGGAGTGCAGGGCCAGCAGCACCTTTCGTGCAGAGCTGGTCTTTCCGCTGCCGCTGTCGCCGGTGACGAGGCCGATGCCACGGAGTTCGAGCAGGTGCTGGAGTCGGACCTCGAGTTCGCGGCTGCTGGCGGAGGGGAAGAGGGCGTCGGCCTCGATCTCGTTGCCGAAAGGGTGCCTGGTGAGTCCGAAGTGGGAGCGGTACACGGTCACTGGTCCTTCAGCTCGCGCAGCCGCAAGCCTGGGCGTGGGGTGTCGGGCGGGGTGTTGGGCTCGAGCAGCTTGGAGCCGTGGTCGCGGCGGACGAAGCAGTTGGCGTAGGCGTCGACGGGCCTGACGCCTGTGAAGCTGAGGTTCTTGCAGACGACCTGGATCGGGCTACCGGGCCGCCCCGGGTCGTAACGCAGAGTGACGGTCTCGCCCACCAGCGAGGCGTCGACCTCGTAGACCACGCCGAGCAGGCTGACGGTGCGGTCTTTCTGGACGCGGCGCTTGTGCTCGAAGAGAAACATGTCGGCCAGTTCGGGCCCGGGCAAGTGCAGGCCCTCGAGCGTGCTGGCCCAGCGGTCGAAGGGGGTCTGGTCGTCGAGGCCGCGGTGCGGGGTCTGGTGGTACTCGCCTTCGATCCAGGCCCAGAGCCGGCGGTTCAGGGCGCTGAGGCTGCTCAGATCGGCCGGAGCGAGCCTGGGCAGCAGCTGCATGCGCACGGTTCGAAACCAGCGTTCCATCTTGCCCTTGCCCTGGGGCTGGTAGGGGCGCGCGTGGATCAGGGTCACGCCCAGCTTGGCGCACACGAGCGCCAGGTGGTGCGAGCGGTAGGCCGAGCCATTGTCGACGTAGAGCCGTTCGGGGATGCCGCGCCGGCGGATGGCCTGCTCGAAGACCGGCAGGAAGGCGGCGACGTTCTCGGAGAGCGAGAAGGCGGCGAAGGGCACGACCCGGGTGGCGTCGTCGACAAAGGCGACCAGGTAGGTCTTGTGCTTGCGGCGGCCATCGGTGACCACGGCCGGACCGTGCATGACGTCGCTCATCCAGAGCTGGTTGGGGTGCTCGAAGGAGAAGCGTCGTCGGTCGTTGGGGGTGCCGCGCTCGGGCTTGCGCTGCATCAGGCCGTGTCGCGACAGCAAACGGTGCACGGTGGAGACGGCCAACGGCGTATCGCTGGCGAGGCCCTGGGCGCGGGCCTTCTCGATGACCATCGCGACGGTCAGGTCGGGCTGCTGCTCCTTGATGCTGCAGAGCAGATCGGCGGTGGCCTGCTCCACACGACGCAGCGTGCCGCGGTCGGAGCGCGGCTTGGGCCGCAAGGCTTCGAAGCCACCGCGGCGGTAGGCCTGTAGCCAGTCGCGCAGCGTCTCCACGGCCAGACGGCGGCTCTTGCGGCCTGGGATGCTGTACTCGCGTTCGGCGCGCTCACGCAGTTTGGCGGACAGCAGGCGCTCCTCCGGCTTCAAGTGCAACAGGTCGGCGATCAGGCCGTAGCGAAACAGCGCGATCTCGTCCTCGACGCTCGCGATCGGTTCTCTGGGATCTCTCAAGGCTCCTCCTCGGTCCTCAATCGGACCGCTGCGGAGCGTGCGGCAGCTCATCCTCGGGTACAGCCCCCAGATCGTGTTGGCGTGCGCTCCCTCGGGAGCGCACGCCGCGCCCCGGAGGTGCGAATCCGAGAGGCGTCGGCAGCTTCTGCAGGTGGACTTCGCCCAGTTCGCGTAGCTTGACCAGCGCGCGCTCCGTCCCGAGCCGCACGCGCAGCGCCAGCACCGTCGGCCTGGGGCCGAGTGCCTCGGGCATCAGCGTAACCAGGGTCAAGAGTGCCGCCGCGACCCTTGCCCGCCGACGGCCGACCCAGCGCGTCACACCCGGCAGTTCCACTTCAGGCCGCAGTCCCGCGAGCGCCGCGCTCGCGCTCGGCGCCGACTCCACCGCGATCACCGCCGCCTCGACCTCGTCCAGCTCGCCGCTCAGGTGACTCGAGAGAAAGTCGGGCAGCAGGCTGTAGGTTCGCCTGCCCGTCCGGCAGTAGTAGCGGGCTACCCGTGTCCCTGCTGGCCGCACCCTGCCGTACGTCCCGTGGCGCGTGAAGTCACACCGCCCACGCCCGTGCTCGGGGCAGCTCGCCAGACTTGCCTCGCGCCAGCCCTCCACCGCAACATAGGCGGCGCTGGTGTGCCCTCGTAGGCGCAGTTGCACCGGCCAGGACCCACGCGGCGGCCACCGCGGTGGGTCCACCCCCTCCCTCCTACACGTGGAGGGCGGGTTCTAACACGATCGGCTCTCGCTCTGATTCACCATCCGACAGGACAGGCCGGTGGCTCACTCAGGGAACACGCACCTGGTGGTTCGCGGAACTACGTGGGAGCCAACA
>JADLFM010000016.1 GCA_020845495.1 Chloroflexota bacterium
CGACCTGCCCGAATCTACCTTGCCTGATCTGTTCGGGGGCGAGCTGCCGGACGTCGTTCGCCGTGCCGACGACGAACACCTCCTGCTGCTCTTGCATCCAGTTGAGAAGGTGTGCGATCGTCCGGGCCGTCTCGCCACCGTCGCTCCGATTCGATGATTGGAGTCCGCCGACTGCCTTCTCGAACTCGGAGATCCCAAGGATTCCCTTGAGTGTCGTGGCAATCGCCAGTGCCCGCTTGATGCTCATCGCCGCCGAGCCAATGACGCCTCCCCCCTCGCCCATGACGGCGCCGAAGTCGAGGTCGAGCAGGGGCCGGCCGAGGATTGAGGCCGCGATGCGTTTCACCAGGTCCTTCCCCGTTCCGGGTAGGCCCACGAGCAAAACGCCCTTCATCGGCTCAACGCCGAAGGCACGCGCCGCCGGCGTGAACGTGACGGCCGCTTCCTGGAGCAGGCCGCGCAGGTTTGTGTAGCCTCCGAGATGGTCGGCCGATTCCGGATGGCTGTAGGAGAGCGCACCTCCCTGCCGGATGACGCTCCGCTTCTCGTCCAGGATCAGCGGCAACGCCTCCGGACCGACCCCTCGGAAGGTGATGGTCGCCTTGGCCAGGGCATTCTCGATTTCGGTTTCGGTCAGCCCAAGGAGGGCCTGGCCCAACTGCTCGTGGGTTCGCCCGTCCACGTTCAGCTTGACATCGGGGTTCTCCCGAAGCCGGTCGAGGTGCAAGTGGAGGACACGATCGACTTCGGTCTCGTCGGGCAGTGGCAGATCGATGCTCTTGACTTCCTTCTCGAGGGCCGGTATCTCCGGGAAGCTCGGCCCGACGAAGAGCACCGTCACGGGACGTGATTTGATCGTCCAGGCCAACTCACGGAGGCGTCGAACCAGCAGCGGCTCCTCCTGGCCGAACGGCGCCAGGTATGGTCCGAAGTCGCAGAGGACGTACAGGCCGCGCTCGGCATCGGCGATGTGCTCCAGGATCGAGAGGGGGTCTTCGGTGCTCGGGAACACCCGCTCACTGGCACCGAGCCCTGGGCCGGCGAGTTGGCGCAGCCCGCTGGTCCGACTCCAGGCGTAGAGGCCCTTGGGCGCATGGCGCTCGAGGTGGCCAACCGCAGCCATCAGGCGACGGAAACGCTGCTCCTCAAAGGTACTGACAGCGATCAGCGGGTAGCGGGCGCGAATCAAGACGTCGAGCTCGCGGACGAGTGCCTCGACGGATGGGGCATCGAGCATGCAGTACACCTCCAATGAACGGTGACGGCAGGACTACCGCAAGAAGGGCGGTCCTGCCGTCATGACTTCACGGCGCTACAGTTCGAGTGCGCCCATTCGGTGGGGCTCGGCCAGCGCACGGGCATCGGCGTAGCAGAGCTCGACGATGTCGCTGAGGACCTGATCGATCGGGCCGGGATCGCGCTTCCGCTTGCCGGAGGGCCGGACGGCCAGACTTTCCAGCTCCTCCAGCAGCGACTCCAACTGCTGGTCAGACTGCCAGTTCATCAGTCGGAACCAGCGCGTGAGATCTCGCGCTCGTCGCGCCGATCCGCCGGGCAGCGTCCCATGCTTGCGAAGTGAAGCCCGGATGGCAGTGGCTGCCTCGAAGACCGCGGCGTGAAGCTGCTGGGCTCCCTCTTCGATCGGACTCAATGTTTCCTGCAAACGCTCCTTCGCGGCTTCCAGCTTCAGGCCACGCAGGCGCTCCTTGACTTCGGCCTCCCGCCGTCGCTCCTCTTCCTCCGCCTGGAGACGGCGCCGGATTCGCTCCTCCTCAGCCCACAGCTCCTCCTGGACCAGGCGCTCTCGCGCCCGTTGCTGCTGGTGCTCGAGGCGGACGGTCGCTTCGAGCGCCTCGACTCGACTGCGCTCCTCCCGGGTTCGCCGTTGCTCGGCCACCATTTCGCTGCCGAGCAGCACGACGCCGACGCGGTAGCGCAGCGTCAGCTTGTCGCACAGGTCGTCGGGGGTCGGTACAGCGGCATCGATGCCTCGCGCGATGACGTCCCGATACCCTTCGGGGACAAGGTGGCCGGTCGCGATCAGACGGCGGGCTGAGTCGTCGGCCAACCGGAGGATCGTCTCGATGACCTCCTCGCGGATCGCTTCATATTGATCGAGTACGGTTGATCTGGCGGCTTCGAGGGAATCCTGCGCGGCCCGGAAGTCGCGCTCGAACACCTCAAAGGCCGACCAGGGCACCCATCGGTATGCGGGCGTCTCGAACAGCGTCTCGGTCAGCGTGAATCGGTAGGAGTACTTGTGAAGGGCGGCATGCGCCCGAGCCGCTGGACGCAGCAGGGGAAGCCGGTAGCGGTCTGGAAGTAGCCCACAGCGAGGTGGTCGGAACGCGAGGTCGGTACCGCGAGGAAGGCTCACGCCGAGTGCGTGCCACTCCAGTCGCCGGTCGAGTAGGCCGAAACCGCGGGCATCGACGTTGATGAAGACGCCCTCATCCTCGAGCGCGGAGAGGTCGAACGGCAGCCGCTCGATCTCGGCAGTCTCGACGCCGGTTCGTCCGGCCGCACGTTCGGCTCGGGCTGCGATGCCCTCGCTGGAAGCTTCCGCTCGCTCGACTTCGGTCGCACTAGCGATGTCAAGCATCGGCCACCTCCGTCCTGGTGGTGTGGACTGGCGGGTCGTGACACACCGACCCGCCGGTCCGCTCAACCGTCTGACCGCGCAGCGGGGTCGTACAACCCTCGATCGCGGAGGCTCACGTGTTCCGATCGGCCGATCACGACGTGGTCGAGAAGATCGACGCCGAGCAGATCGCCGGCTCGAGCCGCCTCGGCGGTCAGTCGGATGTCCTCCGGCGAGGGCGTCGGGTCGCCGCTCGGATGGTTGTGCACCAGGACTACTGCCGCCGCACCGCGTGCAACCGCTTCCCGAAAGCAGTCGCCCAGGCGAATGACCGTCGAGTTCAGCCCGCCCTGGTAGACCAGTGAGGTCCCCAGGACCCCGTTTCCACTGTCGAGTAGCACCACACGGAGCTGCTCCTGGGCCAGGTCAGAAAGCTCTTGACCCAGGTACACAGCTACGTCGCCGGGACTGCGGATCGAGTATCGGTCCGCAGTGGCCGTGAGTCCGCTGACCTCATATCGCCCCGACAGGTCGGCGAGCAGCCTCAGGTTCTCCCTGACGAGATGCAGCAGCGTGGCCGCCTCTGGTGGCAAGAGGCTGATTTGTGGGGAATCATGCGACCCCTTCACGTTGGACGACCCTGATCTGCCCCGACCGTCTCCCAGACCACCGGATCGTGGTACCGATCACAGAGGCGGCGGTTCAGTCGGTGGCGGAACTCACTCGCGTGCGCGTCATCCGCGTCGCCGTAGAGGTCGCTGACGCGACGAGCGAGATCATCGAAGGAGGACCGATCGTAGAACTGTCCGGCATAGGCGGCGAAAGTCCGGGCAAGCTGCGAGGGGCTCTTGGTCCGAACCGCCAGCTCCAGCCGCGAGTCCGGCGAGATGGTCTCGTAGATCGTGGGCATGGACGTTCCCAATTGGCCGAGAGCCGGGTCCATTTGGAGCCCGGCTCTCGGCCGACTGATGGACGCGGCTCACGCGGCTCGCGGGATGCGCGGGCGCGGAGGCGGGCCGGCAAGCCGGCGGTACACGGTCAGCCGCCGCAAGCGAGGCGGCGTCGGGCTGGCGATGACCAGGATCTCGCGAACGTACCCATCGGTCGCGTGAAGTCGTGGGAACGAGAGCAGGCAGAGCAGCCGGCCACGGAACGACCGCAATCTGAATGTCGGCATCGGCTCAGAAAGGCACGTCGTCTTCGGGTTCATCCCCCTCCGGGGATGCCGCCGGGGTGGTGTCGATTTCGTCCTGCGAACCGGATGAATCCGGTGACGGTCGGCGATCGAGGAGGATGATCTCGGTCGCCGTCACCTCGGCAGCGCGGCGCGTCTGGCCGTCCCGACCTTCCCAGGTTCGGTACGATAGGCGACCCGCCACGAAGACGAGCCGCCCCTTTGCCAGGTGCTGGCCGGCGAACTCGGCGAGCTTATCCCAGCAGACGATCTGGTGCCAGTCAGTACCGGTCTCGGCCCCGGACCTCGAGGGGCGGTCGGTCGCCAGGCTGATCCGGGTGACCGCCTGGCCGGCGGTGGTGAAGCGCATGTTCGGATCCTGGCCGAGCCGGCCAATCAACTCGACGCGATTGAGGCTGTACGGCATCGCTTGCCTCCACTAAGTGCACAGACCGAACACCGGCGTCCACGACGCCGGGCGGAGGAATCTCGCGGGTGGCGAGACGGCGGTACGCGGCGACGACTCGGCGCCGTGCGGGGATCATCGGCCGGGGTGGATCCACCGGGCGGGCATCAGGCTGCTACCGCTTGAGTAGCCTCTTCGACAGCCCGGCCGAGGAGGGCTGCGCCATCAGCGTGGGTGGCCAGATCGGCAACGTCCTTGACACCGGCCAAGCAGACCGGCACAGCTACAGGACCGAGGGCAGTCAGCAGTCGCCCTGTTGCCTCCCGGCCGGCCGAATCGTTGTCGAGCACGAGGTAGATCCGCTCGTAGTGCCGCAGGGCCTCGACCATCCCGGGCCGAACGTGGGTGCCGAGAAGCGCCAGCGACGGCACTCCCCATTGCTGCAAGGTCAGCCAGTCGAAGACGCCCTCGACGACACAGACGGACCGCTCTCGCGATGCCGCTTCCCACCCGAGGAGTCGCCTGGAGCCTGGCAGCCCCAGATACTTCGGGCCGGCGCCGTCGTCGACTTCGCGGCCGATGAGCCAGACGGGGCGACGATCTCTGATCTCCGGTACGACGATGCGCCCGGCCATCAACTCGTCACCGCCGCGACGGAGGATCCCGATCCGAAGCGCTGCCTGGATCGGAACACCTCGCCAGCGAAGGTACGAAACCAGCTCGTCACCCGCCGCATAGCCAACTCGGCATCGCTCGAGAGTCTCCCGCCGAAGTCCTCGCCGTTCGACGTAGGCCAGGGCATGGGAGTCTGACAGGAGCCGGTTGTGGTAAAGCTCGACAGCGGCAGCGAGACAGGCCCACTCCTCAGGTGCCCACGGAGTCCGCCCTTCGTGCCGGCGTGCCGTCGGTCGCACCAAGCGGCGAGGTTCGGCGATACATGGACGACCGCCGAGCAGGCGACGTATGGCCTCCAGAAAGCCAACTCCCTCGATGCGCTCAACGAAGGTGACGGCGTCGCCGCCGACCCCACATCGAAAGCAGTAGAAGGACTCGGTGGTCGGATACAGATACAGGTTCGGTCGACCACCGTCGGTATGGAAGGGACACCGCCCGACCAGTGTTCGCCCGCTCGCGCGCAGCTCGATGCCGTAACTCGCAACGACATCGGCGATTGGTCGGCTTCGCTTCAGGGCGTCGATGTCGATTCGCCGAAGCACAGTCGTCGCATCCGTGTGCGCATGCTCTCAGGCTGCTGCCGTGAGAACGTCGGGTGGGATGCCGCGCAGGAAGCGCGAGGGACTCCTGAGCTCGACGCGATCGCCGATCTGTCGTCGCCGACAGCACGTGAGATAGAGGCGCTCACGGGGTCGTGTGACGGCGACGTAGGCTATCCGAAGCTCGTCATCCACGCCGGACTCGCCAGGCGTCAGGCCCCCTGGGCGCGGCCCTGGCCCGGCTGATGTCGCGCGAGCATGCGGCAGAAGTCCTTCCTCGACGCCGACCACGAAGACGACAGGCCACTCCGCCCCCTTCGCACCGTGGATGGTCGTCAGTAGGACGCGATCGGTGTCATCGGCCGGTGGTGTCGCCTCCTCGCCGAGCTGAAGCTCGGCTAGCCAGTCGCCAAGTCCGTCCTCGGCTCTTTCGGCCAATCGACGCAGATCAGTCAGCCATCGCAGATCGGTTGGATCGCTCAATCTGCTTGCGAGCCAGGTCCGGTATCCAGTCCGCTCGAAGATCAGATCGAGCATCCGAACTGGAGACACGTGATTGGCTTGCTCGTGCAGATCATGGATCAGGTCGACGAGGTCACGAGCCCGTTCGAAGGCGGCCGGCCCGGAGCGCAGTGCCAGTTCCATGAGCTGATCCGCTGTGCATGGTCGATCGCGAAGCACCTCGGCCAGACGCCCGAGCTGACGGGGTGGGACGTTCGCGATGCGGGTGAGAGCCGCTGCATCATCCGGGTTGTGGGCCAGGCGAAGGTAGGCGATCACGTCCCGAACCTCACGACGTGCGAGGAGATCAGTGCCGCCGCGAACCCGATAAGGTAGGCGCCGTTCGCGAAGCGCGACGATCAGCTCACTGGCCTGGCGATTTGTTCGGTAGAGGATCGCGACTTCGCCGAGGCTGGCGATCTGACGCCCCGATTCCAGGCGGACGATCTCAGACGCGACGTATGCCGCCTCACCTTGCTCGTCAGCAGCGCTGAAGAGGACGGCGCGGATACCCGCCGGATT
The DNA here is from genome assembly GCA_020845495.1 of Chloroflexota bacterium. The sequence continues at coordinate 6,399 of JADLFM010000016.1, forward strand.
GTCGGTCCACAACGGAGGGTAAGCACCGAGCGGCTCGACGAGCGCGTTTGCCAGGGCGACGATCCGTCCGGTCGAGCGGAAGTTCTGGTCGAGAGATAGCACGCGGGTCTCCGGGAAATCGTGCTGCAGTCGGTGCAGGTAGCGGATGTCCGCCCCACGCCAGCCGTAGAGCGCCTGTCGAGGGTCACCGACCGCGACCAGGTTGTGGTGTCGATCGGCGAGACGTCGCAGAAGCTCGTACTGAGCACCGCAGACGTCCTGAAACTCGTCTACCAGGACGTATCGGTAGGCATCCTGATACAGGCGCAAGGCGGGTGGCCGCTCACCGAAGAGCCGAAGCGGCAGTGCCAGCATTGCCGGATAGTCGATCGCACCCCTTCGACGCAGGAGCTGCTCATATTCGATGACCAACGACGAGAGTGTGTCGTCCGTGCAAGGTTCCTCCACCGCCAGGCGTTGCTGCGTGACGGCCGAAGTCCAGGCAGCGAATGATCGGCTCTCACGGAGCGTACCGAGTCGATCGATGGCTTCCAGGAGCAGTGCACGGACGTCGCCGTCTCCGTAGACTGCCAGTGGTCCGAGTCCGAATCCGAGCTCTTCGGACCACTGACGGACGATGCGCAGGCCGAGCGCATGAAAGGTCATCACATCCACTGCGCGTCCGGGATCGCCGAGCAGGCCGCCGAGGCGCATTCGAAGCTCGCGGGCAGCCTTGGTTCCGAACGTCAGGGCGAGAATGCTGGTGGGAGGAACCTGCCTCGATAGGATCAAGTAGGCGATCCGTGCCGCGAGGACGGTGGTCTTCCCCGAGCCGGGGCCAGC
>JADLFM010000017.1 GCA_020845495.1 Chloroflexota bacterium
ACGAGCTGAGCCTGCTGGTCAGCTTCGACGCGCTGACACCGAAGCACGACATCCCGAACTCACCGCGCACGATCGGCCGCTGGTTCGAAGAGGCGGGCTTCGAAGGCGTCACCCTGCTCGGGAGAAATCCCGTCAAGATGAAGGGCCGGCGGCCCGAGCGCGACGATCTCGCCAGCAGCCCGGGCGCCGTGCGGACCCGACAGGCGACCGCGTCGGACCAGCGCACGCTGCCCGGGAAGCAAGAGATCCAGCGTGTAGCCGAGACAGTACTGGCGGTGGCAGAGGGCCCATCCGCCGCAAGCGCCACGGAGGATGGGATCGATCGTCAGTAGGTCGACCGGCGAGAGAGGCCTGGCGATGGGCATCGGGATCTTCGTCCGAGCTCGGAAGTCCAAGTCGACGCGCCGACGACACTCACGTTCCCGCGCGGTCGCCAGCCAGGTCTTCTCTTCGCACGCTCCCGAGAGTCGGGCCGTGTTCCGGGTTCATCTTGGAAGGGGTCCGAGCAGCCGTTCGCTGCGGCGCTCCCAGCGCGCCAGGGCCTCGAGATCGAGGCTCGCAGGGAAACGGGCTGCGTGCGCGCGCAGGGCCTGGGCTCGCGCCAGGGCCGGCACCATGATGGCAGCGAGGCGCGGGTGACGGGCGAGTCGGACGGCGCTCCGTCCGAGCTCGACGGGGGGCGGGGTGGCCCATCGTTGGTCGAGGCCGCTGCGCGTCGTGCGCTCGTCGATCAGGCCCGACCGCACGAGCGCATCGACTCCCGAGCCACCGAGACTCGTGGTCGAGCGGCGCAACATGTCGTAACCGGCCAGGTCCGCGCCCAGCTCACGTTGGAACGGTACCTGGTACCCGTGCCAGAGGTGGTGCGGATCGCCGGGGTCGTCCACCGACGCCACGCCTTCGGCGAGCAGCGTGCCGGCTACCAGACCAACGCCGATCCCCGAGCCGTGAGCCGGAAACACCTGACACGCGGAATCGCCGACGAGCGCCACACCAGGAGCCGTCGTGCGCGCGAACGGTCTGCGCAGCGGGATGACTCCGGTGCCGCTGGTCACCGCGCGACCGATCCACGGCTCGCGTTGACACAGATCTGCCAGCATTCGCGGACCGGTGCCGTAGCGGCCGTTGGCCAGGCATCCGACGAGGATCCCGACGCGGGTGAGGTCACTCGAGACGGTGACCGAGCAGGTCGAGAAGCCGCCGCTGACACCGACGAGGGTCACCGCGTCGCCGGGCTTGGCGTCGTAGCGCTCCAGGAAGCGCGCGGCCCCGTACGGGTCGGCCACTTCGTGGTAGGCGTCGGATGCGGAGCACAGCTCGTCACCCTGCACGTCAGGGCACCACGGGGCGAGCTCCGGCGCGTGGCGGCGCAGCACCGCTCCCAGACCGGAGGCATCGACGAACAACAGCGCCGTGATCTTCGTCGGGCCGCGGCCGGCGTCACGGCGCAAGACCAGAGCGCGGATCCGTCCGGCCGGCGCGTCGAGCTGCACCTCGATGCGCTGGACCCCGTCGATCAGGTCCGCGCCGGCCTCGACGGCCAGGCCCCGGAGGCGCCGGCCGAGCAACGCCATGTCGGCCCGCACGGTCGGCGTGCCGCGCACGGTCGGCCCGATGCGAGGATGTCGTGCGCGCAGGTGGACGCTGCCCGCTTCAGTGCCGCGCTCGTCTCCACACGGCGGCTCGAGCCCGGCGCGGACGAAGTGACGATCGAGCACTGCGTTGTGCCATTGCGCCCCGGCGATCGCCGCCGACCGACGCTCGATCAACAAGGCCCGCCGACCTCGGCGGGCGAACTGGTAGGCGGCGTTGGCTCCCGCCGTGCCGGCGCCCACGACCACCACGTCGAAAGCAGCCTCGCCCATCTCGCACACCCTGCCCGCCACGAGCCGACCCGCTGGCCGGGCGCTGCGCAACTGCGCCGGTGGATCCGCGGCAGCCCGGGGAGAAGAGCACGAACGTGGCTCGAGGGCTCTCCGCGTCGGCGAACACGGTAGCGAACGCTCAGGAAGAACAAGCGAGCGCTCGCCGGCGACGTCCGGTAGGTAGCGTTCCGGCAAGCTTCACGCGGGAAGAGCGTGCCCCCACGGAGACGGCCGTCACGAGCAGCCGGCGACGGCGCACAGAGGGCGGTCGCGCTCGATCACCGGGTCGGGCGGGCGCGCCGGCAGCTCATCGCCGATCCGTTGGACCGAACTGGCAAGTCCCTCCGCGCGCGTGATCGTATCTACGCGTGTATTTTGAGTACCGTGCGCTCTGCGTGGGACCTGCGGAAGAGCGCGGACAACCTGCGGATCCGCGGGCTTGACTTCGAGCTCGCGGCGCTCGTGTTCGAGGGCCCCACGCTCGAGCGCGACGACCAGCGCCGGGACGACGGGGAAGCGCGAGTCATTGCCATCGGGTTGGCACAGGGGCTCGCGGTCACCGTCGTCTACACAGATCGGACCGAGCCCGGTGGCATGGTTCGCAGAATCATCTCGGCCCGGCTGAGCAATCGTCGTGAACGCCAAGCGTACTTCGAAGCCCTCGCGCAAGAGTGAGAAGCCGCGCATGCGTGGTCGACACGGCGGCGGCCGGCGGTCGAGACTGCGGGGCATGCGACGAGCGGCGGCTGGAGATTGAACGGGGCGTGAAACACCGGCGTGTCATCGTCACACGCTACGGCGGACCTGACGTGCTTCAGGTCGTCGAAGAAGAGCGCCCGGAGCCGAAGCACGGTCAAGTACGAGTGAAAGTGTCGTCCGCCGGCGTCGCCTTGCCCGACGTGATGGCGCGCGAGGGCATCCATCCGGAAACACCCAGGGTGCCTTTTACGCCCGGCTGGGATCTGGTTGGCGTGGTCGATCGACTCGGGTCCGGCGTCGCCGGAATGGAGCCGGGCCAGACCGTTGCAGCGATGCCGATCCACGGCGCCTACGCAGAGTTCGTCTGTCTGCCGGCAGGCAAGCTGGTCCCGGTGCCGTCCGGGCTGGACGCCGCCGAGGCCGTGTGTCTCGTACTGAACTACGTCACGGCCCACCAGATGCTGCATCGCTCCGCCAGGGTCGAGCCGGGCCAGCGGGTGTTGATTCACGGCGCAGCGGGCGGAGTCGGAACCGCACTGTTGCAGCTCGGGCGCCTCGCCGGGCTGGAGATGTACGGCACGTGTTCATCGCGAGGTGCCTCGGCCGTTTCCGAGCTGGGCGCCGTCCCGATCGACTATCAGCATCAGGACTTCGTGGAGCAGATCCACCGTCTCACCGGTGATGGCGTCGATGCCGTCTTCGACCCGATCGGCGGCACTCATCTCTGGCATTCCCGCAAGGCTCTCCGTGCTGGCGGAAGGGCGGTTGGCTATGGCCTCACGACGGCGATACGCGGGGAGGGACTGACGTCGCGTCGTCCCGGGCGCCGCCAACGCTTTCGTGGAACGGCCGTCTTCGGGCTCCACATCGTCGGCGGCTGGCTTCTGCCGGGCCGCAAGCGCGTGATCCCCTACAGCATCCAGACGCTCGAGCGCCTCGAGCCGGGATGGTTTCGAGCGGACTTGATCGCCCTGTTCGACCTCCTCCAACGGAAGAAGATCGAGCCGCTCATCGCGCAGCGCTTTGCCCTCTCCGAGGCAAGGCACGCGCACGAGCTGCTGAG
>JADLFM010000018.1 GCA_020845495.1 Chloroflexota bacterium
GTGCTCCCCGGCGACTCTTGAGTCACACGAATGAACACTGTCACGCCATTCGGGCCCGATTGCACCGTGGCCGTACCCCGTGGGACGTTGGGCTTCGGGGTGAACGAACCGCCGGGTGTTGGAGGTTCCTGTGCGCGCACTGTGCCCGGCGCGGAGACCCAAACCCCGCTGATCGTCAGAGCTATGAGCAACCAGCCTGCCGCGAGGCTCACTCCTGACGGACGCTTCGTACCACTATCCATTGTCCATCCACCTTTTCGAGAAAGAACGTGTCCGTCAGCGTTTCACCGCTTCCCTCGCCCTCTTGGGGTTCGAGCGTCTCCGGATCGACGTAGAAACTGTTGTTCGTGATCTCGTCGAGAACGGTCGCCGACGTTGCCGACGCTTCGATCACGACGGGGTTGTGCTCCAGCACCACCCGCGCCGCTACCCCCTGTGATCGGAGCATCTCCACGTCGTCGCGAACGCGCTGCAGCTCCTCGTCGGACGCAACATCTGCGACCAGCGTCGCGTCGAGATGGAGAACGGCTTCGGCGTACAGATCCCAGTAGCGGAGATAGGCGGCGATCACCTCGGCCTCGGCATCGGGCGTAGCAGTTGGTTGCGGCGCCGTCGGCGTCTGGCTGGGATTCGAGGTGGCTGTTGCCGTCGGCGTCGGGTCCGTGTCGTCACCGCCGCACGCGGCAGCGATCACTGCTAGCAGCAGGCTTGCTGTGAACGCCTTTGTGACCCTTCCCCAATTCATCCGGCGTGCCTCCTACGGCCCCGCGCTCTCGACGCCATAGCGCGGCTCCGCCGATGCAGCGGCGCTCACTTCGACGCCATCGATGCCGATGACACGCAGGAAGCCGGTCGTCGCCTGCCGCGAAACCGAGACCTCCACCCGGTCGGGCAGCACTGACACCACGTAGTCGAGATCGCCTTCGGCATCCAGGTAGAGGGCCGCGGCATCGCGTGCCAGTTGTTCGTCGAGGACCACTTCACCGCTCGAGCGGTAGACTGCCTCGTCTATCTGCATCGCCCCCGCTGCGGCGGCGGCGTCGGCCACGTTCTGGAGGTCGCGCCGCTGGGCGAAGACCAACCCGCCATCCGAGACGAGCCCGACGACGCTGACCACGCCGACCATCATGAGGGCGACCATCACGAGCACCTGGCCCTCGTCACCGTGCAGCCGGCGGACGACGTTCATCGCGCGATTGCCTCCCGGCTCCGGTAGATGTCGATGCGCTCCGAGTGGCTGGCGCCGACGTCCACGTCGAAGAAGCTCAGCAGCGGCAGGTCCGAGAGCGAGACGCTGTATTGGACGTCGGAGGTCACCGTGCCGCCGCGGTTGAAGCCGCCGGAATCGACCTCGATGATGAGCCGGTCGCCGTCGAGTCCATAGCCGACGGCGACGCTCTCACCGGCGGTCAGTGCATCCGCGACGCCCTGCTCCTCCGATGGCGCCACCGCCAGCGCCCGGCTGGACTCCCTCGCGGCTGCCTGCACTGCGATCTTGGCCTCGACGACGCGACCTGCAGCCACCACCCCGAACACCAGCATGAGCAGGACCGGGATCGCGAGCGCCGCCTCGACGAGTGCCTGCCCGGACTCACCACCTGCCTTCTGTGTGACGGTGCGGAGCCTACGGACCACTGCGGAAGCCCTCCTTCCGCATCTCCGCCGCAGCCTCGATGGAGATCGTCTGGCTGCCCAGCCAGGGGATGATGAACGGGTAGCTGCCGCTCGTTGTCACGGTGACCCATTCATCGGACTCGCCGGCCGCTACAGCGAACCCATCGCCGAGGCTTCCGAGGCCCGAGCGCAGGACGTCCAGCGTCCTCCCTTCGGCGGACGCGGGGTCGCCATCCTCGGCAGCGCCGAGGCGAGCGCCTTCCTGCGCCGCCGTCGTGGTGACGTTCTGGGCGTGGTGGACCAGCGCGAACTGGACGACCCCGATGAGCACGAGGAGAAGCAGCGGGAGCACGAGCGCGAACTCGACCATGCTCTCGCCGGCCTCATCGGTCGTTGGCCGCCGGGGCCATCGTCTAGATGCCAGCCAGCTCATCAGTGATGCTCTCGAAGACGTCGACAATACCGCCGCCGAGCGTCTCAACCGCGGTGAGGGCCACCACGGCGATGAGCGCGGTGATAAGGCCGTACTCCACCATCGACTGGCCGGACTCGCCGCGCGTCAATGCGGAGAGGAGTCGGTGCAGGCTCATTAGGGATTCTCCTTTCTTTTGGGGGTCGACCTCAGTCGCTCAGCCCGAGGAGCTGCACGCCAGCCGGGTAGAGAAGGACGACGAGGAAGACCGGGAAGATGAAGAGGGCGACGGGAAAGAGCATGCGGACGCCGCTCTTCTCCCCTTCGGCGATGAGGGTTGTGCGCCTCCGTTCGCGGACGGTGTCGGCGAGCGTGAGCATCACCTGGCCCAGCGGCAGTCCCTGTTCGAGCGCCGACTGCCAGGCGTCGGCCATCGAGACGATCTCCTGGACGCCCTCGCGTGCGGCGAGCGCCCGTAACCCCTCCGGATGGGTCATCGCACCGAGCCCGGCCTCCCGTGCGACGTTGCGGAGACCCTCACCGAGGACGCCCTTCACCTGCCGGCTCACGTCCAGGAGGGCCTGCTCCGGCGAGAGACCGGCGCTGGCGGCCATCGCGAGCAGGTCGAGGACGGTCGGGAGTTCCATCAGGACCTGCTGGCGCCGCTGCGACACCCGCCGTTCCAGCAGCCAATCCGGCTGGATGAAGCCGACAAGCCCGCCGCCGAGCCAGGTCCAGACCGGCCAGGGCCCGAAGGGCTGCAGCCCGGCGAGATTGAGGGCCGGGAGGCCGGCGAAGAAGAGCAGGGCGACGGCCAGCTTCTGCCCGAAGAACTGGCTGGGCGTCATTCCAGGCCAGCCAACCGCGAGCCGTTGTTCGAGGTCCGCTGTCCGCACGCCCAGCCGCGCCAGCAGCTGCGAAACCAGCCTTCCCGCGTCGTCGAGTACCGGGCGGAGGGTCCGTTCCAGCACCGGCGACGCGAACATCGACGGCCCGGCTTGCCGCCGTTCGGCTTCCAGCTCCATCCGCCCCTGGGCTGAGAGGCGGCGCAGCGCGAAGGCCAGGTCCGGCCTTCGCTGCGCCCATGGCAGGCTCGTGAGTACAAGCCAGAGGCCAAGGCCGAAAAGCCCGCCGAGCAACAGTCCAGCCGTCACAGCAGCACCCGCTCTTCACCGGGCAGACGGGTCGCCCTGAGCATCCCCGCGTAGCCGATCGCAACGCTCAGCAGGCAGAGAGCCAGAATTGCCTGCCCCTCGGCCGACGAGAACACGTCGAGGTAGCCGGGGTTGAGGCCGCGGATGACGAGGATGAGGCCCAGCGGTAGTGCCGCGATGATGCGCGCCGAGAGGACGTTCTTGGCCTGGTGCGCCCGCAGCTCCTGCTCGACCTGGATGGTCTGCCGGACCGAGCGGCTGAGCGCCTCAAGGACGGTGCTGAGGTTGCGGCCGCCGACCCGGTGCGACATGAGCAGGGCGGCCGCGACCATGTCGAACACGGGATCGCCGATCCGCTCACGTGTGCGGCGGACCGCTTCCTCGAAGCCGCTGACGCGCAGGTCGCGGGCGAGGCCCGCCAATGGCGGACGGAGCACCTCTGGCCCGTTCCTCGCCAGCGAGGCCAGCGCTTCCTCGACGCTCATCCCCGAGCGCACCGCCGAACGCAGCGAATCGACCGCGTCCGCCAGCGCCGTCTGCATCGCCGTCCGCTCGCGCTGATGGCGGTTGGTGAGAAACCAGGCGGGCAACGTGAGCCCGAGGAAGAAGGCCGCGGTGCCGACCATCGGCCAGCCAAGGGCAAGCTGCGTGGCCAGGCCGAGCAGCGTGCCGGCTGCCGCACTCATAAGGACGAAGTCGCGCGTACCCATATGCCCCGCGCCACACCGGTCGAGGAAGGCCCGGAGGGTCGAGCGCCGCAGCTGCTCTTCGCGCACCGGCGCCCAGCGCGTGGTCGCGGAGAGGAAGACCAGGAGCAGTCCCACGGCGAAGGTGAGCGACATGATCAGCGGCATCGGCCACCTCCCGAGCGCCCCATCCTGCCCGCCGCAGTTCCAATTCCGTTCCAAGTTCCGGGCCCGTCCGTTCCAATTCGGGCCTGTCCGCTCCAAATTCGTTCCAACCGCCGGCGGCCGGGCATTGCGATCCGTTCCAATCGGGCTGCGAAGGCGGTGCTCATCGCCTCGATCCCCGCCCGTTGCCGTCGATCCCCGCCCGAGCTGACGAAGGAGCGCCATCCAGCCGGTCCCACGGGAACGCCCCGCCTTGCAGCCGGGGAGCGAAACGCGGTCGAATACCGCTCCAGCGCAGGCCACCTTCGCTCAGGCTGAAGAGGTCGCTCCCCGCGACCGTGTCGCCCTCCAGCCCCGTCACTTCGTAGACGTTGGTAACGACCCGCCGGGCGCCGGCCGGGTCCAGTCGGAGGTGGACGACGAGGTCGATCGCTTCCGTGATCATCTCGGTGACTGCCTCGGCGGGCAGCGCTTCCTCGGCCATCATCGCGTACATCCGCAGCTTCGAGAGCGCCTGCCGCGGCCCGTTGGCGTGGATGGTGCACATGGAGCCTTCGTGCCCGCTGTTCATCGCGGCGAGCATGTCCAGGGCTTCGGCGCCCCGGACCTCACCGACGATGATCCGGGTGGGCCGCATGCGCAGGGCGTTCTTCACGAGGCTGCGGATGGGAAAGGCCCCCA
>JADLFM010000019.1 GCA_020845495.1 Chloroflexota bacterium
AGCGTCGACTCAATGCCCCGAACCGATCCGCCACTCGATCCAGTTCTGACGGGTCCATCCTCGCACCCCCGGCATCACGCCGCCACCCCCATGGTAGCTGGACGTAAGACCCGTCGTTGTAGTACTAACGGCCACCCCTCGCTCGGAGCCTGAGGCAATCCTGTGAGTTGCCTCACGAGATTCTGCCCCATCTGAACAAGTCCAGCACCACGTGCGGCAGTGCCAAGGGTGAAGCCGTGTGCGGCTGCCACCGCACCAAAGTGGAAGTTACCGAATCTGGCGTATTTGCTGGTATCTTGCGGGTACCAAACGCTCTTGTAATCCCATCGACCGCCAGGCGCGACATTCCCTACAAAGCTGAGGTCGGTAAGGTTTCGGGCGTGCTCCATATTTTCCTGCAGAAGTTGCCCCACATCTACGCCATCTGGAACATCAGGAATGTCAGGTGGCTTGCCGCATTCGGCTAAGACCTGTGCCTTATACCCCGATGGATCGGTAAGTGTACAAGGGTTTTGGTTAGCGTAGACGTAACGGTTAAGTGTCCTCGGTGAACGAGACGATCCCGACAATCGATCGCGGGTAATGAACCTGCCGAGCGTGGGGTCGTATAGTCTGGCTCGGAGGTACACGAGTCCCGTTGCGTCACGCTGCTCGCCGGTGAAGCCAAACGGCTGAGTCGATCCTCCCTGGGTGGCGATTGGCACGCCAAACTCGTCGGACTGGTACGTCTGGACGACCGCCTTGGTGCTGTCGGTGATGGCCCGGACCGAGCCGAGCCCATCGACATGGTACACCAGCGCGGACATCCCTTCGACGGCGTAAGCCAGCCCAAGGCCCCAGACGTACCGCCGAGTCCCATCCTCCAGCACGACGGGCAAGCTGCGATTGACGTCGTAGAGGTACTGGGTCGTCCCAGACCCAGCCGTCACGCTCGTACGATTGCCGTTGCCATCGTACGTATAGCTCGCAGCACTGCCACCAACGGTCGTCTGGGTGAGGCGGTTCGCCTGATCGTAGGCGAAGGTGTCGGTCCCACGGGCAATCAGGTTCCCGTTCGCGTCGACGGAGTAGCTGACTCCGCCCGCCGACGCGATCCGATCGGCCCGATCGTAGCTGTAGCTCGTGGTCGTACTGCCTCTGACGCGCGTGAGGCGGTTGCCGACCGGGTCGTAGCTGTAGCTCGTTGTGCCCGCTGGCCCACCAGCGGCAGATGTCAGGCGATTCAGGCGGTCGTAGCCATAGGTGAGCGTCTGAGTCGTCGGGCCGGTTGGCTGCCCGGGGCGGTTAGGGAGGCCCGTCGGTGTGGCGGTGGCTGTCCCGACCGGGCGGGACGGGAGCGCGGTCGGGGCACCCCCCGTTGGGGTCAGCGTCCCGCGGTTCGGCAGTCCCGTCGGTGTCGTCGGCGTGATCGGCGGCTGCCAGAGCGGCGCCAGCGTCTCGGCCACCTGGGTGCGGTTCCCCACCCCGTCGAGCGTGAACTGATGCCGCGCGATCGTCTCGGTCGGCGTGCCTGGCTTCTGGTTCCAGACGTCGAGCAGGCGGCGGGCGTTGTCGTAGGTGTACGCGGCCGTCGTGCCATTGACGTTCGTCTGGGTCTTCAGAGCGCCGTCTGGGACGTAGGCGTAGCTGGTGACGCGGTTGGCCCAGTCCGTCAGCGTCGTCAGTCGGCCGCCCTTGTCGAAGGCGTAGCTGACCGCGTCTCCGTTCGGATAGCGCAGCGTCGTGCGGTTGCCGTCACGGTCGTAGCGGTAGGCGACGGTGCGCGCCCCGGGGCTCGTCACGCCGAGCAGCCGCCCTTGCTCGTCGTACTGGTAGGTCGTCGTGCCGGTCCCATCGACCATCGTCAGCCGACTGCCGTTCGCGTCGTAGGTGTACGAGACGTCGGGCGTGGCGGCGTCGGCGTAGTCGATCCCCGTCAGGCGGTTGAGGCGGTCGTAGCTGTAGCTGGTGGTCCGCCCGAGCTGATCGACGACGCTCGCGCGGTTACCATTCGCATCGTACGTCGTCTGCATGGTGAGCGCGCCGCTCGTACTTGGCCAGTCCGGGTACTGGGGCTCGGTGCGGACGCGGTTCAGCCCATCGTAGGCGTAATCCACAACCCGCTCGTTCGCCGGATCGTCCTTGGCGCGGATAACGCGCGTGAGATTGCCGAGATGGTCGTACTGGTAGGCCGTCACGATCTTGGGGTTTGGCGTACTGGACGGATCGGTCCACGGCTGCGGACTCTCCCAGACCTCCTGGAGGCCGTCCCGCTCATCGTACAGGTACCGCGTCACCTGCCCGTTGGCGTCGATCGACGCCGTCAGGTTCCCCACCCCATCATAGCGGGATTCGGTCACCAACTGCGCCCCGCCGGCCGTCGGCGCGGGCGTCCGCGCGAACCGAAGGCGGCCTTCCTTGTCGTAGATGTACTCCCAGCGGTGCTCGGCTGCACTCGCGCCTGGTGTGTTGCCGTTCGGATCGACCAGGCTGATCCGCCGCCCAACCGCGTCATAGTCGAACGTCGTCACGTTCCCGAGCGGGTCGGTCACGCTCTGGAGGAGTCCGTGCTTGCTGCCGCTCCCGAAGTAGCTGAAGCTGGTGGCGTAGCTGTAATCGGGGCTGCTGCCTGCCGTGCCGCGCGGCGGGATCACTCGGCTCACCAGTCCTGGCTGGCTCGCATCGTACTCGTAGGCAGTCGTCGCCGCGATCACCTGCCCGGGATTGTCGGGATCGGTCGTGGACCGGCTGGTTGCCAGGAGTTTCGTCCCGGTCGCGTCGTACGTCATGGTCGTCGCGTAGGTCAGGTCCAGGCTCGCCGAGAGGTCCGTCGCGCAACTGACGCTCGTCCCGCTGGCGACCCCCTTGGGCAGGATGGCGCGCGTCAGGTTGCCGTGCTGATCGTAGCGGGAGAGCGTCACGAGCACGTTCCCGCTGGATGCTGGTGCTGGATCGATGCGGCGGGTCAGTTGCCCGCGACTGCCGGGGATCGTGATACCAGCCTCGTCGATGTCGTAGCAGAAGCTCGTCGTCCGCCCGAGGCTGTCGGTCATTGACGCCAGGTTACCGGCTAGGTCATATGTATGGGTGACAGTGACGTTCTCCGCGGGGTTGCTCGTCGGTCGCGTCACCCGTTGCGTGAGCCGTCCCTGGCTGTCGTACGTATCGGTGATGGTCGGGGACCAGGAGGGCTCGTATGACGTCGCGGGGAGCACCGTAACCGTCGTCCGCGTGCCGTCGCCGTTCGCCATGTAGCTGAACGTCGTCGCTTGGCCCGTCGCGAGACCACGCGCGTCCTTCTGGGTCTGGACGCGGCCCTGAGTGTCGTAGGCGTTGGTGACGGCAATATGCCCGTTGGCGTCGGTGATCGTGGTCAGACGCTGGCTCGCGCCGTCGTAGCCGTACGTCGTGACGCCGCCCTCACGGTCGGTGACGGTCTTCAGGCGACGCGGGGTGTTGGTGTCGTACCCGTACTCGATCATCCGCGCAGGGGACAGCCAGTCGCTGACCCGAATCAGGCGATCGCCGTCGTAGGTCAGCGTCAGGACGCCGCGCCCGGCCGGGTCGCCGATCGTCAACAGCCGACCGGCCGCGTCGTAGGTCAGGGTCGAGCGATTGCCGTGACGGTCGGTGATCGTGACGAGCCGCCCATTGCGGTTGAAGCTCCAGGCGCTCTGATCCTGGTGGGTCGCGAGAAATGTCCCATCGCTCTGCCGCACCAGCGTCGTCTGGATCCCGGCTGGACCTGTGTAGCTGCCATCAGGGTTCTTAGCGTAGCGGTCGCTGCGCCCATTGACGCTGACGAGAATCAGCGCTTCGGTCCCATCGCCAGGATCGCGGAGGCGGACGTTATAGGTGTGGGTCCAGCCAGGCCCGAGCGGACCGACACGCGTGTCGTCACTATTGTAGGTTCGCGTGAACGACGGCGTGGGGCCACGGCCTGCAATCGTGAGGTCGGTACGCTGGTAGCCGAAGCTGCCAGTGATCGTATTCACCGGGTCGGGGCTCTCGCCGACGAATGGCGCTTTGAAGAGCTCGGTACCGGGGGGCGCTGGCTCGACGGCGACATACGCTCCGGCGATCGTCATGCTTAGGGCACTGGCGAAGCCGGTCGTCTCGGTTGTCCAGGTGCGGCCGTCGTCCGTCGAGACGGCCGCCACGCCTCCAGTGGTCACCCACCAGACTGCTGGCGCTCCCGGATCGTAGGTAAAGTTCGGACCTGCCACCGAGGCGGTGGTAGCTGTGTAGGTAGCACCACCGTCATCCGAGACGTGCATGCCATATGTCGCTGTCGGAGCACTCGGGTTCGGAGGGAAATACTCGACGACGTGATCCCTTGTGTTGACGACGTACGTGGCATTTGCCGGAAGGGTCGGACCAGTGACGGTGAAACTCGTCGCACTGGTTGGGCTGGTCAGGTCAAATCCCGTTACCGCTCCTCCGCCGTAGCCCAGGTAGACACGGTCGGGATCCGCACTGGCAAACAGGGAGTGCCCAGGGCCACCGCCATATCCTCCGAAGCCGCCGAACCAGGTCGCACCCTCGTCGTCGGTGTAGTGCAGGGAGTTGTCGCAGTTGGACCCATCAGAGTTTGGACCCACCGGCTCCCGAGTAAACCAGATCCTTCGGCTTCCCGGCGCGCTGGGAAGCGCAAACCCCTTGACTGCGGTCGTGTACCCGCCGAAGTTACACCTCGGAGGGTTCGTGTAACTGCCAAGAGCGGTGACCGACCAGGTGCCACCACCGATCGACTTATAGACCGTGCCGCCCGACAGCGCGTAGAGCGTATCCTCACCCGGGCGTGCGGCGATTGAGTTGGTGCTGCCGGGCGAATCCGCGATCTGAGTCCACGTTACCGCACCGTCCGCCGACTTATACGCCTTCCGGCCGGCCGGGCCGGTCCCGAAAATGTAGACCGTCCGCAGCAGGCCTGCCGGACTGAGTACGACGTTGATCGTGGTCAGATCGTGTCCGCTGTTCCGCTGAACCCACCCGGTCGCCGTACGAACGAGCAAGCCGTCGCCATTCGTGCCGATGAAGACCTGACTGGCCGGGGGCGTTTGAGCCTCGGTCACCTGAGCGGCAGGGCTCGATGCCCAGAGCAGCGCGGCAGCGCATCCGATGGCGAGGGGAACCAGGGCGGCGGTCCATGCTGTGTGGCGCCCCCAGGGCACGGCCCGGCTGATTGCCCATCGTACGAGACGCGACAACAGGACGATGCAGAGCACGACGGACATGAGCACGGCACTGTTGTCGATCACTTCTGATGCCTCATCATCAAGCGGCTACTGACACGTTGGGCGGGCGCGCTTTGTCAGCCGCAGTGCAGGGAGCCGCTACACAGCCGTGTGCCCCGCACAACGCCACACGATGAGTGTGGGTGATGGCCGCTGGCGAGAACGCCCAATATCGGCACTAACGGGCATCCCTCTGATGCAAATCAGCGTCGTTGTTCTTGCCAAGCAGACGCGGGGGCCATGGAACACGGGAGATGGATGTCCTACTACACCGTCTCGCAGATCTTTCGTGACTGCCCATGACGATGCTGAGCACAACGCTGTGAGGGACTTTCATGTTTGAGCAGACTGCTGCGACTGCGGCTACCCAGGATTCGGATATGAACCAAGGCCACCGGCGTGGCAAGAGTCGCCGCCGCACGCTTGCGCGCTGGCTTGCGGCTGGGGCAGGGCTGGGGCTGCTCCGCAGTGGCGCCGGGCAGGCCGAGGCCGCTGACGGCGATACGGTCCGGGCCGGCCAGACGACCGACTCAACCACCCCGACCCGCCTGCGTACCAACGCCGCCACCTTGACGCCAGATACCACCACTGACGGCCTCCAGGGGTACGCCGATGGGGCGAACAACGCTGGCCTGTTCGGGCGCAATAACGCCTCAAACGGGATTGGCGTCGCGGGAGCGGCCCCAAGCGGCACGGGTGTGTTCGGCCAGAGCGCCAACGGGTATGGCGTCGGAGGGCAGTCTGACGCGAGCCACGGCGTCTACGGCAAATCGACGAGCGGGAACGGTACCTACGGCGAGACCGGCACCGGCAGCGGCGTCTACGGGAAGGCCACGGGAACCGGCGGGACCGGTGTGACGGGGACCACCACCGACGCCGCCGGCACCGGGGTGTACGGGATGAGCAACGGGGGCACCGGCTCCGGCATCGGCGTCCGCGGCAAGTCTGGCTCCGGTCCTGGGCTGCGGGGTGAATCGACCAGCGGTATGGGTGCCTATACGAGCTCGACGAGTGGCGCTGGCGCGTACGGTGAGACGGCCTCCGGGGCAGGGGTCCACGGAGAAGCGACGGCGGGTGGCTACGGCGTGTATGGGCGGACGACCTCGGACGCCAGTCGCGGCGCCGTCTACGGCAAGAACGACGGGACCGGGGCCGGCGTGCGCTGTCACGGTGCCGACATCGGCCTGCATGCGAGCGTCGCCAGCGGCGGGCGGGCCGCCGCGATCGTTGAAGGGCCACTCGAGGTCTATGGCAACTTCACGGTCTTTGGCGGCTATGCCAAGTCGGGAGCGGTCAAGCAGGCCGACGGCAGTTATCGGCGGCTGTATGCCCTGGAAACACCCGACAGCTGGTTCGAGGACATCGGGAGCGCGCAGTTGACGGGCGGGCGTGCCCAGGTCACGCTTGATCCGGAATTTGCCAGCTTGGTCCAGGCTCAACAGTATGAGGTCTTCTTGACGCCGAAGGGCGACTGTAATGGCCTCTTCGTGGCGAGCCAATCGCCGAGCGGCTTCGAGGTCCGCGAGCTCAAGGGCGGCCAGAGCACGCTCGCCTTCAGCTACCGCATCGTGGCCAAGCGCAAGGATCTCCCGGGCAAGCGCCTGGAGAAGCTCCAGCCGTCCTCACTGCCCGCCGCGGTGACGCTCCCTCAGATCTCGTCACCCACGACGTCGTCGCCCTCACCGACGATGAACACGCCATAGTCGCTGGTGGACTTCGCATGAAGGACCGGCGCACGGGGCCAGATAGAGCGGGGCTCAGCGACCCTCGTTAGACTTAGTCGTATCGCGTCGCCCAGAATTCGGAGGGAGGCACAACAGGCTGAATCTCTTCGAAGCGCTAATCAACGTAGCAGCGGCGCAAGGCGCCGGAGCGATCGCGTTCATCTAGCCCGATCGTATCGCCGGGCTATCATCCCTCCCGAGGCACCGAAGCTGGAGGGACCATGAACGACCGCGCCGGCGCCGTCGCGCCGCACCCGCTCGTCGAGCACGTCGACTGGGACAGCGTCACCTATGAGGCCGCCCAG
>JADLFM010000020.1 GCA_020845495.1 Chloroflexota bacterium
CCGCGGCCCCAGCGACTCCACCCCGTGCCGTCGATAATCGTCCCACCGCTGCCCATCCCTGGCGCAAGCCCTTCTTTCGCTCACGCCAGCGCAACCCGCTCCCCGCAACAAGCTGAGGGGCACCCGCTCTGCGATCAGTACGGGCTGGCGGTCACCGTCTGCCACTATCCTCCTGGCTGTTCGAAGTGGAACCCGATCGAACATCGCCTGTTCGGACCGATCAGCTCGAATTGGGCCGGCCACCCCCTCACCTCGTGGGAGACCATGCTCGGTTACCTCCGTGGCACCACAACCGAGACCGGGCTGACCGTCCGCGCCGCGCTCCATGACGGCAGCTACACGACCGGCGAGTCTGTCTCCGATGCGGACATGGCGGCCCTCAATCTCACCCGCCACGACGTCTGCCCCACCTGGAATTACACCCTCCGCCCACGAGCATCCGCCGTTCCCGACTCGGCTGGTCACGCCACGAATCGGGAACTTGTTCTTTGACGACCCCTAAGCTGCCCGAAGCGCCGCAGCCGCGCCGGAAGGACCTGCCACCTGCGTCTTCGCGTGATGCCGCGAATCGCATGCGCTCGACGAGACAGAGCGGTACTGTGGCTGAGCAGCGAATCCGGACCGAGTTTGAAGCTGAGGGGCTGCGGTACCAGGTCGATCAGAGGGTGCTACCCGGTCTGCGGCGACGGGCAGATTTCGTGTTCACCGCGGCGAGGATCGCCATCTTCGTCGACGGGTGCTTCTGGCACGGGTGCCCCGAGCATGCGACCTGGCCAAAGGCAAATGCGGCGTGGTGGCGCACCAAGATCGAGACAAATCGGGCACGTGATCGTGATACGAACCGTCGCCTCACCGGCTTGGGCTGGACCGTCATTCGGATCTGGGAGCACGAAGACTCCGTAGCTGCCGCTCGCCGCGTCAGTGACCTCGTCCATCGCTTTGCGGCGTCGGCTCACAGCGACCTGCACCGGCAAGATGGCGGTGAACCCGACCGGCACGACGCCGAGTGAGACTCGCGGGAGTCAGAGGCCCAGGTCGATGGTGCGGCCAAGGTCGGCATCGCGGGCGATCTGCTCGCGCAGGGCGTCCACCGACTCGAATCGTTCGACATCACGAATGCGGTCGACGAGGTCGACGTCGATGGTGCGGCCGTAGAGATCGCGTGAGACGTCGAGGAGATGGACTTCGAGCAGCCGCTCGCCTTCGAGGAACGTCGGCCGGCCCCCAAGGTTCACCACCGCGCGATACTCCACACCGTCGAGCGGCACGACCGCCGCATAGACGCCATCGGCCGGCAGGGTTCGGCGCGGGTCCGGGTGGATATTCGCGGTCGGGAAGCCGAGCAGCCGACCGCGCGCCTGCCCCCGCTCGACTGTCCCGCTGATCCGGTAGCGCCGCCCGAGGAGCCGGTTCGCGTGGCGGATCTTGCCCTGACTCAGCAGCGTCCGGATCGTGGTGCTGGAGATGATCTCACGGTCCACCTTCTGCGGTGGCACGACGTGGAGTGCGAAGCCCTCGGTCCGCCCGATCTCGGCCAGCGCGGAGATGGTACCCGAGCGATCTCGGCCGAGTGCGAAATCGGAGCCCACCCACAACTCGGCGAGCGGGTACTTCTCGGCGATCAGGCCCAGGAACTCATCCGGGCGGAGCATCGAGAGGTCGCGGGTGAACTCGAACACCATGACCTCGTCGAGCCCGAGCTCTCGCAAGATGCGCTCCTTGTCGGCGCGGTCTGACAGGTAGGTCAGATGGCGTTCGGGGTAGATGATCACATCCGGATGGGGATCGAACGTGACGCAGAGGCTCTCGATGCCCAGCGCTCGGGCACGGTCGACCACCTGTTTCAAGAGCAGTTGGTGGCCCCGATGGATGCCGTCGAACGCGCCGATCGTCGCGACGACCGGGGATTGCTCGCTTACCATCCTGCCCTCATCACCCGATCACTCCTCACGTCACGTAGTATCAACGTCCGCGCCGCCATCTGAACCACACGACCCCGCTTCGTGTCCGTCTGGGCCTCAGGGGCTTCGCTCATGGCTTACGGTCGCGGGCAGCGCTCGCTCGGTCTGGCCCCAGAGACTCACCGTCAACCATCTGTCCGGACGAGCGCGAGTGTCGGCTGCCAGAGCCCCCGCTCCCGGTTGGCAGTCGCCAGGCCGAGCAGCCGTCCATCCGTATCGTACACGCGGGCGGCAACGGTCGGCTCAGACCGCCGATGGGCACGCCACGGTCGGCCGTGGGTGAAGTCACGGGCACGGTCCGGATCGACGACGGCGACCGGCACACTGACGAGCGCGGCATCGGCAGGTAGCAGTACCCGATCGAGCGTACCTTCGTCGACAGCCGTCTGAAGCTCCTCGAGCGAGATGGCGTCGGCCAACCGAAAGCCGCCCACCCACAGGCGCACGAGCGTTGCCAGATGCGCCCCACAGCCCAGCGCCACCCCGATGTCCCGGGCGAGTGCCCGAATGTACGTCCCCTTGGAGCAGGCGACGACGACGCTCAGGCGCGGCGTCGACCAGTTGCGCACGGTCAGAGTATGGATAGTGACCTCACGGGGCTGAAGACGGACGTCGTCGCCACG
Organism: Chloroflexota bacterium; assembly: GCA_020845495.1. The sequence goes on from JADLFM010000020.1 coordinate 2,585, forward strand.
ACGGGCCAGATCGTAGGCCCGCCGGCCGGCGATCTTGAGGGCGGAATACGCCGGTGGCACCTGCACGATCGTCCCTCGGAAGGTCTGGAGGATGCGCTCTAGATCGTCCGGCAGCAGCGGGGGAACAGGGCGAGTCTCCAGCACCTCGCCCTCGGCATCGTCGGTGGACGTGCGGATGCCGAGCACGATCTCCCCGTAATAACCTTTGCTCGCGCTGGCAAGCGCGTCTACGAGGCGCGTCGTCCGTCCAACGCAGACCGGCAAGACCCCCTGGGCGGCCGGGTCGAGCGTGCCAGCATGCCCGACCCGCCGGGTGCCGAGCGTTCGGCGCACGATAGCGACGACGTCATGCGACGTATATCCACCGCTCTTGCAGATGTTGAGCAAGCCGTGGACGTCGGCGTCCGTGCGCCGCCGGCCGCTCACGGCTCGGGCTTGATCTCGCGCAGGAGCTGGAGCACCCGCGCGCCCCGTGCAATGGACGGATCGAACACGAAGTCAAGCTCGGGCGTGTGGCGCAGGTTGAGCCGCTCGGCGATCTCACGGCGGAAGAACCGCGAGGCGTGGCGGAGCCGCTTCATCACCGCCTCGGCCTCAGGCCCTTCTTCGAGCATGCTCACATACACCTTGGCGCGCTGGAGATCCTGGGTCACCTCCACGTCGGTCACGGAGATAAGCGAGCCGAGCATCGGATCGTCCGTCTCGTGACGAAGGAGTTTGCCGATCTCGTCCCGGAGCAACTGATTGATGCGCTGCTGTCGACGAGTGACCATGGCGGCTCCCTGAGTAGCGAAAATGGAGGGGTAGCAACATTGGAGGGTGCGAGCGGGCGTGGGCCGGGCGCACATGGGGATACGCGGGGAGGACGCAGCGGACGAGATGTATGCGGTGGCGTGCAGGAACTGGACTCATGCCACGTGCGAGACCACCCGAAGCGGTCGAGCCCTGGTCTGGCTCAGCGACACGCGGGCCGCCACTGGGTGAGCGGGGGCGAGCCTGGGTGGCTGACCGAGAGCGCGGCACGGCGGGCAGCGTGAGAGGACGGACCGCGCGGCAACAGCGGAAGCGATCGCAACCCGCCTGCCGCCGCGCATCCGGTGACCGCAAGGCCCGTGCTTATTCGGGTGTCACTTCCTCCTGGCCGAACGACTCGATCACGTCTCCTTCGCGGAAATCGCTGAAGCCGTCGAGTACGATGCCGCACTCGTAGCCGGTCGCCACCTCGCGAACGTCTTCCTTGATCCGGCGGAGCGTCGCGATGCGCCCCTCCCAGATGGTCTTGTCGCCGCGCTTCACGCGCGCCTGACTGTTGCGGAGAATCTGACCGTCCGTGACGTAGCAGCCCGCTGCTGCGCCGCCCCGTCGCACTGGGAAGATCTGGCGAACCGCGGCGTGCCCGTGCACGACCTCCGCGTAGCGGGGCCCGAGCATCCCGACGAGCGCCTTCCGCACGTCATCGACGACGTTGTAGATCACGTCGTAGGTGCGGACGTCAACGCCCTGGGTCTCGGCAGCGCTCCGGGCGCCCGGCTCAGCCCGGACGTTGAACGCGATGATGATCGCCTTCGAGGTCGCCGCGAGCAGCACGTCCGACTCGTTCACATTGCCCGTGCCCGATCGGATCACCTTCACCCGCAGCCCTTCTTCCTGAAGGCCCTGGAGTGACGTGACCAGCGGCTCGACCGAGCCCTGGACGTCCGCCTTGACGACGAGGTTCAGGTCGCGAACCTCGCCCTCCTTCATGCGCGTGAAGATGTCCTCGAGCGACACTTCAGTGCCGCGCCCTGTCTCGCGTTCGGCGTTGCGCTGGTTGATCGCCGCCTGTTGGCGCGCCAGTTTCTCGTCGGCGACGACCTGGAAGCGATCGCCTGCCACCGGCACGCCGGACAGCCCCAGCACCTCGACGGGCGTCGACGGGCCGGCCGTCTTGATCCGCTTCCCCTTGTCGTCGAGGACGGCACGCAATCGGCCAGTGACGGCGCCGATCACGACCACATCGCCGACGTTGAGCGTGCCGCGCTGGACGAGCAGCGTCGCCACCGGACCGCGAGTGCGGTCGAGCTTCGCTTCCACGACGAGGCCGGAGGCGGCGCGGTCTGGGTTCGCCTTCAGTTCGGCCACGTCTGCGACCAGCGCCACCGTTGTCAGCAGATCGTCGATGCCATCGCCCGTTTTCGCGGAGACCGGCACCAACGGTACTTCTCCACCGTACTCCTCGATGACGACGTTACGCTCGGCCAGTTGCTGCTTGACCCGGTCCGGGTTGATATTCGGCCGATCCATCTTGTTGAGCGCCACGACGATCGGCACGTTCGCCGCTCGTGCGTGGTCGATTGCCTCGGCGGTCTGTGGCATCACGCCGTCGTCGGCCGCGACGACCAGGATCGCGATATCGGTGGCCTGGGCGCCCCGCGCTCGCATGGCCGTGAACGCCTCGTGCCCCGGAGTGTCGAGGAAGGTGATCCGACGTGGCTCGCCGTCGACGTCCACCTGAACCTGGTACGCGCCGATGTGCTGAGTGATGCCACCGGCCTCGCCGGTCGCGACCTTCGTGCGGCGCACCCGATCGAGCAAGCTCGTCTTGCCGTGGTCGACGTGGCCCATCACCGTGACGACCGGCGGCCGGTCGACCATGTGGGCAAGCTCTTCGTCGGACAGCGGCGCCTCGGCGGCGCCATCCGAGGCCTCGCTGGACACGGCTGACGTCTGCTCGCTCACCTCGAATCCGAGGTCAGCAGCGGCCGCTGAGGCCGTGTCGTAGTCGATCATCTGGTTCACGGTGGCGAAGATGCCGCTCTTGATGAGCGTCTGGATCACCGCGGCTGGCCGTAAGCTCAGCAGCGTCGACAACTCCTCGACCGTCATGGTCGGCGGCAGTTCCACGGCGCGCGGCGCGACGGCAACGCCACCTTGCGCGTCGTCAGCCCCCGGCGTAAATGGCCCCCGCCGCCCGCTGTTCGAACTTCGGCCGCGATTCCCACCTGGCCGTGGTCGTCCACGGGCTCCGCCCCGGCGAAATGGTCTGGGCATCAGACTTCCCCTTCCCGGCGCGCAACACCCGCCGTCTCCGCGGGTTGCGTCGCACCAAACGCCGCCAGGGCCTCGCGATCGGCCGCGGACAGCTCAGTTTTCAATGCTCGTTCGAGTGCATGCCGCTTGAGTGCTGCCTGCCAGCAGTCGGCTCGCAGGCAGAGATAGGCACCCCGACCGGATTTCTTGCCGGTCGGATCCACGCTGACGCTGCCGTCCGGCGCCCGGACGACACGTACCATCTCGCGCTTCGGGCGCTGGGACCGGCAGGCGACGCACGTCCGCTCTGGGGTGTGGCGCAGCGTCATCCGGTCTCCCGTCTAGCCCTCAGCGTGCACCTCGCCGGCCGCCTGAGCGCCGGCCTCGGCCAGCGCTGGCTGCATCGCACCCGTGTCGCCGTCGTTTCCGTCCGTCCGCTCGTGCTCGACCGAGCCGCCGGCCTGTTCGCCCGCGTCGGGCACCCCGGCCTCCGCCGCCCTGGCCTCGGCCTGGCTCGCCTCGGCCTGGCTCGCCTCGAGCTCGCGCGCTCGTTCGGCTGCGAGGCGCATCGCCGTATCGCTCTTGATGTCGATCCGCCAGCCGGTTAGTTTCGCGGCGAGACGAGCGTTCTGCCCTTCCTTGCCAATCGCGAGCGACAACTGGCGCTCCGGTACAACGACGGTCGCCGTCTTCGTATCCTCGTCGATGCTGACCCGTACAACCTGAGCCGGGCTCAGCGCGTTCGCCACGTAGCGGGCCGGATCCTCGTGCCACTCGACGACGTCGATCTTCTCACCGCCAAGCTCGTTGACGATGTTCTGGATCCGCACACCACGCATCCCCACACACGACCCGACCGGATCGATGCCGGCCTGCCGAGCGGTCACGGCCACCTTGGAGCGAGCGCCGGCCTCGCGGGCAATCGCCTTGATTTCGACGCGGCCATCATAGATCTCCGGCACTTCCTGCTCGAACAGGCGCCGGAGCATCAGCCGGTGAGCGCGGGACACGACCACCTGTGGGCCGCGATGGGTGTCGTGCACGTCGACCACGTAGACCCGGATTCGCTGGCCAGGGTAGTACCGCTCGGTCGGAACCTGCTCTGCGCGCGGCATGATCGCCTCGGCGCGCCCAAGCTCGACGATGGCGGTGCCAGCTTCGATCCGCTGGATCACCCCGTGGACGATCTCGTCCTTGCGCTCGGCGAACTCGTTGAACACCATCTGGCGCTCGGCCTCGCGGAGCTTCTGGAGGACGACTTGCTTCGCGGTCTGGGCCGCGATCCGCCCGAATGCTGGCGGCGTGACGTCGAATTTTAGTTTCTGCCCGACATCCGGCGTGCCTTCGACGATCCGATCGGCCGGGAGCTCTCGCGCTTCATCGAGCGTGATCTGGTCGTAGACCGAGACGCCGTCCGGCTGGTCCTCGTCCAGTGCATCGACGACGAGGGCCGTCCGCAAGATCTGGATGCCGCCCTTGTCTGGCGATACGTCCTGAAGGATCTCGCAGGTCAGTTCGTTGGCAGGCGAGTCGAAGTTCCGCTTGTACGCGGACACGAGGGCTGCCTTGAGAGCGTCCAGCACCATCTCGCGCGGGACGCCCTTCTCGCTGCTGAGTTGCGTGATCGCGGCAAGAAATTCCGACTTCATGTACTGTTCACGCCTCCCAACAGGTGATGTGGCCGTGCGCTCCACAGCCACGGTCACGCATCTCGCCGGTAACCGCAACTGTCGCGGACAAGAAAAGAAGTGGGGAATTCCCACTTCCGAGGCCCACGCACGACTGATCCACCGAACTCGACAGCCGAATTATATCATCGCCTCGTGACCTCGACCAAAGTTGTCCGACGATACGGGGCGGCCGGGGTGGCCAGTACGGGCGCGAGTAGCTCGGGTGGCCGGCTGGGGTGGCCAGGGCGGCTGGGGTGGCCAGGGCGGCACGGCCTGGCCAGGTGGCCGATGGCGTGAGTGCTGGCTCCGAGACAATAGGCGCCTCCGGGAGTGTGGTGTCCCTGGCGCCGGCCGGCCCCCGGCCAGTACCTTTCCGAGCACACGACCCCGGGTCTACGCCGTGACCGGGAGGGCGCCAGGCTGGAGCGCGGCGGGACTGCTGTCGTGCCTGTCCGACCGGTTCCCGCGCGGGGTCGAGTCGGGCGGTCACGTCGACGCGGCTATGTGGCTATACAGGATCAGCCAGAAGGATCACCCATGAGCGTTCCGCTTCCTGTGATGACGGGCGCACCCCCGGCTTTCCACGTCATCGTGAAGCCGACCGGCGCCACCTGCAATCTCGATTGCACGTACTGCTTCTTCCTCTCGAAAGAGATGCTCTACCCCAGTTCCAAATTCCGGATGTCGGACGAGGTGCTGGAGCAGTACATTCGCCAGTTGATCGAAGGTCATCGGACGCCAGAGGTCACCATCGCCTGGCAGGGTGGTGAGCCGACGCTGATGGGCCTGGACTTCTTCCGCCGCACGGTGGAGTATGCCCGCAAGTATCAGAAGCCCGGCACCCGGATCGAGCATACGATCCAGACGAACGGGACACTGCTCGACGATGAGTGGTGCAGCTTCTTCAAAGAGCACGGGTTTCTGGTCGGCATCAGCCTCGACGGTCCGCGCGCGTTGCACGACACCTATCGCGTCGACAAAGGCGGAAAGCCGACCTTCGACCGCGTTATGCGGGGCATCGAACTGCTCAAACGCCATGAGGTCGAGTTCAATACCCTGACCACCGTTCACGCGGCGAACGCCGATCGCCCGCTCGAGGTGTACCGCTTCCTGCGCGACGAGGTCGGCTCCCGGTTCGTTCAGTTCATTCCCATCGTCGAGCGAGCGACGCCAGAGCTCTTGCCAGTGGCGAATGAGGGCTGGAGTGAGCGCCGCGCGTCGCAGCGGCCGCTCTACGTTCAGGCCGGTAATCTGGTCACCGAGCGCTCGGTACAACCAGAGCAATGGGGCCAGTTCTTGATCGCCGTCTTCGAGGAATGGATCAGGCGCGACGTCGGGACGGTCTTCCTCCAGATGTTCGAGTCGGCGCTGGCATCCTGGCTCGGCCTGCCGCCGGGGCTGTGCGTGTTCGCCGAGGAATGCGGGACCGCCCTCGCGCTGGAGCACAACGGCGACCTGTACTCGTGCGACCACTTCGTCGAGCCGGCCTTCCGGCTTGGCAACATTACCGAACTGCCGATGGTCGATCTGGTCGCCTCGGAGCGCCAGCGGGCGTTCGGTGCCGCCAAGCGTGATCGCCTGCCGCGGTACTGTCGCGAATGCCCGGTCCTGTTCGCCTGTAACGGTGAGTGCCCTCGTAATCGCTTCATTTTGACGCCGGATGGCGAGCCGGGCCTGAACTACCTCTGCGCTGGCTATCGCGCGTTCTTCACCCATATCGACCGCCCGATGCGGGTGATGGGCGATCTCCTGCGGCGCGGCTTGCCTGCCGACGGCATCATGGCCATTGTCGAGCGTGCGGACCGCGAGTTTCAGACGGCTGTGGTGAAGGCGGGTCGGAATGCGCCGTGTCCGTGCGGTAGCGGGCAGAAGGTCAAGCGCTGCCACGGCGGACCGTCGGCCGCGGCTCCCAGATCGATCTAAGTACGGCTCCGACGATACAGGGACGGCCGGCGGGCTGACGGCGCCTGGACTCGCCATGCCCGAGATCGGCGAGGTCGGCCGCTGAAGGCCACCATCGCTGGCAACTCACGCCGCCGGCCCCAGCATCGTGCCCCGCCGGTCTGAGAGGGACGCCCTGTTAGCGGCCGTTGATGCTGATGCCGCTGAAGGGGTTGCCGAACGGATTCTGGATATCGTTCACCGAGATCAGGATCATCAGTGCGATCAGCACCACGATCCCGATGAAGTGCACGAGACTCTCGCGCTCAGGACTGATTCGGCGTCCTCGGATCGCCTCGATGATGACGAAGAACAGGCGTCCGCCATCGAGCGCGGGGATCGGGAGCAAGTTGGCGAACGAAAGGCCAGCGCTGATAGTTCCGATCGTGGACAAAACCGGCCAGAGCACGCCTGATTCCCGGGACACGTCGAATGCCTGGGACGTCAACTGCGCCATGCCCGGCAGCCCGATCGGCCGGAGGTCGCTCGCGCTGACCACCCCCCGCGCCCACATGACCGGCGCCATCAGGGTGAGCCCAAACACCTGACCGGCATGAACGAAGCCCCGGTACAGCGATTCGAGCGGGTTATAGCTGACGGTTGTCACCGGCAGATCGAGCCGCACGCCGATGGCGCCCTGGCCTTCGGGCGGGTTCTCCCGCGGGGTCAGCGCCGTCGTCTGGGTTTGTCCGTTGCGCCGGTACTGAAGCTGGATCGGCTCACCCAGGCGTGTCTTGGTGAGATCCTGGAACTCGCGCACCGACGTGACCGGCGTCCCGTTGAAGGCTGTCACGATGTCGCCGGCCTGGAGCCCGGCCGCCTGGGCCGGGGAGCCGTCGGCGACGGCACCGATGAGCACTTCATTCAGGACCGGTGTCGGCCAGCCGGTCATGAACGCGGCGGCGAAGACGATGCCAGCCGCCAGGAAGTTCATGCCGGAGCCGGCCGCCAGGACGATCGCCCGAGTAAGCTTGCCCTTACTGGCGAAACTGCCCGGGGCGCTCGGATCTTCTTCGCCGAGCATCCTCACGAATGCGCCGAAGGGGATCCAGTTCAGCGAGTAGATGACGCCGTTGCGCTCGATGCCGACCATGCGCGGAGGCAGCCCGAAGCCGAATTCCTGGACGACGATGCCGGCGCGCCGCGCGGTGATATAGTGCCCCAGTTCGTGCACGAACATGAGCACGCTCAGCGCGACGATGAAGAGCAGCAGATTGAGCGGATCCATCGGCGTTTTCACCTGATCGGGCGAAGGTGCCGCGCTGGCGCGGCTACCCACGGCCGAGCGGTGGCCGGGGCCTGCTAATTTCGACTATACCACGCGTCTCTTTGCGCGCCGGAAGGTTTCTTCTCCCGAGCAGGTGAGCGGCGCTCCGCTCTGCGCCGCCCGCAAACTCGACGTGCTGGGCGATTAGACGGGCGTTCCGAGCGGCGCAACACGGTGCGCGATCTGGCGCGCCCATGCGTCGGCGGCGTACACCTCGTCGAGCGCCGGATCGCGGCTCGGGACGTGCCGGTTGAGGGTTTCTTCGACGATGTCCCCAATCCGATCGAACCGCAGAAGGCCGGCCAGGAACAGTTCGACGGCGACCTCGTTCGCGGCGTTCATGACGGTGGGGTAGGTGTGGCCGTGCCGTCCGGCGTCGAGCGCCAGATAGACGCAGCGGTAGCGGTCCCGTTCGATGTCGCTGAAGGTCAGGCAGCCAAGCTTGCCCAGGTCGAGGGGCTGTGACGGTGCTGGCAAGCGATCGGGGTAGCTCAGGGCGAACTGGATCGGCAGGCGCATGTCCGGCATCGATAGTTGCGCTTTGAGCGAGCCGTCTACGAACTCCACCAGGGAGTGGACGATGCTCTCACGATGGAGCACGATGCTCACGTCGTCGACCCCGACCCCGAACAGCCAGCACGCCTCCAACACTTCGAGGCCTTTGTTCATCATCGTCGCCGAGTCAATCGTGATCTTCGGCCCCATCGACCAGTTCGGGTGCTTGAGCGCCTGAGATGGCGTCACGTATGCCAGTTGATCGCTCGGTAGATCGCGGAAGGCCCCGCCCGAGGCGGTCAAGATCAGGCGTCGCAGCCGGGCCTTCGGCTCGCCGATGAGGCACTGCCAGATCGCACTGTGCTCGGAGTCGACCGGGATGACCGGCGCGCCGTAGCGGCGGGAGGCGGCCATCACGAGGTGGCCAGCCATAATGAGCACTTCCTTGTTCGCCAATGCGACGGCGCAGCCGCGTTCGAGCGCGGCCACCGTAGGTGCGAGCCCGGCCGTCCCGCTCGTCGCCACCACGACCAGGTCGACGTCTGGCGACGTCACAAGATCGACGAGACTCCTCTCACCACGCAGCAGCCGGGTTCCGGGCGGCGCCCACGAAGCATCTGTGCAGCCGTCGCCGGTCAGCGCGGCGCGCGTCGGCCGAAACTGGCAGACCTGCTCGCGGAAGCGCGGGCTATCGTTGTGGGCGGCCAGCCCGACCACCTCGAAGCGGTCCAGGTGCCAGCCGATCACATCGAGCGTTTGCCGGCCAATCGACCCGGTGGATCCAAGGATGACGATCCGCCGGCGTCCGGCGGCGCCACGCGCTCCATCGATCTGGGTATGCCCATTCATGACGTCGCCACCAGATAAAAGTATGCACCGGCAACGGCGACCAGGACGCTGTCCATTCGGTCGAGGACGCCGCCGTGGCCGGGGATTAACGCTCCGGAGTCTTTCGCCCCGCACTGTCGCTTGATGAACGACTCCATCAGGTCGCCGACGATGGCACAGATGCCAATCGTCAGTCCCAGGCCGGCCAGATGCAGCGGCGAGCGTGCAAAATTCGGACCGCCGGTCTCAGGGTGCACCAGCCAGGTGAGAGCCGGCGCTGCGAAGACCGCCACCAGCACCGTGACGACCAGCGCTGCCGCTGCCCCCTCGCGCGACTTACCGGGGCTGATGCGAGGCGCCAGCCGTGCGCGCCCCCAGCGCCGTCCGACGAAGAACGCCGTGATATCACAGGCCCAGGTGCACAACAGCACCACCAGTACCCAGACCAGTCCCAGGCCGTCCGGGAACTGGCGCAAGCTGACGAAGTAGCGGAGGATGCCGCCGACGTACAGCGCCCCCACCAGGGTCAGCGCCCAGTCGAGCATGGCGCCGGCGTGGTCGTGCCGGAGCATCGCCCAGAGCAGCCCGAAAATCAGCGCGGCCGCGACGAGCGCCGGTACCGTCCGTGCGTCGTCGCTGTAGGCTGCCAGCACCGAGCCGACGGCCAGCGCGATGCCCAGCGGCGTAAACGGCCGGTAGCCGGCCGAGCCCAGCATCCGGTACAGCTCGAACGACGCCAGGATGGCGGCGATCGCGACGGCGGCCAGATACGGCACGCCACCGACGATGGCGAGCGCCAGCAGGATCGGCACGCCGACGATGGCGCTCAGGAATCTCAGTCGCAGCACCAGTCGCTTCCCCGCACCTCGCCGACGATCGTCCGGGAGCGCACGTCAGCAGGTGGACGCGCCCACCTCAGGGTTCACTCGCCCGGGGCTCGCTCCGGCGCTCCGTTGGTGGTGTGCCATCCCGGCCAGCCGAGCCCGGTCAGCCACTTCCGGTCAGCCAATCCCGGTCAGGCGCAATGCTCCGGTCACTCTGTGGGAGTCGCGTGACCATTGACCGTCGACAGGCTCCCGAAACGGCGTTCTCGGCTCCCGAATTCCTGCAACGCCTGCAAGAATTGCTCCTTGCCGAAGTCGGGCCAGTACAGCGACGTCGACCAGTACTCGGCGTACGCGGCCTGCCAGATCAGGAAGTTGCTGAGCCGCATCTCGCCAGCCGTCCGGATGATGAGATCCGGATCGTGCTGGCCGCCGGTGTAGAGGTAGGCGCTGAACGTCTCCTCGTCGAGCGCGTCAGGGTCGATGCCTGCCCGCAGCAGCCGACGCACAGCCTCGATGATCTCGGCTCGTCCGCCGTAGTTGAATGCGACGTTGAGGGTGAGGCGGGTGTTGTCCTGGGTCAGCGTGACGGCCCGCCGGACACGTGCTTGAAGGTTTGCAGGCAAGCCCTCGAGGCAGCCAAGGTGCTGGACACGCACGCCGTTCCGATGGAGTTCATTCGTCTCGCGGTCGATGACTTCGCCAAGGATTCGGAACAGGCCCGAGACCTCATCCGGCGGCCGTCGCCAGTTCTCGGTCGAGAAGGCGTAGAGGGTGAGCGTCTCGACGCCGGACTCAACGCAGGCTTCGATGATACGGCGGATGTTCTGGGTCCCGGCGCGGTGGCCGGCCAGTCGTGGCAAGCCGCGCTTTCGCGCCCAGCGGCCGTTTCCATCCATGATGATCGCGACATGAGCCGGAACGCGCTGCACCTGGTCCACTGGTCTGCCAAGGGTTTGGGGCTGAGTCGCCATCAAACCTCCTTGACCTCCTTCTCCTTCCGGTCCGCGGCCTCGTCGACCTGCTTGATCGAACCGTCGGTGAGCTTCTGGACTCGATCGACGGCACGCCGCAGATCGTCCTGGGAGAGCTTGCTCTCCTTTTCGAGCTTCTTGAGCGCGCTATCGGCATCGCGTCGGATGTTGCGGAGAGCGACTTTCGACTCTTCGGCTCGTTTGTGGACCTGACGCGCCAGTTCCTGACGCCGCTGCTCGTTGAGTGGCGGGAGCGCGAGTCTGATGACCGTGCCGTCGTTGTTCGGGTTGATGCCGAGCTCGGACTTCTGAATCGCCTTTTCGATCGCACTGATGAGAGACTTGTCCCAGGGTTGGATCACGAGGAGCCGTGGCTCCGGGACCGAGATCGAGGCGACGGCGTTGATTGGCTGGGCCGAACCCCATGCTTCGACCTGAACCTTGTCGAGCAGCGACGGCGTCGCCCGCCCGGTGCGGATCGAGGCGTAGTCCTGCTGGAGCACCTCGATCGTCTTCCCCATCCGTCGCTCACAGTCCCCGATGACGGTGTTGCTGTCGCTCACGGCACTTGCTCCGTCAAGAAGAGATCACGGTGCCGACGCTCTCGTCACCGCGAACGATACGCTCGAGGTTCGACTCGTTCATGAGGTCGAACACGACGATCGGCAGTTTGTTGTCCATACACAGGGAGAGCGCCGTGCTGTCCATGATCTTCAGCCCGCGCTCGAGCGCTTCCATGTGGCGCAGATGGCTGAAGCGCTGCGCCCCGGGGCTGGTCCTCGGATCGGCATCATAGACGCCGTCGACGCGGTTCTTGGCCATCAGGATGACGTCGGCGCCGATCTCGAGCGCCCGCAGCGCGGCAGTCGTATCGGTGCTGAAGTAGGGGTTGCCGGTGCCGGCCGCGAAGATCACGACCCGCCCTTTCTCCAGGTGCCGGATGGCACGCCGCCGAATGTACGGCTCGGCCACCTCGACCATCGTGATGGCGCTCTGGACCCGGGTGTGCAGGCCGATTCGCTCGAGGCTGGCCTGGAGGGCCAGCCCGTTGATCACTGTCGCCAGCATCCCCATATAGTCGGCCGTCGCGCGCTCCATGCCCCGGCTGCTCGCGACTTCCCCGCGCCAGATGTTCCCGCCGCCGATGACCACCGCGACCTGGACTCCCAGCCCGACGATCTGTGCGATCTGCCGGGACATGAAGTCCAGCACGTCGTGGTCGATGGGTGAGGCTGCCTCACCCTGGACAGCCTCACCGCTCAATTTCAGGATGACCCGGCGATAGCAGAGACTCGTGCCCACCGGCCCAGCCTCCTCGCCCGCGTCTGTCACGCTGGCCAGCCGTTCGCTCAGGAGCCCAGCTCGTACCGGACGAAGCGGCGGACGACGATGTTCTCGCCGAGCTTGCCGATTGCCTCGTGGACGAGCTCCTGAATGGTCCGCTTCTCGTCGCGGATGAAGGGCTGCTTCAGCAGCGGCAGCTCGTTTGGATCGAGGTCTGCGGGCGCGCCCTCTTCGTTGCCGATGACCTTCGGGTTCGTCGCCGCGATCTGCATCGCGACGTCGTGGACGAGCCGCTTGAAGTCGTCATTCCGAGCGACGAAGTCAGTTTCGCAGTTCACCTCGACGAGCACGCCGATGCGGCCACCGTGAATGTACGCGTCGACGAGCCCCTGGGCAGCCACCCGCCCCGCCTTCTTCTCGGCGATGGCGGCGCCCCGCTCGCGCAGCTTGAGCTTCGCGCCCTCGAGGCTGCCATTCGCATCCTCGAGCGCCCGCTTGCAGTCCATGACCGGTGCACCGGTCTCCTCACGAAGTTGCTTGATCTTGCTTGCGTCTACTGCCACACTCCACCCCCGCCCTGCCGGGGCCGAAGACCGGGGGTGCCCGGACGCCTCGGTCGCGGCAGGGCACTCCCTGCGGTCGTCATGTCACGCTGAATGTGTGCCGGGCGGCGTTGAGGTTGCACGAGGCCGCCATCTCTTGTTCGTGCCGGCCAAGCCGCTCCTCGTATAAGGCGTTCCTCGTATCCCCTCAGGCCATGGGCTGCCCGTCCGGCGCGGCGCTGCTCGCTGTTGCCGATTCGGTCTCGCTCGCAGCGGCCGTTGCTGTCGGCGTGGCGCCATCCGATGCGGCCTCGCTGGCCGCTCCTGATGCGGGCGGGTCGGCCGTGGTGGCGGCCGGTGCAGCGGCGGTCGCTGCCGCCGCGGTCCGTGCGCCCGGCGTCACCTCGGAGGACTCGCCGGGTGCGAAGTCGTCGGGCGTAAAGACCATGCCTTCGACTGGCTTGCCCTCGAACTCCTCTGCGTCCATGACCGCCGCGGCCTCGCCATCGCGCTCGGCCATGGCCGCCTCGCGCTGCTGTTTCCCCTCGATGACGGCATCCGCGATCTTGCCGGTCAGCAGGCGGATCGCGCGGATCGCGTCGTCATTGGCCGGGATCGGATAGTCGATGACGTCGGGGTTACAGTTCGTATCGACCATCGCGACGATGTGCAACTCGCTGCGCCGAGACTCGGCAATGGCGATCTGCTCGCGGTGTGGATCGACGATGAAGATGGCGTTGGGCGTACGGTATTGCTTGCGCATGCCGCCGAGGAGCCGTTCCAGCCGCTCGAGCTCGTCGAGCAACTTGATGCCCTCCTTCTTTGGCAGGCGATCGATCTCGCCGTCATCGCGCATCTGCTCGAGCTGTTCGAGGCGCTTGATGCGGCCCAGGATCGTCTGGAAGTTGGTGAGCATGCCACCCATCCAACGTCGGTTGACGTAGGGCATGCCGCAGCGCTTCGCCTCTTCCTCGATCGTCTCTTGAGCCTGCTTCTTGGTGCCGACGAACAGGATCGTGCCGCCGTTCGCGACGTACTCGCGCACCCAGTTCATCGCCTCTTCCAGCCGCCGGACCGTCTGCTGGAGGTCGATAATATGGATGCCATTGCGCTCGGTGAAGATGAAGGGCTTCATCTTCGGATCCCAGCGCCTGGTCTGGTGCCCGAAATGCACGCCGGCTTCGAGCAGGGTCTTCATCTGGACGGGACTGGCCATGAGGATGCTCCGTTCGTTTTGGTCTTCCGCGCCGTTCACCCCGCTCGGGGACCTCACCGCCGTCCGTCGCTGGCCATGAACCGTCGACGACCGGCCGGAAAGGCACGTCCCATGCAGTCCGGGCGCGTGCGGAATTGCTGCGTGTAGCAGCCGACCAGTTATACCAGTCCTCGAAGAAGCCTCACAAACAGATTGCGCCGCATTCGACAGAAGGGATGCGGATCATGGACGTCTCCATGCGAGGGCCGGACTCCCGTCCATGGGCGAGTTCGACACCACTCACCGTCTCGCCGTTCGCGGCGCTTGTCAAGGAACCTGGCCCATCGGTACACTTCGAATGGTCGTGCTAGGTGGGGAGCTAGCGGTGCCCTGTAACCGGCAACCCGCTCGAGCCGGGCTGAATCCCCATCTGAGGTTCGTCCGTTTCCTGGTCAGGCTGGCGCTGCGCGGCGTTGATGGGCTGGTCCTGCGCGGCAGCGACCTGCGAACCCCGCCAGGTCGGGAACGAAGCAACGGTAAGTGGTGCTCGCTGGGTGCCGCAGGGCAACCGGGCCGGAGCAAGCGAACGCCGGGTCGCAGTGGGCGGCGGATCGAAGGTGGGTGCACGACCATTCACCTACCGACCCTGAAGGGCGGGATGCCGGCTCGGCGTCCCGCCCCTGGTGCGCTCGCCCCTGGTGCGCTCGCGCTACGTGACGCTCGAACGCTCCGCAGTGCGGCTCGCATTCCTGTTCCCAGGGCGGGTACGTGACGAGCGGCCTGCCAGCTTCGTCCGACGTGTTCGCCGAGGACGCGGCACTGACGGCCACGCCTGGCCGGGCGACCCCGTCGGTGCTGCGCGAGCTTCCGACCTCGCCGGCCGCGCTGCTTGCGTTGCTCGGGCTGCGCGCTCGCAAGCGTTACTCCCAGTCATTTCTGGCCGATGTCGGCCTGACCGAGCAGATCGCCCGGATTGCTGAGGTCGACCGTGAAGATCGGGTGTTGGAGATCGGGCCGGGACTGGGCATCCTCACGCGGACGCTAGCACGCCATGCTGGGCAGGTCGTCGCCGTCGAGCTCGACCCCGGCCTGGCAGCCGCACTACCGGCCCTGGTGCCGCCCACCGTCGAGATCGTGCATGCCGACGCCCTGACGTTCGAGCCGGCGAGCGCCCTGCGCGGACCGTACAAGCTCGTGGCAAACCTGCCGTATCAAATCACCTCGCCATTCTTGTTTCGCTACCTGGCACTGCGCCCTTTGCCACTTCTCTTCGTCCTGATGGTCCAGAAGGAAGTGGCTCAGCGAATCGCGGCCGGGCCGGGTGGCTACTCGTACCTCGCCGTCGCCGTGCAGTCGGTGGCGCACGTCAAGATCGTGCGGTTCGTGCCACGGGGCGCCTTCCACCCGCGCCCAAAGGTCGATTCGGCGATCGTCCGCCTCGATCCACTGCCCGAACCGCTCGTTCCTCCCGAACGCCGCGTACCCTTCCTCGATGTCGTTCGCGCGGGCTTCGCGCAACCTCGAAAGCAACTCGTCAACTCGCTGGGACAGGGGCTTGGGGTGACGCGCGATGAGGCACTCGCGGTGTTGGCGCGGGCGAGCATCCAGCCCGACCGTCGACCACAGGCGCTGAGCCTTGCTGACTGGCGCGCACTGGCTGACGCGGTCACGCTGGAACCGGCCGCATCTGAACCAGCGGTGCCGGAACCGAGGGCGCCGTGACCGAGCACCGGCTCCGGGCGCTTGCGCCGTGTAAGGTGAACCTCGCGCTCGAGATCCTGGGCCGGCGGCCGGATGGCTACCATGACCTGGTCTCCGTCACCCAGACAGTCTCGCTTGCCGACGAGGTGACCGTCACGCCCGGCTCCAGTCTGGAGGTCGTGACTGAGCCGCCCCTCGTCAGCGCCGATGAGAACCTCGTTGGACACGCGGCGCTGCTGCTGGCTGAGGCACGCCACCCCATCGCGGGAGCCTCGATCGCGTTGCGGAAGTACGTGCCCATCGCGGCCGGTCTGGGCGGTGGCAGCAGCGACGCCGCGACTACGCTACGCTTGCTCGACCGGCTCTGGGGCTCCAGACAGGATGAGTCCGAGTTGCGGACGCTCGCGGCGGCGCTCGGCTCGGACGTGCCGCTCTTCCTTCAGGGCGGGACGGCCCTTCTTCGAGGGCGCGGCGAGGTGGTTGAGCCGCTACCCGCTCCCCCCACCTACTGGCTCGCGCTCGCCTGCCCCGCGTTCGACGTGCCGGACAAGACACGCCGTCTCTACGGTGCGCTCGCGCCAGGCGACTGGAGCGACGGCGCCGAGACCCTGGCCCTGGCCGACTGTCTGCGCGTCGGCGGTTCGCCGCCTGGCGCTCGCTTCCGCAACGCCTTCGACCGTGCCGCCGACGCGATATATCCCGGCTTCGCTGCGCTGCGTCAACGCCTGTCCGACGCGGCCGGCGTGCCACTCAGTCTCACTGGCGCTGGCCCCAGCCTGTTCGCACTCTTCGCTACGCGCAGGGATGCGGCGGTGGCTGCGCGTCGCATTGACCGCGCGGGCGTCCCCACCTTCGTCGTGCGGTCCCTTGCCGGCCGGCCGCGCATTCGGCGTGCAGATCCGAACGGCGGACCTTACCCGAGCATCACCCCAGCACAGCCGCTCTCCCGAGGCCCGCTACGGCCCCTCGCCGATGCCGCTACGGCCCCTTGCCGAGGCCCGCTACGGTTCCTCGCCGAAGCCCGCTACGGTTCCTCGCCGAAGCCGGGCGGCGGGCCGCCATCGGAGCGGGGCGAAAGCGACTGAAGCCGCGCAGCCGTCGCGCCGGCGTCGACTGGGAGCACGACGCCGGTGATCCAGCGGGCGGCGTCGCTTGCCAGGAACGCTGCCGCTTGCGCGACGTCCCAGGCGGTTCCTTCCACCTGAAGGAGCGTACCGCGACGGCGCGCGTCGCGTAGCTCTGGAGTCATGCCGCGCGACGCGACCATCGGCGTGTAGATCGTTCCCGGTGCGATGCAGTTAACTCGCACGCCCTGAAGCGCGTGGTGCGCTGCCATACTGCGCGTCAGGCCGATGACGGCCGTCTTCGAGGTCGGATAGAGCAGGCTCGGGTGGCCGCCGAGCAGCCCGGACACCGATGAGATGTTGACGATTGCGCCGTTGCCAGCCTCGATCATCGACGGGAGCGCGTACTTGGCCATCAACATCATCGACGCGACGTTGACGCGCATCGCCCGATCCCAGGCGTCAGGATCGACCTCGGTCGTATCGCCGGGCGGGCCGGTCACGCCGACGACGTTGACCAGGATGTGAATGGGGCCGTAGGCGCCGATGGTCTCGTCGACGGCCCGGCGGCACGCATCGGCGTTTGCGACGTCGGCCTCGATCAGCCGTGCCTCGCCGCCTTCGCGCTCGATGATTGCGAGCGTCGCCTCAGCCCAATCGCGGCGCTCGTCGACGAGTGCGACCCGTGCGCCCTCCCGCGCGAACACGACCGCCGTCGCCTTGCCGTTGCCGACGATGCTGCCATCGGCTGGGCGCGACCCGGCGCCGGTGACGATGGCCACCTTCCCTTCGAGTCGTTGGGCAGCCGGCCGGCCTGGGTCGCCCGCGAGGGGCTGTGTAACGGAGTCTCGCGCGTTCATGGCCTCAGGCACCTCCGCAGGGTCATGGCGGTGTTGCCGCGCCACGTCAAGGGTACTGTGCCGGCTTCGAGTGTGGCGCCTCGCGCTCGGGCATGCAGTCTACACCCATACCACGGTAAATCTCACATGCGCCCTGGCTACAACTACCGAGATTCCAGCGTGACTATGGTGTCCGAGGACACCAGCCGCTCGCAGGCGTCGAGCAACTGGCTACGACTACCGAGATTCCAGCGTGAGTATGGTGTTGGCGTTTGCGCTCAGTCGGACATCTGCCCTCGTCCCCTGCCCATACACGCGGGTTTAGGCGCTCTCTCAGGGCGCTCCGAGGGTGCTCGCGGCACGATCCTTGCGACGCCGCGCGCTGACGAGTCTGGCAGGGTATCGAGGCGGTGGATACATTCCGTCTAGGGTGCGCCGTCGGGGATGTGGCGCACCGGCGGGGTTGACGCGTAAGTCTCAGCTAACCTTCATGCTGCTGGCGAGGCATGCTGACGCACCTGTCAAGTACCCTATGAACGTCAACCCGCCGAGGCGCTCTCGATGCGGCGACGACTGAATGGGATGACTGATTGGGGGGATAGGCGAGACTTTCACGAGTAGCACCATCGCGAGCTGTCGATCGAAGCATCCCGGCCACGGACCGGAGCGCGGGGTATGTGGAGGGTGACGGTCGCCAGCAGTTGATGCCACGACGTGACGATAGCCCGAACGTGTGTGGTACTCGAGCGTCTGAAGACGAGCGGTAACAGGTGCAGGCATGCTGATTTCACGAGAGCATGAGACGGAAGCGGCTCCACCTACATTTCCCTTTTCCGCGCTCAGTCTGGACCGGACCATCGCGGCAGAGGTGCTCGACGCCGACGGTGCGGCACTCTGCGATGTGGCCATTCGCGGCTCGTCGAGCGCCGACGTGGTCGAGCTCGTCGATGTTGATGCGCCCGACCGCCTGCTCACCTACTATTTCGGACGAGGTGAACGGCGAGTCATGCTCGAGTGCCGCGGCTGTACCACCGAAGGGCGGTTGGAGACGCACTGGATCGGCAGCGCTCGTTCCTGGTGGATCGAGCTCGAGACACGCTGAGCTCCACGGTCTGGGATCGTCCTGACCCAGGCCATGGCCGCTCGCGCTGCACCGCGCCACGTCATACCGACTCCTAACGCCTGACCGCCCCGATCTGCCCACGTTGTCGTGGCGCGGCTGCCGCACGCGGGGCGGACTCGGGACATGCTGCGCTGGATCGGACTGTACGCGCACCTGCCGGGGTGGCAGCGACTCCGGTCGTGGCAGCGACTCCCGTCACCGTAGGTGTCTTGCCTGTGCCGTATCGACGACGACCGATACGGCGGGCGATGGTGAAGCCGCGCTCTGACCGCCAGTTGTCCCGGATGAGGCGAGCGCAGTCGATCGCGCTCGCCGTTCGATTGCCCGTTCTTGTATGATTGGGCGATGTCGCCCTCGGCGCGGAGCGCGGTCCACCCACGTATGCTCCGCAGACCCCAGAGCTATCCTCAACGGGCTTGACGAGCACCTGGGGCGACACAGGGCCGAGCCTTGTTGCCAGACAAGTCGGCCGGTTCCTCACGTCATTTCTCATTATCCAGCGTGTGAGGCATGTGCTGGAATGCTTGTGTGCATAGGGTTGTGCTCGTAGTGCTGTCGCGCTGGTCACATGGCGGCGACTGAAGGGGATGCCGCCCGGCACTGCCGGATGCCAATCGAGGCCGTCGTTCTCCCGAGGGTGCGCACGCGCGGTGCTATCGGACCGTGGGTGCGATCGATCCTGTATCTCGGCCTCTTCGTCGCACTCCTGGCGGGCGTTCTAGAATTCCGGGAGCAGCACCCCGACCTTGTGTGGGCATGGACGAGGAAGGGGGCCATAGCCGATCTCGTTGGCCCGATTCTGTTGCTGATCGGTGCATGTGCCGGGCTGCACCTGGCGAAGCGCTGGCGCGGCTGCCAGCTTCGACGCTTCTGGATCTGGGGTGCCCCTCACGTCATTGCGTAGCGCTTGACTATTCGGACGGCGCGGCAAAGGGCAGGTCCGCAGTGCGGGAATGTGGCCTTCCGAGATGTCGCGTCTGCACATCGCAATCCTCCTCCGAGGCGC
>JADLFM010000021.1 GCA_020845495.1 Chloroflexota bacterium
GACGCGCGCACCATGCTGACGGCGAGCGTCCATGACAGGAGGGCCAGGCAGGTGAGCACCGCCAGCCCGATCACGATGACGGCGAGGTCGAGGACCAGGCTCACGGCGCGCGAAGGGTAGCAGATCGGCCGGTCAAGGAGCCTCGAGGACCGATCATCGGGCGTCGCGCATGGAGGGCACGATCAGCGAAAGCATGCCGGCCACCGCGCAGATGGCGCCGGACCAGACGAGCACCACGTCGGCCCCGACCACCTCGGTCAGCCAGCCGGCGACCGCCATGGAGCCGGCGATCGCGCTGAACACCAGCACCTGCCGGCTCGACACCACGCGGCCCATCAGGCGCTGCGGCGTGCGTTCCTGGAACAGCGTGATGGTCGGCACGATGTACAGCATGTTGAAGAAGCCGACCAGCGCGAAGAAGCCGATGGCGACGAACGGATCGGTGACCATGCCCGCCGCCACCAGGCCGATGCCCATCCCGACGAAGCCGGCGATGACCAGGTGGCCCTTCGCCACCCGCTCGCCGATGGCGCCGACCGCCACACCGCCCACGATGCTGCCGAAGGCGATCGCTGCCAGCAGCAGCGCGTACGCGGTCTCGGCATTGACACGCGAGAGGTCGAGCACGAGCTTGGCGTATGGCAGGATGGCGACGATCTCGCCGCCGACCGCCACCTGGGCCAGGGTCGAGAACAGGGTGTTGCTGCGCAGCTCCGCCTGGCGACGCAGGAAGCGCCAGCCCTCGACGATCTCGTCCCACAGCACCCGCACCTGGAAGCGTGACGTCACGAGATCCTGTGCGGGGACGCGCATGAAGAAGATCAGGATGGCGCTGATCAGGTAGGTCACGCCGCCGATGACGAACGCCAGCCCCAGCGCATCGGCTTCGACGAGCACGGCGATGAGCACACCGGCGGCCGGGAAGCCCAGCAGGTCGGCGGCGTTGTCGGCCAGGCTGCTCATGGAGTTGGCGGCCACGAGGTCCCGGTCGGCCACGATGGCCGGGATGACCGCGGTCTTGGCCGGGCGGAAGAACAGCGTGACCGTCGCGATCAGGAACGCCATCAGGTACACGAGGTTGATGTCGATCGCGGCCACCGGCGGCACGGCGATCAGCAGCGCGCCGCGCAGCGTGTCGCAGATCAGCATGGTTCGGCGCCGATCCCATCGGTCCACCAGCGCCCCCGAGATCGAACCCAGGATGACGTTCGGCACCGCCGTGGCCGCCATGGTCAGCCCCAGCGACACCGCCGACCCGGTCACCACGAAGACGAGCCAGCCCAGCGCGATGGTGTGCAGCCGCTCGCCCATCAGGCTGACCAGCTGGCCGATCCAGAGCAGGCCGAAGTCGCGGTTGCGGACCAGTCGCAAGTACGGCGATTGGCGCCGGATGCCGGCGATATCGGCTCCGGCATCGCTGACGTCGCCCGGGATCAGGGCCGGCTCGCTGTACGGTGCGCCGATGGCGGCAGCGGCCGCCCCCGCACCGGCCGACCCGGGCCGCAGGATGGTGGTGCCGAAGGCGAGTGCGCCGCGCGTCGGGATGTCTGCGCGCGTCATCGAATACACGATGGCCCAGAAGATGCCGAGTGCCAGCAGCACGTCGCCGATGCTGACCACGTCGCGGATGATCGGGATCGGCAGCGGGATCACGTCGCCGAACAGCCCGCCACGGGCGACGAACTCGGCGACGGTATCGGCATGCAGGAGGAAGTGGAACGGATCGTTGAGGATGTCGGCCTCGGTGAAGCCGGCGGCGTAGAAGGCGCCCGACCAGATCGGCATCTGGCCGCCGTTGATCAACACCGCCAGGACGTTAGAGCCGATGCCGACCGCCGCCACCTGGAGTCCCGGCACGCGCCAGTTGCCCCACAGCCAGGCCAGGATGAGCAGGTACGCACCGATGTAGACCAGGCCGAGCGGCAGGTTGGGCGCGAGGCTGTCTCGCGCGATGATCCCGGCAGCGATCCTGCAACCGAGGGCCAGCAGCAGGAGCCACGACCATCGCAAGTGCAGGTCGGCGAGACGTGGCAGTCCGCCGCCCAGCAGGGCGCCGATGATCAGCGCCAGGAGGATGGTGCTAAGGAACATCGTCCGCTGCCAGCTTGGGTATCACTGGCTCGGCGGGCACGGTCTCTGCGGCGGGTTCATGGTCCTGCAGCGTGGTGGGAGCGTCCTCGATCGGATCGGCGGGCCGGTCGAGGATGTCCCGATCGAGGTGGACCAGGATGGGCACGACATTGGGGTCGAACTGGATGCCGGAGAACTTCTCGAGCTGGTCAACCGCCTGCTCGTGGGTCAGGGGCGTCTTGCGATACGGTCGGGAGCTGGTCATGGCCTCGTAGGCATCGGCGATCGTCAGGATGCGCGCGCCCAGGGGAATCTCCAGGGCCTCGATGCGATCTGGATAGCCCGATCCATTCCACCACTCGTGGTGTGCCCGGATCAGCGGCGCCTCCCGGGCAAGCTGCGTCGCCGGCTCCACGATCTTGGCGCCGATCTCCGGGTGCATGTTCATCAGCGTCCGCTCCTCGCGGTCGAGCGGACCTTCCTTGAGCAGGATGTGGTCCCGGATGCCGATCTTGCCGACGTCGTGCAACAACCCGGCCCACTTGATCCTCTCGATCTCGCTCTCCGGTAACCGCATGACGCGGCACATCTCCTCGGCGATGTGGCTCACCCGGCTCGAATGGTTCCTCGTGTACCGGTCGCGGGCGTCCACCGCCTTCGACAGCGCCGAAATCGTCTGCTCGAACAGCTCCCTGGTCTCGACATACCTCGCCGAAGCGACTCTCATCGAATAGAGGGGCACGACAAAGAGCGGGGTCGCCCACCAGCCGACCCCGTTTGGCAGTTGAAAGACCAAGGCCATCAGCCAAGCCAGTGGTGCCAGGCCGACAAAATGGGCCGCAGTACCGCCAAGGTCCTGCGCCACAACTGCGCGGACGGGCGCCTCGGTACGCGCGCTGACGACTACGACCGCTAACGTCCAGCCGACGACAAAGAAGACGACACTCGCGGCGAGGAGCGCGACGAATTCCGCGATGCCGGCAAGGATTGGGTTGGCCGGAACGAACTGCTGCAGGGCAAGGAAAGTGACTCCGCCGGTAACCGAGCCCACCACGGCTACTGAGTGATTGAACAGGGTTCCGTACCAAGGAACGGAGCCTCGCACTTCACGGCTGTCGGTCGTACCTACGACGGCGACAATGGCGCCGGCCAGCGGACCCCCCAGAACAAACGCCGCGATCATCGGCGCCGCTGCGACTGAGATTACTGTGCCTCGCGGCAAGACCAAAGGGAGGGCGCTGGCGAGAAGCGTTGCTCCCACCCAAAACGCCATTCCTCCCAGCCCGCCGATAGCCGGTCGGATCGGGAAGAACAAGAAGGCCGCCGCAACTAGAACAATTGCGGCGGCCGCTGTCGCTAGGACAAGGCGGCTGACACGTGCACTCACCGTGGTCGGCATTACCTCAATGCGCGAAACGGGAGTCTAGCATCTGCCGTCCTTACAGCCCCCGGACGCCTCCCCCGCCGGCTATGGCCAATGCGGCAAGCGCCAGGATGGTTGCGACAATGGATGCAAGGCGACTAAGTCGAACTCGCACGACTGTCATCCTGAAGGCTGTTACCAGCCCTTGACGTAGTCTCTGGTCATCAGAAGGTGCCCTCTTCTGAACGCGACCCCCCAAGATAACCGAACACATTCCTGTGACGGAACGGCCGGTTGCACTACTTACTCCCCACTCGCCCAAGTGCCCAAGTTCAGCGAGTGGATCTGCGCATCCAATGTTGCTCACCTGTGTACCGAAAGTACTGGTGATTGGCCGTACTGTAGTACCGGTGGGGTTGGTAGTCAAGCCCTTGCAGGATCTGATGGGCGTTGTCTATCAATCGTGGGTTGACTAGTTGTCCCGACTTCCGCAGCTGCGCTCTGGAACTCTTGGGAGGGATCTTCATCAATCTCGGCTCGTAGCCGCCGCGCATAGTCGGTCAGCAAGTTGCGAGCTGCGACTCTGCGGCCGCCGAGCGCCAAACAGTTGGCCAAGGCGAGCATGGCAGGTTCGTCGAATGGATCAAGCCCGACGAGGGCGCCCGCCGCGCGCTCGGAAACATCCACATCGAACATGCTTGTCGGTGCCGCCGCAATGGGGAGGAGTATGTCGCGGATCTCTCGATGTACGGCGAGTTGTTGGACTCCCGTCCAGTCTTCGTAGCGAAGGTCAGCAAGAAACTCGCCGCGGACAAGGTCGATGGTCCGTCGCGCGAGCGCTTGGCGCTGATGCCAATCTGCACCGGGGAGTCGAGTGTGCAGGGCTCGGATCTCGTCCAGGTCTGTGCGGACCAAGTCAGGGTTTAGGCCTACGTGGTCAGCATTGCTGATGACATATTCAGGGCTGTCGCCACCTCGGTAGTTCGGGTCGATACATCTCCGGAGTTGGAAGACTGTCTGGTTAAGGTTGTTGATCGCCGCGTCCGCGTCGGTGTCTGGCCATAGCGTATCGATGACCATGTCTCGGGTGAGGGTTCCTCGTCCTCCGGTGGCCAGTACCCCAAGTAGTGTGCGCACCCTCTTCTTGTCGATCGGCAGGGCAGCCCCCGCCCAGTCGCCGCGGTGTAGGCCGACAGTGCCAAAGGTTCGGAGGAATAGGTGGGTGGCCCTCTGATGTTGCAGGAGCCGTCGCGCCTCAGCGACATCTCGGCCTGGCAAGAGCCTTAGGCCTTCTACCGTATCTCGGTTAGCGTGTTTGACCACCCACCCTAGGAGCATGACTCGATCGTCGTCGGATGCCTTTTCCAACGCCGCGAGAATCGCTTCCCGCCACCCCTCAGGATCAGTTGATGCGATGCGCACGAGCAACTTGGTGCCATCTGTGAACTCGAGAAGTGCCTGACTGTGGGGAGCGTACAGTCGTACCCAATGCCGGAATGGCGTTGCGATATCGGCATCTAGCGCTTCCGTCAACGTTTCCCAGGCCTGCCGCCTCCGGGCCCGTCCTCCATGTTCGAGAAGTAGCGGACCAATCTTCAGTTCACTGATCAGTGCAGTACTTGTCGCTCCACTTCGCCGGGCGCCAGAGAGCTCGCCGACGGCCGACAGACACGTCCCGCCACAACTTCCCGACACATGCCTTGCGATTGCCACAGCCGGTTGCCACTCGGGTGCATCCCGTGGATCCGGCTTGCATCGCAGCAGGCGGTCGTAGGTTTCGCCGATGCGCGACCCGCTCTCGCCGCCTAGGAACATGTTCTCGATGAGCATCGCATCTAAGGCGATTTGGACCGCCGGCCCTAGCGCCGCGGCAGGCTTCATGGCCTCCTCGAGTACGGCTATCGCAGCCGCGAACCGACCATTCGCAGAGTGGACCCGGGCTAGCCCCACGAGGGCAAGCGAGTGAGGGCGCGGCCAAGGTGCGGTTCGCAGGCTCCCATCCGTCGCGGCTCGAGCCGCGCTGTCTGGATCGCCGGAATAGAGCAGCGCGGTCACCAATTCAAAGTTGTCGGCAAACGGGCTGGTAGGCGACTCGGACCAGAATCGAGCGGCCTCTTGAAGGCTGTGGACAGCTTCCCTCAACCGACCCATGCGCCGCAGGATCGCTCCCGCATTGTGTTTGGCTATTGCCGCGAAATGATCTAGCCCTCGTCTTGTCGCCTCATCATCAACGCGTCGGCACTCGCGCAACACTGAGTCGAGTGGCTCCGTCAACCAGATTCTCGTTAGAGCCAGATTGCCTTCCAACCGCAGTCTCGTGGCGTGGGCATCCGGCGGTACAGCGTCCAGCCCGGCCTGCGCCATCTCTGCCGAACGATCCGGATCCCCGTAGTTGGAAAAGACGGAACTGAGCTTGAGGCAGGCAAGTGACTCGAATCTCTTGTCGCCCTTCCGGATGAAGTACGTTCTAGCACGCTCCAGTGCCTCCAGCGCACGGCCCCAGTCACCTTTGATCCCGCACGTCTCTCCATACAGAAGACTCAGTCGGGCGTTCGTCCGGATCGTGTCCGCTGGCAGTTGCTCAAGCCATTCGTCCACCAGACCGAGGCGCCCTTCCGCAACAACGTCCTCGCCGTAGCGAGCGATCAGGCGAGCCGCTTGGCGGTGGAGACCGGCGCGAAGGTAATGGTGGATCGCCTCGGGCCACTGCTCGGTCGTCTCGAAGTACGAGGCGGCGTGGATGTGGAGGCCGGCGACCTCGGCCTCGGAGCGCTCGCTGATAAGCCGCCGCTCGAGGAACTCGCGGAACAGGTTGTGATAGCGGAAGCGAACGTCGTCAAGGCGGTTCGTGAACAGGCCGCGGTGCTCCAGGTCGACGAGTTCGCGCCGGCCGTCGTTGACGCCGGTCAGGCGCTCGGCGACTTCGGGGGTGATCTGCTGCAGGATCGAGGTCGACAGCAGGAAGTTGCGCGTCTCCTCCGATTGCTGGTCCACCACCTCCTCGGCCAGGAAGCTGAACAGGTCACCGTCGTTTTCCGCCGTGATCGATCTGATGAACGCGCTGCGCTCCTCCGGCGTGGGTCGCTCACGCAGTGAGACCTCGACCAGCTGCAACGAGGCCGCCCAGCCCTCCGTGCGGCGCTCCAACTCGGTGACTTGCGACGGTTCGAGCGGGTCGTTGTAGACGTCACGGAACAGTTCTGCGATCTCCGGCTCGGTGAAGCGGAGGGCATCGGTTCGGAGCTCGGCGTAGCCACCGTGGGTCTTGAACCTGGCGAACTGGAGGGTGGGTTTCACCCGCGAGGCGAAGACGAAGCGGCACGTGGCCGGCGCATC
>JADLFM010000022.1 GCA_020845495.1 Chloroflexota bacterium
CCGCGGCCCCAGCGACTCCACCCCGTGCCGTCGATAATCGTCCCACCGCTGCCCATCCCTGGCGCA
Source organism: Chloroflexota bacterium (assembly GCA_020845495.1). The sequence goes on from JADLFM010000022.1 coordinate 67, forward strand.
AGCCCTTCTTTCGCTCACGCCAGCGCAACCCGCTCCCCGCAACAAGCTGAGGGGCACCCCTATCGAGAATCGAGACGGCTGCACATCGGGACAACTGCACATCGAGACGGCTACACAGCTTCGCGTCCATCAGCCTCCTCCACTCCCTTGCCCTTCACCGACGTGTGACCCGGGGCGCGAGGGAAACGTCGACCGTGCAGTTACCTCAGTCACCTCCTCCGGCATTGTGGAGTGCTCCAGGCGCGCCTACAATGCTTCAAAGTCCTCCACAGGAGTTCGGCAATGATCGCCGCCCCGGATCTCAGCACCATCAAACTCGACGTCACGCTTCCTGTCATGTACCGGGTGCGTCAGCATTTCGACGCGCCAGTCCTGGAGGACATCGAGGGCGAGACCCGTCGTCAGGTGCGCCGCTTCGCCGACACTATCAAGCCCGGTGCACGGATCGCGATCACGGCTGGCAGCCGAGGTATCGCCAACATCGCTCGGATCATCAAGGCGGTTGGCGACGAGGTCCGCGCGCTCGGCGGCGAGCCGTTCGTCATGCCGGCGATGGGCAGTCACGGCAAGGCGACCGCCGAGGGCCAGATCGAGATGCTCGGCGAACTTGGCGTGACCGAGCAGTCGACAGGCATGCGAATCATCTCCTCGATGGAGGTGAAGCAGGTCGGCGAGCTCGAGTGTGGCATGCCAGTCTTCGTCGGCGTGACGGCGCTCGAAGCGGACGGCGTGATCGTGGTGAACCGTGTGAAGCCGCACACCGACTTCAACGGCCCCATCGAGAGCGGGCTCTCGAAGATCTGCACGATCGGCCTGGGCAAGCAGCAGGGCGCTCAGGCGGTCCACTCGTACGGCGTGCCGGGGCTGGCGAAGTGGATGCCGATGGCGGCGAAGGTCGTAGTCGAGAAGGGCAACGTCCTGTTCGGCGTGGGCATCGTCGAGAACGCCTACGATCAGACGGCGATTGTCGAAGCGATCCCGGCATCCGGCATCGCCGGCGACGACGAGATGCGCCTCCAGTCGACGTCGAAGCAAATGATGGCGTCGCTACCGTTCGACGATCTGGACGTGCTGGTCATCGACGAGATGGGCAAGCAGGTCTCGGGCGCCGGCATGGACACGAACGTGATCGGCCGGATGATGGTCCGCTTCTCGGAAGAGTTCATGCGTCCAAACATCGTGAACATCGCCGTGCTCGACCTGACAGATGGCTCGCACGGCAACGCGGCCGGCCTCGGCCTGGCCGACTTCACGACCCAACGCCTGGTGGAGAAGGTGGACTTCGCGGCCTACTACATCAACTGCCTGACCGCCGGCATCGGCGGGGTCCAGCGGGGCCAGGTGCCGATCGTGATGCCGACCGACCGTGCGGCGGTGATGGCGGCGATACAGACCTGCGGCGAACCGCGCTCGGAGCGAGTCGGGGTGGTCCACATCAAGAACACGCTCCAGATCGGCGAGATCGACATCTCGGCCTCGTTGCTGGAGCAGGCGCGGGCGCTGCCGCACCTGGAAATCCTCGACCCGGTCGGCAGGCCGCTCAGCTTCGACGACGCCGGTCGCATCGCGGACGTCTGGGCGTCCCTCGCCCACGCGGGCCACTAATACTAATCCCACATACCAACGCCGTGACGACGGCTCTGACCAGGAGCAGCCAGAGCCGCCGTCACGGCGTTTCGACTGTGGCAGTTGGTATTACGCGACAGCCCGAACCCCGTTGAGGCGAGCAAAGAGCGCGGCGAGTTCGTCGCGGCGAGGGAGGCCGTCGAGCACGATGCCGCGTGAAGCCTTCATGAACTCGAAGCCGACAATCTTCCCGGTGGCGTCACGGTCAATACCGCGCTCGTAGTAGTCTCCCAGGCTGACATCGTCTGTTGAGGCAACGGCCGCGTCGCGCGCCACCTCGTCGACATAGACGTAGGCGGTGTCCGTCTCGGGATCGTACTCCAGTATCATGCCCCGCTCCTTGTCTTGTCGATCGCGTTGATCACTGTCAGCGGCTCGTCTTCGCTCGCAGTCACCACTAGCAGCAGGCGTCCCTGCCATGTGCCGACGTACTCGGTGCGACCGTCATCCCGATTAATGCAGCGGTCATAATCCTCCACGACATGATAGACAGCCACTTCGGGTATCCCGCGCCGCCGCATCCGACGGCGCGCGTATGCGGTGAACGTCAGGTCCACGATGCACCCTGCCGGTACGTCCCGCTCACTCTCGATCCGTGCGCACGCCGAATTTGCCCGTCACGATTTTTGAGATCAGCGTCGTCCGGTGTTCCCCGAGCAATTCTATATTGCACTGCACCCTCGCTGTCAGAGACGCGAGTTTTCGTGTCACACCCTCCAGGTATTCGACTATAGTCGTCTCAGGGTACATCGTCGATGAGGCCGAGGCCGCACTTGACAAGCTCTACTTTCGCCGCTGCCTCATTGTCGTGAAGCATCGCGCGGCGCTTCACGCGTTGCGCGTGCGGGCGATTATCGCCCCGCTCATCGTGAGCGTCGAAGGTGTGGCATCGCACGCAGTTGACGATCCCGTGCTCTCCACGGCCCTCAGCGGGCATGCCGACTACCTCGTCACCGGTGATGCCGACCTACGTCGCCTCGGCCGCATCGACAGCGTGTCCATCGTCACGCCGCGCGAATTCCTCGACATCCTGGATCAGCCCGCCCCGTCACCCAAGTCCAATGTCTGACAACCATACGGCGAACGACCTGATGGTCCAGGCGCGTCAGGCGGCGCGGTACGCCCACGCGCCCTACTCGCGGTTCCGAGTCGGGGCGGCAGCCGAAGCCGGGGATCAGGTGTTCGTCGGCTGTAACGTCGAGAATGCCTCGTACGGGCTGACCGTCTGTGCCGAGCGGGTAGCGATCTTCGCGGCCGTCGCGGCGGGCCAGCGGCGCGTCAAGCGGCTGGCCGTCGCCTGCGTGGACGCTCCATCCGACGCTCCGGCCAGCCTGCGAATGCCCTGCGGCGCCTGCCGTCAGGTCATGGCCGAGTTCATGGCCCCGGATGCCGAGATCCTCGTGGACGGCGTCGGCGCCTTCACCGTTGCCGCGCTCCTGCCCGACGCCTTCACTCTCGACCGCGACTGAGCGCCCACCACGTGACGGCTGCGCCCGCCACGACGGCGACGGCCAACCCGAACACCGCGTCCGTGAAGACGCCAACCAGTGCCCCGGCCACCACCACCATGCTCGTACCCCAGCCAACCAGCACGTCCAACCGCTCCTCGACGGCACGAACCCGTGTGGTGCGCAGCGACACCCAGGTCAGCGGCTCGGTTCCTCCGCCAACAGCCGCTAACCACGCAGCCGGCAGCAGCATCAGACCGCCCGCCACCGCCAGCCAGCCGGCGACTCCCCAGGCCGTGTCCCGGATCGAGAGTGCGCCGATGCCGACCAGCAGGCCGCCGAGTACGACCAGCACGACGCCGCCAAGGGCTGGCCGATGGTTGACCAGCCAGTCGAGCACGGGCCATGCCCCGACGATGGACGTCAGCATGCCGACGACGAGGACTGTGAAGACCCAGTCTGGTATCGTGCCCGCGAGGTCAGGCCGGCGCGCCGCGACGATCCCAAGTCCTGCCAGCGGCGCGCCGAGCAGCCCGAGCGTCGTGCCAAACGCGCCAAGGAAGAACGCCGAGCTCCGAGCAGCGTCCCGCCGCGTGGAGTCTTCCATCCCGATCTCGATACCCCTGATTCGTGCCGTCCACCTGACCTCGCGCGACCGAGCTTCGCTCCGGCCAGGTCCTCAGCCGATTCGCCCTCGCACGAGTTCGCCGCGCGCCAATCAGCACCTAAACCCATACCCAGGTGGGATATATAGGGTCTTTAGCATAGCGTATGAGAGTCTCACTGCGAACCTGGTTTAGGCGTGCCTGCCGCGTGCCTGCCGCGTGCCCGCCGGTGGCCACTCGCTCAGCCGGTCAGGTGGTCGCGGCTGGCCCAGCGCTTGAGCGTCCCGGTCAGCCCGCTACCGGTGACCTGTGCCTCGATCTCGGTGACCGCGCAGTTCGCGTTCGGGATGGCCATGATGGCAGCATGATCGACGTCGTGACAGACGTCGGCGAGGGTCGCTCCGACGATCCCCCCATGCGCGACGATGACGATCCGCTGACCACTCCGACCGGCGGTCGCCTGGGCGAGGCCGCGTCGGACCCGCGCGAGGAGGATCAGGTAGTCCTCGCCGCCAGGAAAGCAGACGGTATGCTCGCCGTCACGCCAGCGCTCCAGAATCCGGTCATGGTAGTCCCAGATCGCGTCGGTCGGGGGCTGCCCCTCCAGATCCCCGACGTTGATCTCGCGGAACTCCTCGATCACCGTGACGCCGTGCCCGGTGGCCGCACCGACGATCTCAGCCGTCTGGAGCGCACGCTTGAGCGGTGAGCTAAAGATCGCGTCCACACCACCAGTTCCGCCGTTCTCACGGCTCAGCGCGGCGAAGTAGGCGGCCGTTTGCTCGGCCTGCCGGATGCCGCGCTCGGTCAGCGAGTAGTCGACGTGCCGATGGGAGAACTCGCGGGTCAGGTTGGCCGGGTTCTCGCCGTGCCGGACCAGATACAGAATGTTGCTCGACATCGTGTGTGCTCGTCAGCCTCCAGAAAATTGCTCGCCACGTGCTCGCAGTCAATCCCGCCCCACGATCTCCCGTCACCCGCGCACGTCGCCGTAGCAGCGTACCGCGCCTTCGCCGCCGGTCAGCATGACAACCTGGGACAACCTGGCCGCGCCGGATCGTCAGCAGTGTCACGCAGGCTCAGCTTTCTTCGGCGTCACTTCCACGCCGGCGATACGCTCGTGCACCAGGATTGCCGAGGTCTGGCTTTGCGAGCCGTAGCCTGCTCCGCGGGTCTCCTGAATCACTTGCTCCGCGATCGCACCGCCAAGTAACCGTACCCCAAGCTCGCGGCCAAGCTGAACGGCGAGCGAGACATCCTTGTGTTGAAGGTCGACGGTGAAGCCCGGCGCGAAGTTCCGCGCGAATGCGCTCTGGGCAAGCCCATCGAGCGCTCGGCTCGCGCCGCTGCTCGTCCGCAGGATCTCGTAGGCGAGGCCCGGATCGATGCCGGCCTTCGTCGCCAGCACCAGCCCCTCGGCCGCGCCGAGCGCGCAGATCGCGCCCATCATCTGGTTCACCAGTTTGATCGTCGCGCCAGCGCCGCCCGGCCCCACGAGGTGGATGTTCTTGCCCATCGCGGCGAGGTACGGCCGGATCCGCTCGAAGGCCGCGGACTCGCCACCGACCATGATCGTGAGCGTGGCGTCGCGGGCTCCGGAGACGCCGCCACTCACCGGCGCGTCGAGGTACTGTACGCCGCGCCCGGCCAGTGCCGCTGCGATCCGGTGATGGGTGGCCGGATCGACGGTACTGAGGTCGCAGAACACCTGCCCCTCGTGCGCCCCCAGGACAGCCCCGTCTGGCCCAAGGTACACCGTCTGGACGTCGGCTGGGAAGCCGACGCAGGTGAACAGGACGTCGACCCGCTCGGCGACCTCGCGCGGCGAACTAGCCGTCTGTGCGCCCTCGGACGCGAATTGCTCGACGATGCCGCGACTGCGGTTGTGGACTGTCAGCGGGTAGCCCGCCTTCATCAGATTGCGGGCCATCGGCGCGCCCATCTGGCCCAGCCCGATGAACCCGAGTCGCGCGCGTTGATTCGTCGCCATGCGCCTCTCCCTCCGGCAGTCACGCTTGCAGGCAGGAGCGTAGCGCCGGCTGCGCTCCGCTGCCCATCACGCTCGTGTTACTCGGTTGAGGATGACATACTGGCTGCTGGCGTGCCGAGTATCGACGATCCCTCAGCGGGGGCCGCGTGTGCGAGCCTCGTAGAGCGCCATCAAGCGGCGCGTGAGCGGGCCGACCCGCCCACCCCCGACCGTCTCGCCGTCGAGCGTCACGATTGGGACGATTCCGGAGTTCGTGCCGGTCACGAAGAGTTCGTCCGCCTCGCGTAGTTGCTCGACCCGGAACGACGCCTCCATCACGTCGATGCCATCCTCGCGAGCGAGCGCCAGAATCAAGTCGCGGGTGACGCCCCAGAGAACGTAGTTCGTACAGGGCGCCGTCGCCAGCGTGGTGCCGAACACCGAGAACACGTTGCTGGACGAGCCGTCTGCGACCGACCCGTCACGCACGAAGATCGCCTCGTACGTGCCGGCCTCGATCGCCTGCTGGCGTGCCAGCACGTTCGCGGTCAGCCCGATCGCCTTGACGTCGCAGCGCGCCCAGCGGTCGTCTGGGAGGGTAATCGCCGCGCCGCCGCTCTTCAACAACTCGGGCGCTGGCGAGATGGCCGGATGCACCGCCACCAGCGTCGTCGGCTTCACCGTGGCGCTCGGGAAGCCGTGGGCGCGCGGAGCGACACCGCGTGTGACCTGAATGTAGATCTGGGCCTCGTCGAGCCCCCGCCGAGCGAGCAGATCGACAGCGATCCGACCGATCTCCGCAGCGCTCGGATCGAGGGTGAGACGGAGGGCAGCGGCGCTCCGCTCGAGGCGGGTCAGGTGCTCGTCGAACAGGAATGGTGCGCCGTCGAAGACCCGAATCACCTCATAGATCCCGTCGGCTAAGACGAAGCCACGGTCATTGATCGAGATCTTGGCGTCTTGCTCGTCGACGATCTCGCCATTCAGGTACACCGGCTGTTGCATCATTCGCTCCTCATCATCGTGTGGACGATGCCGCTAGTTGCTGACCTCCACACCATCGCGCTATCTGTGTCTCGGGGCAGCACACCCTGGCCTGGCACACCCTGGCCTGGCACACCCTGGCCTGGCTCGTGCTCGTCCGACGTGCCGGCGGCCTGTGCTCCGCCAGCGCCCTGCCGGCCGTGCTGGTCGTCTGCCTGCCTGAGCCCATCAACCTCGCGCCGCGGTCACGACGGCCGTGTGTCCCTTGCCCCCGCTCCCACCTGGGAGACTGCTGCCTCCGCCCGCGACGGTGCTCGCCACCTCGACGATGGCGGCCTCCATCGCGCCGGCCGCCGGTGTCGGGTGTTCGTTGCGTCGGCGCGCCAGTCCGACCGTCCGCCTCAGCGCCGGTCGCGCGATCTGCACCGCATGGAGCAGCCCGAGGCTCACCTCGTTCGCGACCACCTCTGGCGGCAGCACCGAGACGCCTAGCCCCCGCTGGACGAGCTGCTTGATCGGGCCAAGGCCGCTCAACTCCACGGCGACATGGAGCCGGAACCCGGCCTCGGCGCAGGCTGCCTCGACGAGTGCCCGGACGCCATGGTGCCGATACGGCACGATCCAGGGTTCGTCGGCCAGCGTCGCCAGGTCCACCTCCTCGACGCCGGCCAGCCGATGTGCCGCCCCGACCACCAGCACGAGTCGCTCCTCGAGCAGCGGCCGCGTCACCAGCATGTCGTCGTCCACTGGCAGGGACACGAGCGACAGGTCGAGCCGACCGTCTCGCAACAGTTCGACGAGACGGTCGGTCATGTCCTCGAAGACCTGGATCTGCACGAGCGGATGTTGTCCACGGTATCGCTCCAGCAGATCGGGCAGGAGCCAGATGACGGCCGATGGCGTCACGCCGAGGGCGACCCGCCCACCCCGAAGCTCGCGCAGGCCGCCGAGTACCTGGCCGGCCCGCTCCACCTCTGTCAGCACCCGCCGAGCGTATGGTAGCAAGGCTTCGCCAGCCTCGGTGAGCCGAACGCCGCGTGGTCCACGGTGGAACAACCGCAGTCCGACCTGCCGCTCGAGCAGCGCGATCTGCTGGCTGACGGCTGGCTGCACGAGGTGGAGCGCTTCGGCGGCGCGGGACATGCTGCCAAGCTCGGCGACGCGCTCGAAGCACGTCAACTGGCGCAAATCCATCGGCCCCTCGCCCCTTTCCGTGATGCCCGTTCGCCAGTCGCCGCCTGCCTGGTATGCATGCGGATGATACTTCTTGGCGCCGTCACGCCGTGCGGCAATAGGTATCCCCGCGGTGGGCGTGTCCGAGCGCGCAGACGACAAGGCGCCCGAAGCCAATCGGTCGGCCCCGGGCGCCTGTGGTGACGAGAACTAGAGCGCGATGTTGAACGTGGTCTGGATGCAGTCGTCGGTGCCGCTGACGCAGACCTGGACCGTCCAGGTGCCGGCCGGCTGCCCAGAAAATTCGCTGGACGGCGTGACCTCAAAGGCGAACTCGCCATCCTCGTCCACCACGACAACCTTGTTCAGCGCTGCCGTGGAGAAGACATCCCCCGTCGGCGACACGAAGTTGATGTCGAGCGCGAGGCCGGTCTGAATCCCGACGCCCTCGATGGTGAAGGTGTCGTGCTGGCCTCCGTTGGTGGGTGAGATCGTGACATTGCTCAACGCGTTCGCCGGCGTGGCCAGCGGCGAGAAGGAGACAGCGGCAAGCATCAGCGCCGCGAACACAGGACGCGCAATCCGCACAGGACCCTCCACAAATCGTTGCCTTCTTCGGGTTGGGCCAGCCTTCTCTGGCCGCCCGGAAGGCGAGCGTCAGGGGGCATCTGCCTGTTTCGGCCCGGGCAGACCGATACGTACGGCGAGTCCGAAGCGCACGCCCCCCGTTGCGTGGCGCCTCGCAGCAGGTCACTGCCAGGAACAACGTGTAAGATCCGCCCGTCGAGACGACCCCCACCCCACTCGTGCCCGTGAGTGAAGCACGGGTATCGCCCCGCTGTGGCAGTCACTCGCGCAGCACGCTGCCGAGTGACGCCCGCTCACCTCAGTCGTCGCCATGTCCGAGCGGTCGCTGCCACGAACCGACCGCACGCGCGCTGACGTAAGCCTCGTCGTCATCCGTGCTGACCCGGACGGTCTCCCTCTCCACGCACGCCGAACGAACGCGCTCAGATATACGATGCCACGGGCAAAATATCATCAAGATTCCCTCACAATTCTGGGAAACTTTTGAAAGAGTCGCGTCGAGTGCTGGCTGACTCGGGCGATGTTGTCCGATACCGGCGCGCGACACACCCACCAGACCGGCGCTCCCGTTCAGAACCGCTCTGCTGGTTGCGGCGGGAACTCCGGAGGCGTCGCCCAGGGAGACACGCCGCCGAGGCGACGCTCGGGGTCCTAGCTATCACGAACGCTGATGCCACGCCTCAGTATCCCCGTCTTGTGCTATGCCACAGCACGGCGTACGATCCGGAGGGCGCACACGCCGGAAGGGGCCGAGCTATGGAATCATCGGCGCGGATCGCCGACCCGCCAGCCGCCACGTCAGGCTCGGTCAGTCCCGGATCGGCCGTACCAGCGGCGAGAGGGCTGCTCACCTGGACCGGCTACCCCTGGCTCGTGCTTGCGGCGAGCCTGCTCGTCCAGGCGTCCGCGTCGTTCGGCAATCAGGCGATCTCGCCGCTCGCCCCGTTCCTCGTCGACGATCTGCATCTGTCCCGCCAGCAAATCGGCCTGCTCGTCACGGCAACGTATCTGGGGGCGTCGGTCGTGCTGATCCTGGCCGGGAGTCTGAGCGACCGTTTCGGTGTCCGAGCGCTCTTCCTGCTCGGGATGCTCGGAGCCGGGCTGCCGCTGACTCTCGCCTCGACGATGCCCGGCTATACCTGGCTGTTGCTCCCGATGGCGCTCTACGGGCTTGGCAACGGCTTCGCTCTGCCCCCCACCACCCGCGCCATCGTCGAGTGGTTCCCGACCCGCCGGCGCGGTCTGGCGATGGGGATCAAGCAGACTGGCGTGGCGCTCGCCGGCGTGATCTGTGGCCTGGCCGTGCCCGCGCTTGCCCATGCTGTCGGCTGGCGTGGGACGTTGGTGGTCCTCGGCGGCACAACGGCGCTCGCGGGCGTCGCCGCCTGGCTTGCCTACCGCGACCGGCCTCACGAGCCGGCCGCGCCCGGCGGAGCGCCTCGGCCGGGGCTGGGGGCGGTCCTCCGCAATCGGAACGTGCTGCTGCTCGGCGGCGTCACGCTCCTGTCGGCCGGGGTGCAGTTGTCGCTGTCCGGCTTTCTGGTGCTCTTCCTGCGCGATCGGGTCGGTATCGGTGTGACCGAGGCCGGCGCGCTGCTCGCGCTCACTCAGGCGGGTGGGGTCGTGGGGCGGATCGGCTGGGGGCTGGCCAGCGACACCCTGTTCGGCGGGCGGCATCGGATCGTCATGATGATCATCGGGGTGCTCGCGGCGGTGTCGTCGCTGGTGTTGTCGTTAGCTGGTCCGAGCACGTCGATGCTGGCGCTGGGCGTGACGCTCGCGCTGGCCGGTACGTCAGCGGTCGGCTGGAACGGCATCAATATGACGTTCGTGGCCGAGCTTGCTGGCCAGCAGGCATCGGCCACGGCGGCCGGCCTGAGCCTGACGGCCAGCTACGTCGGCATCATGATCTTCCCGCCGATCTTCGGCGCACTGATCGACGCGAGTGGCGGCTCCTACACCCTGGCGTTCCGGATCGGAGCGGTCGCCTCGTTGCTCACGCTCGTGCTGCTCTGGCGGATCCACCCACCGGCCCCGAGCGATGAGGCGTGAGGGAGGTAGGGCTCAGCCGCCAGCGCTCAGCCGCCAGCGCTCAGCCGCCAGCGCTCAGCCGCCAGCGCTCAGCCGCCAGCGCTCAGCCGCCAGGGGCGGCAACCGACCAGCCCATCCCCTCCTCAGCGCTGGCGGCTGAAGCCTGATCGTTCAGAGAAGCGGGGTGCCAGAGAAGCGACACGGCATGGATGAGGAGTGGAACAGAAGTGTGGCCGCTGGCGTGCTCTGACTCCCTCGATGCTGCGCGGCGGGGCTGGCGCGAAACGTGCACGACCGTCGGTGATGTTTGCGCCGCCTGCCCGCGCCCTTCGCCGGCTCCTGCCGGACCGGTCGCCGCCGCTCCCCGCCAGCTTCCTGTTCGGCGTCGGGACGTCCGACCATCAGTGCGAAGCCTTCGACTCGCGCTTCCCGGATGTCTGGGACGACTGGGAGATGACGCACGAGATCCGCCACCCCGGCCGGACCTGCTGCGTCCCGCGCGGTCGAGCAACCGACTTCTGGTACCGCTACCCCGAGGATATCGAGCGTGCCCGGCAGCTTGGGTGCTCGGCGTTCCGCTTCTCCATCGCGTGGGCGCGGGTCGAGCCAGAGCCCGGCCGCTTCTCGGAGGAAGCGCTCGCGCACTATCGCCGACTGGCCCAGGCGATCCACGCGGCCGGCATGCAGCCGGTGGTGACGCTCATGCACTTCGTCTGGCCGCGTCACGTCGAGGCCCGCGGCGGCCTCCGAGCACCCCAGTTCCCGGCCTGGTTCGGCGCCTATGCGACTCACGTCCGCGATGCCCTCGGCGATCTGGTCCAGTACTGGATCACCATCAACGAGCCGAACGCGCTCCTCTTCGGATACCTCAAGCCCTTCTGGCTGAGCGACTACGCCTGGCCGCCCGGCCTGCCCCCTGGCGCGGACAACCGGGACAGCATGCGGGCGACCGCCGAGGTGATCCGCAACCTGTTCCTCGCCAATCGGGCCGCCCGGATCGCGCTGCGGACCGGGCCGGGCGGGGAGCATCGGCGCGTCTCGGCGAACAGCTACTACCTGGGCCTGCCCAATCGGCTCTGGCGCCTGCCGATCCCGCTCATGCAATTCGTGGACTGGCGGGCGCGCTCGGAGAAAGGTTGGGCCGAAGAGGACTGGGAGTTACATGAGGGGCGGCTCGTGCTCCAGCCCCGGGTGGCACAGACCGTCGAGCGGGCAGCACGCCAAGAGCCACGCCTGTTCCGGTTGCTCGACGCGATCTACGCTGGCGCCAAGACGTTCGCCACGCTGTTCTCGTTCATCAGCGCCAACTGGTGGGAGCTTGGGCAACGCGGGCACCTGCCGACGTTCCTCTGTCCGCCCGAGTGCCGGGGCCAGTTGGACTACGTGGCCTTTGACTACTACTTCGGCACGCCCTATCTCCATGAGGTCGGGCGGCTGGCGGACGTCGTCGAGCGGCGCTACGACCGAGCGCCGATCTGGGCGGGCGGGCTGTACGACGCCCTTCACTACTTCCAGGCGATGTTCCCCCGGCTCCCTGTCTTCGTTATCGAGAATGGCATGGCCGGGCCGGCCCACACGAAGGCGCGCGCCCGCTACCTTCGCGATCACATCCGCGAAATCCAGCGGGCGCGCCGCGACGGCGTGCACACGATCGGCTACCTCGCCTGGAGCCTGACAACCAATCGGGAGTGGGGCCTGCCAGCCGGGCCGGCCGCCGACTTCGGGCTGTACCACATCGACCTCGACCGCGATCCCCACCTGACGCGCCACCCGACCCCGGCGACGCTCGCGTACAGCACGATCGTGCGGCGACGCCGCGCCTGAGCGGCCTCAACTGGAGCGGCCTCAACCGGAGCGGCCTCAGCGGGCCAGCTACTCAACGCTGACGCCTGGCTGTGCGCAGAGACCGTAGGCTGAAACCATAGGCGTGGTGGGCAGCGGCCCGCCGGGGCCGCGCCGGTTTCCACTCGGCCCGTCTCGTGCCGAGAGCGGTGCGCCAGGTACCCGCCGGCCGAGATCCCGCCACGACCTGCATGGTCGCGTACAATCGAGCCAGATCGTTCTGCTTGCCGCCCACGCACTGGTGCCCTTCGGGGGTGTCATGATTGTCCGGCCCATGGCTCCTGGGTGGCTCGGTCGTACCGGCGTGCTGCTCGCGGTCGCGCTGGTGCTGGCGCAGCTTGCCTTCGCCGCTCGGCCCGCTGTCGCAGCCAGCCCACTCGTCGCCATCAACCAGGTGCGTCTGGATCACTTCCCCGAGGTCGCCGTCTACTTCACCGCCACCGACAGCACCGGCGTCCCACTGGCCGGCCTCAGCCCGGACCGGCTCCGCGTCAGCCATAACGGCCAGTTGGTGCCCGACGTCACGCTCAGTCTGGCCCAGGATGAGCCAGATGGGCTTGCCGTCGCGTTGGCGATTGACAGCAGCGGCAGCATGCAGGGCGAGCCGATTCAGCACGCGCGGGCCGCCGTCGACGAGCTGATCGGACAGATGCGGCCCGGCGACCGGCTGGCGATCCTCTCCTTTGGCGACGAGGTACAGGTGCTCCAGGACTTCACCGATGACCGCGCGGTGCTTCAGGCTACCGTTGCTGGGATCGTGCCCCACGGTGACACGCGCCTCTACGACGCCGTGTTCGAGGCGGCAGCGGCCGTCTCGCGCCAGCCGCTCGGCCGGCGCGCCGTCGTCGTCATCACCGACGGCGAAGACACCCGGAGTAGCCTGACGCTCGACGACGCCATTGGGCGGGCCCGCGATGCGAACACGCCAGTCTACGCGCTCGGCTTCGGGGAGGTCTTGCCGGACCCCCTGAACCGATTGACCGCGGTCACCGGTGGCGCGTACCGAGAGGCGCCCGCACCCGATCAACTGACGGCCGGTATCGCGAAAGTGGCGTCATTGCTGCGGACTCAGTACGTCGTCCGCTATCAGGCCCCAGACAGCCATCCACCCGAGACCGACGTCGAGATCGTGCTGACCCAGGACGGTCAGGAGGGGCGCGACACCCGCCGCTTCCCGGCCCCGCCAATGCCGCCGCTCGACGTACGTCTGCCGGAGCCGCACGACGGCGAGACCGTGCGCGGCGTCGTCGAACTGCGCCCGACGCTCGGCAATGCGACGCGGGTGGACGCCGTCGAGTACCTGCTCGACGGTACTCCGCTCCACACCGCGACCGAGCCTCCCTACGCCTTCTCCTGGGATACCGGTCGAACGCCGCCCGGCGAGCACGAACTGCTCGTCCGTGCCCACGTCGGGGAGCGCGACGCTCAACAACGGCTGCGGCTGACGGTCGTGCCGCCGATCAGGCTCGACATCCGCTCCCCGGCAGCCGGCCAGGAGATCCGCGGCCGGGTCCAATTGACAGCCGACGTCGACGCCGCCGCGCCCGTGACGGTGACCTGGACCGTGGATGGGCAGGAGATCGGCCATGTGAGCCAGCCGCCCTTTACGCTCGACTGGGACAGCGGCAGCACGACCCCCGGCGAGCACACGATCGCGGCGCAGGCGCGAGACGAGCGTGGCAATGTCGCCGATGCCCGTCAGTCGGTCCGCGTGGCCGGGGCCGCGCAGGCGGCGTCACCCTCACCCTCGTCATCCCCGCCACTCGCGGCCGGCCCGGCTACGCCTGGAGTGACGGCCGCGCCGACTCGCCAGCCCGAGGCAACGCCCTCGGTTACGGAGTCGGGCAGTCTGTCTCTGGGGAGACTCGTCGAGTCGGCGGCCGCAAGAATCGGCATCCTGATCGGACTGATCGTGCTCGTCGTGCTCGGCGTGGCCACGCTCGAGCGGCGCCGAGCAGCCCGGCGACAGCCTGCCGAGCAGACCCGCTCCGAGACAGATGGCCTGCCCGTGACCGAGTCGACGCGCCGGCTGGAGCGTGGCGGGCAGGCTGCCGTTGCCGGGTACGGGGCGGGCGCTGACGGCGAACCAGGCATCGCGCCAGCCGACCGTGACCGTGAGATGACGCCGACCGTCGAGGCCCCGCCCGCCGAGGGGCCGACCGCCTCAGCGGCGTCCGTGGACGCGCCGACCGCCTCAGCGACGGCGGTTGATATGCCGACCCAGTTCATCGCGCCGCCAGCCGGCCCCAGCCGCGCGTCCGTGCGGCCTGGCCAGGCCAGCCTGATCGTCACCCTCGCCGGCGGTTCCCCCCAGACCTGGTGGCTCGGTACGGACCAACTCCTCGGACGGTTGCCCGGTCCGAACGGCATCCCGGTCCCCGACCCTCGAGTGTCGCGGCGGCACGCCCGGATCTCCTGGGAGGCTGGGCGCTACGTCTACCGCGACTTGAGCCCGAACAACCCGACGCGTATCAACGGTCAGCCCCTCCCTGGCCCGCACGTACTGGCGCCCGGCGACCGCCTCGCGGTCGGCACGACTGTGCTGGTGTTCCGCCGCTGACGCCGGGCGCATGCCAGCGCCAGGCTGCGTCACGCTGGCCCAGGTGCTGCGCTCACACCCCGGTAGGAATCCAGCCAGGGTACACGCGCCGGCGAGGATGCGAGGCGCCAGCCGCACAATGCTGCCCTCTGCCGCCCCGTACATCAGGTCGCCCGTTTTAACCCCGAAAGGGAATACGCGGATGGCCACCTGCGTTGTATCATTCAGCCTTCATGAATCAATCATGTGATATGAACGATCTGACAGAACCAGCAGCAGCACCGAGGGGTTGCCCGTCCATCGGCGACGTGCTCGAGACCTACGGGCGACTGATGTGCGCGCTCCACCGCACCAAGACCGAGCGTGGCGTGCCCTGGCTGGAGGGTCACATCACCCTCCACCAGTTGCGAGTGCTCAGCTTGCTGGCGGCCCACGAGCGTGGCCTGAGCGGGCGCGAGCTTGCCGCCTCTCTGGGAGTACGGCCCTCCGCGATTACCCCGCTGATCGACCGGCTCGAAGAGCAAGGCTACGTGCAGCGCGAGGAGGATCGTGAAGATCGGCGAATCACCCGCCAACTGATTACCGAGGCCGGCCTCACCCTCCTCGAGCGGATGATCGCCGGTCGCCGCGAGCTGATGACCGACGTGCTGGGGCGACTCCAGCCATCAGAGCTCGAGGTTGTGGATCGGGCCTTCGGCATCCTCTGCGACGGCATCCAGCGGCTCGCCGCCGAGCCGACGACTGGACGACCCATCGGGCAGACGAACGCCACTACCCTTAGCGACTCCGACCCTCGCCCGGCCAGTCGGGTGAGCCCCGGGATCTGAGCCCGGAAAGGACGACCGCTTCCCATGCATGAGACTCCCTCGGCCGGGCCTTCGGCGGCGCCCGCCGCGTACCACGAGCTTCCCCGTCGTCAGTTGTTTCTGACCGTCGCCGGGCTGATGCTTGGCTTGCTGCTTTCGGCGCTCGATCAAACGATCGTCGGGACGGCGATGCCACGCATCATCGCCGAGCTGCACGGCTTCGATCACTACGCCTGGGTGACCACCGCCTACCTGCTGACCAGCACCACGGCCGT
Source organism: Chloroflexota bacterium (assembly GCA_020845495.1). Next base: position 15,953 of record JADLFM010000022.1, read on the forward strand.
CCCGATCGTCGGGAAGCTGTCGGACCTGTATGGGCGCAAGTTGTTCCTTGTAGGCGGGGCGGCCTTCTTCGTCCTGACGTCGGCGCTCTGTGGGCTGTCCCAGGACATGACCCAACTGATCGTCTTCCGTGGCCTCCAGGGCATCGGCGGCGGCGTGTTGACGGCGATGGTCTTCACCGTCATCTCGGCGATCTTCCCGCCGGCCCAGCGCGGCCGGATCCAGGGCATCTTCAGCGCCATCTTCGGGTTCGCGAGTATTGTCGGCCCGCTCCTTGGCGGCTACCTGACCGACCATCTGTCCTGGCGCTGGGTGTTCTACGTCAACCTGCCGGTGGGCGCAGCGGCGCTGACGGTGCTGTGGACATCGTTCCCGGACATCCGTCCGGCCCAGACCCGCCGCCCGATCGACTACTTTGGCGCGGCTGCGCTGATCGCCTGTGTGGTGCCGCTGTTGCTGGCGCTCTCGTCAGGCGGGGCCACTTACCCCTGGTCGTCGCCGGAGATTATCGGGCTGTTCGCACTCTCGGCCATCATGCTGGTCGCCTTCATCTTCGTCGAGCGGCGTGCCGAGGAGCCGATCATTCCGCTCTCGCTGTTCAAGAATCAGATCGTATCGGTGGCGACGATCTCGCTGGCGTTGATGGCGCTCGGGATGTTCGGCACGATCCTGTTCATCCCGCTCTTCATTCAGGGTGTGATCGGCACGAGCGCGACCGAGAGCGGCACGGTCATGATGCCGATGATGATGACGATGATCGTCGCCAGCATCGTCGGCGGACAGATCATCAGCCGAACCGGTCGGTACAAGCTGGTAGGGCTGTTCGGGCTGGCGGTGACGGCGTTCGGGATGTTTCTGCTCAGCCGGATGGGGCCGGACACCACCTATACGACGGTCGTGCTGTACATGATGGTGGTCGGGCTGGGTCTGGGGCCCACGATGCCGGTGTTCACGCTGGCGGCGCAGAACGCGGTGGACTTCAGCCAGCTTGGCGTAGCGACTTCGTTGACACAGTTCTCCCGTTCGATCGGCGGCACCCTCGGCGCGGCCGTTTTCGGAACGCTGCTCACCAACAGCTTCGGCCCGGCATTGCACGCTGCGCTACCGGCCCAGGTCGTCTCGGCAATACCGGCCCAGCAGTTGGCGTCACTCCAAAATCCTCAGGTGCTCCTGAACCCGGAGCTATCCCAGGCGCTCCAGAACAGCCTGGGCGGGCAGGTCTATCAGGCGCTGTTCGGCGCGATCCGTATCGCGCTGGCCGACTCGCTGGGTACCATGTTCTTGACCGGCGCGGCAATCATGGTAGTTGGCGTGGTCCTGGTCATCTTTCTGAAGGAGATTCCGCTCAAGCGCAGCTACGGCACGAAGGCCGGCCCAGACGGCCTCACCGAGCGAATTACCCGGCAAGTCGGGCAAGACGCCGTGCCGTCGATGCCGCCTCAGGCATCCAGTTCCTCGACGCTGGCTACGCCGGCCGACAAGCGCGAGCGCGACCGAGTGCTCTGGGCGCGCCGCTAGCCCTGGCGCGGCTACCATCTCGCCACAGGCATCTGGCGAGGAGGGCAGCATGGCCGAGCGAACGGGTGGGCGAGATCCCGAGCAGATGGACGGGCGAGATCCCGAGCGAATGATCGAGATCTTTCGTGCACGGCGCATCCTGACGCTGAGCGATAACCTGTCCGGTACAACAATCGCCGCGCCGGATGCGCTGGCCGTCGTTGGGGAGCGCGTGGCCGGAGCCGGCGCAGTGGAAGCGCTCACGGCACGCTTCCCGGGTGCCGTCGTGACGGACCTTGGAGACAGGGTGATCGTCCCCGGCTTCAACGACGCCCACATTCACCCCTCCATCGTCGCCGAGGATCTGCTCAACCTGGACGTCTCGGCTGGCGTGGTCCGTTCGCTCGCCGACCTGACCCGGCGCGTCCTCGAAGAGTCGACCAGGACCGCGCCGGGTACCTGGATTCGAGCCAGCCGCTACGATGACGCCAAGATGGCTGAGGGCCGGCTGCTCACACGCTGGGATCTCGACGAGGTGGCGCCCGACCATCCCGTGCTGGTGGTGCAGGTGGCGGGGCACTGGGGTGTGGTCAACTCCAAGGCGCTGGAACTTGGCAGCCTGACCGACACATCCGAAGCGCCGCCAGGTGGGGAGTACGGGCGCGACGCCAGCGGCCGGTTGAACGGCGTCCTCTACGAGCGAGCGCTGTTCGAGTTCGCCTACCCGGCCGTCGCGGCCGGCCCGACTGTCGTGCCGGCCGCCACGCTCGAGGAGCGGCTCGGCGGGCTACAGCGCGCGTTCGAGATGTTCCACGCGGCCGGGCTGACCTCGCTCGGGGATGCGCTGGTCGGACCGCGTGACCTGGCACTCTACCAGGAGGCCGAGCGGCGCGGCCTGCTCAGCGCGCGAGTCTCGATGCTGATCTCGTACGAGTACTTCGACGCGCTGGAGCGGCTTGGGCTGCGGAGCGGCTTCGGGAGCGACCGTCTGCGGATCAGCGGGGTCAAGGCGTTCGTGGACGGGGCCATCGGCGGGCGGACCTGCCTGCTGGAGCAGCCGTTCGAGGGGACCGACTATCTCGGGATGCAGACGACTTCGACCGCCGAACTGGCCGAGATCGTGCGGCGGGTCCATCGGGCTGACAGCCGGCTGGGCGTGCATGCCAACGGCGACCGAGCCATCGCGCTGCTGCTCGACCAGTTGGAGGCGGCCGAAGCCGAGTACCCCCGGCCGGACGCACACCATCGCATCGAGCACTGCTCGGTCATCACCGAGGACATCCTGCGGCGGATGCAGTGCCTGGGCACCATCGCGGTGCCGTTTGGCAGCTACGTCCACTACCACGGCGGAAAACTGTTGGAGTGGTACGGCGCCGAGCGGGCCGAGCGGATGATCGCGCATCGTTCGTTCCTCGACGCAGGCGTCGCCGTGGCCGGCTCGTCGGACTACCCGTGCGGCCCGTTCGAACCGTTGCTGGCGATGCAGTCGTGCGCCACCCGGCGTGGCTCGGACGGCGCGGCGATTGGCCTGAGCCAGCGGATCAGTCCACTCGAAGCGCTCCGCCTGTACACCACGGCCGGTGCATATGCGTCGGGCGAGCAGGCCGTGAAGGGGAAGCTCGCGCCCGGCTACCTGGCGGATTTCGTGGTGCTCGGAGACGATCCGACGACGGTCGACCCGGAGCGGCTGAGCGCGATCCCCGTCCAGGCCACCTACGTCGGCGGCCGGCGCGTCTGGTCGGCCGAGGCATCGGCCTGAAGCCTGCGACCACGGGTGACTCGTCGCACTCCTCTCCTCGATGCGATCCTGAGCTTGCGGAGGGCCGAATGGCGGCTGATCTTCTCCTGTTGAGTAGCTCGCGGGTGCCCGGCAGCGGCTACCTGGAGCACGCGCACTCGGCGCTGCGCGACTTCCTCGGCGATGCCCGGACGGTCCACTTCGTGCCCTACGCGCTGGCCGATCTGAGCGGCTACACGGCGCGGGTAGCCGAGGCATTCGTGCCGTTTGGCGTTTCGGTGGTCGGGCTGCATGCGGTGCACGATCCCCGTGCCGCCGTCGAAGAGGCCGAGGTGCTGTTCGTCGGTGGCGGTAACAGCTTTCGGCTGCTGGCACGGCTCCAACGGCTCGGGCTGATCGAGCCGATCCGGCGGCGCGTCCAGGCCGGCGCGCTCCGCTACATGGGGGCGAGCGCCGGCTCGAACATGGCCTGCCCAAGCCTCCGCACTACCAACGACATGCCGATCGTTCAGCCAACCTCGTTCGCGGCCATCGGGCTGCTCCCGTTCCAGATCAACCCCCACTACGCCGACCCGGACCCCGCCTCACCGCAGCCGGGCGAAACCCGTGAGCAGCGCATCCGCGAGTTCCTGGAAGAGAACGGCGTGGCCGTCATCGGGCTGCGCGACGCAAGCTGGCTCCGTCTCCACGACGGCAACCTGCGCCTGGAGGGTCGATCCGGCGCCCGCCTGTTTCAGCGGAATGAGGAGCCGCACGACCTGGAGCCCGGCGCCGACCTTCGCTGGCTGCTATCCCTCCCCGCCCGCTTCGACGTGGGCACCGACCGAGACGCCTGACGTCGGGCAGGACGGTGCCGGATCAACGCGCTGCTGCTGCCATGCGTGGGAGTGGGCCGGCCCCGAATCCGGACACGGCGGCCTTCTGGTAGAAGGATGGGGCGATCGCGCTTAGGCCAAGCTGCTGGGCCGAGGCCACCATCTCGGTGCCACCGACGAACAGCACGCCGCCGGGCCGCAGCGCCTGGGTGAGATGCTTGTACAGCGTCACCTTCGCCTCGTCGGTGAAGTAGATCACCACGTTGCGGCAGAGGATCAGGTCGAAGCCCTGGGACGGCGGGGGTGTCAGCAGGTTGTGGAGCTTGAACTCCACCAGCGCCTTGATCTCCGGCCGGACGGCGTACGTCCCGCTCGCGCTCTTGACGAACGCCTTCTGGAGCCGCGCCGCCGGCACGCTCTTCACGTCGGATGGCAGGTAGCCATCCCCCTTCCGCGCTCGCCCGATGATGGTGACGTCTACATCCGTCGCCGTGATGCGGTGCGCCAGGGTCGGGGCAAGCTCTTTCAAGAGGATGGCGACTGAGTACGGCTCCGCGCCGATCGAGCAGGCGGCGCTCCAGACCCGCAGGCCGGAGCGTTTGACCAGGAGCTCGGGCAGCACCCGGGTCTCCAGGTGCCGGAAGCGGTCCACATCGCGGAAGAACTCGGTCACGTTGATCGTGAAGTAGTCGCGGAACTCCTGGAGTCGGACCGGATCGCGCTCGAGCATGTGCGCGTAATCCTGGAAGCCCTTCGCGCCAACGCGCTGTACCAGCGCCTCCAGGCGGCGGCGCATCTGCCCCTGGCGATACGACGCCAGATCGACGCCGATCAGCCGATGCACCGTGCGCTGGAACTGGTTGTAACTCAAATCATCGAGCATGCAGGGATCTCCGGATCGGACGTGGATGCAGTGCACGTAGGTGGCGGCCGATCGCGGCGGCCATCTGGTCGAGCGGCACGACCTCGTCGGCTAGCCCGGCTTCGACGACGGCGCGCGGCATCCCGAACACCACACAGGTTGATTCGTCTTCGGCCAGCACCAACCCGCCAGCCGCCTTGACGGCCCGCGCGCCGGGCGTACCGTCCTCGCCCATCCCGGTCAAGATGGCGGTGAGCACGGCCGAGCCGAAGGTCGCGGCGGCGGTCTCCAGGGTGATGTCGACGGACGGCCGGACGCCGTGCAGGCGTGGGCCGCTGTCGAGTTGGACGCGCCGGCCGATCACCTTCAGGTGGAAGTCGCCCGGCGCCAACAGCACCCGCCCGACGGCCAGGTGATCGCCGTCACGGGCTTCGGCCACTGCGAGTGGGCTCCCCTGGTCGAGTCGCTCGGCCAGCGACTTCGTGAAGCCGGCCGGCAAGTGCTGGACGATGATCGTCGCGCAGGGCAGATCGGCCGGCAGGCTGGCGACGACCTCGGCGAGCGCGCGCGGTCCGCCCGTCGACGAGCCGATGACGAGCAGGCGGTCCGGCTCGACGCCGGGGTCGGCGAACGAGACAGGTGCCGGTGCGGATGACGCAGGACGGCCGGCCAGGGCGCCGGTCAGACGTGTTTGGGCTGCGCCAGGTTGGGGCGGCGCACCAGGGCGGGGTGACGTGCCCGGTAGGGGCCGTCGGACGCGTGCCTGGGCTGCGTGCTTCACCTTCCCGACCAACTCGGCGGCGATGGACGAGATGCCGCCGCTCGACCCGTTCGGCTTCTGGAGGAAGTCGACGGCCCCATGGGCGAGCGCACGGACGGTCGCCTCGGCGCCTTCAGCCGTCAGACTGCTCAGCATGACGACGGGGCAGGGGAAGCGCTCCATCAACAGCCGGAGGGTCGTCAGACCGTCCAGGTTGGGCATTTCGACGTCCAGCGTCACCACAGCCGGCCGGTGCTTCTCGATCTTGAGCAGCGCCTCGAGCCCGTCCCGCGCGACGTCGACCACCTCGATGTCCGGATCGGCGTCCAGGATGCGGCGCACGGATTGTCGGATCAAGACCGAGTCGTCGACGACGAGCACACGAATCGGGGCAGCGTCCGGACGGTGCAGAACCGCCTGGCGGCCGGGTGATGCGCCGACCATAGACGAAGTGGCGGTGGAAGCGAAGGACGACTGCCGTGCTCCGGATGGCGGCGTGAGATGCAACGATGATGGAATGGCAAGTCGCCGTTCCGGAGGGGGGCGTTCGGGCAGACGACGTTCGGTCATAGCTCCACCTCGGTTCCTCGGACGGTCCGGACCAGGACTCGGCCGGTCGTCGGCTCCAGCCGGACGGTCCGCCCCTGGTTGCCGCCGGTCTGCTCGCCGAGAATCCGAATGCTGGCCTTCGCGAGCGCCGCCTTGACGGCATCGACGTTGCGCTGTCCAATGTTCGGCAACGCGCCGCCCCCGCCGATGGCGAGTACGGCCGCACCGCCGGCAATCTTGCACCGCACGCGAGCGCGGTCCGCGCCCTGACGTTTCAGCGCCTCGAGCAGGGCCGGTACGGCCGTATCGGCGAACTTGCCGGGCGTGGGGACCGCTCCGGCCGAGGCTACTGGCAGGACGACGTGAGCCATCGCGGCCGCCTTCGTCAGCGGATCCCAGAAGCAGATGCCCACGCAGGAGCCGAGACTGTAGGCAACGAGGTCGGTGGTGGTACTGACGAACAGATCGCCGAGACCCACGGCGATGGTCTTCGCCTGGGCGATGCCAGCCTGGATGACGCTGGCCGGAGAATTTCCCGCCAGAGTGGCGGCCTGGGCGTTCGCCCCTGGCGTGGCCCCGCCCGCACAGGCACTGGAGAGCGACGCCAGGCTCATCTGGCCACCGCCGTGGCGCTGCTTTCGACGGCCGCCACCATCTTATCGCCAGGAAACATGAAGAAGGAGGCTTCGACGATCTGGCCGTCGCAACTGAACTGAGCGTCGATCAACATGGCCTGCTCGTGGGCCTCCAGCGCAAGGGTGGCCGCGAGCGTGTCGAGGATCGCGCCGCACATCTCGTGGATCACAACCGGTGGCGTCGGCGGGAGGACCAGCCCGGCCCAGTCCGCGACGGTCGTCAAGAAGAAAGAGCCCGCGACGTTGCCGGCCTCGGCGAGGGCCGAGACTTCCAGATCGCCAAGCTCGACGGTCGTGCCCTCGGGCTGCCCGAGCAGCATGTCGACCAGCCCGAGCGCCATCGGCTCGCTAAACGCCAGCAGGATATGGCCCGGGATGTCGCCCTGAACCCCCAGATAGACCGCCAGAACGGCCCGCTCCGGATCGCCGGCGACCATCGCCACCTCGGTGAGGTTGACCATCCGGACTTCTGGTGAGATCGCGGCGATCTCCCGGAAGGCCATCTCGGAGAGCGCCCGCGCGGCCGACTGCACCGCCGCGCCCATCACCGTTCCAATCGTCCCGCCGTCCGATGCCTCTGGAGTCGGCGGTGCGTCCGCCGTAGGCGCGTCCGCCGTAGGTGCGTCCGCCGTAGGTGCGTCCGCCGTAGGCGCGAGAGTCGTGGCTGCGCTACCGTTATGCACTGTACTGAAGCTCCCGCACGGATTGGCCTACGTCGCGCGCGTCCGTCCAACGCCGCTCGTAGCGGTCGGTAGCGAGCCGCTGGACGAGCATCGGTACGTCCACGATCAGCGCGACGCTGCCATCGCCGAGAATCGCCGCGCTGGAGATCCCCGGCACGTCGCCGATCAGGTCGCCGAGTGACTTGATGACCACCTCCTGCTCGCCGAGCAGGCGGTCGACGGCCAGCCCGACCTGGCGCTCTCCGACCTTGACGGCGACGACGAGCACGTCCTTCGCCGAGCCCTCGATCTCTGAGTCGCAGCGGAACAGGCTGGTCAAACGGACCACCGGCAGCACCCGGCCACGTAAGAGGATCGCCTCCTGCTGCTGGAGTCGTTGAACGTCGGCGAGCGGCACCCGCAGGGTCTCGGTGACCGAGGAGAGCGGCAGCGCGTAGATGCCGCCGCCGACCCGCACCAGCAGCGCCTGAACGATCGCCAGGGTCAGTGGCAGCCGGAGCATGAACCGCGAGCCCTGGCCGGGCCGGGTGTGCACCTCGACGGTCCCGCCCAGCCGCTCGACGTTGGTCCGAACGATGTCCATGCCAACGCCACGCCCGGACACGTCTGTTACCACCGCGGCCGTCGAGAAGCCGGGCGCGAAGACGAGGTCTACCGCTTCGGCGTCGCTCATGCGAGCGGCCGCTTCGGACGTGATGACGCCGCGTTCGAGCGCCTTCGCCCTAATCTTCGCCGCGTCAATGCCTCGACCATCGTCCTCGACCGCGATGACGATCGAGTTCTCGACGTGCTCGGCGGTCAGACGAACGGTCGCGACCTCCGGCTTGCCGGCCGTGAGGCGATCGGCCGGGGGCTCGATGCCGTGGTCCACGGCGTTGCGGAGCAGGTGAACGAGCGGGTCGCCGATCTCCTCGATGACCGAGCGGTCGAGCTCCGTCTCCTGGCCCTCGATGACCAGTTCGACCTTCTTCTGCTGGCGCGTCGAGAGATCTCGCACTACGCGCGGGAACCGGCTGAAGACGGTGCCGATCGGCAGCATCCGGCTCTTCATCACCTCCGACTGAAGCTCGTCGGTGATACGGCCGAGGTGGAAGGTCGTTTCGCTGATCTCGCTGAACAGGTGGTGCTCGCCGAACTGATCCTGGAGCGCCCGGCCCAATCCGAGCATCCGGGTCCGGTCGATCACCAGTTCGCCGACGAGGTTGAGTAGCCGGTCGAGCCGCTCGACGTCGATCCGGACGGTCGCCCCGCCGGCGCGGGCGTTCCCGCGCTTCGCGACCCCGTTCGCGCCCGCGTCGGCGTGCTCGCCGCTGGCCGCGGTGACGCCACTTATCGCAGACACCCTGCGCTCTGCCGTCGTTGCGTCAGCCGACTCGGCCATCGCATCGACCTCAGCGAGACTAAGCAGCGAAATCTCTGGGACGGCCTCGAGCGTCTCCCGGATCTCGTCCACGGTGCGCTCGGTCTGCACGAACGCTTCGAGGCGTTCGTTGACCTGCTGCCGCTCGATCTCGGCCCGCGTCGGGCGGCTCACCAGCAACTCGCCGATTTCCTCGATGGCGAGCAGGGTCTGGAGGGCGCGCACGGCAGCCCAGTCCGCCGCCTCGATCTTGACGAGCACGTGGTGGGTCGCGCCGTCCGGGATCGGCTCGATCGAGCTCGGGCGGATTGACTCGACAGGGCGGCCGGCTCGCACACCGCCGGCGCTGTCGCCTGTCTGAGCGACGATGTCGAGCTTCGCAACGAGACCATCGACGTCGAGGTCGGTCATCTCGCGTGATTCGACCTCGGCCGCCAGCAGCTTGAGCATGTCGAGCGACTCGAACAGCCGCTCGGTGCGCGGCGGCGTGATCTCGATCTCGCCGTGCCGTAGCTTGTCGAGCAAGGATTCCATGGCGTGGGTCAGCTTCGCCATCCGCAGATGCCCGATGGCCGCGGACGAGCCCTTGATCGTGTGGGCGGCCCGGAACACTTCCTGAAGCAGCTCCGGGCGTGGTCCATCGTGTTCGAGCCGGATGAGCTGCTCGTCGAGGGCGAGCAACAGCTCGTCAGTCTCGGCGACGAACAAGGGGAGCTCTTCCGGGGTCGCGTCCAGCCGCAACTCCATTACCGCTTCTCCTTTACCGCCAGTTGCGCCTCGACGGTGCCGAGGTCGGTCATCAGCGGCACGACGAGCCGCCGGATACCGGCCGTACTGACCCGGCTGCCGGCGCCCTGGAGCAGGACTGGCGGCGCGATGTCGACGGTCAGGTCAAGCTGAGCGAGCAGGGTCGTGGCGCAGCCGGTAATGACGTTCGCCAACTCGCCGATGCCTGAGAGGGCAAGGTCGTCCAACTCCTCCACGGGCGCACCCATGAGCTGCCCGACGATCGCCAGCGCCGTCGCCTCGCTCATGCCATACATCGCCATCCCGGTCAGCTCACCAGTGATGCCGATGATGGTGGTGACCTCGTGGGTGGTGCAGGTGGTATTCGCGACGGCCAGTTGCCCGGCCTCGACGCTCATCCCCAACTCTTGTTCGAGCACATCGCGGGCGGCTGCGACGAACGGCTCGAGGTGCTCCGCTTTTGGCACCGTCTGCGGTGGTGCAGCCAGCTCACGCTCGATCTCTGGGGCCACGGCGGCTGTCGTGTTCATCGACGTGTGTCCTCCTTCGGCTGCCCCCCAGGCGCCTACTTCAGCAGCTTTTCGACCGCCTCGAGCACACGCTCGGGCTGAAAGGGCTTCACGACGAAGTCCCGTGCACCGGACTGCAACGCTTCCATGACCACCTGTTGTTGGCCGATGGCCGTGACCATCGCGACCCGTGCGCCCGCGTCGAGCTTCTTGATCTCCTTGAGCGCGGTCAGGCCGTCCATCTCGGGCATGGTGATGTCCAGCAGCACGACGTCCGGCTTCTCGGTGCTGAACTTGTCGACGGCCTCACGGCCATTCTCGGCTTCGATGACGGTGTAGCCTTTGGATTGCAGCATCTTGCCGCACCGCATCCGCATGAAAGCCGCGTCATCTGCTATCAGAATCGTCGCCACAACGTTCCTCGCTCCTGGTAGTCGAAGTGCCCCACCTCCGCCGCGGTGGTACTCAGCCTCGGCGGAGATGCCTGGATAAGGAAATACCTGGATAAGCTGAATTTTCTGGCCCGCCAGGGCGCCTACCCGCGGGCGCGCCGGCCCGATCGCACCGCTCCGGGCGCGTGCCTGGGACTGGTATGCCGCTCGGGCCAGTACCGCGGATCTCCGCGCCCAGCCTGGCCAGGCGCCCCTGGACCCGCTGCCGGGCCGGGCGTCTGCACTCAGGCAGCCAGGTCGTCCTGCTCGGTCCGGGTCAAGATGCGCGAGAGGTCGAGTTGGAGAATCAGCCGTTCTCCCAGCTTCGCGACGCCGCGCAAGAACGCCGAGTCTGCGCTCGTGACCAGCGTCGACGGCGGCTCGACCGCCTCGGCCGGTACCCGCAGCACCTCGGACACGCCATCCACGACGAGCCCTACCGTATGGGCGCCGAGCTCGCCGACGACGATCCGGCTGCGCCGGGTCGTCGCGGTCGCGTCGAGGCCGAAGCGCTTGCGGAGGTCGAGCACCGGGATGACGCGCCCGCGCAGGTTCGTCACCCCTTCGATGAAGGCCGGGCCGTTCGGGATCCGGGTGATCGGCTGCATCCGGATGATCTCCTGAACCCGGCCGATCTCGACTCCATACGCCTCGCCCGCGAGCTCGAGCACTACTACCTGTTCGTCGCCGATGGCTACGGCCGCCGCTTGCATCTGTCGCTCCTCACTGGATTCCTATGGTCGAGCCGCGGCCGCGCGGCGCGCGTCTTTCGAGGCGATCCGTCCACGCTCGCGTGCCTTCGAATGCCTCCGTGCTGCCCGTATCGGGGCACGGCCGGCCAAGGTGGCTACCCGATCTAACGTGAGGAGACCAGGAGGCGGGACGCCCCCGCGAGGCAACTCGACATTTCGCCGCCGGTGCGTACCTGCGCCGTGGCTGCACGCAACATCGCGAGAGCGCTCAGCCGCCACCAGGTCCGGCTTTCTGGAGCAGACTGGTCGAAGCGCCAACGCGTCCGAACTGGAGCGTCCCAGGTAGGCGGCCATGAGCGCCTGGCCGAGCGTGTCCCGCCACGTCACGCCCCCGGTCTCGGGGCCGGGGCGAGGCGTCGGGCGATACCCGCCGCCGAGCGCCGTCGCTGACCGTATCCGCGACAGAGCACGCTGTACGTCGCGCGAAACCGGCCGATGATAGTAGCGGCGGGCAAGCGCTCGTTGAGGCGTGGATGGGGTGAAGCGCGAGGCATCAACGACGGCGCGGCCAGGTCTGGCGGCGTCGTGTGGCGCGAGTACGACCGTGCTGCCCAGGCCGGGCCGTCTGGCTCGCACCCGGCAACCGTCCGTCTTTCGGACCCAGCCGCGGCGCTCAGAGGACTGTCCGGCCGGCGCAGTGCTCCGGCCGCCGAGCCTGCGCCCCGAGGCCGGCGGCCCGCTCAGATGTGGCCGAGATGGAGGAGCCGAGCCGGCTGGCTCGGCGCAATGAAGAAGGAGAGCCGCATGATCGTCGTGACTCGGCTGGATGAGAGCGAGGTCGTCGTCAACGCCGAATTGATCGAACTGATTGAAGCAACGCCGGATACCCATCTGACACTGACGAGCGGGACACGCTTGATCGTGCGCGAGCCTCCTGACGAAGTCGTCGCCCGTGTCATCGCGTATCGGCGTGCCGCCTACGGCCCATTCCGGGCGATTCAGGCCGCCAGTTAGCGTCAGCGGGAAGGAGACGAGCGAGCATGGACAAGACGACCATCCCCGGCCTGGTGTTCGGCATCGGCGCGCTGCTCGCCGGCGGCATGATGGAAGGCAGCACGCCGGACAAGCTGATGATGCTGCCCGCCTTCGTGATCGTCATGGGCGGGACGCTGGGCACGATTCTGGTCAGTTTCCCGCTGAGCGTCGTGTCAGCACTGCCGAAGTACCTGACCATCGCGATCAAGGACAAGCCGCACGACCTCAACCATGTGGTCGAGACGTTCGTCCGACTCGCAGACCGGGCCCGCCGCGAGGGCTTGCTCGCCCTCGAACAAGAAGCCAGCGCGCTCGAGCCGTTCACCCGGCGCGGCATTCAGATGGTTGTCGACGGCACCGATCCGGCCCTGGTCCGCGAGATCCTCGAGTCAGACATCGATGCCATGCGCGAACGGCACAAGCCGGGCGCCGCGATGTTCGAGGCGATGGGCGGCTACTCGCCAACGATGGGCATCATCGGAACGGTCATGGGCCTGGTACACGTACTCGAAAACCTCTCCCAGCCGGACGAGCTGGGGCCATTGATCGCCGGCGCGTTCATCGCGACGCTCTATGGGGTGGCGTTCGCTAACTGCTTCTACCTGCCGTTGGCGACCAAGCTCAAAGGCAAGAGCGGCGATGAGTCGCACCTCAAGCAGTTGATCGTCGAGGGCGTGCTCGCAGTGCAGGCGGGCGACAACCCGCGTGTAGTCCGCGAGAAGCTCGAAGCGTACCTCGCACCGAAGCTGCGCGGTGGGGCCGAAGCCGGGCGTGGCGCAGCGGCGACAGACGCCCAGCGCGCGGCGGCCTGACCGAGCGGGCACGGGCTACACGGGCACGGGCTACACGGGCACGGGTTACACGGGCACGGGTTACACGGGCACGGGCTACACGGGCACGGGCTACACGGGCACGAGCCACACGGGCACGAGCCACACGGGCACGGGTTACACAGGCGCTGACCGAACGGGCGCTGACCGCGCGCTCGATGGATCGAGTCGCGACGTCGAAGGATCGAGAACGGCATGGCACGGAAGAAGGCGCAGCACGCCGAAGAGCATGTCAATCACGAACGGTGGCTCATTACCTACGCGGACATGCTCACCCTGCTCATGGTGCTCTTCATCGTGCTCTTCGCGATGTCGAACACCGATAAGCAGAAGTTCTACGCCCTTCGGGACTCGCTCCATCAGGCGTTCAACGTCGGCGTCCTAACCGGGTCCAGCAACGCCAGACCGAAGGACGCCGGACCCGGCGTGATGCCGACCGTGGTGCAGGAAGTGATGGCGGTGACCGGTGGCGGCAATCCGGACTCCCGGATGGTGTCCGTGCTGCAAGAGCTCCGTCAGGCCGTGGCTACCGTTCCCATCCCTGAAGGCTCCTCCGGACACGTTGAAGTGGGTGCATCCCGCGAGGGCATCGTGATCAGTCTCGCAGGAAACATCCTGTTCGACTCTGGGAAAGCCGATCTCAAGCCGCAGGGGCTCGTGCTCCTCGATGCGTTAGCGGTGCGCCTGAAGACGATGCCAAACGAGATCCGCGTAGAAGGCCACACCGACAATATCGCCATCGCGACGCCCCTGTACCCATCCAACTGGGAGCTGTCGTCGGCGCGCGCCACGACCGTCGGACGGTACCTGACCGAGCACGATGGGATCGCACCCCAGCGGATGATCGCCGCCGGTCTTGGCGAGTTCCGGCCAGTCGCCCCGAATGACACCCGCGAAGGCCGCGCCCGCAATCGCCGTGTCGACCTTGTGGTGCTCTTCCCGCAGATGCCCGCTCAGATGCTCGCCGCCTCAGCGCCCGGCCCGCGAGCCGGAGAACAAGGAGCCCTGCCGTGAAGCTGTTGAAGGGAAAGGCCATCCTGATGGCGCTCGGGTTGGCGATCGGCGCGATCGCCGCCGTCGGCGCTACCCTCGTGTTTGGTGAGAGCCTCGGCCTGACCGGCAAAGCGGCCGAGACGAAGGTCAAGTACATCGAGAAGCCCAAGGTCGGCATCATGCTGCCGATGCGCGAACGCATCGTGAACCTGGCCGACCCGGGCGCGATGCGCTACCTCAAAGTCACCATGGTGCTGGAGTTGGCTGACTACTCGGGGAAAGAGATGCCCAAGGGTGAGGAGTACAAGAAGAAGCAGGACGAGCTGAAGAAGGACATGGCCGGGACGCTCCCGCTCATCGACGACGAGATCACGGCGATCCTGACCTCCAAGACCTCAGGCGAGTTGATGACCCCGGATGGCAAACAGCGCCTCCGCGATGACCTGCGCGCGCGCATCAACAAGGCGCTCGAAAAGGTTACCAGCGGTCACACCCCGACCGAGCGCCAGGAAGTCCTGGCCGTCTACTTCAGCGACTTCATCATTCAGTAGCAAGGAGCGAGTCGTCAATTCTCGGCGGTCAGAAGCGGGATTGGCTGGCTGGCCGCTCCCGACCGCCATGAACTGCGCGACCTGCAAGCTTGCAGTGAGGCCGAGCCCCGAGCGCAGCGTGTCCCTTCACAAAGATTCGCGCTGGTCCCCGACCCTCTTGATGCTCGTTTTCCGTTCCAACTTGGACAGAACCGCCGAGACGACGGGCGGACCGTACACGCGATCGGCGCAGCGCCCCTTCAAGTGAGGGCGCGCCGGGCTGGCGGCGGGAGCAGGGACGCGACCGTCGAGTGGGACACGATGCAGGGAAAGCGCGAGAATAAGATCCTCTCACAGGCCGAAATCGAAGCGCTCCTGGCGGGCGAAGGGCTCGCTCCCGTGGAGGAGCCGCCGGCGGCACTGCCGTCGGCCGGGAGCGCCCCGGGCGCCTCAGGCGCTGCTACCGCGGTGGCTGCGCCACCCGCTCCGCCGTCCTCGTCGAAGAAGCCGGCCAAGTTGTACGACTTTCGGCGGCCGGACAAGTTCTCGAAAGAGCACCTGCGCGCACTGCGCATCCTCCACGAGTCATTCGCCCGGATCCTGGCTTCCTCGCTGACGTCGTACCTGAGCGCCGGCGTCCAGGTGAAGCTGACGATGCTGGAGCAGGGCACGTACGACGAGTACATCGATTCCCTGCCCACCCCAACGGTGATCTACGTCGTCGGGCTGTCGCCATTGCCAGGCCAGGCCGTGGTCGAACTGAACCTGCCGGTCGCGACGGTGTTGATCGATCGCCTCCTCGGCGGGCCCGGTGCCCCGAGCGAACGGACTGGCGACCTGACCGAGATCGAACTGGCGCTCCTGAAGACGATCGGCCAGTTCATCCTGAGCAGCCTGCGCGAAGCCTGGGCCAATGTCGCGCCGCTCCGCCCTACGATGCAAGAACCGGTGATGAGCCCGGAGCTCGCCCAGTTTGCGACGATGGCCGAGGCGACCGTGATGCTCGTGCTCGAAGTCGCGCTCCTTCGCACGACCGGCACGATCAGCATGTGCATCCCCTACCAGGTGCTCCAGCCGGTGCTCGAGAACCTGACGTCCCAGGTCTGGATGGGCGGCTCGCGCACCGAATCCGACGACTCCGACCTCGACCTGAGCGAACAGATGGGTCAGGTCACGCTGCCAATCTCAGTCGAGCTCGGTACGGCCGAGTTGTCGGTCCATTCGCTGCTGGGGTTGAGCGAGGGCCAGGTCATCCGCTTGAACACCAACGCGAACGGCAGCCTGGTCGTTCGCGTCGACGACCAGACGAAGTTCCTGGGCCAGCCCGGTCTCAGCGGCAAGAACCTCGCGGTCCAGATCGTCCGAACCATTGCCTGAAATCTGGCCACACCTGCCTATGGGAACTGGCTCGGGGAGGGCCGACCGATGATCGACGATTCGAAGCCGACTGCGAACATGGACGACGAGTCCTGGATGAACGACATGGGCTGGGGCGACGAAGCCGACGCCCAGTCAGGCACGGCGGACAGCACTGGCGCGGCGGCTGGCGTCGAGACCACGGCGGGCGGCGACGCGCTGCCTGCCTTCGATGCCGCAGCGAGCACCTCGTCGCCGTTGGGGGGCCTGGGTGGCGCCACCCCCATCGCCCACCCGGCCGACCAGCGCCCGGTCACCACGACCTCGGCCGGCATGGTAGCGGCCGGTGCCGCGTCGGCCGTGATGGCGCCGCCGTCGACGCCTCCCGCCGTCCCGACTCCGGAGACGAGCGCGGCCGCGTTTGCGCCGTTCGATGGGAACGGTCAGGCGGGCGACACATCAGGCATCGACCTGCTGTTGGACGTGAGCCTTCAGGTGAGCGTCGAGCTTGGGCGTGCCCGTATGAAGATCAGCGAGATCCTGGCGCTCCGAAACGGCTCGGTGATCGAACTGGACCGGCTGGCCGGCGAGCCGGCCGACATCCTGGTGAATGGGACGTTGATTGCGCGGGGCGAGGTGGTGGTCGTAGACGAGAAATTCGGGGTCCGGATCATCGAGGTCGTGTCGCGGGCGAAGCGGATCGCGTCGCTCGGCTGAGCGCGTGCCTTCCATACGGCCCAGAGATAGCATGTTGGATCTCCCCTCAATCCTCGAACGACTGCGTCGCGAGATCGAGCCGGGCTGGCGGCGCCTCATCGCGCGGCATGGCCTGCCGAAGCTCCTGCTCGGCATCGGGGTCGTGCTGGTGGTGCTGCTGGCGCTCTTCCTGCCGACCAGCGGCACCGACCGGGCTGATCCCTTCGAGTCGCCAGGCGCCGCGCTGGACTTGCTACTGAAGCTTGGTGCGGTGCTGGCGTTGGCCTACGTCTCGCTGGCGGCTCTGCGGCGCTACAGCGTTGGAATGGGACCGCGCCGTGGCTCGCTGCTCGAGGTGCTGGATTCGACCTCGCTCGGGCAGAACCGCTCCGTCTATGTCGTACGTGCGGGCGACAAGCGGCTGGTGCTGGGCGTCACCCCGCAGCAGATCACCACGCTGAGCGAGCTCGATCCCGGCGCGACGGCCGCGGAGGTACTGGCACCAGAGGTGCGTATGACGGACCAGCAGCCGACAGCTGCAATCCAGCCGGACCTTGTGACGGCCCCGGATCTGCCCGCCATTCCGATCGAAGAGAACGAGCGCGCAGCATCGTCGCGGTGAAGCCGCCGGCGAGGCGCTCTCCCCCGCTGGGCAATCCTTCACGTGTCGCCCATCTGCCCCTCTCTGAGCGCCGGTAGGGCGCCGCCAAGACGGTGGAAGTGCGCCAGCGACGGGTGCGCGCCCGTCGGAAGACGGCAGGCGTAGGCTCGGCCCAGCCGTTAGCTCGACTGCCAGGTGAACGGCGCGAAGTGGCCGTTGTTGCGGCCGCTATCGTCGTCCCAGTCGAGCCCGAAGGCGTGGACGTGGCTGCTCTCCGCCGTGGCGAGCGCGAGCCGCGTATTGACCGGATGGATCGTGTTGTCGAGATAGATCGGTTCGTCCGCCTTCAGCCCATTGACGACCCTGGCGGCTTGCGTGACTCTGGAAGGCACGGATAGCGACCAGTGCCCATCGATCTGCGCGAGGGCGATGGCCCCGGACTCGGTGCCCAGAAACGTACCGACTAACGGGCCGAGCGCGGCCATGGGGCCACCAGCCTGGCCACTGGCGATACTGACGAGTGCCTGTTGCTGCCCGGCAGTGCCACGCTCGTCGGTAATCACGCCGACTGACCAGTTGCCATCCGCCATCGCACCTGGCGTGCGCAGGACGACGACGAAGTTCAGGCCGTCGAGCGACACCGTGCCGAAGTGCCCCCGATCGACGTGGAACGCGAGCGCCGCCGTGCAGGCACCGTGCGTCGGCCGGGCCGTGAGATTGCTGGAGATGCACGGGCACAGGAAATCGCAACTGCATGTCTCGAAGTACTGACCAGACACCTGCCATTCGGCGGTCGACATCGCTCCCTCCCAACAGGCCGTGCCGCGGCGTTCGTCTCTCCCGTCTTGACGGGCCGCGTGTACCGGCTACATCCCCATCGCCACTCCTCCCGTGCGGAGGATCGCGTACATCCCTGGCTGAATCGCTACAAGCAGCCCAAGCGCGACGAGTGCCGCGCCGGCGAATCGAGCAACCCACCAACCCCAGGGTGCAAGCTTCTCGGCGGCCACGACGACCGCGATCAGCAGCACCCAGTGCAGCCCCATCGCGCCGGCCGCCACCAGTACGACCATGAGCGCCCAGCAGCAGCCGATGCAGTAGAGCGCGTGCGCGATTCCCAGCCGAATCGTCCCCGCATAGCCGGGGCGCCAGCGCGCCATCAAGAATCCGAGCGGGCTCTGGCAGGCGCGCAAGCACGTCTCCTTAAGGGGCGAGAATTGGTACGCGCCCGCCACGATCAGGACGAGTGCCAGCCCGTAGGGCAGCAGGCCGGCGAGTACCGGGCGAGCGGCCGTCAGGGCATCGACCGCCTGCCCAGCCGCGTAGACGGGAATCCCAACCACGAGCCAGGCGAGCAGGTACAAGAGCGCGAAGAGGCCGGTCGCGATGCCGTGCTGGCCGGACTCGCCAGCGTGACGGTGGATCGCACCGTAGAGCGCCACCATGGGGGTGGCGCTCGGCAGCATCATCGCGGTCATCATCACGCCCCAGGCGAGCAGGTAGGCAACCGCACCGATGAGCGCGCCGGAGGCGCGTGCGCCGCCCGCCATGCCTGCGCCACCCGCCATGCCTGCGCCACCCGCCATACCGACCGCGCCCATGTCGGGCATAGGTATCGAGGCGTGAGCGAGAACTCCCGCCCAGGCGAGCGTAGCGAGACCCAGCGTCGCGGCCACCGCGATCGACGTAGCCCGATCGATCCTGAGGCGAGGGCCATTGTCGTGACCCAGGGGTTGTCGACCCGCAAGCATCAGAGCTCCTCCGATGCATCGCCACTGCCGCCGTTGACGCCAGCCTACCATCTCCCCCAGCGGAGAACAACGAATTCCTGACCCAAGAGGCCGCCTGACCTGTTTACAGCACCCTTCGGGCGTGCTAGGGTAGCCCGGCGTACTCCAGGAGGGAGCCGTGCTACGCGCCTGGAGCCATGACGTGCTCTGGGGAGGCTGACCCATGCGTCGCTCGCGGGTCTGTACGTTTCGCCTGGCTCTGCTGGCAGTGCTCAGCGTGCTGACGCTCTGGCCCATCATGGCGGCCGGCGCACAGGTCCAGGAAGGCGCCACGATGACCGTCTTGCAAGGTCAGGTGGCGCTGATTCACTCCGACGGCTCGGCCATCCAGCCGGCCCCGAGTGGCACGATCGTGCATCAGGGCGATGAGATTCGCACGCTCACCCCTGGCGATGCGCTCATCACCTTCTTCACCGGCACCGAGATCGAATTGGGCCAGGGGACGATCCTTGTGGTGCAGAACGTCACGCGCTCGGGCGATCGGGTTGACATCTCGCTCGAACAAGTCTTCGGCGTGACACTCAACCGAGTCCAGACGCTCTCCAACCCCGGCTCGTCGTATCGCATCGAAGCTGGCGGGGCGGTCGCGTTGATTCGCGGGACGACGTTCGTGCTGATCGGGCCGGTCGCTACGTCGCAGGGGAACATCGTGGTGCTGGTCTGCCTGGACGATTGCAGTGCGGCGAGCACGTTCGCCGGCTGCCCGTTGCTGCCATATACCGGCTTCGGCGTGGGCGTGGCGAACGGGCAGGTCACGTCCGGCTGTGAGGTCTTCAGCGTGGCGCAGGGCGAGAACCTCTTCAACGCGGCGTTCGAGGGTGTCACCACGGTCGAGCAGGCGATGGCGGGTGGGAGCTCCGGTACCACGAATCTTGGGACGGGCCAGAAATCGCCGTCCACCCGCGAGCGTGACCGTCAGAACGAAGACCGGTCGAACAACCAGCCGCTTGCCGCCTCGCCGTCACCGTCGCTATCGCCGTCACCGTCGCCAGAGCCGTCGCCGTCGCCATCACCAGAGCCGTCGCCATCACCGTCGCCATCGCCATCGCCATCGCCAGAGCCGTCGCCGTCACCATCACCATCGCCATCACCAGAGCCGTCGCCGTCACCATCGCCGTCACCATCACCATCACCATCGCCATCACCATCGCCATCGCCATCGCCGTCACCATCACCCTCACCATCGCCATCGCCCTCACCGCCATCGGGGTAGCTGTCACCATCACCATCACCCACAGCGCGCGGCCTTGTATGCACGAGCATCCCTAACGACGGCGCGAACGGCGTGCAATCGTTCCCGGTCGTCCTACCACCGAACACGGCAATCGAGAGCAGCTACCAGTTATCGATTCAGGCGCTGGCGGGCAGCACCGTGACAATTGAGTCGTTCTCGTGAGGCCCGATTGGCGCGAACGGCTCCGGATCGTGCTCCTTCACTACGACCGCGCGAATCTTCCAGGGCAGCGCACTTGCTGAGCGGCGTACCTGATTGGCGGCGGCACCCAGAACGTCCACTTCTTCTTCATCAGTTGCTTCGCGCCCATCCCCTGTAGCCGTTCCCCATGGCGGCTCCGACCTCGGGCCGCGCACAGCCTTCAGCAGCGCCTCCGGCCGCTCGAGCCAGATCGAGCCGGCGCACGAACGGTCGGAGGCCGGAGGCGCTGGCCACGTCGCGCCGTTACCGAACCGTCACCCACGACGCGCCGACGTGTACCGCATGCCGACGTGCACCGACGTCGCTGCTGTAGTGCGTACTCGCTTCTCGATGGGAGCACCAGGACGGCCGCCGTGGGAGCGCACCACGGGTAACGATGGGATCGTGGCGAGGCCGTAGCGTGCTTGCGGGAGCCGCGTGGGCACCCGTGCCGTACCATCTCCGGAGTAGGTGAGCGTGGCCACGCGGGCGAGCGCGACATCACGGACGAGGCAGGCAGCAGGTGAAGGTCTACGCGGTGGCTGGCGTCCCGCCCGAGATCCAGGCGTATGCCATGGCCAGGTACAGCCGCTCGGCACAGTCGATGCTCGACAGCATCGGTGAACTGTCCACGCAGCGCGCCGAGCAGTTCCTGAACACCTTTTACTTCCAGTACGGCCACCGCTCCATCGCCGATCTGGCCCACCTCGTGCTCGGGATCGAAGACGTCTCGATCCTCGCCGCTACCCGGGTCGTCGACGAGCCGCTCTGGGATGGTCAGGAGCGCTCGACGCGCTACCAGCCCTTCAAGAAGACGGGGTACTTCACGCCCCCGGAACTCGAGGGCGATGCGCTCCGACGCTACCAGATTGCCGCCGACGCCCTCTTCGCCGCCTACGCCGGCCTGACCGACCGCCTGTTCGCCCTGCTCGTCGAGCGCGTACCGCGTCCGGAAGCGCTCGATCGGAAGGCGTTCGAGCGGACGTTGCGTGCGCGAGCCTTCGACGTCTCGCGGAGCATCTTGCCGCTTGCCACGATCACCAGTCTGGGGCAAGTCGTGAGCGCGCGGGTGCTCGAGCGACAGATCAGCCGCCTGCTCTCGGACCCGCTCCCGGAGGTCCGGCGGATCGGCGAGGCGCTCAAGCGAGCCTGCCGCGAACCAGCCGCCACCCCGCTCGGGCACGGCGAGACGTCGCGGCACGGCGCGGGCTCCATCAGCCACGCGAGCGAGGCAGCGGCGAGCAGCGATGCCAACGGTACACGGGCGAATGGCCATACCTATTTCGCGTCGAACGGGAGCGCAAGCGACGACTCCGGAGCCGAGGGCACGGCGCTCGCGCCCACGCTCGTCAAGTACGCTGCGCCCAGCCCGTACCTGATCGAGACCCGCGCCGCCCTCGAGCGGCTCGCCGCCCGACTACTGGCGCCGCCTGGGGTGCCGGATCGTTCGGCAACGGTCGAGCTTGGCGATGAGATGCCGCCGACCGATGAGGCCGTCACGACTCTCCTCTACCGCTACGATCTGGCCGGCCACTCCTATCGGCAAGTACAGGAGCGCGTGCGGGTACTCTCGGAGGCGGAGAAGCGCGAGGTGCTCCAGACGGCCATCGCGCATCGGGGCCGTCACGACGAGTTGCTGCGCGAGTTCCAGTCAGGGTACGCCTTCGCCTTCGACATCCTGATGGATTTTGGCTCCTTCCGCGATCTCCACCGCCATCGCCGCTGCGTCCAGATCGTGCAAGAGCCAACAGCCGGCCACGGCGCCGAGCCGGCTGCCGAGGTTTTCCCCCGCGCCTTCGGACCGGAGCTCGGGGCAGCAGCGCTCGCGGCTGGCTGTGGTGAGGCGTACGATGCCGCCATCGACGCTGGCCTCACAGCCTCGCGCGAGTTTGCCACCGAGGCTGCCGGCTCACCGGCTCGGCTGGCCGCGCCGTACCTGTTGCCGCTGGCGGCGCGGACTCGTGCGCTCTTCAAGATGGACGCCGCGCAGGCTGCCTATATCACCGAGCTTCGGACGGGGCCGTCCGGCCACTTCTCGTACCGGCGGGTCGCATGGGAGATGTACCTCGCGTTTCGCCAACGCTCCCCGGAGCTCGCCGCCCTGGCCCGCCCGACCGATCCCACTGAGCCCATCGACCTGCTCCAGCGCTGACGCGCGCCCTCTCTCACCTCAGTCCTCGCTCCGCTGGGAGAGGTCCAGAGCCGACGCCGGTGGTGAAGAACGCGCGAAGGCGGCTGCGCGCCCACCGTCACCCTCGGTCGTTCGCATTGATATCAACTCTTCCCATTTCTGGCGAAGATGACTCATGCTCGGGGCGTAGCCCCGTATAATCTCCCGTTGCTCCGGGCTCGTCGGCCGAATGGTCCGAGCCGCGCTGCTGGAGGATTGATGGTCGACTCACTCCCACGCTTGTGGGTGCCGCGGCGCCGTGTCATACAGGGGCTCGCGGCTCTCGCCGCGTCCTCAGTACTCCCTCTCCGTGGCCAGGCCCGTGCCGAGGGCGAGTCGTTCAAACCGTACTGGGTCCAGAACTTCATCGACACTGACCTCTGGTCCGGCCCGGATGAGAAGGCCGTGAGCTTCGGGCCGATGGCGGCCTTCAGCTACTTCAAGGTGCTCCAACCCCAGCAGGGGCCGCGCCTGAAGGTGCAGAATCCGCTCGGCGGGATCGCGTACGTCACGGCGAAGGACGTCGGACCGAGCGGCGAGCCGCCGGACTGGTACCTCGCCCAGAAAGACGGTAAGGGAACCATCCCGGCCAGGATCGTCGGGGGCGCCAACGTCCGTAGCTCGCCCGGCGTCGCGGACGGCAACATCGTCGCTCGACTCGGCCACAACGACGGCGTCGGCGTGCTCGGTCAGGTGAAGGGCACGGATGGTGAGGTCTGGTATCGGATTGGCGCCCGGGAGTTCGTGCACAACTCAGTCGTCCGGCTGCCGTCCGACTTCCCGCCCCACCCCGGCAACCTGCTCGTCGTGGAACTGACCGAGCCGGTCATCATCACCGCTTACGAGAGCGCGAAGCCGGTCTACTCGGCGCTCTCCCTGCACGGCACGATCGGCTGGGGCACCCCGACCGGCTTCTTCACGATCCTGCGGCGCGTCGAGAACGAGACGATGAGCTCCGAGACGCTCGGTATCCCGCGCAACGCACCCGGCGGCTACTATCTCAAGGACGTGCTCTACACTCAGTACTTCACCGGCGACGGCGCGTCGATTCACTACAACTACTGGTCGAGCAACTGGGGGTACGCCGGTAGCCACGGCTGCCTGGGCGTCAACTACGATGATGCGGTCTGGTTCTGGAACTGGGCGTCCGTCGGCACGCCAATGGTGATTCGCGAGTAGGACGCATCGCACCCCCTGGCACGAACACCGCGTAGCTAGCCCGCACTCCAGATGCGCGTGAGGCCGGCGCCCGGTACAGGTGTTGGCACGGGCGCCGATAGGCTGCTCGCGAGGCGCCTGGCCGTCTCTGCCGCTGACATTTGCCCGCCCAGCCCTTAGACGTGCGGTAGCTTGCAAGGGCGGGAGGACAGTGTGCGCGGCCAGCCGGCCAGCCATCGCGTGCGAGGCGGCTCACCATTTCAGGTAGACTGCTTACCTGGATTTCAGCGGCTAATGCAGGGGAGCGGACAGCACGTATGGCGACGACACTGGCGAAGACGATCCGGACGGACCTGACGGCGTACCCGTATCGCTCCCAGCGCATGCCGGTCCTGGCAACGCGCGGAGCCGTAGCGACGAGTCAGCCATTGGCAGCCCAGGCCGGCCTCAGCATGCTGCAACTGGGCGGCAATGCGGTCGACGCCGCGCTCGCCACGGCGATCGCGCTCACCGTCGTCGAGCCAACCTCGAACGGCATTGGCGCGGACGCCTTCGCGCTCGTCTGGGACGGCAACGCCCTTCATGGTCTCAACGGCTCCGGCCGAGCGCCGGCTGCCTCCACGGTTGAAGCAGTCCACGCGGCCGGCTTCGACGAACTGCCCACCCGTGGCTGGTGGCCGGTCACTGTGCCGGGCGCGCCGCGCGCCTGGGCAGATCTGCATGCTTGCTTCGGGCGGCTGCCGTTCCGGACGCTGTTCGAGCCGGCGATCCGCTACGCCCGTGAGGGGTACCTCGTCTCGCCGGTCGTGGCCCACAACTGGGCCGCCCATGTCGATAACGTCTTCGCTGGGTTCACCGCCCCCGAGTTCCGGCCCTGGTTCGATACTTTCGCCCCGGACGGCCGCGCGCCGGCCGCCGGTGAGCGCTGGCGCAGCGAAGGGCACGCCCGCACGCTCGAGCGGATCGCCACGAGCGAGGCGCGCGACTTCTACGAAGGTGAGCTTGCTGCTGCTATCGCTGCCTTCGCAGCCGAGACTGGTGGGCCGATGACACGCGACGATCTCGCTGCCCACACCAGTACCTGGGTCGAGCCGATCCGGACCGACTACCGCGGCTTCGAGGTCTGCGAGATCCCGCCGAATGGCCAGGGCATCGCGACGCTGATCGCGCTGAACATCGTCGAAGGGATGGACCTGGCGGCGCACCCGCGTGAGAGCGCCGAGTCGTATCACCGTCAAATCGAGGCGCTCAAGCTCAGCCTGACCGACGCCCGAGCCTACGTCGCCGACATGGACCACGCCGAGGTGCCGATGCAAGGACTACTCGACAAGGGCTATGCGGCCGAGCGGCGTGCTCTGATCGGCAATCGGGCGCTCGACCCCCAGGCAGGCCGCCCCAAGACCGGCGGCACCGTCTACCTCTGCGCAGCCGACAGCGACGGCATGATGGTCTCGTACATCCAGTCCAACTACATGGGTTTCGGCTCCGGCGTGGTGGTCCCGGGCACGGGTATCTCGCTCCAAAACCGGGGCTACGGCTTCACACTCCGAGATGGCCACCCGAACCAGCTCGCGCCCCGCAAGCGGCCCTTCCATACCATCATCCCCGGCTTCCTGCTGCGGGATGGCGAGGCGATCGGTCCGTTCGGTGTGATGGGCGGCTACATGCAAGCTCAGGGACATATGCAGCAAGTCATCAACACCGTTGACTATGGCATGAATCCCCAGGCTAGCCTGGACGCCCCTCGCTGGCGCTGGGAGGGGGGCAAGACGGTCGTACTCGAGCCCCAGGTGGCTGAGGAGATCGCCGACGGCTTGCGGGTGCGCGGCCACGAGATCGTCCGGCAAGCTGTGGACGGCGGCTTCGGGCGCGGCCAGATCATCTGGCGCCTGCCCGGCGGCGGTTACGTGGCCGGCAGCGACTGGCGAGCCGACGGCTGCGCGGCGGCGTACTGAGGCGGCCTACCGAGGCGGCGTACTGAGGCGGCGTACTGAGGCGGCGTACTGAGGCGGCAACCGCCCGTTGCGCCGTGAGGTTCCTCATGGCGCAGGCTCGCCCTTCCCCCGCTCCTCTCCCCACTGGCTCACTTTCACCCGCAAGCCTGGCTCGCCGGCCACTCGCCGGCGAGCCAGGCTTGCGGGTCAGACGGGCGGCCGATACGCTGAGTCCGGCCCTTACGAGGCCCGCCGGGGAGTCAGGCCTGACCCGAGAGCGTACTCCAGCGCAGTCGACCGCCTGATAGTCGTCAGGATGGGTGCTGGAGATACGAGTGCAGGGAAGCCCAGCCGGGAGTGGACGACCGGCGGGAGAGAGACGAGCAGTGCGGTGAAGCCGCCAGATTAGCGCCCTGGGGCCGGTCCGCGAGCGGCCGATGGGTGCACCATGACCTGATAACCGTCGTGGATCGCCGCTACGATCGAGCGTGGCGTCAGGACGTCGACGAGCAGATCGGACGGGCCGTCGCGCTCGTCAGCGTAGCCGCCGGAAGTCCAGCGGACGAACCGTCCATCCCAGTACAGCCAGGCTGGCGAGGTTGTCGGGTCTGCTGCATCACCCTCGTTAGTAGCAGCAGTGGCGCCCTCGGTACCTGCTGACTGCGGGAGTGCGACCAGTACGCCGTTCGGCAAATCGCCGAGGAGCGCGGGCCAGGTGCGCTTTCTGCTGCGCCGCCCGCCGCCCCTCTCCCCGCCGCCCCTGGCACGGAGAACGCGCTCGTCGTGCAAGACGCGGTCGATGTCTGCTGCACGCGGCTCCACCCCCAGCCCCAGGTCGGTGTTCGCGGCGGCCCAGTGGCTACGGAAGCGCAGGTAGTCGGCGCGGCGGCATTCGGCGCAGGGCCGGTGGCCGGCTGCGAGCGCCGTCACCTCGTCGAGGAAGAACAGGCGGGTGTAGTGGCTCGGCGCCATGACCGGCCCCCGCCGGCCACGAAACTCGAGCAAGCAGGTGATCCAGGCGCGCGACGCCCAGCCCCGAACGATCCGGCCCTCGGCGTCGTGCAAGATCCCTCGATTCCCCATCATGGTGCCACGCTCGGGGAGAGCGACGAGATCGCCGTATGGAGTGACGCGGTTCTGAAGTGGCATGGTGGTGACGAGTGGTGTGCCGCTACGCGCCAGCGGCCGGTGCCGTGGCAGTGGCCGCTCGACTGGGGTTCGTGGTGTCGGCAGCAGCGTCGGGCAGCGCGACGACGACGTCGCCAAGGCGGATCGTTCCGCCGACGAGGATGTTCGCCCGCAGCCCGGCCCGATGGACGAGCGGTGCGTTGACCGGCTTTCCCGTCAACCCTTCGAGATAGGTGCACGGCTCGCAGATCCTGACGCCGTAACACTCCACCTCGCCGATCTTGAACCGCTTACCAATCAGCGTCAGCACGTCGAGGCCGCGCGTCACGACGTTGCGTCGGCACTCCTCGAGCGTGAGCCGGATGCCGTGCTCGGCGGCCAGCGCGTCCAGCACCTCGGTTGCGATCAGCGTCAACTCGCGCCCGCCGCCCTCCGAGGGGCGCTGCGAGTAGTAGCCGATGCCGTCATGGTAGCGGTCGCCGGCCAGCCCTCGCCCGGCGACCGCCGATACCGTCTCGTGCGACACCATAGGCTGGCCGGCGCCGCTCGTCGTGAACAATCCGATCGCCGTCCCCTGCATTGCCACCTCCTCGTCGCGCGCGCCGCATTCGCTGCCCAATCGAGCACTCGCTCCGTCCGCGCTTCTGCATTCGCGCCCGGCCGGATAATCATCCACCCTACGGTACCACGTTCGGGAACGGCGTTCGGGAGTGCGAGCCAACGGCGTGCTGACGCTTCCGTCGGTGCCGGACGCTCCGGCGATCATCCGCGTGTCCGCCCGAAGCCGTGCCCTCTCCCTCACTCTCGATTCGATCCCGGTGCTACGCCCTCTCCCCCGGCCCCTCTCCTGCGCACGGGAGAGGGGCCGGGGGAGAGGGCGCTTCCCGAGTTGAGGGGGTACCGGGGCAGGGTGATCTCAGTCGCGAGGGTACGGGTGCGGGTCGCTGAGGAAGTCCACTAGCCGTCCCTCGTGCTCGATCAGCACCCGCTCGACGGCGATCCCGACGAGCCGCATCTCAGCCACGATGTCTCGCGCCCGCCACTGAGGCGGGACGATGACGACGTCAACTGGCTGCGCGTGAAGGACGTCGCGGAACTGGATCTGCTGGCCGGTGCCGGGTACGAACGTGCCGGCCTTGGCGGCGTCCGAATCAACCACGAGCGGGAAGCGTGCCGCGTCTGCGCCGTGCTGATGGATGAACGCTGCTGACTTGCCGGTGCCGCCCCAGATCGCCACCCGCGCGCCGCTTGTGGCCAGAGCGTCCAGTTGTCGGGTGATCGTTGCACGCGAGCGGTCGGTCGCGTCGCGGAACGAGCGTGCTCGCCGCGCGTACTCCACCTGTCGTGCCGCGCCACCCAGGCGGATGAAGGCGAAGATCACCTCGCCGTCGTAGCCGTGGCCGATGCTATCGATGCTGACACCGCAGCGCTGGAGCATCCGGGTGAACGACTCGGTGGTGTAGTTCGAGTTGTGCTCGTAGTAGAAGTCCACCGTCCGGCGAGTCTCGATGGCGCGGTCGATGCACGGCACTTCGAGGTAGAGGAGCGGTTGGATGCCGCCGCAGACCGCCCCGAACGACAGCTGCTGGACGAAGCCGAGTGGGTCGGTCAGGTGCTCCAGCACGTGCCGGCTGACGATCAGGTCCGGCCTCAGTTCGGCGAGGTGGACGCGCGGATCGAAGAGTGCCGCCCGTAACTCGACCGGCACGCCGTCAGCCCGCGCCGTGCCGTTCGGGTCGAAGCCCACGAAGCGTCCCTCCGGCCGGTCGGCGGCGAGCGCGGCCAGGAAACTGGCGTCGCCGTGGCCGATCTCGACCACTGTCGGCCGGGCCGGTACCCGCTCCAGAATGGCGCTGCGAATCGCCTGGAGGTGGCCGGACCAGAGCAGGCCGCGATTGAACATCAGGTTCGGCTTGTCGGTGTAGGGGACGGCACGGTAGTCGAACGCCGCGTTCCAGACGTGCCCGCAGTCCACGCAAGAGACGAAGTTGAGCGGGAGCGGCAGCATTGTGCGCGCCTCGTCGATGGAGCCCGGCCAGGCCAGCGTGGCGAGTGGCTGAGCGCCGCCGTCGTAGAACGGCACCGCCACGTGGTAGCCGCAGGCCGGACAGGTCGTAGGATGCAGGTCGGCCACCAGCCCGAAGTCCGGGGCGACAGGATGCGTGACCATTGGCATGGTGTCGTGCACCCGAGTTTCATCCTCGAGATCGGCTGGGGCCGTGGTCGTGCTGGCCGTCTGGACCGTCGAACGGGACGATGCTGGTGCTGTAGCCGAGGTTGCCGGCTGGGTCGCTGTCGTCGTATCGGTCACTGCGCTCCCCTCCTCTAGCGGATCACGCCGCCCGCGCGGGCGGCGTCCTCGAAATACCGTTCGATTTCCCGCACGGCCGCGATGTCGCCATAGAGGGCGCCGCTCGCCGCGAGAATGCGTGCGCGGACGTCCTGCCGGCGTGCGTCGTCGTTCGCCAGGGACACCGCGCACGCGGCGTACGCCTCAGCGGATGCGACGACCGTGTCCAGCACGCCCATCTGGCGATAGCAGGCGGCCGTCACCCGACCGCGCATGAAGGCGCCCGGCATCGTCACGATTGGTACGCCGAACGCGCACGCCTCGTACGATGTGTTGCCGCCGCCGAAGTGGATCGGGTCCAAGAGGACGTCGGTCATGCGGAGCAGATCCACGAAGTCGTGCCCCGGCATGCGAGGTAGGAAAAGCACCCGTTCGACCACGTCCGCCGCGATCCGTTCGATCCGCTCGCGCACCAGGGCCGACCACGCCCGGCTGACGCCGTCCACCAGAATGAGGCGGCCATCCGGATCGCGGCGCAGGATGTCCACAAGTACCGAATCGAAGTCCGGGTGCAACTTGAACAGGCTCTGCGGGCAGCCATAGAGCCTGGCATCGTCGGGCAGCCCGAAGCGGCTCCGGTCGGCAGGATGCTCTGGCGCAGCCGGCCGTGCGTAGCAGGTGGGGAGCCGCGTGAGCCGGACCAGGCGCTCGCTGTAGTGGGCGTCTGCGCCAGTCGGCTCCAGGGCTTCGGCCGAGAGGAACGCATCCACATTCGGGATGCCAGTCGTCACTGGATGCCCCCAGGTGACGCACTGCACGGGTGCGAGGCGGGCGTACGCCAGGAAGTAGGTCGCCGGGTCCATGCCGATGTCGGCATAGAACAGCACGTCCAGCCGCTCCTCGGCGATCCGCTCCCGCATGGCGGCGAGCGAGCCGCCGAGCCGCACCGCGCGATCGGCGGACTGCGCGATCTGCTCGGCGGCCACGTCGGTCCGTCCAAGCTGGAGCACCACCACCTCGAACCGCTCGCGATCCAGGTGCTGGATCAGGCCGCGCATGAACTTCCCAATGGTGTGATCGGCGAGGTAACGGGAGATGATGCCAACCCGGATTCGGCCGCGTTCTGGTCGGCTCGACCCGTCTGAACGGCAGTGCGGCGCGGTCCAGGCGAGCGAGGGACATGCTTGCAGGTACAGGCGCGCCAACTGTTCCTGGGCCGGACGATCGTCGAGGCCGTGATAGGCGAGGTAGAAACCGGTCGTTCCGACCTCGCGCAGCGGATCGTTCAGGTGAAGGTCTTCGCCGAGCAGGCGCTCGACCTCGCGGCGCCAGCGTGCCCGCCACTCAGTTATCTCGTCGCCAGATCGCGCGATCGTCGGCAGGACCGTCGCCAGGCGGACGCGGACGCCATCATCTGGCCGCAGCGCAAGTGCCTGGGAGAACGCCGAGACGGCGGCATCCGGATCGCCGCGCAGATCGTGGACTCCGCCGAGCGCCGTCCAGGTCGTCGGGCTCAGGCCGTCCAACGAGATCGCGTGCTCGAGCACGGCCTGGGCCGGCTCGATCTGTCCTCGGTCGACCAGCAACCCGGCTAGTTCCTGGTACGTACCCGTCTCGGACGGCGCATGCTCGGCGGCACGCTGAAGCGCCTCGATCGCCTCGTCGGTCCGGCCGAGGTCGCGCAAGGCGGTCCCCAGCGCTCGCCAGGATGGGCCATCTGACGGGTCGAGAGCGAGGGCCTCACGGGCGAAGCGCTCGGCGCCCGCCGCCCGCCCGAGTGTCGACAGGAGGCTCGCGCACTGTGTACGGTGACTGGCCACATTCGGCTCGCAGGCTACAGCTTCTTCGAAGCAGGCAAGCGCCTCGGCCGGCTGTCCGTGCTCGCGCAATGCGGCGCCAAGGTCGCTCAGGACGCCGGCGCGAGGTCGACCAGGCGTTGGTGCATGGGTCAGCGCCTGCCGGTAGACGGGGATGCATGCCTCGATCTGACCGCTCGCCTGGAGCGCCCGCGCGAGGCTGCGGCGGGCCTCCAGGTGGGTGGGTTGGAACGCCAGGACATGGCGGTATGCTTCGACCGCTTCCGCGAACCGCCGGAGCCCGTGGAGGGCGATGGCTCGGTTCAGGTGACCGGCTGGATCGTTGGGCGAGAGTGCGATGACCCGGTCGAAGCAGGTCAGCGCCTCGTCGCGGCGGCCATCCTTCGTCAGCGCCACGCCGAGACTCCCGAGCACGCCGACATCGTCCGGCGCGAGCGCGAGCGCTCGCAGGTAACTGGTGATGGCTTTGGCGATTTCGCCTTGTGCCTGGAGCGCATTGCCCAGGTTCTGGTGCGCTCCAGCCCGTTCAGGGGCCAGGGCAACGACTCGTCGGTAGAGTGGGATCGCGTCCTCGTCTCGGCCGAGCGCCTGGAGCGTCACCCCGAGGTTGAAAAGGCTGTCGATGTGGGAACCATCGAGATGCACAGCGCGTTCGAGGCTGGTACGGGCTGCCTCCAGATGACCGAGCCCCTGGAGCGCGACGCCGAGGTTGCTGTGGAAGGCGGCACAGCCGGGCTGCTGGGCGATGGCGCGGCGAATGAGCGTCGCGGCGGCCGCATGCTTGCCGCGTTGGAGCGCCAGCACGCCAAGGAGATGGAGTGCGTCCGGCTGCCCTGGCAACACCTGGAGCACTGAGCGGTACCCGCGCTCGGCCTCCTCGAACCGGCCAGCCTGGTGATCGTTGACGCTCGCGGCCAGCAACGGCCCGGCGTCGGCCCGGCGCACGCGCGCCTGACGGCTCATCGTCCCTCCCGATGACGCGAGCACGGCCGTAGCCTGCGCGTGCCCCATCCGTGGTGGCGGTCCTGCCCAGGGCGCAGCCCTCTAGCGCGCGACCGGGCGCGCCGGCTCCATATCGGTAGCCGCCGCCGCTCAGTTCAATGAACGAGGTGATGGACCGAGAAGGGACGCGAGAGAACGAACGCGCTAGATCTCGGCGCAGGTGCTGGCAGAGTGGTTCTCGCCGATGCGGAGGGCTGCATCAGGCCTCCACCGGCAGCGCCTGCCGCCTCACGGCCATGGCAGTCAGGGATGCGTGGGACGATCGCGAGGCCGGGCGACTCGAACGAAGCCAAGGCCATGGGTAGGCTCACATGCTGTGTCCATACAGACACGTGAGCCCCAGCGTGGGTTCGGCTCAGCGACACGAGGGTGCCGGGCGCTGTATACCCGCACGCCTTCGAGCGCGAGGGCCGCCGGTAGTTTCGGCTCAACGACACGGGGCGCCGGGCGCGGCCGTGCAGAGCCGTCTCAGGCCGTCTCGACCGCCCGGCGGGCGGCAAGCAAGTTACCCTGGGGCACGGTGAGCGGGTAGGTGCAACCGCCGCCAAGGATCATGCCACGCCCGTCGCACGCGGCGATCGCCTCACGCGCCTCCTCCTGGACCTGGGCGTACGTCCCTTGCTGGAGCGTTCCCCACTGATTGATCCCACCCACGACCGCCTTGCCACCCAGGATCTGCTTGCCCTGCCTGAGGCTCGGTTCTGAGGTGCGATCGTCCCAGTTCACGGCCTGACAGGGGTACTCACGTGCCAGGGGCAGCATGGGAAATGGGCTGTGAAGGTGGAGCACATTGAACCAGCCGCGCTGGGCGGCCTCGAGCACCCGTAGGTCGTCGCGCAGTCCAAGTTCGCGGTACTCTGCCTCCGACATGACCGAATGGGCGGCGGTTGAGGTGGAGTAGAACACCCCATCAGCGCCCGCGTCGACGGCCGCCGCGACATACTGCTGATAGGTCGTCGTGATCGCGTCGAGGGCGGACCGCACCTCACGGCGGTAAACCCGGAGATGGCCGAGGAAGAGATCGTCGCCGGCCAGGTAGCGCGCTACGCTGAGCGGGCTGAACACGGTCATCAGCAGCGGGGTGTCCGGGCCGAGCTCTGCGCGGAGCAGCCGAATCGACTGGATGGTCCGAGCGAGCGCGCCAGTGTTGGGTGCGAGCGGCTGGATCGTGAGCCAGTCAGCGCCGCGCTCGATCACTCGGCGGACGTAGGTGCGCTCGCCAAGTGGAACGCCGACGAGATGAGTCTGCGCGCCCCAGCCTTCCACCGAGTAGCTGGATGAGGGGGTCACCTTGGCGAAGTCCCAGTCAAAGCGCCGGTCATAGGCGAGCGTCACCTCGGCCAGGCGTTCGGCGTCCTGATCGTCGCCCGGCCAGTGTCGCCAGAAGGCGACCGGCACACGGTCGGCCTGGTCTCCTGCCAGGACGGCCTGGATGCGCGCGCGCTTGGTCGTCATCGTCGATCTCCAACGTCGTGAGCTTGCGCCATGGGAGCCGCTGAGCGCACCCGCTCCCGGCCTCATCTGAGAGTCTGAGACGCCGGGTGAGTCGGTACGCCGGAAACCAGCCGCTCGCCCCGTATGGTGATACAGCCTCGCCGTTCAGTCAAGGCCGCAACCCGGTCAGGGTTGTAGCCGGCCGGGGTCGTAGCGCGGCGGCTGAGCAGCATGGGGCGAGTGTCAACGCCTCGGTCCTACCGCCGAAAGGCTCGGCCCGCGACCTGCCTGAACCACGCATGGCAACAGGGCGGAGATGGTCGGGTGGCAGCGACGCATGGGGCCGACGGCGCCGAACCATCTACAAACCCTCCACAAGGAGCGCACTGAGACCACCGAACGTGTCCAGGCCCTGGCTCGCCTGCACTCATCGTCAGGAACCGGTCGCCGAATGCGCCTCGACGAGAGCGGTGTACTGGCTCGCGATCTCATCGGCAGGCAGGCCCGCCGATGAGATCGCCGCCAGGACCGCCGACCAGTCCGCCTCAGGTACCGGGATGCCCTCGCGCTGACGGACCTCGGCCGTCCGCGCGCCACGGGCCCCCGGCACCAGCACCTCCTCGAAGCCAGGCAGTGGCTGAGCGGCATGCACGTAGGCAATCTGTCGATCCGCGAGCCGCTCGAAGGTCTCCCGTGAAGCGAAGTGCTCTGGGTCGATCGCCAGATAGAAGCACGACTGGCCGCGCACGTTCGGGTCCGGGTTCCCGTGGGTGCTCTCGCCGCCAACGGTGGTTCCGCCAAGCATGCCAGTGAGCACGTGGACCAGCAGCGCGATCCCCGAGCCCTTGTGACCCCCGAACGCCAGCATCGCGCCGTCGCCCGAGCGATTCGGGTCGGTAATCCAGGCACCAGCCGCGTCCACGATCCAGCCGTCTGGCAGCGATTCGCCTCGCCGCCGCGCGCTGGCCAGTTTGCCGGAGGCTGCGACGCTGGTGGCGATGTCCAGCAAAATGGTCGGGCCGGTCGCGCCCGGCGCGGCATAGGCGAATGGATTGGTCCCGAACACCGCCGTGCTGCTGCCGTGCGGAGCCACGGACGGCGAGGTATTCGCCATGACCAGTCCGAATAGCCCCTGCCGCGCGGCCAGGTCTGCGAAGTACCCCAGCATGCCGAGCGGGCCGCCGTTGATCGTCACAACCACGCCTACGCCGTTCTGACGAGCCTTCTGCACGGCCAGTTGCATGGCCAGATAGCCGAGCATCGGCCCAGCCTGACCGTTCGAGCGGAGTAGCGCCGAGCCGCTGCTCTCCCGCGTCACCTCGTGCTGCGCGCCCGGGACAGTCTGGCCGGACTGTAGGCTCTTCAACATGCGCGGGATCATGTAGACGATGCCGTGCGTCTCGGTGCCCCGCAGATTGGCGAAGACCGCCGCGTCGGCGCAGTGGCGAGCCTCGTCAGCGGTCAGGCCCGCGCGAGTCAGCACCACCTCGACAAAGCTGCCCAGATGCTCCGCTGTGAAGGTTGGCAATCCCGTGCTCCCCGTTGTCGTTGGGTGGTGGCGGCACCAGCCGCCACCATCGTTATCGCCAGATGCGCTCCGAGCTGTATCGCAGTGGCGTCGGGCGCGCCTGCCGCTCGGAAGCCGCACGTAGCACGTCCAGCTTGAGATCGGTCCCAAGGCCCGGCCCGGTCGGTAAGTCGAAGGAGCCGTCCTTGAAGCGGAGCGGCTCGGTGCAGATCTGGTCGCGCATCGACCGCTCTTCCTCCATCTGCTCCAGGATGTAGAAGTTTGGGATCGCGGCAGCCAGATGCAGTGCCGCCAGCGTGCCGATCGGGCCCGCCGAATTGTGTGGCGCCACCGAGATGTAGTAGGTGTCCGCCAGCGTGCAGATGCGCTTCACCTCGCTGATGCCGGAGCAGTGGGTCAGGTCTGGCTGGATGATCCGGCAGCCCTGCCCCTCCAGCAACTCGCGCACCTCCCAACGTGTCACCAGCCGCTCGCCTGTGGCGATCGGGACCGGCAGCATGCGCTGAAGCTCGACCATTGCCCTGGCGTTTTCGCAGGGGATCGGCTCCTCGAAGAAGCCCGGCTTGTACGGCAGCAGCGCTTGCGCGGCGATGGGCGCCGTCCGCGGTGACAGTTTCTCACCGCACTCCACGAAGATGTCCATCTCCGGGCCGGCTTCGTCGCGTGCCGCCTCCATCAACTGCCGCGCTTTC
Organism: Chloroflexota bacterium; assembly: GCA_020845495.1. The sequence goes on from JADLFM010000022.1 coordinate 51,627, forward strand.
TCGATCGCGGCGTTCTCGTTCTCGCGCAGTGTCTGCTGGTCGAATGGGCTCCATTTAAACGCATTGAAGCCGCGCCGCTTCACCTCGCGGACCTGCTCCCGGACCTTCTCCGGCGTGTCGGCGCCCTGAAGCCAGTGGCTGGCGTAGGCCCGGATCCGGTCGCGATACGGGCCTCCCAACAACCGGTAAACCGGTACGCCGAGGCGCTTGCCCTCCAGATCCCACAGCGCGATGTCCAGCGCCGCCGTGGCGGTAGTCTGAATGGCGCCGCCGCGCCAGCGCCAGGCGTGGTACATCCGCAGCCAGTGTCGCTCCACGCCGGCTGGGTCCTGCCCGACCAGCACCGCCCCCAGCTCGTGAACGGCGGTTTCGGTGGCGTTGACGGCGCCAGATAGTGATGCCTCGCCCCAGCCGTACAGTCCATCGTCGGTTGAGACCTTCACGAAGACCCAGTTCTTCCACTCACCCCAGAACGTGAACGTCTCGATTTGTTCGATCTTCATCAGCCGTGCTCCTCTGCGTCGGTGCGGCACACAGGGAGACGTCCACTGCTCGGCGGCCATCGACGCGCGTAATCTGGGCCGGGGAAGTTGGGGAACCCGGGCCGATCTGGAGGATAATGGTACGCCTCGTCACCAGCGTGAGATGTCGGCCGGCCGACAATCTCGCCATGCGCAGGACGGGACGGCTAACCTGGCACGGACCCTGGGCAGGCACGCACGAAGGAGAAACGGCATGGTTGCCATCCCGACCGAGGCAGTCACCGGCGAAGGCGTGCACCGATCGGTTGACGAGGGGCTCGAGATGGTCTGCACGGCGTTCGCAGACCGAGGATTCGTGCGCGCGTACCCCCGCAACGCCTTCATCTTCCTGGAGGGCGAGCCGACTACGGCTGCCTTTGCCGTCAAGTCCGGGCGGGTCGAGCTATTAAGCATCAGCGATTCCGGCCGGGAGGTCGGCTACTCGGTCCGCCAGCCCGGCGAGGTGTTCGGCATCACCGAGGTGGTCCTTCGCCACGAGGCCCGGGCCCGCAGCACCCGCGCGCTCGAAGACTCTGAGATCATCGTGCTGCCGCGTGGCGATTTCTATGCACTGATCACCGAGCGTCCGGAGATCACCCTGGCGCTGCTGGCGAGCGCGCTGGACCGAGGCGTCGAGCAAGTCGCGTTGAAGCGGAACTTGACTGGTACGCCTGCGCGGCTGCGGGTGGCGGCCTCCCTGGACTACCTGGCCTCACGCTACAGCCGGTCACGGGCGGGCGTCAGCCCGATCACCGTTCGGGTGACCCACGAGCAACTCAGCCGCCTGTGCGGCCTGACCCGGCAGACGGTGACCAGCGAACTGGACCGTTTCGAGACCGAGGGCGTTGTGGAACTGAAGTCCCGCCATATCGTGGTCCACGATCGCGGCGCGCTCCAGGTCACGCGCGAGGAGAAGCGCTGACACCCGCGGACTCCATTCTCAGAGATGGGGTCGAGCATCGTACTGGCGGCACACGGTATCGGATCCACCGGTAGCAACGAGCCAGATCCGTTTGTCGGGGAGGCGACAAAACACGGCTACCGCGCGCGCTACACTGGCGTGTGTCCCAACGCAGCTAGCCATGACGCTGCCCCTGTGCGCAAAGGAGCCGATGCGACCCTGTGACCGCGTACATCCTCCGCCGGCTCGTGCATTCCGTATTTGTGTTGGTCGGGCTCGCCATTGTCATCTTTGTCGTCACCCGCACCATCGGGGATCCTGCCCGCCTGATGCTCCCCATCGAGGCGACCGAGCAGCAGTACCATGCCGTCCGTGCCGACCTCGGCCTAAACGACCCGCTCTACGTTCAGTTTGGGCGCTTTGTCCTGGCGCTGGCACGAGGTGACTTCGGAATGTCGGTCTGGCAGCGCGCCCCGGCCGCCCAGCTCGTGGTGGACCGCATTCCAGCCACGCTGCTCCTCGCCTTCTCGGTGATCGCCGTCTCGGTGCTGGTCGCCGTACCAATGGGCGCGATCTCGGCATTCCAGCCGCGTTCGGCGATCGACCGCCTCACGACCACCCTATCGATCGTCGGCGTCTCGATGCCGACGTTCTGGCTCGCCCTGATGCTGATCATCGTCTTTGCGGTCCAGCTCGGCTGGTTCAAGACCTCCGGCTACGGTGGCGTTGAGTACCTCGTGCTGCCAGTGCTGGCGTTGGCGGTGAACCACATCGGACGGATCGCCCAGGTGGTGCGGTCGTGCATGCTCGATGAACTGAGTAAGGCGTATGTCACGACCGCCCGTTCGAAGGGTCTTCCGGAGTGGATCACGGTTTCCCGCCACGTGCTGCGCAATGCCGCCATTCCGGTCATCACCCTGGCTGGCGACGAGATTGCCGGGCTGGTCAATGGCTCGGTCGTGATCGAAGTAATCTTCGGCTGGCCCGGTATCGGCCTGCTCGCCGTCAGCGCTATCGAGCGCCGCGACTTCACGCTGATCCAGGCCGACGTGCTGATCGTCGCGACGCTGGTCGTCGCGATCAACCTGGCCGTCGACCTGACCTACGCCTATCTCGATCCCCGAATTCGCTACAGCTAGAGGAGGGTCTGCCAGGATGAGCCAGGCGTCCGCGCTGCCATCGCCGCGCGAGCAGGCTCCGCGCCTTGAGAGCGCCACCGTTGTCGAGCGGGCCGGCATCCTCTTACGCGCCCTGGTCCGCGAGCCGTCCAGCCTCGCGGCTGCTCTCTTCCTGGTCACCATGATCGTCGGCTGTCTCGGTGCGGATCTGATCGTAGCGGCCGGGCTGCTGCCAGAACCGAACGCCCAGCGCCTGATCCTGCGTAACTCGGCACCGGGCTTTGCGCGAGATGGCTCCTTTCACCTGCTTGGAACGGACCAGCTCGGCCGGGACGTGCTCTCGCGTATCCTGATGGGCTCGCGGGTCTCGCTGAGCGTCGGCCTGGCGACAGTGCTCTTCTCGGGCCTGATCGGCGTGACGGTGGGCCTGCTGGCCGGCTTCTACCGGGGTACGGTGGACGACGTTCTGATGCGGCTGGTGGACGTCCAGATGGGCTTCCCCTCACTGCTACTCGCCCTCATCGTGCTCTACACGGCCGGGCCGGGCTTTCAGAACCTCATTTTCGTGCTGGCGCTTACTCGCTGGATGGTCATGGCCCGCGTCACCCGCGCGATGGCACTTTCGATCCGCGAGGCGCCATTCGTCGAGGCCGGGCGCGTTGTCGGCGCGAGCGACGTCCGGTTGATGCTGCGCCACGTTCTCCCCAACCTGTTCTCGCCGATCCTGGTGCTGGGCACGCTCGAGTTCGCCCGGGCAATGCTCTCCGAGGCTGCTCTGAGCTTCCTGGGCGTCGGCATTCAGCCACCGGAGTCGTCGTGGGGACTGATGCTATCTCAAGGGCGTGAGTACATCACTACGGCCTGGTGGCTGGTGGGATTCCCGGGGCTGGCGATCCTACTTACGACGCTCTCGGTAAACTTGCTGGCGATCTGGTTGCGGGCAATTGGCGATCCCGTGCAGCGGTGGCGCTGGCTTGACGCCTGATGCCCAGACCCGGCCGTTCGCTGCAAAGTTGTCGGCCGGCCGACAGAATCCACTCGTCAACCTTCCTATGCTCGTTCCTACGACTGGACTTTTCCGTGCTTCGAGGGGGAGGCAGATGCGATTGCTACCATGTGGTATCCGGCGCATTCTCATCAGCGCTCTGATCCCAGTTGTGCTCGCTGGCTGCGCACAACCGGCGCCACCCGCCGCGACGACTGTCCCGGCCAAGCCGGCCGCGGCCACTGTCTCGGCTCCTGCCCCGGCTGCCGCTCAGCCCGCCACCGCGCCGGTCAAGCCAGCCGAGGCCGCCAGGCCGACCGAGGTAGCTAAGCCGGCCGACGCCGCCAAACCGGCAGCCGCCGGCCCAGCCCGAGGTCAGCTCATCGTCGCGCTGGAGGGCGAGCCGGAGAACGGGCTGATGCCCAAGATGGGCTGCTCACTCCTGGCTGACTTCACCGTCCGCAACATCTACGAGTCCCTGACCAGCATCGGCAACGATGGGAAGATCGTCGGATCGCTAGCCGAGAGCTGGCAGCAAACCTCACCGACAACCTGGCGCTTCAAACTACGGCAGGGCATCACGTTCACCAATGGCGAGCCGATGAACGCCGACGCGGTCGTTGCCAGCGTGGATCACGAGTTGAATCCACAAGGGACGCCGGGCCGCTGCAATGGCGACTACTCGACGCTTGCCTTCCCGGCCACCAGGGTGGACGACTACACCGTCGACCTGACCACCACCGCTCCTGACCCTATCTTGCCGAACAAGCTCATCAAGTTCAAGATCGCGCCGGCCAGATGGTTGAAGAGCACCCCCGAAGACCAGATGTCCGTCACCGCTGTCGGCACCGGGCCGTACACCCTGGGCGAGTGGGTGCGCGGCGATCACATCCTGCTCAAGGCGAACCCGGACTACTGGGGCAACCCGAAGCCGTCCATCGCCGAGGTGAAGTTGATCCCGCGCAAGGAAGCCGGTGTCCGGGCTTCGATGGTCCAGGCTGGTGAGGCACAGTTGGCGTTCTCGATCCCAACCGAGATGGCGAAGCAGATGCCGAAGACCGTGGTTGAGAAAACGACGGAGATGGTGGGCATCCGCCTGAACACCGAGCAGCCAGCCCTCAAGGATATCCGCGTCCGCCAGGCCATCGCGTACTCCATCGACACGAATGCGCTAATGGAGGCGTTCTATGCTGGATTCTCGACCCCTGCCAACGGACAGATGGTCCGCCAGGCGTCGTTCGGCTCAAACCCGACCCTGAAGCCGTACCCGGTCGATCCGGCCAGGGCGAAGCAACTCGTGCAGGAGTCCGGCGCGACCGGTACGCCGATCGAGCTGGTGATCCGCGAGGCAAACTTCGCCCGCATCAGCGAACTTGGTGAGGCGATTGCGAACTCAGTCAGTGCTGCGACTGGCCTTAAGATGACCCCACGCTTGATGGAAGCGGGGCAGTGGCGTGAGTCGCTCTACGCCGTCAAGCCGGGCGAGAAGCGCTCGGACAGCCTGCTGACCGCCGCTTCTAACCCGACGTTCGACTCCTCGCGGGTGATGGACGCCTACTATGGCTGTGAGGGCCGCTTCTCGCACTTCTGTGACGAGGCGTTTACCAAGAAGATGCAGCAGGCCTCGTCCGCGTCCGGGGAGGAGCGCCGCAAGCTGTACCAGGAGCTCTGGCAGACGGCCTACGATAACTACTGGGTGCTGCCGCTCTTCGGGCTGGACTACATCCACGGAGCGTCGGCGAAGCTCGACTGGACGCCCCGGACGGACAACCTCTGGATGTTCAACGAGATGAAACTCCGAGACTGAAAGCCCGGCGAGCGCGGTGGACCCCCTCCCGCGACGTGCGGAGAGGGGGTCTGTTCTGCCAGCGTCCGATAGTGACTCCACTCGCACCTGACAGCGTTATTCAGCGAGATCGATCCAGGCTCCGTCAGTCATCCTTCAGTCACCGGATCGCTTCGGAGTGGCATGCTCGCTTACACGAGTCAGCCTGACACCAACCACGCCTGGCGCCTCCGTCATCTATGGAGCGCCGGAGCCGAGTTGTGCCCGGTGCGGGAGGTCGACTGAGACGTCAGGAGCCGAACGGTTCGGAATTTGCAACATGCCTATCCAGGTCCGGTATGAGATCTTTTTGCACCAGCTCGATGGAACGGGATAGACCGTAGTGGGCTTCTTGGGATAGCACACCCGATTGGCGAGCGGTGCTACTAAGCTCGCCCCGGTATCACAGGCGACAAAAGCCGCTGTACGGCAGCAGGTTCACAGCGGAGGATCGATGCGCATCGCGGTTGACGAGCGGTATCAGGCAGCAACCCGAGGGCGGTTTGCCGGCCATGAACTGTTCTCCGTTCGAACGGAGACCACGCCGGCCGACACGCTGATCGAGCAGATCCAGGACGCCGAGATCCTCTGGTCTGGCCGTTCCGGTCCGTACGTTCTCGGTCGCGAGATGATCGAGCGGCTGCCGAAGCTCCAACTGCTGATAAAGAGTGGATCCGGCGCGGATCACTTCGACGTGGAAGCGCTCAGCGACCACGGCATCCTGCTCACCCTGAACGTCGGCATGAACGCCAGCCCGGTGGCGGATCACATCCTGATGTTGATGCTGATCTGCCTTCGCAACGCCGCTCGCGATATCGTGAACTTGAAGCAGGGTATCTGGGACCGTGCTGACCCGCCGCGCCCGCTCTACGAACTGGCTGGCAAGACGGTCGGCATCATCGGTCTGGGGCATATTGGGCTGCACGTCGCGAAGCGCGTGATCGGGTTCGGCGCATACCCGATCGCCTACCAGCGCCATCCCCGCCCCGACGGCCCGATCCTGGCCGGCATTCGCCACGTCGCGCTGGACGAGTTGTACCGGAAATCAGACGTCGTGGTGCCGTGTGTGCCGCACACCCCGCGGACGGACAAGATGATTGGCGAGCGAGAGTTCGGACTGATGAAACCGACCGCGATCCTGGTGAACGCATCGCGAGGCAAGGTCGTCGACGAGCAGGCATTGTATCGTGCACTCGTCGAGCGGCGCATCCTGGCGGCCGGGCTGGACACCTTCGAAGAGGAGCCGACGCCTGCCGATAACCCGATCTTGAAACTGGATAGTGTCGTCGCGACGCCGCACGTCGCCGGCGGTTCCACCGAGAGCGAGGGCTTCAAACTGCCGCTGATGCTGGAGAACGTCGAGCGCTTCCTGGCTGGTGAGCGGCCGCATCAGTTAGTGAACCCGGAGGTTTGGGATAGCGGCCGGGCCCGTGCACTGGCCCGCACCAGGGCAGGCATCTAGGCTTAGAGCGTGACCATTCTGGCTGCCCGCTTGGCATACCGAGCAGCCAGAATGGCCACGGCTCAATTCCGAGTGCCCGGCGTCACGCCCTGGACCCACGTCAGCTTTCGCCCATGCGGTAGCCAGCCCACGACTCAGGCGCCGCCCCAGGAAGGTGTGAATCAGAACCACGGTGGAATCTATACAGTGGAGAAGCCATCAGGAACTGCGGATGGCGAGCGCAAGCAACGGACCACTTCACTATCGGTCGGATTGGCCGGTACGACGGAGCCCGGTCGGGGCGTCCGGAAGAGGCAGAGTTGTCATGGCGCGATAGGAAAGCTATCGCGCCAGTACCTGGCTCTATGACAGGCGGCCTCGACAGGGCTGGCGTGGTTGGCATACCAGAGTAGGCCGAGTGCAGAGATCCGGCTGAAGAACGAACACTCAAGGCACCGGGTGCCCCACCATCGTCGCTCGTCATGGTGCTCAGCGTGGAGCACGCGGCACGGTCATCACATTCCCGTAGCGGTGGACCACCTGGGAAACGGTTTGCTCGCGTAGGTACCAGCGCAACTCGAGGCGGCCGTTGGCGAGCGCGGGCGCGTCGATCGCGACGACGTGGCCGTGATGGGCAGCTATCTGTAGGTCAGTCGGGAGCGGCGCGAAGATACGCAGCCGCTCGCAGGCGGTACCGGCTTGCAGCCGCGCTGCGAGCCTCGCGTCGTCCTCGACGTGCACCTGGATGCCCTCGTCGGCCAGCCAGGGCCAGACAGCCTGTCCTGGCGGAAGGCTGACGGCGACCGGCGCGCCGCAGGTGTGGGTGGCCAGGAGCGTCTGGCAGAGCGCGAGACGGCGCTCAGGTCGCGACAGGTCGCCGCGCACCAGTACACGGCCACAGGGCCGGTACCGGAAGACGTTCCACTCGCCGAGGACTTGACTCGGATCGTGGCCGCGGCTGAAATGCGTCTGCCACGCTCGCCGATAGCTCGCCGCGCTCGCCCGGAGGACCGCTTGCTCGTCGGCACCGCTGATGACCGAGAGGCAACGACGTAGTAGGGGGTGCTCCGGCTGATCGGAAGCCTCGCACGCTGGCAGGCGGACCTGATACCACCGGGCCAACTGGAGGACGTAATTTGGACCGCCGGCCTTCGCTCCGGGTCCGAAGCTCGAGCGCTTCCAGCCCCCGAACGGTTGGCGCCGGACTATGGCGCCGGTAATGTGACGATTGGCGTAGAGGTTGCCGGCTTCGAGGCGCTCCCGCCAGCGCACCACTTCGCGCTCGTCGAGGGAGTGGATCCCGGCGGTCAGGCCGTAGGGCGTCCCGTTCGCCAACGCGATCGCGTGGTCGAGGCTCTCGGCCCGCATCAGCCCGAGCACCGGGCCGAAGCACTCGGTCTGGTGGAAGAATGAGCCGGGCTGGACGCCCAACTTGATGCCTGGCGACCAGAGACGCGGGCTCTCGCCGATCTGGCGCGGTTCGAGCAGCCACGCTTCGCCCTCGTCCAGTGTGGTCAGCGCCCGCAGCAGGCTCGGGCCGGGCAGTTGAGTGAGCGGCGTCACCCGGCTGGCTGGATCCCAGGCACTGCCGATGGGCAGGCTGGCGGCGGCGTCGCACAACTGGCGGCGGAAGGCGGGATCGTCGTACACCTCGGCCTCGCAGATCGCCAGGCTGGCAGCCGAGCACTTCTGGCCGTTGTGGCCGAAGGCGGACCGCACCAGATCCACAACCGCCTGGTCACGGTCGGCCAGAGCGGTGACGATCGTCGTGCCCTTGCCGCTCGTCTCGGCGAAGAGGCGTAGGTCCGGCCGCCACGCGAGAAACGCCTGTGCCGTCTGGGCCGAACCGGTCAGGATGACACCGTCGACGCGCGGGTCGGTGACCAGCGCGCGGCCAACCTCGTCGTCGGGGCAAGGCAGGAACTGCAACACGGCTTTCGGCACGCCAGCCACCCAGAGCGCCTCAGCCAGGTGCCAGCCGACGAGTACGGCCTCGGGCGCCGGCTTCAGGATGACGCAGTTGCCGGCCATCAGCCCGGCGAGCACCCCGCTGGCCGGGATGGAAATCGGGAAGTTCCAGGGTGGTGCAACGACCACCGTGCCGAGCGGCTCCATCCGGCACCCCGCGGCATCATCCCCAAGGTCGAGGGCGCGCGCGTAGTAGCGGGCGCAGTCGATCGCTTCGCTGACCTCCGGGTCCGCCTCCTGAACCGTTTTGGCGCCGTCGAGGATCATCGCGCCAATCAGGTCACCGCGACGCCGGGCGAGTTCGGCGGCGCAGCGGTCGAGGAGCGCTTGCCGCTCGGTCACCGACCGGGCGGCCCAGCCCTCTTGCGCCCGTCTGGCCACATCCAACGCCTGGTTGACCTGGGCACGGCCGGCCAGCGCGTAGCGGTAGGCGATACGCTCTGGCCGCGACGGGTCGCACCCCTCGCCGATCGAGGTACCGTCGACGAACTCCCCGCCAATCTGGAGCGGGATCGGGGCTGGCTCGACCTCGCGCCAGCGCGCGACGACGTCGTCGATCCAGGCGCGGTTGGCCGGCAGCGCCCAGTCGGTGTCAGGCTCGTTCGCGAACGGTGCAGCCGGGTCACTGGGGGGCGGCGGACCAGCCGTTTCGGCGCGACGGTCCTGGGTGCGCCGGGGCGCCGTGCTCACTCGGGCTGTGGCCTCGCAGGCAGCCAGGAAGCGCTCGCACTCGCGTTGCCACGCCGACGAGCCCGGCGCCAGCCCGAAGGCATGCCGCAGGAAGTTCTCCTCAGACGTGTTCTCGTCGAGCCGCCGCACCAGATAGGCGATGGCGTTGGGGACGTGCTTAGCCTGCACCACCGGAGCGTACAGCAGCAGCCTGCCAGCGCGGGCCTGCACGGCCCGCGCTTGATGGTTGGCCATGCCCTCGAGCATCTCGAGCTCAATCCTATCCTCTACATGCTGCTCCTTGCGTAGGAGCAGGGCGTAGGCAAGGTCGAACAGGTTGTGGCTGGCGACGCCCAGATGCACGGCCTGCGCGTGCTCGGGCTGGCAGCCGTATTCGACCATGCGCTTGAAGTTGGCGTCGACCTCCAGTTTGGTGGAGTAAGGCGCCTGAGGCCAGCCGGCCAGCGACGCCTCGACCTGCTCCATCGCCAGGTTGGCGCCTTTGACGATCCGGACCTTGATCGGCGCCCCGCCGTGCCGGTAGCGCTCGATCGCCCAGGCGGTCAGCGCCTGCTGAACCTGGTACGACTCCGGCAGGTACGCCTGGAGGGCCAGGCCGGCGCTCACGGACAGGAGCTCAGGCTCGTCGAGCACCTCCCGAAAAGCGATGACAGTAAGCTCGAGGTCGCGATACTCCTCCATGTCGAGGGTGACGAACTTGGGGGTACGGTGGCCGTCAGGGTGGCGGTAGTGGTACTGCGACGCCTGACGATAGAGCTTCCGCAACTGTGCCTTGATCTGCTCGACGGTATGACGAAAGGCAACCAGATCGATCTGACTGAAGACCGAGGAGATCTTGACCGAGATGTACTCGACGTCGTCACGGGCGAGCAGGGTCAGGTAGGCGTCCATCCGCCGCTGCGCCTCTACTTCGCCGGTGATTGCTTCCCCGAGCAGGTTCAGGTTCACGCGCATACCCGTGCGCTGGCGCATGCGCAGGTAACGGCGGAGCGCGTGCTCCTCGCCGGGGACCATGACGGCTTGAGTCTCCTGCCGCAGCCGGGTGACAATCGCTGGGACGACCAGGCTCGGCAAGGACGGGCCGAGCAGCCCGCCGAGGGCGAGCCCGAAGCGCTCCCACGGCTCGAGGTAGCGCGGCACACCATAGCGCCGGAGCAAGTAGCGCAACTGATCGGCGATGCGTGCGGACCGTCGGCTGCGGAATGCTTGATCGACCAGGGCGATCGTCAACAGCTTGCCGCGAGGATCCTCCATCATGCGGGCCAGCTTCCGTGCCCGGCGGCGCTCCCCGGGCGTCTGTTGGCTCCGGGCGGCGCGGAGCAAATCGGCGGCCAGATCCACGGCGCGCCTGGCTCGATCGAGATCGGGGGGCTCCGAGGGTGGAGAGCTGTGAGGAATCGTGACGGCCATGGTGCTACCTTCCCACGATGCAGTTCCGTCGCACATGCGCTCGGCGTGGCGCGCACGAGAGCCTGCAACTACTGCAAAGGCCAGACCGCTGCCGGCTCGATGGACGGCAGGGCACGGCGACGCCGTCGCACCGTGTTGGGGCCGGCCACGATCGTTATGACCCGTCTCACGACGAGACGTGGAGTGGCAGTAACGTCCTGTGCCGCGCCGCGCACCGCGGAGGCCGCGCGTCGAACTCCAACGTGCCGCCGGACATACTCGCGACTACCAACATCGCCCGGTACGGACCGCCGACAGGAACAAGAAGGCCCTCTTCCCGATGAGGAAGAAGGCCTTTGACCGGTCGGGCCGAGAGGATTTGAACCTCCGACCACCTGAACCCCATTCAGGTGCGCTACCTGGCTGCGCTACGGCCCGAGAACCTGTACCGCCAGGTTCACCGAGTATAGCTCGTCAAATAAGCGTCCTTCAAGGCTACGACCCCTCGAACCCTTCGCCCCTCTGGTCGCGCTCAACGCTCGACAGCGGCCGTGCGATGTGCCACCATCTGACAGGTGACCAGCAGACCCGACGCGGCCCAGCACCTACGCGACCTCGCGCGACTGCGCCGCGTTCGCGACCGGATCGACCGGGAGTACGCGCGGCCACTTGACGTCGAAGCGCTTGCCCGTGGCGTGAACATGTCGGCCGGACACCTCAGCCGCCAGTTCCGGCTTACCTACGGCGAGTCGCCATACAGCTACCTGATGACCCGGCGTATCGAGCGCGCCATGGCGCTCCTGCGTTGCGGCGGCCTGAGCGTCACTCAAGTATGCTACGCAGTCGGCTGTTCGTCGCTGGGCACCTTCAGCACCCGCTTCACCGAACTGGTCGGCGTGCCGCCCAGCGTCTACCGGCGCGAAGCGGGACGCGAGACGGCGGGAATGCCGGCCTGCGTGGCAAAACAGGTAACCCGACCGATCAGAAATCGAGAAGCGCTGGCCACGAACCGTACCTAGAATTTCGTCCATAGGCATCACCGCTCACGGAGTGACTACCATGGACTGCACCATCCACTCGAGCTTCCTCCCGCATGACGACCCAGAGGCCGCCCTGGCCTTCTATCGCGATATCCTCGGCTTCGAGGTCCGCAACGACGTTGGCTATGCTGGGATGCACTGGATCACAGTCGGCCCTCCCGGTCAGCCTGGCACGTCTCTCGTCCTATACCCGCCGGCCGCCACCCCCGGCCTCACCGACGACGAGCGCCGCGTCGTCGCCGAGATGATGGCCAAGGGCACCTATGGCATGATCCTCCTGTCTACTCCGGACCTCGACGATGCGTTCGCGCGGTTGCAGGCCAGTGACGTTGAGATCGTCCAGGAGCCGACCGACCAGCCGTACGGCGTTCGCGACTGCGCCGTCCGCGATCCCGCGGGCAACCAGATCCGCATTCAGGAGTTGCGATGACGACCTCAAAGAAGCGCAACCCTCGCTCCGACGGATTCACCGAAGAGGAACGTGCCGCGATGAAGGAGCGTGCCCGCGAGTTGAAGGCGAGCGCGCGTACCAGCAAGGCAGACGGCGAGAGCGATGCGCTCGCGAAGATCGCGGAGATGACGGAGCCCGATCGCGCCATGGCCGAGCGGGTCCACGCGATCGTCAAAGCGGCAGCACCAGAGCTCACGCCGAGGACGTGGTACGGAATGCCCGCGTACGCCAGGGACGGCGACGTCGTCTGCTTCTTCCAGGCCGCGGCGAAATTCAAGGCGAGGTATTCGACGCTCGGCTTCAGCGACAAGGCGAAGCTCGACGACGGCGCGATGTGGCCGACCGCGTTTGCGCTGAAAGAGTTAACTGCCGCTGACGAGGAAAGGATCGAGGCGCTGGTGAAGAAGGCGGTGAGTTAGGCCTTGGGCTCGAGGTTGGACCCGCAGCCGGCGCTGCACGCTGCCGATAGCCACGATCTGATTCGCGTGCAGGGCGCGCGCGTGAACAACCTCAAGGATGTCAGCGTCGAGATCCCGAAGCGCCGGCTGACAGCGTTCACCGGCGTCTCCGGGTCCGGCAAGAGTTCGCTGGTGTTCAGCACCATCGCCGCGGAGTCGCAGCGGCTGATCAACGAGACCTATAGCGCGTTCGTGCAGGGCTTCATGCCGACTCTGGCGCGGCCCGAGGTAGACGTGCTCGACGGGTTGACGACGGCGATCGTCATCGACCAGGAGCGCATGGGTGCCAACCCCCGTTCGACGGTCGGCACCGCGACCGACGCTAACGCGATGCTGCGCATCCTCTTCAGCCGCCTTGGCCGGCCGCACATCGGCTCGTCTCAGGCATTCTCCTTCAACATCGCCTCGATCGACGGTGCGGGTGCGGTCACACGCGAGCGCGGCGGGCAGACCGTGAAGGAGCGGCGCAGCTTCAGCATCACCGGCGGCATGTGCCCACGCTGCGAGGGCATGGGCTCGGTCACGGACTTCGACCTGTCCGCGCTGTACGACGCGAGCAAGTCCCTCAACGAGGGCGCGCTCACGATCCCCGGCTACAGCATGGATGGCTGGTATGGCCGCATCTATCGTGGCAGCGGCTTCTTCGACCCGGACAAGCCGATCCGCACGTACACCAAGAAGGAACTGCACAGCCTGCTCCACAAGGAGCCGACGAAGATCAAGGTCGAAGGAATCAACCTGACGTATGAAGGGCTGATCCCGAAGATCCAGAAGTCGATGCTATCCAAGGACGTGGATGCGATGCAGCCGCACGTCCGCGCCTTCGTGGAGCGGGCGGTCACGTTTACGATCTGTCCCGCGTGCGGCGGTACCCGGCTCAGCGAGGCGGCCCGCTCGTCGAAAATCGAAGGGATCAGTATCGCCGACGCCTGTGCGATGCAGATCAGCGACCTGGCCACATGGGTACGTCGCCTCGACGAGCCGTCCGTCGCACCGCTGCTCTTGGCGCTGGGGGAGACGCTCGGCTCGTTCGTGGAGATCGGGCTCGGCTACCTCTCGCTCGACCGGCCGGCGGGCACCCTGTCCGGCGGCGAGGCGCAGCGCACCAGGATGATCCGGCACCTCGGCTCCTCGCTCACCGACGTCACCTACGTCTTCGATGAGCCGACCATCGGCTTGCACCCCCACGACGTCCAGCGGATGAACGAACTGCTGCTGCGGCTGCGGGACAAGGGCAACACGGTGCTCGTAGTGGAGCACAAGCCGGAGGTGATCGCCATCGCCGACCACGTCGTCGACCTCGGCCCCGGCGCCGGTACGGCGGGCGGCGAGGTGGTGTTCGAGGGTACCGTGGCAGGGCTACGAGCGAGCAGCACGCTGACTGGCCGGCACCTGGACGACCGTGCAGCCTTGAAACCATCGGTGCGCAGGCCGACAGGGGTGCTGAAGGTCCGCGGCGCCAGCACCCATAACCTCCGAGACGTCGACGTCGATATCCCGCTCGGCGTCCTGGTCGTCGTGACCGGGGTGGCCGGCTCGGGCAAGAGCTCGCTCATCCATGGCTCGGTGTCCGGGCGGGACGGCGTGGTGTCGGTCGACCAGGGTGCAATCCGCGGCTCACGACGGAGCAACCCGGCGACGTATACCGGACTGCTCGACCCGATCCGCAAGGCGTTCGCACAGGCCAACGGCGTGAAGCCGGCGCTGTTCAGCGCCAACTCCGAGGGCGCCTGCCTCAACTGCAACGGCGCCGGGGTCATCTATACCGATCTGGCGATGATGGCTGGCGTGGCGACGGTCTGCGAGGAGTGTGCGGGTAAGCGATTCCAGGCATCGGTGCTGGAGTATCACCTCGGCGGCAAGGACATCAGCGAGGTGCTCGCGATGCCGGTGGCCGAGGCCGAGACGTTCTTCGGATCCGGCCCGGCGAAGACTCCGGCGGCTCATGCGATCCTGTCCCGGCTGGCTGACGTCGGACTCGGCTACCTCTCCCTCGGCCAGCCGCTTACCACACTGTCTGGCGGCGAGCGGCAGCGCCTCAAACTGGCTACCCACATGGCCGAGCGGGGCGGGGTCTACGTCCTCGACGAGCCGACTGCCGGCCTCCACCTCGCCGACGTCGAACACCTCCTCGGCTTGCTGGACCGGCTCGTCGACTCTGGCAAGTCAGTCATTATCATCGAGCATCATCAGGCGGTCATGGCCCACGCCGACTGGATCGTCGACCTCGGCCCCGGGGCCGGTCACGACGGCGGCCGGATCGTCTTCGAGGGCACACCCGCGGACCTGGTAGCTACCCGTTCCACCCTCACCGGCGAACACCTCGCAACCTACGTCAGCGCCTGACCGAGCCGTGCTGCCAGGCGGCATCGGGAGCGCTTGCTGGGTCGCCCAACCGGAAGGCGCACGGCAGATCGCCGAGCATGCCACCCTGTGGCGGCGGCCGAACCGTCGATTCGCCGGCCACGCGTCTCCATCCGCTGTCCTGCCGTCCCCCCTGAGATGCCCGACCAGGTCAAAGATGCTACACTTGCGAACGTCAATCCCGATCGACTCGATGCGCATCGGGAGCCTGGCGAGCGAGCTACGGGGCCGCGTGAGATCGAGAGCCCTGTCGGCGTTGCCACTCCCCCGTTCGCCACGTCGATAGATCCAGAGTGTGAACTGAAGCATGGGGGATTCGCGCGGATCCTTGGCGCACCTTCGCCTCTCGGCGTTGCTGCGGCTCATGGCCGGTCTGGGGCGTACGGCAGCGGTCACAGCCGAGCATGGGCCCTGGGTGCTGCGGGTCTGGTTCGACCAGGGGCGTGTGATTGCGGCTGCCCGCTCGCCGGAGTCGGGGCTGGCGGCGCTCGAGAGCGCTGCGTACCTGTTCCCGAGCGGCCAGTTCGCCGTCTCCGACGACCAGCTTGCCGTTGACCGTGCCGTTGAGCGGACCGTTAACCTGACCGCCGTCGAGCTCGCGCGGTACCTGGACGAGATCGCGGAGCAACGGGCTGAGGTCGATGCGCTGGTGCCATCCCTCTGGGCGGTGCCGCACGTTGCCGAGCCAGCATCGGCCAGTACCCTGCCATCCGTGGCGCTCGACGACGACGAGGCAGCCTGCCTGACGATCATCGATGGTCGGCGTGCCGTGGCCGAGATCCTCGGGACCGACCACCCCGTGAGCCGCCTCCGGACGCTTGCACGGCTGGTGAAGCGGGGAGCGGTTGAGTTGAGCCGCGATTCGGCCGCCGACTCGTCGTGGACGGCCTCGGCTGCTCCCGATCCCGACACGGACCAGAGTATGGCGGTCGAGCCATCCGCTTCGACCGCTCTGCCGGCACGCATGAGAGCCCAGTAATCACGCTGGCGAGACGGATGCCCGCTCACCGCTGGCAGCAGCAAGCCGTATTCAGGTGAGAACACGGATGTGGCCAGGTGGCACCCGAGCCGGCGAAGTGCGGCGCCGCCGGGGCTCGAGCACACACGAATCATGAAGCACGCGCGCGATTGTGGGCGCGGAAGCTGGGAGGCTGAGCATGGGTAAGAAGGTCGCCATCGTGACAGGCGCTGGGAGCGGGGTCGGCAGGGCAGTGTCGCTGGCGCTGCTTGGTGAGGGATACTACGTGGCCCTCGCTGGGCGGCGCGCGAGCGCACTCGAGCAGACCATCGCCGAAGCAGGCGCCACAGGCGAGCGGGCGCTGGCCGTACCCACCGACATCGGCGATCCGGAGGCCGTCCGTACCCTCTTCACGAAGTCGCAGCAGGCATTCGGCCGCCTGGACCTGCTGTTCAACAACGCCGGAACGGGCACGCGCGGTCTGCTCGAAGATCTCACCTACGAGCAGTGGCAGGCGGTCGTCGCGACCAACCTGACCGGCGCGTTTCTGTGCACCCAGCAGGCGTTCAAGATCATGAAGGACCAGGATCCACGCGGGGGCCGCATCATCAACAACGGCTCGGTCTCGGCACACGTGCCCCGCCCCAACTCCGCGCCATACACCGCCACGAAGCACGCGATCAGCGGGCTGACCAAGTCCACGTCGCTGGACGGCCGGAAGTACGACATCGCCTGCGGCCAGATCGACATCGGCAACGCCCTGACCGACATGGCGGCGCATATGACCCAGGGAGTCCTACAGGCCAACGGGTCAGTAGAGGTCGAGCCAGTGATCGACGTGGAGCACGTGGCCCGCGCGGTGATGTACATGGCGAGCCTGCCACTCGACGCGAACGTCTTGTCCATGACGGTGATGGCGACCAAGATGCCGTTCGTGGGTCGCGGCTGATCCCCGTCGCTCGCCGGAAGGGCGCCACGATCGAGGTACGGCATCTCAGCGTGGGCGGCCGAGACGCTCACGCGCTCGCCTGAGCCTCGACGCCGGCCACGACCAGGGGCTGCTGGTCCCGCACGCCCGCCGACCCCGCACGCCGAGATGTACTACTATGAGCCTACTCACGGTTGGAAAGGACGTTCGAGAGATGCGAGAGAATCGGCTCCGTACCCTGCTGAATGAAGGCAAGCCCACGTTCGGGACCCGGCTTCAGAGCGCGTGGCCGACCGCGACCGAGCTCGTCGGGCGGAGCGGGCAGTTTGACTACGTGGAGTTCCTGGCCGAGTACGCTCCGTACGACTTGCATGCACTGGACAACATGGGCCGCGCCATCGAACTTTCTCCCAACTTCACTGGCCTGATCAAGATGGAGCGGTCGGCACAGTGGCATCTGGCGGTGCGGGCGATGTCGGCCGGTATCCAGAACCTGCTCTTCACCGACGTGCGGACTGCCGCGGACGCCGAAGAGTGCGTCCGCCTCGTCCGTCCAGAAGGGCCGGACAATGACTTCACGCACGGCATGGCTGGTGGCCGCATCCAGGTTGAGGGCGGGGCGGACTACCTCAAGTACTACAACGACGCCGTGATCGTCCTGATGGTCGAGAAGCGGGGCGCGGTCGAGAATCTCGAGGCCATCCTCAGTGTCCCGGGCGTCGACATGGTGCAGTTTGGGCCAGCCGACTACGGCATGAGCATCGGCAAGCCCGGTCGGAGCTACGCGGGCGGCCTGCACCCAGAAGTCATCGAAGCGCGTGAGTACACGGCCAGGACGGCCATCAAGATGGGTGTCCGCCCGCGCGCCGAGATCAATACGGCTTCCGAAGCCGAATACTACCTGAAGCTGGGCGTCAAGGACTTCTGCCTCTCGACGGATGTGTCCATCCTTCGTAGCTTCTACCGTCAGGAGGGTGGGGCCTTGCGCGAGTTGGTGGCGCAGAGCGGCGTGAGCGAGGACAAGGTGCGCGCCGGCGTGTGACGAAGGGGCGTCGTGGGAGACGCAGCCTCGCCGAGGCGGGGCTGCGCCTCCCACGATGGCAGGTGCGCTACCGCGCTCGTCTGTCAGGTCAGCGGCTACCCCTCGCCCGTTTCACTCACGACTCGCCGCCAGCCATGCGCGCACGGCGTTCACCTGGGCGGGGAGCGGCGAGAGTGCGGGGCGGCGCTCCCGGAGGGCGGCCAGCGCCTCCTGATCCGAGCAGGCGTGCTGACGCGCACACCACGCCATCAGGATAGCCGCCGTCCGCTCGATGCCGGCTCGGCAGTGGACGTAGACGGTACCGCCGAGGTGCCGGACCGTCTCGATGAAGGCGAGGGCTCGGTCGAAGTCAGACGGGACGGGTATGCCCATGTCCTCGACCGGCAGATGCAGGCGCGGCTGGCCGAGCCGTCCGATCTCGGCCAGCGCGCTCGGGCCAGAGCGTCCTGGGCCTGACCACTCTCGCTCCTCGCGCAGGTCCAGCACATGGGTCACCCCGGCCGCGCGCAGCGCCCAGATGTTGCGGCGGAAGAGCGGCGCCCGGCCGGCGGCCACACCCGGCGAGACCTCGCCGAACTCGAAGCGCGGGAGGGTCGGCAGGCGACGGTGGGCCGCGTCTTCTTCACTATCGGGGGTATCAGGGGACGTTGGTCCGAGGCCGGGCGAGGGCGGGACGCAGGCGACGAGGGACGGCCAGCCCCGCGTGATGCCGGCGGGCCAGGTCGGCCAGCGGACGTTGCAGCACAGCCCGTCGATGAGGTGCGGGGGTGGGAGCAAGCCGCGGGCTCCGAGCGCCGCGCCGGCCACGGCGGCCGTGGTGTCGCTGTCGTCGCCGCATTGCACAATCGGCAGGATGCCGTCCAGGTAGTTCTGGGTGAGGCTCGCCGCGACGGCTGCCTGAAGGGTGTGGATGACGTAGCCGCTCTGGCTCATCCAGACGCCGTGAGGCGGCGAGCGCTCCACCCGTGGCGATGCCCACGTCCGGCGGGCGGGCCTCACGCCACTCCTGAAAGCGGCGAAGCGTCGCCTCGGCCAGATCGCCGCCCCGTGGCCGCGTGTCCCAATGCGCGCCGAGGATGCACAGGGCCATATGGGTATCATCGGTGAACTCGCCAGGGCGAAAGGCGGAGGCTATACCCTGCACGTAGCCCCCGACCGCGCCTTACGTGGCGGTGATGCTGGCCGGCGTCTGGAACTCGGTGCCCGCCCCGAGCGCATCGCCAACGGCCTGTCCGAGCAGCACCGCGAGCCGCCGATCCTCCGCGACTGTCGCCATCATTCTGCACCTATCTCCGCGAGCAGCTTCGCGACCTCGTCGTCACCAGGCTCGCCCGCCTGGCACTGCGCCTCTTCTGTGCCCCGGTGTGCTCCCTCGACCCAGGCCCCCTCCACGCTCTCGCCAGCAGCCTCCACTATCCAGGTGCCCATCAGCCGTCCTACGCGGGCGACGATGGCGTTCACCACGCCGTGTCGACAGGCACCGGCCGTCAGGCCATCCAGTCCCTGCCCCACGACGTCGCGGAATGGCGGCGCGACGAACGCGGCGCGCACGCCGAGTGCCGCCAGGGCCGGAAGTGCATCCAGAGGAGAGGCATCAACAGGGACGACGAGGGGTACGACAACACCGTCAACCTGATGAGCCGACAAGGCGCGGTTCCAGCGTGCGAGCCGTTCGCGGTCGACGGCCGGTGCGAGATGTCCGAAGATAGCCGTGTCTGGGCCAAGCTCGTGCGCTCGGTAGGTCTCGAGTAGCTCGACGGCGCCGATCTGGCCGGGTGCCGTACCGCCGCCCGTCTGGAGCGCGCAGAAGGTGAGCAAGCAGGAGGGGTAGGTCAGGGCCAGGATGCGGCTGGCCAGCCCGGCCTCGCCCATCGCAATGGCGATCGTCGGGCGGTCGGCCTGAGCCAGCGCCCGCGCGACTGGTACGACGTCGCGGACGTCGCGGGCCATCCCGACCAGTTTGACCACGTCGGCGCCGGTCGCGGCGAGCGCCTGCCAGCGCGCCTCGAAGTCGTCGGGCATCGCGGTGAAGTCGTGGCTCGAGGCGATGAGTCGGCCCGGCCCAGACAGGCCGCCGGCGCGGAGCGCGTCGATGGCATCGGCTTCGACGTCCACGTAGTCTGCGCCCAGCGCGAACGCCTGCCGCAGTACGGCGAGCCGTTCCTCCTCGGAGCCGCGCCAGCGCCCGCCCTCGCGCACGGCTCGGCAGGTTACGACGACCGGGCAGGGGCGCTCGGCGAGCAGGCGCGGCAGGTCGAACTCATCCATCAGGTCAAGGCGCAATTCGACGCTGTCCGCGACGCGAGCCGCCTCGTGCAGCTCGGCGAGGGCGGCGCCGGTGGTCGGCGCAGCCAGCGCGACGGCGAGCATGCGAGTAGCTCGCCGCGTCCGCCGCTGCTCTGGGTCGTCGGCCTGGCTCATCTGTTCGCTGGTGATCCGCCCCATCTCTGCTCCTAGGTCCATTGTGGGCCAGCCCGTCGCTCGCGAGCCAGTCCGGCGCTACACTGCTACCGGGCAGGCCGCCCACCGCTACGCACTCGCGACGGCCTGCCGGGAGAGGAATCCGGATGCTCCAGTACACCCGCTCGCTCGAAGTCACGTACCGGCCAGACGTGCTCGTCTGCGGCGCCGGGCTGGCCGGCATCGGCGCGGCCGTCGCAGCCGCGCGCTCGGGCGCCCGCACGCTGCTCGTCGAGCGGATGGGCTTCGCGGGCGGCTTCTTCACGGCGATCATCGGCTCGGCGTTCGACGGCCTGATCGACCCGGGCTCCGGGCGGGCCGTCGTCGGCGGGGTCGTGTTCGAGATGCTCGACCGGATGGGGGTGCTCCAGGGCCGCGATCCCCGCAGTGCCACCTTCACCTACAACGGTGAGATCAGTCAGGTCGCCGAGCATCCCGAGCGGATCGTACCTCAGACCGAGCCTGAGCGCTTCAAGAAGGCCGCCGACGAGATCCTGGTCGACAGTGGGGTCCAGATCCTGTACCACAGCCAGGTGGCCGACGTGGTCGTCCGCGACGGCCGGATCGCGGCGGTGCTGATCAGCAACAAGGCGGGACTGGTAGCCATCGAGCCGAAGGTCGCGATCGACTGCACCGGCGATGCCGACGTCGCGGCCTGGGCCGGGGCACCCTTCAAGGTGAACGATCCGATCCAGCCGATGAGCCTGCATTTCCGCGTGATCGACGTCCACGCGCCGGCCGATCTGGCGCTGCGGGCGGCGTGCACCGAGCTCTTCGAGCGTGCGAACCGCGAGGGACGGCTCCCGAACTTCGGCGGACCATGGCCGGCCCGGTTCATGGCGCACGACCTGTACTTCAACGCCACCCGTATCCCGGGCAACGCGACATCCCGTGAAGACTGGACGCGCGCTGAGATCCAGGGCCGTCAGGATGCCTGGACGATGTTCGGCCTGCTCAGGGACAACCTCCCCGAGTTCAAGAATGCCTACTTCATGGCCAGCGGCCCGACAGCCGGCGCTCGCGAGTCACGCCGAATCGTCGGCGAGTACGTGCTGACCGAGGATGACGTCTGGAACGGCCGGCGACACGAGGATGTGGTGGTGCTCGGGGCCGGCAAGCTCGATCGGCACAGCAACAGCCCGTTCGCCCAGCACGTCGAGCACGTCGTTCAGCCGTACGACATCAGCTACCGCACGCTCGTACCTCAGGGGCTCGACAACCTGCTAGTGGCCGGGCGCTGTCACTCCGCGACCTCGGCAGCGCTGGCGTCGAGCCGCCTGACAGCCACGGCGATGGGTATGGGACAGGCGGCTGGCATCGCGGCGGCGCTTGTCGCGCAGTCCGATGGGTCGACGCGTGGCGTCTCGATAGCTCGGCTGCAAGAGCGGATCGTCGCGCAGGGCGGCATCCTCGAAGCCACTCCGGCGACGGCCGTGTAGAGCGGGCTTCGTACGACCAGTGGCCGAGTGGCATCGTGTGGAAACCAGCCGAGAGGACGTTCGTCTTGGAGGTAACGGCCTGGAGGTAACGGCCTGGAGGTAACGGCCTGGCCGAACGCTGACAGCAGCACGGTCGCGCGGGCGTCGGCGCTCGCCTGGGTGACCGTACGCTGCGAAGAGCTGGTGGATTGGGATGGTGGCCAGGATGGTCGATCGTACCGGCTTCACGGCGAAGCTTGGCGACCGCGCGCCAATCTCTTGCCCGGACACACCCCTGATGTTGCTCGGGCGGGCGCCGCGCGCCGATGGCAGCTATGGCCGGCCGTCGCCCGACGCCCCACTGCCGCGCGACCCGAACGATGCCTCGCTCTGGCAGCCGGGGCAGGGCCAGACAAATGCCTGCGGGACGACGACTCTCGCCTACATCCTGGCGTACCTGCTCGGCGACCGCGCGCCATCCCGCGCCGACATCGACGCCACCCTACGGCGTGGCAACATCTTCTCAGCGCCCCAGTTACTCGCCGACTATCCTCGGCGCTTCGGCCTTACCGCCCGCTCCTACGACGATGCAAGCCTGGATCTGATCTTCGGCCTGTGCGACCGCGGTGTGCCGGTTATGCTGCTGACCGACACCACGCCGCTGAACCTCCGCGATACCGCCAACCTGCACTGGGTGGCGCTGGTCGCCCACTGTAGCGACCGGGTCGGCGTCTACAACCCGCACGGCTTCCAGGAGGAGCTAGACCGCGCGAGTTTTCAGATGCACTGGAGCCAGGCCCGAATCTTCGGGCTGCCTGCCTGGCGGAACCTCTGCGTGGCGATTGCTCGCGATCCAGCAGCGTTGCCGCCGCCACGCCGGCCAGGACTTTCGGCGCTCGGCGCGAACCTCGCAGCGAGTGGGGTCGCGGGCGTCGTGAACGCAGTTTTCGGGCTGCGCCAGTTCGACGCGCCGCCAGACGCGCGTCCCATCGCGTCGCCGGACAGCCCGTTCAGTGCGCCGGTGGGTGAGACCCCAGATCCCGCGCCCGCTCTCTCGCCGATGATGCTCGCCAGGCCCCTCCTGCGCGGCGTTGCTCGGCTACTCGGGAGCGCCGCTCAGACGGCGTTCGGGAGCGCGGTGCTGGTCGTTGCCGCGGCGCCGGGCGGACTCCGCGTGCTGGTATCCAGGCGGGTATCCCGGCTTCATCGACCGTAGCCCAGGGTTGCGGGCTGAGCCTCGGGTGGCCGGTGTATGCAGGACATGCGCGCGCAGCGGATCGCGCCAGGACGACGCCCCTACCACCATTTCTCCACTGAGGGGCGACAATGCAACGGCCAAGGGTCATTGGTCGTCATCGTCGCCAGACAGTTGCTACCGCTTCTCCACCGACTGGCGACGCTGCAACCCTTCACACACGAATGGTGCAGGCACGATGCTTGCGAAGTGGCCTGGCGAGGCCATGGGGGCATGAACGAGAGGTGGTCCGTCCAATCTCATCAGCAGAGTCAACATTACAGGCGCCAGTCCATGCTCGCTTGCGTGCCGCGCCCGGTCCGGCCGCAATCCGGCGGACTGGTCCTGCCGCCCGACGAATGCGGGCCTTGACTGCTGCCCTGCGTACCTTTGCGCGAGCAGCGCAGAGCATGCCGCCGCCCCCCTTTCGCCCCCACGTTCGCCGGTTGGCGGCCCTCGCGGCAGAGAACGCTCGCCTGCGTGTTCGCCTCGCGCAGAGCGAGGCCGCCCGCCATGACGCCGAGGGGCGATATTCGCTCCTGTCTGGCGCGGCGTTCGACGGCCTGATCGTCCTCGACAACGCCCGACACGTCGCCGTGAACGACACATTCGCGGCGATGGTGGGGTACGG
Organism: Chloroflexota bacterium; assembly: GCA_020845495.1. The sequence continues at coordinate 75,449 of JADLFM010000022.1, forward strand.
CCGCGCCGAGCTACTCGGACGGTCGGCCTGGGAGACGCTCGCGCCGACGTCCCGCGAGGCGTTCCTGCGGCACGTTGCCGAAGGATCGGATGAGCCGTATGAGATCGTCGGCATCCGCAAGGACGGCTCGACAATCGACCTCGAGGCGCGTGGCCGGACGCTCGCCCGGGGAGGTCGCCACCTGCGGGCGGTGGCGATCCGGGACGTTACGGAGCGCAAGCGTGCTGATGCCGCCCTCAGGGCCTCCCGTGACGAACTTGCCGTCATCTTGCGCGGCGTCACGGATGGCATCACGGCCATGACTCCGGGCGGCCGGCTGATCTATGCTAACGAGGCCGCCGCTCGGATCCTCGGCTTCGAGACGGCCGAGGCGCTCCTGGCGGCCTCCCTGCCGGAGCTTCTGACCCGGTTCGACGTGTTCCACGAGGACGGTCGGCCCATGCCGCCCGACGACCTGCCCACTCGCCGCGCACTGGCGGGCGAGCTTGTTGTCGGGGTGCCGGTGTGCTTCCGGTATCGCGATCGGCCGCACGAAGGCGAGCGCTGGTCGCTCGTCACCTCGACGCCGGTGCCCGGGCACGACGGAACGTCCCGGTTCGTCATCACCATCTTTCGCGACATTACCGGGCAACGGCAGTCCGAAACGCGCCTGCACTTTCTGGCCGAGGCGGGCGCCACTTTGCCAGCCAGCCTCGACGTGGCCGCGACGCTCGACGGTATCACACGCGGGGCCGTCAGCACGCTCGCCGATTGGAGCGTCGCTCAGGTCGTTGGACCGGGCGGCGAGATCGACCAGATCAGTGTCGCCACCCGCGATCCCGCCTGTCAGCCGGCCGCCGACGCGATCCGCGAGCAGCGGGTGACGGCTGCCGAAGACTCGCTGCTCTGGCGGGTCTTGCGCGAAGGATCGCCGCTCCTCTTGTCGTCTCTCACCGAAGAGGTCGTCGCCGACGCCATCCCCGATCCGCGCCGCCGTGAGCTCGTTCGCGGGCTTGGTCTGACGTCGGCGATGTTCGTGCCGCTCGTAGCACGGGGCCGGACTCTCGGCGCACTGGCCCTTTTCTTGACCGATCCACACCATCGCTATGGTGCGGCGGACCTTGGCCTCGCCGAGGAGATCGGACGACGAGCGGCGCTGGCGATCGACAACGCCCGGTTGTACCAGGAGGCGCAAGAGGCGATCCGGGCCCGCGATGAGTTCCTGTCGATTGCCTCCCACGAGCTCCGGACGCCGATCACCGCGATCAAGGGGACTGCCCAGATGCTCGCGCGGGCGCTCGGGCGCGGCCCCATCGAGCAGACTCGCCTGCGTCGGTTCCTCGGGGCCTTCGTTGAGGGCAGCGAGCGGCTCACCGCGCTGACTGACGACCTCCTCGACATCGCGCAACTCCGCACCGGGCATCTCACGCTGACACTCGAGCCGGTCGACCTGGGGGTGTTAGCGCGCGCGGTGGCCGAACGGCTGCGTCCAGAGCTCTCCGCGCGACACGTCCTGGCCTTCGAGATCGCACCAGGCTGCGAGGTGATGGCCGATCGCACTCGGCTGGATCAAGCGCTCGACCATCTGATCGCCAATGCAGTGAAATACAGCCCGGCCGGTGGGCCGGTACAGATTATCGTGCGTCGAGCGGACGACGGCGTGCTCGTCGTCGTCCGCGACGAGGGAATCGGCCTGCCACCTGGTGAGGGCCAGACGATCTTTCAGCCGTTTGGGCGTGCCTCGAACGCCGCCGAGCACCAGATTCAGGGTATGGGTCTCGGGTTGCACGTCACGCGCGGCATCGTCGAACGGCACGGCGGCCGGGTCTGGGCCGAAAGCCCTGGCCTCGACCGTGGCACCAGTCTGTACGTCTGGCTGCCGTCCGCCGCGCGGATGGACGCGGCGATGGTAGGGGTGGACGCCAATGAATGAGCGGCACCGCGTCCTGGTCGTCGAGGACGACGACCTCATCCGGTCCGTGCTAGAAGCAGCGCTCGAAGACGAAGGGTACCTCGTCCGTACGGCACCTCACGGCCGGGCTGCACTCGCCGTGCTGGAGCGCCAGCCAATCGACGTGGTGCTCCTGGATCTGATGCTCCCGATCATGGACGGCTGGACCTTCCTGAAAGAGCGCCAGCAGCGTGGTATCCGGCCAGCCGTACCGGTCGCCATCGTGTCGGCCAGCCGAACGGCTCGCGACCTGGACGCTGCCGCGCTTGGCGTCGCCGCGGTCATTCCCAAGCCGTTCGACCTGGACGACTTGCTCGCCGTCGTCGCCCGGCTCGCGGCTGCGAACGGGAGCGCCTGCTGAGCCAGGGTCGGCGAAGCCGGTACGTGCTGCCGTGACTCGCAGACGCCCGAAACGGAGCCGGTAATGTACCGTGGCGGACCAACGTCACGACGCGTGTCTCCCGCTCGTTATCAGGAAAGGACGGATCAACCCGGCGCCAGCCATCCAGTTGCCGGCCCAGGTAAGCCGGTCGGGTATCGACGATCCAGGCCGGACGGCTTCACCCGCGTGCTGGACGCTCCCAGCCGCTGCGTTGTACGCTGCGACGCACTGGCCTGAGCGCGTCGCAACGCCAGTGCCGCACTCGTCGCGCGATGATGACGGGATCGAGGCCGAGAGGGCCACGCCGAGACCGAAAGGGCCATTGCGAGATCGGATGACGAAGCTCACGCTCACCGCCAATCCGCGCGTCGCGTCCTATCCGCTCGACGACGAGATCGTGCTCTACGCGCCGAAGGATGGGCAAGCCTACATTCTCAACCGGACAGCCGCGCGTATCTGGACGCTCTGCGACGGCACCCGCGACGAGACGGCCGTCGCACGTGAGATCGCCTCGGTCTACGATCGGGGCTACGACGACGTGCTCGCCGACGTTCGCGACTTGATCGAGCACTTGCGGGCGGTCGGGCTGATAGCGCCCGAGGCGGCCGGTTGCTGAGCGTGGCGGCTACGGCGGGGCACATGACCCAGCCCAGGACACTCGACGTCGCGCTCTACGGTTTCTCGGCCCGCGTCACCGGCCCGCCGAGTATCCTGGCGAGTCTGCGCCGGCTCTTCCCGCCCACCCCAACTCGCGGCGACATCGAGGATGCAGATTCGACGCCGACCGCCGTCGTCGAGGTCCGGCTGAACGACGCTGGCGGCGAGCCGCTACTCCTGATCCATGCGAACGGACACACCGGAACTGTCAACACGACCCACGGACTCCTGGCGACGCTCGAATGGGCCATCACCAGCCTGGCCGTCGAAGTGCTCGGGCAGCACTTCCTGCTGCTCCACGCCGGAGCCGTCGCCCGTGACGGACGGGGGATGCTGCTGCCGGGGGCGTCGGGGAGCGGCAAGAGCACGTTGACGGCCGGGCTGGTCGCGGCTGGCTTCGCGCTCGCGTCCGACGAGGTGGCGATGCTCGATCCGGCGACGCTCGAACTGCTGCCTTTCGCTCGAAGCGTGAGCGTCAAGGCGGGCGCGCGCTCGGTGCTCGCACCCGCGTATCCCGCACTCCTGACCGAGACGCCGCACCATCGCTTTGGCGGTGAGGAGGTCTGGTTCCTGCACCCGGCCGCGAGCGACTGGCTGCCCGGCCCGACGCCAGTCCGCTACGTGGTAGTGCCACGCTACGTCCCGGACGCCGAGACTCGGCTGGAGCCGCTGCCCCGCACGTCCGTTCTCCCGGTGTTGCTGGAGCAGTCGTTCAGCATTCCAAAGCACGGCGCTCGCGGCATCGGCGCGGCGACGGCGCTGCTCCAACAGGCCGAGTGCTTTGCCCTGACGACGGGCGACCTGGACACAGCGGTGCGGCTGCTCACCGACCTGGTGGACGGTGTGCCATCAAGTACCATGCCCTGAGAGCATCAGCTATCGAGCGGCTGAGGCGTCCATGGGGATGCGCTGGCTGGTAGTGCTCCCGCCGGCTGGCAGGGGATGTCAGACGACCTGAGACAGAGCCCTCAGTCTGTTTCAGGCCGACAGGTTGTGACTCTCCGATGTCGACCCGTCCGTCATTCAGGAAGCCATGCGAGCGGGTCGCCACCAGGCCGGGTCGCTGGGGCTAGCCGGTCGTAAGGGACATCCCCTGTATGCAGGCGCTCGGACGGCTGCGATTGCCCGGGCCAGCGAACTAGCGCAAGACCTCCGCGATCCGTTACCTGGTGGCTTGCTCGACGTCCTTGCGATAGAAGACGCCGATCAACTCGCCGTCGTTGGTCGTAACGAGAATGCCTGGCACCCTGCGCTTCGCCAGATAGTTCGCCACCTCCTCAGCCGGCCGATTCGGTCGATAGGTGGTCGGCCCCTCCTCCATGATCTCCTGCGCGGAGAGGCTGGGATCACCATCAAGCTGGGCCTGGCGAAGCCGGCCTAAGACGATGGTGTGCTCGTTCACCACCAGGCACAGATCCCAACCAGCCGCCTGGACGCGCTCCCGCACCTCACCAATACGGTCGTCAAGGCGACAGGTAGGGACATCCTTCCGCGCCAGGGCGCCAATCCGAGGCACCTCTGCCCGAGCCCCTTCCATCGGCAGCCCATAGGCGAACCAGTCAGCTTTCCCGGCCGTGTAGCGATATACCCGGGTGAAGCCGAGGCTTTCGAGCCGCCACGCGGCTCGTACGCTCATGTCTCACTGGTAGTCGTGGCAATACGCGATCGTTGGGCGATCGAGTTGGAGCCGATCGACTGCGGATCTGATCTCTTTGAGAGGGACATTCACGGCGGTCGGCAGGTGCTCGTCCGCGTACTCCTCTGGTGAGAGGACGTCTACGATCTGCGCTCCGGCCTCGATGAGCCGGCGGACATCGTTGCGATGAATCTCGGTTGGCATGCCACTTCTCCTCGGCTCGAAGGCCCGATCCTCCTCAACTCGAAGACCTACATCCATCACGACTCGGTCTGCATTCTCTCCCACGCCGCTTCCGGAGTGATGCGCGCAGAACGCGTACCCTCCTGGATGAGCGAGGTGCCCGCCCTGTGATGACGGCCCTTCTCGGAACCACCGCTCTTTGCGATGCACGCCGCACCTGTCAACTTCAGTAGTATTTGGCACCGATCCTGGCTCTCCCTCTCTTTCGATGGGTAGAGTCCCCGGAGGAGTGTAAAAGGGTCGGCCGTTGACGAAGACGGCCACCGTGTGGTTCTCATTGAAGTTGTCGAGACACCAATGAGGAGACCAACGCGATGGCCGAGACGGTAAGCATGGCA
>JADLFM010000023.1 GCA_020845495.1 Chloroflexota bacterium
CCGCGGCCCCAGCGACTCCACCCCGTGCCGTCGATAATCGTCCCACCGCTGCCCATCCCTGGCGCAAGCCCTTCTTTCGCTCACGCCAGCGCAACCCGCTCCCCGCAACAAGCTGAGGGGCACCCCATTCGGTTCCGCAATGTGACGAACAGCCACGTGATCGACGTCGCAGCCGACCGCCATCCTCAGGACGGCTTCCACTGGAGCTACACCACCCGCAAGCAAGGCGTGAGCACCACGCGCCTCAGCGGCTGCCGGGCCTCGCTCAACGGCCGCAATGGCGTCTCGATCACCCAGGGCAGCGGCAACATCGTCGACCGCTGCCGCATCGAAGGAAACAATCGCGGCGAGCTGGTCGCCGGCATCGACCTGGAGCCGGACCAGGGGCTGAGCGTCACCGGCAGCAAGATCGTCGCCAATTACGTGGCGAACAACCCAAACAACGGCATTCAGGCGTACGTCGCGTACAACGGCTTCGCCACCCTCACCGACAATGCCATCTGCGACAACGCCATCACCGGCAACCGTGGCACCGGCCTCTACGACTTCAAGAGCGGCTCGAACCTCTACGTCAGCAACGCGACCGGCGGAAACGGGCAGGCTGAGGTGTACCACGACACGTCGCCACGGATCGGCGGCCAGTACCGGGGTGCATGCCAGTTGCCCGATCTGCCCCCGCCGCCGGGCACAGGTCCAGCCCCGGTTCCGCCGACGCAGCCCATCCCGACTCCGACCGCCCCGGCCCGCCCCTCGTGCGAGCCTCGGCCGGCCGTGTCGGTGACGGCGCAGCCGGGCGCACCGGGGACGCTCGTCGCGACCATCACTGTCTCCGTCACCGGCGCGGCCCCGAACAATCAGTTACGTTCGATCCAGTTCGGGCCAACCCACAACGCCACCCTCGAAGTCGGCGGCCAGTCGCGCGGGCCGGGCGGCTTCACCCTCACCCCACCGGCTGGCACCCGGCAGATCCAGGTCGTCATCCGCCGTACCACGCCCGGTCAGCCGGTGACGGCGCCGCTCACCATCACCGACGACTGCGGCTCCTGGCCAAGCTTTGTCGGCGGCGGACCGACGGCGTTCTGAGGCGAGCACACAGGTGTCCGCTGTCCAGGTCTCAGGAGAAGGCGGCGAGCCGCCGGATAGGGGCCATCCCCGCTCGGCCGTCGTCAGGGCAGAACGGCAGCCGGTACCCACCGGATGACTGGCGGCTGACACCTGAAGACCCGCTCACCACACGCCTCTCAGGGTGTCCGCAAGGGTGAGCAGACCCGAGAGGATGAAGATAGCCGCCGCGGCGTAGCGAATGGTGCGCTCGGGCAGCCGTCGCCCGGCGGCCCGCCCGATCCAGATCGCCAGGCCGTCCGCGACCACCATGCCGACCGTGGAGCCGATCCAGACCGGCACGAACGCCTGCAACTGGCTGGCCAGGGTGATGGTGGCCAGCATCGTCTTGTCGCCAAGCTCGGCCAGGAAGAACGTCGCCGCCACGGTCGCGAACGCCCCGAAGCGCTTCCCGACCTCGGCGTCAGGGTCGTCTAGCGTGTCGCCCCGCAGCGTCCAGATGCCGAAGCCGACGAATGCGAGGCCCGCCGCAAGTCCGATCCAGAAGGTCGGCAGGGCCAGCCCCAGCACCTCGCCGATGGCGACGGAGGCCAGGTGCACCAGTAAGGTCGCAGCGAAGATGCCGGCCAGCACCACGCGTGTCGGCAGCCGACAGCCGAACGCCAGTGCCATCAACTGACTCTTGTCGCCCATCTCCGCAATGAAGATGAACAGGAGTGATTGCCAGAACGCGAACATCTCGCGCCTCCCAGAAGCCGTCTGACGTCTGGGAGAAGGTCAAACAAAAAAACCCTCGACCCACCCGACCTGTCGCACTCGCGTGCGGGTCGTGGGCCGAAGGTCTGGCTGGACTAGCCTGAGCTAGCCGGCGGGACCAGGGTCATCCCCAGTGTGTTGATCCCGGCCACGGCCACGAGGGCCGTCAGTTACTCCCCTTCGGGACGCTGAACCTTAGTCTACCCCTAAACGACACCCCACGCAAGCCTTTCCGAGGAATTTAGTCGGATTATGGCTGCGATCGGTCGGCAGAGACCGGTCTTCGCCCAGACATCTTCCCCACGGACGCCGAATTGACCCGTTCAACGGGAATTGTTGAGTGATTCGAGCGGTTATATGGTGTATCCTGCTGCCGGCGCGTGGCCAGGCTGGGTCGCGCGATGTGGAGATCCTGGTGTGGACAGGGGGCGCGGATGCGGTTTTCGCTCTTCTACAACTTCGACGTCACCCCAGAGAAGGACGTCGCCGAGCTGTATCGGGACGTCGAGGCCCAGGCGATCCTCGCCGACCGCCTTGGCTTCGACGCGATCTGGCTCGCCGAGCACCATTTCAAGGTCTACGGGCGGCTACCGGCCCCGCTTCCGTACCTGAACTGGATCGGCGCGCGGACACAGCAGATCGGCCTTGGCACCGCCGTCATCGAGGCGCCGTACTACCACCCGATCCGCCTCGCCGAAGACGCGGCCCTGCTCGACGTCATGTCGGGCGGGCGGGCGCGCCTGGGCGTCGGCTCGGGCGCGAAGATGAAGCCGGAGGAGTTCATCAAGTTCGGGCTGCCGATGGAAGAGAAGACCGCCCGAACGCTGGAGATCCTCGAGATTTTGCATCAGGGGTTCTCCCGCGAGAGCATTCGCTTCGAGGGCGACTACTACCGCTACCAAGACGTCGAACTAAACCCCCGGCCCCTCCAGGCAGCACACGACCTGGTCTGGGTCGCCGGGAGCCGCTCGACCGTCGATCTGGCCGGCGAGCGTGGCTACGGGCTGCTGGTGCCGCGCGTCGGGGCGACGGCCGCCCACAAAGACCTGATCCGCCGCTACCGAGAGGCCGCCAACGGCCGCCCGAGCTTCGTCTCGCTGCTGCGCTTCGTCTACGTGGCCGAGACCGAGCGCGAGGCGAAGGAGCAGACCCGCCAGACGTTCACCCGCTACGCCAAGTACGACTGCGGCGTCGAGTGGGACGGGCAGACCGAGAGTGAGGAGTACGTCGACCTCGCCGACAAGATGCATTTCGTGATCGGGACGCCCGAGCAGGTCCGCGAGCGCCTCGTGGCCTGGCAGGGCGAATATGGCTTCGACGAGATCATGTGCCAGTTGTACGCGGCGGGCATGCGCCACGAGGACTCGATGCGCTCGCTGGAGCTGCTCGGCACCGAGGTGATGCCGCATCTCCAGGCCCCCGTCACGGTGTGAGAACCATGGCCATTGGAAGCTCCTCCACCCTGGTAGCACGGTCGGTCGAGACGGCCCAGAGCGGCGTGAGCGCCCGCGCCGGCCGGCTTGGGCAACTCCACGTCGGGCGGCTGGCCGCCAGCCTGACCGGCTTCATCGTGCCGCTCACCCTGCTGGTGGTCTGGTACATCGCGTCGTCGACCGGACTGCTCAAGTCGTACCTGCTGCCCTCGCCGGCGACCGTTGCCGCAACCCTCTGGGAACTGGCGCTCAACGGCACCCTCGCGAAGCACATTCAGGCAAGCGTCGCTCGTTGGATGGTCGGGTTCGTGCTCGGAGGTGGCCTCGGTTTGCTGCTCGGCTCCTGGGTCGGGCTATCGCGGGGGGCCGAGCGCCTGCTGGATACGTCGGTCCAGATGCTGCGGACGGTGCCCTTCCTGGCGATGGCCCCGCTGCTGATCATCTGGCTCGGGCTTGACGAGGCGCCGAAGATCGCGCTCGTCGGGCTGGCTGCCTTTTTTCCGCTCTACATCAACACGTTTGCCGGTATCCGCAACATCGACCGCAAGCTGATCGAGGTCGGCCAGATCTACCAGCTCTCGGGGGCCGAGATGTTGCGGCGGGTCATCATCCCGGCTGCGCTGCCGGCCGTGTTCACCGGAGTCCGCTACGGCCTCGGGGTGGCGTGGCTCGCGCTGGTGGTCGCCGAGTTGATGGGGGCGACGCGCGGGCTCGGCTTCATGCTAGTGGAGGGCCGCGAGTTCGTGCGGATCGACGTAATCGTCGGCGGCATCCTCCTGTTCTCGGTGGTCGGCAAGATGGTCGACCTGTTCGTCCGCCGTCTCGAAGCGCACTTCCTGCGCTGGCGCGACACCTACGCGGGGGGCTGAGGGATGAGCATCGGTCTGACGCTCGCCCAGGTCGGCCGCGAATTCGCCGGCCCGGCCGGCCCGGTCGTCGCGCTCGAAGGGGTGAACCTGACGATCGCGCCCGGCGAGTTCGTCTCGCTGGTCGGCCCGTCCGGCTGCGGCAAGTCGACGCTCCTGCGGGCGATTGCTGGCCTCGACGGTGGGTACAGCGGTGAGATCCGCGCCGATGGGACCGTCGTTCAAGGGCCGGACACGACGCGGGGGCTGATCTTTCAAGAACCGCGCCTCTTCCCCTGGCTGACGCTGGTGGAAAACGTCGGCTTCGGGCTGCGGACGTCGAGAAAGGCGCGAGCGGAGCGGGTCCGCGAGTTGATCGACCTCGTAGGGCTGGCCGGCTTCGAGCGAGCGTACCCGCACCAACTGTCGGGCGGTATGGCCCAGCGCGCTGCGATCGCCCGCGCGCTCGCGCCGAGCCCGGGCGTGCTGCTGCTGGACGAGCCGTTCGGTGCGCTCGATGCTTTCACCCGGATGCGCCTCCAGGACGCCCTGCAAGACATCTGGCTGGCGAATCGCACCACCGCGATCCTCGTCACCCACGACATCGAGGAGGCGGTGGATCTCGGGCAGCGGGTGGTGGTGATGTCGCCTCGACCGGGCCGGATCCGCCGCATCGTCGAGATCGACTTGCCCTACCCGCGTGATCGTGGCAGCGAGCGCTTCACCGCCTATCGCCGCGAGATCCTGTCCGAGTTCGACCTGAGCCACGAAGCGCTCGCCCGCGCCGTATAGGCCGGGCTTCGCTCAGCCTGCTTCTCGCCCCACGTCGTGTCGTCACGCACTCGACCCCGCCGATTGACCGACCCTTCAGGTTCACCTCACCGGCCCGTCAGGTTCACCAGCCCGTACATCTGTTGACCCCTCTACGTGCCGAACGACTTGCGCAACGGTCGACCACGTCGCCCGTGCTGCCCATCCGTGCAGGAGGTTTCCCGATGACCCGTTCGCTCGAGCGCACCCTTTCGCGCCGCCAGATGCTCGGCCTCAGCCTTGGCGCGACCGTCTCGCTACTGACGGCGTGTGCGCCCTCAGCCAGCCCACCATCCGCGCCAGCCAAGTCCGAGACGAAGCCCGCTGCGACGTCAGCAGCGGCACCGGCCGCCCAGCCTGCGGCCACGAAGCCGGCCGCCGATGCGAAGCCGGCTGCCCAGGCCGCGCCGGCCACGTCCTCCGGCAACACCCCGGCGGAGATCCGGCTCGGCTTCCAGCCCCCCTATGTGGCGATCTGGGTGATGCAACGCCAGAAACTCCTCGAGGAGGAGTTCAAGGCCAACAACGTCAAGGTCCAGTTCCAGAAGGTGCTCTCGCCGCCCCCGATGTACGAGGCGCTGACCGGCGGATCGCTCGATCTGGGCATGGGCGGACCCCCGATCCCGGCCATCGCGGCCGGCCGTCCGATGCGGATCGTCGCGCTGACCGAGCGCAGTCCCAAGACGCACGCGTTGCTTGTCAAGCCGGACGGCCCGCTCCGGGCGGTCGAAGATCTGAAGGGAAAGAAGATCGCGACGCCGCTGGGCAAGGCGTACGCCTTCCCACTGCGGGCGCTCGAGCGGGCTGGGCTGAAGGATACGGACGTCGAGATCATCACGGTCGAGAACAACGAGGGCCGCTCGGCGCTGCTGACTGGCTCGATCGACGGTTGGGCCACCTGGGATCCGTTCTACGCCAGCGTCGAGGCTGACAAGCAGGCCCGGAAGCTGGTGGATGGCGATCCGTTCTACCCGAACTACGTGACCTTGTTCGGGCGGACCGAGTTCATCGAGAAGTACCCGGAGGCCGTCGTCCGTTTCCTGAAGACGTACGGGCGGGCGCTGGCGTGGGTCAAGGCGAACCGCGACGAGGCGCTGAAGATCTTCACCGAGGAGAACCAGTACAAGCCGGAGGTCGCGAACCTGACCTGGGAGCGCCGCAACTACCTGCTCGATGCCCCGAACGACGAGTTCATGGCCGATGTGAAGGACCAGGCCAAGATGTACGTCCGGCTGGGTGTCGCGCAGAACGAGCCGGACTGGGACACGGCCATCGACATGAAGCTGGCGAGGCAGGCGCTCGCAGGCTGACGCAGTCCCCCTCCCTGCCTGGATTTTCCCTCACCCCCAGCCCCTCTCCCGCGTGCGGGAGAGGGGCCGGGGGTGAGGGCAGCCCGGAGGTGAGGAAGATCCCCTGCGCAGTGCTAGCTACCAGCGCGACGCTGGCGGCCGGCCTCATCAGTGTTGCGCCGTGGGGCATACTATCCCGACGCGAGCATCGAGGTCCGCGTCTTCCCGGCGCCCACGGACCGACATGGTGACATGGTCGGATCTCGAAACCTGGGGGAGTGGCACGTGGCAGACCAGCAGAAAGAGAAGATCGGTTTCATCGGCCTTGGCATCATGGGTCGGCCCATGAGCAAGAATCTGATCAAGGCCGGCTACGACCTTGTGGTCTACGACCTGTTCGATTCGGCGGTGGATGAGGTGATGTCGGTGGGCGCACAGGGCGCCAAGTCGCCGCGCGAGGTCGCCGAGCGTACCGACGTCGTCATCACGATGGTCCAGAACTCGCCGCAGGTGAAGCAGGCGATCCTGGGCGCAAATGGCGTCGCCGAAGGGGCCAGGGCGGGCCAACTCGTCATCGACATGAGCTCGATCGACCCGGCCGTCTCGCGCGAGGTCGGAGCTGACCTGGCCAAGAAGAACGTGCCGTTCCTCGACGCGCCGGTGAGCGGCGGCGAGCCGAAGGCGATCGACGGCACGTTGGCGATCATGGTCGGCGGGAGCGAGCAGGACTTCGCGCGGGCGAAGCCGATCCTCGACATCATGGGCGCCTCGGTCGTGCTCTGCGGCGACCACGGTGCCGGCAACGTCACCAAGCTGGCCAACCAGATCTGCGTGGCACTCAACATCGCGGCCCTGTCCGAGGCGCTGGTGCTGGCCGCCAAGTCGGGCGTCGATCCGGAGACGGTCTTCAAGGCGATCCGCGTCGGCCTGGCCGGCAGCACCGTGATGGACGCCAAGTCGCCGATGATCCTCGAAGGGAACTTCAAGCCGGGCTTCCGGGTCGAGCTCCACATCAAGGATCTGGCGAACGCGCTTCAGGCCGGCCACGACGTCAGCGTGCCGCTGCCGCTGACGGCGGTTGCGATGGAGATCATGCAGGCGCTGAAGGCGGATGGCAACGAGAAGCTCGACCACAGCGCGATGGTCCTCTTCTACGAGAAACTGGCGAACATCCAGGCGCGTAAGGGCATCCAGACCGCGAGCAAGTAGTCACGCCACTGCGCGGGACACGTCGTGGAGGGGCCCTTCGGGGGCCCCTTCGTCGTCCCCTCGGTGGCGATGTGGAAGACATATGATCTATCTCGCCGGGTATATCGCCACCATCGTCGCCGCGAACTGGGCGGTTGCGACCTTCGGGCTGGTGCCGGTTGGGTTCGGCCTGCTCGGTCCGGCCGGAGTGTACTTTGCCGGCCTCGCCTTCACCCTGCGCGATCTGCTCCAGGATCGTCTCGGGCGTCGTTGGACGGTCGGCGCGATCGCCCTGGGTGCGGCCGTCTCCGCAGTCGTGTCCCCGTCGCTGGCGGTGGCAAGCGGTGTGGCGTTCCTGTTCAGCGAACTCGCCGACTTCGCGGTTTACACGCCGTTGCGTGAGCGGCACTGGATCGGCGCGGTCCTGGCCTCAAATATCGTGGGGCTGGTGATCGACAGCGTCCTGTTTCTGTCGCTTGCGTTCGGGTCGCTCGAGTTCTTGTCCGGCCAGATCGTGGGCAAGGCCTGGATGACGCTGCTAGCCATCGCGGTGCTCTGGGCCGGGCGGCGGTACCTGGCGCCTGCAATGCTCGAGCCGGCAGCCTCTGACACGAACGGGTAGGTGTCGATAGGCCAGGTGCGGCGGCAACCCCTGGATGGGGGCCAGATGCCGTCCCAGATGCGACAATGACGCAGTCGAAGCTGGCTGTTGAGTCTGGGAGAGGCAGGGGGGATCGGTGACGTACGAGAACCTGCGCGCGCTTGGGCGGAAGGTGCGGGAGTTCCAGGGGCTCGATACGTTCCCCTGTCCAGTCGGATTGGCCGAAGTGGTGATGACCGGCGACGAGGTGACCGCGCTCTGCCCCGTCACGGGCCAGCCGGATTGGTACACGGTTACGATCCGCTACGTCCCGCGCGAGCGTTGCATCGAGTCGAAGTCGCTGAAGCTCTACTTCCAGACGTACCGCAATGCCGGTGTCTTCTGCGAGGCTCTGGCCGCGCAGATCGCGGACGAGGTGCTCCGGGTCGTCGAGCCAGCGTCGGTCGAGGTGAGCGTCCACCAGAAACCACGCGGCGGTATCTCGATCGATGCGACCGCCCGCCGCACCATGAGTGCTAACTCGCCGGGCTGATGCCTCGGCGGGACCACGCTCGTGGATCATGTCGCATGTGGCTGAGAGCCCTCACCTCTTACCCGTCTCCCGTGCGCGGGAGAGGGGGCGGCTGATCCGAAAGCGCCGATGCTCAACCAGTGGTGATGTGACCCGCTAGCAGAGGAGCAGGTCGGCAATCTGTTCGGCTTTGCTACGCGCGCATCGCGTGGTCGGACCGCCGCTTCGCCGTGCGTGCCGTGCTATCGGCCCACGTAAATATGCACCTCGAAGTGCCAGAACAGATATCGTAGAGGCTGGCGAGGGGGGTGTTCGCGCCCGCGTGTTGGGCAGCCCTCCGCCCCGAAGTCATGGTTCCACGGTACAGAGGCGCGAGGGTGCGCCAGTACGCGTCCGATGGGCATGGTGAGATGCATCACAGGTCGCCCGCATCGATCGAGCAGCCGTCATGGGGGTCGTTCCCGGTGCCGCGCCTGGCCGGCGAGCGGGGCGCCGTCGAGGAACTGCTGGCAGCGACCACCTGCGACGTGCGGCTCGCGGGAGCCTACTGCTTCGACGGTGCGTGGGATGTGCCGACCCGGATCACGCCTCACTACATCCTGTGTATCGGGGTAGCTGGCAGGGCTGAGGTCACCATCGGCAGCGAGCGCTTCCTGCTCGCACGAGATACGCTGATCCTGACGCCGCCACATGTGCCTCAGGCATTCGTCAAGGTTTCGGAAGAGGATCTCGGCTTTTACACTGTCCATTTCACAGCCCAGGTGTACGGCTTCCTGGACTCGCCTTCGCTGTACCGGCTGCCGTTCACGCTCACCCTGCCGCCGCCGCGCATGCTCGACTTCCAGGCCGCTGCTCGGCGGATTGTGGAGGAGTTGGCCACCGCGCGGCCCGGCTGTTTGCTCGCCGCTGCCGGCGAGTGCGCTCGGATGCTCGCCTGGCTGTGGCGCGAGACCGCCGACCGTGGCGGCGCTCAGGCAGAACACGATGTCACGGCCGTCGCGGCGCTGCCTCGGCTTGCACCGGTGCTCCGAACCATCCAGGCACGCTACGCTGAGCCGCTGCGCGTGCGCGACCTGGCCTCGGCGGTGCACCTGCACCCGGCCTGGTTCTCCACGCGATTCAAGCAACTGACGGGCCTCTCGCCGGCCCAGTACCTGATGCGGTATCGCCTGGAGCGTGCCCGCGAGCTCCTCGCCTCCTCGGATCAGTCAGTCCGCGAGATCGCCGCCATGACCGGCTTCCAGGATCCGCTGTATCTGAGCCGCCAGTTCCGCCGCCTGCTCGGTACCTCGCCCACGGCGTATCGGCGGTCCGCGAGTCTCGCCACGCGCCTCCTGGAGCCATAAGCCGGCACAACAATCGTCCATATTGTCATAAAACCGGAATCTTCTCCCCGAGCGCGCCCGAGCGTACCCTCAGTTTGGGCTCCGGTGCGTGGAGGTATCGAGAGCCGGGGAGGGTGGTCCACCATGGTGGTGCGCGACGTCCAAGCGACGCCAATACTGGCGGAAGCCGGTGCGACGAACGGTCCTGGCCTTGCGGCGCTGTTGCCTCCCGACACTCGACGTCTCGGCGGTACGTTCGACGTCCGCGAGGCAGGTCGGCGCGTGGTGCGTTACCAGATGGTCACGTTCCAGGTCATGCGACTGCTCGGCGGCTGGCTCGCCAAGATCCCAGAATACGAGCTCAAGCTAGAGATCGGCCGCCACGTCTGGCAGGATGCGCAGGCTACCGAGGCGCTCAAGCAGCGCACCGCCGAGCTTCGCATTCCACCCGACGCGGATCGGCGGCTCCCAGTCGAACTGCAACAGTGGCTCGACGCCATCGACGCGGCCGAAACGCCGCTTCAGTTTCTCGTCGGTGTCTATCGTGTCCTGAAGCCCCGCGCGTGCGCGGCGATGCAGTACCATGCCGCCGCTACTGACCAGGTCTGTGACGCCCCGACCGTGCGGGTGCTGCGTCTCATCGTCGCCGAGCTTTCGGAGCAGATCGCCTGGGGCGAAGCAGCAATTCAGGCGTTGTGCGCCGACGACGCCGAACGTGCGACCGAGGTCGGCACCTGGCAGGCTCGGCTCGAGGCGCTGCTAGCCGCTGCCGGCGGCCTGCTGGCGGGGGGGACGCCCCAACCGTCCGCGCCGGACACCACGCCGGAGCTGGCGATGCAGAGCGTCACCGCCCTACCGGGCGCACAAACTCCTCGCTCCGAGCGTCTGCTGATCGCTGCCCGGGATGCGCGGTTCTACATCGACCTTTCGCCACGGGTGCTGCCCGAAGACGACGATCCGCCCGAGCTGCTGGAGCTCGAGGCTGTTCTGGAAGCTCGGCGGCGAACGAGTGCGCTGCCGGCGGAGTCAGAGCAGCACGCGCCCGAGGGAGAGCGGGGGCTACCGCCGCCGGTCCGCCTCGCCGAGCGCGATGCCCGCTTCGACGTGGTGTCGCCGGCCGAGCAGGCCGAGCGAATGCCCCCGCCCGGCGACGACTGGCTGGAGAAGGGCCGCCGTCTCATGCACGGCATGCTGGACAACGAGATGCATGCCGCCGAAATCTCGGGGCGCAATTCGTACGAGTTCCCGCAGATGCCCTGGGACTTCCACATCGACATGGCGCGCGTCGTCTGGGATGAGATCCGCCATTCCGAGGAGACCAGGAAGCACCTCGAAGACCTGGGCGGGCAGGTCGGCATGTATCCGATCGTGCCGGGCAACTTCGCCTATCGCATCCAGCTCGACCTTCTCCATCGGCTCCAGGATCTCCACCGGCGTGGCGAGCTCGGCGGGCTCAATGGCCTGCTCAAGAGCCGCAATACCTTCCAGGGGATGGGCGACGAGACCGGCGCGCGGATGTTCGACTTCATCCAGGCCGACGAGACCCGCCACGTGGCGATTGGCAACCGCTGGGTCAAATGGCTGCTGCACGACGATCAGGGCGCATTGAAGACCCTGGCGGACGAGGTGGAGCGGCAGCGGCAGGCCCACGATGCGTGCGTGGTCCATCTGGTCAAGGCTGCGCTCGGGGCGGCCGACGAATCCGATGCGCCGATCCAGGCGTCGGGCGACGAGCCGACGCCGGTCAACGTGATCTCGCTGCGGATTGCCGGCTTTACTGACGAGGAGATCGCCGAGTTGGTGCAGAAGGGCGGCGGCAACGCGGCCCTGGAATAGCGTGCAGCCGAGCGCGGCGGTACCCAATCTACCGCCGCGCTGACATCGATGCTCGCGCTCCTCCATGCTGATGCTGGCGAGTGGCTCCTTCGAGTGGCACCCGCCGACGTCATGATGGTGGCGTACGAGCGCTGGTAACCAGTCACCGCGACCAACGTACGGGAGCGGTGCGGGCGTTCTCCCTGTGGATACGAGGCGGTATCTCTATCGCGGCTCGCATGCCGCTACCCGGGAGGGGGGACCATGAGTCAGGGTGGACTCGGCGTTCGGATGAATCGACGCACATTTCTACGGACCGTGCCGGCCTTGCTCGGCGTGCCGGCGTTGATGCTTGGGGCAGCCTGCCGGGCGCAGGCGCCAAATGCACCAGCGGCGTCGCAGGGCGCCGCTCCGAGCAGCCAGTCGGCGCCGGCCGCATCAGCCACGTCCCCAGCAGCAGGGCAAGCTGCCCCGGCTGCGCAAGCTCCGGCCGCGGCTCCTCCGACCGCCGCGCCGCCGCAGTTGGCGGCGACCACCACCACCAGCAACGCTGCGGCCGGCACCGCTGCTACCACCGGCTTGATGCGCCCAACTGACGGCACCCCCAAGCGAGGCGGCACGCTGCGCATTGCCGGCGGCACCACCACCTCACCGCATTTTGACCTGCATCAGGGCGCAACCGTCCATTCGCTGTCGCACACCTACAACAATCTCGTCCGCAAGGATCTGACGGACGGGTTCAGGACGATCATCCCCGACCTGGCCGTGGCGTGGGACGTTTCGCCAGATAAGCTGAGCTACACGTTCCGGCTCCGCGACGGCGTGAAGTTCCATGATGGCACCCCATTCACCTCGGCCGACGTGGTGGCAACATTCAACCGGATCATGTCCCCGCCACAGGGTATCGCCAGCGTCTTCCGGAGCCAGCTCGAGATGGTCGATCGGGTCGAAGCGCCCGATCCGCGCACCGCGCGCTTCGTGCTCAAGCACCCATCCCTCGTGCTCATGGAAGTGCTCTCCCAGCCGGGCATGATCGTCTACTCCAAGAAGGCGATCGACGAGAACGGCGGCGATCTCCGCAAGGCGGTTGCGCCGGGCACCGGCGCCTTCATCTACAAGGACTACAAGGCCGGCGAGAAGTGGTCGTTCGCGCGCAACCCGGAGTACTGGGACAAGGAGCTGCCGTACGTCGACGCGCTCGAGATGATCGACACTCCGCAACTCAGCGATCGTGGGACCGCGGTCCTGACGGGCCAGGCCGATATGACCTGGAACGCTTCGGTGGATACCTGGAAAGAAGGGCAGACCCGCAAGGACGCCATCACGGCGGCGCAACTCCCGAACTTTGGCGCCCACACCGCCCACCTCAACAACGAGAAGGGGCCGCTCGGCGACAAGCGGGTGCGGCGGGCGATCCACCTGGCGGTCAGCCGGCAGAACATCTTCAAGGCGTATCAGAACCAGGAGCCGATCTTCCTCGGTCGTTGGATGTCGTACGTGTCGCCGGGCTCCCCGGGCCTCGCGGACATCGAGAAGCTACCGGGCTACCGCGCCGACAAGTCAGCCGACCTCGCCGAAGCAAAGAAGCTGATGGCGGACGCCGGCCATCCGAACGGATTCGGCCCCATCGAACTGCTCTCGGCGACGGCGCCGTGGGCGGCCGAGATCATGGCGCCCGTGTTCGCCGACGAGCTCAAGCGGACGCTCGGTATCGAGACCAAGATCCGCCTGATCGAGCGCAGCCTGCTGATCGAGGAGTACAAGAAGGGCTCCTTCGACATCCTGGTCGAGACTCAGTTTGCCTGCCCGATCGCCGACTTCACGATCGCCTGGAACGACTACATGAAGACCGGCGCCGCGAAGAACTGGTCGCGCTTCAGCAGCAAGGAGTTCGACGGGCTGCTGGACAAGCTCAACGTGGAAGGCGACGCCGGAAAGCAGAAGGCGCTGTTCCAGCAGGGTATGGACATGCTGGACCAGGAGATGCCGTTCTTCGTCACCGGCTTCACCGCCCATTCGCCGATGTGGCGCAACAACGTCAAGGGGCTCGCCCTCGACAAGCGCGTCTACTCGGAGTGGGGCCGGGTCGAAACCGCGTGGCTCGACCGCTGAGGCGATCGCATGCGAATCTACCTCCTGCAACGCGCGCTCGCGGGCTTCGTGACGCTGATCGGCGTGACGATCTTGATCTTCCTGGCCATGCGAGTTCTGCCCGGCGATCCGCTCGCGATGATGACCGCTGAAAGCGGCGTGACCTATACCTTGAGCGGCGAGGAGCTTCAGGCCGCCCGCGCCGCGCTCGGACTGGATCGCCCCTACTACGAGCAGTACTTGTCGTGGATCGCGGATGTCGCGCGCGGCGATCTCGGCAAGTCGTTCTGGCGCGAGGAGCCGATCAACGACTTGATCGTGCGGCGTGGGCCGATCACGCTCCAGATCGCCCTCCTGGCTGTGGTGCTGTCCTGGGTGATTGGCGTACCCGTCGGGGTACTGAGCGCGGTCCGCCGTAACACTACCCCTGACTACGTCTCCCGGGTGCTAGTGATCTTCTTCGTGGCCGTGCCGCCGTTTTGGATGGGGTTGCTGGTGGTGTTGGGGGGGGTGTTGATCTTCAACTGGCGCCCGTCACTCACGGTCGTCCAGTTCTGGGAAGACCCGTCCACGAATCTCCAGATGATCCTGGGGCCGGCCGCCGTCCTGGGTGTGGGGCTTGCGGCCCTGACCGCGCGCATGACCCGCTCGGCGACCCTGGAAATCCTGCACGATGATTTCGTACGGACGGCGCGCGCCAAAGGCCTGCTGGAGCGGATCGTGGTGGGGCGTCACGTCCTCCGCAATGCGTTGCTGCCCGTCGTGACCGTCTCGGGGCTGGCCCTCGGCGGATTGATCGGCGGATCGGTCTCGGTAGAGCGCGCCTTCGGGGTGCCTGGGTTGGGCACGGCACTGGTGATGGCGTTCGCGCAACGCGACTGGATGGTCATCCAGAACCTGGTGCTGTTGTACGGGATCGTCTTCACCTTCGTGAACCTGTCGATCGACGTCACGTATGCGTTGCTCGATCCGCGCGTCGCGTTCCGCTAGCCCTGCGCACGAGCTCTTGGGAGGAGCCGATGGCGAAGATCGACGTAATTGAGGGCGCCCCGGCCGAGCGGGCGGGGCCGTCCGGCGCGGTTCCTGAGGTGGTTATCGCGGCGCGGCGGCGCGGCCCGACTGGCGTAAGACGCTTCGTACGGTCGTCGCCATTGGGCACCATTGCCCTGCTCTTCTTACTGGTGGTGATCGTGATGGCGATCCTGGCAGACGTCATCACGTACTGGGATCCGCTCCTGACGGACTATGGCAGCACCCGCGCGGCGCCCTCGGCGATGCACGTGCTCGGGACCGACCATCTGGGCCGGGATGTCTGGAGCCGGATCGTGACTGGTGCCCGGATCTCGCTGTACGTTGCCTTCGTGGCCGTGCTGGCGGGCGACGGCGTGGGGCTCGTCTGGGGGGTCGTGAGCGGCTATTTTGGGGGGCGCGTGGACATGGTGAGCCAGCGCATCCTGGACGCGCTGCTCTCGTTCCCTGGCCTGATCCTGGCCATGTTGTTGCTGGTCGGGCTCGGAGCGGGGCTGTCCACCGTCATCATCGCCATCGCCGTCACGCGTATCCCGCTCTCCACCCGCGTCATCCGCTCGGTGGCGCTCACGACCAAAAGCCTGGCGTACGTGGAAGCGGCGCGCACGGTGGGAGCGTCGCCGATCCGCATCCTCGCCCGCCACGTGGCGCCGCAGTGCATCGCGCCGTTCCTGGTGATCGTCTCGGCCAACATCGGTGTCGCCATCACGACTGAGGCAGGGCTGAGCTTCCTGGGGATTGGCATCCCGCCGCCAAGCCCCACCTGGGGCAACATGCTGGGCGGGGTTCTGGCCGAGTCGTTCAAGCCGCCCTGGTGGCTGGTCGTGTACCCTGGCCTGGCCCTGACGTTGACGGTCCTGGCCGCCAACCTGTTCGGCGACGCGCTCCGGGACTTCCTCGATCCCCGTCTGCGCGGCCGGCTCTCCGACCTCTAGCGTCTCAGATCGCTACCGGGCGTGGACGACCGGTGGCCTGACTCCCGAGCATCCGATGTTAGCTATCTGTTGCCCCGCGATCCGCCGTGCGCTGACTGGCTGTCCAGGGCGGCAGCCAGGCGGCGAATCGGCCCGCCCAGGCGGTGTCGCTCACCAAGGGCTCGCAACCGCTCGTCGTCGCGCGGGCCAGAGCGTCGGGTGACGGCGATGTCGGTGCGGATCGGCACGACCTTGCGCATCGCCTCCAGGTAGTCGCGAGCGGCGTCGAGGCGCTTCGCCAGGGCTGGGGGATGATGCTTCAGGTCGGCCAGAAGGGCGTCGATGGACGGATACGCTGTGACCAGTTTGCGGGCCGTCTTCTCGCCCACCCCGGCCACACCCGGCAGCCCGTCCGAGGGATCGCCGCGTAACGTCGCGTACTCGACGTAGCGCGAGGCCGGCACGCCGTACTTCGCCTCAACCGCCGCCTCATCAAACGCCATGAGGTCCGAGACGCCCTTCTGGGTGAAGAGTAGCCGGACGGTGGGGGCACGGTCGCGGACCAGTTGGAGCAGATCGCGATCGCCGGTCACGATCTCGATGGTGTCGCCGGGCGCGGCCTGCATGCAGAGCGCCCCGATGGCGTCGTCAGCTTCCCATTCGGGCGCGCTGGCTCGCTCGGCCCCGAAGGCGTCCAGCACCGCTTCGAGCAGGTCGAACTGGGGCGGCAAGCCGGCCGGATCGGGGGGCCGGTGCGCTTTAAAGTTGGGATACACGGCCACGCGGGCGGCCGGACGCCAGTCGTCGTCGTAGACGTGGACGATGGCGTCTGGCCGATGGCTCGCGAGCAAGCGCGCGGTCATGTCGAGATAGCCGTGGACGGCGTTCACGGGCTGGCCCTCGGCGTCGGCGATGGTCGTCGGCAGGCCAAAGAAGGCTCGGTACATCAGGCTCGACGTGTCGAGCAGCAGTCGATGCGCCACGCTCTCCCGCTACCTCCTGGATGCCGCTCGTGCCATGCCCGGACGCGTGGGCATCCGCGATCCGATCTGGCTGGTGTCCGCGCCGCGACCCCCGTGGCGTACCGATCCCACGAGCCCTGCGCGCTAGAGCGTGATGACGTGATCTGGCGGGTTGCCGGCCAGCGCGCCGTACAGGTCCGGGAAGCAGCCGACCTGCACACCCTCGACGGTGTCCTTCGGGTGCGTCTTGAGCGGTGACTTCAGCCCGCCGGAGGCGGCGTCCACAGGCGGCGCGCCGTCGAGCTCAGCCAGGCCACGCTCGAGCGCGCACTGGTCGCAGAGCATCAGCAGGATGTTCTGTTCCTTCGCGACCTTCGCCAACCGCTCCCCGAGCGGATCGCCCTGGCGGAGCGCGTAGGTATTGTCGTCGAAGAAGAACATTCCGACGACGTCCACGCCATGGATGCCTTGCTCGAGTTGCGGGAGGATCATCTTGCCGAGCTTATAGCTGACCGTGTGTCCGGTTGTGCTGAAAATATAGGCGACTTTCACGCTTGTGACCTCCGCGATCCGTACCCGCCGTCGCGGGCGCCCTCGAAGGATAGGCGTCCTGGTGAGGTGCCGGCCACCGGCCGACGTACCACCGGACCAGCGGACTACCTGTCTGCTATCGTGACCGCGCCATGCCGTTCCGCCTTGCCGGTCAAGCGCGCATCCTCCTCCATATCTACCTGCCATCGGTGCTGATGGGCTTCGGGCTGGGCATGCTGCTCCCGACCCTGCCGATCCTGGCGCGCGGCTTTGGGGTGGCGCCGGAGCTGGCGGCCCAGGCGATCACGGCGTACCTGATCGGGCGGGCCGGCTTCCTCTTCCCGGCTGGCTACATCGTCGACCACTTTGGGCGCCGGCCGGCGATGTCCTTCGGGCCGCTGATCGTGGTGGCCGGCGTGTCGATCACTGCGACGACGCCCTGGTTCCCACTCGTGTTTCTTGGCCAGGCGCTCGTGGGGGCTGGCGAAGGTCTCTGGAGTCTCGGGCGGGAGATCGCCGCCGTCGAAGAGATCCGCGCCGAGAGCCGTGGCCGCGTCATCGGCGCGTTCTTCGGCATCTCATCCGCGGGCACGACGCTGGGGCCGGTCCTGGGCGGCTTGCTCACCGACCGGGTCGGCTATGCCGCCGTTTTCGCCTCGACTGGCGTCTTCGCGCTGGTGGTGAGCGGTATCGGCATGTCGTACCGAGACCGGCCCCGGCGCGCCGCTCGCGCATCCTCCCGTCCGTCGATCCGCCGCCCCTTCGACGCCATCGCACCCGGCTACTTGACAACCTTCCAGGTACTGATGTTCGCGTCCTTCTGCGCGATGCTCCGCAGTACCGCCGTCCAGAGCCTGCTGCCGGTCTACGTCGTCAGCGACCTGGGCTACAGTGCGTCGGACGCCGGCTACCTCTTCGGCGTGACGGGCATCGTGCAACTGCTGATGATCGCGCCGGCCGGCTATCTCTCAGACAAGGTTGGGCGGAAAGCGGCGGTAGTGCCGGCGGCGGCGCTGGCCGGCGTGAGCTACCTGGGCTTCTACCTCTCGCAAGAGCCGGTTGGGCTAGCGCTCTCGGCGGCTGTCCTCGGGCTCTCCTCTGGACTGGCGGTCGGATCGATGACCTCGTATACGTACGACATCGTCGCGCCCGATGCACGCGGCACGATCCAGGCGTTCCGCCGCTCGATCGGCGAGTTCGGCTCGTTCAGCGGCCCGGTCCTGGGTGGGCTGGTGGCGAGCATCTCGTATGCCGGCATGGCATTTCTGGCGTTCGCGCCGCTCCACCTTGCCTCGGCGTTGCTCGTCGGGCTGATGGCGAAAGAGAGCCTGGGGCGGACAACGCCGGCCGTGGAGCGCGCGGCGGCGAGCGAGGCCACGTGAGCGCGCCGAGCATATGGACCGCGGCTTTGCTCGGCACGGATGAGTGCGGTGGCTCTACCACGGGCGCCCCCATGCCCTGGCAGATCGTGTCGGCAGATCGTGTCGTGACGTCACGACATGGATGGATCGGCAGAGCGCCCCCGGCCAGGAGCGACCAGGAGTTGCGAGCACCGGTCTGGAGCGGATACCGTAGCCGCCCGGAGGCTGGTAGCGTCAGCCTGTTGCGCCGAGGTGCGGACGGCAACAGGCCCGCCGAGGCGCCCAGCGTTGGCCTGCTGCGCCGGGGTGATTCGGGTGACGGTCGGCGCGAGGTCGTCCGCGTGTGATGTGACAGAGGGGAGCGCGATATGGCCCTTCGACGGACCCGGCGGCAGTTCCTTCGAGCGGTGAGCGCAGCGCTCGGCACGGCCGTTGCTGTCGTGCGGCTCACCAGCCCTGAGCGGGTGAGCGCTGCGACGGACCATGGCTCGCCATGCTACTTCCCCGCGACCGTTCGTGCAGCCGAGGTACGAGAGTACCCTGGACTACGGGATGATCCGCCGGCCGCGCCCTCGCTCCCACTCGATCCGGACGGGCGCCCAAACGTCTGGGCAGCCACGCGCGGCCCGATCCCGCCAGCCGTAGCCGACATCCCGCCGCGCGTCTACGTGCCCCACGAGCGCGGCGGCGACGTGGCCGTGATCGACCCGGCGACGATGCAGATCGTCGACCGCTACTACGTGGGCCGGACGCCCCATCACGTCGCGCCGTCGTATGACCTGGGCACCCTCTATGTCAACGTCATGGACTCCAACCAACTGACCGCCATCGACCCCCGCTCAGGGCAGCCGGTTGGGACAGTACCGGCGGCGGCGCCCTACAACTTGTACTTTACGCCGGACGGCACCAGGGCAATCGTGGTCGCCGAGCGGTTCAACCGCCTGGACTTCCACGACCTGTCGACCTGGGAGGTGGTGGCGCGCGTTCAGATTCCCGGTACTGGCGCCGACCATCTCGACTTCTCGGCTGATGGCACGTACCTGCTGATCGGCTGCGAGTTCGGCGGTCAGATCGTCAAGGTTGCGCTCGATCCACCCCAGGTGGTCGGGGTGATGAATGCCGGCGGCCTCCCCGTCGACGTCAAGCTCTCGCCGGATGGCACAGTCTTCTTCGTCGCCAACCAGGGTCGACACGGCCTGGTGGTGGTCGACCCGGCCGCCATGCGCGAGGTTGACTTCATCCCGACTGGCCGGGGCGCACATGGGCTGGCCGTCAGCCGCGACACCCGCGCACTGTACGTCGGCAACCGGCTCGCCGGCACGATCTCGGTCGTTGACTTCGCGGCCTGGGGCGTCGCAGCGTCGTGGCCGATCGGCGGCAGCCCGGACATGCTCCAGGTCTCTCCTGACGGGCAGCAGGTGTGGGTGTCCGGGCGCAATCATGGGGCGGTCTGGGTGGTGGACACGAACGCCGGTGGGGTGATCGCCACCATCCAGACCGGCGCTGCCCCGCACGGCCTGACCTATTTTCCGCAGCCAGGGAACTACAGCATCGGTCACAACGGGGTGTATCGCTGAGCGCGGGCGCATGGCTGCCGTGGTGAGGCAGCGCGGTGCTGCGCGCGGCGGCTCGGACCGGCCGATGGCGCCGCTCAGACCGCCGGACTGGGGTGGCTAGGTGGTCGGCGTGCCTGTCGGTGGTGTGGTGCTGGCCTCGAGGAGCCCGTGTGTCCGAAGTTGCTCGCCGAGGGCGAGAAAATACAGATAGCCGCGCCGGTCGCCGAAACTGGCGGCAAAGGCACTGGCCGAGTCGGGCGTGAACGGGACCGCCGGCTCGATCAGGGCCGTGAGGTTTCGGGCGGCGCCGACGTCGCCCCCGGGAAAGACGTCCAGCCGGCGAAGGCCGCGCAGGAGGATCAGGCCCGCGCTCCAGGGGCCGATGCCGGGCAAGGCGCAGAGGGTGGCCAGTGCCTCGGACGTCGGCAATGCCTGCACGCTCTCGCCATCCAACCCGCCATCGGCCGACAGGCGGGCGAGTTTCTGGAGGGATGACGTCTTGGCACGGCTCAATCCAGTTGCATGGAGCTCGTCGGGCGGTGCACTGGCAATGGATTCCGGAGTTGGGAAACTGAACCAGCGTTGCCCGGCGACCGTCAACGACTGGCCAAACCGCTCGATCATGCGGCCGACGATGGCAGTGCCGGCGTCGAGACTCAACTGCTGGAAGGGGATCACGGCAGCACACGTTTCGAAGAGCGTCGGAAAGCAGGGGGTCCGGAAGCCCTGAAGAGCATGGGTCACTGGCGCGAGCCGAGGCTCGATCTCTTCCAGCCAGGCCGTCGGCGCGGGCGGCGCATCGAGACCGAGCATCCAGCGTATCGTGGCCACGAGCCCGGCGGCAGCCCCGTCTGAGACCCCCCCGCCGAGCACGTCGAGGCGCAGGGTTGGCTGTGCTACGGTGCCGAGGTTGGTGACTCGGAGGAGGCGTAGGCCAGCCGGGGTCGGGACGGCACGCTGATACGCCCCACCCTCCCAGCGGTCGATTCGATTAGTTGGGCGGCGCTGGAGCAGCCGCACGGTCGCTTCCAGATTGAACGGCCCAACGGCCGGCAGATCGATGCTTCGATCGGCCAGCGCGTCAGTGCTCCGATCGGCCAGCGCGTCGATCCTCCGATCGGCCAGCGTGCCCGTGCTCCGTTCGACCGCCGCGTCAGTGCTCCGATCCAGATGCTCGGCCTGGTCAGCCCGTTCTTGTGATGCGGACACGCGCGATCTCCTCCGTAACGATCTCAGCCGCCCGAGCGTCCTCCCTCGGTTGCCACGCGGTCAATGGCCGGATAGGTGATGCGAAGGCCCTCGACCCGAGCGAACGGCGTCAGCGTATGCACATCCGTTCGGGTCGCACTCCAGATCTCACGCACCGCCACGCCACGGATCGTCAGGGCGTCGGCGATGAGGGAGCGATGGCAGCGCCACGGTACGGCCTCCGCACACATGAGAGCGACTGGGCCGGCGTCGGCGAGCGCACGCACCTCCTCGAGGCCCTGCCTGAAGTCAGCGGTCTGCATGTAATCAGCGTAGGCCCGGAAGCTGGCGTTGCGCCAGCCGCCGTTGGGTGAGGCGGCGCCGAGCCCTCGACGGAGGCCGCCGAGGCGCGATAGATGAGCGTAGGCGATGCCCGCCTCAGGCAGCGCCGTGGTCAAGGTTTCCAGGTTGAACTGCGGATTGTGGCGCGAGCGCGGCATGATCCGGACGTCGACCAGGGTGGCAACTGCGTAGTGGTGAAGCAGGGCCGTCAACTCCGCGAGCGAGCGGGTCGAATGCCCGATGGTATAGACCGTTGCGCCAGCCCAGTCCCCGCCATCGCAGCCAGGGCCCAGGCCGACCGAGCGCTCCGGCGCCCTGGCATCCGCACCTCGTGAAGCGCCGGATGATCCGCTCCCGATGGTCGCGGTCGACGCCGGCAGGTGAGTGCGGCCTGCGGAGGCGCAACCGGTGAAGGCGCGGCTGGTGCGCGCGGGGGATACGATGAGCGGTGGGGTAGCGTCCAATCACTCAAGTATGGCACGGATCGTTCGGACACCGGCCACGCTACGATCCTTGTCAACACTGCCACGCTGGTACGTGTGAGGCGCCCCTGCGTCCCTCCTGGAGTGACGGGGGGTGGAATGATGACGCGGTGTGACGGGCACCCCTTGCCGCGGTCTCGCGCGGAAAGGCGAGCGGCCCAAAGCAGCATGGCTCGATTCGTGCCTGTTGGCCGGTGTGCCTGTTGGCCTCGCGTTCCTGGTTGCGGTCAGCGTGAACCGAGCGCGTCGCTTTCAGCGGGCGCGCTGGTGACCGCGGCGAGGAGGAAGACACGATGACGCATTTCGAGGTTGGCGATCACGTGAGCTGGAATTCAGAGGCTGGCCACGTTTCGGGGCACATCGTCAAGGTGCATACTCGCGATTTCGACTACAAGGGCTACACGCATCACGCGACGGCTGAGGAACCGCAGTACGAGATCAAGAGCGACAAGACCGACCACATCGCCGCGCACAAGGGCTCAGCGCTGCACAAGCTCGCGTAGGGCGGAAACCGTGGACGCTCCCGCCCTACGCAGACGACACCGGTGGAGAAGACGCTCTGACCGCTACGGCTTGCGCTCGTCCTGTGTAGAGCGCAGGCCGAGGCGAGCCGTCGAGCCACCGTCGACGTAGATGATCTGGCCGGTCACGAAGTCCGCTCCGTCCGAACAGAGGAACGCCACGGTTGGGCCGATGTCCTTCGGCAGACCGACGCGCCCCCAGGGCACCCGCGTCGCGCCAACCTCAGTGGTGTACTCCGGATTGTCGAAGTAGCGGGGTACTTCGATCAGGCCGGGCGCGACGGCGTTGACCCGGACCTTGCGCGGCGCAAGCTCGATGGCAAGCTCGCGGGTGAAGGCGTTGATCGCACCCTTCGTCGCCGCGTAGGCTGCGTGGCGCGGGATGCCGCCCCAACCGTGCACCGACGAGATGTTGACGATCGCGCCATGGCCGCTCTTTTCGAGACGTGGCACCGCCCGCTGGGCGCAGAAGAAGTAGCCGCGCATATTGATATTGAAGACTTCGTTGTACGCTTCCTCCGACATATCCACGAAGTCGACCGTGCGGGTGACGCCGCCGTTGTTGACCAGGATATCCAGCCCGCCGAGGGCGCTCGCCGCTTCGTCCACTACCCGTCGACACTCGGCGACGACGGACAGATCGCCGCCGATGACGGTGCTCTGGCGGCCCAGTTGCCGTATCTGGTTCGCCGTATCTTCGGCGCCGGCGCTACTGTGAGCGTAGTGCACGGCGACGTCAGCGCCCTGACGAGCGAGCTCCAGGGCAATCCCCTGACCGATACCCATGCCGGCGCCCGTAACGAGCGCCCGACGACCTTCGAGCGTCATGACCTACCTCTGTGTGTGTGCTTCGCGATCCGAGTCCGCATGCAATCTTTTGCCCAGGCTCCTCGAACTCGGGTTTGACTTCCTGGACTGGGGCGGTCTGCTGCCTACCGTTCCGGTCTCCGCGCCGAGCCGCTCCAGCACCCACATCCTAATCAGCGTCGTCGGACCGATGCCGCGCTGCTTCGCTTCCTGGCGGACCCGCTTCATCGTGTCCGGATCGAGGCGGATGGTGATTCCCTCGGAGAGGTTCTTGCTCTCAGATACCTGGGCAGGCGCCCACTCGTCCCAGTAGTCAGCGAAATCGTGCGTGTCCCAGAACTCGGCTTCTTCCTCGCGTGTCCGGAACTCAGGGACCGGCTGCTTCGGCTGCATCTTCGACGTCCCGGCAGTCATCGATCGCTACCTCGCTTCTCCTGGCTGTAGATGCGCCGTTCTCTGCGGCTGGCAGGTCGAGCAGTGACGACGTAGTAGGCGTCGTCCACCGCAAGGTCGAGGACCACGGAAAGCATGCGCTCTGCTCGTGTCGGATCGATGAGCATGACCCGCCCGGCATATGCGCTCTTCGCGATGCACTCTCCTGCGCAGACATCCTCGACTTCCTCAGGACGCACATCATGGCGAGCGATGTGAGCGACGTTGTGAGGATCCCAGATGAGGCGACGGACGGAAGCCATCTCTCCCAAGTGTAACGCATTGCGTTACGACTGGTTAAGGGGAGATCCCGTCAGCCAGGATTGGCCTCAGGCGAGCAGTCCGTTCACCAGCGCGATGGCCGTTCGAGACGGCGATCTAGAGCCGGCATGGATCACGATAGAGCGTGTGTCCTAGCCCCTCGTGTGCGGTCGACTCCGATGGTCGAGGACTGGGGGATGGTATCACCCCGTATCGGTACACGAATTGTCGACGGCGGGCACGGGGCGTGCGGCCGATGAGCGTGTGCCGCTCTCGGGAGGGGTCGCCCCAGGTGGCGCCGGCGGCGGTAGCACGCCGGCACCCACCGGGGTGCTGGCCGGCAGCACAGGAGGTAGGAATGGCAGATCGGCCGATTGCAGCATTCTTCGAGCTCGAGGGGTGGGAGGAGCCGTACCTGCGCGAGCGCCTCCCCGAGGTGGAGGTGCGCGGCTCGCGTGACCGCTTGGAGCCGAGTCATCTGGCGCTCGCGGAGGGCGCGCACATCGTCTGCGTGTTCATCACCTCGCGCGTGGATGCCGTGGTGCTGGCTGGCCTGCCGGACCTTCGACTCGTCGCAACCCGCTCGACCGGCTTCGATCATATCGATCGGGCGATCTGCCGCGAGCGAGGTATCGCCGTCACGAACGTTCCGTACTACGGCGAGAACACCGTGGCCGAGCACACGATGGCGCTGATGCTGTCGCTCTCACGCAACATCCATCGTGCCTACGTCCGGACGGTCGCCGGCAACTACTCGCTGGCCGGGCTGCGCGGCTTCGATCTTCAAGGCAAGACGCTCGGCGTCGTGGGCGCGGGGAGCATCGGGCTGCACGTCATCCGGATGGCGCGCGGCTTCGGGATGAACGTCGTGGCGAGCGACGTTCGACAGAATCGTCTGATCGCCGACGTGCTCGGGTTCCGCTACGTCGAACTCGACGAGTTGTTGGCGGCCTCGGACGTCATCAGCCTGAACCTGCCGTACAGCCCGGCCGTCCATCACCTCGTGAATCGTGAGCGGCTGGCGAAGGTGAAGCGCGGCGCGTTGCTGATCAACACGGCGCGCGGGGCGCTGGTGGATACCGACGCGCTGCTCTGGGCGCTCGACGAGGGCATCCTGGGCGGCGCCGGTCTGGACGTCTTCGAGGGCGAGGACGTGATGGAGCGGGAAGAGCAGTTGCTGGCTGCCGGCGGCGCCGAGGAGCAGTTGCGGGCCGCCATGCGCGTCCATCTGCTCCAGCGCCGCGAGAACGTGGTGCTGACACCCCACATCGCCTTTAACAGCGTGGAGGCCGTGCACCGCATCCTTGACACCACCATCGAGAACATCCATGCCTTCCTGCGCGGACAGCCCGCGAACGTCGTGAGCGGGTGACGAGCGCTCAGCTCTCAGCGGGCGGGAGTGGCGCTTCAGCAACCAGGTGAGGCCCACCGTCTGACAGGTGAGCGTTGATTGCTGATTCCTCATGCCTCGGCGAGCGCCTCGTAGACCGATGCTGCGATCTTGATGCCGCCGTAGAAGCGCGACAACTCCAGGTTCTCGTTTGGGGCGTGGTTGGCTTCGTCAGGGTTGGCGTACGGCACCTTCACCAGCGGCAGCCCGAGATCGCGAGTGAAAGCGTAGTCAGGCAGGCTACCGCCTGAGGACGGGAAAATCAGCGGCGCATCACCGCACGCGCGCTGGACCGCCCGTGCCACGATCTGCACGTACGGGTCGCCGACCGGCGTCCGCGACGGCTCCATCGAGCCGAGGCGGCGTACGGCTACGCCAGGTGCGTGCCGCTCGACGTGGCGCACGACCTTCGCGTAGATGTCGTCGGCCCGCTGATCGACGACGAGCCGCATGTCGATCTTGGCGACGGCGCGTGAAGGGATGATCGTCTTGGTGCCCGTGCCAGCGTAGCCCGAGGCCAGCCCCGCAATGTTGATGGTCGGGTGGAACATGATCCGGTCGAAGAAGTCGTCAGCCGGGTGCGCCACCAGCCGCTCGACGCCGTGCTCGCTGAGATAGGCGGGCAGGTCGAGCGGCAGCGCCTCGACGGCCTGACGCTCCTCGCGGCCAATCGGGCGGACGTCATCCTCGAAGCCCTCGATCGTGATGCGGCCGTCTGGCGCCTTCATGGTAGCGAGGAGATGGACTAGCTCCCAGGCCGGGTTCGGGAGCAGATTGCCGCCGTGACCGGAGTGGTAGTCGCGCCGCGCGCCGCGAGCTTCCAACTCGATCGACAACACGCCGCGCACGCCGAGCGAGAGCGTCTGACGCCCGCTCTCGTGGACCGGGCCGTCCGAGGTATACACCACGTCGGCGGCGAGCAGGTCGCGCTGCTCGCGGCAGAACTGGGCCAGGTTCGGACTGGTGCTCTCCTCCTCGCCCTCGAAGATGAAGGTCAGGTTGAGAGGCGGGCGGCCGGCCACTGCGGCCCAGGCGCGGTACGCCAGAATCTGCGCGAGGAGCTGGCCCTTGTTGTCGCCGGTGCCGCGCCCGTAGAGCCGGCCGTTGCGGATGGTCGGCTCGAAGGGCGGGCTCTCCCAGGCATCGAGTGGGTCGACTGGCTGTACGTCGTAGTGGCCATAGACGAGCGCGGTTGGAGCGCCCGGCACGCGCATGCCCGTCCCGACGACGACCGGCTGACCGGCGGTTGGCATCACCCGGGTGTCGATGCCGTCAGCCCGCATCATCTCGGCCAGAAGCGCGGCACACTCCTTGACGCCCACGTCCTGCGCGCTGATGCTCGGCTGGCGCACGAGCGTCTCGAGTTGGGTCAGCATCTCATCGGCGTGCGTGTCGACGTACGCCCAGACCTCGTCGAGCAGGGTCATCGATCATCCTTTCCCGCGTCGGCGGCGCCGAGGCGGGCGGTGGCCTGGCGCCGCCACGTCGCCGTCCCTCGATGATAGGCCGGCCGGCAGAAGATAGCTGCCTGTGCCCCGTTATGGCCCGCGTAGCGGCGCACCGCTGCTGCTTGCGGCCACTTCGGCAGATGCCGGTATCGGCGGACGAGAGCCCGAGGGCATCTGACGACCGGGTCGAATGTCACGGATTCTCAGGACACATGGCAATACCAGGTAGGGGTATACTAGGTTACGCTCATCCAGAGGATGTGGCATGCGTATGGGCTGTGCTGAACCCACGACCAGGATATGCGAAGTCGGGAACTCTGGAAAGGATGGACGTCATGGCAGAGGGCAACGGTATGGTGAGCGAGGCGGCTACGTTTCCAGGTATGGATGCGACGCTACGCTGGGTGAACGGCGTGGCGTTCGGAGCCGATGGGATGGGCGGGGCGACGCTCCGCATCGATCAACCCTCCGATGAGGGCGGCCGAGGCGAGGGGTTCAAGCCGCTCGAGATCCTGCTTCACTCGCTCGGCGCCTGTATGGCGACGATGGTGGTCAAAACTCTTGCCAAGCAGCGGATCGCGGTCGCGAGCTACCAGATCGACATGCACGGCGAGCGAGATCCAGAGATGCCGCATCCCTTCACCCGGATCGTGGTTGAGCACACCTTTCGCGGCGCTGGGCTGAAGCGCCCGAACCTGGAACGCATCGTCGCACTGGCGGAAGAGAAGTACTGTTCTGTGTCGGCCTGCTTGAGGCCCGGGCTGGTTGAAAACCGCGTCGTGGTGGGGGAGCCGCTGATGCTGGCTGGGCCGGTCGGTATGGCGCCCTAAGCACCGCTCGTCTGCGCTCGTGTGGGCGCGTTGACTGCGCTCGTGTGGGCGCGTTGACTGCGCCGCGATCCGACCGTGCCCCGTGACCCGAAACGGTCAGCGCAGGGTTGGGTCGAGGGCATCGCGGAGGCCATCGCCGAGCAGGTAGAGCGCCAGCACGGTCACGAAGATCGCTGCGCCGGGGCCATAAACCAACCAGGGGCCGCGCGCGAGGTTCGCCGCCGCGTTAGTGAGCATGTTGCCCCAGGAGGGGGTTGGCGGCATGATCCCCAGCCCGAGGAACGAGAGCGCTGACTCGGTGAGGATGGCGGTCCCGACGTCGGCGGCGGCCAGGACCACGACGAGCGGGAGGACGTTCGGGAGGATGTGTCGAAGCATCAGCCGGGAGCTCGACGCGCCGGCAGCACGAGCGGCCGAGACGTACTCCCGCTCGCGCAGGGAGAGCGTCTGACCCCGCACGAAGAGCGCGACGCTTGGCCAGGACAGCAGTCCGATCACCAGGACGAGCGTCAGGGCGCCTGGCTCGAACAGGGTGGCGACGAGTAGAAGCAGAAATAAGGACGGAACGGCCTTGAACGTGCCGATCAGTGCCTGGATAGCGTCGTCGAGGGGGCCGCGCGCATAGCCGGCCGCCAACCCGAGCCAGACGCCGAGGGTCAGGCTCACGAGCGCCGCGCCGATGCCCACACCCAGGGAGATCCGCGCGGCATAGAGCAGCCGGACGATCTGGCTCCGGCCGAGGTCGTCGGTCCCGAGCCAGAGGGCCGGTGCTGCGAGGGTCGGGCGGGCGTAATTGTTCAGCAGATCCTGCTTCGTCGGGCTGACCTGGAAGAGGTGTGCCGCGAGGAGATCGGCCCCCAGCGCGAGCACGCCTAGCGCGAGCAGTAGCAGGCCGGCAGCGACGCTCAGCCGGTCACGGAGCAGACGCCAAAGGGCATCGCCGAGCAGACCTGGAGGTGCGAGTGGGGCGTGCAAGGGAGCGCTATTCGCCGCTCCCGCCTGCACCGCCGGCAAGGGGACGGTGCGACCGAGGGAGTGGACGTGGCTGCGATCGGGCGAGGCAGGGGCGACGGCCATCAAGCGCCTCGCTCCATCACCAGACTCCCTCCACCGCCAGGCTCCTTCCATCAGTCGCTTCGCTCCATCAAGAGTGCCGCACGCGCGGGTCGGCGAAGGCGTAGGCGACATCGCGCAGGATGTAGCTCGCGAGTACGAGCGCGCTCGAGATGACGACCACCGCCATCACGACCGGATAGTCTTTGCCGCGTGCCGCCTCGTAGGTCAGCCGCCCCATGCCCGGCCAGGCGAACACCTGCTCCACCACAACCGATCCGGAGACGAGGTAGGCGAGCAGGCCGCCGAGCGACGTCACGATTGGCAGCAGCGCGTTCCGAAGGGCATGCCGTGAGAGCACGGCCCGTTCGCGCAGCCCCTTGGAGCGGGCGACTCGGACGAAGTCCTGGGCCAGCACGTCCAGCAGTTCGGTACGCATGTAGCGGGCGTAGCTCGCAACGCCCCCAAGCCCGAGCACCAGGACCGGCCCGATCAGGTGCGCCAGACGGTCGGGGACGTCCCAGATGCTCGCACCGACGCTCAGCATCCCGCCGACCGGGAACCAGCGAAGGTGAACCGAGAGCACCAGGATGAAGAGCAGGCCGAGCCAGAACGGCGGCACGGCGTGGCCCACAACGCTCAACACTCGAACCGCCTGATCGAGCGCCGAGCCTCGGTAGCGGGCGGCCAGTGCCCCGAGTGGCAGCCCGATGCCGAGCGCCAGCAGCAGCGACAGCGCCGAAAGCTGAAGGGTATTCGGAAGGGCCGCTCCGATCATCTGAAGCACTGGCCGGCGGTAGAGGATTGACTGGCCGAAGTCGCCGCGCACCGCTCGTCCGAGCCAGTCCAGATACTGGAGCGGCACTGGCCGGTCGAGGCCGTAGGCGGCTCGAACGGCGGCCAGATCCTCGGCCGTCAAGTCGTTCGCGCCGGCGAGCATCATGGTCAGCGGATCGCCCGGCGCAGCACGCATCAGGGCGAACGTCAGCAGGGTGATCCCGACGAAGGCCGGGATCGCCTGGAGTGTCCGGCGGATGATGAAGCCGCTCATAGTCGCAACGGACCTCCGGCCCCACTCCCACACGTGAGAGGGGGGCCGGAGTGAGGGGAGACTACTTCACCCACCACTGGTCGACGTTCCAGAGGTAGCCGTTGTAGACGTTCGGGAACGGCCCCGGCTCGACCGCCTGCACCCGCTCATTCACGAATAGCAGGGTGTTGGCCGCGAAGCCGAAGTTGTACGGCTGAAGCTCATTCAGGCGGAGATTGAGCGTCTTGTACGCCTCGCGCCGCTGCTCGAGGCCGCACACCGACCGGCCGGCTTCCAGCGCGCGGTCGATCTGCTCGTCTTGCAGACCGACCTGATTCATGCCACCCTTCACCTGGCTCGAGTGCCAGGTCGCGAACGCCTCCGGATCCGGCCCGAGCGACCAGCCGAGGATAGCGGCGTCATAGTCACGCCCGCCCTGCTCGCCGTAGACGGGATCCTTCGACTTGTTGACCCGATCGGTGAGGGCCTCGAAGGACTCGGTGCGGGGGATGACGTTGACGCCGATCTCGCGGTACTGCTCGACGGCGATCTGGAGCAGCGCCTCGCGCGTCTTGCTGCCGGAGTTCGTGACGAGCGTGAATTCGAGCTTCTGGCCGTCCTTCTGGTAGATGCCATCCGGACCGCGCGTCCAACCCTCGGACTCGATCAGGTCGCGGGCCTTCTGAGGGTTGTAGGCGTACGAGTTCATGCCCTCGGCGTCGTAGGCCCAGGAGGTGGGCGGCGTGTGGGCGAGCATCCGCTGGCCCTCGCCGTAGAGCACCCGCTCTACCACCCGATCGACGTTCAGGCCGTAGGCGAGCGCCTGGCGAATCGCGACGCTCTGGAAGAACTCCTTGCCGCCGCGCATTTGATTCCAGGCGATGTAGGTGTAACCAGGTGCCAGGTAGGGGTGAAGCGTCAGGTTCTCGGAGCGCTTCAGGTCTTCGAGATCCTTGGCCTCGGCACGGGCGACGTCGACCTCGCCGGTCTTGAGGGCAGCAGCGAGTGCCGTCGCGTCCGGCAGGATCTTGTACACCCACTCGTCGAGCATGACGCGCCCGAGCGCATAGTGGTCGTTTCGAGCCAGCACGATCTGGTCGTTCGGGCGCCACTCCTTGAAGACGAACGGACCGCTGGCGAGCGGCGGGGCCGCGTTCTCCGCCGCTTCGTCGAGGTTGCGACTGGCGTCCTTCGGGTCGAGGTACTTGCCGAAGACGCTCTTCGGGATGATCCCGAACAGGCCGATGTCGGTCAGGGACGGACAGGAGACCTTCTCGAGTTGGAAGGTGACAGTCTTGCCGTCCACCACGATGCCGGAGATCGTCTCGGCCTTCCCTTCGGCGTAGTCCCGCGCGCCGGTGATGCTCTGAAAGATGCTTTTCCGGGCGCTCTTCTTGCTTCGCATCACTGCTTCGGCCGTGAACCGCACGTCGTCACCGGTCAGCGGCGAACCGTCGCTCCAGGTCAGGCCATCGCGCAGGACGAAGCTCAGGCTCTTGCCGTCCTCGCCGGCCGTGAATGACTGGGCGAGGTACGGCTTCGGCTGGGCCGTGGTCCGATCCACCTGGATCAAGGAGGCGTAGATCCGGTTCCAGACCTCGGCCGAGGAGACGTCGGTGCTGAGCACCGGGTTCAGTACCTTCGCGTCGGCGAACGAGCCGACGACGACACGGCCGCCGGGCGACGGCACATTGGCTGCCGTGCGCTCGCCAACGCCCTGCGCGCCAGATGGCGTCGACGGCGCGGCCGGCGTGCAGCCGGCGACGACGAGTGCCGTGGCGGCCAGCGCGAGCACGAATCGGGCGAATCGACGGCTCAGGGGGACTGTCATCATGCGTCCTCACTCCTCCCCGGGGTGGTCCCGGCTGTCGGCTGCTCCCGAGCGGCGCCGGCATCTGTGCCGTGAGCGGGCGCGGCGGGGAGTCGGGCGGACCTGGAGTCCGCGCACGTCTACTTGGTCGAACGATCCCGGCGGGCC
Source organism: Chloroflexota bacterium (assembly GCA_020845495.1). Next base: position 31,842 of record JADLFM010000023.1, read on the forward strand.
ATTTGTGACCGTCTGGAACGGCCGGTTTTGTCGCGCTGGGCACGCGCAGCGGGCCCGGGCTCAGGCGATGCGGCGCGCGTCGATCAGACTGAAGGCCGAGCCTGCGGCCTTGACCACCAGTTCTTCGGCGGCTTTGCCTGGCAGCGGCTTGCTGAAGAAGTAGCCCTGCGCATAGTGGCAGCCCAGCTTCCATAGCTCGCGCATCTGCTCGGACGTCTCAACGCCCTCCCCGACCACCTGAAGGCCAAGGTCGCGCGAGAGCGTGACGACGGCGCGAATGATCGCCTCGTCCTTGCGGTCCTGACCGAGCCGGCTGACGAACGAGCGGTCGAGCTTGAGGACGGCGACGGGCAACCGCCGCAGATAGGACAGCGACGAGTAGCCAGTGCCGAAGTCGTCCAGTGCGATGTCGATGGCCAGGGCATCCAACTGGCGGAGCTTCTCGATAGTCCGGTCGACGTCCTGAATCATGATGCTCTCGGTGATCTCGAGCTTGAGGTTGGCTGGCGGAAATCCGGTGTCGCGCAGGATGGCCGCGACGGTATCGACGAGGCCAGGGTCTTGAAGCTGACGGGCGGAGATGTTCACGGCGAGCGTCAAGGGCCGTTCGCCAAACCGGGCCTGCCACTCGGTGACCTGACGGCAGGACTCCTCGAGTACCCAGCGGCCGATGGGCAGGATCAGGCCGGTCTCTTCGGCGAGCGGGATGAACTCGCCGGGCGGGATCAGCCCGCGCTGAGGGTGCTCCCAACGTAGCAACGCCTCGAAGCCGCTGATGGCGCCGTCCTCCAGCGCGACGATTGGCTGGTAGTGGACCCGTAGTTCGTTGCGCTCGATCGCGCGCCGTAGGCTCGTCTCGAGCGTCAGGCGCTCGGCGATCCGAGCGTTCATGCTGTGATCGAACACTTCGTGCCGGCCGCGCCCGTTCGCCTTGGCCCGGTACATCGCCAGGTCGGCGTCGCGGAGGAGATCACCAGCACGGTCGTAGCTCGCGTCGCTGAGGACGACGCCGACGCTCGCGCTGACGAAGAACTCGTGCTCCCCGAGCGAGAACGGCCGGGTCAACTGCTGTTGGATCCGATCCGCTAATTGCACCGACCGATCGAGGCCGTCTACGTCTTCGAGGAGGATCGCGAACTCGTCGCCTCCGAGGCGTGCGGCCGTGTCCTCGCGACGCAGGCAGGCTCGGATCCGATCGGCGACGGCGACGAGCAGCCGGTCCCCGGTTGAGTGACCCAGACTGTCGTTGACGAGCTTGAAGTGATCGAGGTCGACGAACAGCACGGCGACCGACTCACCTCGCCGGGACGCGCGCGCGAGCGCGTGCTCCAGCCGGTCGATGAAGAGGGCGCGGTTCGGCAGATCGGTCAGGGAATCGTGGAAGGCCTGATACGACAGCAACTGCTCCACTTCCTTCCGCTCACTGATGTCGCGGAAGGTCATCACGATGCCGTGCAGCTTCGGGTCTTTGAGCAGGTTCGTCGCAATGACTTCGAAGTAGTACCACGCGTTGTCGGCAAGCTGAAGCCGCAGTTCGGCTGCCATGCCGAGGCGGGGGCTCTCGAGCACTTGCCGGAAGAGGTTCGTCGCGATCTGAGCGTCGTCGGGGTGGACGAGCGCGAAGACCGACGTGCCGCGAAGCGTGGTGAACGCGTAACCCCAGACCCGTTCCGTCGAGGGGCTCTGGTACTCGACCATGCCAGCGTCGTCGACCACGACGATGACGTCAGAGGTGTGCAGCACGAGAGAGCGGTACCGCTCCTCGTTCTGGCGCAACGCCTCAGCTCGATCGGCAAGTTCGCGGTTGGCGTGCTCGACTCTGGCCGTGCGGGCGCGGACCACAAGCAGCACCCCCGCTGCGCCGGCCAGCAGTGCCGCTACCAGGGCCAGGACGATGAGCGCGTTCATGAGGGTCGTGCTCGGCCAGGGCAGTGGCGCCGTCTCGAACGATCTAGCGACGAGCGTGCTCGCGGAGGCCGCCGCCAGGACACCCATCAGAAGGCTCCCGCCGAGAGTAGCCAGCAGCCAGCGCGGCGACCGAACGAACGGTCTCGCGCCGGCCGCAAGCAGCTTCGAGCGTGCAATCGTCGCGCGAGCCATCTCCACGACAGGCACCGTCTCCAAACAGGCAGTCTTACTGCCCCTCGATGGCTGCAACGTGGTAGCGGGGGCCGAGAGTGATGGGTGGTGGTTTCCGTGCGGTTGAGGCTCGCGATGAATGGCCCGTGTGGGTCGGCTCCATCGTGCCTCCGAGCCGTCACTTCCCTCGTCTGGCCACCGTTGTAGGCAATGCGGAGGGCGCCGAGGCGTGATCGTTCCAGAAACATGGCACACCGGCGCACGTGAGCCACGGCTCCGAACGACGGTGCGGCGCAGGCTCGGTGACGCCGTTGGGCCGGCCGGGGCGTCGCTCGGTCGACGTCAGGCCCCTCGGGGAACGGCCGGGCCGGGGCGAGCGGGCGCGCGTACATGCAACGTGGGCTCGGCGTGTGAGATGGCTCCGGGATGGTCCCCTGCGAGACGGTCCCGGGCGAGGATATCGTGACGACAGCCGGTGCCGTGGCGGTCGAGATGGCCGAGCGGCTCCTTCGCTGGCAGGAGCGGGCGGCCGAGATCGATCGGCTCAATCGCGCCGATCCGCGCGCCGCGCTTGCGGCCGCTGAGACGTGGCTGACCAGCGAGCGCGACGGCGGCTCTGACGGCGGCGGCTCTGACGGTGGCACCTCTGACGAAGGGTATGCGCGGGCGTTGCGCTCGCACGCGCATGCGCTCCGATTCCTCGGCAACTACGAGCAGGCACTCGCGGAGTACGAGGAGGCCGAGCAGCGCTTCCGTGCGCTCGCCCTCGAGACCGAAGCGGCGCGGACCCAGGTCGGGCACGCCGGTGCGCTCCGCTACACCGGCCGCTACGCCGAGTCGATCGAGCTTGCCGAGCGGACGCGCGCCTACTTCCTCGCCCAGGGTGACGACCTCCAGGCCGCTAAGCAGGCCAATAACCTCGGCACCGTCTACCGAGCGGTCGGGCGGCTACAAGATGCGCTACGGATGTACCGTGAGGCGCGTATCGTGTTTCGGCGGCTCGGCGAGCGGTCGTCGCTGGCCGACGTGGAGCAGAACACCGGTAACGTCCTCGTCGATCTGGGGCGGTACGAGGATGCCATCGTGTCGTTGCGTGCCGCCGAGCGGATCCGGCGGCTCCTTGGCCTCGAAGCGGAGGTCGCGCGGACACTGCTGAACATCGGCATTCTGTCGTATCGGCGGGGCGATTACGGCCGAGCACTCCAGGCGCTGTCCGAGGCGCGGCGGATCGACGAGGCGCTCGGGATCGACCGGGGCGTCAAACTTGTCGATCTCCAGTTGCTGCCCACCTCAGTGGCACTGAATCTCCGCGAGGAGTCGGCGGCTGCTGCCGAGCGGGCGATTCGCGGCATGCGTGAGCTGGGGATGCCGTTCGAGCTGGGGCAGGCGCTGTTTGCGGCGGCCGGCCTCGCGGAGTCGAACGGCGAGATTGCGCTGGCCCGACGGCGGATCGACGAGGCTCACGAGATCTTCCAGCGGATGGGGAACCGGGTCTGGGAAGCAGTCACACGGCTCCACCAGGCGCGGCTCACGGCGGCCGGTGCTGAGGCCAGTGCCGAGGCCAGTGCCGAGGCCAGTGCCGAGGCTGACGACGTCGCGGACGCCGGACTCGAGGCCGACGGCGCGTCCCATCCGGGCGACGGCACCGCCACGGGGAGCATCGACCCGTCCGACGCGCTGCGGCGGGCGCTCGCCGAGTGTCAGGCGGCGATCCGTCAGCTCGAAGAGGCCGGCGCTGTCGACCGGGCGGCGATCGGCCGGCTGATCGAGGGGAGTATCTGGCGACGGCTCGACACGCCATCCGAGGCGCTCGCGCGGTACGAGCAGGCGCTCACCACGGCGACCGCACTGGGCGCCGATCACCTGCTGTTCCAGGCGCACGCAGCCGTTGGCGAACTGGTCGAAGCGGACCAGCCGGACGCCGCTGTCGAGAGCTATCGGCGAGCCATCGACTACCTCGAAGCGGTCCGGGCGCGGGCGCTGGCTGACGATCTGAAGCTCTCCTTCCTGGCCGACAAGGCCGACTTGTACGAGCGGGTCGTCGGGCTGCTGATCCGCGATGAAGATGCCGAAACGCCTGAGGCGGCGGCTGAGGCGGTGGCCGAGGCGTATCGCTACGTCGAACGGTCGAAGTCGCGAACGCTGCTCGAAGAACTGCTGGCGGGCGAGGGATCGACGACCCGTGGACGGACCTCGCGCGTCGAGAAGCTGACGCGCCGTGTCCGCGACATCCGGACCCGCCTCAATCATGCCTACAGCGTGGCCTACGCTGCCGATGCGACGCCCTCCGCCGATACCATGACGCGCTCCGGGCAGCACAGCCAGATCACCGCGTTGGAGCAAGAGTTCGCGAGCGCTACCCGCGAGCTCCAACTGGCCGTTCGGGCCGAACGGAACGAATCGTTCGTGCTGGATAGCGGCGACCTGGCCGACCTGAGATTGCCGAGCGGCGTCGTGCTGGTCGAGTTCTATACCGTCGCAGACGACCTCCTGGCGTTCATCCGTACGGATGACGCCATCGTCCTGCGGCGCCTGGGCAGCGTCGACGACGTGGTGCGGCTCGTCGACCGCCTGGGTTTCCAGATCAACAAGATCGCACTCGGGACGGAGTACCTCCGCGCCAACATCGACACCCTGCGGCGCGGCATGGACCGGGTGCTCAATCAGTTGTGGCAGACAATCGTTGCGCCGCTCGAGCCAGATCTGGCCGGGCGCCAGCAGCTGGTGGTCGTGCCGCACGGACCGCTCCACGGCCTGCCGTTCCATGCGTTCCGCGACGGAAGCGGCTACCTGGACGAGCGCCTGACAGTAACCTACGCGCCGAGCGCCGGGGTCTATCAAGCCTGTCTGCGGACGACCCGCTCGCTCGGCGACCGCCTGGTCGTAGCAGGTGTGGACGATCCGGGCTTACCGTGGGTCGCGAACGAGATTGAGGCTGTCCTGGCGGCCTGGCCAGGTGCCCAGGTGCTGGCCGGCGCGAAGGCCACCCGCCGCGCGCTCGAACGACGCACAGGCACCTTCGACGCGCTTCATCTCGCGACGCACGGAGTGTTCCGGGAGGACAATCCGACCTTCTCCTCGGTGAAGCTCGCCGATGCCTGGCTGACGGTGGCCGATCTAGCTGAGATGGCGCGCGGCGCACAACTGGTGACGCTCTCAGCCTGCGAAACCGGAGTCGGGGGCGTGACGGTGGGTGACGAAGTGTTGGGGCTGACGCGCGGCCTGCTCGGAGCAGGTTGCTCGACCGTCGTCGCAAGCCTCTGGACGGTGAGCGACGAAAGCACCGCCAGATTGATGGCCCTGTTCTACGCCGAGATCCGGAAGGGCGCCGAGCCCGGCTCGGCGCTGCGGGCGGCCACGCTCCAGCTTCGCAAGGAGTACGACCACCCGCTCTACTGGGCACCCTTCGTCGTGGTGGGCGGCGGCGGGATGCGCCGCGCCGCTCGGGACTGAGTCGGTAGGAGATGCGGTTGCGATACGGGTTCGATCGGTTCCTGAGCGCGCGGGCAGCCTACGCCCCGACGTTCGACGCCGGCGGCGACCGGCTCTACTTCCTGTCTGACCTGAGCGGCGCCCAACAGTTGTGGTCGCTCCCGCTCGGCGTGCCTGCCGCGTGGCCTGAGCCGCTAACGGCAGGGTTGGATCGGGTGACGGCGGCGTACCCCTCGCCGCGCCCTGGCCGGCTCGTGGTCGCGGCCGACGTCGGCGGTGACGAGCGAACGCAGTTTCATCTGCTCGATCGCCCAGGTGCGCAGCCGCGCCTGCTGACCGATGCTCCACGCACCATCCATACTTTCGGCGGCTGGCATCCGGACGGCCGGACGATGGCCTTCTCGGCGAACGACCGCGATCCGCGTTTCTTCGACGTCTCGCTGCTCGACGTCGAGAGCGGCGAGCGGCGGGTGCTGTACCGCCATGACGGCACGTTCTACGCCGGCCCGTTCTCGCCAGATGGCCGCTGGACGATCGTTCAGCAGGTCTTCACGCCGTTCGACCATGCCCTGCTGCTGCTTGACGTGGCGACCGGCGCGGTCAGGACGCTGACCGAACGCGGCGGTCCCACGCGCTACGCCCGTCCGTGCTGGTCCCGAGATGGACGAGCAGTGCTCTGCGTCTCCGACCGAGGCCGTGACTTCCTGGCAATCGTCGCGCTCGACGTGGAGACGGGCCGCTCGCGGCCAGTCGTCGAGGCCGGGTGGGACGTCAACGACTTCGCGCTCGCACCAGACGGCCGGCGGCTGGCCTGCGAGGTGAACGCCGATGGCTTCTCCGAAGCCTGGGTCCATGACCTGACGGACGGGAGCGCCGTTCGGCTCGACATTCCACCCGGACAGGCGTACGACTCCCAGAAATGGACGCCGACCTTCGCCTGGACGCCAGATGCGTCGCGAGTGGCGCTGACCGTATCGGTGGCGACGCGACCGGCTGGGGTGCTCCTCGCGGATCCCCAGAGTGGGGCCGTCGAGCGGGTCACGCGGACCTGGATGGCCGGGCTGGAGTCGGAGGATCTGGCGCCGGCCACGCTCGTTCACTACCCGACTTTCGACGGACGGGCGATTCCGGCCTTCGTCTACCGTCCGCACGGCTGCAGCGGCACGCCCCGTCCGACCTTGTTCTACGTCCACGGCGGCCCGGAGTCCCAGATTCGACCGGGCTACAACGCGGTCATCCAATACCTCGTGCAATGCGGCTTCGCCGTCGTCGCGCCGAACGTGCGCGGCAGTTCCGGGTACGGCAACGCCTACGTTCACCTCGACGACGTCGAGCGGCGGATGGACTCGGTCGCGGACCTTGCGGCCGGCGCGCGCTGGGCCGTCGAGGCCGGGCTGGCCGACTCGGCCCGGATCGGCGTGATGGGCGGGAGCTACGGTGGGTTCATGGTGCTCGCGGCGCTGACGACCTATCCGGAACTGTGGGCGGCTGGCGTCGACATCGTCGGGATCGCCAATTTCGTCACTTTCCTCGAAAACACCGGCCCCTGGCGCCGCCACCTCCGAGAGTCGGAGTACGGCTCGTTGGAGCGGGACCGGGCGCTTCTCGAGGCGATCTCGCCGATCCACCGGGTGGAACGAATCAAGGCGCCCCTCCTGGTGATCCACGGCGCCAACGATCCACGTGTCCCGATAAGCGAGGCCGAGCAGATCGTCGAGAGCCTGCGCCAGCGTGCGCACCCGGTGGAGTACCTCCGCTACGAAGATGAGGGGCATGGAGTCGTCAAGCTCCGAAACCGCCTCGACGCGTACCCACGGATCGCCGATTTTCTGGAACGCCACCTCACGGCCGCCGATATCTCCGGAGAGAGTATGGTCGGCGCCGTGAACGTCCGCTCGGGGGTTGCGGTCGGCTGATCGTGACCCATAGGCCACCGGCTGACGGTTCCTCCCTCGCGAACGATTCGCGTGCGAGGGCCGCGGCAGACGCCCCGGCGCTCGAGATGAAGCGCGTCGGGGACGAGGAGGGAGCTAGATGGAGCAACAGCGTAGCCCCGGGCGCGGCCAGGGAGCCGAGGGCAGCGGCGTGCCGCCGCTCGTCCTCGTCGAGCTAGCCGAAGGCCACCTCGACGACGCCGACGTCGAGGCGATTGGGGCCTGGATCGCCACTGAGGGCCTGCCTGCCACCTCCGAGGCCAGCGACGAGAAGGCGCGGCGTATGGGTGACGCCTGGGATGCACCGGATGAGGCTGGCCCGCTCGATGGGTTGCGGCGAGTGCTGGCCGCATTGGTCTACGACACGCGTGCGCAGGCGCTACCGGTCGGCGTGCGAGCGGTGAGCCAGCGCAGCCGGAGCTTGCTGTTCGCGGCGGAGGACTTCGAGATCACCCTCCAGGTGTCCGCCGGTGGGAAGGCGGAGCACCTGAAGGTGCTCGGGCAGGTTCTGCTCGAAGGGATGCCGGTCGCGGCTGTGGCGGCCCGCCTCGATGGGCCGGGCGGCCAGCTCGATACCTCGACCGATGACGAGGGAGAGTTCCGGCTTCTCGATGTGCCAGTCGGGTCGTACTCCATGGAGATCATCACCGCCGATCAAGTCGTCGAGTGCGCCCCGGTCGACTTCCGGAACTGAAGATGGGCACGTAGCCGGCCCGACGTGGGTGCGTCGGGCCGTGTAAGCGACCGGTGTCGGAAAGCTGGGGGAACGGGCTGGGTGGGCCCGCCAGGAGTTTGCGGCGCCGGGTCAGGGACATGCAGGGAGATGAAGCGCATGAAGAAGTGGGGAAGCCGTGTCGCGCTGCCCTGGCAGATCGCGGCGGTCCTGGTGCTCGCACTGAGCACCCTGATCGGCAGCCCGTTGCCGGCTGCCGCCGATAGCGCTGGTGAGATTACCGTCCAGCCAGTCGCGGGCAAGACCCTCGCTGACGTCGATCGGGCGTTCGGCACGCGAACGCTCTTCGCCTTCACCGACAGCACAGCCGGCGTCGTCTGGACGACGTCGATTGCCGCGACGACGTCAGCCATGAACGCGGACCTGCGAGCCGCGCGGCCGACGCTTGCCTGGTTCGAGACGAACGCGCCGGCGAAGGATCCGCGCGCCACGGATGACTCGAGCTCCGATCCGTACTGCCCGCCGCCTCCGGCCGGGGTGCAGCCGCCGGTCTCGGCAGCGGACGATTCGAGTTCGGACCAGCGCTGCACGCGAGTCATCTCGAACGGTAAGGCACGCTACGAGGGGCAGTACGCCGCAACGAAGATGAGTGTCGCGCCAGCCTGGTCCAAGACGAAGGGCCAGGGGGCAGTCGTGGCGGTCGTCGACACCCAGATTGACGTCGCCCACGAGGTGCTGGCGGGTCGGACACTGCCGGCGATCGATCTCGTCCCGGCCAGCCCGATGACCAACGTGCCGACGAACGGCGCTTCGGCCGGCCACGGGACGTTCGTGGCAGGTCTGGTGCTGCGCGTCGCGCCGCAGGCGAAGGTTCTGCCGGTTCGCGTCCTCAACGAGGACGGGCGCGGCAGCACTGGCATCGTCGCCGAGGGTATCCGCCGAGCCGCGAAGGCCGGCGCCGACGTCATCAACCTGAGCCTTAGCACCAGTGAGAACTCACGGGCGCTGCGTGAGGCTGTAGCCTACGCGCGGCAGCACGGCGCGGCCATCGTCGCCTCCTACGGCAATGAGGGTGAGTCCAACCCGGCCGTCTTCCCGGCCGACTACCCGGGCGTGATCTCAGTCGTCGCGACGGACCAGAACGACGTGCGGGCCACCTTCTCGAACTACGGCCGCGATGCCGGCGTGGCAGCGCCCGGCGTGAACGTCGTGTCCTCGTACCGGAACGGCCAGTATGGCATCGGCTCGGGCACGTCGTATGCGGCGGCGCTGGTCTCGGGCGAGACGGCGCTGGTCACCTCGGCGTTTCCGCGCGCACCGTGGCCGCTGGTCAACCTGCGCGTGACGCGTCAGGCGGACGACATCGACGCGGAGAACGGCCTGCGTGACCGGCCAGGCTTCCAGCTTGGATACGGCCGGGCGGATGCCGCGGCGGCGGTGACGCGCCCGTAAGCTCTTCACCATAACCCTTCGGGCCGACCCGTCTGGGTCGGCCCGAAGGCACAGCTCTATGGCTCATGAAGCGCGGCCCTCGTCCGCTACTGGACGAGGGCCGCGCTTCATGTCGTCTCGCTCCCCGTAGCAGAGGGCTTGACGCACGGTAGCGGCGGCAGTGAGGCCCGCGCGTCCCCGTTCCTCCAAGTGGCGGCTGCATACGCTCGGAGGCTGAGGGCGGAGCGGCGTCAGCCGGAGCGGCGTCAGCCGGAGCGGCGGAGCGCCCGGCTGGTCAGCCAGATGAGCCCGCCGACCGCCAGTAGGTGAACGCCAGCGAAGAGCAGCCAGGGTGCGACGAGTGTCACGTCGACGCTACCCGCCTGCTGTACGAACACGAGCGGCCTTTGTTCCGCGAGGGTGTAGGCGCTGAACAGCGCCGTCAGGGGCGGGTTTGTCGCGACGACCAACTGACTCGCCGTCACGGCAATCTGAGCGTCCATCGGCGTCGCGCTCACTCCGGCGTCACCCGTGGAAGGTGCCAGGACCGGCCATGAGCGCCAGTACGACGCGGTTCCGACGAACTGCATCCCAACGAGCGCCAGGAAGAGCACCAGCGGCAGTCCGACGACCCCTAGGAGCGTGGTCGCGTACGCCATCAAGACAGACGCCCGAGTCGTCCGGAGCCGGGCCGACCAGAACAGCCCGACACACCCGTAGGTGACGGCCGTCAGCACCAGGATCAGCAGCCCGACGACCAGGTCCTCCACCCCGATCCCACCGAGGACTACCGCCAATGCCTGGATCGGTAGCGCCAGCACGATCAGCAGCGTTACCGACCCCAGCGCGGACGCCAGCTTACCGAGAATAATCTGTCGACGCGACAACGGCGTGACAAGCAGCAGATCGAGCGTCCGTCGCTCGCGCTCGCCTGAGATAAGATCGGCTGACAGGGCCGGTGCGAGCAGGCAGATCAGCGCCAGTTCGAGCAGGCTCACCGCTGCGAAGTACAGTTTGCCGATCGGCGGCCCGGTCATCAGGTCGCCGGCCGGCGCAGACGCGGCGAGCGCGTAGAGCCCCAGGGCAAGCCCACCGAGCGGGAACAAGAAGAGCGTGGCGACAATGAACGTGCGCGGCCCGCGCATCCGTGCCAGGAGCTCTTTCCCCGCCAGAGGGTTCGCGAGCGACCCTTGGAGCGGGCACCAGCGCCGGACGGCCCACGAATGCGCCCGGGCCGGTGCCCCGGCAGCGGGTGCTCCGGCAGCAGGTGCTCCGGCAGCGGGTGCCCCGGCGGCGGGTGCCCCGGCGGCGTGGGCCTCACGCATCGCTGCCCTCCCTGGGTTGCCCGGAGACCTCAGCCTCTTGCTCCTCGCCGAGGCGGTGGGTCACCTGTAAGAACATCGCCTCGAGCGGCACCGCCTCCTGCGCGAAGCTGTAGATGGGCAGGCCGGCGCGGACAAGGTCGGCCAGTAAGGTCTGGAGGGTGCGCTCATCGCCGTCGAGGACGAAGCGCACCATTGCCGGCGAGCGGTTGGAGTCGCCACGCTCAGCCCGTGCATCTCCGCCGCCGGGTGAACCGGCGCCGCTCGCACCGTCGTCGGTGGCGCCAATCGTGAAGGGCTGGTGTGGCGGGCCACCTAACGGTTCGAGCTCGACTGTGTTGACACCCGGCGTCGTCAGCAGCAGGTAGCGCAGGCGCTCACCCTCACCCAGCACCTGAATCCGCACGCTCCGGCCGCCGCGCAGCTTTCGTGAGACCTCGTCGAGCGGGCCGTCCACCAGCACACGGCCACCGTCCACGATGGCGATGTGGCTGCACACGTCCGTAAGCTCGGCCAGGATGTGCGACGAGATCAGAATCGCCTTGCCCATCTGTCCAAGCTCACGGACCACCTCCCGTAGCTCCAATCGAGCGCGCGGATCGAGGCCGGAGGCTGGCTCGTCGAGCAGCAGCACCGGCGGATCGTGGACGAGCGCGCGGGCCAGCCCGAGCCGCTGCTGCATCCCGCGCGACAACCCCTCGACGTAGGCGTCCCGCTTGTGGACCAGATCGACGAGTTCCAGCAGGTCGGCTGCGACGTGCGCGCGCCGGTCGGGCGGCACGCCATGACAGGCGGCGTAGAAGTCGAGATACTCTGAGACCTTCAATTCGGGATAGACGCCGAAGAAGTCCGGCATGTAGCCGAGCCGGCGACGGACCTCCTCGCCTTCGGTGCGGATCGACGCGCCGCCGACCCAGGCATCGCCGGCGCTCGGCGGCAGGAGGGTGGCGAGCATCCGCATCGACGTCGTCTTGCCGGCCCCGTTCGGCCCGATCAGCCCGTAGATCGCACCGGCGGGTACCGAGAGTGTGAAGTCCCGAACCGCCCGGACGCCGCCAAACGCTTTCGCCAATCCTCGCGCCTCGAGAGCCACGCCGCTCATTCACGCACTCCTGCCAGCGACACGTCGAGCTGGTTCACCGTCACCTCGGAGCCCTGCGGCTCCAGGCGCACCCGAAGCGAGCCGCCGTCCAGATAAGCGGAGCCAAACGGCACGTCGGCTACGCCTGCCGAGATCGCCGTCACTTCCACCCAGACGCGATCCGCCCAACGGTAGACCGACACTCGGGCCGGAGCGCTCGGCGTGGCGACTCCCGGCAAGACGATCCCGGGCGTAGCTGATGCTGCCAGGCCCAGATTGGACGTGGATCCGGGGGTGGGAGACGGGCTCCCGATTGCCATGGACGTGGGAACTGGCCTGGACGCAGGAACTGGGGTCGGGCGCGTGGCCGACCCGGCCAGGGAGAGGTGAATGCTGAGGCGGTCGAGGCGCGAGAACGACAGACCGGGCGGCAGATCGTACTGGAAGACGATCGGCCCCCGCGCCACGAAGGCGGACGACGTCCCCCGGCCGAGCGTCGCTCCGTCGAGGATGCTTCGGCCGAGCAGGCCCGGCGGGATGACGACGGCCTGCTCGCCGTAGTCGATGGGCACCGCTTGTTGCAGCAGCCGATCGGCCGAGCCGTCGGCGGGCTGGCCGTTCACCCGTAGGCGCGGCGGCGTCGCTCGGGTCCAGGCAAGCACGGTCACGCCGCCCGTCGATTCGCCATCCGCGCCACGACGGGACTGCACCACTCGCTCGACGACCGCACGGCGTCGACCGTCGATGCCACTCGGCGCGACGACGCTCCAGGGGGGCGTCCCGTTCTGCCAGGCGCCGGTGGTCCGAGTCGTTGGGAGGGACAGCGAGACTGGGCGAGACTCACCTGGCCCGAGATTGCCGAGCCCGACCGCCTCACCTGCCGCCAGCACGATGACGTCCTCCACACGCTCCGGCCCCACATTGCGAAGCAGTCCTTCGAGGCGGCCGTTCGCGGCACGAAGCTTCGCCTCGATCGGTGTCGGCGTGGGAATAAAACTCCGGGTCTCCAGGCCGGCCAGTGCTCGGCCTTCAACCGGTAGGCTCGGTAGCTCGGTTGGCCCGCCTGGACCAGTTCGAACGAGCGTCTGGTCGGCCGTCGGAATGCCGCTCCGACTCGGGATCGGGCGTACGGGAAGGCCGTCGCTCAGGCTGAGATCGTATGCGCCGCGCTCCGGCGCGACTACCCCGAGGAAGGTGTCGACCGGTGCGAGGCGGGCGCCGGGCACGGAGCGCACCACCGAGATCGCCGCCATCCGCATGTCGGGGCCGCGCAGCCAGGTGCTCGCGACCACCACGACTGCCGCGAAGCCGGTTGCCAGGACCGGGAAGGTGATCCAGGCCCATTCGCGCCGATCCAGCCGCCGAAGCACGGCGTACTGGACCGGCCCCACGACGAGCACGTAGGCGAGCAGGAACGCAGCGACGAGGCCCGGCGATGGTAATCCAAGGTCGAGCAGTTGGGCGAGCGTTGTCTGGAGCGCGTAGTCTGACAGGCTGGCGTCTTCGAGGGTTGGCAGCGGCGGCCGGCCGCCGACGAGAATGCGCTGCCAGAGAGCGTCGGCCGCTGGCCAGGACCGGAACGGCTCGAGGGCCAGATCCGGCCCGACGAACGTCACCCGGCCGTTCCCGCGCCAACGCTCGACGATCAGTGGGATGCTGTCCTGTACGAGCAGCACGCGCGCATCCTCGGTTGGCGACCCGAGCGTGATGAGCACGTCGCCCTCTGGCGGATCGCTCCCGCCGTAGCGGCTGAACGCCCGAAGCTGATTGACCTGGCGGGTCCACAGCCCCTCCACAGGCAGCAGATCGTCCAGGCCCTCGATCGTGCGGCGCCAGCCCGGACCGCCCGTCACGATGAGTTGGCCGCCCTGCTCGATCCAGGTCCGCAGTGCGCCGTGCTGCGCCGACGTCAACTGGTCGCTCGTGGCGTTCCGGACGACCAGCGCGTCGAGCGACTGGTAGGCGAGCGGATCGCTCGGCAGATCGGCGGTCGTCAGTTGTGCGGTCACAACCGGGCCGCCGCTCCGCCGGATGGCGCCCAGCCCTGATGGCACCAGTCCATCCGTCGACACCACCCCGACCAGGAACTCACTGGGCGCCATCACTCGCAGCGGGACGTCCCGCGCGGCGACCTCGCGGCTATCGTTGAGGAGCACCAGGCGCGGATTGCTGCCGACCGCCGCCACCGGCGCCAGGAAGGACACGAGCTTTCGTGCACGGCTGGCAACTTGCACGTCCTGGGCGTACACCGTGACCCGGCCATTCGCGCCCCGTACCAGCAGCCGTAGCTCACCTCTCAACGGCGGGCCGTCACTCGCCACGACAGCCCGGATTGTAAGCCAGCGCCCGGCCTTCCCTATCCCATCGAAACCGGCCCGCACCTCTGGTAGAAGAGTTGACGCGGCACGGTCGTCGGGGCCGGCCTGCCGGAAGTCGCGGTTAGCCTGCTGGTGCATTGGCTCAACCGTGAGCGATGGGTCAGCGGCCATAGCGCGGAGCGGCATCGCGACGATCGCCGTCGCGGCCAGCACGACCGACAGCGCCGCGACCGCCTGAAGCGCGCGGGCGAACCGGGGTAGTAGACCGGCGTCGCCGGTCATCATGCTGAAGCCATCGGGAGAGGTGTCGCGCTGCGAAGGATACACGCAGCGGCGCATCCGGAACAGCCCCACGCGGAGCACCTCACCTGGATCATGCTGAAAGAACGTTACTCGCTCGCGGATCGTGACGCCGAGTGACAGGCCGCCGACTGCGTTGGCGTCGCGCTGACCGTGTTGGCATCACGCTAGCCCCGCTCCTGGCCGCAACGGCGATGTTTGTCACCATCGCCACGGGAGTGGTGGCGACGGCGACGGGTGGCGGGATGCGATGGAGATCGACGAGAACAATGGCGATAGAGCGGCGTCAGGTGGGCGCTCCGGGAGGCGGTCCAGAGGGAGCCTCGGGCGCCTGACGCGCGAGCCTCGATGCGCTGGTGTCGCGCGGCTCCTGGGCTCGGGCGGCCCCTGGGCTCGCGCGACCGCTGGGCTCGGGCGGCCCCTGGGCTAGCGCGGCCCCTGGTAGACGTAGCTTGCCCGTAGCGTGCCGCTGGTGTACTCGCGCATCAGGAAACTCAACTTACGATGGGCCTGGGTACTCGGCTTCCAGGTCACCCACCATTCGTCGACTATCCCGATCGTCTTCTGCCACGCGCGCCGCTGGGAGTCCGTCACTCGCACGATCTCGAGTTCGCCGTCCTGCACGGCCCGTTTTGGGACGTCCTTGAGGTTGCCCATCACCGACGAGGCGTCGTCCACGGACATGATCTCGTAGAGCCGATCCTGCTGGATCAACTCGATCACCCGCAGCGCCTCATCATGGACCCGTGTGTTCGAGGTGGGCACCGTCTCGACGTCGTCGCGCGGGGCGTCGGGCAGCCCCAGGTACATCGCCTGAACAGCTGCGAACGAGCCGTCGACGGGCTGACCCTTCGCATCTACCAGCCCGAACACCCGGTCCACTTCCTCCGGCCCGGCCGTGGTCCAGGCGTAGATGGCACCCCCGAGCGTGCGCCCGTGCGCCGCTTCGATCACCCGCCACATCGCACTGTAGCCACGCGGCCGATCGACCGGGCTGACCCCGCCCGGCGCGAACTCGGAGATCATCAACGCAACGTCGAAGCGATGGGCCGGCCAATCGGTCAAGATCTGGGCGAGGCGCGGTGTGTAGGCATTGATTCCGTAGATAAACCAGGGGCGCGGCACGCCGTCGTTGAACCCATCCCGGAGCCAACTGATGTAGGCGTCCTCAGCATCGCGGTGCACGATCGGGTGATTCGGATCTTCCAGGTGAACGCGATCGACCAACTGGACGTAAAAGCGGGTGAACGCTACCGCCTGGCGTTCCCACTCTGGCCGCGACTGGAGCGGCATCCAGGAGGGGTACACCAGTTTGTGAAGCACCTCATTGCCAATCGCCCACATCCGAATCGCCGGATGATCCTTGTAGCGGCGCACCCAGTCCAGCACGTCGCTCGTCAGCCGCTGGCGCACGAGCGGGTCGCCGTAGTCGGCGTCTGGGTCCAGTTCGAACGGCGGCGCAACCCCCAGCCCGTGCCGTGCCGCCGCGTCGAGCAACACTCGGTCGAATTCGCGCGGCTCCCAGCCGAAGATGGTGTTCACCCCGCTCCGCTTCAAGATCGCGAAATCGTGGTCGAGGCGACGGATGCGCGCCTCGTCGCTCAGGCTACGGTAGCGGACGTTGTAGCCGATGCCCTTGATGGTGCGAGGGATGCCGTTCACGAGGTAGGTGTAGTGAAAGCGCTCGCCGTGGACGCTGACCACGCTGGGGCCAGCCGATGGCACGACCGCGTCGATCTGGATCGGCGCCGCCGCCGCTGCCACCAGTTGGCTGCGTTCGTCGGCGTCGCGCTCGGCCGAGCCGCCGGCCCCTCCAACACCACCCGGCTGCGCCGACAAGAAGTGGGCCCGTGCCGCCATCAGATCGTCGAGCGGCGTCACGACGACGAGCGCAGCCAGCCCCACGACACCCAGGCGGGCTGCCAGTACGCGCCTCGGCACGCCAGCTCTCATTGCCGCGCTGCTAACTCCGCTAGCGCTCCCGCCGGTCATCACCACAGCCGCCCGCTCAGGCAGCAGGACGGCCGCCCCGCCGCTCATCAGGGCAATCGAGCCGTCGGTCATGACCGGCGCGGCGCTCATCTCGATCACAGCACGTAGACTACGCTGCCGCCGCTTCTGGTACGCTCGCACTATCGCCAGCAGCAGGCGGGTGAGCAGCCACAGGCCGGCCGCCAGCGCGTACGTTGCGAGCAGTAATCCGAGGCCGAGCAGCGGTGCTCGCACGGCCGGCGACATCTCGGCCAGACGCTCGGCGAGGCGCGGTCCCCCCTGGACGTCGCCCGAGACGAGCATGGCAATGGCGAACGGGATGCCAGCCGCCTCGACGTCGCGCAGGTCCGGCGGCGAGATCACCACGGCGGTCAGGGCATGGTGGCCAAGCAGGACCGCCCCAAGAACGGCGAGCCAGAGCCGGCCGTTGAGGCCGCGCCGGATCAGGAAGGCGGCGACGAGCACCAGGACCGCGTCGGCCAGGAGCAGGCTGGCCCAACGGCTGATGACGGTGACGCCGGGATCGACCACGGCGCTCGCCCATGCGCCGGGCGCCACTAGCGACGCCGGCTCGAAGAGGACCGGCAGCAGTCGGTCGAGCATGCCGCCGATCGGCGCCGCAACGGCGAGGCCCCGCGGCTGGATGCTGCCGATAGTCAGGAGCGCCGCGCTGGTGTAGATCGGATCGAGCGGGAGCAGGCGCGGCAGGCCCGAGGCGCCGGCGGTGTAGGCGACGGCATTCAACGTCCAGGCGATCGCCAGGATCAGGAGTTGATGGCCGATCGCCACGAACGGTGCGGCGAGCAGGTATGCCACGACCCCGAGGCCGAGCGCGCGCATGACCGTGCCGAGCAGACAGCCCTCGTCAGCCAGGGCGTCGCCTCGGTGCCACCGCCTCGCAACCGACCTGGAAATGTTAAGCAATCGCGGCCATACCTTAATAGTGTGCCGAGAGCGATCCTACGGCACGTCGGCCGGTCGCTGCAAGACCTTTTGGCGCCTGTCGGCGCAACGTTCGGGCAACGTCCAGGCGACCTCGAAACCGCGCGACAAGCAGGAGGCCCGACGCATCACGGCGTCGGGCCTCCTGGGGCTAGGTGATGGTCCTCGGCTACGAACCGGGGCGGGCTACACCTCGATCTCGCAGACCCCAGCCGAGCAGGCGAGCTCCTGGGCGGCATTGGTCAGGTCTTCGCGCTCGTAGCGATAGACCTTCGAGAAGTCGATCTCGGGGAAGGCCGCCGCCCGCCGTTCGTACTCGTCCTTCGAGATCTCGATGTAGGGAAGCTGGTCGTACTTGGCGTCGAACGCGGGCAGGAACGCCATGCCGCCGATCTTGTCCCGATGGTCCCAGACCCACTTCATCAGGTCGATGACCTCGTCCTGACGGTAGGTGATGGTGACGCTCGGGTTATGCTCGGTCCAGTGCAGCTTGTTCTGGAGCCAGTACTCGCACTGCTCGACGGCCGAGCGGTCGTTCCGCGTGATCGCGCCGTCCGGAGCCTTGACCGGGAAGGAGACCACCCAGGTGCGCGGGTTCTCGGGATCGTCGCCATTCTCGGGCGCCATCGGGACACCGGCATCGCGGAGCACCTTCGAGAGCGGCGAGGAGGCGGCGACCCGCACGTTGCGGATGTAGTATGGCGCCCAGCGCGCGTGCAGCCCCGACGAGCAGTCGACCAGTTGGGAGGTGTTGCCGCTCGGCTTGACGCAGGTGATCGAGGCGGACTGGTTGATGCCGAGCGCTCGAGCGGTCATGCGGTTGACCTCGACCGCGACGTGCCGCAGGCCGTCCTTGACGCCCGCGTCCTGGGCGATCGGGCTGTCGAGCTGGCCGGTGATGTCGACGCCGAGCAGCCGCTCCTCCTCGCAGTTCTCCTTCCAGATCGGGCGAAGGCCGGGGAAGTAGGTTGCGAGCGACTGGATCGAGCCGATGATGGTGGCAAGCTCGACCTTCTCGCGCATCGTCTCGATAGTGTCCTCGCGACGGGCCACGACTGCCGAGAGGTTGCAAAATTGCCAGGGGCGGAGGACTATCTCTCCGCAATTGTGCGACACAAAACCGTTTGCGTCGAAACAATTCGGCCCCGGCACCGAGCAGTCGAAGACCTCTTCGGTCCCGTCCGGCTCGACCGACTCTACGACAGCACCGAAGGTTTCCCGGTTCGGCGTCCGCCGGTAGGAGCCGATCGCGTCAGAGAGGCGAGCGGTCTTCTGCGGGTCGCTGAAGCCAACGCGGATCGCGAACTCCTGAATATTGTCGTTCGCGATTACCAGCTCATGGTCCGCGCGGCACTCGTACTCAGCATGGCCGCCTCGGCCATCCGGCAGCACTCGAGTGCCGGCCGGCCGCCGCTCCGGATAGATCGTCGAGGCGATGCCGAGCCGCAGCAGCATCCGCTGTGCCGCCTGGAGCGTCCCCAGGTCGCTCTGCGCCAGTCGGACGCTCACGCCTTTCTGCTGCGTGCCCTGGACGCTACCATCGGCATCGAAGAGCCCTTGTAGGAAGCCGCCGTAGAAAGCGCTCGACGCCCGCTCGACCTGAGGACTGATGGCCATCGCTCGCGGTGCGATGCCGTATGCGGCGGCGAGTCGGGCGAGCCCAGCGGACGATACCCGGTGCTTGTCGGGTTGGACACACTCCACGCCGCGCAGATCTCTGCGGCCACCTACCACAGAGCGGGTCAGGGTGGCGATAGCCGAAGCACGCTCACGACTGTCGGCAGCCCAGAAGTCGAGATGCGCCATCCGCAGCGTCTGACCAGCCGCACTGACCGTCTCGGAAAAGGTGCCGTCGCCGACCAACGAACCGAGCAGCCATCCCTCCTCGAACGTACCGTGCGACTCCCAGGTCAGGTCACCACGGTGGGTATGCAACTTCACCATATCGCCAGGCCTTAAGCTGCCGGCCTCGCGCCACTCCGAGCGCTCGATCTTCCGTGAACGATAGATGACCGTCTCGACCTGATGACTGGCAGTCAGTCGAAGCTCGTGCCCCTCTTGCGTCTTCAGCCGGACAATCGGCTTGACACCCGTGCTCCAGAAGCCATCCTCGGTCGTCCAGAAGGGCTGGCCGTGGACGATCGTCTGATGACGCACGCCGACGAGCTCGCGCACCTGACGTGGCCCCTCGGCCGTCAGGATCCAGGTGTCGCCCGTGACACAGGGATTGGTGCCGAAGTCAGCCGCGGCACGGCGGGCCGGCCGCATGTCGACGGCCATCTGGCGGTTGAAGATGCCCGGCTCGCCACGCCCGGACTCGACCATCTCCAGGAACTGGCGCGTGAACTGGACCTGATCCAACCCCTGCGACGGCCAGACCGCCGAGTTGTTGGCGTTCCAGCGCTGGCTGTTCTCGCGCTCGAAATCGCCGCTCTTGCAGGCCAGCATCTCGGCGTCGTCGTAGTCGAACAGCGAAATCATCGCGGTTCGTCGCACGCCGCCCGAGACCGCCGCCGAGCCGACCGCGCACATCATGTCGTGCGCGTCGATCGAGCGCAGGAACGAGCCCTGGCGGGCCAGGATCCGCCGACGCATGAAGTCGAGCATCGCTCGTAGCGGCTCGGGGCCGGATGCCCGGCCGCCCTTGATCTTGAGCGGCATGCCAGCCGGCCGGACGAGTGACAGGTCGAAGTGGACGTCGCCGCCCTCGAACCAGCGCTCCAGGCCGTAACGGAGGGCGTGCGCCCACCCTTCGGCCGAGTCCTCGACCACGAACAGGTCGGCCGGCGCGCCTGTCTGCCGCTTGATGCGGGGGAAGTTCTCGACGTACTTGCTCTCGACCGAGAAGCCAACACCGCAGCCGCTCATCGAGATGATGAGCGCCTCGCAGAACGAGTCAATGCTCTCGACCGGCTGATACGAGCAGTTGTAGATACTGATGTTGTTCCGCCGTGCGGCCGGGCCGGCCATCGCCAGCAGCCGCATCGATGGCGTGACCTTCATCTCGAGGATGCCGCGCCGAACCCGCTGGTAGGTGTCGGCCGGCAGCCGATCACCTGCAAGCTCGTGGAGGAACCCGACCGCCCGATCGACGGTCTCGATCCAGGTCTCGCGGCGGCCAAGCTCGTAGTTGAAGCGGGAGTACTTGTCGAAGAACTGGAACCGCTGGAGCGGCGTTGGGAAATACAGGTCCGACGCGGCGAACGCCTCCCGGACGGCCTCTGGAATCGGCCGCTCCTCGCGCCCCTTGGCGTGCGCGGCGCGGTAGAGGATGTAGCGCTTGGCAGCCTCGAACTCGCCAGCCGCCTGCAAGACCATCTCGACGATGTCCTGCACCCCTTCGACGGTCGGCGGCTCGGCACTCGCCTTGGCGGCGATGATATTCACTACGCGCCGCGCAAGTTCGTGGACCGGCGTGACCGGCGTGCGGCCGAAGCCGGCGAAGCAGCGCGCGAGGGCACTCTCGATCCGCTCCAGTTCGAACGGCACTACTCGCCCGTCACGCTTGACGATGGTGGTCGGCGGGATCACGGCGACCTCCTCACCGTGGTGCCCGCGGCCGTGCCCATTGCCATTCAGCAGTGAGTCTTCTGAACGTGACGTAAACTCACTATCGTACACCACCGTAGAAGCCAGGTCGTGCGCATCTTCGGGCATGTGCTCCTCACAGACGAAGATTTACCTCGCGGCTACACCGAAGACTCGGGGTCGCGGACTCTGTCAAATGACGCATGCCAAGTACGCGATTTTGTAAACACGAAGGGAGCCTGCAAGGCAAATCCCACCTTGCCATCCGCAAGGCGGTAGGTGTTCGTCATATTGACAAAACACCATCACATTGCCGCCCCAAGTCGTTCTTTCCGAACACAAGAACTCCGGGCGAACCCTCCGGCGACCACAAGATATTGTGGCTAATCACAATTCTATCACAACATCTTGTGATTCGTGAGGCATAAGCGCTCCGGCTAGTTGCAAGTCCTTTTGTCAACTTGCTGATCCGAGAATTCTGACTGACAGTCAATATTTCCGCTGGCCCTCGAAGGTGGAAGAGCAGACCTTAGCCTTATGTTGGGTAGCCAAGCCGCGAGCGTGGGCTGTTGCCGTTCCGCTCTATAGACGATAGTGACCCTTCAATCGCCGTATACGGTTTCCATAGGGGCATCGCCTATGAGCAAATGCAATGGCAGTCAACTGACGCTCGCTATCTGGCACCAATGAAATTGGCCAACTCCAAATTGACAGAAGTTGCTGACATGAGCGGGCTACAGAGAATTAGCACCGGAGTGGAAATTGTGATGTGCAATGCACTCCTGCTCAGTTTTCCACAGGATTGTCTATCCCCACGACGGGCTCGTTGACAGGCCGTCATAATTCTGATCAATCTGGTTCATGCAGAGGGCCGTCACTCCACATGGCCGCTTCGACTAGTTGCGGCTACGCGCACGATGCCCAGGGATTTGCGCCGGTCGAATCTGTGCCGTTGTAGTGCGCTCGTAACACCTCGATGCTCTCATCAAGCACAACATCTTGTGGTATACTCTTTCCGAGACACAAGATGTTGTATCTGGCGGAGGTTAGAATGGGCGGGAAGTCGGTGCCTCAGAGGCGCGGCCGCGATGCGGGTAATGGTCGGTTTGTCACGGTGAAGGAGGCCCAACGACGCAGTAAGGAGGCGATCGTCGAGACCGTGAAGAAGAAGGCTGGCAAAGGCAAGTAGCACTCAGCATCAATTTCGAGGAGTCCCGATGACAAGGCGCCATTCGCACGTCACCAAGCGGACGGCCGGAGTAGGGATACTTGCTACTGATGAGCGGTCTGTCGCAAAGGTTCGCTACCAGTTGCAGCGCTGGCAAGAGGCCTCGATCCTCCAGTTCCCAGACGGAGAGGTTTCCGAGATCCGTGGGGGGGAGGAGGTGACAGGTGAAATCACTATTCTGGAAGGCGACCTTCCTCGGGACAATTCTTCAGGCAGGCTTTCTCTGTGCCTGGAGGACAGGCGCCGCCTGCCAATTCGCATCATTCAGCGGGGTACTGCCTCGAATTGCTGCAAATTCGCAGTATGCGGCGAGCCAGCATAGATGAACTTGGGCGGGCTAGCCGCAGCCCTGCGGCTAGCCCGCCCATCATCGCTTACGGGAAGCTGATCCCTAGCTCGGCCGCGACTTCCTCGAACTCTCGGCGCACGCCATCGGCGATCGGGATCCCCGCGACCTGCCGCCGGGCCTTCTTGCCAGCCTCGATCTCGCCAGGGATGAAGATGCCGGTCGATTCGGCGGCGAGTGGGATCGCCTTGACCTCGCGGCACATCTCGGCCAGGCGCTCCTTGAACTGAGGCACCGGCACCATCTTGCCGACGTCGATGGCGCCGAGCAGGTGCCCGATGTTCTGCTCCGTGTCGAGTTTGCCATACAGCGGCCCGATGTGCGGTCCAAACGCCGCGCCGGTCAGGCAGCCGCAGAGGATGTCGATCATCATCGAGACGACCGCGCCCTTGTAGCCGGCCATCGGCATGACCGTCCCTTCGAGTGCTGCCTGAGTGTCGGTCGTCGGCCGGCCCTCCTTATCGAGCGCCCAGCCAGCGGGGATCGTCGCCTGCCCCTTGGTGGCGGCGAGCAAGATGTGGCCCCGCGCCGCGACGCTCGTCGCCATGTCGATCACGACCGGGCCGTCCTGGCCGGGCACGGCGAACGAGAACGGATTGGTCGAGAAGTACGGCTCCTTGCCTCCCCATGGCGCCATCGAGGCCGGCCCATTCGTCATCCCGATGCCGACCATATCTGCGTTCGCGGCCATCGTGGTGAAGTAGGCCGTTGCGCCGAAGTGGTTGCTGTTGCGGATGCCGGCCCAGCACGCGCCGGTCTGTCCGGCGCGCGCGATTGCCGCACGCATCGCCCAGGCGCCGACGACGGCGCCCAATCCGTTGTCGCCGTCGACGACGATCGACGAGGGGTTGTCGCTGACGATCCGGATGTTCGGTCGGGCTTTGACGATGCCGACCTTTAGCCGCCGGATGTAAATGGCGAGCAGGCGGGTGATGCCGTGGGTGTCCACGCCGCGCAGGTTCGCCTCAATAAGGTTGTCGGTCACGATTCGTGCGTCTGCCTCGGGCACCCCAACGGTCGTGAACGCGCGCTGGGTGAACGCGCGCAGTTGTTCGACCGGGTACAGCGTCCCCTGGTCGTCTCCAGCCATACTGATCCTCCTCGGGTGCGCCCGCCACGGGTGATGGGTCGGGCTGGGCGCTGCCGCCCAAGTGTGACAGCCGCCGAACGCCCGGACAACCTATCGGCCACCGGCGAGTATCCCGCGGGTTTCTGCGCGTACCGGTTCGCCGAGCGCTGCACGGCGCCCCACCCGGAGCCGCTTGGAGGCGCCCCTGTTCTTCAGGCGTGACGGCTGCTATCCTGCGTCCCACACTTCCTTCCGAGAGAGGCGCTTCATCGACCGGCAACGTGTGGCTCGCTATCTCCAGCGTCGGCCTGAGAGCGGCGCTCTATCCAGCGTAGGAGCCGCACAGGGTGGCAGGCTTCCCAGCCGGCGTACCGCCCCGGGGCCGGCCTGCTGCCGTCCGTCCATCCGACTCATGGCCGCCCGGCAGCGAGCGGCCGCACGTCCCGCCGCTCGGCGTGGAGCCTGGCGATGACTCCCGTCCATGAGCGCCCGGATGAGGGCGCTGAGACTCACGCCAGCCGAGGCGCGCGCACGGTACTCCTCCCTATCCGGTGGCCGTCGCATGCGGCCGATCTATCCCGCGCGGCAGGCCCGCTATCCCCGCGGCGCCGGGTGCTGGGCATCGTCACGCTGGCAAGCCTGCCGCTGATCGCGCTCGCGCTCTACGGCCTGTGGCTCGGCAAAGCCAGCAGTGAGGCACGCGTCAGCGAGGAGCGTATCGCCGTCGCGCGGGCGGCAGCGCTGACAGCCAGCGGCTTCGTCGAGGGCCACCTGTCGACGGCCCGCTCGTTGGCACAGACCAGGTCGGTGCGCGACTCCACGACGGCGAATGCCGCGCTGACCGACATCATGCCGAAGGTTCTGGCCGTGAACCCGGAGTGGGAAGGCTGGGGAGTCTTCGATGCAGACGGCTGGAACATCGTCAGCAGCACGTCGGCGTCGCACACCCAGAACATTGGCGACCGTCCGTATTTCCAGCAGATGCTGGCGGCGAACCAGCCGACCGTGGGCCCGGCGCTCATCAGTCGAGTAACCGGCGTGCTGTCGATTGCCCTGGCCGTTCCCGTCGACTTCTCTGATGGCGGACAGGGAGGGCTCGTCGTATTCCTCCCGATCGCGCGCCTGAACGCTCGGCTTCAGGATCTCCGCTCCGATACCAGCCTCCGACTGATCTTGATCGACACCGAGGGGAACGCGATCGCTCATCCCGATCCGGGCGTCGCGGGGAATCTCGAGCCGATGCGCGGCGACCCGAGCGTTGACGCGGTACTGGCCGGGCAGAGCGGCAGCAACATCGCCCATGACAGCGCCGGCGAGCAGGTGCTCGAGGCCTTCGTACCGGTCCCGGGGCTTGGCTGGGGAGCACTGGTGGTCCAGCCGACGGCAGTTGCCTTCGACGTCGCGGTCCGCCAGAGCATCATCGGGTCTGGCGTGCTGGTGTTGGCGGTGGCGATGGCCGGCTCGATCGCCTGGTACCTGGGCGGCTGGCTCGAACGTGCCTACCGCCAGCAGCGTGAGGCCACGGCTCAGGCCGCGGCGACCACCCGGACCCTCGCCGTCGTGACGGCGGAGAGCGAGCAACGCCGGCGATTCCTCGAAGGCGTCATCTCCTCAGCGCCGATCGCGATCGCGATCCTCGAGGGGCCAGACTACCGCCACGAAACCATCAATGCCCGCTACCAGGCGCTTCGCCCGAACACGCCCATCCTCGGCCGCCCGCTCGCAGACGTCTTTCCACAGTCGGTCGAGCAGGGCTTGCTTGCCATCGTCGACCAGGTCTATGCAAGCGGCCAGCAGTACGTGGGGTCCGACGTGCCCTGGCGCATCGACGACGACCGTGGCACCACCGAGACTCGCTACTTCACGTACAGCATCGCGCGCATCGACGACGCGGATGGCCAGCCATCCGCCATCCTGAGCGTCGTGCTCGAAACGACCCAGGCCGTGCTCGTCCGGCAGCAGGCCGAGCGGGAGAAGGACGAGTTCCTCTCGATGGCCAGTCACGAGCTCAAGACGCCGCTCACGTCACTCGGGTTGGCCGCCCAACTCATCGACCGAATGCTGCGACACGGCACCCTCGATCACGACCGTCTGGAGCGACACGTCGGGACGATTCGCGATCAGGTCGAGCGTGCAGCGCGATTGATCGGCGATTTGCTCGACGTCTCGCGCTTCGAGGCCGGCCGCCTCGATATGAACTGGGGGCGCGTCGATCTCGGCGTCCTGAGCCGTGCAGCGATCCAATGCGAAGTCGACGCCCTGCCGGAGTACAGCCGGCGCCGCATCGAGCTTCGCACCGATGGACAATCCACCCGCGTCACCGCTGACGAGGCGCGTCTCGAACAGGTGCTGACAAACCTGCTGTCCAACGCCGTCAAGTACAGCCCGAACGATGCGAGCGTCGACGTTCGGATCGAGCACGAGGGCGGTGATACGATCCTCGAGGTCGTCGATCGTGGCATCGGCGTGCCGCAGGACGAGCGAGCACGGCTGTTTGCGCCCTTTCGCCGGACGGCGCGGGCGGTGAACATGGGGATCGAGGGGACCGGCCTTGGCCTGTACATTACTCGACGGATCGTCGAGTCCCACGGCGGCACGATCGAGCATCGGGAGACCCCCGGCGGCGGCGCCACCTTCCGCGTCCGCCTCCCCACTGTCGCTCATCCCACAGAAGGCGTTCCGCCCGAACTGCCGGTGTCCGAGCCGGCCCCCGACGCTCGCTAACCCGGTCGTTCGGCGACCCCAGGCCGCGTGCCCACGCTCGTGCACCTCGCTCGCTGCCACCCACGATCCAGGCTATCGCCTCCTTCTCACTCTCTACTCACTCCTCTCGACTCGCGTGCCACTCGCTACTATGTCCGGAGACCGTGTCAGCGCCCACCGGAGGTGACGATGCCAGAATCCGCTGCGCCGGCCCCCTTCCTACCGCCGCATGGGCCGCTGCCCGATCCAGGGCTGCGCACACCCGGCCCCGACGAGCGCGGTGCACGCGTGCTGCTACGGGGAGGGCAGGTCGTCGACGTGCGGGCCGGGCAGATCAGGCAGAACGCGGACGTCCTCGTAGAGGGCGGCTGGATCGAGCAGGTCGGGACGGGGCTGAGCGACGCTGGCGCACGAGTCGTTGACGTCAGCGGGCGCTACCTGCTGCCGGGGCTGATCGACCTGCACGTCCATCCTGGGATGATGGTCGGGCTGCGGATGGACCCGAACGGTATGACGCCCGAGCGGATACGCCACGACCTGGCCGTCTGGCTGCGCTACGGCGTCACCACCGTCCAGGCGATGGGCACCGACCGCCCGTTCAGCTTCGAGATTCAGCGCGAGCAGCGGAAGGGCGCCCTCATTGGCGCGCGGCTGTTCAGCGTGGGGCACGGCTTCGGCCTCGCGGGCGGCGTCCCCCCGTTCCAGATCGACCCGCCGGGCGTCGTCCGCGAGACCGAGCCGGGCGCGATCGGCGTCGTGATGAAGCGGCTCGCCGACTACGGGGCCAGCGGTGTCAAGCTCTGGTACGACGACTGGTACGGTCAGTTCCCGAAGATGGCGCCCGAGGTCGCGCGGACCATCGTCCAGGCCGCTCACCGTGCCAGGCTCACGGCATACGCGCACGTCTATACGGTGGACGACGCCAGCCTGCTCGTCGGCTTTGGCCTCGACGCGCTCGCCCATATGCCGAGGGATCGCGAGGTCGACGAATTCCTCGTCGACCGGATGCTCTCGCGCGGAGCTGCAGCGGTTCCGACGCTGACGATCCCGGACACCAACGCGATCCTCGAGGAGCGTCCGGCCTTCGTGGACGATCCGCTCTTCGGGAAGTTCTTGCCGCCCGGCAGCGTTGAGTACCTGAAAGACGACCGCTTCATCGCCACGATCCGTGCCAAACCCGAGTACTCCGCGCTTCGCCCGGACCTTGACCGGGCGCTGCACAACACGGCGGTGCTTGCCAGCGCCGGTATCGCCGTTGGATTCGGCACCGATGCTGGGGTCTCGAATCGGGTCATCGGCTTCTCGGAGCACCGTGAGCTCGAATTGCTCGTCCAGGCCGGTATCCGGCCTGCCGATGCGCTCCGAATGGCGACCTTGACCTCGGCACGGATACTCGGGCAGGACAGCCTCGGCGAGATCGCGCCCAGGAAGCGCGCCGACCTGCTCGTGCTCCAGGCCAACCCGCTGGAGGACGTTCGCCATACCCGCTCGATCGAAAGCGTCTGGTCGGAGGGCGTGCAGGCAGCCGGGCCGCTGGAACAGTAGCCACGCCTGCCCGCTGGAACAGCAGCCACGCCTGCCTGCTCCACTACTGCACCCGGATGAAGACCGTCCGGAACACCATCTGATCCGGCGCCCAGGGAGCGCCCCCCGGCCACGCGCTGACCGGCAGGGTCGTGCCGCTGGCGGCGTCGGCAACGCTCAGGCGCACGAGGTAACGGCCGTCGCGCGTCGGCCCCTTCAACGCGATCTGCTGGTGTGGCTGGTCGGCCGGCGGCAGCGGCGCCCGGCGCTCGGTGGACACTCGGCCGTCGGGGGTGATGAGTGCGGCGCGCACTTCGAGACCGGCCGGGACGTCGCCCAGAGAGCGCCAGTCGAGCTCGACGGTGATCGTGCGGTCGCCGCTGGTGGTACGGGGCCGGACGTCGATCCCGTGGATGGCGAGCACCCCGCCGAAGACGGGCGTTGGCAGCCGATAGACGCGGGCGTAGCGAATCCCGTTGACGTCGATCGTGAACCACGGCTGCTCCCGCTCGACCCGGTCGGCGAGGCCGGATGGAAGCAGGTCGCGCTGATCGGCCGCCACGTAGACGACGGCGATGTCGGCTAGTTCGAACGCGTCGAGGGGGACCGCCTGGCCGGTCAGTTGAGCGGCCATGACCTCCGGGTAGAGCGTCGCGACGGTCAACTGGGCGGCGTTCGGCTCGGCATTGATACGGCTGGCCACCTGATCCAACCCCTCCCCCCACCCGACCAGCATCGATGCCTCGGCCGTCTTCCCGCCTCCGAGGAGCGGATCGTAGTAGGCGAGCGGGTACGGCCAGACGCTCAGCAGGCTGGCCGTCAGCCCGAGCGACACGCTGACAACGGCAAGGCTCGCGCCCAGGTGCACGCGGTGACGCAGACAGCGCGCCCACGGCCACGCTGCATCCTGGCTCGGATGACCTGCCGAAACGCCGCGCCGCACCGTTGCCCTGTCCGTCTCATCGGCCGTTGCCACGCGCCGCACGAGCGTCGTCGCGGCGCCAGCGATGCCCACGGCCGCCACCGTCACCAGCAGGGGCACGGCCGGGAGAACGTAGCGGTCGGCCTTCTTCGGCATCACCGCCATCACCCCCACGAATCCGAAAGCCACCAGCACCAGCAGCGCCAGATCGAGTCGTCGTCGCGTCGAGCGCCCAAGCAGCCAGAACGCAAGCCCGACAACGACGACGGGGCTGAGCCGCAGCAGTAAGGCCAGGGCGTAGAACAGCGGCCCGGGATCCGCGACAGCCGTCCCGAGTAGGAAGCCGCCAGCATCCATCGGGGTGCCGCCTCGGCCGGCGGTGTAGTCCAACACCCGCTGCACCGTCTGGCCAGGCCGGACCCAGATCGCCGGCCAGAGGAGGGCGTAGGTGAGGGCGGCGCCTGCCCCCCAGAGCAGCATGCCGCGCCAGTCGCGCCGAAACCCCAGCGCGACGAGCGGCACGACGCCGAGCAGGATCAGCGACGGCGTCTTGGTCAGCAGAGCCAGCCCGGTCGTGACCGCGCAGACCGCCAACAGCCAGACGCCGCCTCTCCCTCGTTGCCTGCGCCCGCCGGCAGCGGGCTCGGAGCGGGTCTGACCGGAGCGGGTTCGCCCGGGGATGGTTCGCCACCGGTCAGCCCACGTTCCAGACCAGAACATCGGCGGGCGCCAGTACGCCAGTGCGCTCAGGATCGCGAGCAGGCCAAACTCGGAGAGCAGCGCATCCGAGCGGAGGATGCGGCCGTGTGCCACCAGGAACGGTTCGAGCGCCAGCATCAGCCCGCCGACGACACCGGCGAGCGGCCCCCAGAGACGCCAGACGAGCAGCCCCGCTCCGGCGATTGCAGCGGCATGAACGACCGCCATTCCGCGACGGGCCTGGATGAGCGCAGCCAGATAGCCGGGCCGGCTTGCGGCGACACGGCCCTCAGCGCCCCGCAGCGAATCCTCGAACGGTTGAAGGGTATCCACGCCTACCGCGAGCGTCGTCACCCACATGACGGTGACCTCGGGGTGCCCGACCTGATAGGTGTCTCGCCAGTCGCCGTCCGCCACCGCACGGGCGAAGTCGGCGCTCCGCCCGAGAGTCAGATCCTCGTCGGCCGTCACGTGCTGGCCGAGATCGAGCAGGCGTGGCATGAGTGCGATGGCGAACAGCAGCATAGCGAGCGCGAGCGGTCTCACCCATCCCGCACGCAGTGGGGAGACGGATGGGCAATCTGCCGAGCCGTCGCCGGCAACGGCCTTGACGACAGATCGCGCCGCCGTGGCGCCGCTCCATGCCGCCGTGCTCGCCGTGCCCATGTCAGCCGGCCGCTCGGTCATCGCGGGGGATGATACGGTACTTGCTTGGAGTGGAGGCGGTGGGCGCTCTCGTACACTGCGCGCGCTCAGGCGTCGTACGCCCGGGTCACTGCCGATCTTCGAGCAGGGCCAGGAACTCCAGCCGCGTCGCCTCACGCGTGCGGAACGCGCCGCGATTGGCGGACGTGACTACCCGTCCGCTCGGGACGCGCAGGCCGCGCATCGTCATGCAGAGGTGTTCGGCGGCCACAATCACGCCGACTCCGCGCGGCTGAAGCTTCTCCTCCAGCAGATCGGCGATCTGGCTGGTCAGCCGCTCTTGTACCTGGGGGCGGCGCGCCAGGATGTCCACCACCTGCGCGATCTTGTCCAGCCCGACAACCCGCCCATGCGGAATGTAGCCGACGTGGACCAGCCCCACGAAGGGCAGCAGGTGATGCTCGCAGACCGATTGCAGCCGGATATCACGCAGCACCACCATCTCCTGGTGAGCCTCGGCGAAGCCGCCCTCCAGCAGCCGCCCTGGATCCTGGTAGAGCCCGCCGAAGATCTCCGCGTACATCTCGGCCACCCGCTCCGGCGTCCTGGCCAGCCCCTCACGGCTCGGGTCTTCCCCTATCGCCCGCAGCAGGTCAGCCACCGCCCGCGCGACCGCCGGTCGGTCGATCACCGGCGTGTCTCCTCCCTGCACCGTTCACGTAGGTCAGCCCGCTCTGCGCCCACCCACAGCCGGCACCCTGTCGGTTCAGCCCCCCCGCCCCCTGTCACACGCCTCATAGATCGTGCTCGCGCATGAGCGAGTCGAGCCGTTCGTCGGAGATCTCGTCCACTAGCTTCCGACGCTGCGCTCGGGTCATCGCCATTGCAGATCTCTCCTCACTCGGCGTGCCACGTGCGGGGCACGCCGCTCTCGCGGATCCGCAACGCCTGATCCAGAATCCGGTGCGCCACGTCTGCTTTCGGCAGCGCTGGCAGATCCAGGTGGACCCCCCCCGGCCCGAGCATGACGACCGCGTTCGTGTCGCGGCCGAACCCACTGTCCGGCCGGGTAATGTCGTTGGCGACGATCAGGTCGAGGCGCTTACGGTCGAGCTTGGAGGCGGCATTGGCGACCAGCGCCTCGCTCTCGGCGGCGAAGCCGATCCGGATCAGCCGCCGGCCATCCCCGTGGTCGCCAGCGTCCGCGAGACCAGCCGTCGCCGCCAGGATGTCGGTCGTCGGCTCCAGGTGGAGGGTCAGTTCGGCACCCTGCTTCTTGATCTTCTGTGTCGCCACTGATGCCGGGCGGTAATCGGCCACGGCCGCCGCCATCACCAGCAGGTCGGCATCCGGGAGCGCGGCGCGCACGGCCTGGTGCATCTCCTCGGCGCTCACTACCCGCCGAACGTCCACGCCCAGCGGAGCCGGCAGGGCTGATGGCGCGCTGACCAACACCACGGATGCGCCACGATCGCGAGCAGCCTCCGCGATGGCGTAGCCCATCTTGCCGGAGGAGTGGTTCGAGACGAAGCGCACCGGGTCGATCGCTTCCTGCGTGCCCCCCGCCGTCACCACGACGCGCCAGTCGGCGAGGTCGCCGTGCTGGGCCAGGGCGATCCGCAGGGTGTCCACGATGACAGGCGGCTCGGCGAGTCTCCCTTGCCCGATCAATCCCGACGCCATCCGGCCGTAGCCCGGCTCGATCACGATGGCGCCTCGATCCCGCACGCGTTGAAGGTTCTCCTGCACCATGGCGTTGGCATACATGTCCACGTCCATCGCCGGCGCGATGACGAGCGGCGCACGTGTCGCGAGAACGGTCGTGGAGAGCATGTCGTCGGCCAGGCCATGGCTGAGCTTCGCCAGGGTGTTGGCCGTCGCCGGGGCGATGCAGACGACGTCGGCTTCCTTCCCGAGCGTCACGTGGCCGATCTCGGTCTCGGCGAGCATCCCGAACAGTTCGGTCGAGACAGGCCGATGGGTGAGCGCCTGGAAGCTCAGCGGCTGGATCAACTCGGTTGCGGCGCGGGTCATGATGACGTCGACCAGCGCGCCGGCCTGGACGAGTGCGCTCGCTACGGCGACGGCTTTGTACGCCGCGATGCTACCACACACGCCGAGCACGATTCGCTTGCCGGCCAGAACCTCGTAGGCCACGGTCAGTTCACCTGCGCCCAGATCGTCACCATGCGCCACCCGGTCACTGCACGCCCCATCATCCTGCCGTTTCGCCGCTGCGCCAGACGCCTCGCCGGCGCTCAAGCGGGCGCGTTCTGCCCGTTGGCCACCGCTTCCGCGTTCAGGTCGTACAGGAAGCGGAGCCCGTGCAGCGTCAGGTCCGGGTCGATGACGTCCACCACGTTCGTCTCGGGCGCGACGGCTTCTGCCAGTCCGCCGGTCGCGATGACGAGCGGGTCACCCTCCATCTCGAGACGAATGCGGGCAACCAGGCCCTCGACGAGGCCAATGTAGCCCAACACGAGCCCGGAGCGCAGCGCGGTGACCGTGTTCCGCCCGATCGCCGTCCGAGGCGCCTTGAGCTCGACGCTGAACAGGCGCGCTGCTCGCGCAACCAGTCCGTCGAGGGCGCTCTCCATCCCCGGCGCGATCGCGCAGCCGAGCAGGCGACCGTCAGCCGAGACCGCGTCAAAGGTCGTCGCGGTGCCGAAGTCGATGACGATGGCGGGCAGCCGATGGCGCTTCATGGCCGCCAGCGAGTTGACGATCCGGTCGGGGCCGACCTCGGGCGGGTTGGCCGTCGCAACGGTCACGCCAGTCTTGACGTGGATGCCGGCGATAACTGGCGGCAAATCAAAGTACTCTTCGGCGAGCCGGCGGAAGGTTGCCGTCAGGGGCGGTACCGTCGACGAGAGCGCGAACCCGGTGATGTCACGCATGGCCAGGCCACGATGGTCGAGCAGCGTGTGAAACGACGCGCCATACTCATCAGTCGTCTTGCGGCGATCCGTTGCCAACCGCCAGTTGCGGATGAGCCGGTCCCCCTCGAACACGCCGGCAACGATGTTCGTGTTCCCGACGTCAACTGCGAGCAGCACGCGGCCTCCGAGTCCGTGGGCAGCCAGCAGGCGAGCGGCCGGTTGCTGCCGGCCGCTCGGAGGGGACGAACCGCCTCGTTAGGAGCAGCCTGACAGCCATCAGGCTGAGGGGGATCGGTCTGATGGGCGTGGGCGGCGACGCGCATGATGGTAGGGCGAATGCTCGTGTCATCAGCGTCCTCGCGGCGGCGGGCCTGACAGGCCGCTCCCAGCAGATCTCCCCGGCCCTCGCCGCCGGCTACCTCGGGACGAGTATAGCAGCGTGCGCCGAGCAGCCCGGGACATGCAACGGTGCCAGACCGCGCCACGGGCACACCGCGGCCGCCTGCGCACGGGAGATGAGCCTCGCCTGCCCCAGGCCTGCGAGCGGAGCGCACATGCAGCGGGGGCGGCTCGTGCCGCCCCCGGTCAGCCCGCCTTGGCGCGCGCCCGCCGGCGCTTACGCTGAGCCGCGCGGATCTTGTCGCGCCGCTCCTCATGGGCCGGCTTGAATCGCTGCTTGCGTCGGTAGTCGCGGAGAATCCCGGCCGCTTCGATACCTCGCTTGAAGCGACGGAACAACTCCTCGAACGTCTCGCCGTCTCGGGCGACAACGTACATACCTGCTCCTTCGTGTGGTCAGCGCACGCCTGCGCGCTCGCGGATGGCGCGAAGCGAGCCGACGCAAGTCGGCTCGCTCAGTAACTATAGCCGATGTCGGGCTGATCCAGTTAGCGGTAGCCGCGGCCCCCGCCGTAACCCGAGCCAGCACTCCGCTGCTTCGAGAAGCAGTCCGAGCAGTACACCGGCTTGTCGCCGCGCGGCTGGAACGGCACGAGCGCTTCGTTGCCACAGGAGGAGCACGTCACCGAGAACATCTCACGGTCCCGGCGGCCGCCGCCACCACCACCGCCATAACCCCCGCCGCTGCTGTAACCGCCACCCCCGGCTGCGCCACGCCGCACCGTTCGGCAATCACGGCACCGGCTCGGCTCGTTCTGGAACCCCCGGCTCGCGAAGAATTCCTGCTCGCCAACCGAGAAGACGAAGGCCTGACCGCAATCACGGCAGGTGAGCACTTTGTCCGCGTAACTCACGCCAACACCTCTAGGGAGCTTGGTGGTTTCGTCAGCGCGAGTCGGGATCAGGGACTGGGGGCTTCAGCATCCCCAAGGCCGCCCCTTAGCGGCCTGCGAAACGTACCAGCGACGCCCAATATATCACAGTCTGGGCGGCTTGTCTCTAGGTCCGGCGGTCATTTCTTCGACGGATTTTCTCCGCTCGGACAAGATAGGCTGCCGCATCCGGCACGCCACCGTGAACGGCTCGGCGAACGGACTGCCGGGCACTCGCCGCGCCCGCCGCTGAGACGCGACAGTAGCACGTCAACGCGTGCGGGGACAACGCGAGGCCAACGGCCCTGGATGCTACACTTTCGCAACATGACCGCCTGTCTGGCCTCGCCACTCTGCCAACATGCCGTCCCCGCTGTCGCCCGTCGGTCGTTCCAACCAATGCGGAGAGGGTACCGCGATCGGCGGATCCTCTCACCACGATGCGCGCCATTCGGGCCTCGCCCGGTTGTGTCAAGCTCTGAGGAGTGACGTGATCATTCTGGTCGCCGAGGACGACGCCGACATCCGCTCGCTCCTCGGCCTCTCCATCGAGATGCTTGGCCATACCCTCATCTTGGCACAAGACGGCCAGCACGCCTGGGAGCTCTTTCAGGAGCATGGGGCCGACGTCATCATCAGCGACTGGCTGATGCCGCGCATGCAGGGCACCGAGTTCTGCCGTCGCATCCGCGCCACAGATGGCTTGCCCTATGTCTATTTCATCCTCCTGACGGCCCTCGAGAGCGAGAACCACATGCTCGAGGGCATGCGGTCCGGCGCCGACGATTACCTGACCAAGCCATTCACGATTGGCGCGCTCCACGCTCGACTGGTCGCCGCCGAGCGGGTCACCGAGCTCCATCGGGCGCTGGCTCAGCGCGACGCCGAGCGGTCGAGCGACCTTGCCCGCCAGGCGTCAGTCTTGCGTGTTGCACGGCGGATGGCTGCGGAGGTCGACCCAGACGCGCTACTCAATGACCTGATCGTCGAGGCTGTCGCGCTCGTCGGCGGAAGCGCTGGAGCTGTCTACCAGTGGGACGATGCGCAAGCGACGCTGCTGCCGGTCGCCTCGTCACCGCCGGGCGCCGGCCGAGGAACTATGCTGCACCCTCGCGAGGGCGCGGCCGGCCGAGCAGCCGAGGCTCGGCAGCCAATCGTGCTGGAGGCCGCGTCGGCCGCTCCGAACGGGTTTGGGCGGAGCGACGGCACCCTCGTCGCGGTGCCGCTGCTCCACGAGGGCCGGCTGCTGGGCAGTATGTCGCTATTCATGGAGCGCGAGAAGGAGAGCGTCACCGAGGAGGAGGTCGCCGCCCTCGAGCTGCTTGCCGGGATCGCGGCCGCTGCGCACGTTGGGCTCGAGCGCGCCCAGTTGCTCGCCGTCACCCTCGCCGCGCGAGAACTGGCGCACCTGCTGAACAACGACCTCTCCCTGCCGGTCGGCGCTTTCGAACTGCTCAAAGATGACCCGGCCATGCCGGCTGCCCTGCGCGAGGTCATCCAGGACGCCGCGATCGGATTGGAGGCGGCCGTCGAGCACGTGCGCCGGCTCCAACAGATCGTCCGAATTCAGACCAAGGATACGCCGATCGGGCCGGCCCTGGACCTCGAAGGCTCTGTCCTGCCCCACGCCGACTAATCGCCCGGAGTCGGCATGGGACGTCCCATCCACCATCGCCCGCCCACCCCCCGTCGACGCTGGCCCGGCCCACGAGCGGCCGTCCTCGCGTTCTGTCTTGGGCTGCTGCTGGGCGCGACGTTCGCCACACACGCGGCGCGGGTTGCTGCCCTCAGTCTGGCGGTGCTCCCCTCAGCCGTCGCGATGCTGCCGCTCGATCCACTGACCTATCTGACGCCGCCGCCGGCTCGTGAGACGGTCTCGTTCCCCTACAGCGTCGGGCAGGTCGACGCCGATATCTACGCTCCGGGCACGCCGGGCCGGTATGGCGCGGTCATCCTGATCCTCGGGGCTCGCCCCGTCGACCGCGACGATCCAACACTCGTCCGCTTCGCTGAGGGCTTGAGCCGAGCCGGCCTCGTCGTGATGATCCCGGCCTCATCCCAACTGGCGGCCGGACGAATCCTGCCCGAGGAGGTAGATGCTGTCGTCGGTGAGGTCGACCTGCTAGAGGCCCGCCCCGACGTCGACCCCGCGCGCATCGGCATCTTCGGGTTCTCAGTGGGTGGATCGGTGGCAGTCCAGGCGGCGGCCGATCCTCGCCTCGACGGCCGCCTCGTGCTCGTCAACGCCTTCGGGAGCTACGATGATAGTCGGAACCTTATCCGCGCCGTCTCGACGCGCAGCCTGGCGTATGCTGGCGTCGACGAGGAGTGGATCCCCAATCCACTCACCCTCTGGGTTCTCGCCCGCCAGTTGGTCGACACCCTCCCCGACGAGCACGATCGAGACATCCTGGATCGGATCTACCTTCAGGAAGACGCGGCTGCCCGCGACGACGTTGAGGCGATGACGCCGGTCGGTCGAGCGGCCCTCGGACTGCTCGACGGGCTCAGCCCCCCGGAGGCCGAGCGTGCGCTCGCGCTGATGTCGCCGGCGACCATCGAGCGGCTGCGCGGCATCTCCCCGAGCCTGGTGCTCGGTCGCGTGCACACTCGCCTGTTCCTCATGCACGATCGTGGCGACCGTTTCATCCCCTACACTGAATCGCGGATCATGGCCGAGCAGGCGCCGGCCGGCGTCGTCGCGCGATACGCCGAGTTCGATTTGTTCGATCATGTCATGCCGGATCGTGCTCCCACCTCCCCCACCTTTTACATCGAGGTGGCGCGGCTGTTCGGGCAGTTGTACGGGGTGCTGCTGTACCTGCTCTGACCCCTGGATTGTCCACCAGCGGTGGCGAAGGACCGTTGTACGGGGGCCGTATCGGTCGGCCGCGTGCGGCCCGGCTGGCCCCGCCGGCGCGACTTCTGTATCCTGGGAGACGCGATTAGCCGACCCGGCACGCGTCTGCAATAATGGGCTTCGGGCTGCTCGGCACGGGGACGGACCGAGCACGTTGGGACCGGCGCCGGGCGTGAGCAGGCGGGCCGGGCGCAGGAGGATGTCGGCGTGAACGTTGTAGCAGTCATCCTGGCCGGTGGGCAGGGGGAGCGCCTGTCGGTCCTGTCCGTGAAGCGAGCCAAGCCGGCGGTACCGTTCGGCGGCAAGTACCGAATCATCGACTTCGCGCTCTCGAACTGCGTCAACTCCGGCATCTACCACGCGGCCGTACTCACCCAGTACCGCCCCCACTCCCTCCACGATCACATTGGCGTCGGCAAGCCGTGGGATCTCGACCGCGCACGTGGCGGGATTCGCCTCCTCCAGCCCTACCTCGGCCGGCGTGAGTCAGACTGGTACAAGGGCACTGCCGACGCCGTCTTCCAGAACCTGCCGATGCTCGCCGACTGGAAGTCGGATCTCATGCTGATCCTCTCCGGCGACCACATCTACAAGATGGACTACCGCCGGATGATCGACTTCCACCGCAAGCACCAGGCGGATGTGACCGTTGGTGTGATGGAGGTGCCCATCGAGGAGGCGCATCGCTTCGGCACGCTGATCGTCGACGACCGAGGACAGGTCGTCGAGTTCGATGAGAAGCCGGCCAAACCGCGTAGCACGCTGATCTCGATGGGAATCTACGTCTTCAATCCGGAGATTCTTGCGGACCGGCTCACGGAGGATTCCCGCACGCGCGGCTCGGCGCACGATTTCGGCCGCGACGTCATCCCGAAGATGGTCGGGCAAGATCGAGTCTTCGCCTACCCCTTCACTGACTACTGGCGCGACGTCGGCACGATCGCCTCGTACTGGGAGGCCAATATGGGCCTCCTCAGTGAGCCGCCCGACTTCGATCTGTACGACAATGACTGGATCATTCATACACGGAGCGAGGAGCGCCCGCCCGCCAAGATCAGCGGCTGCGCCCGTGTCGCCAACAGTTTGATCTCGCACGGCTGCACCATCCTTGGCACCGTCGAGCACTCGGTGCTTTCGCCAGGCGTGTTCGTCGCCGAAGGGGCTGTCGTGCGCGATTCGATCCTCATGACCGATACGATCGTCGGCCGGAACGCGACGGTCGACTGCGCGATCCTCGACAAAGAGGTGGTTGTTGGGGCCGGTGCGCACGTGGGCACCGGCGAGGACCGCACCCCGAACAAACTGGAAGCGAAGAATCTCTCGACCGGCATTACGGTCATCGGGAAGCGCGTCCGCATCCCACCGAGCCTCACGCTCGGCCGGAACGTGCGGGTCGACGCCGACGTGGTAGAAGCCGACTTCGAACACGTCGTCCACGTCGACGGCGCGATCCCGAGCGGTGAGACAGTGCTGGCCCCGAGCCGCCGCGAGGCGCAGCGGCCGCGTGCCCGCACCGCCTGACGCCTGCGCTGCCTGATACCTGCACCGCCTGACGCCTACACGGTGCCGTCCTGGGCTGCTCGAACCTACAGCGTCGGCGAATCTGGGTCAGGTGTCGTGTCGGGTCAGGTGTCATACGGAGTGTTGGCACCTGACCCCTCCACGGGTGGCGGCGCGTGGGAGATAATGAAGTCTGCCAGGCTCATCGCGTACGTCACTTTGGGTGCCCAACGGAGCGGCGCTCCCCGCGGCCCCCGATGAGACGGCCCTGCTGATCCGCGGCGCTGTGCCGCGGATCATTCGTTGACGAGCCAGTATCCACCCCTCGACGATCGTGGACGCCTCGACACTCGCGCTCAACCCCCTGACGCTGCTGCTGGCTGTTGGAGCCGGTCTGCTCTCGTTCGTCTCGCCCTGCGTGCTGCCGCTCCTGCCGGCCTACCTCGGCTACATCACCGGCCTTACCGCCGAGGAATTGCAGGATCGGCGCGATGCAGCGACCCGTGTCCACACGCTCGGTCGCTCGCTGGCGTTCGTGCTCGGGTTGTCGCTGGTGTTCGCGTTGCTCGGAGCGTCGGCGTCCGTTCTGGGGCAGGTGCTCGCGCGCCATCAGTCCCTCGTGCTGAAGGTTGCCGGGCTGGTCGTCGTACTCTTCGGGCTGCACACGCTCGGTCTGATCCGGATCCCGCTCCTCTATCGAGAGAAGCGCGCGACGTTCGGCGGCGCCGAGGGTAGCTATCTCGGTGCACTCCTCCTGGGCGCGGCCTTCGCGACCGGCTGGACGCCGTGCATCGGGCCGTTCCTGGCCGGCCTGCTGGCGCTCGCGAGCCAGGAGCAGACGACGGGACAGGGCATGCTGCTGTTGTTCGTCTACGGTCTCGGGCTTGGGATCCCGTTCGTGCTCGCAGGGCTGGCGCTCGGCAACTCGCTACGTCTGCTGCGGAGCCTTCGGGCACGCATGCAGAGCCTGGAGATCGTGAGCGGCCTGGTGCTGGTCGGCATGGGCCTGCTGATCTTCAGCGACCGTCTCTCGCTGATTTCGTCCTGGCTGACCGGCACGTTCGGGAACGGCTTCGCGACCTGAGCGTCGCCATCGCCCTGCGCACGGCAGTTACGCCCTCTGCGTCTCGTACACCCCCTGCGTCCTGGTGTCATCGCCCAGGGGGCCGCCCCGGTAGCGATGTGGTCGACTCTGGCGACGGCCTGCCCGACGCGCCGTCGGACGACGCGGCATGGGGATGCCACCCAAGGGGCGCCACCCAAGGGGCGCTACCCAAGGGGCGCTACCCAAGGGGCGCTACCCACCGTCGTCGAGCCTGGCACGCAGCGTGCTTTTTGGGAGGGAGCAGAAGGATCCCTGCTCGCCGGAGAGGAGGAACCCGTCATGGTGTACATCGTCCTGTGGCTTGTTGGCGTGCCACTCGGACTGATCGTGCTGCTGTGGTTGCTCGGTATCGTCTAACCCGGCCACCAGCGATGCCATGGGCCACCTCGGCCCGCCAGTCGGCGACGATTCGCGTCCGTGCATTA
Source organism: Chloroflexota bacterium (assembly GCA_020845495.1). The sequence goes on from JADLFM010000023.1 coordinate 72,050, forward strand.
CGCCCGGCATCGTCGTGCAGGCGGCAACGTTGCCGCTTCGACTTCACGTAAAGAACGAGTGGTGGAGACGCTGCGAATCACGGCAAGGACGACACGAGCTGGCACGACGCAACCGCCCAGGTGCGTATCGCCGTGTTCTCAGGCGAGCAGCCGTACCTGTGGGAGCAGTGCTCGGTCGAACTCGCCGAGGCGCTCCCGCCCGAGCGTACGCACCTCATCCAGGCAGTGGCGGGATCGTTCGATCAAGGTTGCCACGTCAACCGTCTGGCACGCCGGGGCGAACCATTCGAGCATTTCGATGCCGGCTGCAAGCTTCGCCTGGGCGCCGTGGTAGTTGCCCCGACCGAGGTGGTAGAAGCCGACGCCGACGAGCAAAATCCCCTGGTAGAGGTAGCGGATGTCGCCCTCGGTGGCGCGCCAGAGCGTCTCCAGGGTCTCGTGCTGCTCGAAGAACTCGCCCGCGTTGAACTCGTGGATCCCCTTGAGCAGGTCGGCCGGGGGCCGGCCCTCGCACTCCTGGGCGCTATACGGTCCGGTGCGACGCTTGTGTGTGCCCACGAACCCGCCGCGCTCGTGGCGCTCTGGTACGGTCGAGGCACGCGCATCGGCGGTGTCGCCGCTCACCATATCATCGCTCGTCACGTCGCCGCCGGCCATATCTCTGCCGCTCATCGCACCTCAGGTGCTCGCCGGGCCGTTCTCCCGGACGTAGCCACCGCTTGACGTGGTACCGCACAGTGGGCGATCGAGCGACGCAGCCCCGTCGCCGGTCGGGCAACGTGCATCAACCTGCGTCGGATGTCTTCGTCGCGGTCTTCGCCGCGACGAGCTGGATGAGATCCTTCGGCAGCCCGAATGCAAGATTCTCCTGGATGACAACCCGTTCCTCGACGGTCTGGATGCCGAGCTCGCGGAGCCGCGCGACCGTCTCCTGCACGACATACTCGGGTGCGGATGCGCCGCTGCTGAGCGCAACTGTCGACACACCATCCAGCCAGGCCGGATCGATCTCCTCAGGGCGCTGGACCAGATGCGCGCGGCGCCCCGCAGCCCGTGCAACCTCGACCAGCCGGTTCGAGTTCGAGCTCGTCTTGGAGCCGACCACGAGCACCAGATCGGCACTCTTCGACAATTCGACGACCGCTCGTTGCCGGTTCGTCGTCGCGTAGCAGATGTCGCCGGCTGGCGGAAGCTCCATCGCCGGGAAGCGTTCACGGAGCCGCTCGAGGATGGCCTGCGTGTCCTGCACCGATAGCGTCGTCTGGGTCAACACAACGACCTTGTCGGGGTCCGGCACGCTGACGGTATCGGCCTCAGCCAGCGTCTCGATCAACGTTCCTTGACTCGGCTCGATCTCGCCGAGCGTACCGATCGGTTCGGGGTGATTGCGGTGCCCGACGTACAAGACGTGGTATCCCCGCCTGGCGTAACGAACCGCCTCCAGGTGCACTTTGGTGACCAGTGGACAGGTCGCATCGATGACGCGAAGCCCGCGCTCGCGCGCCGCCTGACGGTCGGACGGCGGGACGCCGTGAGCGGAGAAGATCAGCGGATACCCGGATGGCACCTCATCCAGGCTCTCGACGAACACGGCGCCGCGGGCACGCAAGTCGTCCACGACCTGATGGTTGTGAACGATCTCGTGCTTGACGAACACCGGCGGCCCGAAAATCTCGAGGGCCTGCTCGACGATCTCGACAGCGCGTGATACGCCCGCGCAGAAGCCGCGCGGCCCGGCAAGCAGGAGGTCCATGCTCCGGAGTATACCAGCCGGCCACGCCCCCCTCACCCTCTAGCCCCGTTTGACTCGGTTCCGTCCCCTGTTGGTCAGCCTGTTCCGGCCGCTTCCCGGCATCTCGCCCTCTGCCGGACGGAGCCAGCAACAGACGTTGGAACCGAGTCCCTCGTTCCGGATCTACGTCAGCCGTCCGTGCGAGTCAGTGTGCCGCGCGCAGACCCCTTCACGTTCCACGGGAGATGCGGAGGGGGCCTCCCGTGTGGACTTGAGACGGCATCGTGAGCGGTGCGCACCGCCCGGCCGTCTCCCGCGCCAGTACGATCCTGCCGCGCGGCCGGGCCGGCTTTCGCCACCGTCGGCCCCGCCGCGCGATCCATCACGGAACAGAGAGGGGCGGCATGATGTCGCTGGTGCTGGTCGATCCGCGCGCAATCCAACCGGATCCGGACAATGTGCGGCGGGATGCAACGGACGATCTCGACAGCCTGACGGAGAGCATTCGCGAGCACGGTCTGCTCCAGCCGCTTGGGGTCGCCCGCGAGAACGGCGGCTTCAGGGTGGTGTACGGCAATCGTCGACGGGCGGCCGCCATCAAGGCTGGCCTGCCCGAGGTTCCTTGCGTCGTCGTGGAGGCGTCTGGCGAGGACCGCCTGATCCAGCAGATGCTGGAGAACCTCCAGCGGCGCGACCTGAACGATATGGACAAGGCCGAGGGCTTCGCTCGCCTCCGCCGCAACCTCGCTCGCCAGTACCCTGAGTGGAGCGATCGCCAGCTCGACGACGAGATCGGGCGGATCGTCGGCCTGACCGCTGCTACGATCCGGCGTTACCTGGGCCTGCGCGACCTCGCGCCCGGCGTCCGCGACTTGCTCGCGGAGGGTAGCCTGACTGTCACCCAGGCCCAGCATCTTGCTGCCGTGGCGGATCCCGTCAACCAGACCGAGCTCGCCGAACTGGCGGTCGAGAAAGGGCTCTCGGCAGCGGCGCTGAGCCGGGCCTGCCGTGCGTCTGCCAATCGCCCTGGCCTGAGCCCGGCTGAGGCGATCGAGCTTGGCGAGAAGGATCAGGTGCCCGAGCCAGGCCCGGCCGCACGCGGCAACGGAGATGTTCCGGCCCGAATGGCGCGCGCTCCAAGGCCGAAGGACGAGGACGCTGACGATGCTGACCTCTGGATCGGTTCGGCAGACGCGAAACCGGACGAAGACGATGGCCCGCGCGCCCCGGCCGGCCCACGAACGGCGGACGGTCACCGCGTCTTCAAGATCAAGACGGTCTCGGCGTTCTCCGACGAAGTCGACCGACTGGCGCGCTGCCTCCAGGAGGGCGACCTCGCTCGCGCTGCCGACGAGGAGCCGGACGCGCCGATCCAGTTGCGGCTGGTCTCCCGCCAGTTGACCTACGTCCAACAGGAGCTTGCCAGCTTCCTGAAGCGGCGAGGCTGGAGCGGATAGCCCGCTCCCCCCTCCTGGCCGGTGAGCTCCCTCTGTCAGCACGGAGTGGGCTGGGTGAGGGTCTGCCTGAGATACGACCCTCACCCGTGCTGTGCCTGACCTCTCCCAGCGGGCGAGTTGAATTGACGCGGGACACGCCGCCCCGGTCCCGGGAGTGTCCGGGCTACTCCGCCCTTCGGCCAGCCCAGAGCAAGCCGCCGGCCAGATGCTGGATGAAGCGTGGGTCGTGCCAGTTGCTGTCGAAGTGACCGAGGGCGGTGTAGAACACGCGGCCCTCGCCGTACTGACGGTGCCACGCCAGCGGGTAGTCGCCCTCCCCACCGACCGATGAGGCGTCCAGGCTCAGCAAAACCTGGACGTTGGGACGAGGGTTGGTGCGGAAGATGTAGAACTCGTCCGTGGTCGAGAAGCGCGCGTCGAGATGCCGGGTCGACGGATGGGACCGGTCCTCGGCGACGACGGTACCTTCCTGCACCCAGGGGTGCTCCTTGAAGGCTGCCCCCAGCAGGTCGTGGTAGTTGGCCCAGTCGTAACTGGTGGCACTCGCGCCGTGCACCCCGACGAAGCCGGCCCCGTGCCGTACGAAATCGAGCAGCGCGCTCTTCTGGCTGTCGGAGAAGGGTAGCTCGCCCGACGTGCTCACAAACAGGACGACGTCCCACTCAGTGAGGCGGTTGGCGTCCACCCGTTCCAGATCATCGACGGTCGGGATAGTGGTGACGCTGAAGGCGCGGCCGTCCTCGGCGAGCTTCTGGACGGCTTCGCAGGCGGTCGGAATCGATTGGTGACGATAGCCGGCCGTCGCCGTAACCATCAGGACGCGCAGCGGTGCGTTCGTGTCCGCGTCCTGTTCCGTTCGCTGAGCCATGTTCCTCTTACCTCCAGCGCGCAGACTGTGACGGGTTCCGACTCGGCCGCACTGAGGCCGAAGGAGCAGACAGACTCCGAAGGCTGTGCGAGCCGGCGACGTCGTGAACTGGCGAGAGCGGAGGATCTCCGCAGCGGCCGGCCTCGACCGGCGTATGTTGATCCCAGATTGTGGCGAGCGTCAGGTGCTGTCGTGGTAGCGCGGATCGCGGTAGATCTCGTTGCCTCCCCGATCCAGCACCAGGAGCAGGGTGCTACCGTCACCGCTGACGACGGCTTCGGCCGCTTCGAGGACGCGGTGGCTCGTGATGCCGGCCAGTCCGAACGGCGCACCGTCGCGGGCACCCCCGGCCGCCACTGCCATCCGCCGGCCGGCCAGCGGCGGCAGCGTGAGGTTCGAACCGTTCGGCGCCTTCATCCACCAGTCGCCATCCCGGTCCTGCCAGAGGTAGGCGGTGCCGTTGGAGCGGACCGGCGGCACGGCGAGAAGATCGCGAGTGGCGCGCTCGGACGTCCGCTCCTGGGCGAGCGCTGCGAAGACAGTCGCGACTTGCTCGCCAGCCATCGTGCTCGTCGAGGTGCCCGCCTCGGCCGCCGCGAGGCGCAGGTAGCCGACCAGCGCCCCAAGGATGGCGCCGCCGCCGGCATACATGATCGTGCCAAACAGGAGCACGACGATCAGAGATGAGGCCGACGGCGCCTTGCCAGCCGTGCAACTGAGCCCAAGCAGCGTGACAGCCACTGCGCCGACGAGCGCATGCCGCCGGATGAAGCGCATGCGCTCGGCCGGTTTCAGGCTCGCACCCAGGCGGTCCGGTAACGGCGGCCACACCGCTGGCGGCGCCCAGTCCATCGAGAGACTTGTCCAGCGCGTGGCCGGCCGGCTCCGCCCCGTAGCGAGCCCGGCGGCATCGAGCCCGGCGGCATCGGCCGTCGACGGAATCGCCACTGCCGACGAGGCACTCTCCGTCCCCGTTGAGCAGATTCCTGGCGATGTCAAGCCCCCTGCAACCTCGGGCCTCACTGTAGCTTCGGCTGGACTCGGCGTCGCCATGACGTTGGCTGGCGCTGACTCTCGTGCACGAGTCGCCGGCCAGTTCGTCAGGGGAATCGAAGGTGCCTCCTCGAGGGCCGGACCGGGTGTGAACGCGGCCGGCTGGGAGAAAGCAGGGACCGCCGCGGGAATCTCAGACGGCGAGACGGCACTTGCAGCCGATGGCGGTACGGGCGACGCTGGCGTCTCTGGCGATATCGTGGGAGACGTGCCGATGGGGGACGGGGAGAGTGGGGACCGCGTGAAGGTGGATGGCTCCAGGGGAGCGCCCGTCCCTGGCGATGAGGCATCGAGCAAGGCTGCTGGAGGACTCGTTCCGGAGGATGTGGCAAGTGCCCCGTCGAGTGCCCCGGCGAGTGCGTCCGCGAAAGCGGCGGCCGTGGGGTAGCGTTCGGTAGCGGATGACGACGCCTGTCGAGCGAGTACAGCCCACGCTGCCGAGGACGCCGCTCCGCCGGCAGCAGGGTTGCCGCGCAGCACTGACTGGCCGGTAAGGAGCAGCGTGGCGAGGCGGCCGAGGGCGTAGCGGTCGGAGGCGGGCTCGCTCGGAGCCTCGGCGCGCTGCTCGGGCGTGGTCCAGTCTGGGTCGCGCGGCAGGTCGGCGGCATGGCCGCTCTGCTCGGCGGCGGCGAGCAGTCCCAGTCCAACGAGCGTGGCCGTCCCATCCTCCGCGACGATTGTCGACGCTGGTGTCAGATCGCCGTGGACGATGCGCCGGTCGTGTGCCACATCGAGCGCCTCGGCGAGCCGCTGGACGACCGCGAGCGCGCGCTCCGGAGGCCAGGGGGTCGGTGGGAGATCTCGCAATGGCGTGCCGGCCGGCCAGTGCAGCACCACGTATAACCGACCGTCATGCTCGCCGACCTCGATCGTTCGCGCGATCGCTGGATGGCGCACCCCGCCCGCCCGCGCGGCTTCCAGCCGCAGCAGCCCTCGGAAGCGGTAGTCGGCGGCGAACTGGTCGTCGATGAGGAGCAGCGCCAGAGGTTCGGCGCGGGCAGCGCGCGATGCCGCGACGACCTCGCCGAGCGCCAGCCGGGTCAAGGGTTCGCCGAGGGTGTACGGCCCGAGCGTCGCCACGATTCTTCGTCTCCGAATGCGCGCCGAGCCTGGGGGCGTGTCGCTCGGGCGAGCACCGCCAGGATACCGCGTTCACGCGGCCAGTGTCTGCCCTCGCCGTAGGAGGGATCGATTGATCGAGCCGAGCATAAGACGGTGGGCGTTACAACGGGCTACACTTGCCGGCCGTGACGACATCTTCGATATCGGTTGGCGATCCGATCCTCGTGCGGGCCTTGCGGGCTGTCGGGCGTACTCGCGCGCTCGGCCTCCATTTCTACGGCCACTTCATCGGCATGGGCCTTCCTGGCGATGACCATGCTACCAATGGGGCCGCTCGCCTCTCGCTCGAAGGAGAGCCGGACGGAGTGGGGGCAGCCCACGTCTCGCCGGTGGCTGTCGCGACGCTGGCCGACCTGGCGCTCGGGGCGGCGGTTCGCTCGCTCGTCGCGCCCGGCGCACGGCTCGGCACGGCGACGTTGGCGATCCAACATCCGGACGTCCCGATTCGCGGGCCGGTGTTCGCCGAAGCCGGCGCCCACCCCGTGGCAGGCGATCAGAAGAACGTGCGCTGCTCGCTCGTCACCCCAACGGGGCGAATCGTGGGCTACGCGCAGGGCTGGTTCGCGGCGCTGCCCTCACCACACGGCCGCCCGCTCGGCCTGATGCCCTGGGAGCGTCGGGAAACGGTGCCGGTTGCAGTGCCGGCGCTCGCCGACCTCGACGAGCGGGAGGCGGCAGCCGTGGCGGCGGCACGGGCAGCCGGCGAGCGTGCTCAGCGGCGTGGTACGGCTGTCTCCGAGGAGATGCTGCACTTCGAGTGGCAGCCGTCTGACGGCGGGCGGTCGCACGGGACGCTCGCTATCGGCCCAGAAATCGGCAATCGGGTGGGCCATATCCAGGGCGGTGCGCTCTACGGCGCAGCGGCGCTCGCGGCGACCCGGGCACTCGGGGTGCCGTCTCTGGCGCTCGTCGACGGCGCATATCAGTTTCTGCGCCCGGCCGATGGCGCGACGCTGATCGGCGAGGGCACGGTGTTACGGCGGGGCCGGAGCGCAGCCTTCGTCGAGGCCCGGCTCTCGGTGGACGAGCGGCTCGTCGGTACGGGCCTCTTCTCGTTCCGCCTCGACCCGTCCCCCCAGGAGGCCCGCTGACCCGCCGCGATCGTCCGTGCGGGTCGCTGAAGCCATCCACGCAGGCCGGCTCCCGGTCAGGAGTGTGCAGCAAAGCCACCTGTGAGCACAGGCTGTCCCTCGCCCGTGAGCGGGACGGGGCGTGGGACCGAGGCGCATCACGCGTTGCTCGCCTGGCCGGCGCGGCCTACACTCCAGGCGAGATGGTATGAGACGGTATGGTCACGGCGTATGCTGCGTGGACGTGTGCCGGACTGGCTGCGCCGCGCAGCAGGTCTGACACGTCCGGCTGCGTTGCGGCGTACTGACGCCGACACCATTCCGAGCGAGGGGAGTAGATGATGCGCATCCTGGTGATGGGCAGTGGTGGGGTTGGAGGATACTTCGGCGGTCTGCTCGCGAAGGACGGCCATGATGTCGTGTTCGTCGCGCGGGGCGCTCACCTCGAAGCCATGCAGTCACACGGTCTCGAGCTTCGCGACTGTGGCGAGATCACCAGGCTCTCGCCGGTCACGGCCGTCCGGCTGCCGTCCGAAGCGGGCGGCACATTCGACCTCATCATGTTCGCCGTCAAGACCTACGACATGCGAGAGGCGGCGCAGGCAATCGTGCCGGCTGTCGGCCCGAACACCGCCGTGCTGCCGCTCCAAAACGGCGTCGATGCCGTCGACGAGATTGGCGCGACTGTTGGGATGGAGCACATGCTGGCCGGGACCACGAACATTGGAGCGCGAATCGTCGAGCCGGGTGTCGTCGAGCGGTTCAGCCCGTTCCGCGTTGTGAAGATCGGCGAGCCAGGAGGGGGGCTGTCCGAGCGGGCTGAGGTTATCGCCGCCACGTTACGGAAGGCCGGCGTCGACGATGCGACGGCCGTCCCGGATGCGCAGCGGGCGATCTGGGAGAAATTCATGTTTCTGGCATCGCTCGCCAGCGTGACGAGCGTCTGCAATCTGCCGGCCGGCCCGGTTCGAGCCGCGCCCGAGGGGCATCAACTCTGGCAGGCGATGATGCACGAGGTGCTGGCTCTTGGAAGGGCGACCGGCGTCAACCTGCCAGACGCGTCCGCGCAGTCGGTCGAGCAGTTCTTCATGAGCCTCCCCGAGCCCTATACGACCTCACTCCAGCGGGATTTCGAGGGACGGCGCCGAGTTGAAGTGGAGCATATCGCGGGGACGGTCGTACGGCGCGGACGGGCGCTCGGTGTCCCGACCCCGACGTTCGACGTGGTGTACGCGATCCTCCGCACGCGGGCGCTGAGCTTCGGCGGCGTCTCCTGACCGAGCGGCGAGCGGCCTATCTGTGTCGTGCCCTGCTGCCAGGGGTAGCGTTCATCCTCGTCGTTGCGGTCGCCGGGGCCGGGCTCCTGGGCGGCCTGGATCGGGCGCTCGCCGCGCTCCTCTACGACGATACGCCCTGTTCGCTGCGCATTATGAGCGAGCGGGCAAACGTCCTGTTTGCCGCGGAGTTGTGCCTGGTCTATGCACTCGTCCTGGGGGCATGGTACGCCTGGCGAGGCTACCCCTTCACGGGCGTCTGGATTGCAGGTGCGCTGCTCCTGACGGTCGGGGCGGAGGTGGCGCTCAAGTACGGCATTGACCAGCCTGGTCCGAGCGCGTTCCTGGCGACCATCCCGCGTCCGGCCTGCGGGTCGCCCGGCCCGGCCTATCCGCTCACCGTCGTGTCGACACCTGGTTCTCTGCCAAGTGGCTACGCCACCCGGATGGCGTATTTTGGGGTGCTGGTGGCGGTGTCGATCGGGGCACGTTGGCCACGCCTGCGCGCCCCGGCGCGGGTGGTGCTTGCGATCGTGGTGGCGGCCCTCGGCGCGAGCCGAGTCGTCGTTGGCTGGCACTGGCCGAGCGACGTCCTCGCCGGCGTTCTGCTAGGTTGGGCCGCGGCGCTCCTGGTTGCCGGGCAGGCGGACGGGCTCACCTGGACCCGTCCGCCTGAGGACGTTACGCTCAGCGAAGGGCGTGGCGCTGACGCGAGACGGTCAGCAACTCCACCAGCACGGCGATGATCACGGCGCCAACGAACGCCGGAATGACCCGCACGCCGAAAATGGCTGGTCCGAACCCCCCCAGGATCAGCGATCCGGCGAACCCGCCGACGATGCCAGCCAGGACCGCGCCGACCCAGCCCCAGGGCAACTTGCCCGGCACGATCGAATCGGCAGCCCAGCCGATCAGGCCGGCGACGACGAGGGTGAGGAGGAAGCCGGCGAGGGTGAAGGTGAGCCACATCACCGCGCCGAGCAGGATGGCCAGAATGACGAGTCCGAGCAGCAGAAGGAGCATCGCCGCCCTCCATGGGACTGGTAGTACGGGTCGCATTTCGAGGGGGCATGCGCCGGGTTGAGCCCTGCGCGGCTGGTGTGTGACCCCCCCATTGTATGAGACGCGCCAGCGACCGCGAATGTTGCAGCGTCCCCCGCCGGGGGTGCCTGACGTGCTCGTGGGACGCCCGAAAATCGTACTCCAGACCGTCAGATTGCCTCGCAATATCCAGCGCGCGCGTCAATCCTGACGAGTCACTACGCTAAAGCCCAGGGTGAATCCTACAGGTGCCCTGGCTACGACCATGCAGATGCCACCGTGACGTTGGTTTCGGAGCGCGCTACCTGGTGCGCGCTACCTGGCCCGTCACCTGGCCCCGCGCCACCGACGCGGCGAACGTATCCGCCAGCCGGGCGGCGTCGACCTCCAGGCAGATCTCGACGTTCGGTTCCATGCCCCAGCGCCCGCGCCAGTCCACCACCGTCTGTCCACGCGTGAGCGTACTCTCGGTGTCGATCTTGACCGGCAGACGCTCGCTCTTGAACAGGCTCGGGTCGATGACGAAGGCCGCCGCCGGAACGTCGTTGTAGTGCGCCCCCTCGGTCACCCCTTCATTGCGCTCGTACGCCGCCATGATGCACGGCGTCACCTCGGACAGCATCCTGGCCATCGGGTTGTCCGCCGCCCGGATCTGATCCAGATGGCGGTGAGTGATCAACGTCGGCCGGCAGACGTCCATCCCGATCTGGACGACCGGCGCTCCGGATCGATACACGATCGCCGCCGCGTCCGGGTCGTTGTACAGGTTTGCAGTCGCGACGGACGTGATGTTGCCCCGTGTCCGCACGGCGCCCCCCATCACCACCAGCGACTGCAACGCGTTCGCGAGCACTGGCTCGACGCTCAGGGCCAGCGCCACGTTGGTGACCGGACCGAGCGCCAGGAGCGTAATCTCGCCAGGAGACGCCATCACGTGCTCGATGATGCGCTCCACGGCCCGCCCGGGACGGGCGCGTGTCTTTGGCTCGCCGGAGTACACGTTGCCCAGGCCGTCGTCGCCGTGGATGCTGCTGCCGATTTGCGGCTCGCGCAGCAGCGGCCGGGCGGCCCCGCGATAGACCGGGATGTCCTCGCGCCCGGCGGCTTCGAGGATGCGCAGCGCGTTGCGGGTCGCGTTCTCGAGGCCAGTGTTGCCGAACACCGTCGTCAACATCTCGACCTGTAGCGCTCCGCTGGTCAAGGCGAAGAAAATCGCGGCGGTGTCGTCGATGCCCGGGTCGGTGTCGATGATGACTCGCTTCATAGTGAGACTCCCACTCCTCTCGCGGCGATGCAGATCGTGGCGATGCAGATCGTGGCGATGCAGATCGTGGCGCCCCGGTGCCGTGGCGATGTAGGGCCTGCCCCGAATGTCGCTCGACTCGGCCTACTCCGGCCGCAGCAGCACGATGCTGACGACCGCCAACAGGACGCCGAGCACCCGCATCGGGCTGGCCGCGACCTTGGGTGCGCCAAGCAGGCCGAAGTGATCGAGGACCAGCGCGAGGCCGAGCTCGCCCACGAGCAGCACGACCGCCGTCGTCGTCACCCCAAGCCGATCCACCGAGATGGCAAGGCCGCTGACCACCACGACGCCGGTCACACCGCTCAACCATGCCCACCAGGGAACCGTGCGCACATCCGGCCAGCCCCGCGCACCAGGATCCGCGAAGCCGGCCCCGAAGAGCGCGGTACAGGCAATCGCGACGGCAAATGCGACCGCGTAAAAGGCCACCGAGGCTCCGAACACGCCGAGGGTGCGCATCAGCGTCGTATTCATCGGCCCCTGGACGGCGATCACGATCCCCGCGATCAGCGCCAGCATAATGCCGAGTCGATCCATACATCTCCTCCGGGCCGGACGTGCCCGTTGCCGGTTGGAGCATGTGTCGTGCGCGGCTATCCGAATGTCACGAGCGCCTTCAGCGGATGACGCCCGAAGACCGTAGATCGTCGATCTTCTCCGGCGAGTAGCCAAGCTCGCCAAGGATCTCGTCGTTGTGCTCTCCAAGGCGGGGCGGGTAGTGACGGACAGTGGCCGGCGTGTCCACCAGCTTGATCGGCGAGCCGACCGCTCGGACCTTTCCCTGCGGGTGGTCGAACTCAATGACCATCTGGTTGTGCAGCACCTGGGGGTCTTGGAGCGCCTCCTCGATGGTGTAGACCGGGCTACACAAGAAGTCGATCTCTTCCAGCGCTGCCAGCCACTCGGCCGACGTCTTCTGCCGGAAGGCAGCGCTAATGATCTCCTTCAACTCCGCGCCGTGCTCGATCGTCTGCTCGGTCGTGGAGAAGCGCGGATCTTCAGACAGATCCTCGATGCCAAGGACGGCGCACAGGTCGCGGAGCGGGTGCGGGCGGAACGCGCCGATCATGGCGATGTAACCATCCCTGGTCGGGTACGGGCCGCCGAGCGGCAGGTGGCCCCAGTTGAAGCTCCGGCCCGTGTTGAGCCAGTAGGTCGCCTCCTGAAGCTGACTGGCGATCATGCCGTCGAGCAGGGAGGTGTAGACCTCCTGTCCCCGCCCGGTCCTCTCTCGCGCGAGCAGCGCCATCAGGATGGCCTGCACCAGCAGCATGCCGGCCGTAAAGTCCGCGATCGGGTTGCCAGCCTTGAATGGCGGACCGCCGCGCGGCGCATTGGTCATCATCATGCCGCTCATCGCCTGGCCCAGGATGTCCTGGCCGCCCTTCTTCTGGTAGGGACCGGTTGGACCGAAGCCGCTCCCGCTCGCGTAGATCAGGCGTGGGTTCCGGCGGCTCAACTCGTCGTAACCCAGCCCGAGCCGGGCCATGACGTCCGGGCGGAAGTTGTGCACCAGGACGTCGGTCGAGTCGATGAGTTGGTAGATGATCTCCAGCGCAGCCGGCCGCTTCAGATCGAGAGCCAGCCCACGCTTGTTGCGGTTGAGGCTAAGAAAGATCGGGTTCTCGCCCTCGACCGGGAGAACCTTTCCGCGCGAGAGATCGCCGACGTCCTTGCGCTCGACTTTGATGACGTCGGCACCGAAGTCGCCGAGCACCTGCGTACAGACCGGCCCCATCTCGACCTGTGTAAAGTCGAGAATCCGGATTCCCTCCAGCGCAAGCGTCATGGTCGCACTCCCTCTTTCCAGGCCAGTTCGGCCTGCGTTTGGCGATACGGTCGGGTCAGGACGACGGTCGGGTCAGGGCGACGGTCGGGTCAGGGTTACGGTCGGGTCAGGGTTACGGTCGGGTCAGGGTTACGGTCGGGTCAGGGTTACGGCCAGATCAGCGCTAACGTCCCTTCCAGACTGGCTTCCGCTTCTCTGCGAACGCGCGCGGACCTTCGAAGCGGTCCTCCGATGCGCCCTGCCGGAGCATGTGCTCATAGCGTCGGTTGATCGCATCCGGGAGTGGCAGGTCCAGGCCGGCCATCGCCGCTTCCTTGCTCGCCCACACCGAGAGCGGCGCACACTCAAGGATCGAGTCGACCCAGGCGTTCGCGGCATCGAGGAGCCCATCGGCCGGGACGACCTCGTTGACGAGGCCCCAGCCGTGGGCCTCCTCGGCCGAGATCTGCCGGCCGGTCAGGAGCATCCCCATCGCCACTTTTTGCGGTAGTTGGCGCACGATGCGGTGGATGCCGCCGTCCGAGGCCGTAAAGCCGACGCGTGGTTCCGGCAGCCCGAAGCGGGCGTGCTCGGCCGCGACGATGATGTCGCAGCTCATCGCCAGTTCGAAGCCGCCGCCGAGAGCGTAGCCGTTGACGGCGGCGACGATCGGCTTGGCCAGATCGAAGCGCTCGGTCAACCCGCCGAAGCCGCCCGGCTTGAGGGTCAGCCAGTACGGGAGCGGGCTGCTCTCGCCGCTGGCCGCGCGTTTCAGGTCCGCTCCGGCGCAGAACGCCTTGTCGCCAGCGCCGGTCAGGATCGCGGCCCAGGCGTCATCGTCGGCGGCGTACTGTCGCCAGGCGCGGTCCATCTCCAGGTGCGCCTCGTGATGAAGCGCGTTCCGGACCTCCGGGCGGTTGATGGTGATCCGGACGACGTGGCCGTCCTTCTGATAGGTGACGTACTGAAATGCGGCACTCATGATGCTCCGGCTCCCGTCCCCGAGACAGCGCTGCCTATCGGAGCGTGGTCTGCCCCGAGGTAGGCGCCTTGCCGGCGTAGGGTCTCCTGGATCTCCCCCACTTCCAGGGAACGCGGAGACGTACCCTGGCGGACCGCGAGTGCAGCGGCGACGCCGGCCGCCTCGCCCATGACCATCATCGGCGGGATCTCACGGCTCATCCGCTGCGCCTCCGACGTGGCCGAGAAGTGACGGCCGGCGACAAGCAGATTCTCAACGTCGAGCGGGAGCATCACACGGTACGGATAGTAGTAGTCGCGGCCCATGCCGATCCGGTCCGCGAACCACTGCCGCCCAAGGACGTCCTGCTTCGTCAGGACGTACTCGCCCTGGAGCAGCCGGGTCTGGCGGGTGCCAAGCTGTGGCGCGGTGTCGACGAGCCGGGCGCGCTCGAAGCCGGGCAGGTTCTCCCGCACGAAGTCCATCGCCTTGTAGATCCGCTTCCGAGCCTCGTACTCGACGTAGGTCTGGTCTTCCACGTTCAAGCCGTTCAGGTCCGGAATGTGGGGGCAGTTGCACCAGACGATACCGTCGATCGGCGTGCGGAGCCACCAGTAGTCCCAGGAGCCGCCGTAGATCGCTTTGGCCTGCCGGTGGACGGCGGCAGCCTCCTCCGGATGCGCCTGCTCCCAGGTGACCGCGCGCTCGACGTCCACGTTCGCAAAGCGGTGGACCACGGTCATGATGTAGCTGCCCAGTTCGAAGGGCGCTCCGGCCGATGCGAAGACGTCGCCATCGCCCGACGAGTCGACGAGCACCTTGGCGAGGATCGCCTGCCGGCCGGACTTGGTCTGGAAGATCGCGCCTCGGACCGTGCCGTCCTCGACGATGGCGTCCACGAACGTGGAATGCAGCCGTAGGGTAACACCAGCTTCGTCGATCAACTGGAGCGAGGTGTACTTCAGCGCCTCCGGGTCAAACGCGACCGCGTAGGTGATGGTCTTCGGACGGGTGCGGGCGTAGTTGTCCTGGAACCCCCAGCGGCCCCAGCGCGCCCAACTCTCTTCCGACACTGTGTACTGGTCCTCGACCGGCGGGTACACCGCCCCCCCAAGCGACTCCAGCCGCTGCACGACCTCATCGGTGATGCCGGCGACTGTCTTCTGCTGCCGCTCGGTGTCCGCCATATCGTCGAGCACCAGCACCTGGCCGCCGCTTGCCAACCCGCCCAGGTGTGGGTAGCGCTCGGTGAGGATCACGCGGGCGCCGTTGCGTGCGGCGGAGATGGCCGCGCAGATGCCGGCCGGCCCGCCGCCAATGACCAGGACATCGGTTTCGGCGACCACCGGCGTCTCGCGTCCCGGCTCGACGATCGTGGTGGGATGGTGTGCCATGCGATCACCCCCTCGTGCATTGACCGCCATCACGGCGGGGCTACGTCCCGTCTACGTCCCGTCTACGTCCTGTCTACGTCCCGTCTACTTCAGGCCGCTGGTCAGCATGCCCTGCACGTAGTAGCGCTGGAGAAAGGCGAAGATCAGGACCACCGGCAGGCTCGCGAGCACCGCGGCGGCCAGGATCAGGTTCCACTGGACCTGAACGTCGGTGTCGAAGCTGGCAATCGCGACCTGGATGACCCGAACGGCCGGGGCCGGCGCCACGATCAGCGGCCAGACGAACGCATCCCAACTGAACTGGAACCTGATGATGCCGAAGGCGATCAGGGCCGGGAGCGAGTTAGGGAGCACGATCCGCCGGAACGCCCCGAACATCGAGCAGCCGTCGATGCGCGCCGCCTCCTCGAGCTCGCGCGGAAGGTTCAGGAAGAACTGTCTGAGCAAGAACATCCCGAGCGGGCTGGCCACGAACGGGATGATGAGCGCCTGGTAGGTGTTGACCCAGCCGAGCCAGCGCATTTCGAGGTAGAGCGGGATCGCGAGCACCTCGAACGGGATGATCATCGTCGACAGGAACAGAACGAAGAGCGCGTCCCGCCCGGGAAACACCAGCCGAGCGAAGGCGTACGCCGCGAAACTGTTCACGACGAGCGAGAAGATCGTCACGGTGACCGAGACGAACAGGCTGTTGAAGATGTAGTGGGTGAACGGTAGCGGCTGGAGGTTCAGCAGCGCCCGAAAATTGTCGAGCGTCGGTTGCTGTGGCACGAAGGTCCAGAGTGTCAACGGGTAGATGTTGGCGAAGATCTCCGATTGCGTCCGGATCGACCCGGACACCATCCAGACGTAGGGCAGCGCAAAGAACGCCGCCAGCGCGATCATCACCACATAGCGCGCGGTCCACCACGCCGTGCCGGCCAGCCCGGTGTGTGCCGCCAGCGACGCCCGGCCGATCGACCCGCCTCGCCCGGCCTCGGTCACGGTGGCCATTTAGTACTCCACTTCCGTTCGGAGGGCGCGGAATTGCGCCCACATCAGGAGCATGACGAGGCCCAGCAATACGAACGACATTGCCGCTGCGTAGCTCATCTCGTTGTAGCGGAAGGCCGTCCGGAAGACGAGGAAGACGACCGCGTTGGTCGAGTCTTGCGGCCCGCCGCTCGTCATCACGTAGATCGGCGTGAAGACCTTGAACGCCTCGATGGTCGTCATCACGACCACGAACAGCATCACCCGTTTGAGCAACGGTAGCGTGATCGAGAAGAACCGCCGCACCGGGCCGGCCCCATCGATGTCGGCGGCCTCGTACATGTCCTGCGGGATCGCCTGGAGACCGCCCAGGAAGACCAGCATGTTGAAGCCGACGAACTTCCAGAGGCCGAGCAGCGCGAGGCTTGGCAACGCTTGATCGACGCCCCTGAGGAACGGCTGAGGCGGCAGCCCCACGGTCAGCAGGAGCGTGTTGAAGATGCCGGTCTCGGCGTACAGGAACTTCCAGACAGCCGCCATCACCACGAACGACGCGACGACCGGCAGGAAGTACGCCGTCCGGAAGAAGCCGATCCCACGCACCCGGTCCTGGACCAGCAGCGCCAGGCCGAGACCGCCGACCACCTGCGCCACCACCATCATGAGCGCATAGAGGAAGGCGACCCACAGCGAGAGCGCGAACACCTGGTCCGACAGCAGGCGCACGTAGTTCTTCAGGCCAGCCCACTGGGTGGCGCCTGTCAGCAACTGATAGTCGTTGAAGCTGATCCAGAAGGCGTACAGGATCGGCAGAAACACGAAGACGACCAGCCCCGCGGTGGCCGGCAGCAACAGCCAGAACGCCAGCAGATAGGTCTCCCGCTTCGCCGGCGAGCGAACCAGCCGGGTACCGGCGAGCGCGGCCGTGCGCGTACTTCCGAGCTGCACCGACATGTGGTGGAGCCCTCCCCTACCGTGCGTGGAATCAGGCGTTCGCCATCTTTGGATCCAGGGTCGCCGCCGCTTTGTCCAGCGTCGCCTTCGGATCTGCCCCTGTCGCGATGTCCTTGACGGCTGCCCCGAACGTGTCCGAGAAGAAGGAGTACTCGGGCGTTGGCGGCCGATGGACCGATATCTGGGCCAGTTCGTCGAGGAAGAGCTTCCAGGGGTGTTCCTTGTACATCGGGTTCGCTTCGATGACCGACTTGCGGTCTGGCAGGTAGCCGCTCTCGAGCGCCCACTGCGCGTGCTTGGTGCGGGTAACGAAGTCGATCAGGTTCCAACTGACGTCCTGCATCTTCGACAGGGCGCTGATGCCGACGTTCCAACCGCCGGTCATGACCGCGCCCTGCTTGTTCTTCATGTTGGGCGCGACGTCGTACTTGAAGTCGGCGAACTGGTTCTTCAGGGGGATGACGTAGGTGCTGACCGCGTCGATGATCGCGACCTTCCCGGTTGGGAACGCGTCCGGCGGCAAGGTGGGCGTGGCGACTTTGTCCTTGGTGAACAGGCCGCCGAACCATTTCATCGCCTCGACGGAGGCATCGCCGTTGAGGTAGCCGGTCGCCTTCTTCAGGTCCGGGCTCAACGCCTGCCCGCCGTTCTGGTGGAGGATCGGCAGCACCGTCCAGTCACCCAGCTCGCGTTGCAGGCCGTACCCCCAGCGGGTCGTGGCATCGCCCGAGCGCTCGGTGAGCTTGAGGGAGTACTCGCGGACCTGGTCCCAGGTCCAGGCATCGCTCAGGTCGTGCGGAACCTTGATCCCGGCCTGATCGAACACCTGCTTGTTGACGAACAGCCCGTTCGCCAGTTCGTGCATCGGTACGGCCCAGCGCTTCCCGTTCCAGTCGCACTCCTTGAACGCGATCGGAAGCACGTCATCGGTGTACTCACTGGTCATGTACTGGTCGAGCGGCACAATCGCCCCACGCTTGGCGAACTCGACGGTCCAGACGGACAACCACATCATGTCCGGCGCGTCGCCTCCGGCAAATGCAGTGGTCAGCTTCTGGAAGTACTGGGTGAACGGGAAGTTCTCAAGGGTGATCGTCAGGTTCGGCTTGTCGGTGGTGTACTCCTGGAAGATCTTCTTCATCGCGGTCTCGAGCTCGGGGCCGCCCGAGATCCAGAAGCGGAGGTTGCCGGAAGGCGGGCCGCCCTGGGCCGGCGCCTTGGCAGCCGCGGCCTCCTTGGCGGGCGCGCCACTCTTGGCTTGTGGCGCGGCCGGCGTCGTCGCCGTCGACTGGCAGGCGGCCGACAACGCCGCCGTAGCCGTCAGCGCGAGCGCGCCCCCGTAGCGGAGAAACTGCCGGCGACTCAGCCGGTTGGGCCGCGATCCTCCATGCGACACGCCCGATCGTTCCATCGACCTTGCCTCCCTGGCCTGGTGCTCACCTGCGAGCACCCTATCCACGCGAAACGGCACCGTGCCCGAGCACGCGCGGCGTCTAGGTCGCGGCGCCCGGCTTCAGCAGCGAAGTTGGAGCACCCGAATGGATCGACGATGGAGTCACCCAGTATAGTGCGGCGTCCAGGCCGACTGTCTATCGATCCGATGCGGGCGTCTGGCGCGCCGTCGGCCCCGTGCCTCCTGACTTCAGCCCCTCCTGACTTCAGCCCCCCCTGACTTCGGCCCCCCCTGATTGACGAGCGCCGTCAATCGGCCTACTCTCATGGCTGACGCGACCGTTTGCACGACGTCGTCACGGAGCGTGCTCCCATGAGCCTCGACTTCGACCCGTTCGACCCAGGGTTTGTCGCCGATCCGTATCCGACCTACGCCCGGCTGCGGCGCGAGGCGCCGGTCTTCTGGCACGAACCGACGAACCGCTGGTATCTCATGCGCCACGCGCCCATCACGGCGGTGCTGCGGGACCAGCGCTTCGGCCGGAGTTACGGCAACACCGACGTGAAGAACCCGGCCTTCCGCCGCATGCAGGAAGGCAAGCTGCTCAATACCGATCCGCCCGAGCACACCCGGCTCCGCACGACGGTCAACCACCTTTTCACGCCGCGTAAAGTCGAGGCGTTCCGCCCCCGGCTCCGAAAGATGGCGAACGAGCTCCTGGACGGACCGATCCACGACCTGATCGACGACTACGCGGCCATCGTGCCGGTCGCGATGATCGGCGAATTGCTCGGAGTGCCGAAAGAGACCTGGCCGCGTCTCCGGCCCTGGGCCAATGCGACACTCGCGATGTTCGACTTCGCCGTGACGCCGGAGACCGAGCGACGTGGCGAGGTGATGGCGACCGAGTTCCGGGCCTGCCTGGAAGACCTCGTCGCCTATCGGAAGCGGCACCCCGGCGACGACATCATCACTGGCTTGATGCAGCAGGGGCTCTCGGATAATGAGGTCATCGTCATGGCCGGCCACCTGCTCGTGGCCGGCCAGGAAGCGACGGTCAACAGCCTCGGCAACGGCGTCTACGCGCTGATGCAGAGCCGCGACCAGTGGGACCGTCTCCGGTCGGCGCCGGCGCTGGTGCCGACGGCCATCGAAGAGTTGTTGCGCTACGACACGCCGCTTCAGCATTTCCAGCGTACCGCCTGGGCGGATGTGGACCTGGAAGGCCACCAGATCAAGCAGGGGGACCGGGTCCACATGTTCTACGGCTCGGCTAACCACGATGAGGCCCTCTTCGTGGAGCCGGAGCGCCTGGATGTGACCCGCAACCCGAATCCGCATCTGGTGTTCGGTATGGGCATCCACTTCTGTATCGGGGCGCCGCTGGCCCGCCTCGAGTTCGTCGAGACGCTCACCGCTCTGATTGAGCGCCGCCCCGACCTCGAGCTCGACGGGCCGCCGGTGCGCCGCTCGGGGACGGTGCCGCGCGCCTTCGACCACCTGCCGGTGCGCTGACCGATGCGGCGCTTCTTGAGCGGCCGGCGCGTGGCCACGCTCGGCGACGCTGGCCGGATGTACGATCCCAGCCTCGTCGCCTTCGGCGGCCATGACGTGGTGAACGTCGGCCCGCCAGAAAGCTACGGGCTGGGCGAGCAGGCCGGGGCTGAGAGCACAAGGTGTGGAAGGATAGGACAAAGGCGAGAGGGTAGGAGTAGGGTATCGGAACCGGAGCCGCTCCGCCTGACGCGTCTTCACACAGCCCAGATGCGGCCGACCAGCCCGAATCGAACCACTATGAGCGAGGTGACCCGATGAGCGAACCGATCCGCGTCGTTCACTACCTCAATCAGTTCTTCGGCGGTTTTGGGGCCGAGGAGAAGGCCAACACCCCGGTCGAGATCCGCGATGGTCCCCTCGGGCCGGGGCGAGCGCTCCAGCAGGCGCTCGGGGAGCAGGCTACCATCGCCGCCACCCTGGTCGGCGGCGACAACTACATGAGCGAGCACCAGGATGCGGCGCTCGCTACGCTCCGGGCGGCACTCGCGGACCTTTGCCCTGACGTGCTGGTCGCCGGGCCAGCGTTCGACGCCGGGCGCTATGGCGTCGCCTGCGGCGAGGTCTGCAAACTCGCCGGCGAGCTGGGCATCCCGGCTGTCACGGCGATGTACCCAGAGAACCCGGGCGTGCCGCTTTTTCACCGTGACGTCCCGATCGTCCCGACCAGCGCGAACGCGGCGGGCATGGCAGCGGCAGTCGCGGCGCTCGCTCGACTGGTGCTGAAACTCGGGCAGGGCGAGCCGCTCGGACCGGCCGACGCGGACGGCTACCTCGGGCGGGGGATTCGCGTCGCCGGCCGGCGGACCGAGCCGGGCCACCGGCGGGCGGTCGCCATGCTTCATGCGAAGCTGGCCGGGCGCCCCTTCGCGACCGAGCTTCCGATCCACGCCACCGAGGCGGTCACGCCGGCGTCACCCATCGCCGATCTCTCGAAGATGACGCTCGCGCTGATCACGACCGGCGGGCTGGTCCCCAAAGGGAACCCCGACCGACTCAGCGCGGCGAACTCGCGCCAGTGGTACCGCTACTCCATCGAGGGGCTGGACCTGCTCTCGGCGACGGACTGGGACTGCGTCCACCGCGGGTTCTACACCGCCATTGTCAAGGAGAACCCCAACTACATTGTGCCGTTGCACGTCGTGCGGCACCTCGAACGTGCAGGCGCCATCGGCGGCGTCTACCCGTGGTTCTTCTCAACCAGCGGCGTCGGCACCCCGGACAGCTACTCCAAGCCGATGGGCCAGGAGATGGCTGCCGAACTGAAGCAGGCTGGCGTCGACGCGGCCTTACTCGTGGCCACTTGAGGGACCTGCAATCGTTGCGGTGCAACGATAACGAAGGAAATCGAGCGAGCGGGCATTCCGGTCGGTATGATCTCGGCGCTTCAGAACGTCGCGCTGAACGGCGGCGCGCCTCGCGTGATTCATGGCGCGCGCATCGAACACGTCTGCGGCAACCCTGGGCTGACTCCGGAGATGGATCGGGAGTACGGCCGCCGCATCGTCGAAACTGCGCTCGCCGCTATCCAGGCCGCCGTGACCGGGCCGACCCTGTTCGAGCCAGCCGCCACCGCTTCCGCCGGAGCCACATCATGAGCTACCCGCCTGCTGGACAGCCCCGACTCACCCTGGGCACCTTCCCCGTGCACGACGTGGTGTTCGGTCGCGCGACCCGTTGGCACGATGGCGTGCTCGAGGTCGATCCGGACGAGCTCACGGCCGAGGTCCGTCGCGATCCCCGCATTCTCCGCGCCGAGCTACGACTGCTTCGGCCGGGCGAGCGGACGCGCCTGGTCAACCTGCGCGACCTGATCGAGCCGCGCATCAAGGTCGAAGGGCCGGGCGTCTGCTATCCAGGCATCTGTAGCCGCCCGAACCTGACGGTCGGAGAAGGGCGCACCCATCGGCTAGCTGGGCTGGCAATTGCCGAGTCCGCCGACGCTGTGATCTACGACGGCAACGATGGCTGGCTGGATCGTTGGCTCGACATGTACGGACCGGCCGCCGAAGCCGCGCCGACCGGCAGCCTGCTGAACCTGGCCCTGATCCTCGAGGTCGAGCCGAACATCGTCGCCCAGGAGCGCAGCGAGGCGGCCCACCGAGCCGCCCTCGACCTGTCGGACCGGCTAGCGCGTACGACGGTTGGCCTGACCCCGCCCGAGGA
Source organism: Chloroflexota bacterium (assembly GCA_020845495.1). The sequence continues at coordinate 94,135 of JADLFM010000023.1, forward strand.
GCGCACTTACACTCTCGATCCGCCCGCGACGAAGCTGCCGCGAGTCGTCTACATCACCAGCCTGCGCTCGCCTCAGCACTACTCCGGCTCGCTCTACGCGACCTGGGTCGCCATTTACGGCCTGACCCGCCTGACGCCGCCCTGGCTGCTGCACCCCAACGAACTGCTCGACGGCGCGATCGGGGGGCCGGCCTCCTCCCATTCGGCCACCACCACCTGGATCATGACGAACAACCCGATCGTCGAAGATCTGTACCAGGGGCACGGCAGCGAGCACGACTTCGCCGGCGTCATCGCGATCCGCACCCGCTGGACGTCTCAGGACGAGAAGGACTTGACGGCCTACCAGGCTGCCAAGCTCGCCCGAACGATCGGCGCGGACAGCGCCATCGTCACCTACGACGCCGGCGGGAACGACTTCATGGAGGTCATGCAGACGGTCCAGGCGTGCGAGCGGTTGGGGATCAAGACCGTCCTGGTGACACCGGAGGCGCCGCCAGAGGCCGGTGGGTTGCCGTTGCTGATGGAGCTACCAGAAGCGGACGCCATCGTATCGACCGGGAGCGGCCGCCCTTCGGCCGAGCCGCTCGTGGTCCCGCCCCCCGAGCAGGTGCTGGGCGGCGATGACCTGTTCGCAACTCAGGACCGGCCCTGGGAGCGCATCCCCGCCACCTCCGCGATGACGTTCACCCGATGGCACGACCACTACGGGACGGGCACGATCTCCTGCTTTGAGTACTGACGGGCGGGGCTGAAGCTGGCGCGCGGCCAGCGTTCTACCAGCGCTTCAGAGGAGGGCCAGGCCGATGAGCGATCCCATCAGCGTCGTCCACGTCGTGAACCAGTTCTTCGGCGGCATTGGCGGGGAGGAGAAGGCCAACGAGCCGGTGGTGGTCCGCGATGGCCCGGTCGGACCCGGCCGGGCTCTCCAACAGGCGCTCGGTACGCGCGGTGCCATCGTCGCCACCCTGATTGGTGGTGACAACTACATGGCCGAGCAGCGTGATGCAGCGCTCGCGGCCGTGCGGGTGGCGCTCGAGCGGCTGAAACCGGATGCGGTCGTAGCCGGGCCAGCTTTCGACGCCGGGCGCTACGGTCTAGCCTGCGGTGAGGTCTGCAAACTCGCCGGCGAGCTCGGCATCCCGGCCGTCACAGCGATGCACCCGGAGAACCCGGGTGTGCTGTCGTTCGGGCACGAGGTAGTCATCGTGCCGACTGGTACCAGCCCGACCGAGATGGGGACGATCGTCCGGGCGCTTGCTCGCCTGGCGCTCGAGCTCGGCCGCGGTGGCGAGCTTGGGCCACCTGAGGTAGATGGCTACCTACCGCGTGGCATCCGCAAGCCGGGCCTGCGCGACAAGCCGGCGGCCGAACGGGCAATCGAGATGCTGATCGCTAAGACGACCGGCCGCCCGTTCCAGACTGAGCTACCCGTCGAATTGCCGGAGCGGGTCGCGCCGGCTCCGCCGCTGCCTGACCTGCATGGCGCCCGCCTCGTGCTGATCACCACCGGCGGCCTGGTCCCGCGCGGCAACCCGGACCGCCTCGTGCGCGGCAATGCCGAGGTCTGGCACCGCTACTCGATTGACGGCCTCGATTCGCTCGGCGCCGACGACTGGGAGTGCGTTCACCGTGGCTTTTACACCACCATCGTCGGCCAGAACCCGAACTACATCCTGCCGCTCGACCGGATGCGCGAATTGCAGCGTGAGGGAGCGTTCGCCGAACTGTATCCCTGGTTCTTCTCGACCAGCGGCGTCGGCACAGCCGTCGGCCACTCGAAGCGGATGGGCACTGAGATGGCTGCCGAGCTGAAGCAGGCTGGCGTCGACGCCGCCCTGCTGGTGGCCACCTGAGGGACGTGCAATCGTTGCGGTGCAACGATCGCGAAGGAGATCGAACGAGCGGGCATCCCCGTTGGGATGATCTCGGCACTCTACAGTCTGGCCCTGACAACCGGCGCGCCACGCGTCGTCCGTGGCGCGCGCATCGAGCACGTGTGTGGCAACCCTGCCCTCGGCCCCGACAAGGACCACGCGTACGGCCGGCGAATCGTCCGTACCGCGCTGGCCGCCGTGCAGACACCCGTCACCGGCCCGACGCTGTTCGACCCGGTGACAGCCGATGCGCCCGAAGCGGCGCGGGCGTGAGGGAGGACGACCATGCGCCTGGAGCTCGGGACGTTCCCGGTCGACGACGTCTCCTTTGGTGCGGAGACGCGCTGGCGTCACGGCATACTGACCATCGATCCCGATGATCTGCTCGGTCGAATCCGCTCGGACGAGCGGATCACGCGCGTCGAGCTCGAGATCGTGCGGCCCGGAGAGTCCGTCCGCCTGACGACTGTCCGCGACGTGCTCGACCCTCGCATCAAGGTCGCCGGCCCTGGCATGGCCTACCCGGGCGTCTGCGGCCGGCCGGTGACGCCTGTCGGCCAGGGGAAGACCCACCGCCTCGCGGGTATGGGCGTGGTCGAAATCTCAGATACTGAGTACTACCACGGCAACGACGGCTGGGTGGACACCTGCATCGACATGGCCGGGCCTGGCGCCGAAGCGACCCCATTTGGGCAGATGCCCAACCTGGTCGTTCAGCTCTGGGCTGACCCGCGGCTCGGTATCGAGGATCAGAACGACGCCGTTCACACGGCAGCCCTCGTTGCCTCGGATCGGTTGGCGGCGACCACGCTCGACCTGGAGCCTCCACAGAGCGAGACCTTCGAGATCGAGCCGGTCGATCGCTCACTTCCTCGTGTCGTCTACATTCAGTGTCTCCGCTCCCCGGAGCACTACGCCGCCTCGCTCACCGCTCACTGGACCGGCATCTACGGTCTGACCCGCCTGACGCCGCCCTGGCTGCTCCACCCGAGTGAACTGCTGGACAGCGCGATTAGCGGCCGTCAGTCCTGGATCCTGGCCAATAACCCGGTTGTGCTGGGCCTGACCCGTCGTCATGGGGTCGACGTCGACTTCGCCGGGGTCATCGCGATCCGCACCCGCTGGAGCTCTCAGGCCGAGAAGGATCTGACCTCATTTCAGGCGGCCAAGATGGCGAAGCAGATAGGGGCGCAAGGCGCGATCGTCACCTATGACGCCGGCGGCAACGATTTCATGGAGGTGATTCGGACCGTCCAGGCGTGCGAACAGATTGGGATCAAGACGGTATTCGTCACGTTCGAGGAGGATCCGAGCACCGAGGGCCCGGCGCTGCTCGAACCGCTCCCGGAGGCTGACGCCATCGTCAGCACCGGTATCGGCTCGATCGCTCGCGATGGTGGACGGACCCCGTTGCCGCCGGTCGAGCGAGTCATTGGCGCTCAGGAGTTGGTCCTCCACACCGGCACCCGCCAGGGCCGGATTCCTGCGAACGCGACCCTGGCAAGTCCTCGCTGGGGCGACCCCTACGGCCTTCGCCGCTGGTCCTGCTTCGCGTATTGACGGCCGTCACCCGGCGTGGGCGCTTCGCGCTTAGAGGCACCCACGCCGAGCGCTGAGCAGTCGTCTGCCCGATCCCCGCGCACGACTCGTGTAGGCATCGGGCAGACGCCGCGTCCATGTCCCTGATTCGGCCGATCAGTACGCGAAGTTGCTGAGGCGGTTGAAGCCGTAGTGGTCGTCGTAGCGCCAGGGCGGGTCGAGCGGTCCGCTGGTCGGCTGGCCGGTGTCGCTCTCCACGATGGCGCCAGCCTGCCGCCAGACGTGCCGGATTGGATTTCCGATCACTCGCTCGACCGGTGGGAACTGGCCGAGCTCCAGCAGCGAACTGGTGAAGTAGCCGGTGCTGACGATGGCGTCGGCCTCAGGAAGCGGCTGGAGGAGGGTTGCGGCTCCGCCCTCCGGATTGTCTTCGCTGGTGATCAAGACGGTCCGGATGCCCTCCCGCTCGCACTCACGGACCGTGCCGATCACCTCCAGGAACTCGTTGCCGCCAGCGTCCCAGGAGACGATCGCACCTTGCGCCCCCATCAGCTTCGCCATCTTCGCCGCCTGGGCTGCCATCAAGTCTTTCTCGCGCTGGGTGGTCCACTCGGTCTTGAAGGCCAGGACGCCGCGAAAGTCCAGGTCGACGTTGTGACGGCGGTACAGATCGAGCACGATCGGGTTGTTGACGACGGTCCAGGATGTCGCGAACGCCGTGCGGTATGGGCCGCCGATCGCGCCGTCCAGCACCTCGTTCGGGTGCAGCATCCAGGGCGGCGTCAACTGGGTCAGACCGTAGATGCCGACGCAGAACGTCTTGGGCGAGCCGGACATCGCCTGGGGCGAGTGGATGCACTGGATGTACACCACCCCCGGCAGATCGGAGGTCACGGGCGGCAACTCGTACACGTCGAGCCGGGGCGGCTCCAGGTCTGCGACAGCCTGCCCCAGGTGGTCGACGACCGTCAACGTGGCGGCGTGGACCGCGCCGTTCTGCTCGTCGACGTCGAGAGCAGGATCGGGCTCCACGATCAGGCAGACGTTCTGGAGCTTCGCCTGCGGGAGCAGGTCCGCCCACGGGCCGCGCATGTCGACGAACAGCTCGACGTAATCACCCCCAGCCGTATGCCAGGGCACGTTCGAGACTTCGACGACGCCGACGCCCTCCAGGCGGTGGGTGCGGCCTCGGCCGACCGTGCGGACGTCGCGCCCGACTGTGCCGGGATAGCACACACCCGGCCCTTCGACCTTGATGCGTGGCTCGACGACATCCCGCACCGGCCAGATCCTGACCGATTCGCCAGGGTGGGCGAGTTCCAGGTCGGCCGATGCGATCCGGTGGTCGGCGCGGACCTCGCGCAGCACGGCGTCGCGGTCGATCTCCAGGCGCCCGTCCTGCCAGCGAGTGGCCTGACCGAACGTCACCTCCTTGACGGGGAAGGTGCCCATCTCGAGGCGCATCTCGTACCTCCTTACGTCACCCGCGCTCAGGCCACCGGCGCGGCGGGGATGCTGGGCATCTGCCACGGGTCGAACAGGGTTGGTGCGTCGACTGGCGTCATCAGCGTCTGGAGCGCCGCCCGCACGATCTGAAGCCCGTAGGCCCGGTCCTTCTCCGGCCCCAACGATGGGTCGCCGACGACGTGCTCGATGCGTGATCCCTTCACGACCCGGTTGGCTCCGGTGGTCAACGCCAGGTCGTAGATCGCGCTCAGCACCGCCGTGGGGATGCCGACTCGCTCGATCTCCTTCGCGATCGTTGCACCGCAACGATTACAGGTGCCTCAGGTGGCCACCAGCAGCGCACCGCCAACGTCCGCGTCGTGGAGCTCCTGCGCGATGTCGGCCCCGAGCCGCCGCGCCCAGGCCACCGGCGTGCTGACCCCGGGCAGGGCATAGATGCGGGGGTACACGTTCCCGATCGTCCCTTCGGTCTGTAGCATGCGCGCGTACCGCAGGGGCAGGATGTAGTTCGGATCAGTGCTGGCAATCGAGTTGTAGTAGCCGGCGTGATACGCCTCAAACTGATCGTTCGTCAGCTCGGCCAGATCCCCGACCTCAAATCGCAAGTAGCGGCGGGCGTTGCTCGACGTCATGTGATCTGGATTGCCCTTACGGATCAGCCCACCCGTCGTTATCAGGGCGATGGCAGCCGACGACGGGTTCCGCAGGGGCGGCGCGGGCATGACCCGATCCACCGGCTGGTAGGGGATCTCGCTGACGAATGGACGGCCGTTCAGCTTGGCCACCAGCATGTCGACGGCGCGCACCGCGCCGATCTGGTCGCGCTGGCCCTGCTTGCGGACACCCCGCGGCAGATAGCCCTCTTCGGCGGCCGGCCCGAGCGCCTGACCGGCTACCAGCTTCCTGGCGAGGCGGACCATCGTCCGCAAGCCGTCTTCCATCGCGGCGGGAGTCGGGCCCGTGCTGACGACGTACACCTGCTGGCTGTAGATCGCAGCGGCCGGATTCTCGGCGTGCATGCCGGTCACAGACGGTACGCCGGCCGCCTCGGCGATCTGGGCCACTTCGCCGCAGGCAAGCCCGTAGCGCCCAGCCAGGAACGCCGGGCCGGCGATCACCACATCCGGCCGCACCGTCTCGATTGCTGTGCGGACGGCGGCGACGGCCTCATCGTGGTGGTCCTGAAAGTAGTTGTCCCCGCAGATAAGAGTGGCCTGGACCTGGCCGCCGTCGAGGAGACGGTCGAGCAGCCGCCCCGGCCCAAGGGGGCCATCACGAAGCTCGGGCGGCTGGCCGGCCTGCTCCTCACCTCCGATACCGCCGAAGAACTGGTTGATGTAGTGCAGTACCCTGAGCCCCTGCTGGTCCGGCATTAGTCGACTCCTCCCCGCGATCGGGTCACTCTCGAGACCCGCGACAGTGAGAATCACGTCGGGCGGACGTGCCCCGGCATCAGCGATCGATGGTTGTGGCGATGAGGCTCCTGTGTCGAGCGTAGCCCGGCCCCACCGTCATCCGGTGGGGCCGGGAGATGTCAGTAGCTCGCGCTGCTCTGACGGCCGAAGCCGTAGTAATCCTGAAGGTGGAAGGCGCCGTAGCGGCCGGCGATCGGCTGGAGCTCGCCGCCCCACGACGGGTCCGGGCTCAGCGCGCCGAGCACTCGCTCGACCGGGTGGAACGGCCCCGGAACAGCCCCAGTCCCGGTGCTGACCGCCGACACGATGGCCGGGTCGTTGATCAGCAGCGGGGTGGCATTGCCGTTCTCGTCGTCCTCCTCCTCGGTCACCAGCACGGTCTTGATGCCCTCAGCCTCGCAGGCCTTGACGGCCGCCACCGTATCGACGAAGCGGCGTCCGCGAAGGTTGGTCGTCACGATGGCGCCCGTCGCCCCCAACAGCCGGGCGAGCTGGGCGTCGCGCTCGGCGATCAGCTCCATCTCAGCCTGCCCGCCCCAGTTCGAGCGATGGACGATGACTCCCAGGAAGTTCAGGTCGCGCCCGTGCCGGCGAGCCAGTTCGAGGACGATCGGGTCGTTGAGCATCGGCCAGGTCAGCAACTGCACCGAGCCCTGGCTGACCGCACCATCCAGCATCTCGGTCGGATGGAGCGCCCACGGTGCCGAGAGCCGCGTCACCCCATAGACCGCGGTGCCCAACCGAGAGTCCGGCCCGAAGCGGAACTCCGGGGACATCAAGAGCGGGATGTAGACCATCCCGGGCAATGCGGGATCGCGGGTCGAGAGGTCGAAGGCCTCGAGCTCTGGCGGCTCCAGAGCGGCCACCGTGGCGGCCAGGTAGTCGGCGATGCGCAGCGCCGCGCCGTGCGTGGCTAAGTGCCGGTCCTGGGCATCGAGTCCAGCCAGTGGGCGGAGCGTGACGACCAGGTCAATCAGGTTGGCGTAGGGCCGGGCCGCGCTCGGGCCGGCCATGTCGATGAAGTCCTGACGACGCTCGGTCCGATCCCAGGCATGCGGCGCACCGCCGCGAATCAGGTCTCCCACGCCCGGCCGCTCGTCCAGGACGTCGACCGATTCTACGACGCCGAAGCCGCCGAGGCGATGCGTGCGACCCCGCCCAACGGTCACGATCGATCGGCCGCAGGTGCCCGGGTAGCAGACTCCCGGTCCTTCGACCTTGATACGCGGGTCAAGCACGTCGACCACGTTGATGATCCGGACCGAGTCGCCCGGACGGGCCAGTTCGACTTCGACGTTCGTGAGGTTAGGCTCCGAGCGGGCAAGGTCGAGGACCGCCTCTCGGTCGATCTCCAATACGCCGTCAGCCCAGCGAGTGCGCGGTCCGAACCTGGCCTCGCGGACCGGGAAGGTGCCCAGTTCAAGCCGCACCGACGGCCTCCTTCTGCTCGCTCTGGTCTGGATCGAAGCGCGTCGGCTCCGTGACGGCCGTCTCGAGCGCTCGCAATGCCGTGCTGACGATCCGTCGCCGCACCACCAGATCCGCCGCGTCCGACAGGCCAGGGTCGCCGCAGACGTGCTCGACCCGCACGCCGGTTACAACCCGGTTGGCGCCCGCACCCAGCGCGACCATCGGCAGCGCGCTCACCTGCACGACCGGCAACCCCTGCCGCTCGAGTTCCTTGCTGATCGTTGCGCCGCAACGATTGCAGGAGCCTCAGGTAGCGACCAGCAGCACCGCGCCCACGTCCGCGTCGTGCAGTTCCTTCGCGATCTCGGCGCCCATCCGCTTGGCCTCGGCCACGGCCGTCTGATTCCCGACTGTCGCGTAGTAGATCGGGTGGAGCGAGCCGATCCGGCCGGCCGCTTCCAGTTCGCGCAAGGCGTCCAACGGGACCACGTAGTTCGGATTGCGGGTGTTGACCGCCTCAGTGCTGTACCCGCCGTGGACCGATTCCCACTCGCCGACGATGAGCGCGGACCGGTCGGTCAGTGGGTAGCGGAAGAAGCGCTCCGCCCGGGCGGATACGAGCCGGTCCGGATTGCCCTTCGGCACGAGCCCGCCGCTCGTGACGACCCCGAGCTTCACCCGCGACAGGTCTGGAACGGGCGGCGTCGGCGTAACCGCGTCGTACCGCGCGACCGGGATCTCGGTCTGAAACGGCCGCCCGGCGATCCGATCCAGGGCCATGTCGACCGCCCGAGCGGCACCGCTCTTCTCGCGCAGGACCGGCCGCCGGAAGCCGCGCCAGAGGTAGCCTTCCTCGTCGGCGCTGCCCAGTTCCCGGCCAGATCCCAGCTTCAGCGCCAGCCGCGCCAGCGCTGCCATCGCCTTGCCCATCTCCGCGACGTTCGTGCTGGTGGGCAGGCAGATCACGTCATGCCGGTTCGTGGTGAACCCGGGGTTGTCCGGGTACATCGCCGTCACGGCCTTGATCCCGAGTGCCTGGGCCTCGATGCAGGCACGCGCGCAGGCCAGCCCGTAGCGGCCTGAGTCGAAGGCCGGCCCGGCGACGACGACGTCCGGCGTCAGCCGCCCCAGCGCTTCGCGCATCGCGACGGCTGCGCGCTCGCCCTCTTCAGCGACGAAGTTGTCGCCGCCCACGATCGTGGCCACGATCGTGCCGTTCGTTCCAAGCGTCTGCTGGAGCGCTCGGCCGGCCCCGACCGGACCGTCATGGACCTCCACGGGACGATTGGCGGCATCCTCGCCGCCAATCCCCGCGAAGAATTGGTTCAGATAGTGGACTACTCGCACGGGCCCCGCCATCGGCGTTCCCTCCTCGGCGTGCAGCATAGTGCCTGCCCGGTCAGCGAGGCATTCGCCCCGGTCGTCACCTCCGACGTGTCTCCCGGGCAGTAGCGCTGGCCGGTGCTGGTGGGCGGCGCCGCACGTGCCGCCCACGGATCGGGCTCCTCAGGACGAGCCAGACTGGCTCGTGTGGCGGGAGCTTCACCCAGGTTTGAAGTCTGGCATCCCATCGTCCGACGGCGCGATGACCGCCGGCTGCTCGCCGAGCGCCGCCGCGACCTGATCGGCAAGATCGTTCAGATCCGGCTTCGCGTGGCCATAGTGAGCGGAGCGAATCGTCCCGTCACGACCGACGAAGAAAATAGTCGGAGTTGCCAGTGGGTCGTAGGCTTGCGAAACAGGGAAGCCATCCCCATCGATCAGCATTGGGAAGGTGATGCCGGTTCGGCCAGCGAACCACTCGGCGGCGCGCGCCGGGTTCTGGCAGATGCCCCAGATCTGCCAGCCACCGGCCGGATAGGCCTTGTGGAGCCGCTCCAGGTACGGGAACGTCACCGCGCAGGTGGCACAGTCAGCCTTCATGAAGGCGAGCACGACCGGCCCCCTGGTCAGCGCATCGGCGAGACGGTGTTCCGTCCCGGCCGAGTCGGGGAGGCTGAAGTCAGGTGCGCGGTCGCCGGCGTCGAGCATCAGCCTGCTCCGTTCTGCTCGCGGATCCGGCGCGTCGCCTCGTTGACGGCTTCCTCGTCGAGCGAAAACGTCGCGAAGCTCAGTTCGCGCTCGAAGACGTCGTCAGGGATCTGGGCTTTGATGTCTGGCTCGAGGACGTGATAGACGGGCAGCTTGAGCGCCACGCCAGCCAGTGCCCCAGCCCACGAGGGGTCGCCATCGGTGACGGTCAGGGCGTACAGCTCGCTACTGTCCGCGGTCGGCATGCCCAGCAGCACGACCAGGTCGTCGGTGCCCGCTGCATCGACGGCCCGCTTGATCTCTTCTTGACCTTCCAGGTCAACAGCTCCCGCTGACGTTCAAACGAAGCAGTGGGTCTGCTCCAGCACGACCGTCGCGCCGGCCGCCTTCGCGCAGGCGCTGATCGACGGTCCCTGAATCCCGTCACGCTCGCCAAGCGCGAGCACACGCTTGCCGGCAAGCTGCATCGTCATCGCGATCACCTCCAAGATCTGATTGCGGATGTGGGTGGAGTGTGGATAGCGGAGTGTGGACTGCGGTACGTCGGTTGCCTGACCCTCACAGCACCTCTGGGTACGACTCAGGCGTTACGCTCGAGCATGAACGAGAGGCCGTCAGACATCTGGGTCATCCGGCCGAGGAAGAGGCTCCCCTTAGCCAGGAACAGGGTGTTCCGCAGTGTACCATCGCGCATGCCGTCGACGGCGTGACCGAGGAATGGGATGGCCGAGGCGACGTGCCCCTGCGTCGGCGAGAAGCCCGGCATGCCGTGCGCTTCGACGAAGGCGGGGAGGTCGGCGGCTTTCATCTCGCCGCGCAGCACGGCCAGCCCGGCGATCATCTTGTAGTTGGTGAGCGGGACGTTGCCGCTGCCGGCCGGCTCGGTGACCTCCGGGTCGTGGAGCTCGGTAGCGTAGCGGTCCACCTCGTCGAACCGGAGCCCAAGCTGAGCGAGCGGTTCGGCCACGAGCTTTTCGAGAATCTCACGCTGCGACGATTGGGCGCCGACGGTGTGGCGGCCGAGGGCATCTAGCCGGATGACCGGGCTGACGCCGTCGTCCGGGCCAAGGTGGATGGCGAAGCCGGCCAGCACGTCTTCGAGGATCGGCATGTCCTTGCCGAGATGCGCGAGCGACTTCATCCCGAGCTTGGCGAGCGAGCAGCCGCCGATCACCAGGAGATCGGAGAAGACGCCGGCCGCGCCAAGGCCAGCCCCGATGGCCAGCGCATGGTTTGGGCCACAGCAGAACGCCTTGACGTCCGAGCCGGTCGCGTTGCGCAAGTCGCAGCGCTCGGCCACGGCTTTCGCCAGATTGCCGCCCCCACGCTGGTAACGGTCGCCGACCGCCTCCTCACCCGAGCCGATGACGTACTCGATTGAGGTCGGATCGATGCCGGCTTGGGCGAGTAGGGTGCGGGTCGCCATCGTGGCTGAGGCGAGACAGACCAGGTTTTCGAGCAGCACCGAGGCTCCGAGCGCCTCGTCGACCTCATGGGCACGATTGGCACAGCCGACCAGCCGGCCGTCCGGCAGGGCGAGCGAGATGGCCTTGCCCTCCGCGCACTGCGTCTCGATCGCCTCGCGCGTCCGTCCACCCGTGAGGTGCTCCAGGTCTGCCGCCGAGATGAGGGGGTGGCCGCTGAGTCGCTCGCGTGCTTCTTGAGCGAACTCCTCCTCCAGCCAGATCAGGTCGAACCGGTCGAGGATCTTCAGCAGCCCGTACAGTTCCTCCTCCGGCATCAGCTCGCCGTACGGCATCCAGCGGGCTGGCGCAGCCGGGCTCGCGTGCCCCCACCACGGCCGCTCGATCTGGCGCAAGTCATCCGGGTGGAGCAGTCCGAGGAAGGTCTGAGTCGGGGGGTAGGCGAGCGCCGCATCGTACGAGCGTAGGCGGCCGCGCATCCGCTCCCAGAGCTCCGGCTGTCGGGCGATCTCGCGCGTCGGCTTGGAGCCGTGTCGAACCAGGCCTGGCGCGTGCGCGAGAAAGTAGCGGACCCCTTTGATGACGACTCGCCCGACCGGTTTCCCGAGCCGCGCGCCGAGCTTCTCCTCCGGACGTACCATCGGGCGCCCCTTTCTCGATTGCGTGTAGTAACAAGCTAGTCGTGCGGGCAGTGAGAGAGCGCCCGCACCGCGTACCCTGCTATCTCACCGTGCTAATAGTCCAGGCAGCCGACCTGTCCCCATCCGTAATAGTCGACCCAGTAGCGGGCGATATGGCCGCCGCCCTCACCTGGTCGCTCAGCATACCATTCTGCTGCCGCCGGTTCGAGCGCACCCAGGACGCGCTCGACGGCCGGGAACGGGCCAGGCACGTCCGAGTCACCGCAGCTCACGGCGCTCACTACCTCAGGCGTCGAGAAGATCAGCGGCGGCGCTTGCCCGTCCTCGTTCGGCTCCTCGACCGTGCAGAGGGTCGTCTTGATGCCCCGCTGCTCGCAGGCTTGCACCCCGAGGATCGCCTCGATGAAGCGGTTGCCACGGACGTCCACCGTCGTCACGGCGGCCTGTGCACCGAGCATCGACGCCAGGTCGGCTACTCGCAGGGCGGCAAGCTGCTTCTCGCGTTGGGCCGTCCAGTTGGTCCGCGCGATGATGCAGCCGAGGAAGTTGAGGTCGATGCCGTGGCGGCGCGCGAGCTCCAGCACGATGGGATTGTTCGCCTGGATCCAGCTCGTCTTGCGAGTGATGGCGCCGTCAAGGATCTCGGTTGGGTGGAGCAGCCAGGGCGCCGACAGGCGAGTGATCCCGTAGACGGCCGTTCCAATGCCCGAGCGCGGCCCCACCCGATGCTCGGCCGAGCGCAGATTGGCAACGAAGACCACGCCTGGTAACGAACGGTCGCGGACCTCCAGGTCGAATACCTCGACGGACGACGGCTCCTGGCCGATGGTCGTCTCGGCGAGGCGGTCGGACACCCGCAGTACGGCCGCGCGCTTCGCCTCGTCCCAGTCCTCGTCGCTCAGGTCAGCGGCCAGGCCGAAGGTCAGGACGATGTTGTGGAGCCGGCCGTACGGCTGGACCGCTCCCGGCCCGGACATCTCGACGAAGTAGTGCGAGCCGCGCGACTCGCCGCGCGAGGGACCGAGGTCGTCGGACGGGTCCACGCACTCGACCAGCCCCAGCCCCCCAAGCCGGTGCGTCCGCCCAGCGCCGACGGTCGCCACATCCCGGCCGCACACGCCAGGGTAGGTGCGGCCAGGACCGTCCGCCTTGATGCGCGGCTCCAGCACGTCGTGGACGTTGATGATCCGGGCCGAGTCACCTGGACAGGTCACGTCGACGGTGACGGCGCGGATACGGTGGTCCTGCCGCACCAGCCCCCTGAGCTCGTCGGGGTCGATAGTCAGAACGTCGTTCGACCAGACCGTGCGTCGACCAAGTTCGACCCGCCGGACGTCGAAGGTTGCGAGCTCAAGACGCACCGGCCACCTCCTGCCCCACGTGCGGCTCGAACAATGTTGGCCCATCGATTGGCGTCTGGAGCGCACGGAGTGCCGTCATCACGATCGCCTCGCCAAGCTCACGGTCCTCCTCGGGCGACAGCGACGGGTCGCCGCAGACGTGCTCGATCCGGACGCCTCGGACGACCCGTAGCGCCCCAACGTTGAGGGCGAGGGCCGGCAGCGCGCTCATCATGGCGACCGGAATACCGGCCCGCTCGATCTCCTTGCTGATCGTTGCACCGCAACGATTGCAGGTCCCTCAAGTGGCGACCAGCAGCACCGCGTCCACGCCGGCCGCTCGGAAGTCCTGGCCGATCTCGTTGGCCATCCGTTTCGCGGTGGCGACGGCGGTGCCATTGCCGACGGTCGAGTAAAAATATGGGTAGACGCTGCCAATGACGCCGCGCTGCTCCAGGTCGTGGACCGTGCCGATGGGTAGCGCGTAGTTTGGGTTCCGGGTGTTCAGGATCACGGTGCTGAAGCCGCCGTGCACGGACTCCCAGTCGGCCACGGTCAGCGCGTCCACGTTCTCGATCGAGTAGCGGAAGCAGGCGCGAGCGCCGCCCGATACCTGATGGTCGGGATTGCCGCGCGGCACCAGCCCGCCGCTCGTGACGAGGCCGATCTTCGCGGTGCGCAGGTCGGGCAGGGGCGGGAGCGGCGTGACGTCCTCGTACGATACCACCGGGATCTCGGTCTGCCAGGGTCGGCCCGCCAGCCGGTCGACGAGTTGATCCACCGCGCGACGGGCGGCCGGCTGCTCGTGGACGACGGCTCGTCGATAGCCACGAGGCAGGTAGCCGGCCTGGGCGGCCGGCCCGGGATCCTCACCGTGCGCCAGTGTGAGCGCCAGTCTGGCCATCGCCTGGAGCGTCCGCGCCATCTCGCCGGCGGTGCGGCCGGTCGGGATGATGTAGAGCGCCCGCCGGCCGATAGCGACGCCCGGGTTCTCCGGATACATGCCGCTCACGACCGGGATACCACGCTTCACAAGTGCCAGGCCGAGCGCCGCGCAGGCCAACCCGTACCGCCCGGCGTCGAACGCGGGGCCGGCGACCACGACGTCCGGCCGAAGCTCATCGATGGCTCGAAGTACGTCGCCGATGGCATCCGCTTGCCGCTCGTTGACGTAGTTATCGCCGGCGACAACCGTGCCGACGATCTCCCCCGCATCTCCGAGGACGTTCTGGAGGAGCCGGCCGGGGCCAATTGGCCCGGGAATGACCCGCACGCCGACGTTCGCCTGTTCTTCGCCGCCGATACCAGCGAAGAACTGATTGAGATAGTGCACCGCTCGAATGGGGCTGGCCATCGCCTTCCTCCTGGGCGCACAACCGGCGGTCAGGAGGCGAGCGGGCGAGCAGATCGGTATCTGTCCGGCCCCTGCCGGCGGTCATGACAGCCATGTCGAAGGCCAGTATAGCCCGGCCGGCGCCCGACGCCATGTCGCCGTTCCGACGCAGCATCCGTACACCCGGTGGAGCCGAAGAGGCTGAGGCATCCTGCATGGGCGGCTCAGCAAGCGGAGCGATGCTCCCGGAGACGTATCCGGGGTGACCCGGGGCGACGGTGGCGAGACAGGAGGTCGGGTCCGGGGTATCCTGACAGATGGTGCGCCTGTGCCCGGCAAGCCAGACCGACTGCAACGCCATCCTGGGGCTACAGCATGACGGCCCGAACGACGAGATCCGCACGAGCAGACGAGTCTGGCAGGCTGACACGCTCGACTGCGTCGACGGAGGGCTCGCGGGCCACTAGAATAAGGTTGTCCTAGCTGGACTATGACAACTGTAAGGGAGGATCGTCGGTGCGACGATTCGAGATGGCTTTGCCGGAGAGCGTGGCCGACTGCGTCGCCCTGCTCGCCGAGCGCCACGGCGACGCAAAGCTCGTCGCCGGTGGAACCGATCTGGTGCCGCAGATGAAGACCGGCGTGACACGCCCGGCCTGTGTCGTCGATCTCAGCGGTATCGCTGAACTGCGGCGCCTCGAACTGCTCGACGATGGAGCGCTGCGGGTCGGCTCTGCCGTCAGCGCCCGTGCGATCGAACAAGCACTGCCGGTCCAGACCGGCTTCCGGGCGCTCGCGGATGGCGCGGCGCTGGTCGGCTCGATCCAGGTCCGGAACCTGGCCACGCTCGGCGGGAACGTCTGTAATGCGGCCCCGTCCGCCGACATGGCTCCGCCACTGCTCGCGCTCGACGCTGAGGCGGTGATCGCCGGCCCGAATGGCCGCCGCCGAATCCCACTCTCCCAGTTCTTCCTTGGCGTCCGCCAGACGGCGCTCGCTCCGGAAGAACTCCTCGTCGAGGTCGTCATTCCGGCCCCGCCGGCCGGCAGCGGCGGCAACTATCGTCGCCACACCCCGCGCCGCGAGCTCGATATCGCGGTCGTGGGCGTCGCCTCGCAGGTGACCGTCGGAGACGGCCGCTGCACGAAAGCCCGGATCGCCCTCGGCGCCGTCGCCCCCACGCCATTTCGCGCGACGGCCGCCGAAGCCGCGCTCGAAGGGCAGGTAGTCACGCCGGAGCGTATTGAGGAGGCCGTGCGCCTTGCGGTCGAGGCGGCCCGCCCGATTTCAGACCAGCGCGGGTCGGCCGAGTACCGCCGCCATCTGGTGGGAGTGTTGACCCGCCGCACTCTGACGACGGCACTGGAGCGAGCCACCGGCCGCGCCACGAATGGCACCACGAACGGACATGCCCGCGGGAACGGAGCGCACTGACGATGGCCCCAGTCAAGACGAGCAAGATGATTCTGAGCTGCACCGTCAACGGCGATCCTGTCGAGGTGCTGGTGCAGCCCTATCAGACCCTGTTGGAGACCTTACGAGACGGCCTCGGGCTGACCGGCGCCAAGGAAGGCTGCGGTACCGGCGACTGCGGCGCCTGTACCGTCCACGTCGACGGTAAGCCGGTCTGTAGCTGCCTGATGCTGGCGATGCAGGTGCGTGGCCGCGAGGTCCGGACCGTCGAAGGGCTGGCCGAGCATGGCTCGCTCGCCCCTGTACAGGAGGCGTTCGTCAAGCACGGCGTCCCGCAGTGCGGCTTCTGCATTCCGGGCATGATCATGTCGGCGAGCGCGTTGCTGGCCGAGAACCCGGCCCCGAGCGATGAGGAGATCCGCTTCGGTATCGCCGGCAACCTGTGCCGCTGCACCGGGTACACCAAAATGGTCGCCGCGATCTCCGAGGTCGCCGGGACAGCCCAGGACGGGGGAAAGGAGCGCTAAGCGATGGCAACCGTCATGAAGACCTCGCGCGACGTGCGAGGAGTTGGCCTGCGAATCCCTCGGCCGGACGCGCCGGAGAAGGTGACCGGGCGGACCGAGTACGTCGATGACGTCAAGCTGAGGGGGCTTCTCCAGGCGCGCCTGCTCCGGAGCCCCCACGCGCACGCCAGGATCGTCCGGATCGACACCAGTCGTGCCGAGGCGTTGCCGGGCGTGCGGGCCGTGCTGACGGCCGCTGACATCCCGGAATTGAAGCATGGCGCCAAGACGCGCGGCCACGCCATCATGGCCATCGACCGAGTCGTCTTCGCGGGGCAGCCGGTGGCGGCGGTCGCGGCTGACGAGTTGGCCATCGCGGATGAGGCGCTCGACCTGATCGAGGTCGAGTACGACGTGCTGCCGGCCGCCATCGATCCGATCGACTCGATGCGGGTCGATGCGCCCCGCGTCGCCGATGAGGGTACCGAAGCCGACACCAGCGAGGCGCTGGCCCACTCGGGTATCGCGCCGACCGAGAACGAGCAGGTCCAGGGAGGGCCGAACGTCGCGCAGCAGTCTCACCTGACGCGCGGCGATGTCGCAGCGGACCTCGCCAAGGCTGACCTGATCCTCGAGCGCACCTACCACGTGCCGATGGTCCACCAGGGCTACATCGAGCCGCACGCCTGCATCGCCGACGTCGACCCGAACGGGTCGGTCACGATCTGGTCGAGCACCCAGGGCGCGTTCAACACCCGGTCCGAGGTCGCGGACGTCCTCCACATCCCCGAGGCTCAGATTCGGGTTATCCCGATGGAGTGCGGCGGTGGGTTCGGAGCCAAGATCCGCGCCCTCTGCGAGCCGATCGCCGTGCTGTTGTCGCGGGCGAGCGGACGGCCGGTCAAATACATCATGACCCGCCGCGAGGAGCTTCAGGCTGGCATGCCGGCCCCGAGCGTGACGATCAAGCTCAAGACCGGCGTCAAGAAGGACGGCACCCCGCTGGCGCTCGAGGCCGAGACGGTCATCGAGGCCGGCGCCTACTCGGGTGCGGTCCTGACGATGAGCGCCGTCTTCCTGGCCAGCGTCTATCAGTGGCCGAGCTTCGACGTGCGCGGCTACGAGGTGCTGACCCACAAGCCGAGCATCGCCGCCTACCGTGCTCCGATGGCCCCGCAAACCGCGTTCGCCATCGACTCCCACATGGACTTGATCGCCCGCACGCTGGGGCTCGATCCGGCCGAGTACAAGCTCCAGCATCTCGAGAAGAGCGGTGACTTGATGGCTCACGGCCAGCCCTGGGCCGTGAACGGCGCCCGCGAGTGCCTCGAGAAGCTCATCGAGCATCCACTCTGGAAGGGCCGCGCGGAGTGGAAGGCGAGCGGCGGGAAGGACGGCCACGGGCTGCGTGGGACCGGCCTCTCAGTCGGCGGCTGGGTGCCAGGCATTCAGCCCACCAGCGCCACCATGAAGCTGAACCCGGATGGCACGCTGACGGTCGTGACCGGCCAGGTCGATATCGCCGGCACCAACCTGGGCCTCGCACTCATCGCCGCCCAGACCTACGGCGTCGACATCGAGAAGGTGAAGATCGTCACCGCCGATACTGACTCGGCGCCGATCACCGGCATCAGCGCCGGCAGCAAAGTGACCTACACCGTTGGTGCGGTGGTGATGGAGGCGGCCCGCGACGCTCGCCAGCAGACGCTGGAGATCGCCGCGTCCGAGCTCGAGGCGGCCGTCGACGACCTCGACATCGTCGACGACAAGGTCATCGTCCAGGGCGTGCCGGACAAGACGATTACGCTGGCCACCATCGGCAAGAAAGGCAACACCTTCCAGTCGAAGGTGCCGCCAGTGCTCGGGAAGGGCGCACTCGGCTTCTCGGTGCAGGCGCCGGCCTTCGCGGCCGAGCTTGCCCGCCTGGAGATCGATCCGGACACGGGCCAGATTACCCTGCATGATTTCGTCGTGGTGCAAGACGTCGGCAAGGCGATCAACCCGGTCGGCGTCGAGGGCCAGATGCAGGGCGGCGCCGTCCAGAGCCTCGGATTCGCCCTGACCGAGGGGCTGATGTTCAACGCGAACGGGCAGGTGATGAACCCGAGCCTGCTCGACTACCGCAAGCTGACGGCGGCGGACGTGCCGAACATCGAGACGATCTTCGTCGAGGTGCCGGCCCCGGCCGGGCCGTTCGGAGCGCGGGGCGTCGGCGAGCCGCCGATCGTGCCGGCCCTGGCGGCGGTGGCGAACGCCGTTCAGGATGCGACGGACGTCCGGATCACCACCCTGCCGCTCACGCCGGAGCGCGTCGCGCTGTCCCTGTTGGAGCACGACGGCAAGTAGGATCACCAGGCCATCACGAATCCGCGAACGGGGCGCACCGGTACATGCCGGTGCGCCCTGTTCGTACCCCGCCCCATTCACGAGACCGTCAGCCACTCCTCGAACAAGCGGCGTAGCTATGCAGGATGAGCCTTAGTCGTCGTCGTGGTCGATGCGCCGGCCCTTCTGGTCGAAACGGTCGCCCTGGTTCAGGGCCTCATCGTCGTCGGGGACGTTGTGGACGCGGGCGTTGATCGAATCGTCGCGGGTGGTATAGCTCTCCTGCACCCCCCAGTCGGTGTTATTCACCTTACTCCCCTTGACCAGCTCCCAGTAGCGGATGGCCAGGAAACTCCCGTCCGACTGCTCCCGTAGCTCGATCTGGATGGCCTCCCCGTCCACGAGGTCGACGAAATGGCCGTAGTCAGAGGTCGTGAGCCAGGCGAGGTCGAGCCAGATGATCTGCGGCTGACCGCTGATGTCGCTGGTCAGGAAGGCGGCATACTGCCGAGTGTTCTCAGTGCGCCCGACGTCGGATCGCTCGGTCACCGGACCGAAGTGCCTGTCGACCGCACCCATCGCCTCGTGCACGTTCGGGGCAGTGACGATGCGTAGGACCGTGCCGTTCGCATCGAAGGGCTGATGCTCCTGTTCGGCCAGGACCGGCGGAGCGGCTCCCAGCGACCATCCCCCGGACACGGCAAGGCCAAGTGACGCCGCTACCGCGAGTAACGCTCGACGCATACGTTGCTCCTTTCGACACCTATGCCTGGCACGGGTGTCTCACCAGGGCGAGTTGGCACACCCCAGCCATCGCGCAACGATGGCTGGCTCGAACCCGTGGCGAGACGTGGGGGTAACGACACGACGCCCACACGCCTCGATACTCGCCCTGACACCGGGCGTCACCAGGAGTAACACGCACCTGCTGATGACCCGGGCCTACAGAAAGGGTAGCTAGCGCGTATTGGCCGCACGGTTGCGGTGCATCAACGCCGTCTCAACGGTGCCTGTAGCGCGCGGGCGCGAGTCGATGCGCAACCAGGTCGGGCACACGGCATCGTCGAGACGAGCGCGCTGGCTACTCGGTCGGCCAGGCCGGGACGCAACTGCCGCACTCCGGTTCGAGGATGTTGAGGTACTCCAGCCAGGAGAGCGCCTCGTCGAGCGTTGCGCCAGCATCCCGTACTGTCGCCCGCCAGTACACGGTCGCGTTGCGGCCGGCGACCAGCATGGTAGGCGCGTCGGCGTCAAGTCGAGCGTGCAGCGTGCCATCCACGTCGGCCAGGATCGGCCCGCTCAGCCTGGCCTCGGAGCGCAGCCGATCTGCCTCCTCGACCGGCCCGAGCACGACCACGAGCAACACCGCTCCCTCGGCCTGGAGCGCCGATGTCCGCCCAACCGCTGCCGCGAGCGCGTCGCGATCCGGTTGGCGGCCGGTCAGCCAGAGCACGAGGTGTCGGCGACTTCGGTAGTCCCAGGAGTGCACGTGGCCGCCACCGGCTGCCGGAAGATCGAACGCCGGCATCTGGCCGATCCCGGCCAGCCCCCGCGACGTTCCGCGTACTGCTTGCCTTGTATCGTTCAACATCTCCGCTACCTCCCATTGTCCGCAAAGATTCACGCCGTCTGCTGTCACCAGACCGGCTGAGGGTAGCCCGCTCATCTCCGCACGCCTGCATGATGCGCCCCGTCTCAACTGCCCTGACGCGCTGCTGTCGTTCGCTCGCATCAGCCATGCCGCCCCGCCCAGCCGTCAGCCTCGGTAGGCTGACACCATTCACTCGAGGTAGCACGGCGTGCGGTCGGTCGTCCCGTGCTTCGCGACCGTTCGCCGGCTAGTCCGTTCTGACGAGTACGACACGCTCATCCCGCAGGAGCGCGATCGTCCCTCCGCTGGCCGCCTTCGGGCATGGCTGCGGCGCTTCGCCGAGAGCGGCGTCCGCATGCCTCCGGCCTGTCGCCGCGTGGCCTTGGCCTGTCCTCCGCCGGCGTGAGATCGCGAGAAGACACGACAACTTTGGCCGTCGACTCACCAGGACTGCCCTCAGACAGGAGATCACGGACGTCATGACTGCATCATTCGGACGGCGGCTCCGACACCTCACCCTGGCGGTCGCGCTTGGCACCGCGCTGGGCGCAGCGACGCCTGGCCCCCCTGAGCATATCCAGGCCCAGGCGAGCGCCCAGGCCCAGGCGAGCGCCCAGGCCGACGCGCGCTTCTTCGCACAGACCGGCTACCGCGTCGGGAACGACCGGTTCTGGGACTACTTCCAGCAGCGCGGCGGTGTCCGCACGTTCGGCTACCCGGTTTCACGTGAGTTCACCCTCCAGGGGTTCCGAGTGCAGGTCTTTCAGCGTGCCGTCATGCAGCAGTGGCCCGACGGCTCGGTCAAACTCGTGAACCTCCTCGACGAGGGGCTGTTGCCGTACACCCAGATCAACGGCTCGACGTTCCCGGCGCCCGACCCGGACGTTATCCAGGCCACGCCCGTCGTGTCCGCCCCGAACTATGCCGACACCATCGTGACGTTCGTACAGCAGATGGCACCCGACGAGTGGGAAGGGCTCCCGGTCGGCTTCGCGCGGACGTTCAACTCGGCCGTCAGGGGCACAGATGCCGTCGCCGAGGGCGGCCCCGACTCGGTCGTGCCGCTGCTCAACCTCGAGGTCTGGGGTGCGCCTACGTCCCGCCCCATGCGCGACCCGGCCAACCATAACTTCGTGTATCAACGCTTCCAGCGCGGCATCCTGCACTACGACGCCATCTGTCAGTGCACTGAGGGCATCCTGCTCGCCGATGCATTCAAGAGCGTCATCACCGGCCAGCACCTCCCGCCGGACCTGGAGGAGCAGGCCCGCACCAGCCCGTTCTATCGTCAGTACGATCCGGACAGCCCCGGCGCCGTGCGCGACCCGAGCCGCCTGCCCAATACCGACCTGACGCTCGCCTTCGAGCCCGAAGCCCCACAAGTCGCGGCCGCCGGGAATGGCGCGCCCGTCGTCGCGTCGCACTACGCGGCCCGCAGCCCCGAGTACGGCATGAACGTCTTCCTCGCCGGCAACCCGGCCACCACCGACAGTGACCTTGCGTTGCTGAACCGGGTCGGCTTCGGGTGGCAGAAGAGCCTGTTCCAGTGGCGGCAGATCGAGGGTGCCGGGAAGGGCATGTTTGACTGGAGCGAGTCAGACCGGGTCGTCGCGGCCTCTCAGCGCGCTGGCATCAAGATCATCGCGCGGCTCGACTTCCAGCCTTCCTGGACTCGTGCAGACGGTGCGTCCAACGGCCCGCCCGACAACTACCAGGACTTCGCCGACTTCGTCGCCGCGTTCGTCGGGCGTTACACGACCGGCTCGCCGTTCGGGACCGTCGACGCCATCGAGATCTGGAACGAGCCGAATCTCGACCGTGAGTGGGGGGGCGCGCCGATCGATCGCCAGCAGGCCGCCGACTACGTGCGACTCCTGGCCGCGGGCTACGAGGCCGCCAAGCGTGCCAACCCGGCCGTCACCGTCATCAGCGCCGGCCTCTCGCCGACCTGCACCGACACCGCACAGGCCCGCCCCGACGACGTCTACCTCCAGTGGCTCTACGACGCCGGCGCTGCCAGGTACTTCGACGTCCTCGGCGCGCACGGAGCCGGCTACGACAAGCCGCCGAGCGCTTCACCTGACGACTCGGCCGCGCAGCACAACGGTTGCCGGGTCTTCGCCTTCCGGCGCATCGAAGACCTGCGCGCCGTGATGGAACGCAATGGTGATGCCGCCAGGCAGATGTGGCTGCTCGAGTTCGGCTGGACGACCGATCAAGTGCACCCGGCCTACGCATGGCACGCCGTGACCCCCGAGACTCACGGCCAGTACCTCGTGGATGCGTACCGGTTTGCGCACGAACGCTGGGCACCCTGGATCGGAGTGATGGTGCTCTGGAACCTGCCGGACCCCAACTGGGGTCCGGACCGCGAAGAGTACTGGTGGGGGGTGGCAGACCCTGACCGGACGCCACGGCCGGCCCTGAATCGACTGGCCGAGGCGCGGCGTAGCGGCCTGCTGCCCTGAGCGGATTGAACCGCGACGATGGTGCGCCGCGGCTGTCCTCTCCGGGGTCAGTTGGCCGTCGATGCTCGATGGGCCGGCTCGGGTAGACTCGCCGGAGCCGGCCCATGTCCCTCGTCCGGCGTCACACAGCCGCCTGGGATCGAGGCGTCGGGCGTGGGTGGCGACGCGCGAAGTCGTCGGCGATCTCCTCGAAGGTGCAGAAGCGAACGCCAGGGTGGCGTAGGATGTGGCCGATGATCCGCTCGTGCATCGCCAGCACCTGGGGGCGGCCGCTGACATCCGGGTGAATCGTCATGGCGAAGACTGCGTACTCGTATTCGCGGTATACCCAGTCGAACTGTTCCAGCCATAAGTGCTCGATGTCGCGCGGGTTGACGAAGCCATGGCTGTTTGGCGAGCCTTTGATGAACATCATCGGCGGTAGGTCGTCCAGATACCAACTGGCCGGAATCTCGACAAGGCTCGTCGCCTGCCCTCGCACCAGCGGCTTCATCCACTCACGGGCCGGCTTCGAGAAGTCGATCTTGGTCCAGCGGTCGCCGACGCGCAAGTAGTACGGCTCGAAGTCTCGATCCATCATGCTGTGGTCGTAGCTGATGCCGTGCTCGAGCAGCAGTTGGACGGTGTTCGGCCCAACCTCCCACCAGGGGGCGACGTAGCCGCGCGGCCGGCGGCCGGAGAGCCGCTCCATCAGTTCAAGCGTGTACGTGAAGACGTCACGTTCCTGCTCGGGGCTCATGGCGATCGGGTTCTCGTGGGAGTAGCCGTGCAGTCCCGTCTCGTGGCCGGCCTCGACGACCAGTCGCATCTGCTCTGGGAACGTCTCGATCGAGTGGCCGGGAATGAACCAGGTCGTCTTCAGATCGTAGCGTCGGAACAGTTCCAGCAGGCGCGGCGTCCCGACCTCGCCGGCAAAGATACCTCGGCTAATGTCGTTCGGGGAGTCCTCCCCGCCATACGACCCTAACCAGCCGCCCACGGCATCCACGTCGACGCCATACGCACAGAGCATCTCCTTCGCCATCTCGCCACCTCGGATCCTGCGCCGCGCGCCTTGCCGCCGACCGTCACGGCCTGCCGCCACACGGACGTTTCGGGATGAAGGTGTCGGACGGGCAAGAAATGCGCCAGTGCCCCAATCGGCCCGGCCTCGACGACCACACCTACGATGGAATTCGCCACTTGGCCAGGCACGTAGCCCGGCACGTAGCACGTGCGGACAGCGGCGGCCGTGCCCGCTCGTTCATGCTCCCGGTTAGGGCGACGACCTCTATGCGTCTCGGATCGGGACGGCGAACTGTTGGACTCGCCCCACGGAAGTGCGAGTGCTTCGGCCGACACCACATAACGGTGTGCGACGGCTCGGGGCGCTCGACGAATCGACGGCTGTGCGCCGGACGCCCTCGCCCGGCGCACAGTTGGGTCTCCAGGCTTACGGCGTCTTGGTGGCCGTTGGGGTTGCAGTCGGGGTGTTCGTCGAGCCGGGAGTGTTGGTCGGCAGCGGCGTATCCGTTGGAATCGGCGTGTTGGTCGGGTTCGGCGGCTGCCCCGCGCGTACCCGTAGGCTGGTCGAGACCCAGTCCGACCGCACGCCCTTCACGTTCCGCGCTCGGCCGCGCAGGTGGTAGTCGCCTGAGATGGTCGGGGTCACCGTCCAGACGTTGGCGCACTGCTTCTGGTCGTCGCAGTCGAACCGTTGGCGCGCCAGCGCCGGGTCGGCGGCCGTATTATCGTTGCCATTGCCATTCGTGTTGTTGTCGTTTCCATTGCCATTGTTATTGTTATTGTCATTGTTCGCGTCGACGCCCTCCCACTCGATCCAATCCAATCCAACGTCGTCGCTTGCAATGACCGTAATGCTGATCTTCTGGCCCGGATCGATCCGGTCGTCGTCGACCTGAATCACGACGTTCGGGGCGGTGCTGGTCGGGGTAGCCGTAGGACCGGTGGGAGTTGGCGTGGCGGTCGCGCCGGGCGTCAACGGCGGCAGCGGCGTCGGCACCAGGCCAACCGTGCCCGGCGCAGGCGGTGGCGCCTGGAAGCCCGGCAGGTCGGGCGAGAACGCGTTCGTCAGGTCGGTGTTCGGCAGTGCGTCCGGCCGGGCCACCCAGTTTGGCGCGTTCGGGTTCCACTGGTAGAAGAAGCGGCTCCCGGCCATGTCCTGCGCGAGATCGGGTGGCAGGTTCTGCCCGGTGATGACTGACTTCAGGTAGTCGCCAACGAGGATGCCCTCAGTGCAGTTGCAGACCATCCGATAATGCATGATCCCGCGCTGATAGCGTTGATAGACGAAGCCAGGGTTCGTCGGGTCGGCGGCCGGGTTGGAGGTTGGGACCCCCCAGATCTCGAGGTTCAGGAGCGTCACGAGACCTGGGTTCGGCTCCGCGACGCCGGGGAAGGCGATATTGACCGGCACGGTCGTGTTGAACAGCGTGAAGAAGCCGACTGGTATCCCGTTCCAGGTATCGGGTGACACAGCCTGGACGAACTCGATGACCCGGGTAGCGTAGTCCGGCGAGCCAACGTTTGGCGCGGCCTGGGCGAGGGCCGGATCCGGCGCCGGGAAGACTGAGCCATTCGCGCGGGTGAGCGGCAAGACGTTCGGGTCGAGGATATTCAAGCGGCTGACGCCGCCAGCCTGGCGCTGAAGCACGACCCGCTGGAAGAACTGGACCGGGAAGCCGTCCAGCACGAAGGTGCGGGAGATCGGGTAACCGAGGATGCGGACGCCGCCGCGCAGGTTGAAGTACTCGAGGAAGTCTTGATCGGTAATGCAGAAGCCCGTCTCCTGAAAGCACGTCGGCTGAGCCTCCGTGGTCTGCCCGGGCGGTGCCACTGCCGCCGTCAACGCGATCACCAGGAATCCGACCAGGATGAGCGATCGCTTCACGCTACGTCCTCCTTCCGCCCTGACGGGCACTTCGCCCCATGGTTGGCAGTCACCTGGCCCAGTGTTGGGATGACAGGTATGGGCCGGACAGCCATCGACGGCCGAGCCGCAGCACGCTTCGTGCCGTGTTTTCGGGAGAGCAGGCGCCCTCAACGATGGCAGGACGCGGGGTAGCATCGATTTCACGAGGGTGAAGCGCGGTTTCGCGCACGGCGAGCAGCCAGACCGAGCGGTAGAGGCTACCCGATAGGAACCGGCGGGTCAGGAACGGCGGGCAGACGCAGCGTGAAGGTCGTGCCCACGCCGACCCTGCTCTCGACGTCGATCCGGCCGCCATGCGCCTCGGCGATCTGGCGGCAGATCGCCAGCCCCAGACCGGCCCCGCCGCCCGCCCGCCTGGCGTCGCCATCGACACGGTAGAAGCGGTCGAAGATGCGCGGCAGATGCTCGGGTCCGATTCCGCTGCCAGTGTCTCGTACGCGTAGTTCGGCCAGATCGGCCCGACGTACGAGGTCGAGGGTGACGGTCCCACCCGCCAGGGTGTGCCGAAGGGCGTTGTCCACGAGGTTCAATAGCAGTTGCTTGAGTCGATCTCGGTCACCGTCAACCGCGATCTGCTCCAGATCTCCCACCATCAGCCGGACGCCATCAGCGAGAGGGCGCTGCTGCATGAAAACCTCGACGAGCACAGTGTCGAGCATCAGGCGGGAGCGGTGGAAGGGCTGGCCAGCGTCGGCGCGCGCAAGCGCGAGAAGATCGTTCACCAGCCGGCCCATTCGCCCAGCTTCGCGGACGATCGATCCGATGGCCGCCTTCTCGGCCGCGCCATCCACACTCGCGCCATCCACACTCGCGCTATCCACACTCGCGCCATCCACACTCGCGCTATCCACACTCGCGCTATCCGCACTCGCGCTATCCGCACTCGCGCCATCCGCACTCGCGCTATCCGCACTCGCGCTATCCGCACTCGCGCTATCCGCACTCGCGGCGTAATCTGAGACAGCCGCCCGATGCACACCGTCTGCGCCGATCCCGTGGGCAGCCCGTTCCGAGCCGCACGTATCAGGCGCTAAAGGCGTCCCACCCGCGGCAGCGCCGACCGCCTCGCGCTGGCCCAGGACTCCTATGCACCGCTCCTGCGGCCCGTTGCGCCGATCGTCTGCCCCCGAGCGCAGGGAACCCGCTCCCTCGTGCTGGCGCTCGCGTAGCAGCATCTCGGCGTTCGCCCTGATGGTAGTCACAGGCGTCCGTAGCTCGTGGGAGACGTCGGCCAGGAAACGCTGTTGCGCTGCGAACGCCTCGTCGAGCCGCCCCAGCATCTCGTTAAACGTCGTTGTGAGCCGCCCAAGCTCGTCGCGCTGACGCGGCTCGGGCAAGCGGCGGGATAGGTCGGCCGACGCCCCGATCTCGTGGGCCGCTCGCGTGATCCGGTCGACCGGGCGCAGCGCGGCCGAGACGAGCAGCCAGGCCAGCCCGGCGGCGACCGCCGTCACCCCGAGCACGGCTGCCACCAGTACCCACCGCAGCCGTTCGAGCGTCGCCTGGGCTGGTTGGAGCGAGGCACCCACGAAGATGCCGCCCACGACGTCGCCGTCGAGCAGGAGTGGCGCGCCATACAGCCCGAGCCGCTCGCCACCCGGCAGGGCGATCTGGTCGCGTACCTCCTGGCCCTGGAGCACTATCCGCAAGGCGTCGGTCGATACCGGCAGGGGGGCGGTCAGGTTCGACGAGGTCGCGAGGATCTCGCCGCGCTGGCTGACGATCTCGACGTACTGAGTCAGATCGGCCGGAGCCGCTGTCGCCGGCACCAACAGCGAGGGCACGCTGCGCCAGGGCCAGCTACGTGCCTCGGCGAGAAGCGCCTGAGCCGTCTGCACCGTCCGCAATTCGGCGGCGCGGTCGAACTGCTCGGACAACTGGCGGCTCACCACCGCGTACGCGAAGCCGGCTGACGCCGCGAGCACGACGGCCAGCACGGCGACGAACCAGAGAGTCAGACGCAGGCGAATCGACATCGGGTCTCCGGAAGGTGTCGCGCGGGGATGAGCGGCAGGCAGCGTACCAGGAGCGTATCAGGCAGAGAGGCGGGGATGCCGATAGGGGGTGGCAAAGCGGCCGGCCAGGAGCGCCTGCGTCGATGTGCATACCAGGAGAGTCGGGACGCAGACGAGTTCGAGGTGAGGATGAGATCGGGGCATGGATGGGGCGTGCGTGAAGGTGGAACTAGCGTGCGAACGAGCTCAGGGCTCCTCCCGCATGACGTACCCGACCCCACGGATCGTCTGGATCAGGCGTGACTCGCCATTGGCCTCCAACTTGTCGCGCAGGTAGCGGACATACACCTCGATCACCTTGGACTCGCCCGCGAAGTCGTAGCCCCAGACTCGCTCGTAAATGCGCTCGCGGGTCTGGACCTCGCGCGGGCGCCGCATGAGCAGGTGAAGGAGCTCGAACTCGGTCGGGGTCAGCACCATCTTTCGCCCGCCGCGCCATGCCTCGTGGGAGGTCGTGTCGAGACGCAGATCGGCGAAGCGCAGTTCGCGGCTCTCCGAAGCTGGATCGCGACGGCGCAGGCACACTCGGATCCGTGCCAACAATTCCTCGAAGGCGAAAGGTTTGACGAGGTAATCGTCGGCACCGGCCTCCAGCCCGACGACGCGATCCGGTACGGCGTCGCGGGCGGTCAGCATGACGACTGGCAAGGTCGGGTCGGCCCGGCGGAGGCGGCGGCAGATCTCGAGGCCGTCAACCCCGGGCAACGTCAGGTCGAGAACGACCAGATCGGGCTGACGGTCGCGGAGAGCGTGGAGCGCCTGTTCGCCATCGGCAGCGGCCAGCACTCCGAAGCCCTCACGACTCAGATTCCGCTGCAACGAGGCCCGGATCTCCGCATCGTCGTCCACCACGAGAATCTGGGCACTCATCGAACCGGCCGTGCACCCTGCGTCATCCGTGGCGTGCCCGGTGTACGGGCGCGTCACGGATAGTCTATGAGTGGCCTGTGTCCGTGCGGCAACACATCGCCGGCCAGGGAGAGTCTCTCATGCTGCTGCGCGGCACCGAGGGGATGTAGATGGCCTCGTCATGTAGAGAACAAGGGCAGACACTCCAGCCCCAGGGGCCGCCCCTCTAAATAGTAGGATCCGCGCGATTAGCGCCGCAGGAGGTCCAGCGAGAAGCTCTGGCCATTGCCGAACACCGCGTGTTCCCCATCACGCTCGACCGTCACCACGCCAACGCCGTGCACCTGTGCCGATTGGCCTGTGAGATCGACGACGCAGACCGTGTGCTCGTCGATGCCCAGCACGACGGTCGCGGATGGTAGCTGCTCGCGCAGGGAGTCGAAGCGCGCCGTGCCCATGTAGCAGTGGCTCGTGTCGAGCTCCGCGCCGCCCTCCTTGTTGTTCCAGTGCGGCACGATCGTCAGATCCAGCCCGCTCGCGCCAAACAGGTCCAGCCCCGCCGTCCAGCCAGGATCTTCGCCGACCTTGTAGATCTCGTAGACCGGCAGGGTATGGTGGCTGGATGCGAGTGCCATCGCGCTCGCAAGGGCCAGCGTCGCGCCGGCCTCCAGGCGCGCGAGAACCGCCCGCCAGAGCCGGGTATCTAGAAGGTGGCGGACGGCATACGTCGGGCTGCCGGCACCGGCGAAGACGTATGACGGCTCCCCCATGAGCTCGGCGACGTTGCGATCGTCAGTGCCAACCGGCTCGCCTTCGCGCCGGCGGGCCGGCACGATCGTCACGTCAGGCTTGAAGTTCTGGAGGCTGTGCTCGAAGAAGGCTTTGACCTTCGCCGCCAGGATGCCCGAGTTGGGCTGGAACCCGGCGGGCGTTTCGAGCACTGCGACTGGCACGGGCTTCGCATACGCGGCGAGCAGCAATTCGTGAACCCGCCGTCCAACCTTCGCGGTTTCGCCGGACCCGAACAGTGCGATCCGGCCGCGAGTAAGGGGCGCGCGATCTGGATTGCTCACATCCCAGCCATTCTACGATAGTGATACGGCTCCGGCGGCCACCGTTGGACAGACTGGCCGGGGCCACATCACGGCGAGGAGAGAGGGTGGACGTCCGCGACCATTGTATCGCGGTGCACGGGATCCGTCTGCGGGTGCGCGAGTGGCTGCCGGCTGAGCCATCCGACGTGCTGCCGATCGTCCTGGTGCATGGGCTGGCCTCGAACAGCCGCATCTGGGATGCCGTGGCGCCGCGCCTGGCCAGGCGCTTCCACGTCGTCGCGCTGGATCAGCGCGGTCACGGCCTGAGCGACAAGCCGTCCGACGGCTACGACTTTTCAGACGTCGCCGGCGATCTGCGCGGCGCGATCGATGCACTCGATCTCGACCGCCCGACGCTGGTCGGCCACTCCTGGGGTGGCAACGTCGTCGTCAGCTACGCCGCAACCTACCCGGATGACGTACGGTCGCTCGTGCTCGTCGACGGCGGCTTCCTCGACCTGAGCTCGCGGCCCGGCTTCACCTGGGAGCGGGTGCGCGTGGACCTGGCTCCGCCGGACCTGACCCATCTAACTTTCCCCGAGCTTCGCGAGCGGGCTCGTTCCGGTCACGCCAGCGCGTACTGGAGCCCGGCTGTTGAAGCGACGCTGCGGACCTCCTTCGAGGATGGACCGGACGGTCACATTCGCCCTCGGCTTTCGCGCGAGAACCATCTCCAGATTCTGCGGGCCATGTGGGAGCAGCACCCGGCCGCTCTGTTCCCCCGGATCCCCTGCCCGGTCCTGATCCTCCCCGCCCGCCGGTCGCCCGACGACGTGTCACCCGAACACGCCGCCCGGGAGCGCGAGCGGGCCGCCGAGCGTGAGCGGCTGGTCGAGCGGGCGGCGGCGCTCTTCCCCGACGCCCGGGTGCACTGGTTCGAGAACACCGTCCACGACGTCCCGCTCCAGCGCCCGGCCGAACTTGCCGAGTTGATTGCTGGTACGACGCTCGTTGCTCCATGAGCGTCTCGCCCGCCGACTGGCGGGATGGCTCGATCCTGGTCACGGCGCTTGGAGACGAGCCACTCGCGCCGCTCGTGGTCGCTCGGCAGTTGAACGTGCGACGCGTGGTCTGCGTCGGCCACTCGGCCGTGGAGTGGCGCGTGGAGCCGCTCCTCGACGTCCTCCGTCGTGACGGCCGGCCAGCGCGCTGGATTCCGCTCGTGGCGACCGACGTTCCGGCCGGTCTGGATAGCCTGAGCGCGCGCCTGCCGATCGACTCGGACGACAGCATCGTGTTCGACCTGACCAACGCGCGGGGCGTCCTCGGCTTTGCCCTGTACGAGTTTGCCCATCGCCGCGAGCAGGCGGCCCCGGACCGCTCGTTGCTCTTGCGCGTCGACTGGAGCGACCGCGTGATCCGGTCGATCAGCCCGGACCGTGAGGCCGCCGAGCCGCTCCGCACCCAGATCAGCCTGACCGACTTCCTGGAAGCGCACGGGAAACGGCTGGTTGGCGTCGAGCGCGCGCAAGGCAGTCGATCCCACTATGGTGATGCGGCACGGCGGATCGCCAGTGCGCTTCCGCTGGCTCAGCCGCTGCTGAATGCAACCCACCACAGCAGTTGGGAACGGCCGCTCCGTCTCCGAGGCAAGCAGCGCAACGAACGGCTGCTGGACGCACTGACCGAAGATGGCGTGTTGCTGCGCGACGGCAGCGCAGTCTTCGCGCGCGAGGCTCAGGCCTTCCAGTTCCTCCACGGGCGATGGCTGGAGGAGTACCTGTTTGAGATCGCCGACGAGTCCGGCGCGTTCGACGACTGCGCCTCCGGCGTTCGCTTCACCTGGATCTCGGAGCGCGACCGTAACGGCGATCCGGCCGTAGCAAACGAGATCGACTTCGCCGGAACGGCCAGCGGCCGGGCGACGATCGCCTCCTGCAAGACCGGCGGCAGCCAGGACGTCAACGGTGCCCTCTACGAGCTGCTGACCCTGGCCGAGCGCGCGGCCGGGCGTTCGGTAGTGCCGGTGTTCGCAACCACCGAACACCTGGATCGCCCGGCCCGCCAGCGAGCGGCCGTGCTCGGCATCCGCATCCTCGACGCCGACCGGCTCCCCAACCGCGAGCGTGTCCTGACCACGCTCACGAGCGGCCGGCCAGTCGAGAGCAGGGAGTCGTGAGTTGAGAGGTATCGCCTGTGACTTGCCAGTCAGCAGGCGAATGCGTGCGGAGGTGCACTCTCCTCGACGGGTGTCCCCCTATCACGCTCGACGCACGACCTGACTCTCATTCCCGGCACTCGTCGCAAGAGCAATGCCGAGCGTGAGCAGTCCGATCGACGCCCAATACGACAGCGGGTACTCGCATGCCGTCCACCCGGCAGACATCCTGCCCGGCCCGGCATCATATGAAGTGTGACAGATATGACCCTTCCGACCTTGACGTTCGTCGGGCACTCGACCGTGCTCGTCGAGATCGACGGCGTGCAAATCCTTACCGACCCTATCTTACGACAAAGAATTGCGCATCTGCATCGTGCCGCTCCGCCCGTCGCCCCATCTACCTATCGTCATATCGACGTTGCCCTGATCTCGCACCTCCACCATGACCACCTGGACGTGCCATCGCTGCGACTCCTGCCGCGCATGGCCCGAGTCGTCGTGCCGCGCGGCGCCGCCGCGATTCTCCGCCACCTCGTACCCGAGCAGATCGTCGAACTGGGCGTCGGCGAGTCGTTCCGAGTCGGCGGTGTGGAGATCGTCGCGACCCCGGCCAATCATTCCGGCAACCGAGTGCCGTTTGGACCGAGGGTGCACGCGCTCGGCTACCTGATTCGCGGCAGCCAACAGATCTACTTCGCGGGTGACACCGATCTGTTCCACGATATGACGGCCATCGCCGAAGGGCTCGATGCGGCGCTCCTGCCAGTCTGGGGCTGGGGACCGACCCTTGGGCCGGGCCACCTCGATCCGCGCCGCGCCGCCCAGGCGCTCACACTTCTCCATCCACGCGTCGCCGTGCCGATCCACTGGGGCACGCTGCACCCGATTGGTCTGGGCTGGCCGCATCGCCGCTTTCTGACCGACCCCCCACAACTGTTCGCGCGCGACGCCGCTGAACTGGCGCCGGCCGTCCACACCCGCATCGTGCAGCCCGGCCACGGGATCGTGCTGCCGCCTCGTGACGATCGTACGCTCGCCCCCGACGCTAACTGGCTCCCTCATGCTGGCCAGATCGCCGCGTCGTCACTCTCCGACTGATCCGGACCCTGCTTCCGGCGGCGGATGGCATCTCGTAGACCGAAGGCGCCAACTGCGCCGACGATGGCTGCCAGCGGCCAGGCCACCACGCGGGGAAACCGGGCAGCCAGCAGCGACGCGCCGATGGCGGTCGCACCGAGCGCGCCCGTGACCAGTCGCTCGCCGTGGAGCAGCGACTCGCCGGCCGCCGACTGGACCGCCACGCCGCCGACGCTCGCCACAGTGGTTGCCGCCTGAGGACCGCCGCCGCGTGAGACGGTGCGCGCCCGCTGGACGCCCGAGTGCTGCCGGGGCGAGCGGCGGCTCGTGCGGATCTCGCGGGCGTCCGCCAGATCCCGCTCGAACATCGCCTCCATCTGTTGCCCGAAGCCGCGGTCCTCGGCCACAAGGTCGATCTCCCAGTTCGTGAGCATTCCGGTGACGTTCAGGTTCGTCGAACCCACGCGCGACCACCAGCCGTCCGCGACGGTGGTCTTGGCGTGCATCATCGGCCCGCCGTATTCCCACACTCGGACTCCGCTCTGGAGCAAGGCCCGATACCCGAACCGCGACATCGCCCCCACGATTGGCAGGTCGTTCGTGGACGGCAGCAGCAATCGCACGTCGATGCCGTCGCGCGCCGCCGATATCAGCGCTTCGCGGAGGATCGGCGACGCCAGGAAGTAGGCGTCGGCGATCCAGACCCGGTTCTCGACGAGCGCTGTGACGATCTGGAGTGCCCGCGCGATCCGCATTCGGCCGGGCTCCTGGATGATGACGCGGACCGCCTGCTCGCCGGCCGGTAGGATCGTGTTGGACCGTGGGCGCTCGTCGCGCGGGAGCGGCGGTCCGTTGCGCCTCCAGACGCCGGCAAAGGCTCGCTCGATGTCCGCGACAGCCGGTCCCAGGACTCGGACGGCCGTATCTCGGTACGGTAGGCCCGTCGCCGAGCGCTCGAGCCAGGCGTCCGCGATGCCGACTCCGCCGACCGATCCATACACTCCGTCGACGGCCAGAAGCTTGCGATGGTCGCGCCGGACAACGGCAAGCGGCGCGTCCAGGCCGGGCGGATTGACCGCGCGGACCTCGATGCCGTGCTGACGAAGCCGGCGCCAGAACCCGGATGGCACGTCGAGCGAGCCGTACCAATCGTACAGGACGCGCACCCGGACGCCGGCTGCCGAGCGCTCGCGGAGTGCCTCGGCGAAACGCTGGCCGGCCCCATCCGCACGAAAGATGTAGTTGTCGAGATGGATCCAGCGCTCGGCCCGGTGAATGGCCGCGAGCCAGTCGTCGTAGGTTTCGAAGCCGTCATGAAGCAACGTCAGAGCGTTCCCCCGCCGCAATCGAGCGCCGGTCGTTCGTGTCAGCGCACGATTCAGCCGGTGGCCGCGTGCGGCGAGCGTAGGTGCGCCACCAGCGTCGACCACGTCCTGCCGTTCGGCTTCGTTCGTCATCGACATGGCTCCTGAGCCTCCCTCATGGGTCCGCGTACATCAGTGTGATGCAGGGTCCAGATGAATAATTCGGCGCGGATGTCCCCGGGTGCCCTCAGATCGGCGTGTCGCGCCAGACTCATGGTGTGTTGCATCCCGCGCGCCATTCCACGCACGTGCCGGCCGTCGAGAGCGGCGTCTGGCCCTGACTGCGTGCGTTGCCACCGGCCGCGGCGGAGCGTGCCGCCACGGACCTCATCGTACCCATCTCAGGTCGCCGAAGATCGCGCCCGCACGTCCAGGCGGCGTTCAGGCGCACGCTCGTGCCATCCCGGCATCAGCCAGTTGCGAGACGAGACACTGAAGAGTGGACCGTGGTCGCACCTGCGCGTCGGACCCGTCCCGCCTGGACAGGCCGCGCGTACTCGTACACCCGTGCCTGTTCAGGACGAGTCGGCGGGTCTGGGAACTTGTGCCAGTATGGCCGCTGCGGGTTCCCAGGCATGCCTGATGAGATGCGCATAGCGCCTGCTGGCTGAGAGAGGCATCCGGCTTCTCGCTCGACCACGTACGGGTGCGTGTACAGGTACGTTCTCTGCGATGACAGTGCTCGACAAGAACCCGGCCCCCGATGACTCCTCAACGCACGGCATCCTATCAGCCTCGTCCGCCACTGGTGTCTCCTCGCGCCACGAGTGTCTGGCTCAGGTCGATGGCCGTGCGGCAGGGCGGCGACGGAAGCTGCTGGTTCGTGACAACGGGCGCCAGGACCATCTCTCACCGATGAGAGAACTGAACGATCGGAAGGATCCCGGCTGATTCAGGCGGGCATCTGGGAGGGTACGGTGAGCCTCCATCCCGATCTCTGATGAGGAGGTATCGCGGTGGCTACATCTACGACGCATGGTCGCAGTACGACGCTAGGTCGTACCCCCAGCGCGTCCCGGGGCTTGTTCAAGACCTCGCAGCGTATCCTCGGCCCTCACTGGATGACGGGCTGGTTGTTCGTCCTGCCGATGCTGCTCCTGCTCTTCGGCCTGATCGGCTACCCGTTCGGACGGGCGGTCTGGTTGAGCGTGCACAACGCGGTGGGCGTTCGCACGGGCCAGTTCGTCGGCCTACAAAACTACGTGAACCTCTGGCAAGATGACTTCTTCCTGCGTGCGCTCTGGACGACGATCATCTTCACGGTCGTCTGCGTCTCCCTGAAGTTCGTCATCGGGCTGGGCGCGGCCCTCATCCTCCACCGCATCCCCAAGTGGGGCGCGTTCCTGGGCGGCCTGGTGCTGCTGCCGTACATCGTCCCCGACGTGGTCAAGGCGCTCACCTGGCGCGTGCTGCTGGACCCGTTGTTCGGCGCGGCGAACTATATCCTGGTCGACGTGCTCCACATCCTGCCAACGGGGCTGTCCTGGCTCGGGAATCCGAATCAGGCGCTGCCGTCGGTCATCATGGTGTACGTCTGGGCTGGGATGCCCTTCTTCGTCATCTTGTTCCTGGCTGGCCTCAAGGCGATCGACTCCGAGCAGTACCATGCCGCCGCGGTTGACGGCGCGAATGGTTGGCGCCAGTTTCTCCACATCACCATCCCCGGGCTCCGCTACGTCGTGATCGTTGCCGTCCTGCTCGCGACGATCTTCACGTTCAACAGCTTCACGACGGTGTATCTGCTGACGGGTGGCGGCCCAGGCGGTGCGACCCGTATCTACACGGTGCTGGCCTACGAATACGCCGTCCAAGGGCTCCGCTACGGGGCAGGCACGGCGGTGGCGATGACGGTTTCGCCGCTCCTGTTCCTCCTGATCCTGTTCCTCGGCCGCTACATGATGGGTCGAGCCGACGTCGACGAGGGCGACGGGGGACCGGTCTGGCGCGCTGCGATGGTCATCCTCTGGCCCGTCCGGATGCTCGTTCGAGGATTCCTGGCCGCGTTCTGGTTCGTCAACGACACGGTCGAGAGCGCGGTGGGGTCTGCGACCCACGCCTTCCGCCCGGTCGGGGCCAAACCCCTCCTGCCGCGCACGGCATCGCGCCGTGTCGGCTACGGTGTCCTGTACGCGATCCTGGCTGTTCTGCTCGTCTTCGAACTGCTGCCCTTCTACTTCATCTTCGTGACGGCCTTCAAGACGACGTTGCAGATTACAGAGGTCCGTGAGATTTTCTGGCCAGCTCCCTGGACGCTGGATCACTTCCGCTACCTGATCACCACCATCCCGTTCCCTCGCTGGTACGGCAATACCGTGCTGGTCGCCATCGTGAGCACCACCGTCTCGGTGCTCGCGGCGAGCCTGGGAGCCTACGGGCTGGTCCGGCTGAAGTGGCGCGGCGCAAATGCGCTCGGGACACTGGTCCTGATCTCGTACCTGATGCCAACGGCACTGATGTTCATCCCGCTGTACACCATCCTGGCGGGCCTGAAACTGATCAACACCTTGTTCGCACTGATGGTGACCTACCCGAGCGTGGTGCTGCCGTTTGCCACCTGGCTGATGATGGGCTACTACCGCTCGATCCCCGAGGAACTGGAAGACGCGGCCATGATCGACGGCTGCAACCGCTTCCAGGCGTTCTTCCGGGTGATCCTGCCACTGGTGCGGCCGGCCCTGCTGGCGGTCGCGATGTTTGCCGTCACCCAGTCCTGGAACGAATTCTTGTACGCGTACACCTTCACCCGCTCGCGCGAGCTCTTCACCCTGCCGGTTGGGCTGGCTCAGCTGATCATCGGCGACGTCCAGCCGTGGGGCGATCTGATGGCTGCCGCGCTGTTGACGGCGGCGCCGGTCATGATCATCTACATGCTCGGCCAGAAGTTCATGGTGGCCGGGCTGACGGCGGGGAGCGTCAAGGGCTAATCGTTCCTGCTCCCAGGTCACCCGATTCCACGATCGCCCGATGCTTCAGCCAGAGCTGGGGCATCGGGTGATCTGCGCCCGCTCCAGGGGGCCCCGCGGCATTCTTCATACTCCCCGGCCCCGCGCAGATGACAGAGAGAGGGCTGTGAGGGGCATCGCGCCGCTCGCCTCCAGTGGGAAGCGCGACGCTGCACCGCCCACCGCTACGCCGCCCGCTGCTGCGCCGCCCGCTGCTACCGGTCGAGCGGTTCCCGACGGTGAGCGGATCGCCGCCTGCTGAGATCCCTTCATCGCCCGGATGGACCTGGAAGTGTGCGTTGCACATTCAGGTGTTGTTCAGGCGCGGCACGGCCACATCCAGTGCCTGATAGGGTCGCCAACGGGATGATTGAAGCCTACCGCCCTTCTTGGGGCACGGAGGGACATGGCATGGCGAGCGAGGTCGCTTCGCCGACGGTCTGGCACACACGCGGTGAGCTTGCCTGTTTGCTGTGTGGACGGGTCGCGGCGGAGACGAAAGGTCAGAAGAACTGTCGTCAGCAGCAGGTCGTACGACTCCTGCTGCCGGAGTATGAGCCCACCGTTCGCCGACTCCGCTGCCCGACTTGTGGCGGGCGGCTCTGGCTTCGCGAGCTTCACGACGTGGTCGCG
Organism: Chloroflexota bacterium; assembly: GCA_020845495.1. Next base: position 131,922 of record JADLFM010000023.1, read on the forward strand.
AATCGCCGTCCGCTGACACCCGAGGAGTTGCACCCACGCGCTGGCCGCCCCAGGAAGACCGGCTAGACTGCCCGACCGGTTCGGCGGGCAGGCTGGGCTGCTGGCCTGGCCCGCCGTCCAGGAGCGCCGTTCCCGTCGCCGTGTCGACGGCTGCCTGCCGAGCGGGTCGATGCCTGACCCCTAACGGACCACGCTGAACCCCGGCTCTTTTCAGAGCGGGCATCCGGGTGGGAGACTCAGGAGACGGCGTGCTGCGCCCTCAGCACCTCGAACCTCCTCGGAGGTCCTGTCGATGGACGATCCGGACGCCTCTCCTCTTATCGAGCCCGCGCCCCCGCTTCAGCCGAACCCGAGCCTGAGCCGAGCGGCTCGTACCGGCCGCCCGACCGAAGACGAGCAGCTTCTGGCGCGGCCGACCGGCCGTGACGCAACCTTTACCCATACGGACCCCTGGCGAGTCTTGCGGATCATGGGAGAGTTTGTCGCCGGTTTCGACGCGCTGGCGGACGTTGGCCCGGCGGTCACAATCTTCGGCTCGGCACGCACACCCACCACCGACCCGATGTACGGCGTGGCCGTCGCCACGGCTCGCCGCCTTGCACGCGCTGGCTTCGCCATCATCACCGGCGGCGGGCCGGGCATCATGGAGGCGGCGAACCGAGGCGCGCGCGAGGGGGGTGGCCGCTCGATTGGCTGCGGCATCGAGCTTGCCCACGAGCAGGGGATCAACGCGTTCGTCGACGAGGCCGTCAACTTCCGCTACTTCTTCGTACGGAAGACGATGTTCATGAAGTACGCCGAGGCGTTCGTGATCTTCCCGGGCGGCTTCGGCACGCTCGACGAGTTGTTCGAGGCGCTGACACTGATTCAGACGCAGAAGGTGAGCCTGTTTCCGGTCGTCCTGGTCGGACGAGACTACTGGGCTGGCCTGATCGATTGGATCAAGACGACGCTCCAGTCCGAGGGCAAGGTCAGCCCGGCAGACCTGGAGCTGTTGCAGTGCACCGACCAGCCATCCGAGGTCGAGCGGATCATCGTCAACTGCCACGAGCTGAGTAGTGGCCCCGGCCTGAAGGACGGCAGGCGGCCATCGTAGCCGTCGCCCCGCCGCCTTCGTGCCGGCCTATGGGGCGGGCGTGGCAGTCGGGGACGGAGCAGCCGCCTCACCGGGCGTCGGCGCCAGGATGGGGGTCGGCGAGGGGATCGGCGTGGGTATGGCTCGCAGCGCGATCGACACACGCGCTGGCTCCACTCGCTCCAGGTTGAAGCCGGCCGGCACCGCCACCTTCGGCTGGACCTCCTGCTGTCCGGCTCGTAGACCCGACAGGTCGAGGACCACGCTGAAGTCGCGGGGGGTCAGGGTCTGAAGGGTGGGGGCGGGCCCGCTCAGCGTGATGTCGACTGGCGGGATGTCGCCGGCGATCTGGAGGCCCGCTCCGAGGTTCTGGATCGTTGGGGTCACCCGAATCGTCTGAGTCATCACGATCGGCGTCACCCGGATCGTCAGACTGACCGGCTGCGGCTGGAGCAGGCTGAGACCGCTGGGCGGAACGACCTGCACCCGCCGGACTACGCTGCTCGACAGCCCCGAGACGTCGACCGGCTCGGTGTCCACGAAGTTCACATTGGCGAGCGTGGCCGGCGATCCGACCACCGTTACCGTCGACGGCTCGACCTCGATTGGCTCGAGCAAGTAACCGGCTGCGACCCGCCCACGCACGACCGGCCGGACCCCGACCTCCTTGTAATTGATCTGTTGAGCTACCGGGATCTCGACGTTGACCGTGGCGGGCGTCACCCGCACCGTCCGGACGTCCGCGCCACGGGCGTCGAGCGCGCGCGGCGCGTAGGTCGCGTTCTGGCTCACGGTCAAGCCGTCCAGGCGGATATCCACCACGACGGATTCGACACGCTGGATGGCGCTGGAGGCTCCCGAGATGGTGACGTTCTCCGGGGTGATCCGCGGTGTCGAGTAGGCGTACCCGAATGGCACATTCCCGATGATGTTCAACCGCACCGGTACGATCCGCTCGCTGACTTCCTCCAGCACGGCGTTCACAAGCGGTGGGATCGGGTCGACCTGGCGGACACGCGGTTCGAGCGACTCGACGCGGACGGGCAGTTCGTTGACACCCGGTGTCGCGTTACTCGCGTCGGCGGTCGCTCGGAAGCTACCCGGCCGCAGCAGGTTCCAGGCATCGCTCGGCATCCGCACGCGTACCTGGATCTGCGGGGGGTCGCTGACGACGACCAGCCCTTGCGGCGTGTTTACCACGTCGACCGGTACCGTGAAGCCGGGGATGTCGGTGCGGTCGGGATTCTGCTCGTTCTGGATCACGATCCAGAGCGCGACGGCCAGTGCCAGGGCGATGATGAGCCGCCCAAAGTCGACGTGCAGACGCAGTCGAGGCCGAGGAGTTGTCGGACCGCGACTCGTCGGAGCCTGCTCGCTCGGGGGCGCCTCAGACTTTCGCAGTGGTCCGCCCACGAATCCAGCCCGGGAGCTGATCGCCGACCGGCGGTCGGTACAGGATGCCGAGCACCTTGCGGAGCTTGCCCTCGTCGAGGTTGGTCACGAGGCGGCCATTGTTCGCCATCGAGATCCGTCCGGTCTCTTCGGACACCACGACCGAGATCGCATCAGACTGCTCGGTAATACCGAGCGCGGCTCGATGGCGGGTGCCGTAATGGGTTGGGCCGGCGTGGACGTCCGCGAGCGGCAGGACACAGCCGGCCGCCGCGATCCGATCCCCCCGCATGATGACGGCGCCATCGTGAAGCGGCGAGTTGGGGTAGAAGATGTTGAGCAGCAATTCGACGGAGACGGTGCCGTCGATGGCGACGCCAGTACCGACGTACTCTCCGAGGCCAGTGTCACGCTCGAGGACGATCAGCGCGCCCCAGCCCCGCTCTGACAGGCGTCGCGCAGCGATCGACACCACGTCGACGAGGTGCGCGGACTCGCTGAGCGGCTGAGCGTGAGGCAGGAGCCCGCCGGCCCGTCCGATCTGTTCGAGGGCGCGGCGCAGCTCCGGCTGAAAGAGGATTGGGATGACGACGATCAAGGCTGGGAGACTGTTGCGGAGAAGCCAGGTCAGGACTGGCAGGCTGAAGACGTTCGCCAGGATGGTCCCGACGAGGAGCAGGGTCACGATTCCCCGAACGACCATGATGCCGGTCGTTCCCTGGATCAGGGTCAGCAGCCAGTAGACGATGGCGCCGACAATTGCGATGTCGAGGATGCTCCGCCAGTCAAGCTGGGCAAGCGCAGTGGAGACCGCCTGGAGCAGCTCCTCCACCTATCCCGCTCCTTGACCCTCAGTTCCTGGCGTGAGCAACTCCACCAGCAGCGCTTTCTGGGCGTGGAGCCGGTTCTCGGCCTGGTCGTAGGCGATGCAGGCGGGGCCGTCGAGCACGTCGTCGGTGATCTCCTCGCCTCGGTGGGCAGGCAGACAATGCAGCACCTTGACGTTCGAGCCGGCGGCGGCGAGCAGGCGCGCGTTCACCTGGTAGGGGGCGAAGATCGGGCGACGGGCTTCGGCCTCCGCCTCCTGACCCATGCTGAACCAGGTATCGGTGTAGATGAAGCCTGCCCCACCTACGGCATCGAAGGGGTCGGTCTGTATCCGCATCTCGGTGCCGGCGACACGTGCGCGCGCCTGGGCCTCGGTCGCGATCTCGAGGTCCGGGCGGAAGTCAGGCGGCGTCGCAAGACGCATATTCAGCCCGACGAGCGGCGCGGCCAGCATCAGCGAGTGGGCGACGTTGTTGCCATCGCCCACGTAGGCGAGCGTCTCGCCCTCCAGGTGGCCGGCTGCCTCGGCGATCGTCTGAAGGTCGGCCAGGGTCTGGCAGGGGTGCTCGCGGTCGGACAGGCCGTTGATGACCGGGACACTGGCATAGCGGGCCAGCTTGACCACGTCGTCATGCGCGAAGGTGCGAGCAACGATGGCGTCGACCATTCGCGACAGAACGCGCGCCGCGTCGACGACGTCCTCGCGCTCGCCGAGACGGATCTCTTGCGGCGAGAGGTAGAGCGCCCGCCCGCCAAGCTGGTTCATCCCGACTTCGAACGAGACACGCGTCCGCAGGGACGGCTTCTGGAAGATGAGCGCCACAGTGCGGCCGGCCAGGAGCGGCTGGGTGCGGCCCTGGCGGAGGTCGTCCTTGAGCCGGGCCGCACGCGCCAGCACGACCTTCAGTCGCGGCGCATCAAGGTCGGCAACGCCGACGAAGTCCTTCCCGTGCACGCTTTCACCTCGGGTACGCTGGCAGTATACGACCGCCCTTGGACGGCGGCGCAGCGCGCGAGGCCGCGAGTAGGACGGGGCGTCCGACATCGCGAGTATACCATGGCTCATCTGGCCCCCACCTCGATTGTCGGCGCCCGCGATGCCACGTATACGATGAATCTGCTGCGTCGGATTCGCGTCAGATCGAGAAACCGCCTGTTGCGTCAGCGCGGGCGTCTCCATGGCCGCTTGGAGCGCGCCCGCCGTCGCTCGGGCCGTCATCCTGCGCGACGTCGACGCCGCTCGCACCGAGCAGGCGGGCGGCCTCCTCGAAGGCCCGTTCGTAGAGGCGGCGCGGGAGAGTATGGGGTTGGAACGGCGACACCCGCACGAGCAGGCGGTCCTTCTCGAAGCGATGTGACCACAGCGCCACGGCGCGCCCGCCGCGCAACACGAGCGGCGACCCGTCGCCGCTCGTCGCGCCGGTGCGAAACTTGCCCAGACCGTAGATCTGGTCCAGATGCACGTCGTCGATGAGGCGTTGCCGGCCGTCGAGCGCGTAGCCCATGGTGTAGGGATCCCATTTCGGCAGCACGTTGACGGCGTCAGGATCGAGCGGCTCGGCCTGCTCGAAGGCATCGCGCTGATCCTCGGGCAAGAACAGCCCGCTCCCAACGTCGACGATGCCGTCACGGCGCAGCGCGGCAGCCGCGTTTCGGCGCGCCACTCCAGCCCACCACGCGAAGTCTGCGACCCGCGCCGGTCCGTACCCTCGCAGATAGGCATCCGCTAGCCACGCGAGCGCTGCGATGGGGTCCGCGTCCTCGAGCGGATGGCCCAACCAGGAGTCGGTGGCCACGTAGCGCAGGCTGTCGGCTCGCAGGCTCGTGCCGAGGCGCAGCAGCAGCCCCTCGTAGCTCATGAAGCGGACGGCCGTCATCAGCCGGCCGTCAGTCGCGACCGCCCATTGGAGGCTGGCCGCCGTCGCTGGCTCCTGCGCCTGCCTGAGGATCAGCGGCTTCAGGCGCGCGTACTCGTCCCAATCCAGGCCAGCGTACTGGAGGTTCTTGACGCGCTTCTGGAGCGGCTGGCGGGTCGCGGCAAAGATGTATGGAGCGGTCTCCGTCGGCAGTAGGAAGATCGAGAGGCGCATGGCAGGCAGTCGGATCGCCGCGCGAGCGCGTTCGAGGTCGGCAAAGCGCACGGCGTCGAGCCCATCGACCCGGCTCGCCAGCGCGAGCGGAGCGGTCGGATGGCTGCTGTACACGCCGACGACGCGACGTAGCGCTTCTTGCGGGTCAGAGGCCGTGCGCCCGAGCAACTGGCGACGGTAGCTCCAGGCGCGCAGGCGTGCGGTCAGATCGGGCGACACGGCTGGCCTGGATGGTTTAGGCATGGCCTGCATGGTAGACCGAAGCGGGGACCGGCATCCCGTCCCGGCCTGCCGTCCCGGCCCACGGTTCCGCCTCGATCTGCATCGAGCACTGGCGCTCACCGCCGGCCGTTGCGTGCAAGCCGCCATTCGAACTGTGTTGCCTCGATCTCCATCGGGCGATAGCGCGGGTACGGAGTCTGCGACAGCGGCGACGTCGGTAGCGCTCGGCAGGGAGCCGCGAGCCGGACGGCCGCTGAGTACTGGCGATGGCCCGCCATCTCTGCGTTCACGACGGCCTGGCGATACGGAGAGTCCGGGCATCGCTCCGCACCACGGTCGATCCATACCAGACCACCAGAGCGGACCTCGCGGCGAGTTGGAACGGCTCCCAGATGGAGAGGCAGCATGCAACGAGATACTGGACAGCCCGACCCGGACCAGCTCACCCCGGGTCAGCCCGATCCAGCCCAGCCAGCCCCGGCCGAGCCAGCCCAGGCCGCCCCGGCCCAGCCCCCCGGGCCGCGGGCAACCCCCGGTCGGCGCGGCACGAGCCAGTCAGAGGGAGCCCAAGCCGGCGCGCGTCAGCCCAGAGCGGCTCGGTCAGGGGCAGGTCAGCCGGGCGCTCCTGAGCGACGTTCGACGCGGTCCGCGCCATCCCAGCGCAGCTCGACCAGACGTCCGACGACGGCCTCGGACGTGCCGGTGCGGGACACCGCGCCGCCCGTCACCACGGGGAACCAGCGCGGCGATGAGCCTCTGGGTGACCTGTTCGAGCGCCTCTCCGATGACCTGAAGGCGCTGGTCCGACAGGAGATCGCGGTTGGTGTAGCCGAGGTGGTCGTCAAGGCTCGCGGGGCCGGTAAGGGGCTGGGCTTCGCCGGGGCCGGAGCCGCGCTCGGTTACGCCGGCCTGCTGCTGATGCTCGCCGGGCTCGTCAGGATCCTCGGGTCGGCGCTTCCAAGCTGGCTGTCAGCGCTGGTCGTCGGAGCCATCGCCGCCAGTATCGGCGCTACCCTCGTCCGCAAAGGCCTGGACATTCTCGACCGTGAGGGGATCGGACCGCGCCAGATCGCCGAGGCCATCGAGGCGGGGCGCACCTGGGCGGAGGCACAGGCTGCGCAGCCGCCTATCGGATGAGGCTCGGACGAGTCGTCGGATTGGCAGCGGGGCCAGTCGTCGGCTTCGCGGGCGCGGTGGCGGGAGTTGGCTGAAAGAGACTCGGCACCGTCGGCTTCGCAGCCGGTGCGCTTGTGGCTGGCGGAACGACCGGCGCGGTCGTCGGCTTTGCCGCCGGCGGGCTCGTCGTGCCGGTAGTTGGACGTACGGCTGGCGCAGTTCCAGCAGGTGCGGCTGGCGGACGGACGACGCCGGGTGCGGTCCCGCCCGGTGCGGAGGTTGGTGTGCGTGCGGCGGCCGGCGGGTTGGCTTGCGGGTTGGCGGGCACGACGCGTGGCGGGACGTGTTGAGCCGGCGGAGTCGGCGTCGGCGGCTCGTACGGTGCGACGATTCGTGGGCGCTGGACGTCGGCCGGCGCCGGCTGCCGGATAGGCGCCTGCTGCTGGACGGTCGGGATCACCTGGGCCGGGATCGGCGTTGGCGGGATGATTCGTTTCGTGGCGACCGGTGTTGGCGGGAGCGACGTCGCGGTTGGCGGCGGGGGTGTAGTGGCCGTTGGCGTCGGCACCGGCGGGAGGGTTGGAAGCGGCGTGGGCTCGGCGGCAGTCGCTGCCAGTTGCGCGGCCTCGATCCGATTGACCATGACAGTACTGCCGAGCCCAAGGCAATAGAGCGCGCTCGCGGCCAGGAAGAGCATCGCCGCCAGTGCGGCGCCGACACGCTGCGGATCGGTCAGCCGTGTGAACCACCAGTCAAGCCGCTCGAACGAGCGTGGGACAGGCGGCAACTCGAAGTCGAACTCGAGACGGTCCAGCGGTGCGAACGGGTTCGGGAGCCCCATCAGTCCTGCTCGGCCATCCGAAGAGTGGTCACGCGCTCGCGGGCTGCATCGGCCAACCGGGTGCACATGAGCATGGCGGCCCGAGTTATACGGGACGGCATCCTGCAAGGTCACGTCGCGGGCACTGGCCGTCAACCTCGAGAGACGCTCCGGCCACGCTTGACCCGTTCAGGCGGCAAGCCAAAAGGCCGTGGACGCGCCGTTCGTGTCGACGGCCGACCATGCAGTCTGTGTTTCGGGCACACTGCGCTGGTGCGGAGATTTCTCAGCCGGGGTTGCGCTCCAGGCCAAAGCGGGTAGACTCTTGCAACACCCCCGGAGGAGCATCATGACCGTCCCGACGACGCCTGACGCGACCTACGGCAACCGCTTCCTCGAGTCCGGCTCGCGCTCGGCTGTGCTGTACGAGCGAGCGAGCAGGTTCCTCCCGGGTGGAAACACCCGCACGACGGTCTTCGCCCAGCCCCACCCACTCTACCTTGAAGCGGGCCAGGGCGCGCACATCACTGATGTGGACGGACAGACCCGTCTCGACTTCTTGAACAACTACACCTCGCTGCTACACGGGCACGCGCATCCAGCCGTCGTCGCCGCTGCACAGGCCCAGGTAGCCCGAGGCACGTCGTTTGCCGGACCGACCGAGCTCGAGGTCGACCTTGCCGAGACGATCGTCGCGCGGGTGCCGGCTATCGAGCGTCTCCGCTTCACCAACTCCGGCACCGAAGCCGTCATGATGGCGATGAAGGCGGCTCGCGGCTACACCGGCCGCCCCAAGCTCGCCAAGTTCGAGGGCTTCTACCACGGTACCTATGACTCGGCCGAGGTGAGTGTCACGTCCTCGCTTGACGTGGCCGGGCCGGCCGAGGATCCGCGCTCGGTGTCGGAATCGGCGGGGATTGCGCCGGGCACGCTCGAGAACGTCGTGGTCCTGCCGTACAACAATCGTGAGGCAGTCGAGCGGATCGTCGAGCGCGAGGCCGCCAATCTCGCGGCCATCATCGTCGATCCGCTGGCGAACGGCGCGGGCTTCCCCGATCCGGAGCCGGGCTTCCTCAAGTTCCTGCGCGAGTTGACCCTCAAGCACGATATCGTCCTGATCGCCGACGAGATCATCTCGTTCCGCATCGGCTACCGCGGCGCGAGCGAACGCCTGGGGTTTACGCCGGACCTCGTCACCCTCGGGAAGATCATCGGGGGCGGACTGCCGGTCGGCGCGGTCGGGGGGAGCGCCGAGGTGATGAGTGTCTTCGACCCGTCTGCCGGACGGCCGCGGGTCCCTCACGGCGGGACGTTCAACGCTAACCCGGTGACGATGGCGGCGGGCCTCGCGGCCATGCGGCTGTGGACCGAGAGCGCCATCGCCCGGATCGAACGGCTGGGCGACGATCTGCGCGCTCGGGCGAACTGGGTGCTCGACGAATCCGGGCTGGCGTTCAAGCTGACCGGCCAGGGTTCGCTCTTCCGGATCATGCCGGCGGGCGGCGGGCGTGACTATCGCTCGGGCCTGCCCGACGCGCGCCTTGCCGAGCAACGCCGCGAACTGCACCTACGGCTGCTCGGGCAGGGCGTCCTGACCTCCCCCACCGGCCTCGGCTGCCTCTCGACAGTCATGGACGACGGCGAAGTCAATACCTTCGTGGAGGCGATCCGGGCCAGTGCCACCCCGATGACGCGCTGACGTCCTGGCTGGGGCCGCAGCCCGCACGGTGAGCGGTCCCGTATGCCACGCCCTGACAGTACACCCTGGCGCGGATCCGGGCGAGCCGCTTCGACGACGTTCGAAGCCGAGGGGCGGCGACTTCGTCCCACCGCCCCTACGACTCGGGGTGGTCGTCGGCTGTGCCGTTGGTCTCGGCGTCACGCTCCTCGGTTCCGTTCTCGACGGCGCCGTTGGCGTCGGCGTGCGTGCTGCCCTCCCGGAGCGGAAGGTACTCCAGCATCTGAGTGAGCGCCGAGCCGAACCGCTTCTGAAGCTCGTCCATCTCGAGCGAGAATGACTCGCGCCGTGAGGTAGTGGGCGGCTGCCCCATCCGGCGGAACTTGCGGTAGCGGCTGTCGAGGAGGCGCTTCGCCCTGGTCCGCCGCATGCCGAGCAGCGCATCGACGATGAAATTTTTGAGCACGAGCGCCGCGTAGGCGGAGTCGGCATGGGCGCCCCCCTCCGGCTCCGGGACGACCGTATCGACCACGCCGAGCAGCTTGCAGTCGGCGGCGGTCAGTTTGAGGGCGTCGGCAAGGTCACGGGCGCGCTGCGCGTCGTGGTAGAGGATCGCCGCTGCACCTTCCGGCGCGATCACCGAGTAGATGGCGTTCTCTTGCATCAGGATCCGGTCGGCGACCCCGAGCGCGAGCGCACCACCGCTGCCGCCCTCCCCGATGACTGCCGCCACGACCGGCACCGGCAGGATCGACATCGTACCCAGGCATCGAGAGATCGACGGGGCCAGGCCGCGCGCCTCGGAGTCGAAGTCGAGCGCCGCACCCGGCGTATCGATCAGCGTGACGACCGGTAGTCCCCAGGCGCCGGCGAGGCGCATCGCGCGATCGGCCTTGCGGTATCCCTCGGCGCCCATGCGGCCGCCACGTCGGAAGTCCCGCTCCTCGGCCGTCCGTCCCCGCTCCTGCCCGATCAGCATGATAGTGATCCCGCCGAGATCGCCGATCCCGCAGATGACGGCCGGGTCGTCGGCGTTCAGACGGTCTCCGTGGAGCTCGACGAACTGCGGCAACATCGAACGGATATAGTCGCGGGTGGTCGGCCGATCCGGGTGCCGCGCCAGTTCGACGGCCTGCCAGGCCGAGGGCGGGGGCCGGACGTCTGGACGGTACAGATCCGGGTCGCCTCGGGCGGTCAGGCCCCAGGGGTTCTCGAACAACTGGAGCAAGGTCGCCAGGACGTTGCGCAGGCGGGTGCGGTCGACGATGCCGTCGATCTGGCCGTGCTCGAACAGATACTCGGCCGTCTGTGCGTCTTTCGGCATCGTTCGCCCGGTGATCTGCTCGATGACGCGCGGCCCGGCGAAGCCGATCAGCGCGCCCGGCTCGGCCAGGATGACGTCGCCCTGTGACGCAAAGCTCGCGTAGACCCCACCGGTCGTGGGATTGGTCAAGACGGAGATAAAGGGCAGGCCGGCCCGATGCAGCCGCATCGCGGCCGCGTCAGTCTTCGCCATCTGCACGAGCGAGAGCATGCCCTCCTGCATCCGGGCGCCGCCGCTGGCTGCGAGGCTGATGAACGGCAGCCCATGGTCGACGGCGTGCTCCATCGCCAGCGCGACCTTCTCGCCGACGACCGTGCCCATGCTGCCGCCCATGAATTCGAAGGCGAGCATGGCGATGACACACTCACGAGCATTGATGCGGCCGGTGCCGACTACCACCGCCTCTTCGAGCCCGGTCTTCTCGCGAGCGTCTCCGAGCCGCTCGCTGTACGGCACACGGTCGGTAAACAACAGTGGGTCAACCGACGTGAGGGTCCGGTACATCTCACGGAAACTACCATCGTCGAGCAATAAAGAGAGGCGCACGCGGGCCGAGATCGGCAGGTGCAGTCGACATGCCGGACACACATGGAAGCGTGCGTAGGTCGTCGACGGCCCGAGGTCGGCGCCGCACCGCGGACATCGAGGCGCGACAGCCGTCTCAGACGAGCCTGTCGATCGCCGAGTGCTCTCATCGCCGGCGCCGGCTGGTCCGGCGCTCTGGGCGCCCATGGTCATCGCCCCCCAGGCGCGACGTCGTCGTCCGCCGCTCTCCGGATTATACGGCCGATGCCAGACCCGGCCCTGCCCTCACGGTTACAAGTCAGTCGCATCTCTGCCACGGGCACCACGACTGACGCTCAATCAGGGCGCGTCTATACGGCACCCCGAACAGGCGACAGCCGTCAGCGGCCGGCTGCTGACGGCTGTCGACGACGATCGAAGCAGGCACCGGAGACACACAGATGCGTACCGCCATCTCGGTAGCGCGCGTGCACGATCGCCCGCCGGCTCACGGCCCGAGATTAGATTCAGCCGCCGGATACCAATCCTCGGCGAGGGCGGTCAGCGGCGGAAGTACGTGGCCTCGGCGCGGCCCTTGCCCCCGTCTGGTGCGACGGCCTCGAAGTGCAGGGTAACGGTGCCGCTCTCATCGCGAATCGTGAAGGATCGGCGGGTCCGGCCCTCCTCATTCGTGGGGTCGAGCTCGCGCACCAGCGGCTCGTCGCGGTCCTCGCCGTCATCAGTCGTCATCATCACCACCACGCCCGGCACCGGCTGCCCGTGGCGCGTGGCGTAGACGGTGACTTCCTGATCCCGACCGCTCGTCTCGGGATACTTGATCTTGACCTCGAGCTCGACGGGGGGGCCGGGCGTGGCGGCTGGCTCCGGCGTTGGCACGCTGACGATCGAGCTATCGGTGGAAGCCGTTTCCTCGCTCGGCTGCGGCTTCGGCGTCGCCGTGGGACGGGGGGTGGGCGTACTGACGACGGCGACGTACTCAGACGAGACCCAGCCCTTTTCGCCGCCAGCCGCCTTCACCTCGAGCCAGCGCACTCCCTCGACCTGCCGCGAGGCTCCCGTCACCTGGAGCGTACTCCCCTCGTCCACGCGCGTGACCACCGCCTGACTGGTACCTGGGCCGGTACGGAGATTCAGGCCCGCACCGTCGGTGTTCGCCACCCGCACGGTGCTCCCGATGGGCGGATCGACCGACTGCGCGAAGGCGCGCGGCAGCGACCAGAGCACGAGGACGGCGACGACGGCAAGAACCCCGACCCGAATGCCAAGCGCGAGCGCACGGTCGGCCGCGCGCAGTCTCGTCCGCAACCCCTCAGTCACCATCGCCGATCCCCAGGCTCATCCTCAGCGCGACGTATCTCGGATTCGTCGCGCTCATTATTATCCAACTGTCGAGTTGGACGTCGGTTACGCGAGCCTGGAGCGCTCGGGCGGCCCGCATGTACGGACGAGGGCTTCCTGCGCTTCCGCTCTCGGCGTCGGCACGGGCCGGGCGCCGCGCATACGGGCGAGGGGCCGGCAGCGAGGGGATCCCGGAGGGAGAGCCTCGCATGCCCCTGCACGGCGCCGAGGGGGATAGACGTGGCCACGTCATGCACAGCGCCGAGGTCGCTCGGATCGCTTGACGCGAGCGCCCGGCAGGACTACGATGCCAGCATCGTATACGGTATGCGATGGAGGAAGCCGGTCGATGGAGCCCGCGTCCGCCCGACTCGTCGTCAAGAGCAAGGCCGAGGCGGTCTATGACCTCTTGCGCGACCGTATCCTCAGCGGCGAGGTCGCGCCGGGGCAGCCGCTCTCGATCGACGGACTGGCCCGCGAGCTCGGAGTCTCGAAGATCCCCATCCGCGAGGCCATCGCCCGGCTCGAGGCCGAGCGGCTGGTCGAGGTGGTGATGCACGTCGGGGCGCGCGTCGCGCCGATCTCAGTCGCCGAGGCCGAGAACATCTACCCGATTCGTCATGTGCTCTGCGATCTTGGCGTACATCTGGCGGCCGGGCAGATCGGTGACAGAACGCTGGACGACCTGGAGCGGCTTCAGGACGAGATGGAGGCCGCGACCCGCGCCCGCGACACCCGGCGCATCGACCCGCTCAACCGCGAGTTCCATCTGGCGATCGTGCGCGCCTCCGGCAACCCGCAGTTGTACGAGTTGTACCGGGACTTGATGCACCGCTGTAGCCGCTTCCGTGCGAACGTCGTGCTGAGCCAGCAGCGCGCCGTCGAGGTCATGCGCGAGCACCGGGCCATCCTCGACGCGCTGTGGCGGCGCGACGTCGAGGCTGCCGTGCGGGCCTCGCGCGAGCATGACGAAGTCGCCGCCCGCGACATCGTCGCCCGGCTGCGCGAGCAGGAAGCGGCCAAACATGCCGTCTAAGACCACGCGCCGAGGGAGCGCCGGGAAGGAGCGTCCGTGAAGATCACCCAGGTCGAAGCGATTCCGCTGGCTGCCACGTTCGAGCAGATCTATGGCGGGCTCGACAAAGTACCCCACCACATGTTGTTCCCGAGCGCCAATTTCGCCAACGTCGGCGTGCCGCGCGCCGGGCAGTTCACCTGCCTCGTGAAGATCACGACCGACGAGGGGCTGATCGGGGTTGGCGAGGCGTACGGCCTGCGTGACCCGCGTGTGAGCGCCGCAATCGTCGAGCACGTGCTTTCGGACGTCCTGATCGGAAAAGACCCGCTTCGCATCGAAGCGCTCTGGCAGGCGATGTTCGCGGTCGGCGCGTTCCACACCGAGGGGTACCAGACTCAGGCGATGGCGGCCGTCGACATCGCGCTCTGGGACTTGAAAGGACGTGCGCTCGGCCAGCCGATCTCGGTGCTGCTCGGCGGGCCAATCCGCGAATCGCTCTGGGTGTATGCCAGCCCGATCACCCTCTGCGATCCAGATACCGCGATGACACGGGCACGGGAGTTCCTGGCGCTCGGCTTCACCGCGATCAAGATCAAGGTTGGCGGGCCGATCGGCGAGGACGTCGACCGGGTAGCGGCGGTCCGCGAGGTGGTGGGCAAAGGATTCCCGCTCCTGCTCGACGTCAACGCTACCCACGACGCTCGGACCGCCATCGCCCTGGCACGGGCGCTCGACCCGTTCGACTGCTTCTGGTTCGAGGAGCCGGTGCCCCCGGAAGATATCGCCGGCATGGCTCACGTCCGGCGGTCCATCACCATGCCGGTCGCGACCGGCGAGCAATCGTCGAGCGTCTATACGTTCCGGGACCTGATCCGCGCCGAAGCCGCCGACGTCTACATGCCGAACGTGATCAAGGCCGGCGGGCTCAGCGAGTGCCAGCGGATCGCCACGCTGGCCCACACCGACAACCTCAAGGTGGCGCCGCACGGCGTCGGCTCGGGAGTCGGACTGGCAGCCACGCTCCAGTGGTGCGCGGCCATGCCCAACTACCTGATCTACGAGTACAACCAGTTGCTGAACCCGCTCCGGCACGACATCCTGAAGACCAAAATCGCCTTCGAGGATGGCTACCTGAAGGTGCCGACCGGGCCGGGCCTCGGCGTGGAGATCGATTGGGACGCGGTGGAAGGGTTCCGCATGGACCGGGCGGCCGAGCACGCCAGAGTCCGCGATGAGGATCGGGTGCAGGCCGTCCGATGAAGATCGAGCGCGTCGAGACGGCGATGGTGTTCGTCCCGTTCCGAACACCCCATCTCTGGGGGTCCGGGCGGCGGCCCGGCGCGACCCGGCTCGTGCTCCAGGTCCATACCGACGCGGGGATCGTGGGACTGGGCGAGACGATCTGCCTGCTCGAGTTCGTGCGGCCAGTACTCGAACAGACGGTCGTTCCCCTCGCCATCGGCGAAGATCCGCACGACGTCGAGCGGATCTACCGGATGGTCGAGGGCGCGGGCTACTACCACCACAAGCGGGCGATGGTGGCCGCGCTCTGCGGCCTGGAGATGGCCTGCTGGGACATCGTTGGGAAGGCGGCCGGCCAGCCACTCCATAAGTTGTGGGGCGGGCGCTACCGGGATCGCGTCCCGACGATCTCCTACCTGCACGTCAAGGCGCCCGAGCAGATGGCACGCGAGGCTGTCGCAGCCGTCGAGCAGGGGCACCGGACGATCAAGGCCAAGATCGGCCTGGACATGGCGTCCGACATCGCCATCGTCAAGGCGATCCGCGAGGCAATCGGGCCGGATGTGGCGCTGCGCGGCGACGTGAACGGCGCCTGGACGCCGGGGACGGCCCGCCGCCAACTGGCGAAGCTCGAAAAGTACGACCTGGAGTTCGTCGAGCAGCCGTTGGTCCACGACGATCTGCTTGGGCACGCGGCACTGCGGCGCGTCACCAGCGTTCCGATTGCGCTGGACGAGGGCTGCTATACCCAGACCGACGTTCTGAACGCGATCCGGGCGGAAGCGGCCGACGTGATCTTGCTCGACCCGCACGAATCAGCCGGCCTGTGGACCGCCCGGAAGAGCGCAGCCATCGCCGAGGCAGCCGGGATGCCGGTCGGGCTGCACAGCGGCTCGGAGCTGGGCATATCGGAGGCCGCGTACCTGCATCTAGCGGCGGCCACGCCGAATATGAGCGTCGCCATCGACACCGGCTATCCGGGCCTGGTCGACGACGTCATCACCGAGCGGCACCGGTTCTCGGAGGGCAGCCTGCCGGTCCCGACCGGGCCAGGGTTGGGCGTAACTCTCGACTCGGAGAAGCTGGCGCATTACCGTACCGACAGGATCGTCGACGCCTACGGCGATCGAGAGCGGCCGGGCTGGTTCACGGAGAAGCCAGCGTACTAACAGTTCATGGCGCGTCGAGGCGCCGAGGAGGCCTCTCATGAAAGAGGAAGCGAAGGCTCTAGGACAGTCGCGTCGGGCGTTCTTGCGGACCGCGCTCCTGATGTCGGCCAGCGCGCTCGTCGCGGCCTGCTCGGCGTCCACGCCGGCGCCGAGCAAGCCGGCTGAGACGAAGCCGACTGAGACGAAGCCGACTGAGACGAAGCCGGCTGCGTCCAAGCCGGCCGAGACGAAGCCGACCGCGGCCGCCCCGGCCGCGCAGCCAGCCGCCACCAAACCAGCCGCCGAGACGAAGCCGGCCACCACCGCGCCGGCCGTGAAGACGGGTGGACCAACCGGCACCACCATCGCGGCGCTCGGGCGGGACTACCTGGCCTATCCGGACGTCAAGGGCTCGATCCAGTTCTCGAACTGCTGGGGCGGCGCCCGTATCCCGCTCATCGAGCAGTGGGTCAAGGACTTCAACGCCATCTACCCTGGCGTCAAGATCGAGAACGACGTGTCGGACTGCTCGCCGCTGCGCGAGAAACAGGTCACCTCCCTGGCGGGCGGCTCGCCGCCGAACGTCATGATGATCAAGTCCGACAACACCGCCTTCTTCGCCGAGCAGAACGCGCTCGTCCCGCTCGATGACCTGATGACTCGCGACCACATCAGCAAGGAGTGGTACTACCCGGGCGAGTTCAAGAGCCGGACCTGGCAGGGCGTGACGTACGGCCTCCCGAACGTGACGGCCGGCGCGCTCAGCATGCTGTTCGTCAACACCGGCCTGCTCGAGAAGATCGGCGTCGACCCGAAGAAGCC
Organism: Chloroflexota bacterium; assembly: GCA_020845495.1. The sequence goes on from JADLFM010000023.1 coordinate 148,560, forward strand.
GTTCGAGACCTGGCAGGATCTCGACGCGCTGGTCGAGCCGGCCAAGAAGGCCGGGCTGCTCGTCATGGACCCATCGAAGATCTCGACCGGCCTTACCGCCCATATGGTGTGGACCTACGCCAACGGCGGCAAGTACTGGGATGACGACCTGAAGAAGATCACCTGGAACGATCAGGCCGGGGTCGAGGCAGCCGAGTGGCTGCTCCAGTTCGTCAAGGCTCAGGGTGGCAAGTACGAGAACGTGGCTATCGCGTCGGATCCCAAGAACGTGATCCAGCCGGAAGACTGGGCGCCCGAGAAGTACGTCGCCTGCATCAATGGCTCCTGGTGGTTCTTCCAGCTTTCCCAGAAGGTCCCCAACCTCAAGTACGCGGCCTACACGTTCCCCCGCAACGCCAAGAATCCCCAGTCGAAGGGTGTGACCCCGTCGACGGGCGGCTGGATGTTCTCGATCGCCCGGAGCGGCAAGGACCAGGAGGCGGCCTGGGAGTGGATCAAGTTCACCACGACGTCGCAGAACGCCTGCACCTTCGTTCAGAAGCAGAACCGGCCCTCGCCGGTGATTGCCTGCAACGAGAACCCAGAACTGGCCAAGGCGAACCCGTACTGGCCGGTCGTCACCAAGACCCTTCAGTCCGACTCGCCGGTGCCGACGACCCCGATCCAACCCCAGTTCGAGCAGATCTGGTACGACATGAACGACGCGATCATGTTCGAGCGTCAAGCACCGAAGGCGGCGCTCGACTCCGCGGCCAGCCAGGCCCAGCAGCTGCTGGACGACTGGAACGCGAAGCAGAAGCGGTAGGTGAGGCCCCCGATGGCTGAGGCCCAGCGCCACGAAGCGCTGCCGCTCGCGCCGACGCCGCTGGCCCGGCCACGTCGTTCGCTGGCGCGGCGCGAAGCCCTGTACGGCTATGCCTTCATCTCGCCGTGGATCGTCGGCTTGCTGGCGTTTACCGCCGGGCCACTGCTGGCGGCGTTCTACTTTTCGTTCACGGAATACCCGATCCTCTCCGCGCCGACCTGGGTCGGGCTGCGCAACTACGAGCGGATCTTCACCGAGGACCGCAGCTTCCTTACCTCGCTGGCGAATACCGCCATCTATGTGATCGTCCGGGTCCCGCTCCATCTGACGATCGCCTTTGTGCTCGCGCTGGCCCTGAGCCGATCGATACGAGGAATCGGGGTCTTTCGGACGGCCATCTACCTGCCCTCGATGATCCCGATCGTGGCGCTCTCGGTCATCTGGCGCATCTTGCTCGATCCGCGCATCGGCTACGTCAACTACTTCGCCAGCTACCTGGGCCTTCCAGAGGTCAACTGGCTGACTAGCGAAGTCTGGATCAAGCCGGTCATCATCATGATTAGTCTCTGGCAGGTCGGCGTCCCGATGATCATCTTCCTGGCCGGCCTGGGCGGCATTCCAGACCAGCTCTATGAGGCGGCCCAGTTGGACGGCGCCGGGCCATGGCAACGGCTCCGGAACGTTACCCTCCCGATGATGACCCCGTCGATCCTCTACAACGTCATCATCGACATCATCAACAGCTTCCAGGTGTTCGCCTTCGCGTTCATCCTGACCAAGGGCGGGCCGAACGACGCGAGCCTGTTCTACGTGCTGTACATCTATCGCCAGGCGTTCCAGTTCTTCCAGATGGGCTACGCCTCGGCGCTATCGGCGATCCTGTTCTTCGTCGTCCTTGCCCTGACCATCCTCTTGCTGCGGTCGTCGCGGTACTGGGTGAGTTATGAGCGCATCTAGCCTGAGCGCCGCCTCTCGACAGGCGGCGATACCCGTCTGGCGGCGCCACCTGCTGGCGAACGCCGCGACGTACCTGACGCTCGCCCTCGCGAGCGCCATCATGCTCCTGCCGCTCTATCTGATGGTGCTGATGTCGCTCCGGCCGATCGACCGCACCTTCACCTATCCGCCGGATCTGTGGTTCACTTACGTCACGCTCGACAACTATCCCCGCGCCCTGTTCCAACTGCTGCCGTTCCAGTTGTACGTCACCAACACCACGATCATCGCGGTGCTGGTGATCATCGGCGAACTGCTGTCGTGCTCGTTGGTGGCGTACGGCTTCGCCTGCTTCCGCTTCCCGGGCCGGGACGTGTTGTTCGTGATCCTGCTGGCGACGCTGCTGATGCCGTTCGTGGTCCGGCTGGTGCCGTTGTTCGTGTTGTTCCAGAAGCTCGGCTGGATCAATACCTTCTTGCCGCTGATCGTGCCGGCGTTCTTCGGATCGCCGTTCTCGATCTTCCTGATGCGCCAGTTCTTCCTGACTGTGCCTCGCGAATTGATCGACGCCGCCCGCATCGACGGCGCGAGCGAGGTCGGTATCTGGTGGCGGATCATGCTGCCGCTCTCCAAGCCGGTCCTGGCGGCGGTCGCGATCTTCGCCTTCCAGAACACCTGGAACGACTTCCTCGGGCCGCTGGTCTTCCTCCAGCGCAACGAGGTCCGGACCATCATCCTCGGCCTGTACGGGCTGATGGGGATGTTCGTCGATTGGAACCTGGTGATGGCGGCGGTAGTGGCGGCGGTCCTGCCGTTGATCGTCGTCTTCTTCATCTTCCAGAGCTTCTTCGTCAAGGGCATTACCGTCACCGGGCTGAAGGGGTAGGAGCGCCGGGCGGGGCACCCCGCCTGGGCTACTCTCGCCTGGGCTACTCTCGTTCGGGGCGCGGGGGCGATCTTGCCCGCCCCGCCGAGCCATGGCCGGGCGCCCTGCCCGACTCTCGCCGCATGCAGCCACCCAATCGAAAATGAGGAGGACGCCGCCTCATGCGCGTCACCGACGTTCGGGTCACGATCTACGCTCATCCCATGCCCCCGCTCCACGGTGCGCGCTGGGGTGCAACTCAGGAAATCTCGCTCGTCGAGGTTCACACCGACGAGGGGGTCGTCGGGTATGCCTCGGCGCGCGCCCAGGGCGGGACCGGCGGCCGAGCCATCGCCGAGTCGATCCTGAAGACGGCCGCGCCACGGGTGATCGGCCAGGATCCGTTCACCCGCGAGCGGATCTGGCAGCAGCTCGCTCGGATGGAGCGGGCCGGCTACCTGCCAATCTTCGCCACCAGTGCCATCGACGTGGCGCTCTGGGATATCGTCGGCAAGGCGCTCGGGCAGCCGCTCTGGCGCCTCCTCGGCGGCTACCGGGACCGGATGCCGGCCTACGCCTCCTCGGCGCATATGGCGACGATCGAGGAGTACCTGCGCGAGGTCGAGGACGTGCGGCGGCGCGGCTACCCCGCGTACAAGATTCACCCCATCGGCGAGGCCCGGGCCGACGTCGCACTCTGCCGGGCCGTCCGAGAGGTGGTCGGGCCGGACTACCCGCTCATGCTGGACCCCGGTGGCGTCTACACCCGCGACGAGGCGATCCGGGTCGGGCGGGTGCTCGAAGCGCTCGGCTTCGTCTGGTACGAGGAGCCGCTCCGGGACTACGACCTGACCGGCTACGCCGAGTTGTCACGTGCGCTCGACATTCCGGTCCAGGTCGGGGAAGTGGTGCCGGGGCACGCCTACCTCGCTTCCGAGTACATCATGCGGGGCGCAGGCGACCATCTCCGCTCGGATGTGTACTGGAAGGGCGGCATCACCGGCGCGCTGAAGATGGCGCACCTGGCCGAGGCGTTCAACATGCCGCTGGAGTTGCATCACGCGGCCAGCCCGATCATGAACTTTGCCAATCTTCACGTCGCCTGCGCCATCCCGAACTGCGACTGGTTCGAGGTACTGGTGCCGGAGGACCGTTACGATTTTGGCCTCGTCCACTACGCGAACCCCGGCCCCGACGGCTACGTGACCGCCCCAGACGGGCCGGGCCTTGGCGTCGAGATCGATTGGGACTGGGTCCGGGCCCACCAGGTTGACGGCTAGCCTCAGACACGTCGAGGGCGCGCCCACCTCACGCCCCTCCAGCGCGAACCAAGCCGGGGTGAGGCGCCCACCCACCGTCTGTCGCTCACCACGCGCCACTCGCTGCTCACCGCTTACTACCCGCTACTCGTGAGGTGGTCCACTCGTGATCGTCATCGTTCCTGACTTCCTCGTCGAGCGGCTCGCGCCGGACGTCGCGCGAGTCGCACCGGGCGCCCGCACCATCGGGATCGACGCCGACGGGCGTACCAGCGAGCCGCCCACCGGGGCCGTGGCGTTGTTGCGCTACTTCCCGAACGACCGTGTCATCGGCGCGTTTGGCGGCGCGCGCATCGCCGAACTGCTGCGTGAGGCGCCGACGCTGAGCTGGGTGCAGTCACACGGCGCAGGCATTGATGGGCTGCTGTCGCCCGAATTGATCGAGAGCGACGCCGTGCTCTGCAATGCCGCCTCGATCCACGCAGTGCCGATGGCCGAGACGGTCATGGCGCTGATCCTGGCCGCCACCAAGCGCATCCCCGAGCACGCCGTCGATCAGCACGCGCGGGTGTGGCGCCGCCTGCCGAAGCGGGAGCTACGCGGGAGCACGGTCGGGATCGTCGGGCTGGGGAGGATCGGGACGGAGGTCGCCCGGCTCTGCGCCGCCTTCGAGGCCCGCGTACTTGGGTTGCGACGAACGCCGCCTCCCGTGCCGCCGCCAGGCGTCGAGCGGGTGTACGACGTCGCTGGCCTGCCAACCCTCCTGAGAGCGGCGGATTACGTGGTGCTCACGCTCTCGCTCAACCCGACGAGCCGGGGGCTGATCGGGAGCACGGAGCTTCAGCAGATGAAGTCGGGCGCGGTGTTGGTGAACGTCGCGCGGGGGGACGTGGTGGACGAGCCGGCGCTGGTCGATGCGCTTCGGGAGGGCCGGCTCGGCTACGCCTGCCTCGACACGTTCCATCAGGAGCCCTTGCCGTCCGATAGCCCGCTCTACGATCTGCCGAACGTCCTGATCACACCCCACAACTCGGCGTCGTCGCCGCACATGGAAGAGCGGGTGTTGGCGCTCTTCCTCGACAACCTCGGCCGGCTTGTGCGCGGGGAGCCGCTGCTCAACGCCGTCGACAAGCAGCGCGGCTAGTAGGCGCTTCGAAGACAACGAGGCGCCCGCACACTCGGACGAGCATCCGAGCGTGCACCATGCTCCACCCAGGCCAAGCCCCGATCTGAGCCGACAGGCACAACGCCTGCCGGCACGCTCAACCGAGCGGGTGAGGCGACTCCGTCGTCCGGTTGGCGTCAGGCCAGCGTCAGGTTTCTCCCTCAGACCCCCGGATGTGTGCTCGAATCGTCCTCGTGAACCGTTGAGCCGGAGTGAGGATGACAGTACGATGGCCCTCGGGTTGCGGGGCACCAATGCCGAGCGGAGGATACCGGTGGGCACCGGGACGCACCAGAACGCGATTCAGCCGGACTGCCCCAGGCGGGGTCTGGCTGCACGCTCCACGGAGGCGCTGCTGCGGGTCACGCGTCGGCTGGCCGGCGACGGCGACCCGAGCAGCGTCATGCGTTCGGTGCTCGACGAGGCGATCGTGCTCGTCAAAGGAAGCTGGGGGGCTGTCGCGCGTTGGGACGAGGAGCGCGGCGTGCTGGTCCGTGCCTGGAGCACGATCCCGCTCCCCGGCGGGCAGCCGCTCGACATCCGCCCGGGTGAGGGGGCCGGCGGGCAGGCAATCCTGCATCGTCGGCCAGTCGTCATCAACGACTATCCCCAATCCGCAAACGCCATTACCGCATCGACGCGCGCGGGCATCCATGCTGCCATCGCGGTCCCACTCGTTCGCGAGGGCCGGCTCCTCGGCGCGGTGATGATTGGTAGCGACGATCCCGCCAGACGCTTCACGACGGAGGACGCCGAGCTTCTGGAGATGGTGGCGTGCGCGGCAGCAGCCGAGCTTGCAGGCCTGGAGCGCGCCCGCCTGGAGGGCGCTCTGCTGCTCGCACGGACCGCCCAACACCACTTGAGCAACCAGCTTGCGCTGACCGTCGGCTACGCCGAGATGCTGGCCAACGACGTGCGCCTGCCGTCCGAGTGTCGAGAGTACGCCCGGGAAGCGCTGCGTGGCGCCCAGGCAGCCGCCTCGACGCTCGCGCAACTCCAGCGCATTACGCGCCTGGAGGCGTCTACCACTGGACCAGCCAACGTGCAGGTCATCGATCTGACCCGCTCGACCGCGTCGCCGCCGGCCTGACCAGGCGCGCGTATCCTCGAGCGGACAGGGAAGCCGGACATGGCCGCCCCATCCTCACAGGCGCCGATCGGTGGCCGCGTCGGCCTTGCCGCCAAAGTACTGGTCGAGTACCTCCTTGAATGACGCTTCGTCGGGAGCGGCGCGCAGAAACAGCGTCATGGACGATTGCAGCTTCTGCGCGTCGATGCTCCCGAATATCTGCTCCGCGCTGCGTGCCTGCGCCTGAGCGACGAGGCTCGTACACTCTCGCAGCCGGGGTCCAAGCACGGGATGCTTCAGATATGCCTTCGCTTCCTCCAGCGACGAGATGGCATACCGCTGTGACATCTCGCTGCGTCCGAGGCCAGCGATTTGGGGGAACACGAACCACATCCAATGGCTGGTCTTGCGGCCACGACGTAGCTCGTCGACGGCGCTGTCATACGTACCGCTGGCGTTCTGGGCAGCCACGAAACGCTCGAGATCGTACGGGTCGGCCACCGCGTCCTCCTGCCTGACCGCTGCTTCTGTCGGCCAGGGCGAGCCTGACGATCGCGTGCCGGGCCAGAGGCGCCCGAGTCTTGATCGGCTCTCGCTGACGTCTGACCTCAGCGAGAGCCGACCTCGGCTAGATCGAGATCCGCGCCCGCGACATCCCCGCTTCCAGATCCCAATCGCGGCAGCCGGCGTACGCGCCGCCGTCGTCGAACAGAGCCGCGTGCTCGCGAATCGTCATCCGAGTGCAATCGCGCGCGGCGTAGTGGAACTGGAGCGCCCGGCGACGGTCGCCGCTCACGTTCGGCGGCGTACCGTGGTGCAGCAGGCCCGAAAAGAAGAGCGCCCCGCCTGGTGCGAGCGGCACGACCGCGGCACGCTCCACCTGGACCCGGTCGTCGGCAAGCTGACAGTCGCGAACGTGGTAATGCTGGGTCGGGCCGCCGGCGTGGCTGCCGGGGATAACCTGCATGCAGCCGTTGTCGACAGTGGCCGGGTCCAGCGCGATCCAGACACCGATCACCCCGCCCAGCGGCGTCCAGTCGAAGTACGCGGTGTCCTGGTGCCAGGGCTTCTCAGCGCCATGGAAGGGCGGCTTGAGCAGCGCCATGTCCTGAATCATCCGGTGGCCTGGCCCGATCAACTGGTCGAGGAGCGGCACCAGACGAGGGTGCTCGGACATGCGCGCGAGCCGAGCGTCAGCCTGACAGAACTTCCAGAGTTTGCGAATCCGTAGCTCTGGATCGTCCACCCGGCCGTCCTCACGGCCCTGCGCGTAGTACGGCTCCTCCTGAATCCCAACCTGCTCGTTCCAGACTCGCCGCGCCGCGATGTCGGCCAGGGCAGCCTTCGCCTCGGCGACGTCCTCGGGCGTCAGCAGGCCATCCATAGCGACGTAGCCCTGGGACTGGTATTGGGCGAGGTCGTCGGCGGTCCAGCGCGCCCGAAACGAGGGCACGATGGTGGCTCGAGCCGTCTCGTCAACGCGATACAGGGTCTGTCGGATGCGCGCAGCCTCGTCGACCGCCGTCACGTGGTCAGTGAGACCATCGTAGACCTTCTTCCCCGTCACAGCCATCGTGAGTCGTCCTCCATCGTTACCAGTTACCAATGGTAGCACCAGCCGGCAGCCCCTCAACTCCTGTCCCCTCACTGCGCCCACTCTCCCGTGCCGGTCTGCTACCGTTGCCGTACCTTCGACACAGCACCAGCGCCGTGGGCCGTCGACGGTCCTCGGCGGGGAGGGCGCGATGCGGTACGGGTACTTCATGATGCCGATGCACCCGCCGGGCTCGTTCCTCGCGGACACGCTCGACAAGGATCTGCGGCAGATCGACCGGCTCGACGAACTCGGCTTCGAGGAAGCGTGGATCGGCGAGCATTTCACGGCCGAGTGGGAGAACATCCCGGCACCAGATGCCTTCATCGCGGCGGCGCTTCAGCGCACCAGGCGAATCAAACTCGGGACCGGCGTCGCTTGCCTCCCCAATCACAACCCCTTCCACCTCGCCCATCGCATCGCTCAGTTGGACCATATGGCACGTGGGCGTTTCCTCTTCGGGGTCGGCTCCGGCGGCTTCCCCGGCGATTTCGCCGTCATGGGCATCGATCCCCGCACCGGCACCCAACGCCAACTGACTGGCGACTCGATCGATACGATCCTGAAGCTCTGGGACGATCCGACGCCAGGTGACTACCAGGCCCACACCTGGAAGTTCACCGTGCCCGAACCGAATCCGGCAATCGCCATGCACGTCCACGTTCGGCCGTACACGAAGCCGCACCCGCCAATCGCCGTCGCCGGGGTGTCTGAGAAGTCGGACACGCTCACAATTGCCGGCGAGCGCGGCTGGATCCCCATGAGCATCAACTTCGTCCCAGCCCGCGTGCTGAAGACCCACTGGGACGGCTACTGCGCGGGTGCCGAGCGTGGCGGGAAGACGCCGAAGCGGGCTGACTGGCGTGTGTCGCGGACGATCCATGTCGCTGAGACGAACGAGCAGGCGCGCCGCGAGGCAATCGAGGGCGCGCTCGGCCGCGACTTCCGGGACTATTTCATCCCGCTCCTGACGCTCGGACGCCAACTGTCGGTGATGAAGATCGATCCGGCGATGCCGGACTCCGAGATCACACTCGACTACCTGGCCGACAACATCTGGGTCGTGGGCGATCCGGAGACAGTCGCCGCCAAGGTGCGCCGGCTGTACGAGGAGGTCGGCGGCTTCGGAAGTATGCTGGCGCTGGCAGCCGACTGGCCCGATGAGACCATCTGGGATCGCTCGATGACGCTTCTCGCCACCGACGTGATGCCACGCCTGGCCTACCTGAGTGGCAGTGAGGCGCCTGCACCGGCCGGCCGCTAATCGACCGGCGCACCCCGGCCAGCCTCATCGCTCCCAGAGCCGGCCGTTCGACGCCCCCACGTGCCTCTCCCGCTGGGGCAGGCCGCGTCCAGCATGGCCGCGGGTTCTTCCCGACGTTGACGGGAAGAACCCGCAGCCCCGGATCAGGTTGGAGAAGACCCTGTGCCCATGTGGTACGTGGCGCCGCCAGATACTTCCCCTCGCCGCCGCACAGCGGCATGGGAGACTCCCCGCTGGTACAGGCTGGCCGGTGGTCAGCCGACGTTGCCGCGCACGTGGTGCATCGCGGGTTGGTCAGCCTTCCTGAATCATGATGTTCGTGATGCGCGGCGGATCGACCGGTGACGAGTTTTCACGTCCGCTCGATCGGACCGGCACGTTCGCGATCTTGTCCAGCACGTCAAGCCCATCGGTCAACTTGCCGAAGATGGTGTAGTTCTTGGGCAATGCTTCGCCGTTCGGTCCCTGGACGATGAAGAACTGGCTGCCATTCGTGTTCGGGCCGGCGTTCGCCATCGCGAGGGTGCCGCGCTCGTAACGGAACGGCGTCGCCAACTCATCCTGAAACCGATAGCCTGGACCGCCGGTGCCCGTCCCCGTTGGGTCACCCGTCTGGACCATGAAGCCCTTGATCACACGGTGGAACGGTACGCTGTCGTAGAAATCCTGGCGCGATAGGAAGACGAAGTTGTTTACCGTCCTTGGAGCCTCGCTGGCGAACAGGGTCGCCTTCATCGTGCCGAGGGTCGTCTCGATGGTGGCGCTGTACGCCTTGCTCGGGTCGATCTCCATGGCCGGTGGGGACGACCACTTCTTCGAGGTACCGCCGCTCTGGGTGCTGGATTGCACGGGTGAGCCTCCTGGCTGTGCTGCCACCGGCGAGGCTGCCGCCGGTGACTGAGCGGCCGGCGGTGATGCCGCCTTCGCCGCGGGCTGGGCGCCAGTTTGGGTGCTAGATTGGCCGGGCGGTGTCGTCGCCTTCGCCGCACTCTCGGCTGCCGAGGAGGGCGCAGATGCCGTGCCCGATCCGGCCGTGGTGCAGGCGGCCGCAAGGCCAGCAGCTAGTACTGCCGGCACGAGCGCCAGCAGCCGTCGGCGACTGAGGTCTGGCCGCCGCGTCAGGCCGAAACCCAGGTGGCCAGTGTGGCCGCGCGCATGCGGCGTCGCCTGCTGTACGTCGGAGGGTGATGCCGCTCCGGGAGAATCCGCCGCTCCGGGAGAATCCGCCGCTCCGGGAGAATCCGCCGCTCCGGGAGAATCCGCCGCTCCGGGGGTGCCTGGGTTAGTTGCCACCGGCCACCGCCTGCTGGACCGCTTCCAGCATCTTCTGCTCCGGCAGCGCGCCGACGAACTGCACCCGGTCGTTGACGACGGTTTTGGGAACCGACATCACCGCATAGCGCTCGCTCAACGCCTGAAACTCGTTCGCCTCGATGACGTCCGCGACGATCACGGGGTTCTCCATAGCCATCTGGTGGGCCAACCTGGCCGCACGTGGACAGTACGGTCAGGTCGGGGTGACGAAAACTTGAATGTGGACGGGGTTGTCGATCGCCTTGATCGCCTCGATGGTCGCCGCCGAGAGATCGGTCGTGCCGCGTGAGAGGTCCACGATATCGGCGACCAGCGTCGAGAATTCGTAGCCGCCCGGAAGACCGAGGAAGCGAACGTTCGGGATGGAGTCAGAGGCCACGCCGCCGTTCACCTGCCCCGTCGTGTGCGCCTTGGCTACCCCTGCCGCCTGCCCTACTCCCGTCGTCGGGGCCGTGTGCTCGGTGGGTGCGCTGCCTGACGTCTCGGCGTCCTTCAGCGTGTCGTTTGCCGCATCCGGGGAAACGATCGGCCGAAGGAGGATGGTGGGCGCCTCGGTGACGTTGTAGCGGCGCGCGGTGTCCGGATCGGCCCCCATATCCACGGCGGTCAGGTGCAGCCGCTCGGACAGGCCGCTCAACTCTGCGAGGAGCTCGCGCGCCTCCTCCGAGGTTTGCGAATCCTGGCGTCCTGGCACGAAGATGCGTGCGCGCGGTCGGGTAAACAGCAGCAGTTCGACATCCGCGACCATCTCGCGCTGGAGCAGGTCGCGGATCGTCGCTCGGTCGTTCTCAGCGATGATCGTCATCGGCGGATTGCCTCGCGGCTGCCCTGCTGCCGGCGCGCCGGGCGTTGAACCGGGCGCTCGGCGCCCGGCGGCTCCCGACGAACCCGAAGAGGCGCGGGGGCAGGCACAGGGGGGATGCGAAAGATCTTAGCATCGTGCCGGGCACCCCTGGTACAATCTGGCTACCGCTGGAGCAGATGTTCGGCTCCCGTGAGGGGACGAAACAGGATTCGAGGGTGGTGCAATGCCTCCGAGTGACCAGAGCAAAGAGTCCCTGCTGGGCCTGGCGCAGAGCGGCGTGAGCAACAGCAGCCTGAAGTCGTATTCGCCGACGCAGCTATTCTTCCTGATGCGGCTTTCATACCTCCAGCGGCAGCGTCGCGAATGCGTCAACGTTCTGGAAGCAGATGACTGGCGAATGCGCCTCCTCAACAAGGCGTTGTACTCGACGTATCAGGATTGCGTCGGAGCCGGTGTAGCCGGCGAAGCGAAGCTGCTCCTGGGCCAGCAGCAAGCCAACTAACTCGAGCAGCGTGATGCCCCCCGGCACCAGCCGGGGGGCATCACGGCGTTCTGGAGGGCTCCCGTTCTGGACGCTGCGTCCCACCTGGACTTCTTCGCCCTCGACACCTGGCAGATCCTGGCCCTGACGTTCGGGCCGCCGGTGTTCCGGGCCATCGTTCTGGTGGTGGTCACGCTCTACGCGGCCCGCTTCGCACGTTCGTCGTTCGAGTATGCCGCGACGCATGCCAACGTCGATCCCCACGTGCGGCTGATTGTCGGCCGTACGATCTCGATCTCGATCCTGGTCGTCGGTGTGGCGACCATTCTCGACGCACTCGGCATCCCGCTTGCAACCATCCTGACCTTTATTGGCGTGGTCGGTATCGCGGTTTCGCTGGCGTTGCAGGACATCCTCAAGAACTTCTTCGCCGGTACCTATCTGCTCTTCGAACGGCCGTTCCGGATTGGCGACGAGATCTCGGTCAAGGACCAGCGCGGCAAGGTCGAGACGATCGGGATCCGGACGACCACACTCCGTACCGTCGACAACGCGCTGATCCTGGTCCCGAACGCGATGATGTTCGCCGAGATCGTGGGCAACCGCACGACCGAGCGAAAAGCCAGCCCAGCCAACGCGCAGACGCCAGCAGCTGCGGCCAGTGCTACCGCTCCGGTATCCGATCCGATATCCGAGCGGGCCGCGGCTGCGTCCGGGGCCGGAGCGACAGCCGCCGCTTCTGGAGCCGCCATCCCAGCGTCAGACGGCGGACCGGTCCGCCAGGTCGGCGGGGGCGAGCCGAGGCCGGCGCCTGGCCTGTGACACGCGCGACCGAGCCAGCACCCGTTAGCTGCACCGTTGCCAGAGTGCCCTGCCGCCAGGTGGCGGTGGGTGTGCCGATGCGCCTTTCGGGTATAGTCCGGCCGCGCCTGGGCACCCTCGTGTGATCCGGCCGTGCCTGTGCCTGCCCTTTCGGTAGCGCTATCTTCTTCGAGCAGAGCGTCCATGGCCGATCGCACCGCTGAGCCCGCCCTTGTCGACCGCGACGACGCCCCGCCGCTCCAGCCGAGCGCCTCGCCGTCGTCGCTCTCCGTCGTCATCCCCGCGCTCAACGAGGAGCACGGGATCGACGCCATCCTCGAGCGCGTGCTGGCCCAGCGTGCCGAGCTTGCCCGAGCCGGCATGAGCACGCTCGAAGTGATTGTCGTCGATGACGGCTCGAAAGATCGTACCGCCGAGCGGGTTCAGGCTCACCACGACGTGCGGCTCATCCAGCACCCGGCCAATCGAGGCTACGGCGCAGCGCTCAAGACCGGCTTCAACGCTGCCACCGGCGATCTGCTCGCCTTCCTCGACGCCGATGGCACCTACCCGCCGGAGTCGTTCCCGACGCTCTGCCGCGCCGTGCAGGAGCACAACGCCGACCTGATCATCGGATCGCGGATGCTCGGGCGAGATAGCGAGATGCCGCTCGTGCGGCGGGTCGGAAACACGATCTTCGCCGGGCTGCTGTCGGTTGTCGGCTCGCGGCGAATCTCGGACAGCGCCAGCGGCATGCGAGTATTCCGCCGTGAGATGCTGCCGATCCTCTACCCGCTGCCGGATGGCCTCGACTTTACGCCGGCCATGAGCACCCGCGCCGTCTACGAGGGCGTGACCATGATCGAGGTGCCGATCGCCTACAAGGAGCGAGTCGGCCGCTCGAAGCTGAACCCGCTCAAGGACGGTATCCGCTTCCTCCGGTCGATCCTCTGGACGGCCCTGCTCTATGACCCACAACGCTTCTTCGGGACGCTCGGCGTGGCGATGCTCGCCGTGGCGCTCGTGCTCGGCCTCGGCCCCACGATCTACTACCTTCAGAATCACCAGCTTCAGGAAGGCATGATCTATCGGCTCTTCGCCGTCCTGATTCTGAGCGTGGCCGGCGTCAACCTGTTCGCCTTCGGGCTGACCTGTCAGGCGATCCTGGGGCTGCTGCCCGCCCGCCGTCGACCGCCGGCCGGCCTGCCGAAGCCCTGGCGTGGCAAGTTCGCGGGACTCGGGGTGCTGATGGTGCTTGCTGGTGGTGCACTGATGCTGCCAGCCTTCCTCGAGCGGCTGGCGACCGGCCAGATCACGTCGCACTGGTCGTACTTCGCGGCCGGCGGCACGTTGATTCTGACCGGCCTCGGCCTTGCCACCTGGTTCGTGCTGTTGATGATCCTCCAGGAGCTGACCACCCGCGACGCCCGCGCCCGCCGCGACCTCCTGGCGTAGCAAGCTCAGTCGGCCTCACGACCCGGGCGAGGTGAGGAACTACCAGCTACACGCCCACCACGACCGGGGCGGTCAGGTTTCGCAGCGCCTTGATCATGCTCATCGCCGTCAGGCGCCCGGACTTCGGGTTCTCGGACGGGATGTTTCTGAGCAGCACCCGCAACTCGCCGAAGGCGCCGCGCGCCTCGATGTCATGAGTGTTCCGCTCGACGGACGGATCGGCTACGATCTGTACGGTTGTCTTGTCGAGGCCCAGGCCGGCGAGGCTGATCGCCGCCGCGACGTTGACATTTTCTGGGAACCGCAGGGCTGCCTCCCGGGCCGGCCCACAGTACAACTCGCGCGGCTCGCCGGAGCGCTCGACGTCGGCTGCCTCCTCGGGCGAGAGCAGTCCGCGCGGCGGCTTCCGGACCGAGTGCGTGACGGACTCTAGCCCGCCGACTGCTCCCGACGCGATGGCGTCCAGGCCGGCGATGGCGCCCGTCGCCAGGTAGAGACGGCGGCCGTAGTCGTGGGCACACCGCCAGACCCGCTCCTGAAAGGCGGCGTCCGCGAAGGCGCCGATGCTGATCGTCAACAGATCCTTTCCCTGACGCAGCGCGTCCTCGGCGTATGCCTTGAGCGCCTCGTGGCCGGCGACCTCCACGACCAGATCGAACTGAGTCGCCAGAAAGTCGGCGGCGTCGTTCGTGATGAGGCAACCGACCCGCTCCCGAACCTCGGGCGAGATCCGCTCGGGTCGACGCACGAGCACCGCACATAATTGAGCGGACCCGGCCTCGCCGGCGACGATCGCCTCACCCAGGCGTCGGCCGACCGCGCCGAACCCGATCAAGCCAACCCTCAGCGGCAACGAACGGCGCTCGCGAGCACGATCGGGCATGGTCGGCATCCTCCCTCCGCACCGTAGCGCGGCCGGCCTCGTCATCGCGGCCGCCGGAGTGAAGGATACTCTGCGCGGAGCGATTGGGCGATACCGATGGAGGAGGTCCGGCGATCGCTGGTGGCCAGCGGGCTGTCCGACGGGCGCCGCTAGCCCTCGCTCAGCGCTCGGGCGATCGACGCACCGACGCGCACGTTGTTCTCCAGGAGCGCAAGGTTCGCCTCGAGGCTCTGGCCCTCGGTGGCATCCGCGACGGCGGCCAGCAGGAACGGCGTCAGAGCCGCTCCGCGTAGGCCGCGCCGATCCGCTTCGGCTTGCGCAGCGCCGATGGCTCGGTCCAACATCGCGGTGTCGAGCGTGGCGCCTGCTGGCGGCGGCACTCCGAGCACGATCCCGCCGAGACCAAGATCCCAGGCTGCTCGGGCGATCCGCGCGACCTCGCTGGCAGCCGCGACTCGGGCTGTCACCGGTAGGCCGCTGGATGCGGCGTAGAAGGCCGGTAGCTCGTCCGTGCGCCAGCCGAGGATGGGCACGCCCGCCGTCTCCAGCACCTCGACCGTCTTCGGAAGATCGAGTAGAGCCTTCGCGCCAGCGCACACGACCACCGCCGGTGTCCGCGCGATCTCGCCAAGGTCGGCCGAAATGTCGAACGTCTGCTGGGCGCCGCGATGAACGCCCCCGATGCCGCCGGTGGCCAGCACGCGCAGCCCGACCAGTGCCATGATGGCGAGCGTCCCGGCGACCGTCGTCGCGCCGTGCTCGCCGCGCGCCACGACCAGTGGTAGATCGCGCCGGCTGCACTTCCGCACGTCGTCACGGGTCGCCAGCAACGTCAACTCGGCCGCGTCGAGGCCGACGATTGGCTGTCCTCCGACGATGCCGATGGTCGCGGGGACGGCGCCGGCCTCCCGCACGGCCTCCTCCAGCCGGTGCGCCGCGGTCAGGTTGCGAGGTCGCGGAAGCCCGTGCGAGATGAGCGTCGATTCGAGCGCGACGACGGCCCGGCCCTCGGCGAGCGCTTCGCGCACGTCCTCGGCGATCCGGATGGTGGTCATCGCCGCTCGTCTCCCTCTCCCGCTCCGCAAGCGCCAGGGTGAGGGTGCCTCACACGGGTCACGGGCGAACTATCATCCACGCTGGCCGAGACCTTCCCTTCTCTCCACCAACGCCACGGCGGAATCTCTAAAGGTGTAGCCGGGGCGCATGTCGGATTCACCGCGGTCTCGGTGTAGGAGAGGTACGCGGACTGACTGGCTCGTGCGGCATCGGGATGAGGCTCGTTTAGCGCGAGCGGTGGGGGCGGCCCCGGAACGGGCGCGGCTGCTGGGCTGACGAGGCCGCCTCGGCCAGCCCGAATCGATAGGGTGGCACCTGCAAGCTCCATACCGTGCAGAGCGCTTGATCCAGGATGCGCGCCCGAATCCGTGCATCCTGGTCTTCCAGCAGCAGGTTGGTCGTGATGACCGTCGCAAGCTTGGCGTTGTAGCGATAGTTCAGCAACTGGAACAGCTTCTCCTGCGCCCAGGCCGTACTGCTGTGCGACCCCAGGTCGTCTAACACCAGCAGGCTGGCCGTCCGAACGGCGTCGAAGACCTTGTCGTAGCTGACCTTGCTGTCTGGCGCGTAGGCAGAGCGGAGATGGTCGAGCAGGTCCGGCACCGTCACGAAGTAGGCCGAGTGTCCGAGCCCCCGCCGCTCGTTGGCGATAGCGGCGGCCAGGTGGGTCTTGCCAGTGCCCGGCGGTCCCATGAAGACCAGCCAGCCGGAGGGCTCTTCGGCGAAGGCCCGTGCCACCCGGAACACTCGATGGAGGGTGTCGCGGTGGTGCTCCTCGACGGCCATGCCGCGTCGATCAAACGTCTCGAACGTCATCTCGGCGAGGCGCTGGAGGGTCAACCCGCCGAGCCGTTCCAACGACGACGCTTCCCAGTCGTCGACGATGGCGACCGTCGTCAGGCTGGCATCGAGGATGCGTGTCTGAAGCCGCTCGTCGAGCTCCTCGGGGCGCAGGTTGGTCGTGACGAGCGTTGGAAGGCGGCTGTTGTAGCGGTGGTTGAACAACTGGAACAGTTTCTCCTGTGCCCAGGGAGTGCTGCTCTGGGTGCCCAGGTCGTCGAGAATGAGGAGGGGCGCCTCGCGGACGTTCTCGAACAGGTCGTCGTAGCCGATGTCGCTGGTCGGGCTAAAGGCGGCGCGCAGATGGTCCAGCAGGTCCGGCACGACCGAGAAGATGACCGGCTCACTGCGGGCCAGTCGGACGTTGGCGACGGCGGCAGCGAGATGAGTCTTGCCGCAGCCGGGCGGGCCGGCCAGCAGTAGCCAGCCCTCGGGCGCCTCAGCGTACGCAAGTACGCGATCGACGATGCGCCGATAGCGCTGGCGCCGGGCCTGGTCCGACGAGCGGCCCTCCGGCTCCAGATTCTCGAAGGTCAGGCGGGTCAGCGGCCCGAGGTGGCTCAGCCGCTCCAGACGCTTCCGCCGCCGTTCTTCGACGTCGTCCTTACGGCAGGGGCAGACGACGAGCACCCCGAACTCTGGGTCGCCGGCCGGGACGTCGCGCCGCAGAAACCCAGCGCCCCGACAGCGTGAACAGGCCGGCCCTTCGTCGCCCGTCTGCTCAGCGGCGAACGAGGCGGCCGTACTTCCCTTCGAGGTAGCGTCGCGGATCCTCAGGCGGCTCAGGGCGTCGCCAAGTCGTTCCACTCGTTCCCCTCCCTCGGCTGCCCCAGGCTTCGAGGATACGCAGGATGTAGCGCCAGGAGCGCTTGTTCTGCGCTAGCGCCTCGCGGAACGCGTCCTCGATCCAGGCTGGCGGGTAGGTCGCTGCGGCCTCCGATAGCTCCTCGGCGAGAAGCGGTGTCAGCAGGCCGACGTTCTGCTCGTACAGTTCGAAGATGGTCGGGCGTTCGCCGCGGCGGTCTGGCTCGCGGGGGGCGGGCGACGGCCGCAACGCTCCGAGCGTGCGCTCGCCGCGCATGACCGCCTGGACCACGCGCTCGTTCGCGTGTGTGTTCAGCAGGTAGCAACGGTCCTCGCCGGTGTCGTCGTGGATCGCCACTTCGAGCAGCGTTCCCCGCCGTACGGAAAGGCACAGCGCCCGCTCGACGCAGCGCTCGGGCCAACCGCTGCCCTCGTCACCGCCCGTGCGTCCGGCGAGAGCACCGTGGATGCCATGTTGGACGGTATCGTCCACGCTATGCCGAACCCCACTATCCTCTTCCCGGCAGGCGCCGCCGCTCGCGCCCTGCTGGGCGCGGCTCCCCAGGTGAGCGGTGGCGCCGATGCGCGCGCCCTCACGGTCGGCATCGCCGCCGGCTTCACTGTCGAGTGCCGCTAAGAGCGCCAGGTCGGCAAGCAGGTCGGAGCGCCGGACGAAGCGGGGGCCGCGCCGCTGCTCGTGGAGCAGGCGACAGACGTGTAGGAGCGTCTTCAACTCAGCCAGGTCGTCGATCTCGCGCAGCAGCGTCCCGAAGAACGCGGCTGGCAGCGGGACATAGGTGGTCCGGTCGGGAAAGCCGGCGAAGCGGCGTACCGTGGTCATCGTCGTGCGCACTCGCCCCGGTTAGTCCCGGTACACTTCGAGGTCGAGGAACTTGGTGGTCTTGCTGTTGAATAGCAGCGAGATCTGGCCGGTCGGGCCGTTGCGGTGCTTGGCGATGTGGACCTCGGCGATACCCTGCTTCTCGCTCTCTTTGTTGTAGTAGTCGTCGCGGTAAATGAACATTACGACGTCGGCGTCTTGCTCGATCGCGCCGCTTTCTCTCAGGTCTGACAAGATCGGGATTTTCGGAGAGCGCTGCTCGACGGCACGCGAAAGCTGCGAGAGCGCGATGACGGGTACGTTCAATTCGCGGGCGAGCCCTTTCAACTGGCGGGAGATCTCCGACATCTCCTGCACCCGGTTCTCGCCCTTGTTGCCGCTCGTCATCAACTGGAGGTGGTCGACGATGACCAGATCGAGCGGCACCGTCGCGTTCAGCCGCTTGGCCTTGGCCCGCAAGTTCACCACCGAGATGCCCGGCGTGTCGTCGATGTAAATCGGCGCTTCCGCGAGCAGCCCGAGGGCATGCCCGAGCTTGCGGCCTTCCGCTTCGGTGAAGTGTCCGCTCCGCAGGCGCGTCGTCTCGATGCCCGATTCGGTCGACAGCAGGCGCGCCGCAAGCTGCGCCCCAGACATCTCCAGGCTGAAGACCGCGCTGGTCGCCTTGAACTTCAGCGCGGCATTGGAGGCCATCCCCAATGCGAGGCTCGTCTTTCCCATTGAGGGCCGCGCCGCCAGGATGACCAGGTCCGAACGCTGGAAGCCGCCGGCCGTGATTTTGTCGAGGTCGATGAAGCCGGACGGGACACCGTAGCGGATGCCCTCGCCCTCGCGCTGGAGCGCAAGCTGGTCGAGGTAGTCGCGCAGGATGTCGCCAAGGGCCGAAAAATCGCGATCGGTGCGGCGATTGACCGCGTCGAAGAGGATCTGCTCGCTCTTCTCGAGCGCGGCCTCCGGGTCGAACTGGTTCTGGAAGCCGATCGCGGCGATCTTGCCGCCGGCTGAGATCAGCCGCCGCATGAACGCCGCGTCGGCGACGATCTTGGCGTAATGCTCGGCGTGAATCGGAGTCGGTACCACCCCGAGCAGGCTCGACAGGAACGCGACGCCGCCGGCCTCCTGGAGCCGGTTCGTGCGGTCCAACTCGTTGATCAGCGTCAGGTAGTCGACCGGCTCGTTTTGCTCGTACAGATCGAGCATCGCCTGGTAGACGACGCCGTTCCGGTCGCGGTAGAAGTCACGAGCCTCCAGGACGCCGGAGACCTGACCGATCACTTCGCGGTCGAGCAGGACGCTGCCGAGGACCGCCTCCTCAGCCTCAGTGTTCTGCGGGGGCAGCCGGTCTGGGACGCTGTCCGGATACAGCCGTTCGATGGCCATGCGTCGCGAGCCTATGCCGTCCGCCGATGACTCGGGCGGACCGTTACTTCGCGGCCTGGACGTCGACCTTGACGGCGGCCGTGACGTTGCGGTGGAGGCGGATCGTCACGTCGTGGGCGCCCAGCGTGCGGATCGGATCCTCGAGCTCGATGCGCCGCTTGTCGATCGGCTGGCCAAGCTTCGCGGTCAACTGCTCGGCGATGTCGGCGCTCGTGATCGAGCCGTACAACCGGCCCTGGTCCCCGACCTTCGCGGTGAGCACTACCGGCGCCGATGTCAGGCGCTCGGCGAGTGCCCGCGCGGTGGCCTCCTCGTTGGCCGCGCGCTTCGCCTCGGCCGTCTTGCGCTGCTCGACGTTCTGGAGCGCGCTGGTGGTGGCGGGGATTGCCAGCTTGCGCGGGATCAGAAAATTGCGGGCGTACCCATCGGCCACGTCGACGACGTCGCCGGCCTTTCCAGTCCCCTGGACGTCTTTGGAGAGGATGACTTTCATGGCCGGGCCCCCCGCACGAAGTGTTACCGCGCCGTCAGTATAGCAACGGCCCGGTGCCGAACCTATGGACGGCGAGTCACAAACCCGGTTCGATCGGGGTGTCTCTCAGGGGGTGCTCGGCACTCCCTGCGACCGGGCGAGGAGGGTTGCCCGCCTGTCGACGCTCCAGGTGATGGCCCCTCACACCCGCCGTCGACAGGCGAGTCACGGGGATGTGAGGATGGGTCCGAGAGCGGCCCGGAGAACGGTCACCAGGACTTGTTGGTCACGGCGTGGACAGCCGTACCCACGATCACGATGAACACGATCATCGGCGCCAGCGCCACGCCCTGATAGGTCGTATAGCCGACGACGGTTAGCCCCCAGAACACGAGCAGGATGATCCCGGCGAGGCCGATTGGGCCGCGCACGACCGCGATGATTGCCAGGATGACCAGGGCGATCAGCACGGTCTCCACGCTAATCGGCAGGCCGGCGACACGCAGCGCGGTCGCCTGCAAGAAGGCGAGCCCGCTCGGCTGGAGCAGCGTGATCAACCAGAGCGTGGCGAGGACGACGGCCAGTGCGGTCAGCATGGGCGCACCGGCGCCGGGGTAGCCAGCCAGGGAGCCTCGCTCGCTCGCACGGCATTGCGAGCGAGGTGTGCGGCGACCGCGCCCTCGGTCTCATGGATGCTCGCCGAGCCGTTCGCGCACCCGACGTCGCGCGCGCGGTCTGCGTCGCTCATGCGGTCTGCGCCCCCTGTCGTGCCTACTGAAACGAGTTGGAGGGCGTGCAAGTGCCGCGAACGGGCATCAGCGGCGCGGGGCGCACCCGCGGCCTGGTAGGTGCGCCCCGCCGCTTACCAGTTGGTGAAGCTGTTGTCGGCGCGGCGCAGGCCGCGCGAGATGCTCGCGCTCGCCGGCGGCAGGCTCCGCAGCGCCGCGCGGTCGAACTCGATGCCCAGACCCGGGCGGGTCGGCGGGAGCAGGTAGCCGTTCTCCCAGGGGATCTGAACTGGGAAGATGTCGGGCAGTAGAACACCTGGCCGGGTCGGCTGCTCCTGCACCCCGACGTTGCTGGTCGCGAGGTTCAATGCGAGACATGCGGCCGAGGAGACTGGCCCGAGCGGATTGTGGGTGGCGAGCTTGATGTAGTGGGTCTCGCACCAGCCGGCAATCTTCTTCGCCTCGGTGAGCCCGCCAGCGATGCACAGGTCGACGCGGGCGTAGTCGATCAAGTCCTCCTCGATCAGTTCGCGGAAGGCCCACTTACCGGCGTACTGCTCGCCGGCCGCGATGGGGATACGGGTGGCGTTCCTGAAGCGCCGATACCCAAAGGTGCTCTCCGAGCGTAGCGGGTCTTCGAGGAAGAACAGGTGGTACGGTTCGAGTGCCTGGGCCAGTTCGATGGCATCGGAGGCGTCGAGTCGAGTGTGCACGTCAAGGCAGATCTCGATGTCGGTCCCGATGTCGGTCCGGACCCGCTCGACCCACCGCACGGCTTCGCGGATCGCGGCACGCGGCTCGAGGATGCCGTTGGCGGCCGGCAGGTGGAAGCGAACGAACTTCCAGCCCTCGGCTGTCGTGCGCTGGACGCCTTCCAGGAAGGCATCGATGCCGTCGTCGCAGGGGTTATGGGGGTAGCAGATGACCCGATCCCGTACCAGCCCGCCGAGGAGCTCGTAGGTGGGGACACCGAACGTCTTGCCGCGAATGTCCCAGAGCGCGATGTCGACCGCTGACAGGGCCGAGCCGACGACGTTGCCGGCCGGGAAGAACCCGCCCCGGAACATCGTCTGCCAGAGGTGCTCGATCCTGGCCGGATCCTGCCCCACGATCTGCTCGCGGATGTGCTCGAACGCACCGGCGATGGCCAGTGCCCGACTCCCGACGCCGGCCTCCCCGATGCCCGAGATGCCCTCGTCAGTGTCGACGACGCAGAAGACGAAATTCCGGCCGTTCCACTGAACGGCGAATGGCTCGAGGGTGGTGATCTTCACGACAATGCTCCGCTACTGGCCCCGGCTGGCGACGCTCGAGGGCGCCCGGCCCGCGAACGCCGCGTCGTAGAAGTTCAGGTAGCGGTCCACGTACGCGATCCAGTAGTCGGCGTCGTGCCCGCCCGGCAGCACGTCGAGCTCGTGCTCGATGCCCTGCTCGATCATCTTCTGATGGAGCAACTCCACGTTCGGTCGCCAGGGGTCGTCCTGACCGACGTCCAGTTCGATGGTCACCTGATGTGCGCCGGGCGTATCGATCAGCCCGAACGGGCTGCCAGCGAGCCACGCGGCCTCATCGCCGTAGAGGTCTTTCAGTTCTGGCGTCAGTTCGTCGTAGGACGTGCGGAGTGAGGGGCTGTGGGCGGCGGCGATCCCGAAGATATCCGGGTGCTGCATCGCGAGACGTAGCGCACCCTCTCCGCCCATCGAGAGGCCGCCGATGGCGCGGGCCGACGGGACTGGGCGCGTGCGGTAGGTGGTGTCGATCGCGTTGACGACGTCCTGAGCGACATAATCGGCCCAGCGCGCGCCGTCCGCGTGGTTGACCCAGTAGTTTGCGCCGCCGTCCGGGAGTGCGACGATCATCGGGGTGACCACGCCCTCAGCGATCAACTTGTCGGCCGCTTCGAGCAGGCCGATCTCCTGCCACTCGCTCGGACCACCCGCGACGCCGTGGAGCATGTAGAGCACCGGGTAGGCGACCGCCGAATCGTCGTACTCGGGCGGGAGGAGCACCCGGTAAGTCATCTGGCGGTCGAGAATCGGCGAGAAGAACTGACGCTCGTAGACCGTCGAGCCGCCCGGATAGGTGGTCACGAGGTCGCTCGGGACGGTATAGGCAGCGGTTCCGCCCTCGCCCGGCTGCACGCTCCCGTCGTCCGGCGCGCTCTGCGCGAGTTGTGCGTCAGCAGCCGCGGGATCGGCCGCGCGGATGTCGCCGGATGATCCCGCGGTGCCGAGGGCACCGGTTCCCAGGCTCGGGATCACCGCCGATGCCTCGGCAACGGCAACGTCGTCACGGGGCGCGTTCGACCGGGCGTCCTGCCACGCCCGGAGAGGCAGGACTAACAGGGCCGCCACGATGCCAGCGGCGAGCAGACGTCGAATCATCGAGGGCACCTCACCCACGCGCCCACATGTTAGGCGCGTCCTGGCCGCGGCACACGGCCGCACTCGTACCAGGGAAAAAGCTCAGTCTTGCGTCCTGACATTAAAGCAAGAACTGATCCCCCTGGGGGGGAATTCGGGCACACGTTCGCACCGCCACGGGCGGTCGGTTAACCATACGCCGGCGCGGTCCGGACATCTCGGTCGGGTGGACGTCTGGTAGGCCGAAGGGCGTCAGCCGGACGGTTGGCAGGTGGATACGGGTTAGCCGTCCGGCTGGGCGTCAGCCGGACGGCTGGCTGGTGGATGCAGACCAGTCAGCCATTTCCGAGGCGGACTCTGCGATGCCGCTGCTCGCCGTGTCGACACCTGGTGACCCGGCGGGCACACCTCTGCCAGGCTGGCGCCCCCGGCTCAGCACCTGGGCGCCACCGCCTGCCCGCGCCGAGACCAGCGGGCATCTGACGGCGAGCTCGGTGCCGAGATGACCGTCAGGCAGACACCTCGCGGCGCTCGGTGACGCGCCGCTCGAAGCGCTGGCTAACGCCACGCGCCGCGGCCTGCGTCACGGCGTCCCAGGGGCTGCCGCTGTCGAGCGCGGCCTGCACCAGCGCTTCACCAGTGTGGTTGTCGCCGGCGGTGAATGCCGCGGTAATCGAGTCAAAGAGCGCCTCAGACGCGTGGGTCAGGACGTGGTGAGTCTGCCTGCGGGGCGAGCGGTCGGCCATGGCCGAATTCCTCCGAATTGTGAAGACACTTCAGCGTATCTTCACATTCGTCCTGATACTACCGCGCGGCGTGCGCCGCGTCAAGGGCTGGCGCACGGCTGGCGAACAGGAATGCGACCGCCGCGCAGACTTCGAGTGCCGCGATGATAACGGCCATCGGCAGAGCCGTGCCGCTTCCGGCGATACCGACGAGCGGCGCCACGGCCGCTCCAATCGAGAACTGCAACAACCCGAGCAGCGCTGAAGCGCTGCCAGCAATGCGGGGCGCGCCGGACAGGGCCAGCACCGTCGCGTTCGGCATGATGAAGCCCAGGCTGGCGACGACGACGAACAGTGCGACCAGCACCACGCCGAGCGGCGCACTGCCGCCCACGACGGCCGCCAGCAGGCCGATCCCGCCGAGCGCCGCCGCCAGCAGGCCTGCGCCGAGCAGGCGGCTCGGTGAGACCGCGCCGACGATCTGCCCGTTGATCTGCCCCGCAACGGCCAGTCCGATCGCGTTGGTCCCGAAGATGTAGCTGAAGACTTGCGGCGAGACGCCGTACCTCTCCTGGAGCACGAACGGGGAGCCGGCGATGTACGCGAACATCGCGGCCGTCGCGAGCCCACACGCCAGCGCGTAGCCCAGGTACGCACGGTCGGAGACCAGTTCTCGAAAGGTCAGCAGCGATTCTTGAAGCCCACCCGTCTGTCGACTCTCCGGCGGAAGAGTCTCATCCAGCCCTGCCGCCGTCGCCACGAGCAGCAACGCGCTCAGAACGGCGAGTGTGATGAAGACCCCCGGCCAGGGTGCGAACCGGAGCAGTTGCCCGCCGATGACCGGCGCGAGAACTGGCGCCAACCCGCTGACGAGCATCAGGACTGACAGGAATCGGGCTGCCGCGACGCCGCTGTGAAGGTCACGCACGACGGCGCGGGCGATAACGATGCCGGCCGCGCCGGCGAAGCCCTGGGCGAAACGCAGCCCGACGAGGACCGAGATCGACGGGGCGAAGGCGCAGAGCAGGGACGTTGCCACGTACGCTCCAACGCCCCCCAGGATCGGACGGCGTCGACCGAGCGCATCGCTGAGCGGCCCGGTCACCACCTGCCCCAGCGC
Organism: Chloroflexota bacterium; assembly: GCA_020845495.1. Next base: position 173,585 of record JADLFM010000023.1, read on the forward strand.
CAAGCCCAGGAAGAAGGCGCTCAACGTCAACTGGGCTTCGGAGGCTGTCGCGCCGAAGTCACGACTGAGCGCCGGCAGGGCTGGCAAGTACATGTCGATCGAGAGCGGCGCGAACGCCGAAAGGGCGCCGAGGATGAGGACCAGCCGAATGCGCTTCATGCGGCCGCCGCTACGCTCTGCTGCCACCATACGCCGTCACCGTTGGCCCGGGCGTGCAACGAGTATCAGTTTCGCGTCCTCAAGTCTCTGTAGTGCCGTACGCATCCAGTACGCCAGGTGTTGTACGTGCCCATGGTGCCCATGTACCGCGGTACCATGCTCGGCACGCGTGCGTCGCTTCGGCCCGGCCTCAGGTGGCCGCACCTGGCGTTACCAGGAGATACAGCACCCCCGGCTGCGCGTTCGACGTCGCGGAGCCGGGGGTGCGAGAGACTGCTCTCGAGGCAGGTTGTCTACGCTGCGCCTACTGCGTGCCGAGCAGGTCTCGGCAGGCCGCTGCGACCGACTCGGCGCTCAGGCCGTACTTGGCGCGGACTGCCACCGTAGGGCCGACCACCCCGAACTCGTCCGGCATGCAGACCAACCGCATGCGTGTTGGGTGCTCCACAGCCAGGATCGCGGCGATCGCTCCGCCGAGGCCACCCACCGCGTGATGCTCTTCGGCGCTGACGATGCCCTTCGTCTCGGCCGCCGCCTTCAAGACTGCATCCCGGTCGAGCGGCTTGATCGAGCTCATGTTAATGACGCGGGCGTGGATGCCTTCCTGTTCCAGCGCCTCGGACGCCCGCACCGACATCTCGACCAGCGCGCCGCAGGCGATGATGGCGACGTCGTTACCAGCGCGCAACTCGGTCGACTTCCCGAGTGTGAACGGCGTGTTCGGGTCCGTGACCGGCGGCTCAGGGGTCCGGCCGCCGAGCCGGATGTAGGTCGGGCCGCCGAACTCCAACGTCGCGAGCGTCGCCTTGTACGCCTCGTCGACGTCGGCCGGCACGATCACCGTCATGTGTGGAAAGCTCTGCATCGTGGCGAGGTCTTCCAGCGCGTGGTGGGTGCCGCCCGAGACGCCGAGCGAGATGCCGCTTGCTGCCGCGCCGATGACGACTCGCTGATTGGCGTACGCCACGTCGTTGCGGATTTGTTCCAGGCTGCGGGCGGTCACGAACGGCGCGTACGCGCATACGTACGGATGGAGACCGACCGTCGCCAGCCCCGACGCGACGCCGACCGAGTTCTGCTCGGCGATGCCGACCTCGACGAAGCGGTCGGGATAGTGCTCGACGTACTCGCGGATACCGAGCAGGTCCTGGCTGTCAGCCGAGAGCACCACCGCGTCCTCGTCGCGCGCCGCGATCTCGAGCAGCGCCTGTCCGAAGGCGAGCCGTGTCTGATCCTGTGACTTTGCTCGCCAGTCGTTCGTGGTCGTTGCCTGTGTCGTCGTCACCGTGCGTCGGCCTCCGTCAGTTCGGCGAGCGCCCTGGCCAGGACGTCGTCATCCACCGTGTTCTGATGCCAACGATAGGTGTCCTCGGCGAAGCTCGCACCCTTGCCCTTGATGGTATGCGCGACGATCGCGGAGGGCTTCTTCTCGCGCAGCGGCAGCGCATCGAAGGCGTCGACGATCTGGGCCATATCGTGGCCGTCGATCTCGCGCACTTCCCAGCCGAACGCGCGCCACTTATCGGCCAGCGGCTCGACGCCCATCACCTCATGGATATGCGAGCTCTGCGAGATCTTGTTGAAGTCGACCAGCACGGTCAGGTTGTCCAGGTGGTAGTGCGCGCCCGCCATCGCGGCTTCCCAGTTCGAGCCCTCGTGAAGCTCGCCGTCGCCGACCATGACGAAGGCACGGTAGGACTTGCGCTGGATCCGTGCGCCGAGCGCCATGCCGACGCCGATGGACAGGCCGTGGCCAAGGCCGCCGGTGCTCATCTCGATGCCGGGCACCTTGATGTCCGGGTGCATCCCGAACGACGACTCCATGGCGTAGAAGGTGTCGAGGTAGCTGTCGTCGACGAACCCGGCCTGTGCCAGTACCGCGCCGAGAGCGGCGTTCGCATGGCCCTTCGAGAGGATGAAGCGGTCCCGATCTGGCCAGTCTGGCTCATTCGGGCGGATCTTCATGGTGTGGAAGTACAGCGCGGCGAGCATGTCCGCTGCCGACAGTGAGCCGCCAGCATGGCCGCTGCCGCCAGCCCTGAGGGCTCGCCAGATATCTCGTCGGATCTGCGTAGCGTGTCGAGTGAGACGCGTGACTAACTCTTCGCGACTCTCGGGCATCGCGCTCCCCTTCGTCGACCGCGCATCGTGGCGGCCGGACAGCATCAATGGTCAGGTGGTATCAGTGGCGCCGTGCGACGCCAGATCGAGCAGCATCGTACGAGGACCGCCCCATGATGGCTGACCGAGCATCCCGATTTCCACCGACGCGCCCGGTGGCCGAGAGCGAGGGGGGAGCGAGGGGGCCTTGGTTCAGCGCCAGTCGATGCCGCCGAAGCCGCCATGCCCGATCTGGCGCGGCGGCGCCGAGCCGTCGCTAGCGACCAGGTAGAAGCCGCCGCCGGCGAGCATGGCCAGCCATGCGCCGTCTGGGGACCAGGCGAGCGTCGGCTCGTCCTCCTCGTAGGCGGTTAATTGCCGGGGCGGATTGCCGCTGTAGTCCAGCACCCAGATGTCGCCCGGCGGGCCGTGGTTCAGCACGCCCTTCGCGAGGAGATCGCCGAAGCCAGGGACCGGCACACTCTCGGGCACGGGCTGGCCTCCTGGTTGCCCGCGCGGCCGTGTCCCTGCTGGCAGCGTGGGTGGAAGGCCGGCCGTTCCGCGCGTCAGGCTGCCGACGAAGGCGATGCGCTCGCCGTCCGGGGAGAAGCGCGGCGAGACGATCTGGACGAACGTGTCCGCGGGGACGAGCACGCGTTCGAGGGCGCTCGACGTTTCGGTCAAGACCAGTTCGTTCAAGTCGCCGGTGGTGGGGGATGGACGCACGTAGAGCAGGTAGCGCCCGTCCGGTGAAACCGCCGGCCAGTTGCCGACCGCGATCGTGCGCGGGGCCTCCGCCCGGCCGATCGGCGCGAACATCACCCGGCTGTCGAGCGGGCCGCCGGACGGGGGCAGGTGGTCGTAGAACAGCCCGGAGCCGTCCGGCATCCAGGCTGGCGCCCCGAGCAACGCCCCATCGCTATCGTGCTCGACAATTGGGATTGCTTCGCCTCCCTCGGCCGGCACGACCAGGATGTCAGAGCCGCCGATGCGGTCGCGGGGTGGGCGCCAGAAGCGGCTCATCGCGACCTGCGAGCCGTCTGGTGACCAGGTCGTGTGCCCGGAGATGCCGACTGGCGGGAGCACCGCGATGGGCGTCTCGACGCCCGTGCTGACTTCGCGCAGGGCGATGCCAGCGCCGTGCGGAACGACGACCGACCCGGGCAGGGCCGGCGGCTCCTGACCGACGCTGGGCCGCACGTCGAGCGCCCGGCCATAGACCGGCTGAACCAGGACTGGCTGAACCAGCAGCCCGGCCATCAGCACGGCGATCAGGGCACTGACCGTCCCGTGTGCACGCCACCTGACTGGCGAATGGCCCGTTGATGGGGCGTGGCGGGAGGTCAACTCCCCCACCACGCTGAGACGTGCGCTCCCGCCCCGACGGAGCATTGACGTGACCCTTGACTACGCCAACCGGCGACGGACCGAGGTAACGAGCACGAACAGCCCGGCCGCAAGCAAGCCGAAGCCAGCGAGCGATAGGACCGTGACCGTCCAGGCGCCCGACCCGGCCTGCCCGGAATTCGGGAGAGTGCCCGGGCTTGCCTGCGGAGCCGGCGCTGCCAGTTGCTGCTGGATACGAGTCTGTACCGCCTTCAACGAGCGGTCCGCGCGCGTCTGGATGTCCTGAAGCGCGGTCTTCTGATCGGCGCCGCTCGCCGTACGGGCGCGGCCCGCGCTGGCCACGACAGCATCCATGTCCTGGGTCACGCCGGCGAGGACGGATTTGTCGGTGGCGTCGCTTGCCGGGCGGGTCGCGGCTTCCTCAGCCGCCGTCTTGGCAGCCTGAGCCTGATTGGTGATCTCGTTCAACTGCGTCTGGATCTCGGCCGGGTTGGTCAAGTTCAGGCTCGAGTTTGCACGCTGAGCAAGGGCGCTCAGCCGCTCGTTCGTCGTGGTGAAGTGCATGCGGGCGAACGCCGGCACCGGGCCGATGAGAGCGAGCAAGACGGCTAGTCCGGCGAGCGAAGTAACGAGTCGCCTCAACACGATGTCCCTCTCCCTATAGGTGGCCTGACAACGCTGTGGCCACGATGGTCCCTGGTGGCCGCTTCGGCGCGGCCGCGTTAGTGGCTGGTCGCTCACCTCCCCCCGATCTGATCTGCCGAGACGGCGCAGCGGAAGCCGAGATCTTTGGCCGCCGTCGACGTCGGCTCGGCCAGCCGATGGGTCACTTCGACGGCGTTCGGTAGACTAAGCCAGGAGCCGCCGCGGGTGACCCGTGAGGTAGCTGGATCGTCAGTGTCCTGGACGGTCGGATCGAGCGGATAGGTTCGGAGCGGGCTCGAAGTCCATTCCCGCACGTTCCCGATAGCGTCGAGCAAGCCGAACGGACTGACGCCGCGAGGGTACGCCCCGACCTTCGAGGTGTCCGGCTCACGCCCGCTCTCATTGAACGTCTCGATGTTCGCATACTCGGGGTGCGGGTCGTTGCCCCACGGCCATTTCCGGCCGTCGGTTCCGCGTGCCGCCTTCTCCCACTCTGCCTCGCGTGGCAGCCGCTTGCCGGCCCAGGCGCAATAGGAGGATCCATCCACCCAGGTGACGTTGGCGACCGGGTGGGCGCCCCGATCGATGTCGAACTGTGCCGGATCGAAGTTCTTGGCGTCGAAGTAGCGGCGCCAATTGCCTTGCGGAGTGTAGCCGGCCTTCTCCACGAATGTCGCGAATTGTGCGTTCGTGACCTCCGTCTCGTCAGCGTAGAAGGCAGGCAGGGAGTACGTGAAGCGCGGCGCCGCCGAGGGGTCGCTATCAGTGCCCATTACGAAGTCTCCGGCGGGCACGAGGTCCATAGTCGCGCCATCTCGCCAGACGATGCGCGGTTCGAGCGGGGCCGGCGCGGGCGAGGGAGTCGCGGGTGGCGCAGTCGGGGGGACGGCCGGAGCAGACGTTGCCGGAGCCTGGGTCGGTGGCGCAGCGGTCGCCGGCGCCGAGGTCGCTCCCGCCGTGGCCGCACCGGTCGGAGTAGCCGCTCCTGGTCTGGCCGTGCGGGTGGCGGCTCCAGGGGCGGCACCCCCTGCCGAGGTCGGCGCAGTGGCAATAGTAGCTGCACCGCCGGTCGACTGGCCCGGCGGCTGGGTGCCGGGTGGCGGGGTGAGCGCCGCGGCTACGACGGCGGTTCCGTTGCCGACGCCCGTCTCGTCCCCCCGATCGTTTGCAGTGGCCGGCATGCCCCCGGTCCCGGATCCCCACACGGCAAGCGGAACGGCGACCACCAGGACGACGACGGCGGCCACCAAAGCCAGCAGCCGGTTGCGATGTGCTGACGGACGGGCCAGCGCCGGAACAGGTCGCTCCGCGACTGTCGAGGACGTGGCTACCGTTGACCTGGCGGTCGCCACGCTGCCCGCGGTTTTGGGCACGGATTCGGCTGGGGCGGTTCGGATCGGAGGCGGCGTATGGAGTCGGATGGCAGCTTCGCGGGCCACCTGCGCCTGCCGCTCGGCCTCCTGGCGGGCGGCCTCCTGGCGGGCGGCCTCTTGACGAGCGGCCTCTTGACGAGCAGCCTCCTGACGGGCGGCCTCTTGACGGGCGGCCTCCTCGGCTGCCTCGCGGCGTGCGCGCTCGGCCTCTGCGCGACGTTCCGCCTCGGCTCGCCGCGCCTGCTGCTCTTCCTCTGCACGGTGGAGGGCTTCTCGTCGCACCCGGTCAGCTTCGGCCTGGCGGGCCGCTTCCTGACGGGCCGCTTCCTGACGGGCCGCTTCCTGACGAGCCTGTTGCCGCGCTTCGGCTTCGGCCTGCTCGGCGGCGAGGCCGGCCCCGGCGGCCCGGATGAGCGACGCCGTCTCCGTGTCGGCGCCGCGATCGAGTCCCAGGTGGCGGATGGTGTCGAGGGCGGCCTGCCAGCGCCGCGCATCTATCAATGCCGCTACCCGCGCGCGATCGGCCTGGCGTGCTCGCCGGCGCTTCACCTCCTGGGTGATGGCATCCAGCCCAGGATGACGAGGAAAGTGCTGACGTAGCTCGGCCGCGAGCGTGTCGGCAGCGCTCAGGTCGCCGCGCGCGAGGGCGGCGTGCGCGCGGTCGGCCAGGAGCGTCGGGCGAAGCGCCGCGCTCAGTTCGGCCGCCACCTGGCCGGCCGTTGCCTGGCGGTCCTCTGGCCGCTTGGCCATCGCCTTCCGGACTACCGCCTCGACACCCGGCGGGATCGGCCGGCCGCTGTTGGCCATTGGCGGCGGCTCGACATGGACGTGCTGATGGATGACCGTCATCGGCGCGCCACGAAACGGCGCCTGGCCGGTAAAGATCCGGTAGACCATCACGCCGAGCGCGTACACGTCGCTACGGCCATCGAGTGGCGCGCCCGTGATCTGCTCTGGCGACATGTACTCGGGCGTCCCGAGCAGCGTCACCGTCAGCGAGGTCGTCGCGTCGAGGAGCTTGGCGATGCCGAAGTCGGACAGGATCGCCTGCCCGTTCTTGTCGAGCAGGACATTCGAGGGCTTGATGTCGCGATGAATCAACTGGTGCTGATGCGCGAAGTCGAGCGCCGACGCGACGCCGGTGATGATCCGATCGATTTCTTCTGCGCCGATTGGCTGTTTCAGCCGCTGTTGGAGCGTCTGACCGTCGACAAACTGGAGAACGAGGTACGCTGAGCCGTTCTCCTCGCCGTAGTCGTAGACGGTGACGATGTTGGGATGCCCGGCGAGCCGGGCCGAGGCGCGTGCTTCTTGCTGGAAGCGAAGCCGCGCACCCTCTGGCTCGACCAGTTCGGGATGGAGCACCTTGACCGCGACATACCGCTCGAGGGCGGCATGGTAGGCACGGTACACCGTCGCGAAGCCACCCCGCCCGATCGTGTCGACGACCCGGTAGACGCCATTCGGCCCGAACGAGGTTGGCGTCATGGCGGGCTCACCCGAGCTCCACGCAGCGTTCACCTTCCAGATGCCGTGACGAGCGATCGTGTATCAGCCACGACCGGGCCAGGACACCCTGTCGGCTACCCGTGAGGCCGGGCTCCGCAGTCCTCCCGCGTGACACTGCGTGGGCCTGGGACACGATGCTACCCCGTCCAGTCTCGGCTGTGAGCTTGGGAAACGCCGGGCAGGCCCGCCGGGCAGGCCCGCCTGGCCGCCTGTTCGACGTGCTCGCGCGTCCGCTACGCTGGCCGCATCGCCACGGTCCGCATCCCGGCCCGTCTGCGTGGCAGACGCCACTGTGACTACCCGACCCTCATCATAGCTGACCGGCCGTCGAACTCTGGGATTACTCACACGTCCGGTGGCGGCAGCTAGGGAGAGGGGTTTCCGGCCTTGAGCGGTAGTACGTTCGGGCTGATCTGGGTGACTCATTGTCACGCCAGCGCACCACCGGTCGTTGCGGCTATAGGAGGCCGGGTTCAGACCCAATCGACCCGGTGCTCGGGAGGTCGCAGTGGCCCAGATCGTCACGTCGGCGCGTCGCTGGCCGTCGTCGAACGAGGACGCCGGTCGGTCGCCAGCCAGGGCCGCCGACCGTACCTCGCGCTCCCGGCATACGTACCTTGCCGGCGCGTTTCTTTTCTCGATCCTCACCTACGGCGCGGTCGAGTTGATCAAGGCTGGCGGCAGTGCACTGACCGCCGCGACCGCCGATCCGGCTGCCTCGACGGTGAACGCGCTCCTCGTCCACGCAACGAGTTTGATCGCCTGGATCGGCGCCTGCCTGATGGCCGGGCTCGTCGCCCATCATTACCAGTCGCGTCTCGGCAGCACCCTCAACGCGGCGACTCGACGGGGCGAAAAGCTCGCCCTCGTCAACGACGTCGGCGGCGCGCTGACCGGCCCGCTCCCACCGAACGAGATCGCAACCAAGTTCCTTCAGCGAATCTCACGGCTCGTTCCCGAGCAGACGACGGCTGCCGTCTACTTGCTCGACGAGGCAGCCGGGACGTTCAGCGGTATCGCCGCCAACGGGCCGCTCGCCGCCGATCTTGCAACCGCCGCCTTCCCTGTCGCCGTGCTCCCCGAGCCGGTGCGCGCCCTGATCCTGAAGGGACAGCCGATCGTCACCTACGATCTGCGTGTCGACATGGCCTCAGTCGGCGGAGCGGATGCCTGGGCTACCTTCTGCCGGAGCCTGCCCGGTGTCCGGCAGCCGCGCTCGTTCGCGCTGCTGCCGCTGTTGTCACGCGGCCGGCTCGTCGGCGTGCTCCTGATGCGTGACGACGACGCTCGCACGGTGGACGCCGAGCCGCTCCATCTCCTCACCGTGCTCACCCAGTTCCTCGCTGGCGCCCTCCACAATGCCCTCTCGGTCGCGGAGGCCGAGGCCCGCGCGGAGCGAGCGGCGCTGATCAACCGGGTCGCGCGGCACGCCCACGCCAGCCTCGACCATGAGGCGCTGATGGCGAGCACCCTCGAAGAGCTTGGCATGGCCATGGGGGTGTCGGCGGCGCTGGTACAGCTCGGGGCGTCGGCCGAGGATCTGCACGTCGCGTACGAATGGCCTGCGCCGGGCGTGACGCCGGTCGGGGTTGGCGGCCACCTGCATCTGCCCATCTCGAGCCTTGCGGTCCGGGTCGGCGGGACCATCGCCGTCACTGACCTCCGCACCGACATCCGCCTCAACGACGATGCCCTCGGTCAACGTGAGGATCACCTTCTAACCGGAGCTATCTCGGCGCTCGCGACCCCGATCAGTCTGGGCAACCAGCTCGTCGGCGTCCTGCTGCTGCACATGGTCGAGCGCGCCCGGACCTGGACCAATAACGATGTCTTGCTCGTCGAGGCGGTCGCGCGGGAATTGCGCGTTGCCCTGGAGACGGCGCGGCTGCTCGAAGCCCGGACTCGCGAGTCGGATCGCCTGCTCGCCCTTCACCGCGCTTCGACCGAGCTTGCGACACACACGGACACCAGTACCGTCATCCAGTCGATCCTGCGGAACGCCGTGACGCTGCTCGGTGGTGGGAGCGGCTCCTTCTTCCGCTGGGATGCCGAAGCTGGCCTGCTGCGGAGGGTGCAAAGCTGGCAGACCCCGGAGTTCGACACCTCGTCCGACGTCCGCCCCGGTGAGGGGCTGGCTGGACTGGCGTTCGCGCAGGGCCGGCCGATCATCGTCAACGACTATCAGACCTCAGAGATCGTCGGACGGCGGGGCCGCGAGCGAGGGCTTCGAGCGGGCCTCGGCGTGCCGCTCGTCCCCAGTGGGAAGCCGCTCGGCGTCCTGCTGATCTCGTCCTACGACGACACAACCCAGTTCACCGAGGATGACGCGCGGCTGCTCGACCTCTTCGGCGATCAGGCGGCCGCCGCGCTGATGACCGCCGAAGCGTTCGAGGAGCAGGGCAAGGCCGTGGCCGAACTGGAGCGGCTGAACAAGGTCAAGAGCGAGTTTGTCGCGATCGTCTCCCACGAGTTCCGGACGCCGCTGACCGGCATTCAGGGCTTCAGCGAGATGATGCGGGACGAAGATCTCTCACCCGAGGAGATGAAGGAGTACGCCGCCGACATCAACAAGGATGCCCGCCGTCTGAATCGACTCGTGAACGAGATGCTCGACCTGAGTCGGATGGAGTCCGGGCGGATAGCGCTGATGCTGGAGCCGCTCGACCTGAACGCGATCGTCGCTGACGTCGCCGCGACTACCCAGCCAAACGCACCGAAGCACCGCTTCGCACTCCAACTCGACGACACGCTGCCCCTGCTGGTGGCCGACCGCGACAAGCTCACCCAGGTCGTGACCAACCTCGTGAGCAATGCGGTCAAGTACTCGCCCGACGGCGGCCAGGTCACGCTCACTACCCGCGCCGAGGGGAACGTCGCGCACCTGATGGTGACCGATAAGGGCGTCGGGATGCCGAAGGAGATGCTGGAGCGGGTCTTCGAGCCGTACTCGCGGGTCGAAACCGGAACGACGCGCTTCATTCGGGGGACCGGGCTGGGCCTCCCGATTGCCCGCCAGATCGTCAAGCTCCACGGCGGCCGAGTCTGGGCCGACAGTGTCGAGGGCAAGGGCTCGACCTTCCACTGCCTCATTCCCGTCGGTGCGATGCCCCGCGCCGAGCGGCCCGCCCGTGAGATGGCCGCCGTGCGCGCCTCGGCCTGAGCGATGCGCCTGGATATCCGCTCGCTCCAGGCTTGGGCTACTTCCTCGCCCACGTACGCGCGACGACCGATCTGACCCACCACCGGACCGAGCCACGAAGGAGGCTCCCCATGGACCAACACACGATCCTGTTCGTGGACGACGAGGAGCAGATCCGTCGTCTGCTTAGCTCCTTCTTGACGCGGCGGGGCTACGCCGTGACGACCGCCGTCGACGGGCAGGAGGCGCTGAACCTGCTGGAGTCAGAGCGGCCTGATCTGGTCATCACTGACGTCAACATGCCGAACGTCGACGGCGTCGAGTTGACCCGCCGGCTACGCGCGCACCCCCAGTTCGGAAGCCTGCCGATCATCATGCTCTCGGCCAAGGTTCAAACCGACGAGATCCTGGCCGGCTACGCCGAGGGCGCCGACGAGTACGTGCCCAAGCCGATCGAGATGCGCATCCTCGCCGCCAAGGTGGAGTCGCTGCTGCGGCGGGCCACCCAACCGCCCGCGCCGAGCGCCGCTCTCGCTCCCGAGCCAGAACCGCCACGCAAGCACGTCATCGCCTTCGTGCACGGCAAGGGCGGTGTCGGCGCAACCACGCTCGCGGTCAATGCGGGCGTGGCGCTGGCGGCACACGGGGGGCGGCGCGTCACCCTCCTCGACCTCGATCTCGCCTACGGCGACGCTGCGACCATGCTGGGCTTGCCCGTCGAGCATACGCTGGCGGACCTTGCGGAAGAGCGCGGCAGCGCTGTCTCTCTCGAAGCGCTGCACGCGCTCGCGGTGTCCCACGAGAGCGGCCTCGACGTGCTGGTTGGCTCGGACCGGCCGGAGCGCGCCGGCGAGGTCGGCGGCACGCTGGTGCGGCTGGCCATCGAGGATGCGCTTGATCGGTCGGACGTGGTGCTCGTCGATACGGCCGCCTGGTGGTCCAAGGCGACCCGCGCCGCACTGGCCGCTGCTACGACCGTCTGTGTCGTGACGACGCCGCGCCTCGTAGCTCTCCAGGCGACGGCCTCCTGCCTGGCGAGCCTCGATCGCCTCGGCATCGACCGGGACCGGGTGCGGCTGGTCTTGAATAGTACGACCTCACGCGGCCTCAAGCCCGAGGCGGCCGCCCGCAAACTGGATCGCCCGGTCGACGTGGTGGTGCCGTACCTGTCGCCGTTCGCCGATGCGGCCCGTGCGCTCAAGCCACTGGACCGAGGGCAGACCGACCAGGTTGGCGCGATCGTTGCCCGCGACCTCGCGGCACGGGTCACGAGTTTCCCCGCCGTCGCCTGAGTCCAGCCTGCTCCCCGAAACCATCCTACGCCCCGTCCGGGCGCCCTGACGCGTGCCGCTCCCAGAACCTGGTTGCCCGATCGCAGCAGGGCCGGGCAACCGGAAGCCTTGCGCGGTCGGGCGGCTTCTGTCACCATCGGCCGCGTGTCGTCGTTCCGCACAGTCGCGCGCGGGATCCGATGGGGGCGGGCGGCACGCCCTGCGTCCATCGGCCCACGTCGTGCCCCGTTCGCTCTCTGGACGCTCGCGCCCATCGCAGCAGCGCTGGTCTGCGGGGTCATCGTCGCACTGGCGCCGGCCGGTGCAGAGGCCGCCCCAGCCGAGGCCGTCGCGGCGCGGGGCCGGGACGAAGACGTCGATCTGGGCCGGCTGCTCCCGTTGGCGGCCGTCGCCCTTGGCAGTGCTAGCTGGGTGGCCAGTCGGCGGGCTGGCCGCCAGGGAAGCGCGCAGCAGATCGCCATCGGGACGGCGCTCGCGGTCACGGCGCTCGCGCTCTGGCCGGTCCTGGCGACGGGGTCGCGCCCGCTCAACCGTCAGCCCTCCCCCGACGCTCAGGAGTACGCCGATGCCACCCGCAACCTCGCCGAGGGGCACGGGTATCAACTTGCGTTCCGTGGCCAGGTGCAGCCGCCCCGCTATCCGCCCGGGTTCTCGCTGGCGCTCGCCCCATTCGCGCTGACGGGGAAGTACCCTGTCAACGTGCAGGCGGGCGCGAAGGCGTATGCCCTGCTCTACGTGCTTGCCACGGCTGGCGTCGCCTGGTCGATCGGCGGCCCGCTCGTGGCAGCCGTCGCGGCGGCGCTGATCGGATCGTCGCCGTTCGCGCTGCGCTTCGGCTCGCTGGTCATGTCCGACGCCTTCGCGGCCGGCCTGACGATCCTCTGCCTCGGCCTGATCCACCGCCCGACGCGACCGCGGCTGGCGCTCGCCGGGGCGTTGAGCGGCGCGCTGGTTGGGGTCCGGCTAAGCGCGCTGATCCAGGTGCCGGCGCTGCTGACCCGCCTCACGCATCGGCAGCGAATCGTCCTTGGCCTGTTCGTGCTGCCTGGCCTCGCCGCGCTGATGCTCCATCAGTGGAGCACATTCGGCAACCCGCTGATGACCGGCTACCAGTACTGGCTGCCGGAGATCCGCAACTTCGGGCTGGACTATCCGTTCGATCCGACTACGAGGCGCGATGGCGCGGGCATCGTCGCCGACTCATTGGACGGCGCACTGTTTGGGTGGCGCTGCCCCTGCGACGAGAACGGACCGCTGACGACCTTCCCGAGCATCGTGTTCTACCCGCTGGTGCTGCTGGGGTTGTTCTGGATCTTCACGCCACCACTCACGACGCTGCCCGGCCTGCTCGAAGTCTGGAAGCGTCGCCGCGAGCCTGGCGCGGCCTTCGTGCTCTGGCTCACCGTCGTGAGCCTGCTCTTCTATCTGGTCTACTTTTATCAAGGGGCGCGCTTCATGGCGGCGCCCGCCACCGGGCTCGCGATTTACAGCGGCGTAGCCGTCGCCGGCTGGCTCGGAAGGTTGAGTTCGGCCCACCACTCCCCTGTGGCTCCTGCTACCCGTGTAGCTCCTGCTACCAGACCGCCGGGCGAGGCGTCCGCGCTGCCCACTTGAGGTACGGTGACGTGGGCCGGCAGCGGGGAGTATGGGGCGTTGCCTGGACGACGCCCCCTGAGAGACGGAACCGCGAAGCGGAGCCGCTGGCGACCCCGGGGTGATTCGAACACCCGACACGTGGTTTAGGAAACCACTGCTCTATCCTCTGAGCTACGGGGCCTTGCGGCCGAATGATACCAGCCGAAAGTTGGGAGTCGAGAGTCGCGAGTGGTGAGCGACTCGCGACTCACCACTCACGACTCTCTACTCACCCCTCGCCACTCCCGCCCGTGGCCGGATCAGCAGCGCGTACTTCGCGGCCAGCGCGATCGACTCAGCCATGCCCTCGGCGTGGGCGACCCCGCTGCCGGCGATGTCGAACGCCGTGCCATGATCGACCGAGGCCCGGATGAAGGGCAGCCCGACCGTGATCGCGATCGTCCGCTCGAAGTCGAGGGTCTTGGCCGCGATGTGCCCCTGGTCGTGGTGGAGCGAGATGACGGCATCCCAGCGCCCCTGGAGACACTGGTGGAAGACGGCGTCGCCGGGGATCGGGCCGTACGCGTCCACGCCTTCCGTGCGGGCGCGCTCCACGCCGGGCGCGATCTCGTCGATCTCCTCCCGCCCGAACATCCCATGCTCGCCGCCGTGGGGGTTGAGCGCCGCGACCGCGATCCTGGCGTGCGGCTCGCCGAAGCGGGTGAGCGCCTTGTGGGACTTGACGAGGGTGGTGCAGACGTTCTCGGCCGTCACCTCGTCGCACGCCTGACGCATCGACATGTGGCGGGCCATGAAGAAGATGCGGAGGTTCCGGACCGTGAACATCGTCAGGGTATCCGGGCTGTTCGTCATCTTGGCGAGCGCCGTGGTGTGGTCGAGGTACGGCACGCCGCCGAGCTTCATCGCCTCCTTGTTGAGGGGCGCTGTGGCGAGTGCTTCGATCTCGCCGTTCAGGGCCAGCCTGGTGGCAGTCTCGACGTAGCGCATGGCCGCACGCCCGGCCGCCGGCTGGACCTTCCCCCACTCCAGCCCATCGAGGTCCGGGCTGCCGACGTCGTAGAGGTCGACGGTGCCGGGCTCGTAGCGGCCGTCCTCAGGGCGCGTGACCACGTTGATGCGCGGCTGCCGGCCAAGCGCCTGACCGGCTCGTTCGAGGGCGATCCGGTCGCCGATCGTCAACGGTCGAGCCACCTCGTATACGCCGGCCTCGCCGAGCGCCTTCAGCACGATCTCGGGGCCGACGCCGGCTGGGTCGCCGAGCGTGACGCCCACCAGGGGCCGCTGACTATCACTCATCCTCATCTTGCTCCGTTCGGCCGCGCCGGCGACAGCGCCGCTCGTCGTCGTCGATCTCGAGAGTTCGATCCTGGCAGAAGGATACCCGGTCGGGGCGCATTTCCGGATGCTCGGAACGAGTGCTCGACGCAGATGCTCGGAACGCACCGACAGACGGCCGACATCGGGGGGGACGGCCGACATCGGGAGCGACGGCCGACATCGGGAGGGACGGCCGGCCAGGGTAGCGCGACGGGGCGATGCAGGGGCTGCTTGCGTGAGGGCGCCTGATGGCTCGCCCCGCGAAAACACTCCGGATGCGTACGAGCGTCGGTACAATGGCGTCATCCCCGAGGTGAGGTCCACCGTGGCTTCCGCCAACGTGCTCAGCAGGCTCCGACAGAGTGACGCCCAGTTGGTGCGATTCCTGTATTGCGACAACGCGGGCGTCATTCGTGGTAAGGCGACGCACGTCGACGGTGTCGAGGGCCGGATGATGTCAGGCATCGGCCTGACGGTGGCGATGCAGGCGATGAACCTGCTCGATCAGTTGCAGGCCGTCGAGGGGATGGGGCCGGTTGGCGAGGTCCGCATGATCCCCGATCCGGATACGTTCGTGGTGCTGCCGTATGCGCCGCGCTCGGCCGCGATGCTGGCGGATCTGCACACCCTGGAGGGGGAGCCCTGGGGCGCCTGCCCGCGCAGCTTCCTGAAGCGCATGATCCGCCGCGCCGCCCGTGAGGGCCTTCAAATCAAGGCCGCCTTCGAGCCAGAGTGGTCGCTGGCGGTGCGAGTGGACGACCGTTACGTGCCGTTCGACGAGACGCTCTGCTTCAGCACGGTCGGGATGCAGACGGCGGCGACGGTGATTGACGAGATCGTCGAGGCGCTTGGGAAGCAGGGGATGCGGGTCGAGCAGTATTACCCGGAGCTTGGCAGCGGCCAGCAAGAGCTGTCGATCGGGTACGACAACGCGCTGCGGGCAGCCGACAATCAGATCCTCTACCGCGAGACGATCCGAGCGGTGGCGTTCAAGAACGGCTATTTCGCCTCGTTCGCGCCCAAGCCGTGGCCGGATCAGCCGGGCAACGGCTGCCACCTGCACGTCAGTGTCTGGGATCCGACCGGCACCGAGAACTTGTTCTTCGACCGCTCGGCGCCGTACCAGCTTGGCCGACTGGGGCGCCAGTTCACGGCCGGCTTGCTGGAGCACCTGCCGGGCCTGGTGGCGCTGACCTGCCCGAGCTACAACAGCTACCACCGCTTGCAGCCGCGGGCATGGTCGTCGGCGTACGTCTGCTATGGCCCAGACAATCGCGAGGCGGCGATCCGGATCGCCAGCACCTACGCTGGCCAGGAGATGTCGTCGATCAACCTCGAGGTGAAGGCGGCCGACAACAGCGCGAACCCGTACCTGGCCCTCGGGGCAACGATGGCGGCCGGTCTGGACGGCATCGTGCGGCGCCTGGACCTGGACGAGGACCGCCTGGTGCTCGTAGACCCGTCGTCGATCCCGGACGAGGAGCGGCAGGCACGGGGGATCGTGCGGCTGCCGGAGTCCCTGTCGGCGGCGCTCGACGCGTTGGAGGCCGACGAGGTGCTGATGGAGGCGCTCGGCGGGCCGCTGACCCGCTCGTTCCTGGCGGTCAGGCGTTCGGAGTGGCACGCCTTCTCGACGCAGGGTTCGGCCTTCGAGCACAAGCAGCACTTCTGGAAGTACTGAGACGCTCTCCCGCTGGCGCCAGGCGGGTGGTAGCCAGCCTGCGTCGTGTCTGCGCGTTCGAACGTGAACGACGACCGCGGCCACCAGGGTTGTCCAGGTGCGTAGCGGCGCTTCGGTGCGACGAGAATGGGCGAAGAGGTCGAGAGCCCAGGACCGTCCGGCCCTCGCGGCGACTCTTCCCCCCGGTGTACTCTCCACGACGAGCTCGCTAACACCGAGCACAATTCGAAGACACCCGGTACACCCGTCCACCCGGGCTCGACGTGTTGCGCGACCTGCGCGCTCGCTCTGGCTGCCCGCGTCGCGCTGGCGCGCCGTGCCGGTGTCTGGGGCTGTCGCCTTCAGAATGTTTGCACATGAGCGTGCTTGAAGACCTCCGCGTCAACGCGACAGTTCACGGTGTCCTGCCGGACAGCCTGGTGACCGTCGTCGGCGTCCAGTGGTTCGGCTCGGAGGCGCTGGAGTTGACGTACAAGACCGCGTCCGGTAAGGTCGCCAACGAACTGCTGTACCGCCATGACGAGGCCAGGATCGAGGTCGTCGAGGCGGGCCGGCCCTGGAGCTTCGACGGCGACGGCGGCCTGTTCCGCCTAGTCTCCGAAGCCCACCGCATTCGGCTGGCGCACCTGTTCGACCCGGTGCTAGCGGTCCACACCTCGATCGTCGAGCCACTGCCGCACCAGATCACGGCCGTCTACGACTGCATGCTGACCCGTCAGCCGCTGCGATTCCTGTTGGCCGACGATCCGGGGGCCGGCAAGACGATCATGGCCGGGCTGCTGATCAAGGAGTTGATCGTCCGTGGGGACGTGCAGCGGTGCCTGATCGTCTGCCCCGGCAGCCTGGCCGAGCAGTGGCAGGACGAGCTGTACCGCCGCTTCCAACTTCCGTTCGAGATCCTGACCAACGACAAGCTGGAAGCGGCCCGAACGGGCAACTGGTTCCTGGAGACCAACTTCGTCATCGCCCGGCTCGACAAGCTTTCCCGCAACGAGAGCGTGCAGGAGAAGCTCCAGGCGCCAGAGTGCGGCTGGGATCTGGTGGTGTGCGACGAAGCCCACAAGCTGTCGGCGGCGTACTTCGGCGGGGAGGTCAAGTTCACCAAACGCTACCGGCTCGGGGAGCTGCTCTCGACCCTGACCCGCCACTTCCTGCTCATGACCGCCACCCCCCACAACGGCAAGGAGGAGGACTTCCAGCTCTTCCTGGCGCTGCTGGATGGCGACCGCTTCGAGGGCCGCTTCCGCGATGGCGCGCACACCGCCGACGTGTCGGACCTGATGCGACGGATGGTGAAGGAGAGCCTGGTGACCTTCGACGCGACCCCGCTCTTCCCCGAGCGGATCGCCTACACCGTGCCCTATACCCTGTCGGACGCTGAGGCGCGGCTGTACCGAGCGGTCACCGACTACGTGCGGGACGAGTTCAACCGGGCCGAGGCGCTCCAGAACGACAGGCGAGCCGGCACGGTCGGGTTCGCGCTGACGATCCTCCAGCGCCGGCTGGCGTCCTCGCCTGAGGCCATCTACCAATCGCTGAGGCGGCGTCGCGAGCGGCTCGAGAGCCGGCTTCGGGAACTGGAACTGCTCCGGCGCGGCGCCGCCGTTCACCCGCCGCTCCGCGACTACGATGACGAGGACATCGCCGATCTGGAAGACGCGCCTGACAACGAGGTGGAGGCGGCCGAGGAGCAGGTGCTCGACCAGGCGACCGCCGCGCACACTAGCGGCGAGCTCGCGGCCGAGATCCAGACGCTCCAGCGGCTCGAAGTGCTCGCGCAGGCCGTTCGGAGCAACGGCGAGGACCGCAAGTGGCGGGAACTGGCCAGCCTGCTCGGCGAGATCTTCACGCCGGTCAGCATCGCCAACCGGGTGGCCGAACAGCGGGCACCGTACCAGGTGACCCCTGTCGCCAGGCCCGTAGCCTCGCCTCACCAGAAGCTCGTCATCTTCACCGAGCATCGCGACACCCTCACCTACCTCCAGCAGCGCATCGCCACCCTGCTCGGCCGGCCTGAGGCGGTGGTGGTGATCCATGGCGGGATGGGGCGGGAGGCCCGGCTGGGGGCGCAGGAGGCGTTCCGCCACGACCCCGAGGTGCAGGTGCTGCTCGCCACCGACGCGGCCGGCGAGGGCATCAACCTCCAGCGCGCCCACCTGATGGTCAACTACGACCTGCCCTGGAACCCGAACCGCCTGGAGCAGCGCTTCGGGCGAATCCACCGCATCGGGCAAACCGAGGTCTGTCACCTCTGGAACCTGGTGGCCGACGAGACCCGCGAGGGCGATGTCTACCGCACCCTGCTGGAGAAGCTCGACGAGGCCCGGGCTGCGCTGGGCGGGCAGGTGTTCGACGTGCTCGGCAAGGTCCAGTTCGAGGGCAAGCCGCTCAGGGAGCTCCTGATTCAGGCGATCCGCTACGGCGAGCAGGACGACGTGCGCGCCCGTCTGACCCGGGTGGTCGCCAACGCCTTCGATCCGAGCCAGCTTCAGGGGCTGATCGAGGAGCGGGTGCTGGTCCACGACGCGATGGACGCCAGCCGGGTCTACCGGATCCGCGAGGAGATGGAGCGGGCCGAAGCTCGCCGGCTCCAGCCCCACTACGTCGAAAGCTTCTTCCTGGAAGCCTTCCGGCGGCTCGGCGGCACCGTGAAGCAGCGCGAGTCACGCCGCTACGAGATCACGCACGTGCCGGCGCCGATCCGCAACCGGGACCGAGCGATCGGGCTCGGCGAGCCGGTCCTCCCCCGCTACGAGCGCATCGCCTTCGAGAAGACTCTGCTGGCGCCGCCGGGCCAGCCACCGGCCGCGTTCGTCTGCCCGGGCCATCCGCTGCTCGACGCCGTCATCGACCTGACCTTGGAGCGCCATCGCGACCTGCTGCGGCGCGGGACGGTGCTGGTGGACGAGCGCGACCCGGGCACGATGCCGCGCGTGCTGTTCTACCTGGAGCACGCCATTCAGGACGGCAGCCTCACCCGGAGCGGCGAGCGGCAGGTCGTCTCGAAGCGGATGCTCTACGTCGAGATTGACGCCGATGGTAACACCCGCCATCCCAGCTACGCCCCGTACCTCGACTACCGGCCGCTCGAAGACGGCGAGCCGACAGTAGAGCAACTGCTCGCCCGAGCAGAGTGCGCCTGGATCGGCCGTGAGCTGGAGCAGACCGGCCAGGGCTACGCCGTCGCCAACGTGGTGCCCGAGCACCTCGTCGAGATCCGTTCGCGCAAGCTCGCGCTGATCGACAAGACCGAGGCGGCGGTCAAGGATCGGCTGACCAGGGAGATCAACTATTGGGATCTCCGCGCCGAGGAACTGAAGCTCCAGGAGCAGGCCGGCAGGCCGAACGCCCGGCTCAACTCGGACGAAGCACGAAAGCGAGCAGACAACCTCCAGGCCCGCCTCGAAAAGCGCATGAGCGAGCTCCGGCTGGAGCGCCAGGTCTCGCCGCTGCCGCCGGTCGCGATCGGGGGTGTACTGGTGGTGCCGGCCGGCCTGATCGCCGCGATGACCGGGCGGCCGACTCCGGCGACGACCGCCGTCGACACCCAGGCAGCGGCCGCTCGGGCACGCGCGATCGTGATGGCGACCGAGCGCGGCCTGGGATTCGAGCCGACCGACCGCGAGTACGAGCGGCTCGGCTACGACATTGAGAGCCGCGTCCCTGGCACCGGCAAACTTCGTTTCATCGAGGTGAAGGGGCGCGTGGCGGGTGCGGACACCGTGACGGTGACGAAGAATGAGATCCTCTACTCACTCAACAAGCCGGAGGACTTCATCCTGGCGCTGGTCGAGTTCCGGGCGGACGGTAGCCACGCCGTGCGGTACCTGCGGCGACCGTTCCAGCGCGAACCCGACTTCGGCGTCACCAGCGTCAACTACAACTTCGCCGAATTGCTGGCACGCTCCGAGGCGCCCCGGTGAGCGACGCCGAATCTGCTTCGCTGCTCGATCAGCTCCTCCTGCGACTCCAGGAAAAGGAGTCGCTTGAACTGGAGTTCAAGACTGCCCGTGGCGGTCTGCCCAGGGAGCTCTGGCCGACCGTCAGCGCATTCGCGAACACGCAGGGTGGCTGGCTCGTCCTGGGTGTGGACGAATCGGCAGGCCCGACGATCGTTGGCGTAACGAATCCCGAAAAGATGCTTCAGCAACTCCACGATCTCATGCGGAATGACTAGAAGGTGAGCCATCCTGCCATCGGCTCGAACGACGCCAATATCGAAGTGGTTGGCGGGAAGTCGATGATTGTCGTCCGTATACCGGCGGCACCTCGAAGCACGCGCCCAGTCTATATCAACGGCAATCCGTATAGTGGCACCTACGTGCGGCGGCACGCGGGGGATTACCACTGTAGCAAGGCGGAGGTCGACCGCATGATACGGGAGGCCCGCGATTCGGGTATCGACTCGACGATCCTCCCACGCTTTGGGCTAGACGATCTGGACGAGGAGGCGCTCCGCCGATATCGCCAGCGCGCGCAGACGCACGATCCGGCCGCGCCGCGCAATGGTTACGACGATCGGCGCTTTCTGGAGTCGATAGGTGCGTTCAGGACCGATCGTGAGGCCGGAGCCGCTGGCCTGACGGTAGCGGGCCTCGTCTTGCTGGGCCGTGCTGAGTCGATTATCGAGTGGCGAACGCGCCATCTGATCGACTTCCGCGTGCTTCCAGACGATGCGTCCGATCGGCGATGGCTCGACCGCCAGGCGTGGGAAGGTGGTATCTTCGCGGCGTTCGAGCGGATCTACCCCAAACTGATCGAGGGATTACCCGCTCCGTTCGATCTCGAAGGACCCTTCCGTGTCGGGGAAGGGCCTCATTGTGAAGCCCTGCGGGAGGCGCTCGTCAACCTCCTGGTCCACGCCGATTATTCGGAGCCGGATGCGTCGCTGATCAAGCGTACGCCGGCAGGGTACTTCTTCCGAAACCCTGGTGATTCTCGGGTTCTCGAAACGGACCTGCTGGCCGGGGACCGCTCGGACCCCAGAAACCCGATCCTGGTTCGGATGTTTCGCTTGATCGGGTTGGCCGACGAGGCCGGTACGGGGATGCCCAAGATCGTTCGGGTGTGGCGAAGCCTGGGCTTTCAGTTACCGGAGATCGAGTCTGGGACTGAGCGGTACGAGTTCGCGCTGACCTTGCGGCACGCGCATTTCCTGTCGGAAGACGACCGGATCTGGCTACAGTCGCTCGGCGATAACTGGAGCGAGGCCGAGCAGCTCGCGCTGTGCATCGCTCGGCATCAGGGCGAGGTCGACAACCTCTCGGTGCGCCGCTTGACGGGCCAGCACATGGCCGACGTCACTCGAATCCTCGGGGGGCTGCGCGATCGAGGATTGCTCCAGATGATCGGCGTCAAGCGCGGCGCCCGATATCAGCTTGCCCCTACGACCGTCGTGGATGGCCCCGATCTCGGCGCCGATCGGCCAGAGGGCTCCTCTCAACCGGAGGGCCTGGTGCAGCAAGAACCAGCGTTCTCTGATGATTTCCTCCCGAGCTCTGAGGTATTCGCCCCAATCTCTGATGATTTGTTGGCGCGCTCTGAGGTTTCCCGCCTGCAAACACGAGGATCCGGCCCCATCCCGGAGGATCTCTGGCAGGAGTTGCGCGAGATCTCAGCCCGGGCGCGCGAACATCGGTACATAAGGGCCGATCTTCGAGACGATCTCATCGTGCGGCTCTGCGCCCGCGTACCGCTCTCGCTGCGGGAGCTCGCTACCCTGCTCGGGCGAAGCGAGGTCTCTTTACGGGACTCGCTCCGCTCCCTCATCGCTTCGGGCCGGCTCGCCTACCGCTACCCCGACCGCCCGACTCATCGACGGCAGCAATACGTCGCCGTGGTCGCGGCGGCATCTTCACCAGAGGAAGCGAAGACGACGTCATGACGTACACCAGGAAGCTGATCGAGGTGACGCTGCCGCTGGAGGCGATCAATGCCGCCTCGGCGCGCGAGAAGTCGATCAGGCACGGCCACCCGAGCACCCTGCACCTCTGGTGGGCACGGCGTCCGCTGGCAGCAGCACGAGCGGTCATCTTTGCGCAGATGGTGGACGACCCCTCATCCCATCCCGAGCGCTTCCCGACTGAAGAAGCTCAGGACGCCGAGCGCCAGCGCCTCTTCAAGCTGATCGAAGAGCTGGTGAAGTGGGAGAACACCACCGACGAGACGGTGCTGGCCGAGGCCCGCGCCGAGATCTGGAAGTCCTGGCGGGACACCTGCGCCGCCAACCAGGACCACCCCCGCGCCGCCGAGCTCTTCAACCCAGCGAAGCTGCCGGCCTTCCACGACCCGTTTGCCGGCGGGGGCTCGATTCCGCTGGAGGCCCAGCGGCTGGGACTGGAGGCGTACGCCAGCGACCTCAACCCGGTGGCGGTCCTCATCAACAAGGCGATGATCGAGATCCCGCCGAAGTTCGCGGGCATGCCACCCGTGAACCCTGAGGCGCGGAAGGAGCAGCGGCTGATCGGCCGACAATGGCGAGGCGCCGAGGGGCTGGCCGAGGACGTCCGCTACTACGGCAAGTGGATGCGCGACGAGGCCGAGAAGCGGATCGGGCACCTCTACCCGAAAGTCGAGATCACGGCCGAGATGGCCCACGAGCGGCCGGACCTGAAGCCGCTGGTCGGCCGCAAGCTGACCGTGATTGCCTGGCTCTGGGCGCGCACGGTCAAGAGCCCCAACCCGGCCTTCGCCCATGTTGACGTGCCACTCGCCTCGACGTTCATGCTAGCCACGAAGCCCGGCAAGGAGGCGTACGTCGAGCCAGTTGTCGAGGGCGATAGCTACCGCTTCACCGTGAAAAAGGGCAAGCCGTCAGATCCCGAGGCTGCGAAGAACGGTACCAAACTGGCGCGCGGCGCCAACTTCCGCTGCGTACTGTCCGGATCGCCGATCACGCCCGACTACATCAAGTCCGAAGGCAGAGCGGGCCGGCTGGGTGCTCGGCTAATGGCGATCGTGGCCAAAGGTGATCGTGCACGAGTCTACCTACCTCCGACTGCTGCGATGGAGGCGGTTGTTCGCAGCGCGGTTCCTGCCTGGAAGCCTGATGTAGAGTTCTTCCAGCAGGCGCTCGGTTTTCGCGTCGGCAATTACGGCATGACAAAATGGAGCGACCTGTTCACCAGCCGACAACTGGTGACGCTGACGACGCTCTCCGATCTGGTTCAGGAAACTCGCGGGCAAGTAGGCCGTGACGCGGGCTCTGTCAAAGCCTATGGGGAAGCTGTCTCAGTATATCTGGCGCTGTGTGTCGACAAAGCGGCTGATTACAACGCGACGCTCGTATCGTGGAATCTTTCGCGAGATCAAGCAGCGCATGTGTTCACCAAACAGGCCCTGCCTATGGTCTGGGATTACGCAGAAGTCAACCCGTTCTCTGAAGCCACCGGAGACATTCTCATATCAATCAATGGGATTTCCCGAATCATCGGGGATTTCAATCTCCAAAATACCGGTGCATCTCATCAGGCAAATGCGGAGGATCAGATCTTTTCACAAGACTGTGTCATATCTACAGACCCACCATACTATGATAATGTAGGATACAGTGATCTATCTGACTTCTTTTACGTCTGGATGCGCAATTCATTGAGGTCACAATTCCACGACATCATAGCCACGGTAGTCACGCCCAAGTCTGAGGAACTGGTGGCCACGCCCGGCCGGCATGGTGGCAAGCAACAGGCTGAACAATTCTTCCTGGAAGGTATGACCAGGGCGATGAGCAGGCTTGCGAAACAGTGCCACCCGGACTTTCCCGTCACCATTTACTATGGCTTCAAGCAATCTGAGAACGAGGGTGACGACGGCACGGCGAGCACAGGCTGGGAAACGTTCCTCGATGCGTCGATCCGCGCCGGATTTGCCATCACGGGCACTCTGCCGATGCGAACTGAGCGCATCAGCCGATCTCGTGGGATTGGCTCAAATGCGCTCGCATCCAGCATCGTCCTCGTGTGTCGGAAACGCCCAGACAACGCGCCTATGGCTACCCGCCGCGAGTTTCTGAACGCGCTCGGATCGGAACTCCCTGAAGCATTGCGGCTCCTTCAGCGCGGCAATATCGCGCCCGTCGATCTGGCGCAGGCGGCCATCGGGCCGGGCATGGCGGTCTACACCCGCTATGCCGGAGTCATTGATGCTGAGGGCAACCCGCTGACGGTCCGGCAGGCGCTCGCACTGATCAACCAGACCTTGGACGAGGTGTTAGCCGAGCAGGAAGGCGACTTCGACCCCGATACCCGCTGGGCGCTGGCCTGGTTCGACCAGTACGGCTTCGCCGAGGGCGAGTACGGGGTAGCCGAGACCCTCTCGAAAGCCAAGAACACCAGCGTGGCCGGCATGGTGGAGGCTGGCATCGTCGAGTCTGGTCGGGGCAGGGTTCGGCTGCTGCGGCCGGAGGAGCTACCCCCGGACTGGGTTCCGGGCGCCGACCCGCGCCTGACTGTCTGGGAGATCGTCCATCATCTGATCCGCCGGCTCGAAGCGGGCGGTGAGAGCGCGGCGGCGAACCTGATGGCACAACTGGGCGGACGGGCCGAGGCTGCCCGTGAACTCGGCTATCGCCTCTACACCCTCTGCGAGCGCAAGAAGCGGGCGCATGAGGCGCTCTCCTACAACGGCCTCGTCCAAAGCTGGCCAGAGATCGTCCAACTCGCCAGCGAGATCACGCCCGCCGAGCTTCAACAGCCCACCCTTGGCCTGTGACTGGCGCAGCCCTGCGCGCGACGGGCGCGGCGGTTGAACGGGCGCACGAGAGAGAGGTACGCTACACCCGTATGAAGGCGACCATCGAGCTTCCAGACGATCTTTACCGTCAGGTCGAGGCCAGGAGTGCCCGCGAGGGGCGCCCCATCCACGACGTGGCCGTCGAGCTGTTCCGACGCTGGCTGGCCGAGGACACCATCGTGACCGATGAGACGGTGCGACGTTCGGCCGAGCAGTGGCTCGAACGCTGGCTTCAGCATGGCAAGGCCGCGTTCAAGGACGCGCCACCGGGGCCGTCAGCGCGCGAGATCCTCCAGGCCGACCGAGACCGCCTGGAGCGGCGCTGACGGCATGTCTACCGTCGATGCCAACGCCTGGATCGCGTCGTTCGATCCGACCGACGTGTTCCACGGGCCGAGCACCGAGCTCTTCCGACGCGCGGTCCGTCGAGGGCTGATGCTGCACTGCCCGGCCTTCGTCATCGTAGAGGTTGCGGGCGCACTGGCGCGTCGGCTGCGCGACGCTGGTGCCAGCCTACAAGCGGCGGCTGACATCCGCGCACATCCCCTCGTTCGCCTGCATCCGCTGGACCAGCCGCTGATAGACGAGGCACTTCGCCTGAGCACCCAGCAGTTTCTGCGGGGGGCGGACGCACTCTACGCCGCCACCGCGAGCTTGACGGGGACGGTG
Organism: Chloroflexota bacterium; assembly: GCA_020845495.1. Next base: position 199,142 of record JADLFM010000023.1, read on the forward strand.
CTCATCTCGTGGGATGGCGAGCTGATCCAACGGGCCGGCGCAATCTCCCCGACTGACTGGCTGGCGGCGAATCCCTGACCTCGGGAGCGTGTGACCGATGGCGATCACCAACTACGAGCGGGTCGGCAAGGCGCTGGAGCTTCTTCGCGAGGGGCTGGCCCCATTCATCGGACGCGAATTGCAGGCCCAGTACGGCAAGTACTGGATCACCGAGGCGACGGCCGGCTGGCGCAACGAGTTGTCCTGGCCGGCCAGCCAGGAAGAGCCGCACCTCGACGTGGCCGCCCTGCTCCGCCTGATGTGGGATCAGTGGAACGCCGTCTTCCGCAACACCCTCGGCCCCGCCGAGCGCAGCCTGGTCAGCGAACTGCGAGACCACCGCAACAAGTGGGCACACCAGCAGCCGTTCTCCGGCGACGACACCGACCGCGCGCTCGACTCAGCCGCCCGGCTCCTGACCTCGGTCTCGGCGTCTCAGGCCGACGAGATCAACAAGATGAAGCTGGAGCTACGCCGTCTGATCTTCGACGAGCAGATGCGCGTCGAGCGGCGGCGCGGCGGCGGCGCGGCCATCGAGAGCCAGGCGACTGGCGCGCTCACCCCGTGGCGTGAGGTGGTTACGCCCCATCAGGACGTCGCGAGCGGTCGGTACCAGCAGGCCGAGTTCGCCGCCGACCTCTGGCAGGTCCACATCGGCGAGGGCACGGACGAATATCGCAACCCCGCCGAGTTCTTCCGCCGCACCTACCTCACCGCCAGCCTGCGGGGGCTCCTCACCGGAGCGGTGCGGCGGCTGGCTGGCCTGGGTGGCGATCCGGTCGTCCAGCTCCAGACCAACTTCGGCGGCGGCAAGACCCACTCGATGCTGGCGCTCTACCACCTGTTCTCGGGCGCCCAGCCCGGCGAGCTGCTCGGCCTGGACGAGGTGCTCCAGGAGGCCGAGGTCGAGACCCTACCGAGGGTCAACCGGGTGGTGCTGGTCGGCAACAAGATCTCCCCCGGCAACCCGGCCGTCAAGGCCGACGGCACGGTCGTCCGAACGCTCTGGGGGGAGCTTGCCTGGCAGCTTGGCGCCTCGGCTGGCGGGATCGCCGAGGCCCGGCGGGCGTTCGAGCGGGTCCGTGTCGACGACGAGCGGGCCACCAGCCCCGGCGACGTGCTGCGCGAACTGATGAACGCCTACGGGCCGTGCTTGATCCTGATCGACGAGTGGGTAGCGTACGCCCGCCAGCTTCACGACGGCTCGGACCTGCCGGCTGGCTCGTTCGAGACGCACTTCACGTTCGCCCAGGCGCTCACCGAGTCGGCGAAGCTGGCGAAGCAGTGCCTGCTCGTCATCAGCCTGCCGGCCTCGGACACGAGCGGCTCGCCCCATACCCAGGCCGACGACGTCGAGGTCGGGGGTGCGCGCGGGCGGGCGGCGCTCGACCGGTTGCGGAACGCCGTTGGCCGGGTCGAGTCGTCCTGGCGCCCCGCCAGCGCCGAAGAGGGTTTCGAGATCGTGCGGCGACGCCTGTTCGAGCCGCTGGTGGAGCGCCGCCAGTACGTGGCCCGCGACACCATCGCCCGCGCGTTCTTCGATCTCTATCGCACGCAGCGTCAGGAGTTCCCAGCCGAGTGCCGCGACTCGGAGTACGAGCAGCGCCTCAAGGCGGCGTACCCGGTCCATCCCGAGGTCTTCGATCGACTCTACACCGACTGGGGCACGCTGGTGAAGTTCCAGCGCACGCGAGGGGTACTGCGGCTGATGGCGGCCGTGATTCACAGCCTCTGGCAGAAGGGCGACCGCAACCCGCTGATCCTGCCGGCGAGCATTCCAATCGACGATCCGCGCGTCCAGTTCGAGCTGACCCGCTACCTCTCTGACATCTGGGTGCCAGTCATCGAGAAGGACGTGGACGGTCCCAATGCGCTGCCGCTGCGCCTGGACGGCGAGGTGCCGAACCTGGGCAAGCTCTCGGCTTGTCGGCGAGTTGCCCGAACGATCTATCTGGGCACCGCCCCCGAGACGGCAGCCGCCAATCAGGGGTTGGAGGATCGACGGGTCAAGCTCGGCTGCGTGATGCCCGGCGAGTCACCGGCTGTGTTCGGCGACGCGCTTCGCCGGCTCAGCATGGCCGCGACGTTCCTGTACCAGGACGGCACCCGCTATTGGTACGCCACCCGGCCCACCGTCACGAAGATCGCCGAGGAGCGCGCCGAGGAGTTGAGGCGGAACCCGGATCCTGTACTACAAGAGGTGGAGCGGCGCCTGCGGGCCAACCTGCGCCAGATCGGCGACTTCAGCCGCGTGCATCCGCTTCCCCGCTCCGGCCAGGACGTACCAGACGATCTGGACGCGCGCCTCGTGGTGCTGAGCAGCGAGCACCCGTACAGCCGAGGCACCGACGGCAGCCAGGCCGAGACCGCCGCCAGGGCGATCTTCGAGTCCAGGGGTAACGCTCCACGCCTCTACCGCAACGCGCTGATCTTCCTGGCAGCCGATCGGACCCGGCTCCAGGATCTGGACGAGGCTGTCCGCCGCTACCTCGCCTGGCAATCGATCCTCGACGAGAAGGACGTGCTCAACCTGTCGCCCCACCAGGTGCGCCAGGCCGAGACCCAGAAGACTTCGGCTGATGGCGCCGTCACGGCCCGCCTGCCGGAGGCGTACCAGTGGCTGCTGGTGCCGATCCAGACGTCGCCGCAGGCCGCCGTCGAGTGGCAAGCCATCCGCCTTACCGGGTCTGATGCGCTGGCGGTGCGCGCGAGCAAGAAGCTGCGCAACGACGAGCTCCTCGTGACCGGGCTGGCCGGCTCGCGGCTGCATATGGAGCTGGGCCGGGTCCCGCTCTGGCGCGGTGATCACGTGGCCGTGAAGCAATTGACCGAGGACTTCGGCCGCTATCTCTACCTGCCGCGCCTCAAGAATTCGGCCGTGCTGCTCGGCGCCGTCCGGAGCGGCCTCGAGCTGCTGACCTGGCGGACCGACACCTTCGGGTACGCCGACGAGTGGGACGAGGCGGCCGGCCGGTATCGGGGGTTGCGCGGCGGCACCCTCGTCGATGTGTCGGAGGACAACCTCTCCGGACTGCTGGTGCGGCCGGAGGCCGTCGCACGGCAAGAAGCGGCTGAGGCGGCAACCACCAGGGCCGACCATTCCGGGCTGGACGGGCGGCTCACGCCGGGTGGCAATCCCGTACCGGGCGGGCACCTCGGCACGGGCAGCTATCCCCCGGGCAGCTACCCCGCCGGCAGCTACCCTCCGGACGGGAATCTCGGGCTGGGCGGTGCGGGGCAGGGAGCAGCTGGCTGGGCTGGCGCACGCCCTGGTGATGGCTCTGGCCCGGCCACGACCGCCATCCCGTTGACGCGCTATCACGGTACCGTGTCGCTCAACCCGACCCGGGCCGGCCGCGACGCCGCGAAGATCGCCGAGGAGCTGATCGCCCACCTCAGCGGGCTGGTCGGGTCGACAGTCAGGGTGACGCTGGAGATCGAGGCCGACCTGCCCAGCGGGTTCTCGGAGCAGGTCGTCCGGACCGTCACCGAGAACGGGCGCACCTTGAAGTTCACCAGCCAGGGCTTCGAGCGCGAGTAGCCGCCACGCTGCACCGTCAGCGATCGGTCTGCCAGAGCGTCGGCGATCGGCCCGCACTGTCGAGGCCGCAGACCGCCGAGGCCGCAGACCGCCGAGGCGTACGCCGTAGCGCCGTACGTTCGAGAAGTCGTCCTCGACGATCTGCCCTTCAGCCTCACACCTGACCAGCCGCTCAGCGCCCAGCCTGACGACATCGGCGGCCTGGCCGGGGGGTGATTGGTCCCCCGAACCTCGACCGATGCCGCGCCAACCTCCGGATCGTCGCGGAGCTTCGTCGCCTCGGGGCACCCGCCGACTGCTGCGACGTACAGCCGTCTGATGCCACGCTCCAGCGAGCGGCAATCTCAGAAGTCCGTGAGGGTCTCGGGGGTGGCGACCTGTCCAAGCTCGGTCTGCGGCGGGCGACCCTGGGCCAGGATGCCGCCATCCACCAGGAAGCTCACGCCCGTCACATAGGAGGCATCGTCGCTGGCGAAGTACACGGCCGCCCAGGCGATGTCGGCCGGCGTGCCCGCCCGCCCGATGGGGACCACCTGCGCCCGGCGGGCCTGCTCCTCCACGGACAGCGCCAGGAACGGGCGCGTCGCGATCAGGCCCGGCTGAATCGCATTCACTCGCACCCCCCAGGGCGCAAGATCCACCGCCGCCGCGCGTGTGAACGAGTCCACGGCGCCCTTCATGGCGTCGTAGGCGATCGAGTTGCGATGCGCGCGCACGGCGCCGTTGGTGCTGATGTTGATGATGCTACCGTTCCGCTTGCGGGCCATGATCTTCGCCGCCCGCTGCGAGCAGTAGAACAGCATCCCCAGGTTCGCGGCCATGAAGCCATTCCAGCCCTCGGCGCGCATCGTCAGGAACGGCCCCCGCTCGCCCTGGTTGAGGTTCATCAGCGCGTTGTTGACCTGGATGTCGAGCGTGCCGAAGCGTTCCACGGTCTGAGCGAAGACCCGCTCGACGTCCGCTTCGGCGCTCATGTCAGCCTGGACCGCCAGCACGTCGCCGCCCGCCGATTCGAGCGCTCGGGCCGCATCTGGCAGACGGTCTCCGTCGATGTCGCAGATGACGACCTTCGCGCCCTCCCGCACGAACCGCTCCGCGATCCCGAAGCCGATGCCGCCGGCCGAGCCGGTCACGAGGGCAACCTTACCTTCGAGCAGCACGTTTCTTACCCCTCTACGTCGATCTTTTCCCTGTCCATCTCTATCTCTGCGTGCAGGCGCGCTGTCGGCGTTGACGGACGCGCCAGGCCGCTTCCTTCCGCGACACCTGGGTGAAGCCTAGCATCTTTGACGCAGACCGCCGAGCGGCGTGCTGCTCCACGCGCTCGGCGGCCGTTCCAGGGCGGCGCCCGGCGGCTGCGCGTTCGACCCCGGCCACACCGTGTGTCCGAGGATCTCGCCGCCCGTTCATCGGGCAACTGAACGCGGCTGGTACGCGAATGCGTTGCGTGAGCGGAACGCGATGTTTCGCCCTGAGCTTGTCGGGCGGCTGAGCGCCGGTCGACGCCGGACCCGCCGGGCCCGGCCTGAATCTGGTAGAACCACCAGCGCTATGGTCAGGCATACGCTCGTCGTCAAAGCCGGAACGAGCGTCCTCCTCGCCGGCACCACCGCGCTCGATCGCCCCACCATCGAGCGCCTGCTGAACGAGATGATCGACGCCCGCGAGGCCGGCCACCGAGTCATCTTCGTCTCGTCAGGTGCGATCGGGGCGGGACTGGCGCCGCTCGGCTTTCGGAAACGCCCGGTCACGATCCCGGACCTTCAGGCGTGCGCGGCGGTCGGGCAGAGCCTGCTGATGCAGGCGTACAACGAGGTGCTGGCACGACGCGGCTACGTGGTCGCCCAACTGCTGCTGACGCACGAGGACTTCCAGGACCGACGCCGCTACCTGAACCTCCGTAACACGCTCGAGGCGCTTCAGGACCGCAAGGCGCTGCCGATCATCAACGAGAACGACACCATCTCGGTCGACGAGATCCGCTTCGGCGATAACGACACCCTCGGGGCGCTCGTCGCGAACGTCGTCGACGCGACCCTGACGGTGCTCCTCTCCGACGTCGACGGGCTGTACACCGCTAACCCCCGCCGTGACCCGGCCGCCCGCCGGATCGCCGTAGTCGACGACGTCACGCCGGAGATCGAAGCGCTCGCGGACGTCTCGGACTCCGGGGTCGGCGTCGGCGGGATGACGACCAAGATTCGAGCCGCGCGGGTGGTGACCAGTGTCGGCGGGACGCTCGTGGTCGCCGATGGGAAACAGGCGTCGCTCGCCGCGATCCTGCAGGGCGATATCGACGGAACGATCTTCACGCCGTCCGGCGACCGTATGGATCACCGCAAGCGCTGGATTGCCCACTCGCTCAAGGAGCAGGGTACGCTCGACGTGGACGCCGGCGCGGCGCGGGCCGTCACCAGGCAGGGCCGGAGCTTACTGCCGGCCGGAGTGATCGGCTGCGAGGGGGGCTTCAGTGAGGGTGACCCGGTCGCGGTCGTGCACAACGGCCAGCGTATCGCCAAAGGGCTGACGAACTACTCGGCCGAGCAGGTGCGGCGGATCATGGGCAAGCAGTCGTCGGAGATCGCCGGTCTCCTGGGCGGTAAAATCTTCGACGAAGTGATCCATCGGAACAACATGGTGCGCCTGTAATTGCGCGCCGTACGCGCGGGCAGAATGACTGAGGGGGGGGAGCATGGCGATCGAGGCGGCAGAGCGGACGACGATGCGGGAGTTGGCCGAGCGTGCGCGTGACGCCGGGGTCGGGCTGCGGTCGGCGAGCGCCGAGCAGAAGACGCGGGCCATCCGGGCGATGGCGCGCGGGCTGGTCGAGCAGGCTGCGCACATCCTCGACGCGAACGCCCGCGATCTCGCGGCGGCAAGAGCGAGCGGTATGGGCTCGGCGAAGACCGACCGGCTGACGCTCAACGAGAGCCGGCTGCGCGAGATGGCGAAGGGGCTGGAGTCTGTTGCGGACCTCCCGGATCCGGTCGGCACGGTGTTCGGCGAGGCGGTGATGCCGTCCGGGCTGCGGGTGCAGCGAGTCCGCATCCCCCTTGGGGTCATCCTCTTCATCTACGAGTCGCGCCCGAACGTGACGGCGGACGCGGCGGCGATCTGCCTGAAGGCATCGGACGCGGTGATCCTGCGGGGCGGCTCCGAGGCTAAGGCGTCGAACGCGGCGATCGTGGCGGTGCTGTCGGCGGCGCTGGCATCCGAAGGGCTGCCGGCCGACGCGATCCAGACGGTGCCCCGCTACGATCATGCGTCGGTGAACGAATTGCTCGGCATGAGCGGCCTGATCGACCTGGTCATTCCGCGCGGCGGCGAGGCGCTGATCCGGACGGTCGCCGAGCACAGCCGGATCCCCGTGCTCAAGCATTTCAAGGGCAACTGCCACGTCTACGTGGATCGCGACGCGGACCTGGCGATGGCCGAGGAGATCGTCGTCAACTCGAAGGTGCAGCGGCCAGCCGTCTGCAACGCCGCTGAGAAACTGCTGGTCGACGAGTCCATCGCCGGCGAATTTTTGCCCCGCATCGCGGCGCGGATGCCGACAGTGGAGCTACGCGGCGACGCGGCTGCCCGCCAGATCTTGCCAGGTGCGAAGCCGGCAACCGAGGAGGACTGGTACGAGGAGTACCTGGACTACATCCTCGGCGTGAAGGTGGTGCAGGGCGTCGATGAGGCGATTCGCCATATCAATCAGTACAGCTCGGCTCACACCGACACCATCGTGACGCGCGACGAGGCCACGGCACAGAAATTCCTGCGAGATGTCGACTCATCGTCGGTGCTCTGGAACGCGTCGACGCGGATGGCCGACGGCGGGCAGGTCGGGTTGGGGGCCGAAATCGGGATCAGTACCGACAAACTCCATGCCCGTGGCCCGATGGGCGTCGAAGAGCTCACGTCCTACAAGTGGGTCTTGATCGGGGACGGTCAGCTTCGATCGTAGAGCCGTTACGGTCAGCTTCGATCGTAGAGCCGTTGCAGAGGTGCGCGGTACCGCGCGATGGGCGGGGGAGCCGCGTACCTGGCCCTCCCCACCCCCTGCTCCTGGGTTTCTTGAAGGGATCGGTCCGCCGACAGGACGGCTCGAGGTGTCTACAGGACGGTGCCGCCGTCGACGGTGATCATCGAGCCGGTAATCATCGCGGCGTCGTCCGAGACCGCGAACAGCACCGCCTTCGCGATGTCGTCCGGGGTCTGGAGCCGTCGGAGCGGTGTGGCCGCGAGCCGCTTCTGATAGTTCTCGGGGTTGTCGATGCTGGTCGACGGATCGTTCGGGCTGTACGAGGTGCTGGCGCGGATGAATGGCGTGTCGACGTGGCCCGGCGAGACGATGACGCAGCGGATGTTCTCGGCGGCGTAGCTCAGGGCGGCGCAGCGGGTCAGCCCGACCAGCCCGGTCTTGGCCGCCGCGTAGGCCGGGCTGCCGGCTGGCGGGCGGATCGAGGCGATCGAGCCGAGATTGAGGATCACCCCCCCACCGGCCCGCCGCATCGACGGCACAGCGGCCTTGATGCCCAGGAACGAGCCAGTGAGCATCGTCCCGACCACGAGTGCCCACTGCTCCTCGGTCTGCTCGTCGAAGTCGACACGGAAGTTGGCGCCAGCATTGTTGCAGAGAATGGTGACTGGGCCGAACTCGTGCTCGGCTGCCTCGACGGCCGTAGCCCACTCGCTGGAGCGCTCGACGTCCAGACGCACGCCGATGGCGCGCCTACCGCTCGCGCGGATCTCCTGTGCGACGACCTCGGCCTTCTCCGGAAAGAGGTCCGCCACACACACAGCCGCACCCTCGGCCGCGAAGAGGCGCGCCTGAGCGCCGCCGATCGCGCCGCCCCCGCCCGTCACCAGCGCCACCTTACCCTCGAGCTTCACGTTCGCTCCTCACCCGTTTCCTGACGACCCGCCCGAAGTCACCGCCTCCCTGGTGACCCCGCACGCGCGCCGGGCCACACCGAGGCTGCTGACCCTCGTGTATGGTGGGCCTCGGGGTCGGATTGTAGACGCCGGCCCCGGACGCCGTCAGGCTGGGCTGGATTGGCTGGAGCGTTCAAGAGGCAACGCTGAGTCTCGCTCTCGAAGGCTGCCTCTGGAAACCCTTCCGCATCGTGCGGCGAAAATTGCCCGCCAAATCTCTTGAATGAGATAGGCCGTCTCGCTATGCTGGCCACATTCAGCGCCACAAACGGCCGGTGGTTCGTCCACCGCCGTGCGTGCGCATGGGTAGGTTCATACACGGTCGGTTCGGTAGACGATCCGGAGGTGCCGGGCATGCAGACAGAGAAGTCGCTCCCTCTGACCCGTCGACAGTTTCTCGGGCGCACCGCGCTCGGGCTCGCAGCCACCATCGGTACGTCGGTGCTGGCGGCGTGCTCGCAGGCGCCGGCTCCCGCCGCGACCAGCGCCCCGGCCAAGCCGGCTGAGAGCAAGCCGGCCGCGCCCACATCGGCCCCGGCCAAGCCGGCCGCCGTGCAACCAACCTCGGCGCCGATCCCGACCCAGGCGGTCGTCCAGCCGACGGCTGCGCCCACCCAGGCCGCGGCGGCTACCCAGGCGCCGGCCGCTGCTCAGGCCAAGCAGGGCGGCACGCTCACCGTCAGCCAGTCCGTCGACATCAACAGCCTTCACCCCTGGATCAGCACACTGAACGTCTGGAAGGTCGTCAAGACCAACATCTACGACCAGTTGTCGTATCAGGACGCCGAGACGTTCCAGTTCAAGCCGAAGCTCGCCAAGTCGTTCGAGTGGGCGGACAACAACACTAGCCTGGTGGTGACGCTCCCGAGCGGCGTGACCTTCCACAACGGCGAGAAGCTCACTGCCGCCGACGTCAAGTTCACGCTGGACAGCATCCTCGATCCGCAGGTCGGCTCGTGGCTGCGCGGCTTCATCTCGGCCATCAAGGAAGTTCAACTCGTCGACGATACGCACTTGAAGCTGAAGACGGATGGCGTCCAGAACCAGTTGATCCCAGCCTTCACCTACGTCGACATCGTTCCCCGCAGCATGGGGACCGATCTGGCCAAGAAGAACCCGATTGGGTCCGGCCCCTTCAAGTTCACCGAGTGGGTGCCGAACGACCGGGTCGTGGTCGAGAAGAACGCCAGCTACTGGGACCAGTCACGGATGGCGAAGGTCGATAAGATCGTCTTCAAGCCGGTCACCGAGATGCAGACCCGTCTCTCGCAGGTGCTGGCTGGCAACGTCGATCTCGTCTACGACTTCGCGCTACAGGAAGTCCCGCGCTTGCAGGCCGACAAGCGGGTGAACGTCGTACTGAACCCGCCGGCCGAGCAATCGTTCTCGATGTACCTGAACCAGCGCAAGCCGCCCTTCGATAAGGTCGAGATGCGCCAGGCCATCGGCTGGTCGCTCGACCGTGAGGCATTCTTCAAGAATTTCCAGGCCGGCATCGGCAGCCCGGTTGGCAACAGCCCGTTCACCGACAAGCACTGGGCCTACGAGCCGAAGACCGCTGCCGCCTACAAGTACGACCCGGACAAGGTCGGGCAGTTGATGGAGAAGGCCGGCTACCCGAAGGGCAAGGGGCTCGAATTTACGCTGCTGGTTCCGAATGGCTACCCCGAGTTCAAGCAGGTCTCGACGCTTATTCAGGCGACGTTTGCGCAGCTTGGCTACCAACCGCAGATCGAAGAGGTCGAGATCGCGCAGTGGTCGGCGCGGCTGAACCAGAGTCATGACTTCAACGCGGCAGCGGACTACCCCGGCCGCGGGACCGCCGATCCGGCCCTGACCTACAGCGCCGGGCTGATGTACCCGCCGAACCCGGCGAACGTCGGCGGTCTGACGCCGGAGACGATGCCTGGCTACGTCGATCAACTCAAGATCGGCGCCTCGTCGACGGATCAGGCCACCCGCAAGGAAGCGTACTCGAAGGTCCAGATGCTCTGGGTCGAATACCTGCCCGGCGCGATCTTCGGGCATCGGTCAGCGGCGCACGCGTTGACGCCGGCCGTCAAGGGCTTCATCCCGCACGCTGCCTTTCAGCAGGACTGGACGGCCGTCTCGTTGGAGAAGTAGGCCGGCGTGGCCGAACGGCGTATGAGGCTATCGAGCGTCCAGCGTTGCAAGCGAATCGTCCAGGTTAGCCGCAGGTCTCGGAGCAGGGCGTGACCCGTTATCTCGTCATCCGGCTGATCAGCGTCGTCCCGACGCTGATCGGCATCTCGATCCTGGTGTTCCTCATCACGTACCTGATTCCGGGCGACCCGGCCGTGATCCTGGCCGGCAGCGAGGCGCCGCCCGAGGTGGTGACCGCGCTTCGCAAACAGTGGGGGCTAGATCAGCCGGTATACGTGCGGTACGCTGCGTGGCTAGGGAACATCGTGCAGGGGACCCTGGGCGATTCGTACTTTAGCAAGCAGACGGTGGTTCAACTGGTTGGCAATGCCCTGCCGGTGACGGTCGAGCTGGCCATCCTGTCGTTGATCGTGGCGGTCGGCATCGCGATCCCGGCCGGTATCATCTCGGCGGTGAAACCCGGGTCATGGTTCGACGTGGGCGCGGCGGCGTTCGGGTTCGTCGGCCTGTCGATTCCAGGCTTCTGGCTCGGAATCATGTTGATCTACGTCTTCGCCGTGTACTTTCAGGTCTTGCCGGCCGGCGGGTACACGCCGCTCTCGGCAGGTCTGATCCCGAACCTCGAGAGCATGATTTTGCCCGCCATCGCCCTCGGGACGTTCGCCTCGACCCAGTTGATGCGGTACTTGCGAGCGAGCCTGCTCGACGTCCTCCACGCGGACCATATCCGCACGGCGCGAGCGAAAGGGCTCGGCGAGCGCGCGGTGCTGGTGCGCCACGCCTTGCGGAACGCCCTGATCTCCTTCACGACCGTCCTCGGCGTCCAGATGGGCTACCTGCTCGGCGGGACGGTCATCACCGAGTCAGTGTTCGCACTGCCGGGAATGGGGCGGCTGGTGCTCACGGCGATTCTCAACCGTGACTACCAGGTGGCCACCGGCATCATCCTCTTGATCGCGACGGCATTCGTGCTGATCAACCTGTTCGTCGATCTACTCTACCCGGTGCTGGACCCGCGCGTCCGGCTCGGCGGCTCGGTGACGGCCCGATGAGCGCACCAGAGGTTCAGGCGAACGTGCAGACCACCCCCGTCGTCGCAGTCCCAGCCGTGCAAGCGGGCGATCCGGCGGCGCGGGCGGCAACCTCCAGCGCACGGCGGACCCGGCGCGCCATTCTCCATTCCTGGACGCTCCTGGCAGGGCTGTCGGTGACGGGACTCTTCGTCGTGCTCGCCCTCCTGGCGCCGCTCATCGCACCGTACTCGCCGGACGTCCAGAACATGTCGAACGCGCTCAGTCCGCCGTCGATGGCGCATCCGTTCGGGACGGACGAGTTCGGGCGGGACAGCCTGAGCCGGGTTCTGTTCGGGGCGCGTCTGACGCTGCTCGGGAGCAGCATGGCGGTCCTGATGGCCGCCGTCATCGGGTGCGCGGTCGGGCTGACGGCCGGCTACTTCGGCGGCATGTACGACACCGTCGTCGGCCGCCTCGTCGACATCCTGTTCGCCTTTCCAGTTATTCTGCTCGGGATCGCCATCGTGGCGATCCTCGGCCCTGGTGAGACGAGCGTGGTCATCGCCATCTCGGTCGCATCGCTGCCGAACTTCGCCCGAATCTCGCGCTCGTCGATCATTCCCGAGAAGGAGCGCGAGTACGTGATGGCAGCGCACGTGGTGGGCGCATCCACGCCGTACATCATCGTGCGGACGCTCCTGCCAAACCTGATCGGACCGCTGCTGGTGCTGGTCTCGCTCGGGTTCGCCTACGCGATCCTCTACGAAGCGTCGCTCAGCTTCCTCGGCCTCGGGGCGCGCCCGCCGACGCCTGAATGGGGCGTGATGCTCTCGACGGGCCGCGACTTCCTGTTCCAATCGGCCTGGTACGCCTTCTTCCCGGGCGCGTCGATCTTCCTGCTCGTGTTCTCCTTGAATCTGATCGGCGACGGCCTGCGCGACGTGGTGGACCCCCACCGGCGGACGCTGTGACGAGTCGAGCCTGGTGCAAATCCAGGAGAGATCGGCGGGGATGCTCCTTCTGGTCATTCCCGCCATAGGCGTCTGGCGCCGCACTGGGGAGTCGTACACCGAGGGTCGATAGGGGGTGACGGGGTCGCGTTCCAGCCCGCTGACGGCCTGTCGAAGGCGGTCGGCGGCGCCCAGGTGCGCCGAGTATCGCCAGTGACAGGCGGCGACAGGCTACACTGAGAGTAACGACACGATGACTCGCGTGCTCTTGCTCTCCACCTACGAACTCGGCCACCAGCCGCTCGGGCTGGCCCGACCCGCTGCCGATCTGACGGCTGCCGGCCACGACGTGCGTTGCCAGGATCTCGCCGTCGAGACGCTGGATCCGGCGCTGTTGGCCTGGGCTGACCTTGTCGGGATCTCGGTGCCCATGCATACGGCCACCCGCCTGGGTGCCCGCCTTGCCGAACGGGTGCGCACCGAGCGGCCAGACGCACACCTGGCGTTCTACGGGCTCTACGCGTCGCTTCACGCCGATGTGCTGCTCGGCCGTCTCGCCGATAGCGTCATCGGGGGGGAGTTTGAGGAGCCGCTGGTCGCTCTGGCCGACGCACTCGGGCGACGGAGCGCCTCAGGCGGCGTTGCGCCTGGGCCGATCCCCGGCATTCGGACCCTGGCGCACGACGGAGGCGTTTTCCTGGGGCGGCAGGCGTTCCAGTTGCCGCGCCGAGAGTTGCTCCCGCCGCTCGAGCGGTACGCGCACGTCGACCTTGGCGAGCGGGAGGTGGTGGCTGGCTACGTCGAGGCAAGCCGCGGCTGCGCCCACCGCTGCCTGCATTGCCCGATCACGCCGGTCTATGGCGGACGACTGCGGATCGTCCAGCGGGACGTCGTCCTCGACGACATCGCCCGACTCGTCGCGATGGGCGCCGGGCACATCACGTTCGGCGATCCGGACTTCTTCAACGGCATCAAGCACTCGCTCCGTATCGTCGAAGCGCTCCATGCCGCATTTCCCGACGTGAGCTTCGATGCGACGATCAAAGTCGAGCACCTGCTGGAGCACCGCCAGCACTTGCCGGCCCTGAAGGAGAACGGCTGTCTGTTCGTCGTGTCGGCGGTCGAAGCGATCCACGACCACATTCTCGCGGCCTTCCAGAAGGGTCACACAGCGGCCGATGTCGACGAGGCGTTAGCGCTCGCAGCATCGATCGGGTTGCCGATCCGGCCGACCTTCGTCGCGTTCACTCCCTGGACGACGCTCGGCGATTACCTGGACCTGGTGCGCTTCATCCGAACGCGCGGGCTCGTTCGACATGTCGATCCGGTCCAACTGGCGATTCGACTGCTCGTGCCGCGCGGGTCGAGCCTGCTCGACACTCCCATGATGACGCCACATCTCGGCCCGTTCGAGGCCGAGGTGTTCTCGTACCGCTGGGCGCACCCGGACCCGCGCATGGACCTGCTCCAGCGCGAAGTGGCGGCGGTCGTCGAGGCGGCGGCGCGCGAGCGGGAGGCTCCGGAGGTCACATTCGGACGGATCGAGCGGCTGGCACTCCGAGCGGCCGGACAGGACGGCGCCGGCGCGCTCCCGCTGGACGAGGAGGTGCTAGCGCTGCCAACGGCCGCGTTCGTGCCTCGCTTGACGGAGGCGTGGTTCTGTTGAGCGGAGCCCACCTCGGACCAGTTGGGTCCGTCAGTCCTGACCGAGCGGGCGGTGTGAGCCGATGACCCGCCGTGCTGCCCGCCACGCCTTTGCTGGTGAAGCCGCGCCTCGGCGCGTGCTGCTCCTGATGGCCGCCCGGAGCTACCGTGCGAAGGCATTCATGCAGGCCGCCCGTCGCCTCGGCGTCGACGTGGTCGTCGGGTCGAACTACCGGTTACCGTTCGCTTCACGGACCCGCGTAACCCAACTTGACCTGGACTTCACGCACCCTCGGCGGAGCGCCCGCAAGATCGTCGACCTTGCTGAAGCCGAGCCATTCGATGCGATCGTCAACGTGGATGACGACACGACCATCGTGACGGCAGTCGCCGCGACCGAACTTGGGCTGGCCTACAACTCAGTCGAGGCGGCGCGAACGACCCGTGACAAATACCTCGCGCGTCGGGCGCTGAAGAAGGCCGGCCTGCCGGTACCCTGGTTCCGCCGCGTCTCGATCGAGGACGACCCGGCGCGGCTGGCCGCTCGGGTGCCGTATCCGTGCGTACTCAAGCCGATCTCGCAGTCGGCGAGTCGAGGCGTGATCCGGGCGAACGACCGTGAGGAATTCGTGGTCGCCTTCGAGCGCATCGCCGTGATGCTCCGTGAGGACGGCAAGGGCCTGCATCAACTCCTGATCGAGTCGTTTCTGCCGGGACCGGAAGTTGCGTTGGAGGGTTTGCTCGACCGTGGCGTGCTGCGGGTGCTGGCAATCTTCGACAAGCCGGATCCGCTCGACGGTCCGTTCTTCGAGGAGACGATCTACGTCACCCCGTCTCGGCAGCCGCCGGAGGTGCAGCAGGCCATTGTCGGGACGATCGAGCGCGCGGCTGCCGCCTTCGGGCTGCGGCACGGCCCGATCCACGCCGAGCTACGGCTGGGGCCGGGCGGCCCGTACGTCCTGGAGGTGGCCGCGCGCTCGATTGGCGGCCTCTGCTCGAACGCGCTCCGCTTCGGCGTGGACATGTCGCTCGAAGAACTGATTCTGCGGCAGGCGGTCGGGCTGGACGTCCCGACCTACGAGCGCGAGGGGGCCTCCGCCGGCGCGATGATGCTGCCGATCCCACGGCGTGGGTTGCTGAAGCGAGTGGTCGGCCAGGAAGAAGCGCTGGCGGTCCCGCTCATCGAGGGCCTGGAGATCACGATTCCGCTTGGGCAGCCGGTCGTGCCATTGCCGGAGGGTGACCGATACCTCGGGTTCTTGTTTGCGCGTGGCGACGACCCGGCGGCGGTCGAAGCAGCGCTCCACGAGGCGCACAGTCGCCTGAGCTTCCAGATCGTCGCTCCGGATGAGTTAGAGGCCGATGTGCCGTGCCTGCCGGCCTCACCCCAGGCGTTCCTTCTCCCGATGGCTCCGCCAGGTGTGCCCGCCAGGCCGGCCAGAGCCCGTCGGCAAGGCAGCGCCCCCGCCTGAGCATGCCCGAGGGCACTCCCCCTTCTCCCGCGTACGGGAGGAAGGGGAGCCAAGGTGTGAGGATTTGCCTGGATCAGCCCTTGGCGGACTGATGGAAGGGGCTGGCGCCGCCGCCCTTGGCGGGCTGGTAGTACGGGTTGGTGCCGCCGGCGTGGTCGGTCGTATCGATCACGGAGACGATCTGCGGGAATTGCTGACGGATCACCTGCTCGACGCCCTGCTTGAGCGTCACACTCGCCATGCCGCAGCCCTGGCAACCGCCGCCCATCTTGACGTAAACGTTGTTCTCCTTTACGTCCAGAAGTTCGACGAAACCGCCGTGCGTCGCCACGCCCGGATTGATCTGGGAGTCGATCAGTTGTTGAATCTCAGCAGCAATCGGATCGTCCCAGGGGGAGTTCGGATTGTCGATCCGGAAGCCGCCGCCGACGAGCTGGCCGACAAAGTCGACGGTTGAGCCACGCAGCTTCGGCACCGTTGCTTCGTCTGCAATGACCCGGAAGCTGCCCTCGTCCTGCACGGTGTCGCCCGGCTCCGGCCTGGCGTCCTCTTCGAGGGCCATCGAGTAGTTGAAACCACCGGGGCCACGACCGTTGATCCCGATCCGGATCGCACCGCGGCCGCTCATGCCCTGGGCGTCCATGATCTCCTGGACTTTCTGGCGTGCGGCGTCGGTGACGTTCACGATCCGCTCGTTGTCAGACGAGCCCTGCCCTGCCGAGTTCTGCTCTGTCGCCATCTTCTGATGCCTCCTCGATCCTGGCAGACGGTCGTGTCCGTGGGGAAGAGCGGCTGGCCTGGCATGCGGCCGGGTAGGTTGCCCGGGCATCAGGCCGTCTACTCATGAGACCCTGGTCGACTGCCGGAATTCCGTCCTGATTCCTCTCAGATGCGTCGTGCGGGCGCCCGGTGCGCCCGCACGGTCGTGGTAGCGAGCGGTTGCTATCGGATGCTCGATGGTTGCGCTGGGATGTTCGTGCCTGTGATGGTGTTCGTGCGTGTCGCTGTGCTCGTCCAGGTCGTTTCTTGCATTCTAGCGATCGCTGGTGCCGCGCTGGCGCGCGGCCAGCGCATGATTCAGCGCTGCCGTCCCGTGAGTTTTGCGGCGCCGTCCCGAGCAGTGCTCGCGTCCAGTACGATTTTACGCGCCGAGTTCTGGAGCGCGGCCCAACTGCCCCAGGTCGGCGTGCCCTTCGTCGCCGTCGCCTGGGTCTTGGCGAGGCGGTGAAGCTCGGCCGCTGCTCGGTTCGCCAGGACGGCCGCGGCGTAGGCGGCCTCCTCGGGCGCCAGTCCGGCCCCGAGCTCCGCGATCATCCGGTCGGCCTGGGCCTGGACGTTTCGGTCGAGCGGGGGGCTGGCCTGGCCATCAGCCTGGACGTCGCGGCGGTTCGGCGTGCTCGAGTGATTAGCTTCCATAGCTCGTCTCGCCTACTTCTGGCGGGCGCCGCTTGGCATCCGCGGCGGCTTCAGGTGCGTTCTGTTGGAGCCATGCCCGACCCTCGTCGGTGATCGCGATCACCGGCTCGTCCCCGATAACTCGGAGCGTGACCAATCCTTCCCAGGCCAGATCCTCGAACAGGTCGCTCCGCAACTGGACGCGTTGCTCCGGACGGAGCATCGCGTTGAGGTCGCTCTCGGTCAGGCGGCCCCATCGCGCGAGGCGTGCCAGCACCACCTGTCGCAAGGCCGGATCGTACATGAACACATCATGATCGTACCGCATCTGGGCAGAGTAACGTATGGATGCGTCGTACGAATGTCTCGACGCCGAGCAAGCGCTTCAGTGTGCGGGCGACCACCAGATGGCCCTCCGTTGCTGGCGCCCCCAGCAACTCCTGGGCCTCACGTACCTGAACGACCGGCGCGCCGGTTGTTCGTACATGATTCGTACGAGCGTCGAACGTGGCCGATCTGGAAGCGGGTAGCGGCCAGGGGGCACGATACGTGCCGGCGGCCATCGAAGACAGACGCCCGGAGGTATCAGGTGAGGACGCACTGAATGGGAACGCTCTTCGTCGTCGGGACGCCAATCGGGAACCTCGAGGACGTCACGCCGCGGGCGCTACGAGTGCTACGCGAGGTTGGCCTGATCGCTGCCGAGGACACCCGCGTGACACGCACCCTCCTCCGTCACTACGAGATCGAGACGCCGATGGTCAGCTTTCACGAGTTCAGCGGCCCGGGCAAGGTCCGCCACCTGGTCGAGCGACTGGCGCAGCAGGACGTGGCCCTCGTCTCGGATGCCGGCATGCCGGGACTGAGCGATCCAGGCTACCCGCTGATTCGCGCCGCCCTCGACGCTGGCCACACCATCGTGCCCGTGCCCGGCCCTTCGGCGATTCTGTCAGCGCTGGTCGCGTCTGGCTTGCCGATGCACGCATTCACCTTTCTGGGCTTCCTCCCGCGTAAGTCAGCCGAGCGGCAGCGGCTCTTCGCCAGCCTCCGTGACGCCACGATCAGCCAGGTCGTCTTCGAGTCACCGCATCGGGTTTCGGCGGCGCTCGACGATCTGGTAGCCGAGGTGGGGCCAGACCGCCCAATTGCTGTCGCCCGCGAGCTGACGAAGAAGTTCGAGGAGATCGTACGCGGGCCTGCCGGCGAGGTAGCCGCCGAGTTCCGCCGTCGTGCACCGCGCGGTGAGTTCACGTTGGTGATTGGGCCGGCCCCGGCCGATCGGCGCTCGCGCGAGGAGCGGGGATCGTCGGCGGGCCATGCATCGTCAGGTGACCCGGGTGCCGCGATCGACGGTCGGGCCACGTCAGAGCGGCGGCACGGCAAGCGCCGATCCCGGGCCGCTGAGCGTATGGCGCATGAGGGCGACGTTGCCAACACCGCGCCTGACCAGGAGGGAACGGACCGTGTGTGACGCGCGTGCAGAGGCGGGTGTGTCCGGGCGGATGATATGATGTCGCGGCATCGCCATGCTGGTCGACACTCATGCCCACTTGATGGACCCGGCCTTCGCGGACGATCTACCGGCCGTGCTCCAGCGGGCGGCGGATGCCGGCGTGGCCGCTATGGTCTGCGTGGGGTACGACGTTGCCAGCAGTGAAGCGGCTGTCGCACTGGCCGAAGCGCATTCCCAGATCGTGGCGGTCGTGGGAATTCACCCCAACCACGCCGGCGAAGCCGATCCGGGAGCGTTCCAGCGCATCCGAGAGTTGGCCGGTCATCCGCGGGTGGTTGGGATCGGTGAGACAGGACTTGACAACTACCGCGAGCACACGGCCAGAGACGTCCAGCGCGCTGCTTTCGCGTGGCACCTGGACCTCGCGGCCGAGCGCGGACTTCCCGTCATCGTTCACAACCGCGACGCCGATGCTGAGGTCGCCCCAATGCTGACGGTGTGGGCTCGTCACCGCGGTGCGACTGGAGTCCTGCATTGCTTCGCCGGCGGCGCCGACATGCTCGAAGCCGGGCTGGCGGCCGGCTTCATGGTGTCGTTCGCCGGACCCATCACCTTCAAGAACGCCGGCGCGCTGCCCGAGCGGGCACGCCGGGTGCCCCTCGACCGGCTCGTGGTCGAGACCGATTGCCCGTACCTCGCACCACACCCACGGCGGGGCCAGCGCAACGAGCCGTCCCTGGTCCGCCTGACTGCTGCGCACCTGGCTGAGCTACGCGGGTTGCCCCTGGTGGAGCTCGAGCTAGCAACGACCGAGAACGCCCGGCGACTCTTCCCGGCTCTGCCGGTCCCGGGTCCAGTTAGCACTCGAGGAGCGGAGTGATCAGCGCTATCGCATCATTCGACCTGGTACAAGATGGACTGACCGCCGTCCAGCGGGCTCTGGCCGAGACGGCCCAGCCCGAACATCCGCTGATGGGACCGCTGCTCTCGATGATCCTACCGGGGAGCGGCAAGCGGTTGCGGCCGGCGCTGACGTACCTCGTTGGCCGACTCGGCGTCGACGATCCGGCTCGCATGCTCGACATGGCCACCGGCGTCGAACTGTTGCACGCCGCCAGCCTCGTTCACGACGATGTGGTCGACGAGTCCGAGCTACGACGGGGATCGCAGACCCTGTTCACACGGGTCGGGAACGCGCTCGCCGTACTGGTCGGCGACTACTTGTTCGCGCAATCGGCCCGCCGTTGCGTCGCCACCGGCAATGTCCGGGTCATCGGCCTTTTCGCCGATACCCTGGCCAGTATGTGTCAGGGGCAGATCGAGGAAGCGTCGCGTGGGAACAGTCCCCATCTGACCCTCTCGCGTGAGGGGTACTATCAGACGATCTGGGGGAAGACCGCGTCGCTCTTCGTGCTGGCCTGCGAGGGGAGCGCGATTCTGACCGGCCTGACCGAGACTCAGATCGCCGCTATGCGCCGCTTCGGCGACCGTTTGGGGCTGGCGTTCCAGGTGGTCGACGACATCCTCGACTTTACGGGCGACGAGACTCGGCTCGGCAAACCCGTTGGAAGCGACCTGCGCCAGGGTACGATCACTCTGCCCGTCATCTGCCTGCGCGAGATCCTACCACCCGGGGAGTTCAGTGCGGCATTCGCCGCTGACGGCCACGACGACGATCAGGATGTCAGCCACCTCGTCCAGTTGGTACGGAGCACGGCGGCCATTGCTTGTGCCCGCACTGAGGCCGATCGCCTGCTCGCGGAGGCGCGCGACGCTCTCCGGATGATCCCGGCTGGCGAGACCCGCGATGCGCTAGAAGCGCTGACGTACTATGTCGTCGAGCGGCGGGCGTAAGCGCGCCAGCGGACGGCGCGTCGAGGACGGCGCGTCGAGGACGGCGCGTCGAGGACGGCGCGTCGAGGACGGCGCGGCAGACACCGCCTGCCTCACCTGGCGATCATGCGCGAGGCCGGCACAAAGCGTCGGCCTGGCCTCATTGCTGTCGACCGTCGAGGCACGGGACTGGCAGACGCGGGTTACCGCAAGCGGCGGCGCCGCCACCAGACCCGCAAGTTGTCCCAGAGCGACGGGTGCGACGAGCCATAGGTCACTTCGCGGTCGCGCCAGCGCTTGGTGCCACGCGGGCCGAAGCCGCGATGGCTCGCTATCGAGAGCACGAGCGCCAGGATGAAGAACAGCAGGCTGAGCAGGCCGGCCCAGCGCGCGAGGGTTGGAGAGATTGGCAGCATCTGGAACAGCATCGTCACGGCCACCAGGAAGATGCTGGCGATCATGAACTGCTCGACGGGCGGCCGCCGCAAGAAGGCGCGCAGCGCTCCGGCAAGCCCGGACGTGAACGGCGCGCTCTTCCGCGCGACGCGGCGACTTATCGGCTCCCGGCGGAGCTTCGCCTCGCGCCGGCGCAGCAACTCGTCAATCTCGCGTTCCCACCGTTCAGACATCGTTTGCGGAGACCTCGTCAGGGTACAGCAGCCGGCGCCTTTTCATTATAGAGTCGGCCGGACCAGGGGACAACTGAAGGGGCCTGCCGCCGCCAGTCTGCACCGCCTGCGCCTTTGGGCGACGGACGGTAGTTATGGCCGCCCTGGCGTTGGTGTGATGTCGACCTGCTGGAGATACTGCGCCAGTACCCAGCCCTCGAGCTGGCGGGTCTCCCACTCCACGCGCCGCCAGACTTGTGCCTGCACCGTCTCTTCCGGGCCGACCACCCTCAGCAACGAGTTCTCGGCAATCGCCGGGATGATCCGCTTGCCCTGCGGTCCTGGCTCCTCTCGCAAGTAGATGCCGAGGCCATTGGTGTTGACGACTCGCGCGTAGCGCGGGGGTACCGGCGTCGGAGACGGTTGGGGTGTCGAGGTGGCCCGTAGGGTCGGGCGAGGCACCAGGGTAGCGAATTCCCTGACGGGAGGGGATGCGGCGGGTGTCAGCAGCACCGTTGGCGCCGCGGCGAGCGGCGTCGGAGGTGGCACGGCGCCTCGCGATTGAAAGTCGAGGCGGGATGCGCTGAGAATCGCCAGCAAGACCACGGCGAGGATCACACCGCCGAACAGGAGGGCCGCGACGATGTGCCACCAGCGAATGCCGAAGGCTGGCCGGTGCTCCCCGAAGGGCCGACCACACCACTCGCACGCCGCTGCCTTGGGGCTGTTACGGCCGCGACAACCCGGGCAGATCTGACTACTCATTCTGACGTCGTGGGCCTCCCAGACACGCACCCGGCGAGAAGCCGGGGCGTCGGCAGGACCGCCGTAGCATAGGGGCGTCTCCACGCGCTGTCAAGGTGCGCGGGCGTGACGGACCTGAAAGCTAGATCTCGTTGCCCGGCTTTTCTAGGTGTGTTAGGCTTTTGTCGCGTCGGGTCGACACCGACCGCTCCGCCGGAGAACCAGCAGCAGATGCCGACCATCATCGCCGTCGCGAACCAGAAAGGTGGGGTCGGGAAGACGACGACCACCGCCAATCTGGGAGCGTCGCTGGTCCGGCAGGGGTGCCGGGTGCTGCTGGTCGACATGGACCCGCAGGGCAACCTCACCAGCGCTGTCGGTGTGTCCAAGGTGCTCGAACGGACCGTCGCGGACGCGCTCCTCGACCGGAGCACGGCGCTTCCGGCCGTGAAGATCGGGAATGGCACGGGGCGGCTGGATCTGGTCCCCGCGACGCTCGCTCTGGCCAGTGCCGAGGCCGCCTTGATGAACAAGCTCGGGCGCGAGCTACGGCTTCGCGATCAACTGGTCCGAGTGGGTGCGGCCTACGACTTCATCATCATCGACACGCCGCCATCGTTGGGCTTGCTCACCATCAACGCGCTCGTGGCCGCCGACCGTGTGCTCATCCCGACCGAGGCACGCTTCTTTTCGCTACAAGGGCTTCAGATGATCGAAGAGAGCATTGAAGAAGTGCTCTACCTGAATCCAAAGCTCGAGATCATCGGGATCCTCCTGAGCAAGCTCGATCGGCGGCTGCGTGAAGAGAAACAGGTTGCCGAGTACCTGCGGGAGCGATGGGGCGCGAAGGTCTTTCAGACCGAGATCGGGACGAGCAGCAAGGTGCTCGAAGCTAGCTCGGCTGGACAGACCGTGTATTCCTACGTTGGGGCCGAGCGGGCCGCCGAAATGTACAGCAAGCTTGCTGAGGAGGTACTGCGCCGTGGCCAGGTCTGATCGTCCGCGTGGTGGCTTTGACCCGGCGCGGCTCGAAGAGCCAAGCCGTCCCGCCGCGATCGTTCCAAAGATCGTCGAGGCGCCGTTCGCGACGGCGGCGAAGGGGTTCACCGAAGTCAGAATCGTCGGGGTCGGCGGCGGCGGCGGCAATGCCGTGAACCGGATGGTCGAGGCTGGCGTGCCCGGCGTCGAGTTCATCGCCGTGAACACCGATGCCCAGGCGCTCTCCGGCTCAGTGGCGTTGAACAAGGTGCTGCTCGGCGGCCGGCAGGGGCGCGGCCTCGGCGCTGGCGGTAAGCCCGAAGAGGGCCTGAAGGCAGCGCAGCTTGCCCAGTCGGAGATTGCGGAGTCGCTCGAAGGCGCGGATATGGTGTTCGTGACAGCCGGCATGGGTGGCGGCACCGGTACCGGCGCCTCGCCAATCGTGGCGGAGGCCGCGCGGTCGGTCGGTGCACTCACTGTTGGCGTCGTGACGCTGCCGTTCGGCTTCGAGGGCTCGCGACGAATGCGGAACGCGCTCGAAGGCGTCGAGCGGCTGCGGGAGCAGGTGGACGCGCTCGTGGTCATCCCGAACGACCGTCTCCTGAAGATGGCGGACGCGCAGATGACGGTCGTCGATGCCTTCCGGCTGGCCGACGACGTCTTGCGCCAGGGTGTGCAAGGCATCTCGGACCTCGTCACCCAGACTGGCCTGATCAACCTCGACTTCGCAGACGTCAAGTCGGTGATGCAGAATGCCGGCACCGCACTGATGGCGATTGGCGAGGGCGAGGGTGAGGAGCGCGGCGTCGACGCGGCCAGGGCGGCGATCAGCAGCCCGCTCCTTGAAGTCTCGATCGAGGGTGCGAGTGGGGTTCTGATCAACATCACTGGCGGCGCCGACCTGACACTTCAGGAGGTCACCGAGGCCGCCAACGTCATCTCCGAGGCCGTCGACTCCAGCGCCAACATCATCTTCGGCGCCGTCATCCACCCACGCTACCAGAAAGAGGTCCGTGTCACGGTCATCGCGACCGGCTTGCGCGCGGCCGGCGACCGTGGCTGGCGTCTCGAACGTGGTGGGCCTGGCTATCGGGACGCGGTGCGCCGCCCGGAGCCGCCGTCGCGCCGTGAAGGATTGCCCGAACCGGCCGACGACGGCGGCTGGCGACGTAACTCGGTGCGGCGTGACACCCTGGACGAGGACACCGGTGGCTGGCGCCGTCGCCCTTCGGAGCCCACCCGCGACGACGGGGATAATGACCTGGATCTGCCGTCATTCTTACGCCGCCGTCGATAGGGTGAAGGCGAGCGCTGTGCCGCCAGGCCGCCAGGCACCCGCTCGACGGCGCCCGTCGGCCGGCTATAATTGCCGTCATAACTGAAGACCGTCCCCGCGGGGGAGCGAGCAGCTGAGAGGTGGGGTCAGGCCCACCAACTCTTCGAACCTGATCTCGGCAAGCCGAGGGTTGTAGCCTTCGGAAGACGAGCGTAGGGAAGCGGGATGCGAGGCAGCGCCAGCACTGCTGGCATGCCTCGTTGCACTCCCGGCGTCGGTACGTTTCATCACGGCCGACGTCTTCGTTTGTTGCTGTCGCTCCACCGTGGCGGATCTGTCCGCAGCATCATGGCGGTGGAGCGAGCAGGCGGTGGCGGGGCATTCCTTAAACGAGCGAGTACCGCCGTGGCGCCCGAACGGACCAGCGGCGACCTCGACGACTGACGCCGGTGGCATCCCCCCGGCGTCCGAGACGCTGCCGGTGGCGGTCACCATCGGCGGCTCGGATTCGAGCGGCGGAGCCGGCATCCAGGCCGATCTGGCGACTTTCGCCGTCCTTGGCGTCTTCGGCGCGTCCGTCCTGACCCGAGTGACAGCGCAGAATACGCGCGGCGTTCGAGACGTCTGTGCGCTGCCGCCAGATTTCGTCGCAGCGCAACTCGCGGCCGTCTACGAGGATCTCGACGTCAGAGCGGTGAAGACCGGGTCGCTCAGTTCGGCCGCGACGATCGCCGTCGTCGCACGGGTGCTGCGCGAGCATCGTACGGCGTCGGTCGTCGTCGACCCGGTCTTCGTCGCCAAGAGCGGCACCCGGCTCCTCGACGACGCGGCTCTCGGAGCGCTGGTCTCCGACCTGCTGCCGCTCGCCACGGTGATCACGCCGAACCGCCAGGAGGCTGGTCTGCTGGTCGGCCGGCCGGTCCGCTCGCTCGACGAAGCCACGGTGGCCGCGCGTGAGTTGCTCGCGATGATGAGTGGTAGTCGTCAAGCGGCCGGCTCAACGGATGGCTCGGACAGGCCGGCCTACGAGCCGATGGTGGTCGTCACCAGCGCGAGCAGCGAGAAGAACCACATCGTCGACCTCGTCTGCACGCCGAATGGCGTCGAGAAACTCCGTGGCGTGCGGATCGAGCATGCGCCGACGCATGGAGCCGGCTGTGTCTTCTCGGCAGCGATCGCAGCCGGCCTCGCACACGGAGTGCCGGCGCTCGAGGCCGTCCGGGCCGCGAGGGAGGTGGTGACCCGGGCGATTCGGTCTGGCATCGCGCACGAGCCAGGGCGCGGGCCGGTCAGTCCTGGCCTTGGGTTGGGACGGCGCCCGGGTGTCGGAGTGACCCACAAGGAGTGCATTGGAGAACGATGATGTCTGAGCGATTGCCTCGTGCCCCGCGGCGCCTGAGCCGCCGACACTTCCTGAAGACGAGCGTCACCGGCGCGGCTGTACTGACGCTGGCCGGTTGCAGCCAACTCACCCCCAGCGGCTCGCGGGCCGCGCCGGGCTCAAAGGAGCCGCGCAGCCTGACCGTCTCGATCTGGGGTGGCGTGACCGAGGAGAGCGTCCGTAAGTGGGTGCTGCCTCGGTTCCAGAAGGAGTTCAACGCCACCGTGACGCTGGACGTCGGCCTCCAGGGCGCCCGGTTCAACAAGCTGCTCTCGCAGCGGGGCGCCCAGACGGTCGACATCTTCTGCTCGACGGAGGAGCTCGTCTACAACGGGCTCAAGCAAGATCTCTTCGAGAAGATCGACCCCAAGAAGATCCCGAACATGGCTCGGCTCCACCCGTGGGCGACCCCGGTGCCGGAATACGGCCCGGCGATTGGGCTCACGACCTTCGGCCTCGCGTACAACACCCGCGCCCTCTCGACTCCGCCCACGAGCTGGGCCGACCTCTGGAGGCCGGACTTGCGCGGCCGGCTCGCGCTCATCAACTTCACGCACTCGCAGGGGCCGGCCTTGCTGATCCGAGCGGCCGAGCTCCATAACGGCTCGATGCAGGCGGTCGACGCGGGTTTCGCCAGCCTGGCCGAGCTTCGACCGGCGGTGGTGGAGCTGTATTTCACGGAGTACATCCCCCAGTTGTTGCAGGATCAGGTGCTCGTGGCGCCGGAGTTGGACTACTACGTCCAATCGCTGAAGCTACAGGGCTACCCTATCGACTGGGTGCTGCCTGACGACGGCGCGTTCAGCGTGCTCCAGATAGCGAACATCGTGAAGGGTTCGCCGAATCGACAGGTGGCCGAACAGTTCATCGACTTCTACCTTGACAGCGAGAGCCAGCGTGCGATTGCGAACGATAACTACACCTCTCCCTCCAACAAGGAGACGACGCTCGAGCCGACGGTCGCGGCAAAGACGATGGTCGGCGATCGGCTGGCGAAGCTGCGGACGTTTGACCTCGAGACCATCGCCGATGCACGTCCGGCCTGGACCGAGCGGTTTAGCGCCGAGGTACTTCCCAAGTGGAAGGGCTGAGGTGACACCAGCGTCACGGTCGAATCTCCAGGGTCGTGGGCAGGACGCATGCGGAATTCACCCTGGTCTCGGTGGGGATTGCCGGGCGCGGCGGACCGGCCAGTCGTGAGACAGGGATGCTGAGCGCGACGCGGCCCCCTGTGCTGGTGGCGTCATCGCCGGCGACGGTGGACGCCGCCCGCCCGTTCCCGGCGGGAGTACGCCGGCGCCGCCGCCGGCTGGATCTGCTTGCGTTCCTGCCACTCGGCGTGCTGCTGGTTGGCCTGATTGGCCTGCCGATGCTCGGTGTCGTGGTCACCAGCCTGCTGCCGAGCCGGGTGGTCGGGGCCGGAACACTGGCGAACTACGGCTACCTGTTGACCCGCGCCCCATTCCTGGAGGCGCTGGCTCGGACGCTCCTGGTGAGCGGCGCGGTAACTCTGCTGGCGACGCTTCTGGCTATCCCGACGGCTTTGGCGCTCGACCGTCTACCGCCCTCCACCCGTCAGGCGGGTGCGCTGCTACTCCTGCTGCCGATCCTGGTAGGCCCGCTCGTGCTCGCGCTCGGCTGGCTGGCGGTCCTGTCTGGAAGTCGTCCGCTCGGGCCGCTGGGGATTGTCCTGCCGCGCCTCGTCGGGCACGAGAGCGGTACGGTCGTCGGGCTGGTCGGGTATACCGTGCCGTTCGTGACGCTGGTGTTGCTCGCTGGCCTGGCCCGCCTCGACCCCGCCGTCGTTGCCGCCGCCTCGCTCGACGGGGCCGGCCGCTGGCGGGGCTTCCGCTCGGTTACCTGGCCGCTGATCCTGCCGTCGCTGGCAGGCGGTGCGCTGCTGGCGATGCTGCTGGCAATGAGCGCCTACGTCACGCCACAGTACCTCGGCGGTGGCGCCCGCCCAGTGCTGACCACCGTTATCGCCCAATACGTGCTCGGCACGTTCGACCGTCCGCTGGCGGCGACGGCGGCTGTCGTGCTGGTCGTCGTGACGACCGGACTGGCGCTCGTCTGGTGGCGGCCACCTGTCTACGTCATCGAAGAGCAGGGGCGACGGGACCGGACCGGGTATCGCGACCGGCACACCGATTACCTGAGCGCCGGCTGGCTGATCCTTGCCGGCGGCCTGATGCTGTTGCCCCTGGCCACGATCGTGGCCGGATCGTTCAGCCCTGACGCCCTCTTCCCGGCCTTGCCGACTGGCGTCAGCGTGCGTTGGTATCAGCGCATCCTGACCGACTCAACGATCGCATCGGCCACCGGCCTCAGCCTTGGCGTGGCAGTGGCCGCGACGGTACTGGCGACCCTGGTGGCTCTCCCGGCCGCGATTCGGCTGGCCCGTCGAGGGCCGACCTGGCTGACTGGGCTGGCGACGGCACCGTTCGCAGCTCCCCAACTGGTCGTGAGTCTGGCGATCCTGGGCGGCGTGGTCGTGCTGGGGCTGGCGCCGGCCCCGCATGGCCTCGTGCTGGCGCACGCGGCGTTCGTGACGCCGGTTGTACTACGCGCCGTGCTGGCGAGCCTGGAAGGGCTCGATCCGGCCCTGACGGAGGCAGCCGCCGTCGACGGTGCCGGCGAGCTTCGGACCGTGGCGAGCGTGCTCCTGCCGTCGATTGGGCCGGGCCTTGGTAGCGGCGCCGCGCTCGCCTTCGTTCTCTCCTTTACCAACGTCCCGCTGTCGTTGTTCCTCGCGACCCCACGGGCCATGCCGCTGCCGATCTTGATGCTCTCGCGCCTGGAGACCGGTCTCGATCCAGGACTGGCAGCCCTCTCGGTCCTGTTAATGGCGGCTGTGCTGCCGGCCGGCCTGTTTGCCGCGCGTCTCGGCCTGGCGCGGTCGCTCGTCTGATGCGTCTCACGCTCCGGCTGGCCGCCTGGACCCCTCCGATTGCCGAAGCGGCGACGTTCGCTGCGCCCTGGGTGCATGGGTACTTCTCCGAGGCGAACCTGGATTTCACCTGGCAGACGGCTGATGGCTCGGCGGCGGCGCTCGGACTGGTCGAGTCCGGCGCAGCAGACGTAGCCTTCGCCAGTTGCTTCGGTGTGCTCCAGGCCATCGGGCGGGGCGCGCCGATCCTCGCCGTCTACAACCTGTTTCCGCGCTCGTGCTTCGTCGTCTTCGGGCCTGGCGGCAGCCAGATCGCGCGGCCGGCCGAGCTCGCTGGGCGGCGAATCGGCACCCGGAGTATTCACAGCAGCGGGACGGCCTGGCTCCAGGCGTTGCTTCGGCTAGACGGCCGGTCTGGCGACGACGTTCGGTCGGTCGTGGTGGGCGACGACGGCGTGCGGATGCTGCTTACCGGTGAGGTCGACGGGCTGGTCGGCTCGGATGCCATCCTCTACGACGCCCTGCGAGCCGGCCTCGAGAGCCCGTTCACGTTCTGGCTCGACACGTTGCTACCGCTGCCGTCCGACGTGTTGGCGATCCGGCCCGATCGCATCGAGGAGGTCGGCCCGGCCGTTCGGCGCTTCCTCAGGGCCTACCGACGCGGGGTCCACGCGGCAGCGCAGCGGCCCGCCTGGGCGGCCGAGGCACTCGCACGGGGAACCGTCGACGGCGTGGATGAGCGCCGCAATCGGGCGATGCTCGCGCTCCGTTTGCTGCTCTCGTCGCCGCGAACCTGCCAGCCCCTCGGCTGGTTCGACGTGCCGGCCATCTGTCAGACTGCTGCGCGGCTCGGACGGCTCGGCGTCCTGTCGGCGCACGACGCGCTGGTAGCGGGCGCCTTCACCAACGAGGTCGTAGCCGGACTGGACGTGCCAGATACAGGTGCATCGGAGTAACGGACGAGTCGGCCGCCGTGGGCCGAGCTCCTACACCAAAGCCACGGTAGGAACTACATGTCCGTAACCAGGGGGCATGTGGTTTCCACCTCGGTATTGGTTTAGTGGCAGGGGCGGGGCCGCCTGTTCCCGCCCCTGACGTGAGTGGGCTGCCTTCGGCCGGTGACTCAGTGAAGCGCCTCCGCGGGCATGCTCAGCCCAAGCCGCTCCAGCGTCTCGGGCTTCGGGGTGCCGTGCTCGTCCCAGCCGCGTAGCCTGTAGAGCTCCTGTAGCATCGGCTCGAACGGCGGTACGTGCTCGGAACCGCCCGTCTCGCGTGGCTCCTCCAGCATGCGGCGCGGCAGCACGTCGTCGGCACCGGTCGAGCCGCACATGAAGTTGTAGATCCGCTTCTGCGTGAAGATTCGCTCGCCAATTTGCATGAGCTCGTCGAGCGAGATGCCGCGACCGGTGATCGCGTTGTACCACTCGAGCAGGTGGTTCGGCTTCGTCCCACCGAACATGATGAACTTGCAGGCCTTGAGCGAGTCGAACAGGCCCATCAAGTTCTGGCCGGTGTAGACGATCCAGGGTGTCGTTTCCGGGTCGTGGCGGTCGCCCGGCTCGGTGAGGCCAAGCTCCGGCAGCGTCAGGACGCGCTGGAAAGTGTGCCCGAACGACGACAGGTGATCGGCCCCGCGTGCCGACGTGGCGTAAGCGATCGAGTTAGCGAAGAAGGCGCGCGGGTCGTGGGCCGGGAAGTCCAGGCCACGGACGTGAATCGCGAAGTCCTGGCCCCCGATCTGCTCGGCCAGCCGCCGGGTGCCCTCGCCGAGCCGCCAGCCGAACTCGGTGCTGCGGTTGCCCATCTGGCTCATCGCCTCGACGAGCGCGGCGTCGTTGCCCCAGATCAGATCGATGCCGCCGGTGTCCTCGCGGGTGAGCAGCCCCCGCTGGTACGCCTCCATGGCGAAACCGATCGTAGCGCCCGCCGAGATGGTGTCCATGCCGAGGCGGTTGCAGAGCTCGTTCGCCTTCTGGATCGCGGTGATGTCGTCCACCAGCAGGTTCGAGCCATTGAGCGCCGTCGTCTCGTACTCCAGGCCGCCCTGCTCGATGCCGGCGTACGGCCCTTCGGTGACGTGGACGGTTCGTCCGCAGCCAATGATGCAGGTGCCGCAGTAGTACCGCCCGGTCAGGATCGTCTCCTTCATGACGACGCCGGAGATCTTGTCCGGACCTTCCTCCCAGTGGCTCTGTTGCCAGTTGCGGACCGGCCAGTTTCCCATCTTCTCGTGGGTCGCGATCCCGCCGGCCGTCCCGAGCGCGCCGAACCCCCTGGACTGGGCCACGATGTCCTTGCGGAGCCGCTTCAGCGATGCGTCCAGTGCGGCCGGGTCGGCGATTGGAACCTGCTTCGTGCCTCGCGCCACGATCGCCTTCAGGTTCTTGGAGCCCATCACAGCGCCGACGCCGCAGCGCCCGGCCGCGCGGCCATCCTTCCCGTCGACCATGATTGCCGAGACGCGGGCCAGCTTCTCACCGGCCGGCCCGATGCAGGCGACGCCCGGTGCTTCGCCGCGACGGTCGCCGGTGTTGTGGCGCTCGACGAGGAGATCGTGCGTCTCGAACGTGTCCTTGCCCCAGAGGTCGGAAGCATCGCGGATCTCGACCGTGTCGTCGGCGATCCAGAGATAGACTGGACTGGCCGCCTTCCCCCGCACGATCAGCATGTCGTACCCGGACTTCTTGAGGCTGTTCGCCCAGTGGCCGCCGCAGTCGGCCTCGCCGAAGACGCCGGTGAGCGGCGACTTGAAGGTGACCTCGAAGCGGTTCGAGAGCGGGACCGACGTGCCGTTGTACGGGCCGGTCCCGAAGATCAGCAGGTTCTCCGGTGCGAGCGCGTCCGCCGTCGCCGACTCCGGGCTCTGGCTCAGGAGATGTGCGCCCAGCCCGCTGCCGCCGATCCAGCGGTCGGCGAGCTCCTGGCTCAACGCGCGCCTGTGGATCTGCCCTGACGTCAGGTCGATATCGAGAATGGTGCCCATATACCCGAGCGGCGGCATGATGCCTCCCTGGCCGTGAGTCTACGGATCGGCGCGCCCGTCGTACCTACCGCTCGACGGTGTGTGATGCGCGGCGGAGCCGACCCGGAGCGGCCTCGCACCTGGCTGTCCCAGCGGCGCCGGCGGCGGCATTGTAGCACCCCCTCCCGGCTGGTTCGTCGCTTTGCCAGGGAGCGGGCGCGCTTATGGACCGATCAGGAGCAGGTGGTCGAAGGTCACTGCGACCGGATCGGACCACGTGACCGTGCCAACGGTTACGATTCCCTGCGCGTAGCGGTCGTCCTCGACCGCGAGGACCGATTGTCCGTCCAAAGACACGTCGATGGCTGGACCAACAGCCCGCACAACCAGCCGCCGAGCGGTGCTGACCTTGAAATCGCCTGGTAGCGGCGCGTGCGCCACGATCGGCTGACGCCGGCCTTCGTCGAACGCGTCGAGACTGGCCTCGCCGACGAACGGGTTGACCGAGAGGATGTAGCCGGTCCCGCCGCCACGCTCCGGCTCGTAGCGGAAGCGTACCGTCAGTGCGGCGGGACCGGCGATCGTCTCGAACGCCACATCGCTGATGAGGGTAAAGTCGCTGGCAATGGTCTCTGGCGTTCCCAGCGCCCGCGCGAGCGCCACGCCCCGCTCAGGAACGCCGCCGATCCGCGAGCGGAGCACCTGGCGCTCCTCGCGCCTGGCCTGCGGACCGGACGCATCGTGCCCATCGCTCGGCCAGATGACCGTCGCCAGCGCACCCGCGGCCGGATCGGCGGCGATGCTGGTGTGCAGCCGATAGGCGGCGTCCAGGTCTGGCGCATCCGCGTTCGCCGCGACGACTATGCCGTAGACGCCCGGCAGCGAGATGGCCGCCGTGGTCGTGAGGACAGCCGCCTCACCCTCATTTCGACGTGCTTCGGCCAGCGTGTGGCCGGTCCAGTCGAGTACCTGCACGCGCCCCGTCGACGAGCCGCCGTCCAGACTCACCGTGAGAGAAGCCGGCGCGCGGAGGACGTCGAGACGATAGGTCGCACGGCCGTCAGTCTGGTCGAGGCGGCCATCGGACGGTGCGTCTGCCGTCAGCCGGCAGGAGTCGGCAGCGATCTCCGGACCGAGCGCACAGACTGATTCAGTCGTGGTCTGTTCCGCGGCGCGTACACTCGGGGCGTCGCCACCTGGCGGAAATCCGGCGAAATTGAAGCTGAGTACAGCACACAGGCCGGTCTGGATGAGCCATCCGGAGAGTCGTCGGATCATGCTCGCTCCCGGCCGGGCATCATGCGTCGGTACAGACCGGCCGACGGATGGTACCCGATGCATCCTGGAATATGCCGAGGGTATCCACGATGAGGCAGCAGCAGAGTCCCCGTGTCCGTGCCGTCTGATCTCCCCGACCATCTGTCTCGACGACTCCGAGCGGGCCGAGGCGCCCGTCGGTGCGAGGGTCCGCCCTCGGCGGCTGAGCACGGCTGACCGGGGCAGGCGAGGCGTCCGGTATCATTCTTTCGACCAAAGACGTACCCCTGGCCGGCGAGGCCGCAACGGTCGAAACCCGCCCACCTGCACCCCTCTGCTCGCCCCTCAACCCATAGATCCGTTAGGACTCGATCGCCCAGCTTTTCGATGCCTGGAGTCGCCCCGATGCCCGAACGACACACGAGCGCCCGCCCCGCCAAGTACGAGCCGGTCGAGTTCGAGACCCGCTGGCAGCAGCGATGGGCCGAGGACGGCCTGTACATCGCTTCCACCGACTCCGACCGGCCCAAGTACTACGCGCTCGTCATGTTCCCGTACACCTCGGGCGACCTCCACATCGGGCACTGGTACAACTTCGGAATCGCCGATGCGCACGCCCGCTACAAGCAGATGCAGGGCTTCAACGTACTGATGCCGATGGGCTTCGATGCCTTCGGGCTGCCGGCCGAGAACGCCGCTATCAAGCAAGGCACTCACCCGCACGCCTGGACGATGAAGAACATCGAGCGGATGACCGGCCAGGTCAAGACGATCGGCGGGGTCTACGACTGGTCGAAGACGCTGGCGACCTGTCTGCCCGAGTATTACCGCTGGAATCAGTGGTTCTTCCTGAAGTTCTACGAGAAGGGGCTGGCCTACCGCGCCCAGGCGCCCGTCAACTGGTGCCCGAACGACCAGACGGTGCTGGCGAACGAGCAGGTCGTCGACGGCCGCTGCGAGCGCTGCGGCGCACTAGTCGTGCGGCGCGACCTGGAGCAGTGGTTCTTCAAGATCACCGACTACGCCGACGAGCTGCTCGACTTCTCGGAGATCGAGTGGCCCGAGCGGGTCGAGGCGATGCAGAAGAACTGGATCGGCCGGTCCGAGGGGGTCGAGTTCGCGATCCCCGTCGACGGCCAGCCGGGCGCTGAGATCGCCGTGTACACCACCCGCGTCGATACCGTCTTCGGCATGACCTGGGTCGTCCTGGCGCCCGAGCATCCGCTCGTCGAGCGGCTGACCGCGCCCGAACAGCGTGAGGCCGTCCAGGCGTACCAGGAGCAGACCCGCCGCCTGACCGAGATCGAACGCCTCTCCACCGAGAAGGAAAAGACCGGCGTCCCGCTGGGGACGTGTGCCGTCAACCCGGCCGATGGGCGGAAGGTGCCGATCTGGATCGCGGATTACGTGCTGGGGAGCTATGGCACCGGCGCGATCATGGCCGTGCCATCCGGCGACGAGCGCGACTTCGAGTTCGCACAGCGGTTCAACCTGCCCGTCATTCCGGTCGTCGTGCCGGCGGACTGGGACGGCACAGCATTGAAGGAAGCGTATGTCGAGCCGGGCGTGATGGTGAACTCCGGCCAGTTCGACGGGCTACCCTCCGAAGAGGCGTGGGAGAAGATCGCCGACTGGTTCGAGGAGCGCGGCGTCGGCAGGCGGACGGTGAACTACCGGCTGCGCGACTGGCTGATCTCCCGCCAGCGCTACTGGGGCACGCCGATCCCGATGCTCTACTGCCAGGGCGGGTGCGGGATCGTGCCGGTGCCGGAGTCCGATCTGCCGGTCGTACTGCCCGAAGACGCCGAATTCCGCCCGACCGGCGAGTCGCCGCTCGCGACAAACCCCGAGTTCGTGAACGCGGTCTGCCCCCGGTGTGGCGGTCCGGCCCGACGCGAGACGGACACCATGGACACGTTCATGGACTCGTCCTGGTACTTCCTGCGCTATGCCGATCCGCACTTCAACCAGGCGCCGGGCTTCGATCGACAGAAGGCGGCGTACTGGATGCCGGTCGATCAGTACATGGGCGGCGTCGAGCACGCCGTCATGCACCTGCTGTACTCGCGCTTCTTCACACGAGTGCTGCGCGACCTCGGCTACCTCGACTTCTCGGAGCCGTTCAAGCGCCTGTTTAACCAGGGCGCCATCCTCGGGCCAGACGGCTACCGGATGAGCAAGAGCCGGGGGAACGTCGTCAACCCCGACGAGTACGTGAAGACGCTCGGGGCGGATACCGTCCGCTGCTACTTGATGTTCATCGGGCCGTGGGACCAGGGCGGTCCCTGGAACCCGCAGGGCATCAGCGGCGTGCACAAGTTCCTGAACCGGGTCTGGACGCTCGCGACCGACGCCCGGCCCCGCGATGCGGCGTCGGCCGAGAAGCGCGACGTGGACGCGAAGCTGCGGCGGGCGCTCCATCAGACCATCCGCGATGTCACCGAAGACCTGGACAAATTCCGCTTCAATACGATGCTCGCCAAGTTGATGACGCTCTCGAACACGATGCAGGATCTGGCCCCGGCGGCCTCGCGAGACGCCTGGGACGAGGCGGTGCGCGGCCTGCTGCTGATGGTCGCGCCGAGCGCCCCCCACATCGCCGAAGAGTTGTGGACCGGGCAACTGGGGCTACCGTACAGCATTCACCAGCAGCCATGGCCGGCCTGGGATCCGGCGCTTGCGGCTGAAGACGAATTGACGATCCCGGTGTCGATCAACGGTAAGCCGCGCGGTGAACTGCGGATCCCCGCGTCGTTGCGCGACGATCAGGAGCAGGTCAAGGTGCTGGCGCTCGATCTACCGCGCGTCAAGGCGCTCGTGGATGGACAATCAGTGCGGCGCGTCATCTACGTACCGGGTAAGGTGCTGAATCTGGTGGTCGGATAGGCCGGACGAAGACGAGAGGGCGCCGAGCAGGAGGATGATCGAGCAGGACCCGGTCCGGCTGGGGTTGGTTCTGGCTGTCATCCTGGGCGCAGCGGTCATCAAGGGAGCCATCGGCTTCGGGTTCCCGCTGGTGGCCGCGCCGCTCGTCGCGACGATCCTCGACGCCCGCACCTCCGTGCTAGTGCTCTCACTTGCCTCGCTGTTCGGCAACGTCGGTGTGGCGCTGCGGGGCGGCGGCAACCGCCCGACGTTCCGGCGACTGGCGCCGATGCTCGCCGGCCTGCTCGTCGGGACGGTGTTCGGGGCGATCCTGCTCGCAAACCTCGACGCCGCTACTCTCGGCGTCATCGTCGGAGTAGCTGCGCTCGCGTTCGCCCTCGTGTCGACCGCGAAGCCGAACCTGGCCGTGCCATCCCGCCTCGAGCGCTACCTGGCTCTCCCGATGGGGCTGGCCGGCGGCCTGCTCGGCGGGAGCACCAGTATCTTTGCCCCGCCCATCGTCTCGTACGTCCACGCCCTGCACCTGGACAAGCGCGAGTTCGTCTTCTTCGTCACCCTGCTCTACACCTTTGCCGGCATCACCCAGGTAGCCAGCTACGCGCGGCTCGACCTGTACGACGTGCCCGTGCTGCTGCTAGCACTGGCGACCTGTATCCCCAACGCGCTTGGCCTCTGGATCGGGGTGCGGATTCAGGACCGCATCGACCCCTTTGCATTCCGACGCCTGGTGCTGGTGGTGATCGCGCTGACCGGGCTGAACCTTATCGTGCACGGGCTGTGGCGGTAACAGTCCCACGTCCCGGACTGCCCGTTCATCCGCAGGGCACGCCCTTACCCCGAACTGCCGGTCGACCGCTCGTCAAGCGTCGAGAAAGACGAAAGCAGCGTAGCAATCGAGTCGACCCTGGCCCCCGGCACGTCCAGCACGATCCGGTCGCCCATCATCGCGTGGACGTGCTCGTACGGCACGTAGACCATACCGCTTGGACCGATGCCCATGCCGAGGTCCCGATCGATGAGGAAGTCGCCAGATCGGACCTCTTTGACCTGACCGATCTCGTCGCCGGCAGCGTCGCATACGTACATCCCGGTCTCGATCAGCGGCCTCCAGGCGCGTGCGGCCGAGGAGGCGCCGCACTCGGCCGCGGTCATGATGGGGTGATGGTCCCGCTGCGGTCGTTCAGCCTCACGATAGGCGCCCATACACCCTCCTCGCCGCCGGCGTGGTTCAGCCCCGGTCTGGATCGCTTGACCCTGCATCCACGCGAGCCGGTTCGCGCCGTAGCCGCGCCCCGGCCGGCGCGGCTGCTGGCGCTCGAACGGAGCTCCGAACCCGTTTCATCCAGGTACGAGCAAGGGGCGTGCCCGCGTCAGAGACGCCGAAGGCCGTTGTGCCCGGACGCCGAGCCCGTTGCCCGGTCGACAGTCGAACCCGGAGACAGCGCGAATCTCCGCGACGGAGCGGTGTGGTCTGCTTTCTGCGTGGATATTTGACGAGAACGCGGGACACCACCGGTCCAGGTAGTGACGCACATTCCCGCCGCGGGCTTGCGTTGATAGGCGTGAGCCATGCAGGCGGCTTCCCGACGGGCACTACGCAGGCCGGCGAGAGCCGGTGACCGACACCCAGCCGGGGAGGATAAGACATGCCTGCGCAACCATCGCCAATGGACCGCCGAGCGGTGGATCGTCCACTACGTCCACTACTAGGTGTAGATTACCCGCCCACGGACTTTCTGCCCGGTGACCGCCCGATCGTCAGCGGGCAGGAGATCATCGACCAGTCGCAGGACGCTGCCGAGGAGCAGCAAGAGATTCAGAAGGAAGCGCGCATCGAGCAACGTGAGGCCATGCTGGAAGGCTCCGACGCGCCATCGGTCCGCTTCTGGTGGTCCGGCCGCAACAGGATCGCGATGATCCTCACCGCGCTCGCCGCTGCCTTCACGCTGGCCCTGTTCTTCTTCCCGATTGCTGTGCCCCAGGCGCGCGGCCAGTTCGGGATATCCTGGGGCATCGGCGTCATCCTGGTGACGATTGGCTACCTCGCCGGCTTCGTCCTGGCCGACAACCGCCCCGGCCTGGCGCGCACGATCCTGGTGATCGTTGCCGTGCTGCAAATCCTGGGCGGCGTCGTCTCGGGAATCGAGGTCACCGACAACGACATCGGGCATGGCGCACTGGCCTCGCTATACGACGTCATTCCGGCCTTCGTGGCGCTCGTCGCGGCGTTCCTGATCCACAAGGTCGGAAGATCCGAGCGCCCCAGCGCGCCTGAGTGGTAGGCGTGTCCGGACCGTGGGTGTGCCCGCACGAAGTCCATGCGATCTTCTGGCGGTCCGGCGCATCAACCTGGCGGCATGAGCCATCGAAAGCGCGTTCACCCAGCCCCGGCCAGCCATCGGCGCCACTCCTCTCGAACGTGGGGCGGCGCCACCTGGCCGGCGCCACCTGGCCGGCGCCACCTGGCCGGCGCCACCTGACCGGCGCCACCTGACCGGCGCCACCTGACCGGCGCCAGTTTGCTGGACGGCCATATGACTGGCCGTCGCGTACGCTCGATGCCCATCATTCGAGGAGCGGCGCGCGGGGCCGGCAACACCTTTGGCTGGCGACGACCCTCGCGATCTGGCTCCGGGAGCAGCTATGGCACGGCCGGTCGTGGCCATCGTCGGCCGACCGAACGTCGGCAAGTCCACACTCTTCAATCGCCTCATCGGCGAGCAGCGGGCGGTCATGCACGACGTGCCGGGCACTACCCGCGACCGGCTCTACGGCACCGCCGACTGGCGCGGGCACGAGTTCACCGTCATCGACACCGGCGGCATCGGCCTGGAGACCGACGTGCTGACCGGCCCGGGTGATCCATCACGCTGGGGCAGCCTGCCGCTCTCGCATATTCTGGAGCAGGCCCAGGAGGCAATGGACGAGGCCGACGTCATCGTGTTCCTGGTGGACGCGCAGGCCGGTCCGGCCGCCTCCGATCAGGACGTGGCAAACCTGCTGCGCCGCTCGAAGAAGCCGGTCGTGCTGGGGGCGAACAAGGCCGAGGGCAAGCAGAAGAACCTGCATACCATCGAGTTCTACGAGCTCGGGCTTGGCGACCCGATCCCGATCTCGGCGATCCACGGCATCGGAACGGGCGATCTTCTCGACGAGGTGGTCGATCGAATCCCGCCGGCTCCCGAGCAGGCCGAGGACGAGCCGGACCTCTCGATTGCCATCGTCGGGCGCCCGAACGTCGGGAAGTCGTCGCTGCTGAACCGACTGCTCGGCAAGGATCGCGCGATCGTCAGCGACATTCCTGGCACCACCCGTGATGCCATCGACACGGAGCTACGCTGGGAGGGGATGCGGGTCAGCCTGATCGACACGGCTGGCATCCGGCGGCGCGGCCGGATCGAGCAAGGCGTGGAGAAGTTCAGCGTGCTGCGGGCCGTTCGGGCAATCGAGCGGGCGGAAGTCGCGGTGCTAGTGCTCGACGCGACGAGCGGCGTCACCGCTCAGGATACCCACGTCGCTGGCTACGTGCAGGAGGCGAAGAAAGGACTGATCGTCGCCGTCAACAAGTGGGATCTGCTGGAGAAAGATAACCGGACCGCCCTGGAGTACACGGCGATGATCCGGCGCGACTTGAACTTCGTCGACTGGGCGCCGATTGTCTTCATCTCGGCCATGACGGGCCAGCGCGCCCGCAAGGTGCTGGAGCTCACCCGTGACGTCCAGGCCGAGCGCGACAAGCGAGTGACCACCCCGAAGCTGATCGAGGTGGTTCGGGCGGCGGTTGCCCGGCACCCCCGCAGCGAGTCCGGCAAGCAACTCAAAATCTACTACGCGACTCAGGCCGACATCCGCCCGCCCACCTTCGTCTTCTTCGTCAACGACCCGAAACTGTTGCACTTCACCTACCAGCGGTACCTGGAGAACCAGCTACGGCAGGCGTTCGGCTTCGAGGGAACGGCGATCCGTCTGGTGTTCCGAGGCCGCGAGCAGCGAGACTGACGGTTCGGGGCAGAGACCGTGGAGACCACCGGCCGGCCGGTGGTCCCCAGGCTCCTCCCTCGACACTGGCCGCTACCCACTGCTGCCATCCATGCTTTCCACCGCCATTCGTCATACAGACGGCTCAATCGTGAACCGACGGTATGCCGCCAGGCGCCTTACGGTGCTCGTGCAGGCGAGTCGATCCGAGGCGGTCAAGGAGTTTGATCCATGAATATCGGTGAAGCCGGCGACCGCTGGAGCCTGGCGCGTGTCGTTGTGGCCGCGCTCGCTGTCGGGGTAGTGCTCGGCGCGCTGGGCTACGTCTTCGATCTCGTCGCCGGCCCGACGATCGGCATGTCTGGCTGGTGGACGGTGTGCTTCTTCGGCGGGATCATCCTGGGCGCGGCGAAGCAGGGCGTCCGCGAGTTCGCGGTGCCCCGCCCCGAGGAGCGGGCCGCGCTCGCCGCCGAGGCGCGTGCAGCGGCGGCAGCGGAGCCCGGCCCATCTGTCGACCAGGGCAGCGCGTGAACTGTGTGGCGGCCAGGGATGGGGCGCGGGAGCCGCGTAGGGATCAGTCGCGGAGCCGGTAGAGGCGCGAGCGGCGCGGGCGCGGGAAGACGTAAGTCTGCTCCACCGTCTCGTCGCTCGGAGGCGAGAGGTTACGGTCGGCCGGGTGGGCGAGCGCGACTTGTGGGTCGAACTCGATACCGAGGCCCGGCCTGGTGGGCACCTCGATCTGGCTGTTCGCGATCGCGAGCGGGGTGGCCACGTCGTAGCGCCAGGGCACATCATCTTCGAGGTGTTCGAGGATCAGGCAGTTCGGGATCGAGGCCAGCAGGTGGACGGCTGCCGCCTCGGCCACCGGGCCGTTCGAACCGTCGTGTGGGGCGACCGCAATGTGATGCGCCTCAGCCATTCCGGCGATCTTCTTCATCTGGCTGAAACCGCCGGCCCGGCCCATGTCCGGCTGGATCACGTCGAGAATCTCCCGTTCGATCAGTTCGCGGAAGCCCCAGATCGTCGAGACACGCTCGCCGGCCGCCAGTGGCACGTCAATGGCTTCGGCGACCGTCGCCAGCGCCTCGACGTTCTCGGGCGGAACCGGATCCTCGTAGAAGAGGATGTCGTATTCGCCAAGCTCCTGCCCGATCCGAATTGCGTCGCGCACGCTCAGCCAGGGCGGGCCGTGCAGATCGGTCATCAGGTCGACGTCCTCACCGAGCGCCCGCCGAACGTCGCGGATCAGCCGAACTGGCGCTTCCAGGCTGGAGCATTTGAGCGCGTCGAAGCCCCGGCCGACTAGTTCCTGTGCTCGCTCGACGGTGCTGGCGTGGGCGTAGACCCGCACCGTGTCGCGAACCCGCCCGCCGAGCAGGTCGCACACGGGCCTGTTCAGCGCTTTCCCAAGGATGTCCCAGAGCGCGATCTCGATCCCGGTGATCGCGCCGGCCCCGACGACGCCGGTCATGCCGTGGCCCATCATCGCAATGAACATCTTCTGCCAGAGCCGCTCGATGCGGGTCGGGTCTTCGCCGACGACGACATGTCTGAGGTCGTCGATGGCGGTCTGGATCACGCGGGGCCAGCCGCTCGCCTCGCCGATGCCGGTGATTCCCTCGTCGGTGTGGACTTCGACGAAGCACCAGTTGCGGGCGGCCCAGCCGCCCGGCCGGTTCGCCGCCACCAGGTAGGTCTTGACGTCCGTGATGCGCACGCTCATCACCTTCAGCCGCCGCGCTCGTGACGACGCGTCCAACGGCGGCTCGACACCATCTGCGTCTGTGGCACTATAGCTGACAGATTTCGCCCATGAAGTCTCACGCGCTGCGCCGGAGGCTCGTCTCAATGTGGACCTTCGAAGCCGTCGCCGGGCCGTATTCGTTCACGGAAGGCCCGGTCTGGGATGGCAGTACGCTCCGTTTCGCCGACATCCGCAACAGCCGGATCATGCAATACGACCCGACGACAGGTGCCTGCACGGTCTTTGCGACCGACACGAACGACGCCAACGGCCTGACCCTCGACCGCCAGGGGCGCCTGATCGTCTGCGAGGGCAAGGGTGACGGCCGCCGGGTCGCACGCTACGAGGCCAATGGGAGCCGCACCGTGCTCGTCGACCGCTACGAAGGGCGGCGGTTGAACAGCCCGAACGACGTCATCGTCGACAGCCGGGGCCGCATCTGGTTCAGCGATCCACGCTACGGCGACCGGAGCGGCATGGCGCTCGAGCACGAGTCGATTTATCGGCTCGATCCACGGTCAGACGGCGGCTACGACGTAACCCGGGTCACCGTCGATACGGCCCGCCCGAATGGGCTGGCCCTCTCGCCGGACGAGCGGACGCTCTACGTCGCGGAGTCGCCGCCAGCCCCGGAGGGGACGCGCCAGTTGCGGGTGTATCCGGTTCACGCTGATGGCAGCCTGGGGCCGTACCGCGTGCTCCACGACTTCGGGCCGCATCGGGGGATCGACGGCATGCGCATCGACGCCGAGGGGAACGTCGTGGCGGCGTGCGGCTGGGCCGACAGCGGGCCGGGGCCGCGCATCGCGGTCTTCGCGCCGGATGGGCAGGTCGTGGCCGAGCACCCGACGCCGACCAACCCGACGAACTGCTGCTTCGGTGAGGCCGACCTGAGCGCGCTCTACGTTACCGGCTACGACGGACGCCTCTACCGCGCTCAAACGGAACGTCGTGGCTCCCGCCGCTGACCGGGCCGACGGCGATCGGGCGGCCGGAAGAGATGTCCGTACGGCCGCCCGACCTCTTCGGTCAGCTAAAGGCGTACTCCGTCCCGACGGCCTGGGCGGAGGCGCGCTCGGCGGCGAGGGCGGCCGCCACCAGGTCCTGGAACGCTAGCCCATTCGACTTGAAGAGCGTGATCTCGTCCGGACCCTGCCGGCCCGGCTTCTTG
Organism: Chloroflexota bacterium; assembly: GCA_020845495.1. The sequence goes on from JADLFM010000023.1 coordinate 241,407, forward strand.
CCCCCGACGATCTCGCCAAGCTCCGCGACGACGTGCTCGCGGCCGATCGCGCCTTCCCCGAGTGGTATGAGGATGTCGCCGGACTCGGCCCAGGCCGCGTCGTAGCCGTCTACCACGACGGTACTCCGCACGATCGACTCCGTATCCATCTCCCGCACGCCCGGCGCGTGCGAGCCGACGTTGTTGACGTGCGCCCCCGGCTGGAGTAGCGCACCGGAGAAGAGCGGCGTCGGGCTGGTCGTGCACGTCGTGACGATGTCGGAGGCCGCTACCTCCTCCACTGAGCCGCCCGGCCGGAGTTCGGCCGAGACGCGTCCGGCCATTTGCGCGCAAAAGTCGCGAGCGTGCTCGGGAGAGCGGCCCCAGACGAGGATGCGCTCGATCTGCCGGACCGCCGGGATACAGAGGGCATGGAACTCCGCCTGTACGCCCGTCCCGAAGATCCCGAGCGTCTTGCTGTCCTCACGTGCCAGATACTTCGTCGCGACGGCCGAGGCGGCGGCGGTACGCAGGCCAGTCGTATAGCTGGCGTCCATGACGGCCAGGGGGAAGCCGGTCTCGTAGTCGGCGAGGACGTACAGCGCGCCAATGACCGGCAGGTTGCGCGTGGAGTTCTGAACGTAGACCGAGACGAGCTTGGTCCCGAGCGCCTTCGACTCGGTCATCGCGCAGGGCATGATGAGCAGGACGCCCGGTGGATCGGTGACGCGAACCGCGGTCCGGACCGGTGAGACCGTCTTGCCGGCCGAGTAGTCGGCAAAGCCACGCTCGACCGCGTCGATGACGGAGGTGACGTCGAGGAGCTTTTCTAACTCGGCGCGGTTCAGCAGCAGCGTCATGGTTCCACCCTCAGGAGATCTGGCGTAAGATCGAGGAGCCGGAGAGCTCGCCGCCGGTGCGCCGGACGAGCCCGCCGCCAGTGTAGCGGCCCTCACCGGACGATGGCCACCGGACGGGACGTCATGCGCGATACTCGCCAGCCGGCGTATCCTGGTCATCTGATGACACCAGCACAGCGTATCGTGGACCGGGCGGGCGCGGCGTCGGATGAGCGCGCACCCGTCCGCTCGCCGGCCGAGGCGATCCTCGCGGCCGTCGAGCGGATTGGTGTCGACTTCCTGATCTACGTGCCCTGCTCCACCGCCCGACCGGTTCTCGATCGACTCGTGCCAGCGCTCGGCGTACGCGCAATCGTGGCCGGAGTGGAGTCCGAGGCGGTCGGCATGGCGGCCGGTCTGACGCTCGCTGGCCGGCGGCCTCTGCTGATGATGCAGGACACCGGCCTCGGCAACGCATTGACTGTCCTGGCGACGCTGCCGAAGGCGTACCACATCCCGGTGCTGATTCTCGCCACCCGCACCGGCGGCCTCCGCGAGATCAACGCTGTCGTCCACGAGTACGCCGATGGCGTGCCGGCCATGCTCGACGCCGCCCGGGTGCCGCGCTTCGACCTGGACTACCGTGTGCCGCTGCGAGCCTGGGAAGGCGTCGTGGTCGAGGCGTGGAAGGCGAGCCGCCTCGCTCGCCGCCCGACCGTCCTCCTGGCAGACTTGAAGGCCGGTCACCCAGAGGCGGCGGTATGACGAGCGCGCCACCCGCGCGACTCGCCCATCTCGACGCACTCGCCATCATCGCCGAGGCATTCGCGGGCGACCCGCTCGTCTCCTCGTGCGGCGTGGCATCGCGCGAACTGGCGAGCCTGGGCACGCGCGACAATCACCTCTACCTGCTGAACTCGATGGGGGCAGTTGGATCGACGGCGCTCGGACTGGCGCTGGGGTTGGGTGGACGGATCGTCGCGGCAGTCGACGGCGATGGCGGCTTCCTGATGGGCCTGAGCGCCCTGGCGACGGTGGCGATGGTTCGACCGCCGGGTCTCATCTGGATCGTGGTCGACAACGGCGTGCATTGCTCGACCGGCGGACAGGCGACGGCCGCGTCCGTCGTCGACCTCGGGGCGTTGGCGGAGGGAGCCGGGCTGCCGGTCTTGCGGGCGGACGATCCGGCTGGCCTGCGGGATGTGCTAGCCGAGGCGCGTCGCCGTGCCACGTCTGGCCCGATGCTACTGCACGTCCGCACGACACCCGAGGCGGCACCGACGCCGTACTTCCAGCCCGACGCAGCCGTCCTGACCGACCGATTTCAGCGTGCGCTCGGCATCGTAGTCGGTATCGCCTGACGACACGTCGGTGCCGGCTCGGTGAGGGTGCAGGACGCGCCGCGCCCGATGGTTGAGCATGAGGGGGACGCTTCCGGGGCTGACCTGGAGACCGCTCCTCCGGCCCGAGCCGGCCTGGACCGCTCGGTTCAGCCCGGTCGGCCAGGCCATACGGCGAGCACGGCGGCAAGCACGGCGGTGACTGCGGCGGCAAGCACGGCGGCAATCAGTCCACACGCCGTTCAGGCGATACATCCAACCCACGCCTGCAAACGTAGGTGTGGCATGAGATCGGGGCAACAATCCCAGCCTGACCGCGTCGCGCTGGCATGACGGAAGCAGCGCCGTGGTTCAAGGTGCCCGAAGGCTATGTCCACCTCCGCCCCTGCTGGTCGCTCCCTCGTCGGCCAGGTCCAGTGAGGCGGGCCTGTGAGCCACGGCGGCGCTCGGAGCTGAGGCCAGGCTCGGCGTGGCGGGCCTGTGAGTGCTGGCCGCTGGCGCGCCGTCTCCATTTGGCGGACGGTCCCCGTGCGACCGGACCACGTGCTCGTTCCACGCGCGCCCGCCGGACCGATGGGGCAGCTTCGGTAGGGAGGATCGACGCGGTCTCACCGCCTGGACTGACCCGCCTCCAACTCGACGGAAAATGTGGACGGCGCGACCGTTGGGCCGTTACCTTCCTCGCATGGTAGGTCCGTTCGCGCTCCTATCCACGGCACGCCTCGTGCATCTAGCGCGTGACGTACTCGCCAGAGCGCCCGGATCCCGCTGCTATAATGACGGGGTTCGTGCAGGGTGCCGGCGTCCAGGAGCGTCGAGGATGCTGCGTCACGGATCTGGCGCATGAGGTGGTGGCCGATCGTGCTCGCTCTGGCGAGCATCTGGTCCGTGGCGCCACCGTCACACCCGGTTGCGGCCGCGCCGTCCGTGCAGATGACGGTTCAGGCTGGGTACGAGGGCCTCGGCAAGGTTGGGAGCTGGCTCCCACTCGAGGTCGACGTGCGGAACGACGGCCCGGACATCAACGGCGAGATCCAGATCGTCGTCACCGATACGAACGTGAGCCGGGGCACCTACACCCGCGCGCCGGCAATCTACACCGCGCCGGCAGTGCTGCCCCGCCGCGCCCATAAGCGCATCCTGCTCGAGGCCGAGCTCCGTTCGACCGGACAGAAGATCACGGCTCGGCTCGTCGAGGGTGAGACCGTTATCACCGAGCAGGATGTCCAGTTGACGCGCGTCGCCGCCGGCGATCTCCTGTGCGGCGTGCTGTCGCGGAGCGGCCCTGCCTTCGACTTCCTGCCGGGTCTGGAGCTGCCACTGCCGCTTCGGCGGGCCCGGATCGCGCACCTCGATGTCCCGGATCTGCCGAGTCGTCCGCAATTGCTCGCCTCGCTCGACTGCCTGATCTTCGACAACATCTCGACCAGCACCATGCTGGACAGCCAGCGGGAGGCGCTCTCGTCCTGGGTCCATGCCGGCGGGATGCTGATCACGATCGGCGGCTCGACCTGGCAGAAGACCTTCGCCGGGTTGCCACCAGAGCTGCTGCCGGTGAAGGTGGACGGGCTGGCCAGCCTCGACAACCTTGACGCGCTGACTGACCTTGCCGCCGGCGAGGCGATCGGCGTGCCCGGGCCGTGGCTCGTCTCACAGGCTAGTCTGACCGACGGCAACCCGGCCGCCGAGCAGGACGGAATGCCGCTCATGGCGGTGGCACGGCGGGGCCACGGGACGGTCATCTACCTGGCCGTCGATCCATCGACCGAGCCGCTCCGATCCTGGGCCGGTGCCCCGAACCTTTGGCGCTACGTCCTCGCGCACGGCGCTGGCGGCGTCGGACTGACCTCGTCGGTGATGAACACCTTTGCCGGCTGGGGCCGCATCCCGCGCAACGCGATGGTCGACATCTCGGCGCTTGGCGGGCCGACGCCCGGCTTCATGATGGTGGCGCTGGCACTCTACGCGCTGGCCGTCGGCCCGGCGAACTATCTCTTCCTCAAGCGCTTCGGGCGAACGAGTTGGTCGTTCGTGACGATCCCGTTGATTACCGCCATTGCGGCCGTAGGGACGTTCACCCTGGCCGGTGCCGTGCGCGACAGCAACGTCATCGTCAATACGGTGTCGCTGGTGCGAGGTTACCCGACATCCCCGCTCTACGGGCGCACCTACGTCAGTGTCCTCTCACGGCAGCCTGCCGCACTCGACGCGCGTGCCAACGATTCCGCTCTTATCAGTAGCCTGTTCTTTCCCTTCCCACGCGACCCGAATCCGGACGCTCAGGGCTGGCAGCTCAAAGTCGTGGATGGCGTGACCCCGATGGTGAGCGGCCTCCAGTTGCCGGCTGGCTCGCTTGGGACGTTCTCGGTGGACAGCCAGTTGGATCTATCGGGCCGCCTCCAGTCCGACCTCAAGGTCGATGGGCGGCAGATTGTCGGGACGATCACGAACGGCCTCGGCGTCAAACTCTCCGATGCCGCCCTGATCGTGGACTACCAGGTCGTCAAGCTCGGCGACCTCCGCTCAGGCGAGAGCCGAGATGTCTCCATCGCGCTGGGGACCGGGGCGTCGGCCGGCTTCGGCCCGCCGACTTCCTTCTCGAGCTTGCTCTACCCGGGCCCGGTGACCGGACGCCGTCAGGCGGACGCGGCGCGTCGCGACATCCTCGACTCGGCGTTCGGGTCTGGCTTCAACTTTACGCGGCTTGACGTGTCCGGGCCGACCTTGCTTGGCTGGCTCGACACGCCCGCCCTGTCGATCGCCATCGCGGATGCGCATCCTGGCGTCGTCGACAACACCCTCTTCATCTCGTCGCTGCCGGTTGGGCTGACCAAGGGCTACGACGGGGAGCTACCGCCCCAGGTCGTGATCCGGCGGCAGCTTGGCGCGACCACGCTCAACCGTCAGCAGTACGGCAGCTTCGATCTGGCGAGCGGCGAGTCGATTGCCTTTCAGTTCAGCTTGCCGGCTGGCCCATCCAGGTTTCTGACCGACGGCATCTACGTCAACATCGACGGACGGCTACGCGGTGCACCCTCGCCAGGGGTCGCGCTCGGCGAAGTCTCGCTCTACAACTGGCGGCGTGCCGAGTGGGAAGACCGGATCGTCGGGTTCGGACGGAATCTCGTCAGAGATCCTGCGCCGTACATCTCGGCGGCCGGCGACGTGCGAGTGCGGTACACCTTCAAGCCGCCGCCGGATAGCGCGGCGACGGGCGTGAGCTTCAGCCGCTTCGACGTGACCGCCTCCGGATTGATGCGATGACCGCCCGATCGATGGGGGAGCGGCTCCGCGATACGCTCCGCCTGGGCCGCTCTACCCCGAGCCCGTGGGAACGTGCGCCGCTGTGGAACGCTACGCCCAGCCACTCTATGCCTGCTTCCGCTGGCGGGCCGGCTGCCGGATCCGGGCAGGCCATCGTGGGAGGACGCGCGTGGCACTGATCGAGCTCGACCACCTGACCGTCGCTCGCGATGGGCGGCGCCCGTTGGATGACGTCTCGCTGAGCGTCAGCGAGGGCGGCGCCGTGGGACTAGTCGGCCCGAACGGCTCCGGTAAGAGCCTGCTGCTCCAGGTACTGGCTGCCCTGGTCCGCCCAACCTCCGGCCGTGCGCTCGTCGACGGGTTGGACACCCGCACTGACGCGACCGGCGTACGACGGCGGGTCGGCTACGTGCCGGAGCAGTTCGGGGTGTACCCACGTCTGACGATTCTCCAATACCTGGAGTTCTTCGCGCGGGCAAGCGGCGTCTCGCAGTGGGAGCGCCGCAGCACCGTCGACACGATGATGCGGGTCGTGGACCTGTACGACGCGCGCCAGGAAGAGGCGGCCAGTCTCTCGCGGGGGTCGCGGCGGCGGCTGGCGCTGGCACGCTCGCTCCTGCACAACCCACCAATCTTACTCCTGGATGACCCGCTGAGCGGCCTGGATGGGCGCGGCCGTCTCGAACTGATCGAGGTGCTCAAGGAAGTGCGCGGGATGGGAATCACCCTGCTCGTCGCGAGCCACCTGTTAGCCGATCTGGCCCAGGTCTGCGACTCGCTGGCGGTGCTGCGTGAGGGGCGGCTGACGACCGTGATGCCGGTCGCGGCGGCGCTTGGCGGCGATGGCCCGTCCCGCCGGCGCGTCCACCTGGACGTGGTCGGCGAGCGCGAGGCGCTGGCCTCACTGCTGGTGCAACAGCCGGGCGTTCTCGATCTGGACGATCGGGATATTGGCATCTCGTTCGTCTACGAGGGCGATCGCGCAGGGCTGGCGGCGCTCCTCGAGCGGCTCGTGGGGTCAGGGGCGCAGGTGAGCCGCTTCGGCCCCGGCCCCGAGGGGCTCGACGAGATCTCGGCGGCGCTCGCGGAGGGCGATGGGCGGCTGTCGGCGTGATCGGCCGGAGCGTGACTGGCCGGAGCGTGACTGGCCGGAGCGTGACTGGGCGAGGGCGCGGCCGGGTGAGGGTGCGACCGGGCCGGGTACCGGCGGCGACGGATCGGGGGTGTGATGTCGTTGCGTGAGCGAAGCATGGCGAGGGGGCGGGCATGATCTGGACGGCGATCGTGATGAAAGACCTCGCGTCGCGGCTCCAGGGGCGGCTCTCCTACGTGATCCTGACCCTGATGGTCGTGGCGTTCACCGGGCTGGTGCTCGGCAGCTTCTGGGTGGTGATCGTCAGCGTGCCGACGATCGTGCCGGTCATCGGCTCCAGCAGCACGTCGGGCAGCGCGATGACGCTGACTGGACTGATCGGCGCGTATAGAGGGGTCTTCCTCTTCTTCGCGATGGCGTTCTGTCTGTTGGCCGCAATCGGGGTGATCGCGCCAGCGGTGGCCGCCTCGTCGGTGAGCGGCGAGCGCGAGGAGAGCACCTTCGACTTGCTGCTCTCAACTGGATTGGCACCGTTCTCGATCGTATTTGGGAAACTTGCCGCCTCGGCGACGTTCGTGCTGCTGGTCGCCCTGACGGCCGTCCCCGGCTTCGCGATGGCCTGGATGTTCGGCGGCGTCGGTCCGATCGACCTGGTGCTGACGGTGGTTCTGCTGCTGGCGACGATCGGTCTGTTCTCGGCCATCGGCGTCTTCTGCTCGGCGCTCGGGCGCACGTCGGCCGTGGCGGCGCTCTATGCTTATGGGATCGTCTTCGTGCTCGGGATGGGAACGCTGGCGATCTACGTCCTGGGTGCCGCCGCACAGATGGAGGGAACGGTTCGTCCGCTCCTGGCGTTGAATCCCTGGATCACCCTCTTCTCGCTGCCCGAGGGCATCTCCAATCAGGTCGCACAGATCTTGCCCTTCACCTACCGGCCGCTCATCGACGGCACCGCGCAGCAGGAGTTGTTCGGCATCGGCGGGCTGCGCTACCCCCGCTGGGCGCTGACGCTCGTGCTGTATCTGCTTCTCACCGCCGTGTTCCTCGGCCTGAGCAGTGTCGCGATCGATCCGTGCCATCGCCTCAAGGAGCACCGCTGGGCGCGGGCGCTCCTGAGCCAGGGGGCCGAATGAGCGCCACCAGTTCGCAGACCACACAGCGGCCGGGCTTCGGCACGCGTGAGAGCGCCGAGCTTCGGCGTCGGCTGACCCTGATCGGGCGAGTCATCAGGCTCCAGGTCATCGCTACCTGGGCGGTGCGATTGATCCTACTCGGTCTCGTGCTAGCCGCTCTCTGGCTGGCCGGCTCCCGCTTCTTCCCGTACGTCGTGCCAACGTCGGTGCTGCCGGCGATCCCGCTCGGGCTGGCGGCGTTGGGGGCGCTGGTGCTCGCCTTCTGGCAGCCTTCGATGGCCCAGATCGCCCGTCTGACTGACCGTCAACTCGGCTTCAAGGAACGGATCACAACCGCCGTCGAGCTTCAATCCCGTGATGCCGGGACCGCCGTGCCGCTCGCCGATCTTCAGTTGAGCGACGCGCTGGCTCATCTGCGACAGGTCGAGCCGGTCGACGCCTTTCCGATTCGCCTCTCCTGGCGGGAGGTGAACGGCACGCTGCTCGCGCTCCTGCTCGTGATCGGGCTGGCCGTCTGGCCCAACCCGATGCATCAGACGGTTCGCCAGCGCGAGCAGGTGCAGCAGGCCATTCACCAGGAGGCCGACCGCCTGGAGAAGGCGGCGGATCAAATAGCTGCCGCCAATGCGGACGACCAGAGCCCGGACCTCCAGCAGGTGGAGCGGGCGCTCCGCGACGCGGCGGCTGCGCTCGATCAGCGAGCCAACAATGGCGAAGAGTCGCTGGCAGCGCTCGCGGCGTTGGAGCAGCGGCTCCAGGCGATGCGCGGTCTCAACGGCGAGGACTTACAGGATGCGCTGGCTTCCCTGGCCGGCGCGATGGCGCAGGATCCTCGGACACGCGATGCCGGCACCAGCCTGGCACGCGGCGACTACAACCGCGCTGCCGAGGAGTTACGCCAGATCGGCGAGCAGATGGACCAGATGTCGCCGGCCGACCGCTCCCGGCTGGCGCGCTCGATGCGGCAAGCTGGCCAGCGGGCCGCACGGTCGAATCCAGCCCTCGGCCAGGGTTTGCAGCAGTCGGCGAACGGCATGGAGCAGGGAAACCAGGAGGACACCCAGCAGGGGCTGAATCAGGCTGCCGACGCGCTCGAGCAGGCGGCCGGCCAGTTGCGAGCCGGCAGCGAGCGCGAGCGGGCACTATCACAGATCCAGCAGAGCCGCTCTCAGGTCAGCCGTTCGATGCAGCAGGCCCAGGGCCAGAATCAGCAGGCGCGCAGCCAGCCCGGTCAGCAGGGGCAGCAAGGCCAGGACAGCCAGGGCCGGCAAGGCCAGGGTCAACCGGGACAAGGCCAGCAGGGGCAGCGGGGACAGGGTCAGCAAGGCCAACAGGGGCAGGGTGAGAACGGCGACGCTCAGCCCGGTGGCCAGGGTCAGTTGGGGCAGGGCCAGAACGGCGACGAGTCGTCAGGCGACCAGCCCGGCGGCTCGGGCGCGGGTACTGGCTCGAATCCGCGCTCAGAAGCGATCTACGATCCCGGCTTTGCAGGCTCCCGGCAAGAGCGCGTGAACCAGGATCAGCCGTTCCAGCCAGACGACGCGTTCACCAACCCTGACCCGCAGCAGGGGATCGCGAACGACGCGCAGGTTGGCTACAGCCAGGTCTACGCGCAGTACCAGGAGCGCGCCTCCGAGAGCCTCCAGAACACCTACATCCCGATTGGCCTGAAGGATCTGGTCAAGGACTACTTCACGAGCCTTGCCCCGGATGGCCAGCGGTAGCCCGACCGGTGAGAAGGTACCCTCGAAACGTCGCTCGCGTTGCCGCCAACGCGGTACGCTCCACACCATGCCCACGCTGAGGAACATGCTATGGCAACCGCTCCACTCCAGCTCGCTCCGCCGGACTTCATCCGCATCGCACGTACGATCGAAGAAGAAGTCGGCAAGGTCATCGTCGGGCAAGACGAGGTTGTCCGAGGCATCCTGACCTGCGTTCTGGCGGGCGGCCATGCGCTCCTCGAAGGCGTGCCCGGCCTCGGCAAGACGATGCTAGTCCGGACCCTCAGCGACGTCCTCGACCTGTCGTTCAGCCGGATCCAGTTCACCCCGGACCTGATGCCTGCTGATATTACGGGGACGAACGTGATCGCCGAGGATGGCGGCCTGCGCGGCTTCCAGTTCCAACCGGGACCATTGTTCGCCAACCTCGTACTCGCCGACGAGATCAACCGGGCGACCCCCAAGACCCAGTCCGCGCTGCTCGAAGCAATGCAGGAGCACCGTGTCACGGTCGCGAAGTCGACCTACGCGCTGGAGCGCCCGTTCTTCGTGATGGCGACCCAGAACCCAATCGAGATGGAGGGGACGTACCCGCTCCCTGAAGCGCAACTCGACCGCTTCTTCTACAAGCTCACCGTCACCTACCCGACCGAAGAAGAGCTGTTGACCATCGCGGAGCGGACGACCGGCGGCCGCCCGCCGCGTGCCGAGCCGGTCGCGGACGGCCCGACGGTCATCGCGATGATGGACCTTGCCCGCGACACGCCGATCGCGAAGCCGGTGCTGGCGTACGCGGTTCGCCTCACCACCCGTACCCATCCCGACCGTCCGGAGACGGCCGAGACGGTGAAGCGCTACGTGCGCTATGGCGCGAGCCCGCGTGGGTTGCAGTCGCTCGTGCTCGGCGCGAAGATCCGGGCCATTCTCGAAGGGCGCTTCAACGTCGCATTCGAGGACATTCGGGCGGTCGCGCTGCCGGCGCTGCGGCACCGCGTGATCCTCAACTTCGAGGCTGACGCCGAAGGGATCACCGCGGATCGCGTCATCTCGGACGTCCTGCTGGCGACGAAGGAAGAGTAGGGTGCCCGAGCAGACGCTGGTCGAGGCCGGCTTCCTCGAACGGCTCGAGCGGCTGTCGCTCGTGAGCCGTCGACGGGTGGCTGGACGCGGTAAGGGCGACCGCCGCAGCATCCGGAAGGGCACCTCGATCGAGTTCGTCGACTACCGGCACTACACGCCGGGTGACGATCCCCGCTCGGTGGACTGGAACATCTACCGCCGCTCCGGCAACCTCTACGTCAAGCAGTTCGAAGAGGAGGAGATCCTCACCGCGCACGTCCTGGTGGACGTCAGCCGGTCGATGGACTGGGGCACGCCGACCAAGTTGCACTACGCCTCGCGGCTCGCCACCGCGCTCGGCTATATCGTGCTGGCCGGTTCGACGCGCCTGGCGGTGGCCACGCTCTCCGGCCCGCAGGCGACGACGTTCGGGCCAGCCTGGGGCCGTCGCTCGCTGGCCGGGCTCGTCCAGTTCCTCGAGCGCGAGCACGATCACGGTGAGACGGACCTGGACGCCGCGCTCGATATGTATGCCCGCCGTGCCGAGCCGGGATTGGCGATCCTCATCAGCGACCTGCTCACGCCGAAGTTCGAGCAGGGGATACGCCGGCTGCTGGATCGCCGCTTCGAGGTAACGGTCCTGCACCTGCTCGCGCCGGAGGAAGTTCAGCCCGCGATGGGCGGCGACCTGACGCTCGTCGACCGCGAAACCGGCAATGAAGTCGCGATTACCCTGAACCAGGAAGCGCTCGACCGCTACGCCGACCGCTTTCGTACCTGGACGCGCGCCATCGAGTCGTTCTGCGCCCGCCACGACGTGGCGTACCAGCGCATCCAGACGAGCGAGCGCCTGGAAGTGGTGCTCTTCGACAGCCTGCGCCGGCGGGGCGTCCTCCGATGAGCTTTCTTGCGCCGCTCGGGCTGACGCTCGGCGTCTTGATCCCGATCCTGGTGCTGTTCTATCTGCTGAAGGTCCGGCGTCAGGAATATGTCGTCGGCAGCACCTACCTCTGGCAGGATCTGCTCCGCGACCTTGCCGCCCACGAGCCGTGGCAGCGCTTCCACTGGAGCATCCTGCTGATCCTCCAGTTGCTGGTTGTCGGGTTGCTGGTGTTCGCGCTCGCCCGCCCGTTCTACGTGGCTCAGGCCGAAGAAGTCGTGCACGCCGTCATCGTGCTCGACGCCGGCGCGAGTATGCAGGCGACCGACGTCCAGCCGAGCCGGTTCGAGGCCGCTCGGCGCGCCGCGAAGGATACGGTGCGCGGACTGGCTGAGGGCTCGGTCGGGACGGTGATCCTGGCTGGCGTGCAGCCGACCGTGTTGATGCCGTCGACGGGCGACCGGGCGGCGCTGGAGCGGGCGATTGACGGCGCGGAGGTCACGTACGGCCGCAGCGACATGGGCCAGGCGCTGGCGCTCGCCGGCTCGCTCGGGGCGGCGGATGGCCCGAACGGCGGGCAGCAGCGCCTGCGCATCTTCCTGTTTACGGACGGCTCGTATGGCGGGATCGGCGGCGACGAGGCCGAGCCGCTCGATATTCGCCTGACCCAGATCGGCACGAGCGGCGACAATCAGGGAATCACCGCGCTCGCGGCCCGTGCCGACCCTCAGAACGCCAATCAGTTCCAGGTCTTCGGGCGTGTCCGCAACTACGCCGATGCACCGTTCACGAGCACCCTGTCGCTGGTTGTGGACGGTAACGTCACCGAGAGTCGGGAGGTCACGCTCGCGCCTGAGGGCGACGACGCATCCGCGCAGGACTACGTCTTTACCGATCTCCCGATAGGGGCGCGCGCCGTCGAGGCCCGGCTGGCGGGCACGGACGTCTACCCGGTCGACAACACGGCCTACACCGTTCTGAACGTCGGACGGCCGGCCGAAGTCCTGCTCGTGTCGAACGGCAACCTCTTCCTCGAGAAGGTGCTGAGCTTGCTGCCGGCCGGCGACGTCTCGCGGGTCGCGCCGCGCCGCTATCCTTCGATCGACGCGGACCGCTACGACATCGTTGTGTTCGACGGCTTCGTGCCCGACGTGCTGCCGCGCGGCAACGCGCTGATCGTCAACCCGACCGAGTCGTCTCTGTTCACCATCGAGGGGGAGGTTCGCCGGCCGGTCATCCGCGACTGGAACCGGGAGGATCCGCTGCTTCACTTCGTCGACCTGCGTGACGTGGCGATTGCACGAGCGCAGCGGATCACACCACCATCGTGGGCGAGAACGCTCGTGCAGGGCGACACTTTGCCGCTGATGCTCGCTGGCGAGCAGGACGGTCGGCGGGTCGTACTACTGCCGTTCGATCTACGCCAGTCGAACCTGCCGCTCTCGGCAGCCTTCCCGATCCTGATGGCGAACATCCTCGGCTACCTCCAGCCGAGCACCCAGGCGGCCCAGGCCGACCTGCGGCCGGGCGAGCCGATGCCGCTTCAGCCGGTCGCACAGGCGGAGGAGATCATCGTGCGCCGGCAGGATGGCCCGAGCGAGACGTTCCGGCCGGAGGGCCAGCCCCTGACCTTCGAGGATACGACCCACCCCGGGTTGTACACCATCCTTCAGCGCGCGGCCGGCCAGACGCTGCTCGAGGAGCCATTCGCCGTGAACGCCGCCGATGAGGTCGAATCCGACGTCCGGCCGAAGTCGATTGCACTCGGGTCCGGGCGCACGCTCCAGGCGGGCGGCCCCGTGAGCCTCGTTCCGGTCAATCATGAGATCTGGACCTGGCTGGTCCCGCCGGCCATCGTGCTCCTGCTCGTCGAATGGTTCTGGTTCCATCGTCGAAGCTAAACCAAAGCCACGGTGAAATCTCCATGCACCCTCAGTACGATCCCACAAATCCCGCCCTGGCTTTGGTCTAGGCTGGCAGATGCAGATCGGTTCGGAGGCGCTTCCACGAATGGCCACTCATGACCGTGCGCTCGTCGGATACGCAGCCGGCGCCGCCCCCAGCGGCGTGGACGGGCGGCACGGCCGAGCCGTGTCTGCCGAGCGCACGGTGCTCGGTTGGCGCGGTGTCCAGGCGCATGGCGGGCGTGCGAGCAGGCTCCCTTCGGTTCGGTCAGGACTGACACGATGACGTTCGACTTCACCCAGCCGCTCGCCCTGCTCCTCCTGCTGATTCTGCCGGCCTTCTGGTTGATCGATCGGGTCAGTCGGACGCATCTGCCGCTCCAGCGGCGCCGCCTCGTGCTGGGAGTGCGTCTCGCGATCGTGGGTCTCCTGATCCTCGGGTTGGCTGGCCCACGCGCCATCGGCCGCGCCGACGAGCAGGCGGTCGCCTTCCTGGTGGACGTCTCGGACAGCGTGACGCCGCCGATGCGTGAGCGCGAGCTAGCGTTCCTCCGCGATGCGATGGCCGGGATGAACGAGCGTGACCGCGCGGCCGTCGTCGCGTTCGGGGGTCAGGCGGTGCTCGACCAACCGCTCGGACCAGCCCGCTCGGTCAGGCCAATCGCATCGATCGTGGACGGCAGCAAGACCGACATCGCTGGCGCGATCCGCCTCGCCCTGGCGACGCTGCCGAGCACGATGGCCCGTAAGATCGTCGTGGTCTCGGACGGAAACGAGAATGTCGGCAAGGCGCTCGATCAGGCCAGGATCTCGAACGCGGCCGGCGTCCCGATCTACGTTGCACCACTCGCGCAGCAGGCCGGCCCTGAGGTGCTCGTTCGGCAACTGGAGACGCCGCAGTTCGTTCGCGAGGGCGAGACGTTCTCGGCGACACTCGCGCTCGACGCGACCCAGGACACCAGGGCGAAAGTCCACCTTCTGGCTGACGGCCGACTGCTGGCCAGCCAGGACCTCAACCTGACCCAGGGTGCGAACAACATCGTCCTGCCCCAGGAGCCGCTGTCGCCCGGCTTCCATCTGTTTAGCGTGGAGATCGAAGCCTCGGCCGACACCTTCGTGCAGAACAACGAGGGCGGCAGCTACACCGTCGTCACCGGAAAGCCGCGCGTCCTGCTGGTGGAGGCTCAGTCGGGCGAGACGAAGTATCTGGCCGATGCCTTGACGGCGGCGGGCCTCGATGTGGACGTGAAGGAGACGAGCGCCGCGATCCTCGACCTACCGACGCTACGCAGCTACGAGAGCGTGGTCCTGGCGAACGTCCCGGCCGAAGACCTGACGACCAGCCAGATGCGCGCCATCAACTCGTACGTCCAGAACCTGGGCGGCGGCCTTGTCGTGATCGGCGGTGACGATAGCTACGGCGTTGGCCGCTACAATCGCACGCCGCTCGAGGATGCGCTGCCAGTCCGTATGGATCTGCGCGGCCGAACCTTGACCGCAAGCGTGGCGCTGATGCTGGTGATCGACGCTTCGGGAAGTATGGCCGGTGGGCCAGGTTCCTCCAAGATGGATCTGGCCAAGGAAGCCGCCATCCGCGCCACCGAACTGCTGAGCGAGCAGGATCAGGTCGGTGTGATCTCGTTTGACGACACGCCCCGCTGGGTGGTTCCCACGGCCCTGCTCGACGACCCGGCCACCGTGCAGGCACAGATCGGGTCGATCAGTCCGGGCGGCGGGACCGCGATCTTCCCGGCTCTGGAGACGGCATTCAACGACATCGCGCAGCGCGAGGCCAAGGTCAAGCACATCCTCCTCCTGACCGACGGCCTCTCGAGCGGCGGAGACTACGACACGCTGAGCCAGCAGATGGCCCAGGCGAACGTCAGCCTCTCGACCATCGCGATCGGCTCGGATGCCGACTTCGCGCTGCTCCGCCGCCTCGCCGAGCAGGGCCGCGGCCGTTACTTCGAGGGGAACGACCCGTTCGAAGTGCCACAGATGGTCATCAAGGACACCCAGGAAGTGGCGCGGGCGGCCATCGTCGAGGAGCCGTTCCGCCCGAGCCAGGTCGGGGCCAGCCCGATCTTCGACGGCATCGACGTCAGCCAGATGCCACCCCTGCTCGGCTACGTCTCGACCACGCCGAAGCCGACCAGCCAGGTGCTCCTGGTCTCGAATCAGGTCGATCCGATCCTCTCGGAGTGGCAGTACGGCCTCGGGCACGTGGTCGCCTGGACGTCCGACGCCAAGAACCGCTGGGCGCAGGACTGGCTGACCTGGCCGGACTTCAGCCGCTTCTGGGCGCAAGTGGTGAAGCGCACGATCCCGGCCCCCGTCGACCGCAACCTGCAAGTGCAGATCGCTCCTGAAGGCTCGACGGCGCGCGTCACCGTCGACAGCGTCGGCGACGATAAGAGCTACCAGAACTTTCTTCAGACGAAGGCGACGATTGTCGATCCGTCGAACACCCAGTCGGAGGTGACGCTGCCGCAAGTGGCGCCCGGACGGTACGAGACGACGATCCCAATTGGCCCGGAGGGGGCGTACTTCCTGAACGTCACTCAGTCCGGTCAGGACGGGACTATCCAGGGGACGCGGCCGGCTGGCTTCGTGATTCCGTACTCGCAGGAGTACCGCGACTTGCGGGCGAATCCGGATTTGCTGGGCCGGATCGCAGCGGCGACGAGTGGGAACGTGGTCGTCGATCCGAAGACGATCTTCACGGAGGATCGGCGCGTGCAGGGCCAGCCGCGCGACCTCTGGCCGCCGCTGCTGGTGCTGGCGGCGCTGCTCTTCGTCTTCGACGTGGCGGCGCGGCGGCTGCGCTTCGGCTGGATGGAGGTGGAGCGGGCCTGGGCCTACGTGTTGGACAACTGGCTCGGTCGGGCCCGCCGCGCGGCTGCGCCGGCCGCATCCAGGCTGCTCGCCGCAAAGAGCCGCATCGCCATCGAGCCGACCGGCCTCGTCAATGGACGGCGGGGTGCGGCGGCACGTGGCAGCGCGCCGCCGGGGACGGCCGTCGCGGCCGGATCCGCCCGGACGGCTAGTTCGTCAGCCCTTGGAGCGCGCCTCCTCGACGCCAAGAAGCGCGCCGGCCCCGCCACCCGCGAACCCTAGCTGGGAGCCGGGACTCCTACACATCGCTCTGTGCGGCGCCGCGTTGTGGCAGCGTCAGGAGATCGCTCGGTGTGATGAGACGGGCGCGGGAGTTGGCGGCCCACGTCTGGACGCGCGCGTCGAAGCCGGCCTTGCTGAAGAGCAGGTGCGTCAGATCGGGGCGGACCGGCGCGGCACCGGCGAGCGCCTGGACGTGGCCGAGGTAGGTCTCCAGGTCTGCCCAGGTAAAGCCCTGATTGCGCCACTTGCATTCGCCCGTGACCGCGACCTGCCGCTCGGCGTCCAGGCCGACGACGTCGACTTGATGCTGTGGGTTCCACCAGGAGCCGACGGCTGTGAGCCGCTCAGGGAGGATGCCAGCAGCGCTCGCCTGACCTATCCACTCGCGGCACACGCTCTCGAAGGGGAGTCCCAGGAACTCCGGCAGAGTGGCGAGAATGCCGTCGACGACGCCGTCAGCATCCCCGAACTCGATCTGACCCTGAGCCGGCTCAATGAAGCGGAACCAGAACCGGAAGAAATTGTCACTCAACTGGTACTGCGTTCGATACGCCTTCGTCTCGTGCCGCTCGGTGACCGGGAGCACCCGCTCGACGAGGCTGAGGTCGCCGGTGAGCGGCTCCATGATCCGGCTAAGCTGCACCGCCGTCAGGCCGGTGGTATTCACGATATCCGACCAGCGCTGGTGCCCGCGTGTGATTGCGCGGAGGACGCTGAGCGCCTGGGGAGCGTTGTACGCTTCGTGGTGAGCGGCGAAGACAGCCTGTGGCTCGACGTAGAGACGTGATGTCGGCGAGATGACGTTTTCCAGCAGGTTTTCGCGAATCGAGAGGTCCGGCTGCATAAATGACAAGTAGAGTGGAACGCCGCCGAGAATACCGTACGCGGCCACCGCGTCGATAGGGTCAGCGAAGTCGAGCAGCGCCGCCGCCGCGCGTAGATCGAACGGCCGGACGATCAGGCGCTCGGTGACGCAGCCGGCGAGCGGTGCGTCACCAGTGAGAAGCCGCTCCATCATCTGCACGGCCGAGCCGCAGAGGACGAGCATCAGGTTGAGGTGACGCCCGCGCTCGTCCCACCAGTTCTGTAAGAGCGACGGTAGACTCTCATCGCGCGCCACCCAGTACGGAAGCTCGTCGAGGACGAGGAGAAAGCGGCGCTCGCGTGCCAGCCGCTCGATCAGGGCAAAGAGCGCCGGCCAGGTTGACGGCGGGTCCGCACGGAGCACCGGGTCGTCGGCAGCCTGGGCGAGAACGGCCCCGAGGAGCGGTAACTGCTGTACTGTAGCGCGAAGTTGGCAGCGATAGTACACATGGAAGCGAGGGGCGGCGAAGCGCTCGAGCAGGAAGGTCTTGCCCACCCGGCGCCGACCCGTGATCGGCACACACTGTGCGGCTGGGGCAGACCAGAAGCGCTCGAGGGCTCGAAGCTCACGCTCGCGATCGACGAAGCCCCTCTCGAGTGGGTATGCTGCCATAGGAGAATAGTATCACCGAAGTTAGTAACAATGAAGTTAGTAACAAGGATGTTAGTAACTCCTATGGTACTACTTTTCTGCGAGTATGAGGATGAAGAATGACAACGAGCGGACGAAGTGAGTGGCGCGAGCGACGCGATGAGGGGTCGCCCTGGAGCCGGCGCGAACGCCGGTCGGGGAGCAGTCCAGTTAGTAGAAGACCGACAAGGGGCAGGGACGAGTACGAGCGGGAGGAGTCGTTCGATGGGCCGGTGACGGCGGGCAGCCGAGGTTCGGCCCGGCCTCGCTACTCGCCGTCCCTGCATCCTGACGACCTCGCCGCCATCGTCAAGCGCGGCATCATCACCCGCCGTATCGAGGTGGCAGGCAGCGAGGCGTGGGGCGGCTGGTCGCTCGCGTGGACCGCGCTCGATCTGCGACAGGCTGCTGTCATCCCGCTGCGACTCTGGCCGACGCCGGTACGAGCCGCCGACAAGGACGCCTGGCTCACCCACGACCTTGGGGACGGCGTGCTTGCAGCGTCGCTCGCGCGGCTCCCGCAGCCCGTTATCGTGACACCTCGCCAGTACCACGAGCGGCTCGTCGAGGCGTTCCGAGCCCTCCGCGCGTCGGCGGCCTCCGATGCGTCGATGAAGGCTGGGGGAGTAGCATCGCCGGGTGAAGGCGTCGTCGACGTCGACCCCACTGACACAGTGCTTTCGGACGGACCTGCCACTTCCCAGGATCGGCATCCGGAGCGGCACTCGGACACGCACCCGTCTACGACACGAGCACATGACCCGAGGGTGTTCGCCCTGGATGCCGATGCGATCGACCGGGATGCCGGAGCCTTGACCGAGAAGGTGATCGTGCCGAAGGACGATCACTGGTGGAAGCGGCTCTGGCGCAACCGTCTCGACGCGCCAGACCTTGCCCGGGACCTCCGGGCGCTCTGCCTCGTCTGCGGCAAGCGGCTTCCGTTCCTGACGTGGTGGAAGTACGATGGGGTGTGCTCGCCCGCCTGCCGGAGCACGCTCGAGGCCGCCCTCGCCGACCTCCTGGCTGAGCGGCGTGCACAGGCGTCCGCTCCATCGCAGCCGGCGGAGCGAGAATAGGGCCGGCGCTACCCGCTAACATAGGGCTGGCATAGACGCCGCCTGCGGGCAGAGACGCAAGCGGATACCATCGGGAAGACGCGGCAGCACGACCGAGCATGGGGCGCCTGCGTCAGGAGGGCGCGGTGTGTCCCGATCCAGCGCCAGTCTGGGCCTGGCTTGCTCCCTGCGACCCGACGCTGTTCGCACAGACCGTGGTGCGGACGGCCGTGGTTTACGCCGCGCTGCTCGTCGGTTTGCGCCTGTCGGGAAAGCGCGAACTCGGTCAGATGACGAGCTTCGACCTCGTCGTGATCCTGGTCATCTCGAACGCCGTCCAGAACGCGATGGTCGGTCCGGACACCTCACTTGCGGGTGGCCTGGTCGCAGCGGCAACGCTCCTGATCCTCAATGCTGGCGTCGACCGCCTCGGGCTGCGCTGGGCGTGGCTGCAACGACGCCTCATCGGCAGCCCGACTCTCCTGGTGAATCGCGGACGGTTCGTCGAGGTCCACCTCCGCCGCGAGGGCATCTCGCACGATGCCGTGCTTCAGGCGCTACGCGAGCACGGGGTGGCCGACCTCGCGGACGTGCAACTGGCCATCCTCGAAACCGACGGCACTATCAGTGTCGTCCCGATGAGTTCGCCCAGCAGCCGGACTCGACGTCGGGTGCGCGGCCGGAAGCGGATCTAGCGGCCCTGGATCGCTTCAGCGCATCGAAGCGACGCAACAACGCTGCCAACTCTTACGGTCTTGCCAGATAGTACGGCAATGCCGTACAATGTCGGCGTGGACGAGCAGAGCCTCCATCGTTTCCGCCGTGCCTTCTGGGGCGCCTTCCGAGACGCCGACTCCCTCCGCCTTCGGCAGTGGGAGCGTTCGCGGTTGACGCTGCCCCAACTACGCGTCCTTTACCACGTGCGCCGCCATCCGGAGATCACGACGGGTGCCCTCGCCCGCGCGCTCCGTATCACGGTGTCGACGACCAGTGGCCTCGTCATCAAGCTCGTCGAGCAGGGGCTCATCGAGCGGGGCAGCGCCGCCGACGACCGTCGTCAGGCGCCGCTGAGCCTCAGCCCAGCCGGCGCCGCACTGCTCGGGGAGTTAGCGGGCGATGCACGCTCCTTCCTACAGGACGTGGCCGAAAAGCTTGGCGATGACTTCGAGCGGGTGATGCTGGCGCTCGAGCGGCTTGGCGACGCCGCCTCCGAGGCTCGCCTTAGCATCGACCCATGCGACGAGGCCACCACCCGCACGGCAGCGGCAGGGAGACGCGCGTGACGCAGGCGGCCGACGCCCTGGCGTCCACACCCCCGGCGTCCGCGACAGCGGCATCCGCGCCCTCGACACCCACGACCTCGACGCCTACAGCGTCAACCCGCGCCGCCAAGCCGCGTGTCGGGCGCCAGATGTTTCGCGCGCTCCGTCACCGCGAGTACCGCCTGTACTGGATCGGGCTCGTGGTATCCCAGACGGGCACCTGGATGCAGTCGATCGCCCAGGCGTGGCTGGTCCTTCAGTTGACCGACTCGCCGCTCGCGCTCGGTAGCCTGACCTCGTTTCAGGCGTTGCCGGTCCTGTTCTTCGCGCTGTTCGGCGGAGTGGTGGCGGATCGCCTCCCGAAGCGCAGGCTGCTGCTCGGTACCCAGTCGCTGATGTTAGTCCAGGCGCTTACCCTTGGCATCTTGACCTGGGGCAACTGGATCACCCTCTGGCAGTTGTATGCCATGGCGCTGATGCTCGGCGTGCTCAACGCGCTGGACAATCCGACCCGGCAGGCGTTCGTCTCGGAGCTAGTCGGCACCGAGGACTTGCCGAACGCGGTGGCGCTCAACTCGCTCGTCTTCAACGTCTCCCGACTCGTGGGGCCGGCCCTGGGCGGCGTGACGATCGCGCTGGTAGGCGTAGCCGGCTGCTTCCTGCTCAACTCCGCGAGCTTCCTGGCCGTCATCGTCGGCCTGCTGCTGATGCGGCCGATTGCGATGGTGCGGGCGGCCTCTCGGGAGCGGCGGTCGCTGCTCGGGCACATCGGCGAGGGGTTGGCCTACGCGCTGCGGACCCCAGACGCGCTGCTCGTCGTCATCCTGATGGCCGTGATCGGGATGTTTGGCTACAACTTCTCGGTCATCTTGCCGCTGATCGCGGAGTACGTGCTCGATGCGGACGCGGCTGCGTTTGGCACCCTGACCTCAGCAGTCGGGGTTGGCTCGATCGTCGCCTCGCTGTTCCTGGCCCGTGCGGAGACCACCACGCGCCGGCGGCTGCTGCTGGGCGGGGCCGGCTTTAGCGTCCTGTTCATCGCGCTGGCGATGGCGCAGTCGTGGGTACCGATCCTGGCCATCCTGGTGATGATCGGCATCTTCAGCATCACCTTCAGTTCGACGGCAAATATCCGCCTTCAGACAGTCACGCCGCCGCACCTGCGCGGCCGAGTGATGAGTATCTATACGCTGCTCTTCCTCGGCTCGACGCCCATCGGCGGCCTGGTCGTCGGAGCGTTGGCACAGTACCAGGGCGTACAGGTAGCCGTGGCCGAGCTCGGCGTGATCTGTACGCTTGGCGTGGTGGCGGCGCTGGTCTACGCGCTGCGGACCTGGGGCTTCGCGGCTGCTGCCGGGCCGGACACCGCACCGGCCGAGCTTCTGGGCGGCGCGCCGGCGGCACGGTCCTGACGTGCGCGGCCGCCCGCCTGGCCAGATGACGTTCGGGCAGGCGGCAGTGCGGCTGGTTGCCGGGCGGGCCGGCAGCGACATGTTCCGAGCGCTCCGCTACCGGAACTTTCGCCTGTTCTGGATCGGCGGCGTCGTCTCGCAGACCGGTACCTGGATGCAGCGGATCGCCCAGGCGTGGCTCGTCCTACGCCTGACCGATTCACCACTTGCGCTTGGCACGCTGACGGCCGTCCAGTTCCTGCCGCTCATGCTCTTCAGCCTGTTCGGCGGGGTGGCGGCGGACCGCTTCGAGAAGCGGCGGTTGATGGTCTTCACCCAGACCGGCATGCTGCTCCAGGCGTTTGCGCTCGGCATCCTGACCTGGGGCGACTGGATCACGATCTGGCAGTTGTACGCCCTGGCGCTCGTGCTCGGCGTGCTGAGCGCGCTCGATAGCCCCGCCCGGCAGGCGTTCAACGCAGAGTTGGTTCCGGAGGAGGACATTCCAAACGCCGTCCTCCTGAAGGCCCTCATCTTCAACGGTTCGCGATTGGTCGGGCCGTCGCTCGGCGGTCTGACGATCGCGGTCGTCGGAGTGGCTGGCTGCTTCCTCCTGAACGCCGCCAGTTTCCTGGCGGTCGTCGCCAGCTTGATCATGATGCGCCCGTCCGAGATGTTTATCGTGGATGCATCGCGTCGGCGCGGCCGGATCCTCAAGCAGGTGACTGAAGGGCTGGACTACGCCCGGAAGACGCCGGACGTCGTCCTGATCGTCCTGGTGATGAGCGTGCTCGGGATCTTTGGGTTCAACCTCCAGGTGATGCTCGCGCTGATCGCGCAGTACGTCCTTCAGACGGACTCGGTCGGCTTCGGGCTGATCACGTCGGCGCTGGCTTGCGGCTCGATCGTGTCGGCGGCGGCGCTCGCCAGCAGCCGCACCGCGACCCGCTACCGCCTGCTGACTGGCGGCGCTGCGTTCAGCATCGCGGTGCTGCTGCTGGCGTTCGCGACGACCTGGCCGCTCGTACTGATACTGCTGTTCCTGCTTGGCGTGTCGAGCACGACGTTCAGTTCGACGGCGAACATCCGGCTACAACTCGTGACCCCGGAAGTGCTGCGTGGGCGGGTGATGAGCATCTACACGTTGCTCTTCCTCGGCTCTACACCGATAGGCAGCACGATCCTTGGGACGCTCGCGGAGCAGCAAGGCGTGCGGGTGGCGCTCGGCGAGATGGGCGCGATTTGCTGCCTCGGCATCCTGGCCGGTGTGGTCTACGCTTTGCGGGCCTGGGGGCGAATTCGCGAGCCAGACGGGCCGTCTGCCGTGCCATCTCCTGCGCCATCGATCGACGCATCCGCGAGCACCGTCGCTTCGAGCACCTCGGTTGCGAGTAACGCGATCGTCAGCGCTCCGGCCGTGTCGCCTCCGAGTGCGTCGCCTCCGAGCGTGCCACCTCCGAGCGTGTCACCGCCGGCCGTGTCGCCTCCGAGCGCGGCTCGACCGAGCGCGTCTACCTTGCTCGTGAGCGAGACACCAGCGAACGCCGCGCTGGACGCATCGACCGCGAGTGACCCCTCGGCGCGTCCCGGGCAGCAGCCTGACCTCGGACAGCGCCGCACCTGGAGCCGGTTCGGACGCGGCGACTCCTGACACGCGCACCCCTCAGCGCGTTCGCCTTCGGCCGGTTGCCTCGAGCCCGGATGCTCACGTATCGGGCGGTGCGCCCCCCGCGGCTTCTCCCAGAGGAGGAGAGGCCGCTCACAGTGCGAGTGAGGCCTCTCTTGGAGAGACCCTTATCCCAGCCCTCTCCCAGGGGGAGAGGGCTGGGATAAGGACGTCAGGGCTCGACGACGGAGACGAGGTTCGTCGCGGCGTCGCCGACCCAGACCCGGCCATCGGCGCCGCGGGTCAGGCCGTGAACTTCGAGATCCGCGATCTGCCACTCGTCTAGAAGCTCGCCCTGCTTCGGTTCGAGCCGGAAGATGTGGCCGTTGTTGGTCTCGGCGATGCTGAGCGTGCCGTCAGCGTCGTCCCAGAACAGGCCATGCGAGCGCGGCGCCGGGAACGGAATCTGACCGATGAGCTCGCCGGTCTCGGCGTCGATGTGGTCGACGATTTTGGCGCCAGGTCGGGTTACCCAGAGCGTGCCGCTGACGCCGGGGCCGGCGTGGAGCTTGCCGCCGGGCGCCGTCGGGTGCAGTTCTCCGGTTGCTTCGGGCGGGGCCGGCATCGTGTCGTCTGCGCCATATGGCCGCCACTGGATGCCGTGGACGCCGCCCTCGTTAGAGTTCGGGAGGTGAATGCCGGCGGTGCAGTGACCGGTCTTCGGGTCGTGGCTGTAGATCATCGATGGGCGCACGTTGGAGGCAACCCAGACCTTGCCATTGCCGTAGCTGATGCCGCTGGCGTTCCGGACCGGGCTGGGGAAACTCGTCAACAGCTTGCCGTCGTAGTCGACGAGATAGACGTGGTTGTCGCGCTGGTCGCAGATCCACAGCCCCTCGGGCACGGCTTCGAGGCCGTTTACCTGAATGCCCGGTGCCTTGAAGACGACACGCGCTTTGGCGACGCGCAGGTCGGTCGACGCCATCTCCTCGCTCCCTCCTCGCGGGCGCCCGGCCATCCCCGAAGTTGGGGACAGAATCGAGGGCCGGGCCGCCGGCATTATAGATGTGAGTGGCGAGTGACGAGGGAGGGCGTGGCGAGTGACGAGGGAGGGCGTGGCGAGTGACGAGGGAGGGCGTGGCGAGTGACGAGGGAGGGCGTGGGGAAGATGGCAGTTGCGAGGTGTGGCTACGAGTCCCCAGGGGTGAGGCGGGGGGATGGCGTCGAGAGATGGGGGCCGTCCGTAGAGCGCAGAGAAGGGGGATGGATGAGCGGGCCGTGGCCATTTGGGAGCAGCAAGATGACCATCGAGCGAGGGTAGGTGCGGTACGAAGTCCCCTTCAGGGGGCCGGACGCGTCGGGGTCTGCTGTGTCGAGTACGAGGCGCCACGCGCCGCCGTTCAGCAGCGCGGGCATGGTGAACCTCACGGGCCGGTCACTGGAGTTCAGCAGGAGCATCAGGCCGTCGTCGACGATCGGCTGGCCGGCGTCGTCCACGATATCCGAGGCATGGCCGGAGAGGTAGACGCCAAGCGTCCGCACGCCGGCGTCCTGCCACTCGGCCTCCGACATTTCGTCGCCGTTGGTCCCGAGCCAGAGGATATCCTTGGTATCAGCGCCGCGAATCTGGCGGCCCCGGAAGAAGTTCCGTCGCCGCAGAATCGGATGATCCTTGCGTAGCTGGATCACCCGTCGGGTCCACGCGAGCATCGCTTGCTGGTCCTCGGTGAGCTCCCAGGGTTGCCAGTTGAGCTCGTTGTCCTGACAGTAGGTGTTGTTGTTGCCGCGCTGCGTCCGCGCCACTTCGTCGCCGGACAGGAGCATCGGGACGCCCTGTGAGACGAGCAGTGTGGTCATGAAGTTCCGCATCTGGCGGGCGCGCAGGGCCAGGATGGCGGGGTCGCCGGTCGGTCCCTCGGTGCCGCAGTTCCAGGAGAGGTTGTTGCTCTCGCCGTCACGGTTGCCCTCGCCGTTCGCAAGGTTGTGCTTCTGGTTGTACGAGACGAGGTCGTGCAGGGTGAAGCCGTCGTGGGCAGTCACGAAGTTGATACTGGCGTGCGGTCGGCGCCCGTTCCGCTCGTACAGGTCGCTACTGCCAGTGAGGCGATAGGCCAGATCGGCGACCGTCCCGGAGTCCCCGCGCCAGAAGCGGCGCACGGTGTCGCGGTACCTGCCGTTCCACTCCGTCCAGAGGACCGGGAAGTTCCCGACTTGGTAGCCACCCTCCCCCAGATCCCACGGCTCGGCGATCAACTTGACCTGAGAAATCACCGGATCCTGATGAATGATGTCGAAGAACGATGAGAGACGGTCGACTTCGTGGAGCTCGCGGGCGAGCGCCGAGGCAAGATCGAAACGGAAGCCATCGACATGCATCTCCAGCACCCAGTATCGCAAACTATCCATGATGAGTTGAATGGTGCGGGGGTGGAGCATGTTGAGCGTGTTGCCGGTGCCGGTGTAGTCGACGTAGTAGCGCTCGTCACCGGGCCTGAGCCGGTAGTAGCTCGCGTTGTCGATACCTCGGAACGAGAACGTCGGCCCGAGGTGGTTGCCCTCGGCGGTGTGGTTGTAGACCACGTCCAGGATGACCTCGATGCCGGCGTTGTGCAGCGACTTCACCATCGTTTTGAACTCGTTGACTTGCGCACCGGCCGTGCGTGCCCGTCCGTAGCGCGACTCCGGGGCGAAGTAGCCGATCGAGTTGTAGCCCCAGTAGTTCACCAGCCCACGATCGAGCAAGTGCCTGGCGTACACGAAGTGGTGCACTGGCATCAGTTCGATGGCAGTGATGCCAAGTTGCTGTAGGTAGCGGATGACTCGGTAGTCGGCCAGCCCGGCGTACGTGCCGCGTGAGGCGTCTGGCAGGTCCGGGTGGCGCATCGTCAGGCCGCGCGCGTGGGCCTCGTAGATGACTGTCTCGTGCCAGGGTGTCTTGGGGGGACGGTCGTCGCCCCAGGAAAAGGCTGGCTCGATGACGACGCCCTTCGGCATGCCGGGCGCACTATCGCTGGTGTCGATGAGCAGGTCGCGATCCGGGCCGCCATCGAGACGGAAGCTGAACATCGCATCCGACCAGTCGACGGCGCCGGTGATCGCCTTGGCATATGGGTCGAGCAGGAGCTTGTGGGGGTTGAAGCGGTAGCCGTGGCGCGGCTCCCAGGGGCCGTAGACTCGGTACCCGTAGATCAGGCCCGGCCGCGCCTCGGGAAGATAGACGTGCCAGACGAAGTCCGTCTGCTCCCGCATCCGCACGCGCTGCACCTCGACCGTGCCGTACGCCTCATCGAACAAGCAGAGGTCGATGGCCTCAGCGTGCTCGCTGAAGAGGGAGAAATTGACGCCGCTACCATCCCAGGTCGCGCCAAGGGGATACGGCTGACCGGGATAGGCGCGATACAGCATCGTTCTCTGACCTCCGACATTCTGAACGGACGATCGTGACGGGCGATTCCCACCACCCCCAGCCCCTCACCCCCCTCACCCCCCAGCCCCCTCTCCCGCACGCGGGAGAGGGGGCTGGGGGGTGAGGGCGGCGCACTCGCGCGATTCCTCTAGCCCTCGCTTTCGATACCTGGGTTCGTATCGGGCGACTCAATAGCACCCCTCTCCCGCGTGCGGGAGAGGGGTGGGGGTGAGGGGCTGGGGGTGGTGTCTCAGCCCTTGATGCCGGACATCACGATGCCGCGTACAAAGAAACGCTGGGCCGCGAAGAAGAGCAGGATGCAGGGCACCGAGGCGATCACCGCGGCTGCCATGAGCAGGTGCTCTTTCGGTTCGCCGGGGTCGGACGGCGTCGTCTGGAACAGGCGTAGGCCCAGGGAGACCGTGTAGTTGTCCGTGCTGTTCAGGAAGATCAGCGGCTGGATGAACTCGTTCCAGTGCTGGAGGAACGAGAAGATCGCCACCGTCGTGATCGCCGGCACGCAGAGCGGGACGAGGATCTGCCAGAGGATCCGGAACGAATTCGCGCCGTCCATCTCGGCGGCCTCGTCGAACTCGCGCGGGATGCCCATGAAGAACTGGCGCAGCAGGAAGATGTAGAACGGCGACCCGCCGAACCAGAACGGCACGATCAGCGGCTTGAGCGTGTCCAGCCAGCCGAGGAACTTGTACAGGATGAAACTCGGGACGATTGTGATCTCCCAGGGGACGATCAGCGTCGCGATGACCAGCATGAACAGGCCGTCGCGGAACGGGAAGCGGAAGCGCGAGAAGCCGTACGCCACCAACGTCGCCGAGATGACCTGACCGGTCACCGCCAGGACGGTCACGATCAGCGAATTCACGTAGAAGGTCAGGAACGGGACTTTCGTCCAGGCCCGCACGTAGTTCTCGAAGCGGAACTCGGCCGGAATGAAGACTGGCGGGTAGGCGGTGATCTCGTTCGGCTGCTTCAGCGACGACAGCACCGTCCACAGGAATGGCCCGAAGAAGAAGACGGTCAGGACCGCCGCCAGCAGGTAGAACACCAGGCCCGAGCGGAGCCTTGCCAGGAGTAACCCACGCGCACCAGTTCGGGCAGGTGCAGGCTGGACTGCTGCGACTCTATTCGCCATCCTTGCCCCCTCCCGAACCCTCGCCAGCGTAGTAGACCCAGCGGTCCTGAAGCCGGAACTGGATCAGCGTCAGCACCAGGACGATCACCAGGAAGATCCAGGCGAGTGCCGAAGCGTAGCCCATCAGGCTGTACTGAAAGGCATTCGTGTACAGGTGATAGACGTAGAAATAGGTCGCATAGGCCGGGCCGCCCTGCGTCCCGATGTACGCTACTGAGAACACTGAGAGTGCCCCGATGACCGAGATCACCACGTTGAAGAAGATCGTGGGTGAGATCAAGGGGATCGTGACGTGACGGAAGCGCTGCACCGCACTCGCGCCGTCGATCTCGGCCGCCTCATACAACTCTTTCGGGACGGCCTGGAGGCCAGCCAGGAAGACGATCATCCGGCTTCCGCCAACCGATCCCCACAAGCCGAGCAAGACGAGTGAGGGGAGCGCCCAGGCCGTGCTCTGCGCCCACGCCGGCCCTTGAATACCGACCTGCTTGAGCAGATAGTTGAGCACGCCGAGCGATGGGTGCAAAATCCAGAGCCAGATCAGCACCGACGCGATGATCGGCGTGATCGATGGCAGGAAGAAGAACGTCCGGAACATCGCCGTGCCGGGGAAGCCCTGGTTCAGCAACAGTGCCGCGCACAGCGAGAACGTCACGCCAATCGGCACGATCAGCAGTGCGTACTGGGCGGTCTTCCCTAGCGATGACCAGAACAAGTTATCGCCGGTGAACGCGCGGGTGTAGTTCTCTAACCCAACCCACTGCGGGTCGCTGATCAGGTTGAAGTTGGTAAAGCTCAGGTAGAACGACGCCAGGATGGGGTACGCGGTGAAGATGGTGAAGCCGATCAGGAAGGGCGAGATGTAGAGGTAGCCTTCGAGCGCCTTCCGTCGCGCGAGCGGGGACGACCGGCGGCGTGCGGGCGACGCGGCGAGGGATGGGCTGGCGGTGCTCAACGCAATTCGTCCGTATCCCAGATGTGGGTGATGGGGCAGGGCACGACGTGTGCGCCCCGCCCCATCGCGAGCTTCAAACTCCGAGCTCTGTCGACGATCAGGCGATAGGCCGGTCCAGTACCGTCTGAACAGCCTGGTTCAACTCGGCGAAGAACGCATCGTCAGGCTGTCGCTCCCCGAGGAAGATCGGCCCGAGTGTCTGATGGACTGCCGTCGCCACTTCCTCTTCGCGGAGGTTGGCAGGGTAGATCGGCGCCGTCGCACTCTTACACAGATCGATGAAGATCGGATGCAGCGGGTTGGCCATCAGGGCCGGATCGTTGAAGACGTCGATGCGTGCGCCGCAAGTGCCGGAGGCGATGCCGCCGGTCCCACCGCCGAGCCGCACGCCGACCTCGTGGCCGACTAGCAACTTGACCAGTTCCCAGGACGCCTCGGGATTCTGGGTCTTGGCGTTGATGTTGATGTGATCGGTGATGGCCTGGGTGCCCAGCTTGCCGGTTGGCCCAGCCGGCATCAAGAGATCCTTGACGTCGAACTTGCCCCCGATCTTGGTCGGGATGCTCTTCGTCGATGAGGATGCCTGGAGCATCGAGATCCGCTCCGAGATCATCAGATCCTCGATCTGCTGGGTGGCCTCCTGCAACGGTACGGCGATCTTGTGCTGGAACATGAGCGCATGCATGAGCTTGATCGCGTCCTTGGCCGGCTGCTCCTGGAACAGCGACTTCTTGCCGTCCGCGGAATAGATCTCGCCGCCAAACGAGCGGACGTACATGACGAGCGTCTGGAGCGTGCTCGTGCTGTTGTTCGGGGTCAGGCCGAGGCTCATGCCGTAGCGCTCGGGCCGGTCGCCGCTGCCCTTGGTGAGCTTCTTGCCGATCTCGATCAGGGCATCCCAAGAGGCAGGCTGCTTGTCCGGCATGGTCACGCCGGCCTCTTTCACCTGATTGGCGTTGTAGTAGAGCGCGGCCGGACCAGGATGGAGCTTGAAGGGCATCGCGTAGATCTGGCCGTTGTACTTCACCGACTCGATCGCCGAGGGGAAGTACTGGGACAGATCGAAGTTGTCCTTCTTGATCAGGTCATCCATCGGCATGATGACCTTGTTGTTCGCGAAGCGCGGCGTGTTGCGGTAGATCCCCCACATCACGTCGCCGGCAGTGCCGCCTGCGATGAGTGTCTGGAGCTTGGTGAAGTACTCGGTGGTCGGGAACGACTCGAGCTTGACCTTGATGCCGGTGTCCTCGGTGAACTTCGGGAGCACCGCGTTGAGCGTATCTTCCTCGGGGCCGATCCGAACGTTCAGGCGAAGATCACCCCCGAGCTTCTTCGTCGCAGGCGCGCCCTGCTGGGCTGGCTTGGCTTCGGCGGCCGGCTTGGCTTCGACGGCTGGCTTGGTCGCCGCTGGCTGCGCGGCCGGCGCGGCGGCCTGAGTCGGCTTGGCCTCGGCTGGCTTGGTCTCAGCCGGCTTAGACGCCGGCGCCGATGACTGGCAGGCTGCGAGCAGCGACGTGGCGCCGGCGGCTCCGATCACGCTGAACGCGCGGCCCAGCAAGGTGCGCCGGCTCAACCTCGTGCGCATCGTTTCCTCCTCCATGTGCCGGCAGAACGCCGGCCGATCACCCCACGCCGATGGACGCCACACGGCGTCGTCGGCGGGTCAATGGGGGTAGCAATGAGCGAAGTATACGCCCAAGTGGAGCGTCGCACGTCACGAGCGGAACGCCCCTGCTCGCCTCTCCGCCCCCATTTTCTACTGGCGCAGCCTCGGGTCCAGCAGGTCGCGGAGGCCATCGCCGAAGACGTTAGCGGCGATGACCACCAGCATGATCGCCAACCCGGGGAAGGTGGCGTACCAGGGCGCGTCGAGCAAAAACTTGCGGCCATCGGCGACCATCAGGCCCCATTCGGGCGTCGGCGGCTGCGCCCCGAGGCCCAGGAAGCCAAGTGAGGCTGCCGTCAAAATTACCAACCCGAAGTCGAGCGTCGCGACGACCAGGATCGACGAGAGCGAGTTCGGGATGATGTGCCGCAAGACGATCCGCATCCCGGATGCACCGGCTGCCTGTGCTGCCTGCACGAACAACGTCTCGCGGAGCGACAGCGCCTCGCTGCGGGCTAACCGGACGTACTTGGGGATGTGGACGATGGCAATGGCGAGCATCGTGTTCGTGAGATCCGGGCCGAGGAACGACGCAATGGCCATCGCCAGCACCAGCGGCGGGAACGCGAGCATGATGTCGACGAGCCGCATGACCACGTCGTCGAAGATGCCCCGCACGTAGCCGGTCGTCGCGCCGAGCACGAAGCCAATCGCGCCGGCGACGAGCACGACCGCCACCCCGATCTCGAGCGAGATCCGCGAGCCCCAGATCACTCGCGCGAGGATGTCCCGCCCGAGGTCGTCCGTCCCGAAAGGATGCTCCAGGCTGGGCGGCTTGAGCCGGGTGCCGAGCCGGAGTGTGGTCGGGTCGCCCGGCGAGATGACAGGCGCGAGCAGCGCCATCAGCAGCATCCCAACGACGACCGTCAGCCCGAACACCATCAGCGGGTTACGGAGCATCGCGCCCAGCCGTCGCCGGAGACCGAGCCAGCGCCCGGGCATGCCGGCGCGCGAGGCGGCAGCCTGATCCAACGAGGTATCAGTGACAGTCGCCACGGGCGGCTCCAACGAATGATGAGCGATCGGCGGCGAGTGGCGAGCACGTCGAGAAGAGGGCGTCGTGAATCGAGCGTAGGGCGTCGCGAGTCGAGAGGGGCGAGCGACGAGTGACGGATGGCGAAGGCCGGACGGCTCCCGGCGCGAGGAGACGAGATGCCGAAGGTGACCTCCGACGGTAGCGAGCAGTAGGGCGTGTCGGTGAGGCTGTCGCGAGCGCTACATTCGCTGGCGGTGTACTCACCTGGACGGGGACGGCTGATGGTGCATTCACTGGTCGGCTGCTCACTGGATCTGCGGGTTGAGCCAGGAGTAGAGCAGGTCCACCCCGAGGTTCACCAGCATGTAGACGATGGCGATCAGCAGCGTGAACCCCATGATGACGGGGTAATCGAGGTACAACACGGCGTCTACGACGTACTTGCCGATGCCGGGCCATGAGAAGATCGTCTCGGTCAGGACGGCGCCCCCGAGCAACGCCGCGAACGCCAGTCCGGCGAGCGTCGTGACCGGGATCAAGGCGTTTCGCAGGGCGTGACGGAAGATCACCGTCCGGGCGCTCAACCCCTTGGCGCGAGCCGTCCGAACGTAGTCCTGCCCGAGCACGTCCAGCATGCTCGATCGGATCAGGCGGGAAAGCGTCGCCATGTAGGCGTAGCCGAGCACGAAGGCCGGCAGGATCAGGTACTTGAGACTCTCCCAGAGAACCGGCCAGTTGCCGGTGAGCAGGCTGTCCAGCGTGTACATGCCGGTGATATGGGTGGGTGGCTGCGTGTAGACGCTCAAGCGGCCAGCTCCCGGTAGCCACTCGAGCTTGCCGTAGAACAGCCAGATCAGCATCAGCCCGGACCAGAAGACCGGCATCGAGACGCCGCCGACACTCAACACCCGCACGAGCTGATCGATCGGCTGGTTGCGCTTCACTGCCGAGATCACGCCGAGCGGCACCGCACCGGCGAACGCGAAGACCAGGCTGGCGAGCGTCAATTCGAGGGTGGCCGGGAGCCGCTCCATCAGGCTTTCGAGGACGGGACGCTTGGTCGAGTAGGAGATGCCGAGGTTCCCGTGAGCGAGGTTCGCGAAGTAGCTGGCGAGCCGGACCGGCAGCGGTTGATCCAACTGGAACTCGCGCCGAAGCTGCTCCAGCATCTGCGCGTCCGCCGCGTCGCCGGCCATCATCCGGGCCGGATCGCCCTTGATCGACTGGGTCAGGAAGAAGATCAGGATGACCACTCCGATCAACGTCGGGATCATCGAGAAGAGGCGATAGAGGACGTAGACGGTTCGGTTCATCGTGGTAGCGCCCCCTCCTCACGAGGGACGCGGAAGCGTGTCGAGGTGCACCCGGGGATCGAGGTCAGCCGGCGGCACAGATGGCAGGGACTCGAACGGTGGAAGCATGGAGGTGTAGCCCGTTGCTGACGGTTGGAGCCGGCGTGCACCCGCACGCCGGCTCCAACCGCCGGGCGGCTACTTCTTGGAGAGCCGCTCGTAGCTCAGGAAATGCGACCCACCGGGCTTCACCTGGAAGCCATCGAGGTTATCGCGCATGGCCAGCAACTGGTTCGCCTGATAGAAGAGGATGTACGGCGCCTCGTCGACGACGATCTTCTGGGCATCGCGGTACATGCTGATGCGCTTGTCGGCGTCAAGGATGGTGGGCGCCTGCTTCACCAACTCGTCGACCTTCGGGTTGCCGTAGAAGGCGCGGTTGGCGTTCAGCCCCTTATTGGCCGACAGGTACCATTTCTCCATCGTCCAGGGCGGGATCGGAATCGGCGGGGTCCAGCCGCCCACGCTCCAGACGAAGTCGCCCTTGTCGATACGCTCGCGGCGCGTCGGCTCGGCGATCTTCTCGATCTTGACCTGAATGCCGATGGCCGCCAGGTCGGACTGAGTGGCGAGCGCCACATCGTCGGCGCCAGCCGCGCCCTGTGAGGAGTAGGTCAGCGTGATCTCGAAGCCGTTGGGGTGGCCGGCTTCCGCGAGCAATTGCTTGGCCTTGGCCTGGTCGTAGTCGTAGCCCTTGAGCGACTCGTCGAAGCCTTCCATCCCGTAGGCGAGCGGCCCACGCAGGCGCCGGCCTTTCCCTTGAATCAACTCCTGAATGTAGGCGTCGTAGTTGATGGCGTAGCTCATCGCCTGCCGGACCTTGACGTTGTCCAGCGGTGGCTTGGTGCAATTCAGGTAGGCCAGCGAGAGGGAGATGCTGGGGGCTTCCTGCAGCCGCACGTTCGGGCGGCCCTGCATCTGGAGCAGCTCGGGGATGCTGACGCCGGTGATGAAGTCGAGATCGCCCTTTTCGAGCTGAAGCTTCAGGTTAGTCGCTTCGGGCACGATCCGGATGATGACTCGCTTGAGCGCTGGCGCCTTGCCCCACCAGTTGGGGTTGTAGTCGAGCGTGATCTGCTGGGCGCGCTGCCAGGCGCTCAGGACATAGGGGCCACTGCCCATCGTGTTGTTGGCGAGGTATTGCTGGGCCCAGTCGTTGTCCTTGGCCTGCTCCATCACCTTCGGGTTGATGACCGCGCTGGCGTAGGTGCCCAGGCTCGGTAGGAAGTAGGCGTATGGCTCCGCAAGCGTCATGACGACCGTCGTCGGATCTTTCGCCTCGGTCGATTTCAACTGGCGCAGGTTCGAGGCGGCCGTCTTGTTGATCGCCATCAGACGGTCGAACGACCACTTGACGGCGTTCGCGTCGAGCGGCGAGCCGTCCGCGAACTTGAGGCCCGGCTTGAGCTTGAAGGTGTAGGTCAGGCTGTCCGAGCTGATCGTCCACGAGTCCGCGATCTCAGGGTCGACTTCGAGCGCGGCGCCGGGCTTCGGCTCGCCGGGCCGCAGGTCGACCAGCTTGTCGTAGACCCGGTGCATCGTGATGATCGAGAGGCCATCGACGGTCGCGTGCGGATCGAGATTCGTCGGGTCGGCGGCCATGCCGTAGACGAGGGTCTCTTTCGGTCCGACGGTGGCCGGCGCGGCCCCTGACGCGGCGGCCGGCGCCTGCTGCGCGGGCGTGGATTCGGCCGGTTTGGACGCTGCCGGCTTCGTCTCGGCCGGCTTGGATTCACCAGGCTTGGCGGCGGCGGTGGGCTTCGCCTCGGCCGGCTTCGATTCGGCCGGCTTCTGGGTGGCCGCGGCTGGTGCGGCCGGCGCCGGCTGGCCGCACGCCGCCAGCAGCCCGACGGACGCTGCACCGCCGAGCAGGCCAAGGAGTCGCCGCCGCGTGAATTTCGCGTGCGGAGCGTCGAACATGGGTCTCTCCCTGCCGCGCGGCGCTCGTCCTCCACCGATACTGAGGGAGGTTTTTGGACCGGCGCGGCAATAACTGCACGGCACAGTAGCCCGGCCGGACCCGGCTGTCAACAATACGCGCCACACGCAGACCGCGCGAGGGTGGCCCGTCGAGATGGAGCCTTCCGTCCCCCCTACGCGCTCACACGCGGCGCTGGGAGCGCTCCGTCGCGACCTTGGCCGCGCGGGCCACGCGATCGGACGTCCTCGGCCTGATGGACGCTCTCACCCGGGCGGCTGGCTGGGTATCTGGGCGGGGGCGCCGGCTGGCTCGCGGTAGAACCAGAGTCGGCCATCCTGGTTGAGCGCGAACAGCGTGTCCGGGTGAAGGGGCGGGACCGCCAGCGCCCGCCACTCGCCCGGGCTCGGCAGGTTGCTGATGGCCTCCCAGGTCAGTCCACGATCGCGACTGCGGTATA
>JADLFM010000024.1 GCA_020845495.1 Chloroflexota bacterium
CCAGGAAGGTCAGCACACCGGATCCGACGGCGATCAGCACCAGCCAGTGGGCGGCCCGATCGGCCAGTTTCTGGGCCGGCGGCTTGCTGTTCTGGGCCGTCTCGACCATCCGGACGATCTGGGCCAGCGCTGTGTCCGCCCCGACTTTCGTGGCCTTGAACCGCAGGGTGCCTGACTGGTTAATGGTGCCGGCGATCACCTCGTCGCCGGGTCCCTTCTCAACGGGCACGCTCTCGCCGGTGACCATGCTCTCGTCGACGGCCGATCGCCCGTCGATGACCGAGCCGTCGACCGGGACACGGTCGCCTGGCTTGAGCACGACCGTGTTGCCCACGAGCACCTCGGCAACCGAAACCTCGACCTGTCGATCGTCGCGCTCGACGGTCGCCGTGGGCGGCGTGAGATCGAGCAGGGCCCGGACCGCGTCGGACGAGCCGCGCCGGGCCTTCATCTCCATCCAATGCCCGAACAGGAGGAAGACCGCCAGCATGACGGACGCTTCGTAGAACGTCTCCTGGCCGGGCGACAGAATGGTCAGCCCGAGGCTGAACAAGTACGAGACGAGGATCCCCAGGCTGACCAGCACGCTCATGTTCAGGACGCGTGAGCGGAGAGAGTAGTACGCACCAATGTGGAAGACGCTGCTCGTCCAGAGGGCGATTGGCGTCGAGAAGAGCAGCATAACCCAGTCGTGCGGGACGCCAAACGGCGTCGGCAGCATCAGGCCGAGCAGGTTGGTCGCCAGCGGCGAATAGAGCACCACCGGGATCGCCAGGACCAGACTGATCCAGAACCGCCGCCGCATGTCGGATTCCATGGCGGCGGCCATGCGCGGGTCCGACATATCGTGGCCAACATGACCGCCGTGCCCCATCGCTTCATGGTCTATCTCGGCCGCAGCGCCGTGGCCCATCGCGGCGTGGTCCATCGGCTCAATATGCCCCACGGCAGCGTGGTCGACGGTCGGTGAAGAAACGCCGGTGTGGCCTGCATGAGCGGCAGGGCGGTCCCCATCGGACGGCCGAGCGGTGTGAGCGTGGGCATGGGCCGAGACCTGGGGCTTCGGCAGCGGACCGCTGTTTCGTTCGCCGCAGCCTTCTGCGACGAGCTCAGCAAGCTCCTCGGCCGTGACCATCCCCTCGTGAACCTGTACATGGGCGACCTGATGGTGGCCGTCGACGTGCACGCCGGTGACGTGGGGATGCTGGCGCAGGCGCTGCTCGACACAGGCCTCGCAGGCCTCGCAGGCTAGCGGCCCGGTGTCAATGCTGAGCGTGGCAACGGCGGGGCTGTCAGGGGGCTGATGCGTCGCGGCTGCAGTCGGTGCCGTCGCACCACGGTCATCGTGGAGATGGTCGTGCGGCATGTCGGTCATCGTTGGGGGCCTCCGGGAGGGTGGTCTCATACTCAATGACGCATCGCTCGTCCCGGGTTACACTCAGCCTCCCCTCAGACGGGAACGTCATAGGTGAACGGCGACTTCCATTCCGGTGACATGACGGCCGAGGTACGAGGCGACCGAACAAGCCATTCGGCCAACGCGACAGGGAGCTCAGGATCGAGCGCGTAATCCCGACAGCGTGACCGAGACAAGGCGCTTTACCGCCGCCTTGGTGGCCAGGCTGCTCGCCGCGGCGAGGGCATGAACGCAGTAGGTGGCAAGCTCGTCAGGAGGAACATCGTTCCGAACCTCGCCGGCCTCGCTAGCGGCGCTTACGAGATCTCGAATGAGGTTGCTAAGCTGTTGGTGAGCTTTGGCAACGTGCTCACCGCGGTGTAGTAGGGCCGCAACCTCGGTGCCATGATGGTGATGAACGATCGAAGCATAAGCCCCGAGCACAGCTTCGAGACGCTCGGCAGCATCTCCGGCTTGGTCGCCAAGGGCGGTGAGATGCTCAAGGTGGGCGGTGATCTGGCGCTCGTGCCAGGCGACCAGGATCGGCTCGACACCCGAAAAGTACTTGTAGAGCGTCGCGCGGCCGATGCCGGCCCGCTCCGCGATCTGCGACATCGTCACGGCACGCAGGCCCTGCTCGGACACCAGCCTCGCGGTGGCGTCCAGGACAGCGTCACGCACCTCGCGGCGATGCGTCTCGATCGTTTCATTCCAGAGCTTCGGCATCGATTCAGTGTACATCACGATTGGAAGGCGACACTGCTGCTCGGGGACAGACATCATGGCTTGACAATAGACAGTGTGTCTGGAAAAATATCGCGGCGACGAACTGCGGAATCGCGCGGCGCAGGAGAAGGGTATGTCCGACCGACCTCACCAGCCCGACAGATTCGACGAACCTGGAGCAGCGCCCGCCCGGGAGCTGAGCTACTCCACCCCACGCTGGGTCAAAGCGTTCGGCTTGGCTGCCGTCGTCGCGGTTATGCTGGTCGTCGTGCTGCACCTCGGTGGCGTCGGGGGTATGCCCGGTCCTGGCCTCCACACCCTCCCCGCCGAGCACGGCGTGCAACGACCATGACGATGAGTCCCGCCCTGCGGAAGCTGGCACTCACCGTCCATCTCCTGTCCTCGGTCGGCTGGATCGGCGCGGTCATCGCCTATCTGGCACTGGGCATCTCAGCTATGACGAGCCTGGAAGTCGACAAGGTGCGCAGCGCGTGGATTGCGATGGAGCTGACCGGGTGGTTCGTTCTTGTCCCGCTGGCTCTGGCGGCGCTATCGACCGGGCTCGTGATGGCGATCGGAACGTCGTGGGGCTTGCTTCGGCACTACTGGGTCGTGATCAGCCTCGCGCTGACGGTGCTTTCTACCGTCATCTTGCTGCTGCACATGCCGACCGTGAGCGCACTGGCCGAAGCAGCGCGCATGGCAGACAGCAACCATCTCGGTACGCTCGGCGGCGACCTCTTCCACGCCGGCGGTGGGCTGCTGGTGTTGCTCGTAGTCATGGTTCTCAACGTATACAAGCCGCGGGGACTGACGCCCAACGGGTGGCGCAAGCAGCTCGAGCAGCGCACACCGTCTCGGCCGTAGCCACGACGAGTCCTGTTCGCTCGATGGCCAGAGGCGGCCAGGTCTCCATCAGCCAGGAGGGCGGACCGGCTTGGCCAAGAATGCAGGTACCGGCCGAACTGTCGCGCGGCCAGCACATCCACGCGATGGTTTGCGTCAGGTTGAAGCCGGGCGTGACCCTGGACTCCTGGAGCAATTTCCGTAAGCGCGAAGTGGGTCAGGAGATCGCCGATCCCCCTGGCCCACTTCGCATGGTCGGGGCAAGCTAGGCGGCGACGTACCCGAGTTGGTTCCCCGAAGCGAGGGCCTGTCCGGAGCTGGGCGTAGCCAACTTCATGGCATGGTTCAAGATCAGGCTACGCATTGCCAGGTAGGCGGCAATTCCGGTGAAGCTGTGCCAGAGGAAATGCGTGCCAATGGGAAAGGCGAAGCACACCTCCGGATCGAGGACGCGGAAGACAAGGGCGATGGCTTAGGCGCCCGCGGCCAACAGGAGTGACAAGCGCCCGGCCGTTGCTTGCCGCCGTTTCGGCCCCAAGGCGTCACGCTCACTCACCCGCAATGACGCGGTGCGGACGGAGGGTTACTGTCGCGTCCGAACGATGGGATCCGGCAGCGAGAAGTGGGACATGGTGGCTTAGTCTCGCCCGCAGGTGCAGTCCAGGCAGCCATGCTCGGCGCAGGTCCGGCAGGTCTCCTCGAGCTTCCGACGTAGCGCCTGCCGCGCGCGATGTCGGCGCACCTTCAGGTTGTTCGGCGTGATCCCCAGGCGGCCAGCCGCTTGCTCGGGTGCCTCGTTGCCGAGCTCGACCGCCTGGATCAGGTCGGCGTACTCGCGCTTCAGCGTGGGGACGAGACGCTCGAAGCAAGCGCACAGTTCGGCGCCGTCCTCCGGCTCAGCGGCAATCTCCGGCGCCTCTGCCATCACCACGTGTGGCTGCTCGACCCCGCGCCGGCGATACGCATCCACGATGGCATTCTGAAGCACACGATAGAACCAGGTGATCAGGCGCTCGTCGTCGCGTAGCTCTGGTGCCGCTTGGATGGCTCGGAGCAAGCTGTCTTGCAGGATGTCTTCGGCCAGCTCAGGATCCTGAATGCGCTTCCGAACGTAGCCAAGAAACTGATCGCGAGCGTTGGCCAGACGCGTCCCGGTGCTACCGGCTCGATGGTCGCAAGGGTTCATGAACTCGTCCTGGATTGGTGGCTGTAGCGTACTTGTCGCCGACGTCGCCCTGGCCCAGCAAGCGTAGCGGCGCGATACCGATTAGACACGCGGATTGGTATGGCACGGCTCTGCGAAGAAGCTAGGCGTCGTCAGGCGGATTGGGCATGACCGGAATCTCAGTTTGGCCGGAGTTTCCAGCCAGAGGAGGCGCGTGCGACCCGGACGTATGGCAGCCGCGACCAGGTCTGGATCGGTCGTGTCGACGAACTCGACCTCAAGGCCCCAGGTGACCGCGAACTCGGCCAGCCATTTTCGGATCCCCCAGTACAGGACCCGTGCGACCAGGACGTGATCGCCCGGTAGCAATGCCTGGAAGACGGCCGTTGCCGCGGCGTTGCCCGACGCAAAGAGGGCGCAGCCCGCTCCGCCTTCCATGGCGGTGAGTAGCCGCTCGGCAGCGTCATACGTGGGATTGTCGGCCCTCGTGTAGACGCGGCCATCAGGGTAGTCGCCTGCCGGATCGCTCTCATAGGCGGTCGACGGGTCGATCGGCGGAGCCAGCCCGTGCAGAGCCGAGCCGAGGTCAGACTCCGCCTGGGCTGCCAACGTTTCTGGCGAGAGACTCCTGTCCATTGACGTCAGCCTCCGTGCTGGAGCTCTAGACCGGACACAGCACCTCCCGGTGCGTGCTATGATACTCAATAGATCTATTGAGTACTGGAGTAATCGTGGCGAGCCGCGCCTTCAAGGATCGTCTGTACGCTGAGTTCGCCGTAATCGGCCGGGCCCTGGCGAACCCCCATCGCCTGGAGCTGCTGGATTTGCTCAGTCAGGGCGAGCGCAGTGTCGAGGCCCTGGCCCAGGAAGCCCATGTCTCGCTGGCGAACGCGTCGGCTCACCTCCAGGTTCTGCGTCGGGCCCGGCTGGTCGACGCAGAGAAGCGTGGGCTCTTTGTCGTCTACCGTCTCGCCAACCCGGACATCTCGGAGCTCTGGCGGACGCTGCGTGACGTTGGAGCCAGTCAGCTCGCCGAAGTGGATCGCCTCGTCGAGACGTACCTGACCGATCGCGAGACGCTCGCTGCGATCTCAAAGGAGGATCTGGTCGAGCAGATCGCCGACGGCGCAATCGTAGTGCTCGACGTCCGACCTGTCGTCGAGTACGAACAGGGTCACATCGTCGGCGCTCGGTCGATCCCCATTGACGAGCTCGAGCGGCGCCTGACGGAGCTCCCACGCGATCAGGAGATCGTGGCCTACTGCCGTGGCCCGTACTGTGTGTTCGCGGATGAGGCGGTCAGTCTCCTGGTGGATCGCGGCTATCTGGCCCGACGCCTCACCGAAGGACTTCCCGAGTGGCGGGCGGCCGGCTATACGGTCGAGCCGGCCGCGGTCGCGTCGTAGCGAGACGGCAACTGCGCTTCGGAGGGGTACGATGCAGGTCCGACAGTTCGTGGACGAGGGGCTCGGCAACTCGACGCACCTGGTGATCTCGGAGCGCACCGGCCTGGCCGCGCTGATCGACCCGCTCCGGGACGTCAATCGCTACCTCGACGCGGCAGCGGCGATGGGTGCCCGCGTCAGCCACGTCTTCGAGACCCACGTCCACAACGACTTCATCACCGGTAGCCGCGAGCTGGCCGCTCGCGTGGGCGCGCGCATTGTCGCCAGCGCCGCCGCAGGCCTCGAATTCGAGCATGACGCCGTGTCAGATGGGGATGCGATCGCCGTCGGCGATGTCTGCTTCACGGTGCTGGCCACGCCCGGCCACACGCCCGAGCACATCAGCTTCCTCGCCCGCGACCTGATCACCCCTGAAGCTTCACCCGTCCTGTTCAGCGGTGGGAGTCTCCTGGTCGGGGCGGTCTCGCGAACCGACCTGCTCGGCCACGAGCACGCCGCCGGTCTTGGACGCCACCTCTACCACAGCCTCCACGAGAAGATCCTGCCGCTCCCGGACGACGTCGCGGTCTATCCGACTCACGGCGCCGGCTCGTTCTGCACGGCGACCTCGGGCGCGGCTAGGCAGACGACGATCGGCGAGGAGCGACGGACCAACCCATTCCTCCAGCTGGCCACACCAGATGAGCTGATCGCCGAGCTAGCGCGGGTGATGCCCAGCTACCCTACCTACTTTCGCCACATGCGCGCCATCAACCGGCTCGGGCCGCCCCTACTGAGCGGCATCCCCCAGCTCGAGCCCCTCGCGGCCGCCAATGTCGCGGCCCGCATGGCGCGCGGCGAGGCCATGGTGGACATCCGGCCAGTCGCCCGCTACCTCGAAGGCCACATCCCAGGCGTCTTTCACGTCGAACTGCGCCCGGCCTTCGCCGCCTGGGTCGGCTGGGTCGTGCCGTTCGCGACGCCCATCGTTCTGGTCTCAGAGACGACAGATGTGCATGACGAGGCGATCCGTCAGCTCGTACGGATTGGCTACGACGAGCTGCCCGGGTATCTGGCCGATGGCATGCCGGCCTGGGAGCAGGCTGGCCTGCCGATCGCGCGCCTACCCGTCCTGACCGTCGCGCAGGTACGCGACCGCCTCCGTCGCGGCGAGCCGCTGGTGGTGCTGGACGTACGCCAGGATGCCGAGTGGGCGGACGGTCACATCGACGGCGCACGACATGTCGAAGCCGGCGCGCTCGCGGCCAACGATCCGTTCCTGTCCCGCACGTTGCCGATCGCGGCCCACTGCGGGCATGAGCAGCGTTCGGCGACGGCGCTCTCTGTCCTGGAGCGCCATGGGTACACCAATCTGAACCTGATCGAGGGCGGTTGGTCGGCCTGGCAGGAGGCCGGCTACCCCGTGGCCGACGGGACTGGCGTCCGATGAGCACGGCGGGCCCTGCTCCCTCATCCACGCCGCCTTCCAATTTGCCGAGCGGCGTCCAGCTCGGGCTGCTCGCGAACTGGCAGCAGTTCCTACTGCTGGTCCTGATCAACGCCTTCGTCGGCGGGATGGTTGGACTCGAGCGTGCGGTGCTGCCGCTGCTCGCCGAGCAGGAGTTTGGGCTCGCGTCCCGAACGGCGATCCTCTCCTTCATCGTGAGCTTTGGGGTGGTGAAGGCGCTGGCCAACCTGTTCGCCGGCCGGCTCAGCGACCGGATAGGCCGCAAGCAGATCCTGATCGTCGGCTGGCTGTTCGGGATCCCTGTGCCGCTGCTAGTGATGGTGGCTCCAAGCTGGGAGTGGGTCGTCTTCGCCAACGTGCTGCTCGGCATCAATCAAGGCCTCTGCTGGTCGACGACCGTGATCATGAAGATCGACCTGGTCGGGCCGCTGCGCCGAGGGCTGGCGATGGGGATGAACGAGGCGGCCGGCTACGGCGCCGTCTCGCTAGCGGCGCTGGCCTCGGGCTACCTCGCCGCCACGTACGCCCTGCGGCCTCAACCGTTCTATCTCGGCGTTGTCTTCGCCTTGGCCGGCTTGCTGCTGTCCGTGGTGTTCGTTCGCGAGTCGCACGGCCACGCCCAGCTCGAGGCTCGACAGGCCACCCCGACAGCAGCGGCGCACGCTGCTC
Organism: Chloroflexota bacterium; assembly: GCA_020845495.1. Next base: position 7,656 of record JADLFM010000024.1, read on the forward strand.
ATCATCAACCGTCGTTCCGCGAGGTGTTCTGGCAGACCACCTGGAAGGATCGCGCGCTCTCGGCGGTGAGCCAGGCCGGGCTGGTCAACAACCTGAACGACGGCATGGCCTGGGGGCTCTTTCCCCTCTTCTTCGCCTCGGCCCGGCTTGGGGTAACGGAGATCGGCTGGCTGGCTGCGATCTACCCTGGCGTCTGGGGTGTCTCACAACTGGTGACTGGTGCGCTCTCCGACCGCTACGGGCGGAAGGGGATAATCGTCGGCGGCATGTGGGTTCAGGCCCTCGGGATCGGCTCCCTGCTGGTCACCGACGGCTTCTGGCCCTGGGCCGTGGCGATGGCGCTACTCGGGCTGGGCACGGCGCTGGTCTACCCGACCTTACTGGCAGCCATCGCCGATGTGGCGCACCCGAGTTGGCGGGCCTCGGCGGTTGGAGTCTACCGGCTCTGGCGCGACCTGGGCTACGCTATCGGCGCCCTGCTGGCCGGGCTGCTCTCCGATCTGTTTGGGATCGCTGTAGCGATCGCCGCCATCGGCTTGCTGACGTTCGCCTCCGGACTGGTCGTGCAGGTGCGGATGCACGAGACGCTCCACAGTTCGAAGCCGGTATCGGTCGAAGGAGCGTGACACACGGCTCTGATATCAACCAGGGTGTACGCGTCCAAGACGTAGCAGGCTACTGGCGTGCCGATCCTGTTGGATGCTCGCCTACCGCGTTCCGGGAGAGCGCCAGGGGAGGGAGGTCGTTGAACTCGCTGGACTCCACTGAGGGTCCCGCACTTTGGCACCAGTGCGTCGGGGCTGTGACCGTCCAGTATTGGGAGTAGAGGGAATGCAGGGATGACCGTACCAATCAACGTGGATCTACAGGCACTGCGCTCGGCGATCAGAGACGAGTACGCCGAGGTGGCGACTCACCCTCAGAAGGGCTTCCACTTCCACACCGGCCGGCCGCTGGCGAGGTTGCTCTGTTACGCGCCTGAGCATATCGATCCGCTGCCGGAGCCTGTCATCGAGTCGTTCGCCGGGGTAGGGAACCCGTTCGTCTTCGGCGAGCTTCGACCTGGCGAGATCGTGGTCGAGGTCGGCTCGGGGGCCGGATTCGATGCCGTTCTTGCCGCCCAGCAGGTCGGACCCAGCGGCCGGGTCATCGGGGTGGACATGACCCCGGCGATGCTCGAGAAGGCGCGCGCCAACGCGGGGCGGATAGGTCTGACGAAGGTCGAATTCCGTCAGGGGTACATGGAGGAGCTGCCGATCGACGATGCCACCGCCGACGTGGTGATCTCCAATGGCGTGATCAACTTGAGTCCTGACAAGGCGGCCGTCTTCCGAGAGATCGCCCGGGTGCTCAAGCCGGGCGGTCGGATCCAGCTCGCCGACATCGTCGTGGCACGGGCCGTGCCGGAGGCGGCGAAGGAGAACATCGACCTCTGGACCGGTTGAATTGCCGGTGCTCTGCTGGAAGCAGAGATGAAGGCGATCATGGAAGCCGTGGGTCTGGTGGAGGTCGAATTCAGCCAGGAGCGCTGGGATACGTTCTCGGGGGCGCCGAGCGCGTCGAGCGCAGCGGCGTTCGGCACCCAGGGCGTCGCGTTCCGTGCCACAAGACCGCGGGCGTGAACGAATCGTTCGGTGAAGGAGGCTCGGACATGGCGAAGCTGCTGTACATCGGCACGCATGGGACGGACGACCCGACTCGGGCGACGTTCCCCTTCCTGATGGCGAAAGGCGCCATCGAGGCCGGGCACGAGGCCGGCATCATTCTGATGGGAGACGCCGCGCTCTTGATCAAGGACAGTATCGCCGCCCAGGTGCAGGGCTTCGGCGTCCCTTCGCTTAAGGAGCTGGCCGAGTATCTCCACGGCCGCAAGGTCCGGATCTCGGTTTGAGGGCTCTGCGGCCGGGCCCGTGGGGTCTCGGAAAGCGATTTCGAAGGCAAGAACAGCGGTTTCGGCACCCCGGTTGACGCGGCCACGGCGCACGCCGAGTACGATCGCGTCATCACCTTCTAGTCTGCTGTACCTGTCCTTCGACGGAGTCCCGACGCCTGGCGTCGGGACTCCCGCGTCTCACGGTCAGACCGAGCAGGCAGCCAGCAGGCGGCGCAGGTGGGTCACCTGTTCAGAGTTGAGCAACGTGGCGCGCAGCGACTCGTCGGCGAGGTCGGCGGCGACCTTCTCCAGAATGGCCAACGCTTCGCCGTAGGCAGCCTTTGCGTCTGCTAGACGTCCCTGGGTCGCTCGGAGCTGCCCGATCGCGGCGATCGTCTTCCAAAGCTGGACCGGATTCGCGACGACGCGCGCCAGATCCTGGGCCATCGCCAAATCCGGCTCTGCAGCCGCGAGGTCGTGCCGGGCGATCAACGCCAGACCGCGAAGCCGACGACCACGGATGATGTACCGGCGCGAGCCGGACCGCTCCGCCGTCGCCAGGCAGGCATCGGCGCAGCCGAGTGCGTGGTCGACCTGCCCAGCGGCCAGCCAGAGCTCCCCCAACGTGGCCTGTTCGTGCTGGCCGTAGCGCGCGACGCAGCCACCCCAGACCGGCCGCCGCTCGGCCTGAAGCGGGATGTGCTCCAGGTGGCGCCGGGCCTCTTCCAGCCGGCCGAGCGCGAGGTAACAGTCGGCCAGATTCAGGTCCGCGTTACGGATGACCTCAGGATCGCCCCAGCCCTCCGACTCGGCGATGCAGCGGCCGTTGTACTCGATCGCCAGCTCCCAGTTGAACAGCTCCCCGTAGACCCAGCCAAGGGTGTTGAGCGAGCGCGAACGCCAGATGCGATCCCCAAGCCGGGTCGACAGCTCGAGCTCCTCCTGTAGAGCCGCGATCGCCGCATCGTAGTTGCCACGCGCGCCTTCGATCAGGCCGGTGCAGAAGAGTCCCCAGAGCATCAGGTACGCAACCTGATGCTCCCGGCCGATACGCAAGCCCTCGTTCCAGTGGCCGAGCGCGCCGGCATGGTCACCCAGCCAGTAGTCGACGTGGCCATGCACCTGGCGCGCGATCGCCTCGATCTGGGCGACGCCAGCCGCGCGAGCCTCGCTGACAGCATCGTCGGCGGCCGCGAGCGCCCGTGAGGGGTCGCCGCTCGAGTGGTGCGCGAGCGCGAGGATGGCCAGGCTGCCGGCCCGAATCGCCTGATTGCCCAGCTCACCTGCGAGCCGGTGCGCTTGCTCGGCATGTGCGAACGCTTCCGCCATCCGGTGCGCCCAGAGGCAGGCGTTGGCAAGCTGAAACAGGGGCTCCAGCTCGCGTCCACGGTCGTCGAGCGCCCTGGCCGCTCCCAGGGCCGCCTCGAAGCTAGCAACACTCTCGTCCCAGTCGCTGGTCAGGAAGCGGGCCTGGCCAAGGCTGCTGTGCGCACGCAGCGATTGCTCAGCGGAGAGTGCGTTGCCGGATCGTTCGGCGGTCGTAAGAGCGCGCTCGAATACGGCTGCCGCCTGACGTGGCGCAAAAGCGGCCAACGCCTTCTCGCCGCTGAGCAGCAGGTACTCGAGCGCGCGGTCCCAGATCTCCGCGCGCTCGAAATGGTGAGCGAGCGTCTCGTAGTGCTCCGAAAGACGATCGGCGTAGATCTCCTCGATCGCCAGTGCGACCAGATGATGGAGCGAGCGGCGGCGCGACTGCAGCAAACTGCCGTACGCCACGTCGTGCGTCAGCGCATGCTTGAACATATAGGCGAGCTCGGGGTAGCGCGTTCTCTCATGGATCAAGTCCACGGTCCATAGCTCGCGAAGATGACGCTCGATGCGACCGGGTACGCGGGCCGCGCGATTGAGGAGGCGGGCTGTGAACTCACGTCCGATCACGGCACCGGCTTGCAGCGCCCGCCTCGGCTCGTCATCCAGGCGGTCGAGGCGGGCCTGGATCACATCCTGGATCTTGTCGGGAACGGCGCCCTCGGTGAGCGGACGCGCCAGGGTATAGCCGGCCTGCGCACGCTGAAGAATGCCCTGTTCCAGGAGCCATTTGGTGACCTCTTCCACGAAAAAAGGGTTGCCATCGGCCCGGCTGGCGATGATCCGCTGGAGCTCGGCCGGCAGCCGCTCGGCCGCCAGCACGGCCTCGGCCAGCGCGATCGTCTCGCCTTCGGAGAGGCTGCCGAGTGGTACCGTGGTGTAGGCCGCTGCGAGGCCCGCCGCCTCGTAGCCGGGCCGATGAGTCAGCAGGATCAGCGCTCGCCGGTCGGCAACGTGGTTCGCCAGATCCGCCACGAGCTCCTCGGACAGGCGATCGATCCAGTGCAGATCCTCCACGACAAGCACGACCGGTCGCGCGGCGTCCGCACTCAACATCAGGGCGCGTACGGACTCGAAGGTGCGAGCCTTGCGCATCTCCGGATCCATCGCCGCGACGCCAGCGTCGCTTGTCTGGCCAGACAGGAGATGCTCCAGGTATGGTGCGATCTCGGCGACCGCCAACCCATGCGCGGCCACGCCCGCTCCCAGCTTCGCATGTACCTCGGCCTCGCCGTCGGACTCGTCGATCTCGACAAGGCCCTTGAGCAGGTCGATGATCGGCAGGTAGCCGATGTCGCGGCCGTAGGAGATGCAGCGTCCCTCGACCCAGAGCAGATCCTCGCCTTCGAGGCGACGCTTCAGCTCGTGGATGAGCCGCGACTTGCCGATGCCGGGCTCGCCGGTCAGGACGACCACCTGACCGTGACCAGCGCGCGCCCGTTCAAACGCCTCCAGCACCACGCTGAGCTCAGACTCCCGACCGACGAGCGAGCTCAGCCCGCGATCCCCGTCAACGTCGAGACGTGAGCGACGACGGCTCGAACGCAGCACCTCGTGGGCCTGCACGGCCTGCTCTTTGCCTCGGACCTGCTGGACGCCGAGGTCGCGAGTGACGAAGTAACCCTCGACGAGGCGGAGGGTGTTTCCGCTGATAGTGACTGATCCCGGAGCCCCGAGCTGCTCAATCCGTGACGCTAGGTTAACCGTGTCGCCGAGCGCCGTGTACGTCATGTGGAGGTCTGTGCTGATCGTCCCGACGACGACTGGTCCACTGTTGATCCCGACTCGCGCCTGCAAAGGTGGCACATCAGGAGTCGCGGGCATGACTGCCGCTTCTCGTAGCCGACGCTGTATCCCGAGGCCCGCCCGCACCGCGCGCAACGCATGATCTTCATGGGCGACAGGCGCGCCGAACAGCGCCAGGATTCCGTCGCCGGTGAACTGAGAGACTGTCCCCTCGTAACGATGGACCTCCTCGACCATCAGGTCGAAGCAGGTGCGGATCACCGCGTCGACATCTTCGGGATCGAGCCGTTCGCCCAACCTCGTCGAGCCGACCAGGTCGACGAAGAGCGCGGAGATCAATTTCCGCTCGCCCTCCAGGGCGGCACGGCCAGCGAGGATCTTGTCCGCCAGGTGCGACGGGACCGTCTTGCGCGACGCCATCGCGGCGCCGGGTGCGAGCGCGGAGCCGCAGCCGCCACAGAACAAATGATCCGGTGGATTGGCACGACCGCAGCTGCCACACGGGATGGTGAGCGCTGTTCCGCACGCCCCGCAGAAGCTGTTCGCGGGTGGGTTCATGGACCCACACGATGGGCAGGACATGATTCGCGTCCAGATCGCCATTCTGGCGACCGCGGCTCCGAGTGTAGCGCTGGAGTCCGTCGAGATCAAGCCGTCGGTTCGGTGAAACTGTGCAGTGGAGCTTTCCGCATTCCGATGACGTTAAGCGCGGGCACGGGACGATGAATGCCCTTCAGCAGCAGCTCGCCGAGCTGTTCGGTTTCGACCAGATCCTCGACCGTACCAAATGCCGACTCACTGATCAGGATCTGCCCATCGACGGCCTCGGCGCAGAGCCGCGCGGATAGGTTCACCACCGATCCGATGGCCGTGTACTCGAAGCGACCCTCGAAGCCGATGCGCCCAACAGTGGCATACCCCAGCGCGACCCCGATCCCGAATCCCAGGATGTGCCCATGCCGGCGCCATCCCACTGCCAGTCCTGAGATCCGCTCACGCAGGAGCATGGCCATCCGGACGGCTCGTTCAGTGTGATCACTCTGGGGCAGCGGATCGTTGAAGAACACCATCACGCCATCCCCGGCGAAGAACGCGATGGTGCCCTCGAAGCGGCGGATCGCCTCTCCCAAGGCGGCGTGATACTGGTCGAGAACCCCCATCATCTCTTCCGGCTCGGACGTCTCCGAGAACGAGGTGAAACCACGCAAGTCGCAGAACACGACGGTGATCCGCGCTCGGTGGCTCTTCAGCATCGACTCGTCGCCGGAGGAGACGATCAGCTCGGCGAGCTGGGGAGCGAGGTAGCGCCGCAGCCGCCCGACCCGCTCGAGCTCGTCGACCTGCTCCCGGACCCGATCTTCGAGGGTGTGATTCAGCTCAGCGAGGGTCTGATTCAGCTCGGCCAGCTCGTTCGTCCGTTGCTGGACCCGCTGCTCCAGGGTCGAGTACGACTCGCGCAGCTCGGCCGTCATGTGATTGAACTGCTCGGCGAGCTCCTCGAGCTCGTCACCCGTCTGTACCTGGATCTGCTGGTGGAGGGCGCCCGACGCGATCGCTGCCGCCCCGTGCTGCAGGACGCGGATCGGCCGCACCATGCGCCGAGCCAGCACCAGACTGACGGCAGCTGCCAGTGTGAGAGCGACCAGAAGTATTAGCGTGGTGCGCAGGACGAAGCTGTACAGTGGCGCCAGTGCTTCCCCGAGCGGTTGTTCGACGAAGACGATCCACCCTGGGGGATCTACCGTGTCGTACGCCGCCAGGACCGGCTGTCCCCGAAGATCGTGGGCGACCGCCGCTTGCTGCGCTTCTTCGGAGCGCGCCGGTGCCGTGCGCGCCGCTGCCACTTGCGGCAGTCCGCTCAGATCGGTCTTGCGAAGCACCAGGCTGATGTCCGGGTCGGCGATCAACTGGCCGTTCCTGTCTACCACGTACGCTCGGCCAGCCTGGCCAACCTGAATACGGGAGACGATGTCCCAGACCAGCTTCAGGTTGAGCTCTGCGGCCGTGACGCCCGGGTCAGGCCCGTCGTCGGCCAGGGCGATGCTCATGTGCGGCTCGGATTCATTGCGGAAGTAGACCGGGCCGTGATAGAACCGGCCGCCACGTGTCTGCACGAAGAGCGGCTCCCGCGAGCGGTCGAGCCCGCTCTGCGCGACGTCCATCTCGGTCCGTGAGACATGCTCTCGCTCGCGGCCGGCGGCATCGATGTAGCTCACCTCCGAAATGGCCGGCGCCTGGCGTAGGAGCCGTAAATAGTCGGAGCGACGCTGCTCCGGACTGATCGTCTCGGCGAGGCGAGGCGCGCGCACCACCGCCGTCAGCAGGTGGTCCACCTCACCGATGAATTGCTCGATCTTGCCGGCGGCCGTGCTCGCTTTCTCCTCCTGGATGGCAACCAGGTGCGCGTGATGCTCCTGGTAGGAGAAGTAGCCTTCGAGCACGCCGCCGCCGATAAGCGTGACACCGACGAGGCTGGCGATGAGGACCACGTACTTGTGGAACAGCCCGCCACGACGACGCGGCAACGCACCGCCAACGGGTCCACTCGGCGGGCTCGACTCCAGCCCTCCAACGCGTGGCGCCATCGACCATCCACCACCCGGCCTACCGAATGACTTCGGTCACTCGGGCGTTGAGCGACTCCGGCAGTGTGATACCGAGATCGGCGGCCGTCTTCGCATTGACCACCAGGTCGAAGCTCGTCGGCTGTTGGATCGGCAGCTCACTCGGTTTCGCGCCCTTCAGGATTCGGTCCATGTACCCCGCTGCCCGCCGATACATGTCCGGCACAATCGAACCGTAGCTCATCAGCCCGCCGCTCGCGACGAGTTCACGAAATCCGTAGATCGCCGGGAGCCTGTGCTGGGCGGCTAGCTGCACGATTCTCGCCGCATTAACCGACTCAAACACACCGCCGGTGACGCAGATGGCGTCGCTGCCCTGGCGGGCTTTGGCGAACGCAGCTGCGAGCTCCTCCGGCTGGCTGACTGGAACCGAAAGGAGCTTCACGCCGACCGTCGTGGACGATGTCTGCATCGCCTCCCACTCGACGACGTTGACCGGCTCCGAGGGATTCCAGAGCACGGAGATGGTCTGCGCACCTGGGATCGCCTCCTTCATGAGCTGAAGTCGCTTCGGCCCGAGCAGGGCTGAGCAGCCAGTGATGCCGGTGATGCCGCGATCTGGCTTGCTGAGCGTCTGGGCGACCAGACCGGTCGCAACGGCGTCTCAAGTCACCATCACGATGGGTATGCCGGGATTAGCCTCGAGCATTGCTTAAGCCGGCAACTCACTACTTGCGAAGACAGCGTCAAGCTTCAGCGTGTCCAGCTCCCGCGCAAGTTCTGGGAGCCGCTCAGTTCTGCCGTCAGTCCAGCGCCACTCGATGGTCAGGTTCTGATCGACAACATAGCCCAGGCTACTCATTCCCTCCACAAACGCCACGCCATTTGGCGAGGGACGCGGCTCACCACCGTTTCCGAAGTATGCGATCCGATAGGTGCGAGGTGTTGCCTGCGGACCGACGGTGGGAACGGCACAGGCGGTAGCGAGCACCAGGAGTACGAAGAAGATGATGAGATGCCGGTACCTGGACTCCATCGTCGGCCTCCTCGAGCACAGGGCGGAGAGAAGCATCGCTCGACGCCAGCGTACGATGGCACTCCCTGACGAACACCTGACGGACGTCACTTCTGCATCAGGACATTCTGGTGTGGAGCCCGGCCGGTAGGACACTCGTGCCCCACCATCGGGGACATCCGTCAGGTGTTCGTCGGGGAGTGCCACACCTACGATGGACGCACCAGAAGAGGAAGGTCACCGGAGACCGACCGAAAGGAGGGGAGGCCGCGGTGACGCGCGGATGCAGCGGGCCTCTTGCCTCTTCTGGCCGTCCTCCATCTCGAGCGACTTGAGGCGGCTAACCGGCGGCCAGGCATCGCTGCAGCGGGGTCCGATACACAGACCCAGCGAGGACGGACATACCATGCGATCGCTTCTATCCCGCTTAGTTCTCATCGCCATCGTCCTTCCACTCACCGGCACGCTCACGCCGATGCCGACCAGTGCCGAACCCATCGGCAGCCCGAGCTTCCTGGTGACCGGCTCCTGGGTTGCACAGCTTGGCAACAGCCCGGACGTCGTGATCGTCGATGCGCGCCCGCCGGATGCCTACGCTCAGGGCCACATCCCTGGCGCCGTCAACCTGCCGTCGCCGAGCCTCGCGACGCGCAGCAGCGAGGAGATCGAGACCGGCCCCTGGCGCGATCGCACCGTGGGGCAGCTCGGAGCTCTCGGTATCACTCCGAGCAACATGGTTGTTGCCTATGACGACCAGGGCAGTTATTTTGCGGCACGGGCACGGTGGGCGCTGAAGCACCTCGGCCACGAGCGAGCCGTCATCCTCGACGGCGGCCTCTCGGCCTGGACCAAGCTCGGCCAGCCCCTCAGCACTGATGCGCCCGCTCGCGCCCCGACCACCTACACCGGAACGACAGATCCCGAGCGGCTCGCCACCGCGCAGTACATCCGCGATCGACTTGGCAATCCTGGCGTGCAGATCCTCGACGTTCGCACGCTCGCGATGTACACGGGCGAGGACCCGGGCACCTTCAAGCGAAGTGGCCACATCCCGACCGCGCTACATCTCGACTGGGTTAACAACGTCCAGGCCGAGTCGCCGCGTACCTTCAAGAGCCTGGCTGAAATCCAGGCGCTGTACGACGGTATCGGCCTCGACCGGAACAAGGAGATCATCGTCTACTGCAACGGCGGCGTCTGGTCGGCGAACACCCTGTTCGTCCTGGAGATGCTCGGCTACCCGCGTGTGCGTCTCTACTCGGCGTCGTGGGGCGAGTGGGGCAACCGCGACGACCTGCCAATCGCAATCGGTCCCGAACCCGGTGCCGCACCCAACTGAGCATTGTTCCTGGTCGTAACAAGGGGCGGATGCAGCGGCCTGCATCCGCCCTTTCCGGTTCACAGACCCTGGCATAGTCTCCATGTCTGCCACGTGGCACGGTCGAAGTCAAACGGCCTACGCTAGGGAACGGTGCAGGACGAACAGGCTCCGTGGGCTAGATGGGCAATGTCATGCAGCCAGAGACCCAATACGTGCGAAGCGGCGACGTCCACATCGCCTACCAGGTCATGGGAGATGGCCCTATCGATCTGGTCTGGGTCCCCGGGTTCGTATCTCACCTCGAGCATGACTGGGAGGAGCCGTCCCGGGCCCGGTTCTTCCGTCGCTTGGCCACCTTCGCCAGACTGATCCGCCTCGACAAGCGGGGCACCGGGCTTTCCGATCGCGTCTCAGAAGTTGCCACGCTGGAACAGCGGATGGATGACGTGCGCGCCGTGATGGACGCAGTCGGCTCGGAGCGCGCCGCGCTTTTCGGTGCGTCGGAGGGTGGAGCGATGAGCCTGCTGTTCGCCGCCACCTACCCTGCGAGGACATCTGCACTCGTGGTGTACGGTGCAATGGCACGGTGCGTCCGGGCGGAGGATTATCCGTGGGGTCCCTCAATCGAGACATTCGATCGAGTCTTCGCCGAGATGTCCGAGAAATGGGGGCGGACCGACAACATGGTTTTCACGTTCGCCCCATCGCTCGCCGGTGATGCGCGCCATCGCGAGTGGTACCGAAATATGCAGCGACTCGGAGCGAGCCCCGGGACCGCGATCGCTCTGTTGAAGATGAATACGGGGATCGACGTCAGACATGTCTTGCCGACGATTCGGGTCCCGACGCTCGTTCTCCATGCGACCGGCGACCAGATGGCGACAGTCGAACACGGCCGTTACATCGCGGAACGGATCCCGGATGCTCGATTTGTGGAGCTTCCAGGCGTCGATCACGGCTGGTACACGGGTAACTTCGATCGCATCCTCGGCGAAGTCGAGGAGTTTCTCACCGGCACTTCCCACGCGGTCGAGCCAGATCGGATCCTCGCCACGGTCCTCTTTACCGACATCGTCGGCTCGACCCAACGTCTGGCCGAGCTCGGTGACGAGCGCTGGTGCGAGTTGCTTGACGAGCACTTCAGGATGGCTCGGCGCGAGCTCGTCCGCTTCCGAGGTCGCGAGATCAAGACGACCGGCGACGGGCTGCTCGCAACCTTTGACGGCCCGGCTCGGGCCATTCGCTGCGCCACCACGCTGCAGCATCAGGTCCGTCAACTTGGCATCGAGATCCGAGCGGGGCTGCATACCGGCGAAGTTGAGCTGTTGGACCAGGATCTGGGCGGGATCGCCGTGCACCTCGGTGCACGCGTGATGGCGGAGGCCGGGGCGAGCGAGGTGCTCGTCTCTAGCACGGTGAAAGATCTCGTGGCCGGCTCGGGAATCGAGTTCGAGGATCGGGGTACCCACGTCCTCAAAGGCGCCCCGGGCGGCTGGCGCTTGTTCCGCGTCGTCCTCTGATCGCCTTCCATCCACCTGGGAGTGCACGTCGCTGATCTGGACGTGAGGCCGCGAGGACGACACATCTCCGTTTTCGGATGATCTCGGTGCCCCGACCGTGACGTCTACGGCGTTACCGAAGGGTCCGGTGCGTTGGCGCGCTCCATCCAGGGAGTCACCCAGCCGTTCGCGACCACGCTGTCGCGCGGGTCGACTCCGGTCACTGCGTCTACCGTGGAGGACGATGGCGAAATGATGACGTAGGCGGTGGTGCGCCCGACCATCGCCCCTCCAAGCAGAACCATCAGCGCCATGAAGACGCTCACGATCACCGGGACGAGAGCCTCCATGGCGAGGCGGCGAGCCGTCGACGGAGGAAGGCGTCGGTCCTGAACGATGGCGTGCCATCGCTCGGCCACCGGGTAGCCAATCTCGTGTATGCTCGGAATCGACAGGTGCGCGCTAGCTTTGATTGCATGCATTGGGTCCACCAGCTTCCATTCAGCGCCGATCTGTGGGGGTGGTCCTTGCCAGAACCGCATCCACAGTCACCCTACGGGCACACCGACACGGCGGACATCAGCAGGCCGGTCTAACGTGGCTACCTATTCGCTCGCGGTGCCTCGGACATGGCAGATCGGCAGAAATGCCTACGCGTCACACCAATGCGGCGTCGAGGCAGCAGGGCGAGCCTGAGGCGCGGGCGCCGCTATCCGAGCGTTGGCCCGAAGATCAGGCAGCGTCAACCGTCGGTGGGCGCTTCGAGCCCCTGTCGAACGACCCAGGCAGCGACCTGAGAGCGGCTCCTGAAGCCGAGCTTGGACAAGATGCTGGCGACGTGGGCGTGGACGGTGCGCTCACTGATGACGAGGCTTGAAGCGATCTGTCGGTTGCTCAGCCCGCGCGCCATCAGAGCCGCCACCTCCCGCTCCCGCGTAGTGAGAGGGGAGTCTTGCGGGACCGACGTCACCGGCAGGGCTACGGTCCCTGCGTTGGGAGCTGAGGCGGCCGCGTGAAGCTGGGACGCGAGCGTGCTGGCATGCTCGACGGCCTGATCGAGCGCGAGGCTCCGTCCCTCAGACCAGGACGTCTCGTAGGCCGCGTCGCCGAGCGCGGCGCGCGCAGCTACCTCGGCCCGTTCCACAGCGGGGCGTTCCACGGGCGCAACCGCGAAGTTGATCTCTTCGCGTAGCGCCGACGCAGCCCCGAGCAGCCGAGCCGCATCGTGTGACAGGCGAGCATGATCCGCGTCGCTGAGCGCCGAGGCCACCTGGGCCAACCCCTCGAGACTCCGGGCGATGTTGTACCGATCGCCGATTTCGTGGCAGCGGGTCAGGCTCCGTGAGAAATACTCCGCCGCCACGCCAGGATCGCCGCGAGCCAGAGCGATCGTTCCGAGGTCCAGCAGGCAGGTGTGGAGACCGTGTGCCTGCAGGGCTATGTAGGCTGCCAGGCTCTCCTCAAGAAGCGCCATTGCGCGGTCGAGATCACCTTGTCGAAAGATTACCGTGCCTAGCCGGTGGCGTGAATCGGCGATGCCCCAGAGTGAGCCGATCTTCTGGGCGACGGCGACACACTCTTCGAGCAGCACCCGTGCGCGCGCGTAGTCTCCCACGCGCATGATGGTCTCGCCGAGCTGATTCAAGGTCCACCAGACGCCGTATGCATGGCTCAGGCGCCGGAACGTCGCGAGGCTGGTTTCGAAGAGGGACACCGCGCGGTCGTAGTCGCCCGAGGAGCGCGCGACGACCGCGAGCCAGACCGTCGCTCGGGCCTCGCCAACCTCGTCGTGGATGCGTTGCGCGAGTGCGATAGCCTCCAGGATCGCCGTCTCCGCCTCTTGCAGCCGCCCGAGCTGCTGACAGAGGTTGCAGAGGCAGATCAGCGCCTTCACGCGGGGATGAATGGCGAACCACCAGCCCGCTTGATCACCATGAAGCGGGCCCGTGGCGGCGCCGACACCGGGGCCGGCAGGCTCTCCGTCCGCTCGGTCGCCGGCGAGAGCTCTCTCGCGATCGGCAGCGAGAACCCGCTCCAGCCAGCGCCGACCTTCGTCGAGATGATCGCGGAAATACCAGAAGGCGAAGAACGCCCCACCCAATCGAAGGCCGATCGCCTTGCTGGTCGCTTCCGGGTCGGCCATGCTCCAGGTGAGTGCTGCCCGAACGTTGTCGACCTCGGCGGCGAGACGATCGAGCCATTCCGGGCCTGAAGGTCCCCGCACCTGAGTCTCCACGTGCTCGGCAAAGCCGGTGCACCACGCCAGATGGTCGCGTCGGGCCGACATCTCTTCGCCTGACAGGGCGAGCTGCTCAAGGCCGAGCTCGCGGATGGTGTCGAGCATGAAGTAGCGCGGCTCGCCGCCAGGTCCGTCTGCCTCACGCAGCAGGCTGGAGTCGACCAACGATGCCACGTGCTCCAGGCACACGGGCGATACCAGTCGTCCCGGCTGGCCGGCGTCCCTGGTGTCGCCTTCGCCGACAGCCTGGGCGGCCTCCAGCGTGCAACCGCCGACGAACACCGACAGGCGGCGGAATAGCCGCCGTTCGTCATCGCCGAGCAGGTCATAGCTCCAGGCAATAGTGTCCCGGAGGGTGCGGTGGCGCGCGGGCAGGTCTCGCGCCCCACTGGTCAGCAGGGTGAGACGCCTGTCGAGCCATCCCAGCGTGGCCTGAGGTGAGAGCAGCTTCGCCCGCGCCGCCGCCAACTCGATCGCCAGCGGCAAACCGTCGAGGCGGCGACAGATCTCGCCGACTGTGGGGGCATTCGCCTCGGTCAGCACGAAATCGGACCGGACGTCGGTGGCCCGCTGGACGAAGAGCGACACCGACGGGATCGCCGACAGCTCCTCGGCAGTGAGTGGCCGGCTGGGCTCCGGCAACGCCAGGGGTGGCACGGCATATTCATGCTCGCCCCGGAGGTGGAGCGGTGCACGGCTGGTCACGAGCACCTTGACACACGGGCATGCGGCGAGCAGGTCGGCAACAGTCGTCGCTGCCGGCAGGATACGCTCGAAGCTGTCCAGAAGCAGGAGAAGGTTCTTCTGGCTCAGGTACTCCGTCAGCACCTCGAATAGCGGCCGTCGTCCCGTGTCACGCACGCCAAGGGCATCCGCGACGGTCGCCGTGAGCAGTGCCGAGTCATCGATTGGGGCGAGGTCCACAAACGTGGCGCCGTCGACGAGTTGCTCTGGCAGTCGGCCAAGAACCTCGACGCCGACCCGCGTCTTCCCGACGCCCCCTGGGACGGTCAGTGTCACCAGGCGGACGTCGTCGCGAGCCAGCAGCGCACGCACGGCCTGAACTTCGTGCTGCCGCCCAATGAGCGGCGTTGGCTGCGACGGAATCCCACTCCGCGATTCAGTCATCGGTCATCATCGAAAAGAGCGCGGCACTGTAAACGGACCTCGTCCGTAAGACCGCCTCACCCGATCTGTCGTGCTCATCCGACGCCTTCGAGTGAATAGGCGACGGCCTGCTGCAGCGTCATCTCGCCGCCCGTGGACCATTCGGCCGTGAATGCTTCCTCGCCGAGGGCCGTGCACGCAGCAGCGACCGTTTGATCGTGGACGGCGCGCGCGCTTGGGCGGGGCGCAATCCCGGCATCGTTGCGCAAGCGCTCGGCGGCCCCGAGAAAGCGAGCGGCGCGGACGTACTGTCCCCGAAGGGTCGCGACGTATGCCAACTGCTCCAAGTTGTCCGTGCCGCACGGAGCGTCCACCAGCTCACGCAGCAGGCCCAGACTCTCCTGCAGGAGCGTGGCCGCTCGCTCGGTCGCCCCCTCGCCGAATGCCAGCGACCCGAGGCCGCGCAGGGCATTGGCGATGCCATGCCGGTCGCCGTTTGCTCGACAGATGCTCAACGCCTCGTCGAACAAGCTTCCGGCCCGAGCCCGATCGCCGTGGTACTCGCTGAGCCGGGCCAGGGTTGCAATGGGCGACTCGACGTAGGTCGCGATGATCTCGCTGTGGGGCCTGCGCGCCCCGACTCGGCGCAACAGGTCGACGCACTCCTCAATGAGTACCATCGCGGTCGCCTGATCGCCGCGTTGCCAGGTGGCCGCCGCCAGGTTCGCAAGCCCGGTGGCGAGGCCGCGCTCGTCGCCGATTTCTTGCCACAACGCCAGGCTCCGCTCCAGGCACGGGATCGCCGCCGCGATATCGCCCATCTGTACCCCGATGAATCCCGCGACGCCGAGCAGCGTGGCGCGCGACGCGGGGCTTCCTGTTGTCCGGGCGACCAGCCGGCCCACCCGACCCTGGGCCTCGCGGCCGTGGCCGCGCATGACCCAGAACCAGGCCAGATCCCCAGCCATGGTCGCCGCGACGTCCGTCCCGTTCGACTCTGCCTCAACCGCGTCAAGTGCCGCCCGACAGTTGCCGTGCTCCTCCTCAAGGCGGTCGAACCAGATGGTCCCCTGACGACCCCGTAACTCGGGCGCCGCGCTCTCGGTGAACGTGACGAAGTAATCTCGGTGCCGCAGATGAGCACGGGAAGCCTCGCGGCTCGCTTCGAGCCGCTCCAGGGCGTACTCGCGGATGGTCTCTAGCATCGTGAAGCGCGGCTCGTTGCCGACGGTGTGGTCCTGGCGCACCAGGCTGGCATCGATGAGGGCACCGACGCCATCCAGGATGTCGATCCCGAGGTCGCCGTCCTGGTCACACACGGTCTCGACGGCTTCCAACGTGAACCCGCCGACGAAAACGCCGAGGCGTCGATACAGCCGCTGCTCGGGCGGGTGAAGCAGGTCGTAGCTCCAGGCGATGGCGCTCCTGAGCGTCTGCTGCCGGGCCGGCAGGTCGCGCCGACCGCCGGTCAGGAGGTCGAGGCTGTGGCCCAGACGAGCCAGCAGCGCCTCCGGGGCCAGCAGGCGGGTGCGCGCCGCCGCCAGCTCGATGGCCAGCGGCAGCCCGTCCAGGCGGGCGCAGATCGCGGCCACGGCGGGTGCGTTGGCGTTCGTGACCCCGAAGTCCGGCCGGATGGCCGTCGCCCGATCGATGAACAGCGCGACCGCCTCGTACTGGGAGAGCGCCGCAGGCGTGATTGGCTGCCCGGCCGCGGGGAGCACCAGCGGCGGCACCGGGTACTCGTGCTCGCTGCGTAGCTGGAGCGGCGCACGACTGGTGACCAGGGCTGAGAGCATCGGGCAGCGCCACAGCAGGTCGTCCACGACCGATGCCGCGTCGAGCACCTGCTCGAAGTTATCCAGCAGAAGCAGGACTCGTCGATCTCGCAGGCGGTCTACCAGGACATCCAGGAGTGGGCGGCCCGAGGCATCCGCCAGACCCAGCGTCTGGGCGACCCGGGAGGCCACCAGACCGGAGTCCGAGATGGGCGCGAGCTCGACGAAGAAGACGCCGTCGCCGAAGTCGCTGGCCAGCTCGGCAGCCACCTGCAAGGCGAGCCGGGTCTTGCCGATCCCGCCCGGTCCGGTGAGGGTGACCAGCCGAACATCGGCATGCATCAGTAACGTGGTCACCGCTGCAACCGCCTGCTCCCGGCCGATCAACGGCGTGGTCTGGATCGGCAGGTTGTTCGGATGACGGTCCAGCGTCCGGAGCGGGGGGAAGTCGGAGCCCAGGCCGGTGCTACTCAACTGAAAGACGCGCTCGGGGCGAATCAGGTCTTTCAGGCGATGCTCTCCAAGGTCTGCCAGCGTGGTCCCCTTGGGGAGCACATCGCGGACCAACTCGTGGGTCGCCTGCGAGAGCAGGACCTGGCCGCCGTGGCCGGCGCTGAGGATCCGTGCGGCCCGGTTCAGGGTCGGGCCGTAGTAGTCGCCGTCACGTTCTTCGGCGGCGCCGGTGTGCAGCGCCATCCTGACCCGGATCGGGCCGATCGCACCCCAAGGCTCGGCCTGGAGTCGGCGTTGGGCTTCCATCGCGGCCGTGACAGCGTCTGGGGCGCGCGGGAACGCGGCATGGAAGGCATCGCCCATGGTCTTGACGACGTAGCCACCGTGGGCCTGTATCACCTCTCGGACAAGCGCATCGTGCCGCGCGAGGGCCACGCGCATCGCCTCGGGCTGGTGTTCCCAGCGCGCGGTGCTGCCCTCGATATCCGTGAACAGGAACGTCACCGTCCCGCTGGGCAGCCCCGGCATGTGCTCCAGCCTTCCGCTATGGTGCGTCGTCGAGAGCATAGGCCACGGCCTGCTCCCACGTCATCGCCAGTCCATCCGCCCAGAGGGTCCGGAACTGCTGCTCGCCGATCGACGCGCGGGCGATGGACAGAGCGCGCTCGTGCTCAGCGGCGTTGGTAGGATGCGGCGCGGCTCCGCTGGCCTGACGGAACGTGCTGGCAGCGGCCAGGAGCAACACCACTCGTTCGGCGGATCCATGGTCACCGGCGATGCACGCCAGGCCTTCGAGGTTGATCGGGATGCAGCCCCGGTCATCCAGATCCCAGAGCAGTCTCAGACTCTCCTTCAGGAGCGATGTCGCCCGATCGGCGTCCTCCTTGCTCGCGATGAGCCGCGCCAGCCAGCGCTGCGCGTTCGCCAGCCCATGCTGGTCATTGTAGGTTCGGCACAGCGCGACGTCCTCTTCGAACAGCGCGGCGGCCCGCTCGTCATCACCCCGGGCGGCCGCCATTGACGCCAACAGGCTGATCGGCGATTCGCCATACGGGGCAAGCCATTGGACGCGAGCGGTCAGGCTCCCCGCGCCGCGCACCAGGGCCATACACTCCTCGATCAGGGCGATCGCCCGCTCAGCATCCCCGCGTCTCCAGGCAAAGCGGCCGAGCTCCGTGAGCGCCGTCGCGATGCCCCGCGTCTCTCCCAGATCGCGCCATATTGCCAGGCTCTCTTCCAGCAAGGGGACCGCTGTGGGGTCGATCTGCAGACTTGCCAGATAGCCGGCCACGCTGAGCACCTTGGCCCGGGCTGTGGAATGCCCGGCAGTCCATTCGAGCAGGTCCGCCACCTGAGCCCGGGCTTCGGGAATGTAGCCGCGCACCACCCAAAACCAGGCCAGCGCCTCGACGAGATCGGCGCCCGCCTCGACCCCGTCGGGCTCGGCAATGGTCCATTCCAATGCCGACCGCAGATTGGCATGCTCGGCCTCCAGAAGCCTAAGCAGCTCTGCCTGCCGTGGGCCTCGGAGCTCGGCCGACACCTGCTCCGCGAAATCGAGATACCAGTCGCGGTGACATCGACGGATAGTTGTGGTCTCTCCTCGCGCTTCGAGTTGATCGAGGGCATACTCCCGAATCGTCTCCAGCATGGTGAAGCGGACGTCGCCGCTCCTCTCGTCCTGACGGAGCAGGCTCTTGGCGATCAGCGAGCTGAGGCCGTCGATCAGGTCGATGCCAGCCTCAGCATCCTGGATGCACACAGCCTCGGCGGCCTCGAGCCCACATCCTCCGACAAAGATCGCCAGTCTGCGAAACAGCGCTTGCTCAGACGGGTCGAGCAGGTCGTAGCTCCACTCGATGGCACCACGCAGCGTCTGCTGCCGCGCAGGTAGGTCTCGGGCGCCCCCGGTCAGCAGCGGGAGTCGATGCTCCAGCCGCGTCAACATCACCTCAGGGGTGAGCAGCCTGATCCGCATCGCCGCCAGCTCGATCGCCAGCGGTAAGCCGTCAAGCCGATGACAGATCTCTGCAACTGCGGGCGCGTTCTCGTTCGTGATGGTGAAATCGGCCTTGATCGCGCTCGCCCGCTCGATGAACAGGGCCACCGCGCCGTATTGGGAGAGATCGGCCGTCTCTAGCGTTTGCTGCCGGTTTGGCAACGCCAATGGTGTGACGGCATATTCGTGCTCGCCACGCACCTGGAGCGCCGCCCTACTGGTCACGAGGATCTTGAGGCCGATGGCTGCCGCGAGCAGGTCACTGATCCTCGGCGCGGCCGAAAGCACCTGCTCGAAGTTATCGAGCAACAGCAGGAGCTCCTTTTCCCGCAGGTGTCCTTTCAGGCTCTCAAGAGGCGAGCGGCTGCTGGGGTCGCGAATGCCGAGAGTCTGGGCAATCGTCGGCAGCACCAGATCCGGGTCAGTTATCGGTGCCAGGGTGACGAAGAACACACCGTCCGCGAACTGATCGCTGACATCGGCCGCGACGTGCAGGCCCAGCCGCGTCTTGCCGGTGCCGCCGGGACCGGTCAATGTCAGCAGGCGAACGTCGTCGCAGAGGAGCTGTTGCCGCACAATGGTGATGTCACTCTCGCGACCGACCAGCGGCGTGGGCTGAATCGGCAGGTTGTTCGGGCGCGCGTCGAGCGACACCAGGGGCGGAAACTCCGACGGCAGGTCTGGAGCGACGACCTGGAAGACGTGCTCGGGCCGGATCAGGTCCTTGAGACGGTGGTCGCCGAGGTCGAGCAGGGTGGCACCGGCAGGTAGCGTGTCGCGGACGAGATCGTAGGTGGTCTGCGAGAGGAGCACCTGGCCGCCATGGCCGGTGCTCAGCATGCGGGCCGCCCGATTCAGCGACGGACCGTAATAGTCCCCATCGCGCTCCTCAGCTGCGCCTGTGTGGAGCGCCATCCGCACGCGCAACGTGCCGATCTCACCCCACGGCTCGTTCTGGAGCCGGCGCTGTGCATCGAGCGCCGCCACGACGGCATCAGGCGCACGGCTGAACGCGGCATGGAACGCGTCGCCCATCGTCTTGACCACATGGCCGCCATGCTCCACGATGGCAGCCCGGACTAGCCCGTCGTGGCGAGCCAGGGCAGCCTGCATCGCCTCGGGCCGGTGCTCCCAGCGCGTGGTGCTCCCCTCGATGTCCGTGAACAGGAACGTCACCGTCCCATTCGGCAGGCCGTGTCCTGAGCGCAGCGAGGGATCGGCCATTCCTGAGACTCCCGAACCTGTGAAGCCTGCTCCAGACGGCGCGACAGCCTGTAGCGTAGCGCTCTGCCCGACGGTGGTCAACGCATCGACAAGGCGAGCTGGGCGAGTCGCGCTGCGGCGCTACTGACTCGCCGTCGACTCCAGGGCGAAGCTTACGGCCTCATCCAAGTTCATCGCCCTTCCCTCGGACCAGGCTACGTCAAAGTCCGCGTCCCCAAGCAGGGCCCTCACGGTGGCGACGGACTCTTCGAAGCCCGCGGCGCCGAACGCCGCCACCAGCGCCGATCCCGTCACCTCGTGCTGCCGGCCGACTGCCGCCAGGAGACGTGCCGCCCTTTCCGCTTTGTCGAGGTCGACCGCCAGGTAGGCCAGGCCCGCCAATTCATACATCATGCAGGAGTGGTCACCAAACTCCCGTGCCAGCGTCAGAGCTTCGCGGTACTGTGCGCCAGCATGCTCCACGTCACCTCGTTGGCGGGCAAGGATGCCAAGGTAGCGCAGTGTCCACTGAATCGTGTGAATGTCGCCGTCGGCACGTCCA
Organism: Chloroflexota bacterium; assembly: GCA_020845495.1. The sequence goes on from JADLFM010000024.1 coordinate 28,380, forward strand.
AGGGCGAGACTCTGCTCGAATAACGACCCGGCGGAATCAAGGTCGCCGGCAGCCCAGGCCGCCCCAGCTTGCAGACAGACAAGCGAGCGTTCGAGATCTCCCCGATGATGAACATCGTCGGACTGCGTCTGACTCTCCTCCAGGAGCGCCTTTGCCCGGTCGAGTGCGCCCGACATCCGCCCATACATCTCGGCAGCGCGGGCGAGCGCCTCTGCGAGGCGGTCACGATCACCCAGCGATCGCCATGCTGCCACGGCTTCGTCAGTCCACTGGACGGCCCGGGCGTGGTCACCCATTTGACGGGCAAGAGCCCCGGCGACGATGAGTGCCCTGGCATGGGCCGCGGTACCCGTGGGCGCACGGGCGAGGAGGCGATCGGTGTACTCTTTGCCTTGCCGGAGGTGGCCACGGAGACGCCAGAACCACTCACAGGCCTTCGCGATGCGAGCGGCAATCTCGATCCCAGGCGCCACTTCGTCGTCACCGCCGTCTTCGCTCGACCGGTCGGTCATTGCCAGACCCCAGTCAATCGCGGCGCGGAGGTTGTCGTGCTCGGTCTCGAAGCGATTCAGCCAGGTGGACCCTCGGGGCCCGCGAAGGTGCGACCGGGCGAGCTCAGCGAATTCGAGGAAGCATTCGGCGTGTCGCCGGCGGGCTCGCTCAGCTTCGCCATTCGACTGGAGCTGCTCCAGGGCGAACTCGCGCACCGTCTCGAGCATCGTGAAGCGCGACTCGTGATCCGGACCGTCAATCTGCCGCACCAGGCTGTTGTCCACCAGCGAGGCGATGCCGTCCAGCACATCCACGCCCAGAGCATCGTCCAGATCGCGCACTGCCTCGATTGCCTCGATGGTGGAGCCACCGACGAAAACAGCAAGCCTGCGGAAGAGTCGCTTCTCAGCCTCGTCCAGCAGCTCATAGCTCCACCCAATCGTGTCACGTAATGTTCGCTGGCGCTCCGGCAAATCGCGGGCCCCGCCGGTGAGCAGCGGCAGGCGACGCTCCAACCGCGTCAACACGGCCTCCGGGCTCAGCAGCTTGACGCGCGCTGCTGCCAACTCGAGGGCCAGCGGCAGCCCGTCGACACGGCGGCAAATCCCTGCAACAGGCACAGCGGTCTCGTCCGTGAGCATGAAGTCGGGACGGACGTCGGTCGCTCGCTGGACGAAGAGCGCCACCGACGGCCACGTTGTGACGGTGCTAGCGAGAACCTTGGCTTCAGGCGTAGGAAACGCAAGGGGAGAGACCGGGAACTCACGCTCGCCACGCAGGTGCAAGGGCGCGCGGCTCGTCACCAGTACTTTGAGACCGGGGCATGTCGCGAGCAGTACAGCCACGCCCGGGGCAGCCGGCAGAATCTGCTCGAAATTGTCGAGAAGGAGCAGCAAGCGTCTCTCGCCCAAGAATGCTGTCAGGCTCTCAAGAACGGGCCGACTCCCGACTTCGTGAATCCCGAGCGCCTGTCCGATCGTCGGTGCCACGAGATCCGGGTCGCGGATCGGAGCGAGGCTGACGAAGACCGCGCCATCGTCGAACTGGTCGATCAGCTCAGCTGCCACCTGGAGGCCAAGACGGGTCTTACCGGTCCCGCCGGGGCCGGTCAGAGTGACCAGGCGAGCATCATCGCGGCTGATGAGGTCGCGGACTGCCTTGACGGTGTCATCACGCCCGATCAGCGGCGTCGGCTGGATCGGGAGATTGTGTTGAGCGGTATCCAGCGACATCAGCGGAGGAAAGGCAGATGGCAGGTCTGGAGCGGTCACCTGGAACACGCGCTCGTGTCGGATCAGATCCTTGAGGCGGTGTTCTCCAAGATCGCGCAGCGTAGTTCCCTGGGGGAGGCCGTCGCGCACCAGCGTTACCACTGCCTCAGACAGCAGGGTCTGGCCACCATGTCCGATCCCTCGGATCCGAGCACACCGGTTGACTGCCGAACCGTAATAGTCGCCCTCGCGGAGTTGAGCCTCTCCAAGATGGATGCCGGTTCGGACCTTGATTGGCCGAGGTGTTGACCATGGCTCGGCGACGAATGCTCGCTGGATTGCCAGCGCGGCAGCCACCGCGTCGGCCGCCGACGCGAATACTGCGAATCGGGAGTCACCTTCGCCGCGCGGACGAATGTGGACGCCTCGATACTCGACGACGGCGAGCTCGAACAGCTCATCGTGGCGAGCGAGCGCAGTCCGCATCGCCTCGGGCGCTTGTTCCCAGAGAGCAGTACTCCCCTCGACGTCGGTGAGAAGGAACGTCACCGTCCCGCTGGGCAGCTCGGCCATGGCCTCCCCAACAGCATCGTTGAGTCGGGACCAGTGTACATCCATCACCTCATACCTGCTTGTCCATCAAGAGTCTACGCAGTCGCCTCCAGCGCGTAGCGTACGGCCTCGTCCAGTCTCATCGCTCTTCCCTCGGACCAGGCTGCGTCAAAGTCCGAGTCCCCGAGCACGGAACGAGCTGCTGTCATCGACTGCTCGAAGCTCCCAGCACTTGAGTACGCTGAAAGCACCATTCCCGTGACGTCGCGAAGCCGGCTGGCAATCGCGAGGAGGCGGGCTGCGCGCCCCACATTGCCGGCTTCGAACGAAGTGAAGGCAAGACCAGCGAAGGCGTGCATCGTACAGGCATAGTCGCCCAGTTGGTGGGCGTGGTGAAGCGCCTCAGTGTGCAGCCTGCGAGCGTGGTCAATCTGCCCTCGCCGCTGCGCCACGAGGGCGAGGTACCGAAGGGCGCTAAGCGTCGTATGCAGGTCTCCGTCCGCACGCCCGAGGGCGAGACTCTGTTCGGCGTATGCGCTCGCTGTCTCGAGCTCTCCGCCCAGCCAGGCCGCCCGCGTCAGCAACTGCACCAGCGGGTGCTCAAGATCCTCTTGGAATCGAGAATCCCCGGCTAGCATCTCACTTTCGCCCACCGCGGCTCGTGCACGATCGAGGGCGCCGAAGATGCCCAGCGCCTCTCCTTTGCGAGCGAGCGCAAGCGCGATGTAACGAGCGTCGCCTAGTGCCCTCCACTCCGCCAGACCCTCTTCGGCCAATCGGAGCGCAATCGCGCCGTCTCCGACGTAGTTCGCAAGGCCACCTGCCACGAGCAGCGCCCGCGCATGGGCGGACGTTCCGTTGGGAGCCCGCTCCAGCAAGCGATTGACGATCTGGCGCCCCTGGATGAGATGACCACGCAGCATCCAGTACCAGGCGCACGCCTTCGCCACGCGAGTTGCAACCTCAAGGCCAGCAGTGTCTTCCGACGGGTCACTGCCTTGGTCAGGGCGGCCGACAGGAGCTTCACCCCAGGCGATGGCAGCTCGGAGATTCTCATGATCGACTTCAATACGGTCGAGCCAGAGCCGCGCCATCGGTCCCCGCAACTGCGGGCGAGCAGTTTCTACAAACCGCAGGTAGTGTTCGGCATGCCAGCATCGAATGACATGCTCTTCACCGCTTGCCACCAGCCGATCCGCCGCGAACTCGCGAACCGTCTCGAGCATCGTGAAGCGCGGCTCGTGATCCGGACCGTCGATCTGCCGAACGAGGCTCTTGTCCACCAGCGAGGCAACGCCGTCCAGCACATCCAGGCCCACAGCAGCGTCCGAATCGCAGACCGCCTCGATGGCCTCAAGCGTGGACCCACCGACGAACACGGCGAGCCTGCGGAAGAGGCGCTGTTCGGCCTCGTCCAGCAACTCGTAGCTCCAGTCGATCGTGTCACGCAGCGTTCGCTGGCGCTCCGGGAGGTCCCGGGCACCGCCCGTCAGCAGCGGCAGGCGACGCTCCAGCCGCGTCAACATGGCCTCCGGGCTCAGCATCTTGACGCGAGCAGCCGCAAGCTCGAGAGCCAACGGTAGCCCGTCGACACGACGACATATTTCGGCGACAAGCGCAGCGGTCTCGTCAGTGAGCGTGAAGTCGGGACGGACGTCGGCGGCACGCTGGACGAAGAGTGCCACCGACGGCCACGTGGCGACGGTGCTCGCGAGTACTCGGGACCCGGGCTCAGGAAACGCAAGGGGAGACACCGGGAGCTCCTGCTCGCCACGCAGGTGCAGTGGGGCGCGGCTGGTCACCAGCACTTTCAGGCCGGGGCAAGACGATAGCAACTCGGCCACGACGGGGGCAGCCGGCAGGATCTGCTCGAAGTTGTCCAGTAGCAGCAGCAAGTGTCTCTCGTGCAAGTAGGCCCTGAGACTGTCGAGGATTGGGCGGTTCCCCAGGTCGTGAATCCCGAGCGCCTGGCCAATGGTGGATGCCACGAGGTCTGGATCACGGATCGGTGCCAGGCCGACGAAGACCGCACCATCGCCGAAATGATCGATCAGCTCAGCCGCGACCTGCAGGGCGAGCCGGGTCTTGCCGGTCCCGCCGGGACCAGTCAGGGTCAGGAGCCGAACATCCTCTCGTACGAGGCGTTGCCGTGCGGCTGCGATCTCATCGTCCCGACCGACCAGCGGCGTGGGCTGAACTGGCAGGTTATTTGGGCGCGCGTCGAGGCAAATCAGGGGCGGAAACTCCGAAGGCAGGTCCAGAGCGACGACCTGGAACACCCGCTCGGGCCGGATCAGGTCTTTGAGACGGTGCTCGCCGAGATCGAGCAGGGTTACGTCTTTGGGGAGCACATCGCGGACCAACTCCGAGGTTACCAGCGACAGCAACACCTGCCCACCGTGGCCTCCGCTCAGGATCCGCGCCGCCCGATTTAGTGCCGGTCCGAAGTAGTCGCCATCCCGCTCCTCGGCCACACCGGTGTGCAGCGACATTCGCACCCGCAACGGTCCGATTTCGCCCCATGGTTCGGCCTGAAGCGAGTACTGCGCATCCAGCGCGGCCGCGATGGCGTCCGGAGCGCGCGAGAACGCGGCGTGGAAGGCATCGCCCATCGTCTTGACGACATGGCCGCCGTGCTCCACGATTGCCGCCCGGACCAGCGCGTCGTGGCGGGCGAGCGCGGCGCGCATCGCTTCGGGCTGGTGCTCCCAGCGCGCGGTGCTGCCCTCGATGTCCGTGAACAGGAACGTCACCGTCCCAGTCGGCAACCCGGCCATGGGCACCCCCGCGGCAAGGCCGCCGCGAGGCTAGTGTACACCCGTCCCGTCACGCATGACGGGCCACTAGTGACCGGGCATGCCGTCGAGCTCGGCAACGAGCACGAGATCAAGCTGGTGAGCGATGTCCTCGGGCAGCTTCCGCGCGAAGTCCAGCGTGCCGAAGGGGAACTGTGGATCGTCGGACGGTCGCTCGGAGAAGAGTATCCAGGCCCCCGCCGGGCTCTGGAGGTAATGGACAGCGTGCCTTGACGGCAATCCGTATCGCCAGCGCTGGCCTACGTACAGATCGTCGAACAGAACCGGGGCAGTCGACGCCTGTTGTGCATATTGTGCCGTCACGCGTGGAGTCCTCAAGAGTCATCTCCACGAGAATACCGCGGTCGTTGAGGACCGTCGCGGGGCAGATGAACCATCTCCGGTGGGATCTTCGCCACCACACCTATGGTGGCGTTCGATCCTATTGGCGAGCGCTGAAGACCTCGCGCGCCCACTTGAGCGAGGCGATCATCGTTGGAAAGCCAGCAGTGGTGAGGCTCAGCAGAATGCGGTCCTTCGCCAGGACAGACGACGTGATCTACGTGGCGAGCGGGGACCTCAACGACGATTGGAACTGAGGCGTCGAACGCTGGCTCCGGGTGCCGTGCCTACGGCCAGCCCCCAACGTTTCGGGTTCGGGAGCCAGAGCAGTAGCCGGTTCCGGTCGTCGCAAAGAATGTGGCAAGGCCGGGTGGATGCCCGACCCTGCCACATTCCTGGATTGGCTCAGATCACGAACGCTGTTTGCGAACCGACTGGTCTACTTCGGGTCGCACTCGTACCGGGAGTAGCTCCGCACCACATCGTACGGTGCCACCTGGCCGTGCCTGTTCCAGCGATAGTAGGTCACGGTGCCGTTGTACGAGTTTCGCGATTTGACGTGGTAGATCCAGCCCTCCTGGATCTGGAACTGCTTGTAGTGCCCCGCCCAATTGCCCGCATCGAGATTGAAGCACGCCGAGTTGAAGCCGCTACCAATCTCTTCGCGCGAGACGACCCACTCTTGCTTGTAAGTGCCGGGGGGTGGCGCCGCGAGTGCCGGCGAAGGCGCCCAAGTCAACCCGACCCCGGTCACGACGATGATGGGGAGAAGCTGACGCACCGTCACCAACAGGCGGTGAGTCAGCTGACGTGCGCGCATGACCTCTAATCTCCTGCACTTCCGGTGAAAGACACGATCGCTCGAGTCGCTAACTGAGCAGCCCGCAGCGACGGGCTTGGGCGCCTGGGCGCCTCCGGGCACCATTGAGATGTCTCGGAGCCTGCCTCTGCTACAGTGATGGCCGACGGGTTGGGCGTCGCCCTGTCTATCCCTCCTCCAGATCCGCCATGCGACTCACGGGGACCTGTGTCACGGTGGTAGGTTCAGTATTCGGTCGGCTGGGCGAAGCAAGCCGCCAGAGATCCGCCAGTTTCCCGCCAGAGACATGACATCCGAATCGAGCCGCGATAGTGCACGCGGATCCAGGGACAGACGGACGGCCACGGCCCAGATGCTGCGAGCGTTGCGCACGGCGGGCGGGGTGAACCAGGCTGGATGGGCCGCTGCCCTGGCAACTGGCGAGCGCACGGTCCAGCGCTGGGAGAGCGGCGCGGCCGTTCCCGACGGGGCAATAGAGGCAAGGATCATCGCCTACTGTCGGGAGCACAACCTGTTCGGCCGGGCGACCCTGGGAGGGCAGCCTGTCACGGTCGAGTCACTCCAGACCATCCTGGCGCAAGCCCGCGCCTCTGCGGATACGCCTCGAGGTGGAGACCGCTCGGAACACGACGAGTGCAGGGCCGGTGGGTCGACTCTCTCCGTCAAAGGCGATGCTGACGGGCAGCGATCGTCTGAGCAGGACGAGCAGGTCGCTCCGCCAGGTGGGCGCCGACGAATCGCATACCCGATCGGTGCGGCTGTGCTCGCCGCGGTCACGCTCGTGGTGGCTCTCTTCATCGTGCGCTACGTTGAGCCGCCGAAGCCGTGCACTCCCAACAGTCGCTTCGTCGAGGATGTCAACGTGCCTGACGGTGAAGTCATGCGTCCAGGAACGAGCTTCGAGAAGAAGTGGCGTCTCCTGAACCCGGATGCGGACAACATCTGCCCCTGGTCGCGGGGGTACAACGTTGTCTGGAGCGGCGGCCCTAACATGGCGACCGGATCGTCATTCGACATCCCGCCCGCTCGTACCGGCGAGCAGGTGGTGGTGACCGTCCCGATGGTCGCACCCCAGAGTCCGGGCGAGTACAAGAGTGTCTGGATCTTGAGGACACCGGATGGAAGAAAGTTCGGTGACGAGTTCTGGGTGATAATTCAGGTCCGAGACTGACATGGTACCGACGCGCTCGTCCGCTGCCAACAACCGTCGTCGAAGCGCGGATGGCTCCGATTGCTCGGACCTAGGCAATCCATCAGCCAGCGAAGAAGCAGCCGACCCCGCGATGCGCCTGATATGGATTGATGGTGTGGGCGCGTTTCGGAGATCACCGGTACAACGGTGATCATCCGAGAAAGATCAAGCGGTGTACTCATCGGTGTGCGCCGCAAGAGCTACATCTAGACATGAAGGTTGTCAACGCCCGTAGTGATCGCCGCGTAGCTGACGGCGTAGCAGAGTCACGAAATCGGTCGCGAGTGCTTTCGCTTCGCGACCAAGTGAGGCGCGCAACGTCGATGGCGGGTTCAGCTGGACCACGACCCGATCGCTGCTCCAGCCCATCGGCCCGCTGTTGGGACTCGCGGCGTGTTCTGCGCGAGTCCGCCAGGTTCGGCCTCCGCCATCAATCACCGCCACGCCAAGGACGACCCACTCGATGCTCTTGCGTCGATCGATGAGGTTCAGAGCCCGTCCGGCAAATCGCAAGGCACGGACGACAGCATCTTGGACGTCCTCCTCGAGGATCGCTGGGATGCCGGTGCCTACTCGGTGACGGTCTGCGGCAATGGACGTCAGGACGCGCACTGATCCGTGCTCATCTACCATGACGGAAGCGCCTTCTTGGACCACGATCAGCGTGTCTGCGCGTCGTTCAGCGCGTGTCCCTTCCTCGGGGCTGAGCACTGGTGCAGGACTGTCGATCGCCTCGCGACGCAGCTTGTTGTAGAGCGCCGGATCTTCCAGCTCGGACGGTCTCAGAACAGGCTCGGTAACCATCCCGGCAACAACCAGGCAGAGCTGCGGCCCATGCAGTGAATAACCGCCTCTAGTCGGTACCAGCTCCGCCGCGCGCACTGCAAAAGGAGCTACTCGTGCCGCGCTCGGTCTACTCGCTCGTCGCTTTGGGCCGGTCGGACTTGTTGGAGACGCTCCCGAGACGGCTGGCTTCCCGCTTGACGTCACCTGCTTCGGCAGACTCCGGGATCGGGACGGTTCGCTCGTCTTTCGTTGGCGGACGCGAGTCGATGGCTCGGATAAGGAGGTGGTGCGCCTTCTCAAGTTCGCTGCAGCCTCGGACGCGCCGGGCTCCGTCGCCTGCGCTCGACGACGAGCGGGTGCCGCCACAGCGGCCGAACCGGAGAGGCGCTCAATGGTTTCGATGAGATGCGCGACATCGCGGCGCCAACTGTTGTGCCGCAGCTCCAATGCCTGCCGACGTGACAGCGTTTGAAGCCCGCGAGGCAGATCGCTGGACGGGGGCATTGATGCTCCGCGAGCGAGCAGAGGGATCACTCGCACATTTCGTTTGATCGCCGTCGCGATCTCCAAGCGGACGAAGTCCCTCGGATTGTCCAGCCGTCGGCGGCCGGCACTGTCGGCGATGGTGAGCCATTGCTTGCCGATCACTGCCAGCAAGACGTCGCACGATGCTACGTTGCGCTCTATCACCGCGACGAAATCGTCGCCGAGCTCGATTCCGACGACGTCCATGAAGACCTGGCCATCGCCAAAGTGCCGGCTGAGCGCGTCGTGAAGCCTGCCAGCGGTTTCCTGACTGTCGTCGCGACGGTAACTAATGAAGATGCGTGGCACGGTCCGGCCTCGGCTCGAACTACGGTGCAACCTAATGTGGTTCCGGTAATGCTAACGGGCACGCCTCGGTTCGGCTACGACTCGCAAGTCCCCTCAGGCGTGAGAAGCCGAGCGAGCACGCTCCTGAACTCGGTTGAACCGCCATCATCCGGCCGCAGTGGAATCGCGCCCACACCGTCCAGTTCGGCTGGCAGGCCACGCACATTGAGGGTGGTCTCACCGGCCGCCGAGAAGAAGCGGACGTCATCGCCGGGGTACACGATCCACACGGACCGAGCATTCGGGATCGCGTCACGGTACGTGTGCATCTTGTAGAGGTCGCCACGCTTGAAGGTGCCGCGCCGCTCCTCGGCCTCTTCGGCATCGTCCGCTTCGGTCGAGAGCACGCCGTCCACGCGGTCGAGTTTGAACTTGGCATCAAACAGGTGGAGGCGAGGACTCGGTCCGTCTGGCACCTCCAACACGATGTCGGGGCGCAGGGGAACCGAATAGGAGCGTCGCCCGGCCGAACGAGAACGGGAGAACGTCACGTTGTAGGAGACTCGCGTGCCATTGGCCCACGTGACGACGAAGGCGCGGTGAACGGACATGGCCAGATCGTCGGCGCGTGGCCGGTCAGCAGCGATCGGGGGGCCGAGCAGGCTTCCGACCTCGCCCACAATGGCGAAGTAGCACCAGAGCTCGTACAACTCTGCGATGTCCTTGGTTTCGAGGAGCCGCTGTACGAGGCGGTCGTCGAGTGGCACACGCGCGGCCAGTCGCAAGCGCGAGAAGTGCGCAAACACATTGCGGTACCCGCGGCGGCGCTGAAGCACGGTCGATGCGACCGGCACGTGGCCCATTGAGCCGATGCCGTCCCAGAACGGATCGCGCACGATGGGACGCAGTGCAAGCTCCATGGCGTCGCAATCGGCCAGCAGTCGCTGGCGGAACATCGTGGTCTGCGGCGGGCGTCTGGCGACGCGGCGCATCCCATTGATGATGCCGAGGGCCTGATCGATGAAGGTCTTGACGAAGCGGTTCTCCGGTGTGTCGTCGGTGCTTCGCACGTACCGCTCTTCGATGCGGGTGGGGACCTGGCCGCGCAGGCGACGCGC
>JADLFM010000025.1 GCA_020845495.1 Chloroflexota bacterium
GTAAGATGATCTCGGACATGGCTCCCTCGCTTCTGGAGACTCGACATCCCCAGAGTCCACGCGGGAGCCATGTTTCGTCAACTCACCTGCACTCCATCACCCTGCCCCAGAAATGGCGGAAGTCGAGCCTAGTGAAATAGGGGGCGAGTCCAGGAGAGCGGCCGCGTCAGGGTGCCCCGACCAGCACGAAGGGCGCCCAGAAGTACGGGTGCGGCTCGCGCTCACGGGTAAGACGTGCCGCCTCGCGCAGGCTAGCTGCTCGTCCCCGCCCCTCGCGCAGGCCGGCGTACAACTCGGCCATGAAGGAGGGCGCCGTCTCGTCGTTCGCCGCCCAGAGGCTCGCTATCAACGCGGCGCTGCCCGTCCCGAGCACGGCCCGCGTCAGGCCGAGCAACTCGTCGCCGGGGCCGATGCCGTTGCGTGCCGTGTGGCAGGCCGACAGGCAGATCAGCGATTGCCCGCCCCCAAGCTCCGCCAGTTCCGCGACGCTTAGCCAGCCGTCGGCTAGCTCTAGTGCCGAGAACGTCGGGTTATCGGCGCGGAAGATGCCGTGTGTCGCGAGATGGAGCGTATCATGGGCGGCGGCCTGGCGTCGTAGCTCTGCGAGCGTCGCTCGGCGTCCCATCAAGACACTTGCGCGGGGAAACAGGGCTGCGATCCGTTCGGCTTCTTCCCCGACCCACGGCAGCCCTTCAACGTCTGGGGCGACAATCAAGGGGCGCTCGACCCGCCGCTCGCGCCGCTCGACACTCGCCGCGTAGACGGCTCCGCTGGGTGCGTACGAGACGGTCACCGAGTTGAGAAGCGGCCCGCCGTCGTAGGTCAGAGCGTGGACGGGGACGCCGTGGAGCGGCCCATGTGGCACGATAACGAGTCGATCGACTCGCTCCAGCACATCGGCTAGCGGCGCGAGCAGCAGGTCGCCGAGCCGCCCGAGCGCCCGCGCAACCGCCGGGGCAAGCATCCGCTGGTTGGTGCGGAGGTACGCCGCGCCGAAGTCGCCCTTCCGAATTTGGAATGACAGCCAGGACGTCGCCTCCTCGACCTCCGTCCGGCCGGCCAGCGCACGCCGGACCTCGAAGACTTCCCGCCCGACTACGAAGCACGCGACCTCGTCGTCGACGACCAGGTACTCGACGAGGTAATCCTCCGGCCCCAGCGCCGCTTGCACCCGCTCGACTTCGACGAGCGACCCGATGTCGATCGCGTTGTCACCTCGCAGCAGAATCTGGAGGTCGCGGGTGGCGCGTGTCAGTTCCCGCTCCAGGTGCGCGACGTCCTCGCCGATGGGTGTGCCCACTCGCCCGGACTCGCCCGAGAACCGGTCGCTGTACGATGCGTTCAACCGCGATCGAAGCTCTGCGACCCGCTCCCGCGCGCGCCGGATCCGCGCCGCGTCACGGCCATACCGCCGATTCGCAACGCCGAGCGTCTCTTCGAGGAGCCCTCGCGACTTCCCGCGCTCCAGCCAGCGGAAGGCCGCGCGGCCGGCTGCGTCGTCCGACGGATGTAGTTCAGCGCTACGTGCGCCACTCATCTCGGCGGCGCGCGCCAGAGTGGGCGCCCGTCCGTCGCGAGTGAGGAGTGGCGCGGCACCTGAACTGATCCCTCTACGTCCGTGCGTCGGGGCCGGAGGCGATGGAGCGGCCACCTCGGTGCGCGATGGCGGGCTCGTGGCATCGACACGCCGCGGTGCAACCGCGGCGAGACGCGGCCACGGGCGATGCTTCCCGTTCTCCGCCTGGTGTTGAACCTCCGAAGGCTCGTTGGCGGCCATCGGCTCCAGCAACCGTCGCGGGCGCTCAACGCTACCAAGCAGCAGGACTGCGATGCGCTCGTACAGCCGCGCACCGCCCGCCACGACGGCAAGCCGCAAGTCATCGGCGCGGGCACGCGCGCGGAGCCGCTCGAGATGCTCCACGGCACGCTCGTAACAGGCGCGGGCCTCATCCGGCGCGCTCAGCTCGAGGATCCGCCCTTCGGCCGCGCACGCCTGGTACAGAATTCCGTCCGATTCCAGCAGATCTCCGAGAGCGAGTGCCGCGCGATAGTACGTGCGGGCCTCGTCAGTCCGTCCAAGACGTGCCAACGCGTCGCCGGCGAGCAGATGCGCTCCGGCGGCGTGATCGGGCGCGTCTAGCGCGCCGAGCCGCTCTGCGGTGTCTCGTGCGGCGGCGAGGAGCCGTTCGAGCGCCTCCGCATCTTCGCCGGCAATCGTCTCTGCCTCGACACGTAGCACGGCCAGGCGGGCGACGACTTCCCAGGCAGCATTACCGATCCGCTCGTAGAGCGAGCGTGCCTCCTCGATCCGCTCACGTGCCAGGGCGTGCTCGCCGCGCCGCGCCGCTGCATGGCCGCCCTCGAGCAGGGCCGTCGCAAGCTCGAAGGGCAGATCCAACTGGCGCAGCGTCTCGGCCGCCCGCTCGCTCGACTCCTCCGCTTCGACGTGGAGGTTCAGCGCCAGATAGGCGCGCGTCAGATCGAGATCGACGGCAGCGCGCTTCTGATCCAGGCCGAGCTGAACGCAGAGGCTCCGGCTCCGCCCCAGCGCATCGAGCGCCCGGCCGTACTCCCCTCGCCCGATGTGGAGCAGGCCGAGGTTCATCTCGACGGTCGCCAGTCGTTCGCCCAGTCCGAGCACTCGGAAGCGTCGAGCAGCGTATTGACTGGCGCGGAGCGCTTCGCCATACCGCCCAAGCTCGATCAGCACGATCCCGACGTTCATGCTCGCCGTTGCGGCGAGCTCCGACTGGTCGATGCGATGGGCGAGCGCCCGGACCTGTCGGAAGCAGTCGAGGGCCTGGTGAAGATCGCCGCGCCGCCAGTGCACGATGCCGAGATTGATGGTCTGGCGGGCCGCATCGAGCTCGAGGCTACGGCTCTGGAGGTAGGCGAGGTTGGCTGTAGCGAGCGCAATCGCGTCGTCGTAACGGCCGAGGTAGCGAAGCGCCTCGACGTGGCCGATCCGAACGCGCGCCGCCTCATCTTCGAGATTGAGGGCCGTAAAGGCGCGCTCGGCCTCCAGGAAGCAAGTGTCGGCACGGTCGTAATAGCCGGCACACCGGAGCGCGTAGGCGAGCGCCTTCAGCGCTCGGGCGCGTCCCTCTCCCTCGGCGCCCTCGGCAACCCATGCCTCAGCCAGGGCCAGGCCGGCGCGCGGATCGCTCAGGTTCAGTCGGTCGATCTCGCGGGCACGATCGCTCCAACGCTGGCGCCTGTCGGCTGCCGCGTCGGTGTCAGGCCGGTGTCGCGCGCTGGCGTCAGGCGCCGGACGTCCTGCCATGACGCTCATAGCGGGATTGTACCCCTATTGCCGTGCACGAGACAGGCTGTGCTGGGTGCCGCACAACCCGCCGCACCAGGGATGCCTGCACGCTTCTGAAGGGCTCGAGACACTGTCTACCCGGTGGCACTGACTGTCGGAGGCTGAATGGACCAGGCGGAGCCCGGCGCGGAACTGGCACCGCGCCGGGCCTCAGCGCGTTCGCGATATCGAACGCGAGACGGGCGACCGGGGGGACGCCCGGTCAGGGCACTCCTTGGCATCGTACACCTGATGCTCGGCCACGGGCGAAAACGAACGCGGGCGAGCCAGAACGCTGACCGGTTCAAGCAACTGCAATGCCAGTTGCGCGCCGCCTACCGCGACGTCGAGCATCTCCAGGCTGCGGTCGCGCGGCAAAACGAGTTCCTCCTCATGGTCGTCCATGAGCTGCGGTCCCCGCTCGCCCACATCGTCGGCTACACCGATCTGCTCAGCGAGCACGAAGAATCGTGGCAGTCCGGCGAGCGTGCCGAGCTTCACGCCGCCGTCGAACATGCCGCCGGGTCGATGGCGCGCCTCCTCAACGATCTGGCCGAGATCGCCCGGCTCCAGGCGGCCGGGTTCGTCATGCGCCCACGCCCAGTCGACCTTTCAGTCATCATCTGGGAGGTCGCTCGGGGTTTTGCCGGATCGGGCGCGAGCCACACGCTCACCCTCACCCTGGAGCATGAGCGCCTCACCGTCTTCGCCGATCCCGACCGAGTTCGTCAGGTGCTCACCAACCTGCTATCGAACGCTGTCGTATACACACCGCCCGGCGGAGCCATCGCCGTGTGCGCGCAGCCAGTTGGCACAGCCATCCGCGTCGAGGTACAGGATCAGGGGTATGGCCTCGCTCCCGAAGAGCTCAACCGGGTCTTCGAGAAGTTCTACCGCGGGCGAGCCGGGCGGATGGGGGCCGAGCGCGGCAGCGGCCTCGGGCTGCCGATCGTGAAGCAGATCGTCGAGGCCCACGGCGGGCAGATTGGTGTGTGCAGCGTGCAGGGGGAAGGCAGTACCTTCTGGTTCACGCTGCCCGCCGCTGACGAGACGCCGTCGACGGCAGAAGCGACGGGCGCGGACGGGGAGCAGCGCCCCGCAACCAGCCCGTCACCCGAGCGGCAGCAACGGCGAGCCTGACGTCGGGCTGGCGGGCTGCCCTGCCGACGTCGCCACAGGCTTCGGATGCTTCACGTGCTGGGGCGGGTCACGCTCGCCCGATCTGCACCTGGCGCCGCCACGGACATTCTCTCGGTGCCGCGCAGCGGTATGGGAGACCCGCCCGGCGGGGCAGAGGGGGCCCAACGAGAAATAGCGTTTCCGCCATCGTACCGATAGCATCGCCAGGGTGCGGACGGTAGAATCCGAGGCGGGAGCACGGATGGCGGCAACCAGGGCACGGCGGCATACGCGTTCAGGACAGCGCCGGCAGTATGCCCACGTGATGGCGCACTGATGGGCGATCCCAGCGATCTGCCACGGGCGTACGCTCAGGCCAGAGCGTACGCCGAGGAGCTCCGCCGGCTCTACATTGAGCGGCGGGCCACCGAGGCGGAGCTGGCCGCGAAAGTCGCCGAGCTCGAACGATCGCACCAGCAGTTGATGGCGTACGCCTCGGACCTTGCCGAGTTGAACCATCGGCTCCGTGCGACGTATCGGCAGACACTCGAAGCACTTGGCCGGACGGTCGACCGCCGCGACGGCATGACCGGCGGCCACTGCGTCCGCGTCGCGGAGTACAGCCGCATCCTCGGCCTGCGGATTCTCGGCTCGAGCCCGCTCCAACTCCAGACCCTCGAGTACGGCGCGCTCCTCCACGACATCGGCAAGATCGCCGTCCCGGACGCCATCCTGCGCAAGGAAGGCCCGCTCACCGACGACGAGTGGACGATCATGCGCCAGCACCCGGAGCTCGGCTACGAGATCCTTCACGGCATCGCTTTCCTGACCGATGCCCTGCCGATCGTCCGCCACCATCACGAGCGCTTCGACGGCGCGGGCTATCCGGATGGGCTCTCCGGCGAGGTGGTGCCGGTCGGCGCGCGAATCTTCTCCGTCGCCGACGCCTTCGACGCCATGACCGCCGACCGGCACTACCGTCGCGCGCTCAGCCTTGACCGGACGATGAGCGAGTTACGGCGCGGCCGTGGCAGCCAGTTCGACCCGGTGGTCATCGACGCGCTCGAGGAGGTCGCCGACGAACTGTACGCGCTCCGCCATACGGGAGGGGTGAGCCGTGAGTGGTGAGTGGCAAGGGAGGCGCGGTATCAGGGCTCAGTGCTTCGAGGCCAGGCATCTGCTGAATACTGACGACCCGTCCGGGTGATACCTCGCCGCTCGCGTCTCGAGGAGGATCATGCGCATTGCCATTGTCGGTGCTGGCGGAGTGGGCGCCTATCTGGGCGTCTTGCTGGCCGGCTACGCTCACGACATCACGCTCGTCGACCGGGGCGAGCACCTCGACGCCTTGCGTCACGAAGGCGTCACGATTCGCAGTCGTGTGCGCGGGGAACTACACGCCCGGCTGCCAGCCACCGACGCTCCCTCGGACGTCGGGCCGGTCGATCTGGTCCTGTACTGCGTCAAGACCTACGATAACGCCACCGCGATCCCGTCGCTTCGGCCGCTCGTCGGGCTACGGACCGCCATCCTGACGCTCCAGAACGGCGTCGGCAACGTCGAGCGGCTGGCCGCTGCCTATAGCCCGGCGAGGGTGCTCGGCGGCGCGCTGGTGGGCGGCGGGACGCGGGTCGCACCAGGGGTAGTCGAACACGTACTGCCCCCCGAGGCCGAGACGATCGACCTCGGCGCGTTGGAGCCAGGCTCCGCCGAACGTGCCGAGCAAGCCCGCGCCGTGCTGGCCCCGACCGGTCTGACGGTAACGGTCGTACCGGATATCCAGCGGACGCTCTGGATCAAGCTGCTCGGGATGGCGTCCCTCTCGGCGCTCGGCTGTCTCACCCGCCGCGGTACCGCCGACTGGCGCGAGCACCCCGCCACGCGCACCCTCTACGAGCGGTTCGTGCGAGAAGCAGCAGTCGTCGGGATCGCCGAGGGGCTGGACCTGGACGAGGCCACTGTCGCTAGCGCGCTTGCGCAGCCAGACCGTCTCGGCCCCGCGCATCGCACCTCGCTGCACGCCGATCTGGAACGCGGCGCTCGTCTCGAAGTCGAAGCGATCCACGGCGAAGTCGTCCGCCGAGCCGAGCGCCACGGCATCCCGACCCCAAGCTTCGAGACGGCCTACGCCGTCCTCCAACTCGCGGACCAGCGAGCAGCCAGTCATCAATAATCACTCGTCAGGTATCAGGAGAGGGTCGGCGCGTCGCAGAGGGGCGGATGAACTGTCGAGCGCCGATCACTGGGTGCTCGGCGCGTTCATGCGGGCGAACTGGGCGGCAAGTGAGTTGCCCTGGCTCTGGAGACGTGCCATGGTCGTCTCCAGCACCGCGAACTTCCGATTGAGCTGGTCTTCCTTGTCCGATAGCCGCCGCTCCATCGCGGCGACCCGATCTGCCAGCGCCTTGGACTGAGAGTCATCCGCTTCCTTCCGGCTCGCGAAGAACCCATCCGGCCCGAGCAGTTTGTCGGTGAAGTCGCTCAGCTTGACGCCGATGCCCTTATTCGTCACTGACACGCTGAAGGTGTCTTCAGCACCGACCGTCACGCTGGCGGGGATCGTCAGCTTGAGGCCGGGGATCAGTGAATAGTTGTCCTGCCCGGGCGTCACCTGCCCGTCTGCCGTCCAGATCGTCTGGCCGCTGGTGGTCACGAACCAGGCATGCGCCTTGTTCGTCGCATCATCAACCTTGACATGGTAGGTGCCGTCCTCGTGGATCCGAGGCGTCCCGCTGACCCCTGTCACGTTCGTGCCGGTCGGCGCGCCAAGCGACGCCGAGAAGCTCGCCAGCACCTGCTCGACGGCCTGGGGGTTGTCGGCGATGGCGGCCGTCAGCCTGGCTTGATCGAGTTGGATGCGGTTGGTCGAGCCGATACTGCTGCCGACCGCGCCGAAGCTCACGCCGATCGACATCAGGTTCGTGTACTTGCCGGCCGCTCCAACTGCAAACCCGGTGACCATCGAGCGGAGTTGCTGCTGGAGGCCCGTAATGCCAGTATCGCCGGTCAGCAACGCCGCCTGCTTCTTGTCAGTATCGTACTTCGTCAGATCCTCGATCTGCTGCATGATGCTGTTGAATTGATCGACGAAGCCCTTGACGCTGTCGATGGTCGCCTGGGGGTTCTGCGCGACGGTGACGGTCACCGGCGACGCGCTCACCGACTTCAGGTCGAAGGTGACGCCGGGTAGGTAGCCGGTGACCGAGTTCGTCGCGCTGCTCAACGGGGCGCCGCCGTTCACCGAATCGATGCTGAAGATGGCGTTCTGCCCGAGCGATTGCTGCGCACCGAGTAGCCCGGTGGCGGTCAGGAAGTTTCCCTGGACGTCCTCGAGTGTCATGATGCGGGCACCGGTCTGGGACGCCGAGAGCCGGATCCGGTCCTGAACTGGATCGTACATCGCGCTCACGCCAGCACTCGATGCGTTGATCCGGTTCAGCACGGTGGCGATCGTGTCCGAGCTCTTGTAGGCGATGTTCACCCCGTTGAGCTTGAACGCGCCGTTGCCCGATCCGTCCAGGCCGGCGATCGGCGTCGTCAGCCGTGCGCTCGCCAGCGAGTCACCGACACTGCTCATCCCCAGGTTAGTCGTACTGACGGCTCGGTCGGTGCCATTCTGGGTCGTTCCAGCGGCAAGCCCGGTGCCGACGCCGGCCGCACTGACGTCGATGGCCTGTTGTGAGCCGGCCGTCTTCTGAACCAGGGTGATCGTCCCGTCCACCTGGGCCTGAGCGGTGACGGTGTTCGCGCTGTTTCCGTTGATTGCGCTAGCGATAAACTGGGCATTCTGCGACGCATCGAACCCGGCGTTCGACTGCGAGATCGCCGTGGTGACGCCGTTGATGGTCACACTCGTGTTCAGAGCTCCGGCGACTGCTGAGGCGCCGCTGTTCGTCGTCGCGGCGGTGTAGCCGGAGATGACGGCATCAGACAGGTTGAGCAAGCGCAGCACGTTGCTCGTATCCGCAAGCGAGCCAAGCTGAAGACCTTGCCCAGGGTTTGCCAACAACTGAACACGGTTGTTCGGCCGCCCATCGGCATCCGGCACCAGGGTCGCCGTCACGCCGGCGCCGGACCCGTTTATGGCGGTGATGACGTCGTTCAGCGTGGTGGTGTCGTTGACGGTCATGCTCTTGCCGTTGATGGAGAACGTGCCAGTGGTGAGGGCGTAGCGGAACCCGGCGCTCCCCAGCGGCGCGTTCGGATCGACGACGGAGCCGAGCGGTGCGGCACTCGTGATCCGCGTTGAGGTCGCAAGCTGGCTGACGGTCACCTTGAACGAGCCGTTGACCGCATCGGCGGAGGCGGTCGCCGTCAGGACGGCCGGCATCGTGCTGGGTGTGTCAGTGGTGGCGGATTTGGCATTGATCGTGGAGCGGTCGGCGAGGTTCTTGAGCACCGTCTGAAGCCCTGCCATGTAGCTCTTGAGCGAGCCAACGGCCTTGGCACGGGTGTTCAGGTCGGACTGCTGCTTCTGCAACTGCAAGAGCGGTTGTCGCTCGATCGACATCAACTGGTCGATGATCGACTTGGTATCGAGGCCCGATGAAAGCCCGCCAATCGAGAAGGTGCTCGCCATGTCAGCCTGCTCCTCTACCGGCCGCCGCGCGAACGGCCGGCCACTCCCTACTCAGTGCCACGCTGCCAAAGCCTGTGCTAAAGACCTGCGCACAGGCCTGTTCGAGTCGGATTCGTGCGGCGTCGCTCGGGACGCGCTGCTGTGATGCGTGCTGTCCGGCCGCCTCATGCTCGAGCATGCTCGGCTTGCCCCTGCCACACATCACTGGATCGGCCTAGACGTAGCGATCGATCGCGCCGGCCAGGTTGTCGGACGGCATCGCCAGCCGGCTTGTCTGCCCCGTCCCCAATCCGCTGGCCGCGCCGCCCGCGCCGCGCCGGGCGAGCACTTGCAGTTCCTCCGCGATCCGCTGCACCCGCTCCGGCGGGATCTCGCGGATCACCTCGTCGGTTCGAGCATCGACGATCTTGATGCTCACTTGCTGCGTCTTCTCGTTGAACGCGAAGTGCGCGTAGGATGGGGGGTACGGCCCTCCGGTCGCGCGGGCAGCAGCTCGATCGGATGAGACCGGGTGCCCCGGCGGCTCGGCCATGCCGGCCGGCCCATCCAGCCAGCGCGTGGAGGCGGCCCGATCGACGGCACCTGCCCGCCCGGCACGGCCGGGCTCCGGCCCTGGCGTCCGCGTGACAGTCGGCTCGTTCATGACGATGTCCCGTTCCTCGATCGCAGCCTGCCGACGGCAAGCGCCGCATCAAAGTCTCGTATCCATCGTCATCATCGACCGGTCGGGCGAGAAGTTTAGCTTTCACCACGACGACATTTCCGGACTGGCATCCGGCGGAGCATCCGGGGCAAGTGTCTTGGCAAAGCGTCGATCCACGTGAAGGGGGCTCGTAGCGGCGCGTCGTCGCAGTGCCCAATGAGTGGGCGCCGTCGCCAACCGGTCTGTCACCCCAAAACGTCGCCAGCCACGATGAGGTGACGGCAGGGCGCTTCCAGGTTTGCGGACGTGAAACCTGGAATCAGTCCACCCACAGCCTCGCGGGAGTTGTCCCGTTTGCCGCACTCAGCCGTTTACGCCGCGCCATCATGAATCAGGACGCTTTCTGCCGCGAAATTGGCTCTCAATAGCCCTAAACATCTGACCACGCCTGCCGATGATGGTGGTGTGCGGAACGCCAGATACCAAGGCGGCGCACCGACGGGCCGCGAGAAGCGTCTCCCGGCCAGCATGGAAGCAAGCAACGCAACAGGGAGGTTCTCACCGTGCGCATCAACACCAACATCCCGGCGGTCAATACCCAGCGCAACCTGAGCGCAACCGGCACGGCGCTCGCCAGGAGCGTCGAGCGGCTATCGAGCGGCCTGCGTATCAACCGCGCGGCGGATGACGCGGCCGGCCTGACGATCAGCGAGAAGCTGCGCGGGCAGGTCCGGGGCTTGAACCAGGCCGTCCGTAACGCCCAGGACGGCATCTCGATGATCCAGACCGCTGAGGGCGGGCTGAATGAAGCGCACTCGATCCTTCAGCGCATGCGTGAGCTCTCCATCCAGGCATCGAATGACACCCTGACGGACAGCGATCGCGCGGCCATCTCGGCCGAGTTGACCTCGCTCAATACCGAGATCGACCGGATCGCCAACACCACCGAGTTCAACACCCAGAAGCTCTTGAACGGCTCGCTCAAGACGGTCGTCGCCGCCGCCTCGGGTGTGGTAGACGGCAAGGCGCTCGCCACCTCTGGCACGGTCGTCTCCA
>JADLFM010000026.1 GCA_020845495.1 Chloroflexota bacterium
CGCGGAGCAGAAGGGCCGCCTCCGGTTCTCCTACCCCAGGGATGCATTGCAACACCTCGGCTGGTGCCGTATTGACGTTGACTGGACGGTCAGACGGGCATCTCGCCGCGTCTCCGGCTGACTCGCCAGCGGCCAGAACGGCGCCGGCATCAGTGACGCTCACCGCACACCACATGTTTGGCGTCAGCGCGATTGAGTCGAGCGTAAGCACCCGGCGCAATTCGGTCACTTCGAGCGCGCCGTTGCCGGACCGTTCCTCGGCCCACCGGCCGTAACGCGCGGCCACGATAGCCATACAGCCCTCACGGGCCCACTCGGCGCGGGCCAGCCCGATCCGGTTGCGAGCCACGCCGGCTGAGCCGGCAAGTTCAGCGAGCCCAAGAGATGCGACGACCGCCAGAGTCGTCAGCAGCCAGAGCGCGGCCACAAGAGCAGAGCCCCGAGAGGTCACCGGCGGTCTCGAATCAGCATGATGACCGTATCCGCTCCGCCATCAGCCCTCCTTCGGCAGAGCCTAACCGCCAGCGGCGCGGTGGTCGCGGATCGCCAGGTGTCCACCCAGCTGGGCCGCGCGCCACCGGCCGCGAAGTACCCGAGGCGGGTCCACTCATTAGTGTCGGCGAGCACCACAGCCCCTTCGACGGATCGCTCGGCCTTGACTACCTCGCCGCGCCGATGGAGGACGATCCGCTCGGATTGGAATGCGCCGTCCGCCCTTCGTGTCCGCGCCGAGAATGTCAGACTGTCGGGAGTGCCAATGAATGGCTCCGACTCCGTCGGAGGACGGGTCGACTGAAGCGCCGCACTCAACCAGCGTGTCGCCGCCGCCGTACGGTCGTCGCCGAGCATGCCGGCTCGGAGCGCCCCCACGGTGACGCCGACCGCGTCAAAGCAGCTAACAACCAGGGCAAGCACGAGGCCGCCGATCGCTAGGCTGACCATGAGCTCGACGACCGTCGCCCCTTCCTCGTGGCGCCTCATTCTGCTGATCCCTGCACCCGCGGCCGGTAGAGCACGGTAACCAGCAGCTCAGACGTCGTTGCAGTGCGGGCGGCCACCGCCGCGCGGAACAGATCCGGCTCCGGCCTGCTGATCGTGGCAGCGAGGCCACCGAATGGGTGAGCGCCAACACGTTGTTCGAGTTCGCGGCGACCATACAGCGAGAGCTTTGCAAGAATCGCCGCCGCCGCTTCCACCTGCTGCTCGAGGACAAGTAGCTCTCGCCGGTAACGGATCCTGGCTTCCAGTTCCTCGTAGGTCGCAGCACCGGCCACCACTACGATGACCACGGCAACGAGGACTTCAAGAAGCGCGGCTCCTCGCGCACAGCGGCTGATCATCTTTCCATCGCTCCATCGAATTGGCGGCCTCGCGCCCCGACCACCTGGCCGTCCGGAAGACACAACACCGGGACCCGCTCGAGATGGCCATACGCCGGAGCGCCATCGCGGACCGCCGCGCGCCGGCATGTCGCGCCAGGCGCGACTGCCCTCGCTGCGCGGCGCGGGCTGCTGAAGGCGAGGCTAGCCGTCCCCGCCATGATGGCTAGGAGTACAATTACGACGAGGATCTCGACCAGGGTATGTCCCTGTCTCATCGGACGGGCCCGATTGCATAGACCGCCTGAAACATCGCTCCGGCGACGAATGCGATGACCGCCCCAAGCGCGAGAACAAAAGCGGGCTCGATCATCGTCGTTGCCTGCGCCATTGTATGCTCCGCTTCGCTCCTGGCCAGGCGGCTTGCGCGCATGGCCATGTCGGCGAGACGTCCGCTTGCCTCCCCGAGTCCGATCAGTGTAATCGCGGCGGGTGCGAGACTCGCCTCGGCTCGCAGGGCCGCGGCGAGCGACGACCCCCCCGCGACGCGGCGCCTCGCGTTCGCAAGCCGACCCCGGACCTCGGCGTCGCCGCTCGCCTCGCCTGCGATATCGAGGGAGGCGAGAATGGGAGTACCGTTGCTCAACGCGGCGCTTAGGGCGCTAGCTGCTGTTGCTGTTGCCCATGCCAGGCGAAGTGGCCCGACAAACGGGAGTGCGAGCAGGACTCGATGGAATCCTGCCAGTTTGCCCGGTCGATGGTAGTAGCTCCACAGGACTGCTCCGAGGGCGCCGGCGACCAGCCCAACGGCCGCCCCGTACTTCCTCATGACCGTCGCGCCATCAACGACGATCTGCGTCGCGTGTGGAAGGGCCCGATCGCTCCCCGCGAGGATCGCAGCAAACTTCGGCACGACGACAACTCCGACCACGACCGCCGAAGCGATCCCGGTGACGACCAGGATCATCGGGTACGCCAGCGCGCGCCGGAGTCGCTCCGCGGCTGCCTTCTCGTTCTCGGCGAGTTCGGCAACAGCACTGACCGCGGCTCCGACGCTTCCAGACCGCTCCCCGGCTCGCAGCACCTCCAGGTGTGCGTTGGCAATCATCCGGGCCTCAGCACACCCGTGCGAGAGCGGGTGTCCCTCGTCGACCGCATGGCGAATCGTCTCGACCGCCGCCTTCCCCGCCCCCGTGCTGGCGAGATCCGTTGCTGCACAGAGGGCTGCGCGCACGGGCACACCAGCGTCGAGCAGCGAGGCAACGCAACGAAGGAGCATCACGGACTCGGCTGAGCTGACTTGGCGACGCGCCATCAACCGGGGAACGGCCTCCCATACCCGGAGAGGAACAAGCCCCAGTCCGTCAACCATGACGCGCGCCTCCTCCGGCGCCCGCGCGTCGAGCTCGCCTCTCACCACGCGCCCTGCTGAATCGGCCGCTCGATAGCGAAACCTGGTCACTGCGCGCCTCCCCAACTGCGGAGGTCCGCGTCCTCACCGAGGCCACCTTCCCTGCCGTCGCGGCCGAACGTCCACAGGTCGTAGCTGTCGGGGTTAGCGGCCCCGGGACTGCGGTATTGATAGGGGTTTCCCCACGGATCCCTAGGCGCACCCTTTCTGAGGTACGGCCCGCGCCAACCGCCCGGGACTGGTGGCGTCTCTGGCCGGCGGGCAAGGGCCTCGAGTCCCTGGGCCGTCGTCGGGTATCGATCACTATGGAGTGCGTATGTATCGAGGGCAAGGCCGATCGCGGCGAGGTCGGCCTTCGCCGCCGCGATCTTCGCATCACCGACGTTCCGGAAGATCGAAGGGGCGACTGTGGCGGCGAGGATCGCGACCACTGACACGACCACGATCAGCTCGATCAAAGTGAACCCGCCAGCACGGCTATGTCCCGAGGACACGTGCGACCTCGTCCAGAGTGGTGACACCAGCTTCGACTTTGCTCCACGCGTCGTCCACCAGAGTGCGCATCCCGCGCACGGCGGCCGCGCTCCGGATCTCATGTTCCCCGGCTCTCCTTGCGACCATCTCTCGGAGCGGCGCATCGACCTCCAGGAGCTCGAACACACCGATGCGCCCGCTGAACCCAGACTGCCGGCACCTGGAACAGCCAGCGCCGCAGTCGAACGTGGTACCCTGGATACCCGGCCGCCCCACGAGGGCCAACAGCTCACGATCTGGCTGACAGCGGACCCGACACCCATCGCAGATCCTCCGTACGAGTCGTTGGGCGAGGACACCTCGCAGCGTAGCGGCCACTAGATACGGCTCCACGCCGAGATCGCCGAGGCGGATCAGTCCACCGACCGAGTCGGTCGTGTGCAGGGTCGACAGCACGAGGTGACCCGTCATTGCCGCCTGAGTAGCAACTCCTGCCGTTTCGTTGTCTCGCATCTCCCCGACCATCAGGACGTCCGGGTCCTGCCGAAGCACGCTTCGTAGCGCATTGGCGAACGTCATCCCAGCCTTCACGTGGACCGGCACCTGCGTCACGTCGTCCATTACGTACTCGATCGGATCCTCGAGGGTAATGATCTTTTCCTCGCGGTGACGGCGAAGGCCCAGCAACGCGTGCAGGGTCGTGGTCTTCCCACTTCCGGTAGGACCCGTCGCGAGCAGAATCCCGTGAGGCTGCTGCGCCAACATCGACAGTGTGGCGAGCGTCCCAGCATCGAGGCCCAGCTCCGCCAACCGTCCAGGTGTTCCCGAGTGGTCGAGTAGTCGTAAGACGACCGACTCTCCGTGGTGAGAGGGCACCGTCGATACCCTGACGTCGAGCTCACGCCCCTCGAGGGCGGCCCTGAAGCGGCCATCCTGCGGCATCCGGCGCTCCGCGATGTCGAGATCCGCCAGGAGCTTGATTCGAGATACCACCGCCGACGCAAGGTGCGCAGGAGGACTCGGGAACTCAGACAGGATCCCATCGACACGGACCCGTGCATGAAGCCCACCCGCTCGCGCCTCGAGGTGGATGTCGCTCGCGCGCGCAGCCTGTGCGTCACGGATCAGAAGATTGACAAGGCGGACCACTGGAGGCTGGCTGGCAAGACTCCTCGCGTCAGTGTCGGTGATCGATGCCGTGGCGGTGTCGACAGACCCCCGATCGAGCGTTCGCACCAGGGACGCGGCTGACTCCTGGGTCGCGAACGCTTCCGTGATGGCCGACTCCAGCTCCACTGCGTTTACTGGCATGAGCTCGACATGCCCGCCAAACGTAGCCTCCAGGTCCGCGACCACGTCCTCGTCCAGTGACCCGCCCTGCCGGACCGCGACTATTACGCCGTTCGCCGACGACTCAAGCGGCAGGATACCGTGGTATTGCAGGTACTCTTCTCGGAACGCATCCGCCAACCCGGTACCGTCCGGAAGTTGAATCATGCTCACGGCCACACTCGAGGTCGTCCTGGCGGCGTGCACCCGCAGGACTCAGGCCACCACTTTCAAGGGTCGCCCTCGTTGGCGGGCCTCGACTTAGTACGCTGTTGTTCGGAAGGGATGTCCACAGTGAACGGACCTGTTCACTGCAGCGCCGTCTAGTACCCGGCGTGTCGAACCGGTATGGACACCACCGCCTCGACTACTTGAGCGGCCCTCTCGATCCCGAGAAGCCACACCGCGCGGCCCGCAGGGCGGCGCGAAGACCCAGCAGTTGCGCCGCAGCGGCTACAACAACCGCCCGACCGCGCGGGCCGGGCTTCTGTCTCGTCCCTCTGCTCTCTGCCAAACCAAGCGTGCAGCTGGCAGGCCGAGACCGCCGCGCTGCAGCTGACGCTTATGGGTTAGGCCTGTCCGCCACGGCCTCACATGTCGACTAGCCGCAGACCGCCGCGCTCTTCCTGCTCTGCATGGCGCCCGATGTACTCACCGCTCCCTCGCTGCGCCACGCCGCGCTTCGCGGTCGACAGGAGAGCTTCGGGCCATGCCAGCCATTCGCGATTGATTTGCCGCATCTTCCGACGCGAGCAGATCTGGCCGGGGCGCACCATAGAGGCGGCCCCTACGCAGAATCGCACCATCGTAGTAGCAACGATCGAACTCGACCGCCGGCACAATCGCTCAATCGATGTGGTCGCTGTGCCGCGCCGCGACGGAATACAGGTCAGAGCGGGCCGCAAGCCATGGTGGCACCAGGTAGACGCGCACCGGCGTACTACCCATCGCGGCGATCGAAGGATCAGGGAGCAGGGACAGAGTACCGTTCGCCTTAAGACCTGAGGCCGCGACGAACGCAGCCCCGGCTCTGCGCCGGCGTTCGAGCTCGCTATTATCAGCGGGCAGCAGAAGGGCGTTTACCTGCTTTCCTCTCATTGGGGTTTGTTGTACGGATCACAACTAGGTCGACGGCCGCTAGCTCGCTCAATCTCGTCACGCGCTCGGCGCTCTCGCGCAGGAACGCCACCCTCGGCCTGGCGACCGACCTGGTACATCTCGACTACCTCACCGGTCCTGGGATCCCGAGCGGCAACGTCGACGAAGCGCCTCGTCCTTTCGCCGCCCGGTGTCTTGACCAAGGACTCCGCGACTGGCTCGAGCCCACGCCTGCTGATGTCTCCACCCTGTCGGCCACCACGGCCCGGTGAGCTGCGCCTCCGAGTCGACCAACGAGCCGCACGCCGCCCGGCGAAGGAAGACCCGGCACGACCGCGCCGGCGACGTCCACAGCGAGACTTGCAAGGCGAGCGGCGGTCGCGCCGTTCCTCGCGACATCGACCACTCCCGCGATAACCGCTGCGACGTCGAGGATGCAGTCGGGGCACAGCCCAAGCGGATCACTGAAGTTGACGGGATCGCCGTCGGCGTAGCCGTAGAGATTCAGCCCGCCGACGAGCCCGATCGGATCTTCTTGGGTAAAGGTCCCGCTCGGACTCCCGTCGTACTCACCCCACGCGGCAAGCCGCTGCCGTTCTTCTGCTTAGCCGCCGCGTCTTTCAAAGAGCGGTCGTAATTTAGATGAAGTTCGCCTGACGCGAGTTTTCGAGGGGAGTGGCCGGAGGATCTTCGGGCGCGCGGGGTGCCGGCCGGGCGCGGGGACGCCTAACAAACGGGCTTCAGCTGCGCCCGCGGACTGGTCACTCGTCTGGAGGGTCCGCCCGACCGAGCATCTGCAATACTCTGGCGCGCTCCGCAGCAGGGAACACGGCAGTCAACGGAGGCTCTTCGGCCTTGAGGCGGTCGCCGCAGACATCGGCTAGGACCTGCAAGTATGTCTGAACGTCATGGTCATCCATCCCCGCTGGGAGCGCCTCATGGATGATGACAACGCGACGTCCCTGATTGGGAAGAAGGCGGCCGAGGCAATCCTCTAGGGCATCCCAATTCATGCCGAAGTAGGATGGGAAGGCGAGTTGCTCCGCCAGTGCTGTCAGAAGTTCCGCCTTACCCCACAGGTGGCTCGGTAGGCGAGCCACCTGTGCTCCGACCAACGCTTGCGGATCGGGCAGTTGGTCTGCAAAAGAGAAGCAGCGCGTTTCCATCACGGGTTAATTCTCGTGAAGCTTGTGTAGTGGTCTCCGGTATAGTAGAGCTCGCCGGCTCGACCTGCGACCACTCGCTGTGGCCCGCGTCCTTTCACGCCCTCGGTCGGAACGTCGAATTCCCGGTAGTACCCCGCAGGCTTCGCTGGCAGGAGACCCTCTCGGTTCCTGAAGATCGTGCCCTTTTCGCCCTTCGCGATCCGCTCGATCGTGGGGCCCAGATCGACCGTTCCCTTACCGACGACCTTTCCGAAGGATTCCGCTGTTGCTCCAGCGAGGAACCGAGCGCCTGCCTTGTACGCATGACCCGGGCCCGGAGCGAGAGCTCCAGCCAGCGCGAACTGCAGGGCCTCAGCTCCCTCCCCCTCACTCGAGCGAAACGCCTTAACCGTTTGATAGATATCGTAAGCGGCGCTGCCGAGCTCAAACAGACCCCAGACGATCAGCGGAAGGGGAACCAGGCCAAACGGATCACTGAAGTTGACCGGATCGCCATTGGCGAAGCCGTAGAGGTTGAGGCCGCCCGCGAGGCCGATGGGATCTTCTTGGGTAAATGTCCCGCTCGGGGCCCGTCGTACTCACCCGGCGCCGCAAGCCGCTGCGGTTTCGGTCTTTAGCTGCCCCGCATTTCAAAGAGCGGTCGTAATTTGGATGAAAA
>JADLFM010000027.1 GCA_020845495.1 Chloroflexota bacterium
CGTGTTACTCAGCCGTTCGCCACTGACACCCGAAGGTGCCCGTTCGACTTGCATGTTTTAGGCACGCCGCCAGCGTTTATCCTGAGCCAGGATCAAACTCTCCATCGGAATTGCCGAGTGGTCCTTCTTCAGAACCCTCGACGATCTCACTGGATCGTCGCTCCTCTCCCCACCACTCTTCGATTGTCAACGTGCTCGCCCCACTCGAGCGCGTTCGCTCGCTCGGGCGCAGACATTCACTGTACCAGCTTCTGCGTTGACCTGTCAAGGTTCTCAGCAGACCGCACCGACGTTCACCCGCTCCGGATCACACTCGTCGAGCGATCCGTAACTCCGCGCTATCCGATATCACTCGGTATCGTCCTGGCGGCGGGAAGGCTGGCTGCCTTCGATCGATCCACCACGCCAGGGGCGCGGAGCTGACACACTGAGTGTGTCGCTGATGCGCGGTCCGCCGGAGCGGCCCGCTATCGGCCAGGCATTTCCCCTCATCGCTGACGTTGCCGTCAGCTTTCAGGTGCTACCTGTTCGGCTCGGCGAACTTTCTGTCCGGCCCCCGTGGGAGCCCGTCCACCGAGCACGTCAATCCTACCGGCTGTCGTTCGGACCCGGCAAGGGTCCGAGCGGGCTGTCCCGAGCAAAGATCCCGAACGGGCTGTTTCGGGCAGAGGAGCGAGCCGACGTGGTGCGGCGAGGTTACTCGATCCGCTCGGCCGTCTCGCTCAGTAGTCCAGTCCCTTGCGTGCCTGGTGCCCTTCATCGAACGGGTGTTTCAGGTTCACCATCTCGGTCGCCAGATCCACCAGCGGGAGCAACCGACCGAGAAACCGCTTGTTGGCATCATGCCCAGTCAGGAGCAGGTTGACCCGGTGGGGGCGGGTCTCGAGTAGATCGATCGCCTGTTCCAGGTCGATCTGGCCCTGATCGACAGCGCCGAGAATCTCGTCGAGGATCACCAGTTGGTAGCCGCCAGAGTGGATCTTCTCCCGCGCCAGCGCCAGCCCCTGCTGGGCCGCGTCGCGGTGCTCTTCCAGGGTGTACGGATCGCCGAAGATGTTGACGAAGCCGATGCCGGTCGGGATCACCTCCAGGTCGGGGGCGAGGCGGGCGGCACCGGAGATCTCGCCAAGCGGCTCGCCCTTCGGCCACTCGCCCATCTTGGTGAACTGGATCATCGAGACGCGCCAGCCCCGCCCAATTGCCCGTAGCGCCATCCCAAAGGCGGCCGTGGTCTTTCCTTTGCCCTCGCCGGTGTAGAGCATGACCAGCCCGCGTAACCCCTTCGGCGCCCCACCACTCGTGCCGTCGCTCGGCGGCGGACTCGTCGTCTCACTCATGCATGTGCTCCTCGTGCTGGTGATCCCCTGTCCAATCCACCCGGACTGCCCCACGAACCTGGATCCCCGCCCCCCTCGGATCCCCGCGCCTCTCCGCCTCGTCGTCGTGAGGCAGATCCGTCGGGCACCACAGCAGGCAGGCAGCCCATCAGATGGTCGGCGCCTCTACCATGCCCTCGGTCCACGCTCGCGCCAGGATCGTCTCTACGGTTTCGGTTGGCGTCTGGGCCGAGGTGTCGATCCAGAGACCGAGCCGGCGCGTCTGAGTCCGCACCACCTCGTCGAGCCAGGCCCACTGCTCCCAGAGTTGCGTGCCCCGGCCCCGCTCTCGCTCGCGCACCGCGTCCAGGCACGGCGTCAGCATGATGAAGGCGAAGCGCCGGCCGGCGAGTTCGGCGAGGACGTGCTCCAGCCGCTCGCCGATCACAATATCATCCACGACGGCGTTGATCCCGGCCTCGACGAAGGAGGCCCCGAGCAGGCACGCATGATGAAGCCGCAGGCGCAACTGGCGCTCGGCCTCCGGCGACATCTCTGCCCCCTCGGGCCAGCGCCCTCCTGACACGATCATCTGCTGAAGCGCGTCCGCGCTGACCCAGGCGCCCGGCAAGAGCCGTTCGGCGAGCAGGCGGGCAACTGTGCTCTTGCCCACGCCCTGGATGCCTGAGACCACGAACAGGGTCGGCGGCTGGCGCGGGCGTTCGTGCAACAGCGTCCTGTCGGCTTGCGCGAGCACGTCCCTCGCGCTCCTACTGGCCTCAGCCATAGATCAGCGTCATACGTCATAGGCCAGGCGATACAGCGTTCCGGCCAGCGCCCGCACGCCGGGAACGATCTGCTCGATGGGTGTGTACTCGTCCGGGGTGTGGCTACGGCCATCGCGGCTCGGCACGAACAACATCGCCGTTGGAAAGCGGGGCGCCAGGATCTCGCTGTCGTGGCCCGCTCCGCTCGGCATCAGCAGATACTCCAGACCCATCCCGTCGATCGCCGCCATGAGATGGGCGCGAATGTCCTCCGAGAGCGGTACCGGGTCGTGGTCGCTGATGAGATCGATGCCGACCTGAAGCCCGCGCTCGGTGGCGACCTCCAGGCTGATCCGTTCGATCGCGGCGATCAACTCACGGCGTGGGCCGGCCTCGGCGTGGCGGGTGTCGACGGTGAAATCGCAGCGCCCGGGAACGATGTTGACGCCGCCAGGGAACGCCTGGACCCGGCCGACGGTCGCAACGGCCGGCCGTCCCATCGCCGCCGCTGCACTCGTGATCCGCTCGATCATCGCAGCCGCACCGGCCATCGCGTCACGACGGAGGTCCATCGGCGTGGTGCCAGCATGGTCCTGACGGCCCCGCACCGAGACGGTCATCCAGCGCTGACCAGTGATCGACGATACCACGCCGAACGGAATTCTCTCACGGTCGAGCATGGCGCCCTGCTCGATGTGTGCCTCCACGAAGGCGCCGATATCATGCCGCTCGGCCTCACCAATCCGGGCTGGATCGAGGCCACACGCCCGCATCCCGTCGCCGACCGTCACGCCTTCACCGTCGACGACGCGCGCCGACTCATCGGCGTCGATTCGGCCGACGATAGCCCGTGCGCCCCAGAAGTTGCAGCCGAAGCGGCTCCCTTCTTCTTCGCACGTAACCAACACTTCGAGCGGGCGAGCAGGCGGTCCTTTGGCCCGAAGCAGTGCATGGACGGCGGCGATACCCATGTGAATGCCCAATGCGCCGTCGTACTTCCCGCCGTTGCGCACCGTGTCGATGTGGGAGCCGGTCACCACCGCATCCCCGCCGAGGCGCCCCTCGATCCGTCCCCAGAGGTTACCGGCGGCGTCGAAGCGGGTCACCAGGCCGGCCTCGTCAAGCCACTCCCGCACCAGGGTCATCGCTTCGACCCAGCTTTCGGTGTAGAGCGCGCGGTACAGGCCGCCGGCCGGGTCAGTCCCGATCTCCCCAAGCCGGTCGATACGCGCTTGAAGCTCGACTGAGTCGATTGCCAGGGTCCGCACGTCGAGCACGTCTGGTCGCCTCCTCGTCATGCGCCGGCGGCACACGTCGGCAGCGAGCGGCTCGGCGTCCAGTACGCTCATCTGCTGCCCTCGTCTACTGTAGTCCCTGGGAACGGTTGTCGTCTCGCGCTGTCGCGTTCCGCTCCGCGGTGCGCGAGCGCCCAGGTCGGCCAGCATCGAGCAGGTACGAGGTCGCGGTTCCTCCGGTGCCCATCAATGTGCGTGCAGGGCACGGGAAGAAGGAAGCCCCGCCTGGCTTGGCGGGGCTTCCTTCACGATCTGGGCGGACGATGTTCGGGCACCTGGTGGTGAGCTTCCCCCGGGTCCGCCGCCTCCTCAGAGCAGGTAGCTGCCAGACACCCAACATTGTCCGAACGCCGCGAATCGGTCAGATCCCTGCCCGGTTCGCGGGAGGTCCAGAGGCGTGCGACTTATGAAACCGTGAACGTCGCTGCGCTGTCCTCCCACTCGTACAGGGTCTCCCAGTCAAGCGAGAAGACCCCTACCTTGACCGTATACGTGCCACGCGCCGAACCGGTAGGCACCGTCCAGTACGCGGCGAGGTTGCGGCGCTGCCCGGCTTTGAAGGACTGATTGCCGAAGAACTGCTGGCCCACCTTGTTGCCATTTGGGTCGTAGATCTCGACGTCCACGAGCGCCTTCCCGGCGGCCGCGCTCGTCACCGATGTAGCGATCGTCACCTTCTGACCGATCGTCGCTGTCGACGGCGAGACTCGCGAGGTGATCGTGTAGCCCTGGGTCGTCGGCGCCGGCGTCGGCGTAGCCGGGGCCTTCGTGGGTGTCGGCGGAACCTTCGTAGGCGTCGGCGTAGCCGGGGCCTTCGTAGGCGTCGGAGGAACCTTCGTGGGCGTCGGCGTAACCGGAGCCTTCGTAGGCGTCGGGGTGGGCTGCGTGCCGGAGCCACCCGGGAGGGTCATGGCCCCGGTCTGGTAGTACGCCTTGGCCTTCTCGCCGAAGAAGCCGCCGTCGTCGTCGGCATTGAGCGACATGCGGGTGTTGCCGTTGATGGGCGCCGGGTTGGTCACCCCATCGTTGTTGGCGTCCGAGGCGTTGGTCGCCCCACCCGCACCCCGCCCGAACAGGAACGCGATCGCTCCAATGTCGACGTACGCTTGCA
>JADLFM010000028.1 GCA_020845495.1 Chloroflexota bacterium
CCGTTATGGCCGTCAGGAGACAGATGGCATAGGCACTGCGCTTGAATCGTCGTACCCTGTCGTGGGGTTGCGTGGACGTCATGCGGAACAGAAGTTTGGAGACATAATGCTGAAGATCGGCTGGAAAGCCTCGGCGGAGCAGTTCGGCCCGCGCGAGCTGCTGGAGTTTGCGGTTATCGCTGAAGAGGTCGGGTTCGATTCGGTTATCGTCAGCGATCACTTCCAGCCCTGGCGACACACGAACGGGCACTCGCCGTTTTCATTCGCCTGGCTGGCGGCAGTTGCCGAGCGCACCAGCACGGTGCAGCTTGGCACGAGCGTCGTGACACCGACCTTCCGCTACCACCCATCGATCGTCGCTCAGGCGATGGGGACGCTTGGCTGCCTCGCCCCCGGTCGCGTCTTCCTCGGCGTCGGCACCGGCGAATCGCTGAATGAGATCCCGGCGACCGGTACCGACTGGCCGGAGTTCAAGGAGCGCTACGCACGCCTGCGCGAGGCCGTCTCGCTGATGAAGCAGCTCTGGACCGAAGATCGTGTGACCTTCGAGGGCGAGTACTACCAGACGCAGAAGGCGACGATCTACGACAAGCCGGATCAGCCGATTCCGCTCTACATCGCTGCAGGTGGTCCGCTAGTCGCTCGCTACGCTGGCCGCGCCGGCGACGGGTTCATCTGCACGAGCGGCAAGGGCGAGGAGCTCTACCGCGACAAGCTGGTACCGGCGGTCAAAGAGGGCGAAGAGAAGGCCGGCAAGGCTCCGGGCAGTGTCGACATGATGATTGAGATGAAGGTCTCCTACGATCACGATCTCGACCGCGCCCGCGAGGACACCCACCACTGGGCCGCGCTGGCGCTCTCGTCAGACGAGAAGACCGGCGTCGAGGATCCGATCGAGATGGAGCGCCTCGCCGACGCCCTGCCGATCGAGCGCACCGTCAGCCGCTGGATCGTCTCCGACAATCCCGAGGATCAGATCAAGCACATCAAGCCCTATCTCGACCTCGGCTTCACCCACCTCGTCTTCCACGCCCCCGGCGAGGATCAGGAGCGCTTCCTCCGCCAGTACGCCGAAGATGTCATCCCGCGGCTGCGGGAGATGGCGGGGTAGAAGCGGCGGTGGTGGCCCTCACCCCCCGGCCCCCTCTCCCAACGTTGGGAGAGGGGGTGTCCTGGGTACGGCGTGTTTGGCTACCGCATCTGCGCAGATATTCGACGAGAGAGACAGACGGCCTCGGCTCCGTACGGACATGACCTGGCTAGTCTTGGCCGTGAGGCCACCCCACGGCGCCGATGGATCGACCTACCAAACAGCAGCACGTTTAAAGCTGGCCATCAACGGTGAAAATCGCGATCGTCAGAGCCTGCTATCACGGCAGCAACCGCATCAGCCCAACGTCTCCCCCTCTCCCAACGGTGGGAGAGGGGGCCAGGGGGTGAGGGCCCGCCTTACTCTTTCCGCACCGCCCGCTGCGCCACACCATCCTGATGCAGGATCAGCGCTGTTGTCCGGCCGTCTTCGATGACCTGCTCGACGCGGGTGTTGAGGACTTCGGATGACCAAGTGGTGGCGTTCAGACGCGTGAGGCGCATCGGGGGCTGGCCTTGCGGGGCCAGATAGAGATCGCCGTAACGCACCAGCGCGATCAGCTTGAAGCCGGACGGCAGCACCCAGGTCGCGTCAAGGTCGCGGCGCGGTGGATCGACAACTTCGACCGGTGGGAACTCGCTGGCCGGTGCTTCCCAGCTGTGGGTGGTCGCGATGGTGTGGAACACGTCATCGAGCAGTTGCCGCGCGCCGTCCTGCGTGTCGCCATTGACCATGCCGACGATTGCTCGCCCGGCAGCAGGCCACCCGAGGAGACGAGCGGTGAAGCCCTCATCCGAGCCTCCATGTCCGAACCGGGGGGAGTCGGAATCGTCATTGACGAACAGGCCCAGCGAAATGTACGTGTCGAGCGCGGCGGTTCCCGTCGGCAGGATCGGCGTCAGCATCTGCCGCGCCATCTCCTGCGACAGGATCGCGTTCGGCTCGCCACTCCAGGCGTGGATGATCCCGATCGCGAAGCGGGCCAGGTCCGATGCCGTCGACCAGAGGCCGGCTGCGGCCATCTCCGGGTAGACGTGCCGATCGCCGGAAACCGGCTGTCCTCCGGCGCGATGGCCGGCGGCCGCCTGCTGGTGCAGTGCGTCGGGGAGCGGCTGCGCGTAGGTGCTGTTGGTCATGCCGAGCGGCGCGAGCACCAGGTCGTGGAGCAGATCGGGGAACGCCCGGCCGGTGACATCCTCCAGCGCCTGCTGAACGATCGTCGTGCCGCCGCCCGAGTAGCGGAACTGCGTCCCCGGGATGATCGTGACTCGCACCGGCCCGGTGTTGGCCGGTGACTCGCCGTCGAGAATCTGTGGCACCGTCGGCAGCGGCGAGCCTTCGGGATAGCCGGGGAAGCCGTGGACCGTCAGGCCGGCGCTGTGGCTGATGAGCTGGCGGATCGTCAGCTCCGGCTGCCACTCGTCGATCGGTGGCACCTTCCAGGAGCGCAGGTAGGTATTGACGTCGGTATTGAGGTCAATGACGCCCTGCTCGACGAGCCGCAGCACGCCGAGCGCCGCGACCGGCTTACTGATCGAGCCGGACTGGAACAGCGTCTCGGTCGTCACTGCTGCGTCATCACCGGCGCGGCGTACGCCGTAGCCCTGCGCCCAAGCGATCTCACCATGCTCAACGACCGCGATCGACAGCCCCGGCG
>JADLFM010000029.1 GCA_020845495.1 Chloroflexota bacterium
CCGGGCCGATCGTGGTCGGACGCGCCCCGATCACTCACCTCGCGTTGCGCCGGGTTTCCGCCTAGTCGGGGCGGCCCCTCCTGCACGCCCCGGAGCTACGTCTACCTGCCCAGCCGGAGCCACGCTGGAGGCCACCCACTAACCAGGCATGCACGGAACGGAGGTGTTCAGAATGGCGAACCACAAGCAGGAACAGCACGACGACCAGAGCCAGCAGGACATGCAGCGGAAGATGTATCTGCGCTTCGGCGCCATGATTCTCACGGCGATGGTCGTGATGTACGGGGTGATGTACGCGAGCTCGTGGGAGTGGAGTCACCTCCGCTTCAGCGAGAGCCGGGTGTTCATGGCGATCGTCATGGGCGGGACGATGGGCCTGGTCATGCTCGGCTGGATGCTGAACATGTATCGGGACATGAGGTTCAACGCCGGCATCGTCGCGGCCAGTTTGCTGCTGATTGCGGTCGGCGTGTTCCTGGACCGCAGCCAGACGACGGTCCAGGACACCGGCTTCATGAGCGGCATGATCCCGCACCACTCCCTGGCAATTACACGGGCAGAACGATCGGAGCTCGACGATGTCCGTGTGTGCGAGCTTGCCGTCGAGATCAGTGAGGCTCAGCGGCGGGAGATCCTCGAGATGGACTGGCTGATCGAGGACATCGAAGCTAACGGAGCCGCCGGGACGCCCGAGGAAGCGGAAGCACGACCGGTCCCCGAGTTCGACGTTGCCGCCGACCGCGACTGTCCGAGTGGCTAACGGCCGTGCCACCCGGGGTACGACGATCCATCGCTGCCCCGGACGACGAGGGGTGTGCCCAGGGGGCCTGAGGTGACCTGGTTCGACTACGCCACAATCATCATCTTCTTCGGGCTGATTGTGTACTTCGGATACCTCTTCCGACAGGTCTCCGGGACCACCCGCAAGTTCTTCCTCGCCGATCGCGCACTGCCGGGCTGGCTCGCGGGGATCACCTTCATCAGCGGCAACGTCTCGGCGATGGAGATCCTCGGACTCGCCGGGGGCGGCTTCGTCTACGGTCTCGTCTTCGCGCAGTACGCCTGGATCGGTGCGATCCCCGCGATCGTGTTCCTCTCGCTGGTGCTCGTGCCCTACTACTACCGTGCGCGCATCTTCAACCTGCTCGAGTTCACCGGCCGCCGCTACGGGAGCAGCACCCGCCTCTTCCACTCGCTGCTGATGCTCTCGTACATGCTGCTCGCGCTCGGCACCGGGCTCTACGCCTTCTCGCTCGCCCTCGACGTCATGTTCGGGCTCCCGCTGTGGATGAGTATCGGGGCATCGGCGCTCGTGCTGGGGGTGGTCACTGCCGCCGGCGGCCTCTCCGCGACCGTGCTCGTGCAACTGATGGCCTTCTCCTTCATCTGGTTCGCGCTGCTGCCCCTACCGTTCCTCGCACTGAACGAGGTCGGCTGGTGGCCCGGGTTGGAGCGGGCGCTCGAACCCGAGATGATGACCGTGTGGCGGCCGGTCGACGACGAGTTCATGTCCTGGCCCGCCACCCTGATCGGCCTCGGGTTCGCCCTCGCCTTCGCCTCCTGGGCGACCGACCAGGCGATCATGCAGAACATCCTGGCGGCGCGGAGCCGCCGCGATGCGCAGATGGCGCCGCTTGTCGGCGGCATCGCCAAGCTTGCGGTGCCGCTCATCACCGTGATCCCCGGCATGACGGCGTCCGTCCTGCTGCCGGACCTCGAGACCCCCGACACCGCGGTGTTCGAACTGATCCTGCGCTACTACCCGACCGGGCTCGCGGGCGTCGCGTTCATCAGCGTCATGGCCGGGTTCACCGCGATGAACACCGGCATGACGATGGGGCTCGCCAACATCTTCACCCGCAACGTCTACCGCCACCACATCCGGCCCGGTGCGAGCGACGAGCACTACGTGCGCGCCTCGCGCGCAGCCACCGTCGGCGCGCTCCTCCTGGGCGTCCTCACCGCCTTCATCGCCGCGCAGTTCAGCGTCTTCTACGTGTGGATGCAGGAGTACAACATCTTCGTGATCGTGCCGCTGCTCGCGGTGTTGCTGCTCGGGCTGTTCTGGGCACGGACGACGGCGATCGGCGCCTCAACGGGCCTGCTCGCCGGCAGTGTCTCGGCGGTGGCCGCCTTCGTGGTGGTCGGGGCTGGCGACTACCTCCTCTGGCGTGCGAGCGCGACGCTCGCGGTCTCGGTCGTCGTGACGGTCGCGGTGAGCCTCGCCACGCGCCCGGCCGCCCGTGAGACGCTGACGGGCGTGTTGTGGGGGACGCTGCCTGAGTCCGAGGACGAGGAGCAGGCCGGGCGATGGGCGCGGCCGGTGCCGCTGGCGCTCGTCCTCCTCGCCGTCACCGCCGTCCTCGTCACGGTCTTTGCCTGAGGAGGCTCCATGAAACTCGACATGCTCTTCTTCCTCGGCGTCTTCTACTCGACCTTCGGGACCCTCCTTGCTGGCGCCTGGTTGGCGACGCAGGAGGCCTGGAACCTCTACGGCTTGGTGATGCTCCTCGTGGGCGTCGTGCTTCTCGTCACCCGCCCTCACCCACCACGGCGCTTCTTCCTCGGCCGACTGGAGGCCGACGCAGCCGCGACGCAACGGACGCAGTGCTGGTGTGGGCGCCTGATGGACGGTGGGCGCGTCTGTGGGCACGGTGAAGACGAGCGGGACTCAG
>JADLFM010000030.1 GCA_020845495.1 Chloroflexota bacterium
CAGGTCCGGCTTCGGTCGCCCAAGCGGCTGTCCGGTCGCGAGCAGGTATGCACCGATGCCAAAGATCAACCCCAGGAGTATTGGGGCCGGCCAGACCGCTGTCAGGTTGATCGACGGGGCTGAAAGGATCATCGCAGTACCCTTCGCTCGCTCGGCAGGCGAGTCATCCAGCGCATGCCGGCATAACCAACGAGGATGCTGACGAGGCAACCGGCCAGGAGCACCTGTCCCGGCCAGTCGTCGAACATCTCGAGGTACGCAGGATTCAAGTGCCGAATTGCGATCAGGACGACGAGCGGGATCGCCGCGACGATGCGCGCCGAGAGAACGTTTCGTGCCTGAAGCGCTCGCAGCTCGTCCTGGACGCGTAGCTGGGCGCGAGTTGCATGTGCGAGCCGATCGAGCACCTGGCTGACGTTGCGTCCACCCAGTCGGTCATTGAGAGTCAGACTGGCCGCGACGACATCGAAAACCGGATCGGCCAGGCGGTTCTGCATCGCAGCGATCGCCTGCTCAAAACCCATGAGACGCATCTCCCGCACGAGCGTTGTCAGTTCCGGCCGAAGGACGTCCGGACCCCCACGAGCCAGGCCGAGCAGTGCTTCGGACACGGAAAGGCCGCTACGGATCGCGTCGCGGAGCTGGCTGATCGCGTCGACCAGGCCTGCCTGGGCTTCGACTCGCCGACGATCGTGCCGATGGACGAGGTAAACCACGGGTGCAACCATGCCGAGTCCCGCCGCGAGCAAACTGACCACGCCCCAGTTCAGCATCAGCTGGCTTACACCGCCCGCAAGCGCACCACTGACTGCTGACAGCAGCAGGCAGTCGCGCGGCGTCGTACCGCGCAGACCCGCCCGAGTCAGCCGATCTTCCAGAGGGCCCAGCCACCATGTTCCACCAGGCACACGTCGGGGACTGGTAATCCCCTCGTACACAAGGTAGATTCCAGTTCCGAACATGATGGACAGTACGAGCGGGATCATTGTCCGAAGCCTCCTGCGCTGTTCACGCTAGAGAGGTCGAGCTACTTGGAGGTTACTTTCGAGGTTCCTGACAGCAACATGAGGTCACTTTTGGAGCGATTTCGCGGCGCGCATCACGTCTCGGAATCAACGGACGGCGGAAGCGCATATGAGACGCCTCGGGCCGCCATTTTTCCCAGGCAACGCGGTCTGATTCCCGTCCAGGCGAGACGATCTCGAGCAGGATCAAGCGACCAGAGCTCGTTGCCGGTGACGACGTCGCCCTCAAGGCCAATGACCTCGAAGATGCTCACCAGCCGTCGCCGACCCGTTAGCGGTTCGAATCGCACCTGCAAGACCACTTCGATCGTGCGAGCCACCATCTTGGTGATGGCGTCGTTCGTGAGTCGCTCTTCGGCCATCATGGCGAGCGTTGCCAGCCGATCGAGGGCGTCGCGCGGCGAGCTGCCGTGAATCGTAGTCAGGCTTCCTTCGTGGCCCGTATTCATCGCCAGCAACATGTCGAGCGACTCAGCGCCCCGAACCTCTCCGACGACGATGCGGGTTGGTCGCATGCGAAGCGCGTTGCGGACCAGGTCGCGGATCCGAATCTCGCCGATTCCTTCGATGTTGCTGGCCCTGGCCTGGAGGGCCACACAGTCGGGGAGCTGACGCTCGAGTTGGAGCTCGGCCACTTCCTCGACGGTTACGATTCGCTCTTCGAGTGAGGCGATCGACGAGCCCAGCGCGTTCAGGAGCGTCGTCTTCCCGCTCCCGGTCGGCCCACTGACAAGGATGTTCACGCCACCCTGGACGGCGGCGTCCAGAAATAGCGCCGCTGATTCGGTCAGCGTGCCAAGCTCGACCAGTTGCTCCAGCGACTGGGCCCGAAGGAGAAACTTGCGGATCGTGAGGCTGCACCAGCGCGTCGTAGCGGGCGGGATGGCGGCATTCAGCCGCGATCCATCCGGCAGCCGAGCGTCGACCATCGGCGACGACTCATCGAGTCGCCGGCCCAGAGGACCGACGAGTCGCTTGACCAGCGCACGCAGCTCCTCATCCTCGTCGAAGAAGAGCTCCTGAACAAGCTGCTTTCGTCCCCGCGCAATCGCGAAGATCCGGTTCGGGCCGTTGCAGATGATCTCTTCTACTGACGGATCGTCCATCAGCGGTTGAAGGATTCCGAGTCGTAACAGGCCATCGAAAAGACGCCGCTCGACTCCATCAGGATCGACGAGCAGTGGCGCATTGGTCATCGCCGCACGCCGCTGGTAAGCGGCGATGCTGTCGCTGACCAGGCTTCGGATGCGCTCCTCATCGGCCGGGCCCGGAACGAGCAATTGCTGCTCGCCCAGTAGGCGACTGACCGCCAGTCGGACTTCGTCGCGGAGGGTTCGCTCAGCGATCCGATCGGAGGCGGCCGGCAGGTGTTCTCGCAGTGTTGGAGCTGTCATGCTCATCACGTGACCCTGGGGTGTCGATTCGTCCGAACCGATGGCGCCCGGCTCGACCGATCGGAATTGCGCGGCGAAGCCAGCCCAGCCGGCCTCCTGGAGGATCGAGCGGGACCGAGATCGTCCCACCGTGTACTCGCTCCGCCAGGTTAAGAAGCGCGCGAGTTGCCGGCCCTCGGTCCATGAAGACCATGGGCTGCTGCTCCGCGAGTGCTCGCTGAGTGCCGGCGTGGTCATTGGGGATCAACGCCGTCGCGGCCAGGCCTAGTGACCACTCGATCTCTCCCAGGCCGTGGTGCAGGCGTCGATCATGGCGGTTGATCACCAGGGCTGTCCGGTCCGGTTGGATCCCGATCTGCCTCGGTAAGAGGTCCAGGCCAGTCCGGCCGTGCCAGAGGCCAATCAAATCCGCCGATACCACGAACAACACATGATCCGCGTGTTGCAGTGCAGCTCGGTGAGCCGCTGCCTCGCGGCTCAACAGCTCGGACCCGACGTCGAACACGACATACGTGAAGCGCCGGCGAAGCTCGGGGACCAGGCGCTCAAGAAACCGTGATGTGATGCCAGATCGAAGCTCGACTTTGGGGAGGCCGCAGAGTACGTGGCCGTGACCCCTCCGATCGGCGAGCCGTTGGGTTTCTTGCTCGATACCGCGCGACCAGTCAGCATCGGTCTCCGGTTCGCCATGCGCCAACATGTAGAGGTTGCGGGTCGGGTCGGCGTCGATGTGTGCTGCCACGCTTGGGCCTGACAAGTCCGCGTCAACGAGCACGGTCGGAGCAACCGCGCCGAGTGCGGCCGCCAGGTTGAGCGCCACCGTGGTTCGACCCGGGCTCCCAGGTCCGCTGGCGAGCGCGATGACGGACAAGCCGGTCGAAACTGCTTCGGGCTTGGCGGAGACGGTTGGGATTTGTGCAGGCACCGCCGGCTCGGATGCCAATGAACGTTCACCGCGGATCGCAGCCAACAACGCCTGCCGAATCAGATCCGGGTCGGACTCCACCGGCAGAACCAGTCCCGAGATCCTGGCCCGTCGATGGTCCTCGGGGTGCGAGGTCAGCAGAACGAGCGGCACGCGTAACCGCGACAGGTCGGCGAGCGCCGTGGCCGTTAGGCGATGGAGACCCTCGGCTACCAGGACTGCGTCGAAATGCTCGCCTCGAACGCAGTGCAGGAGCTGGTCTGCTGAGAGGCATCGTTCGCCTACGACAAGATCGCCGTCTGCGGTGAGCGATGAGAGAAGCGCCCGCTCACGTTCCGGATCTCCAAGACCGACTGCGATCCGAAGACCAGTGACGCTTTGGGGACTTGAGCTGCCTCCGACCGCTTGTCCGTGCGACTCGCGATGCTGACCACTTTCGACGGGCCTCATCTATGCCCCTTCCGGCGGCAGGAGCGCCACATCGATATCGCTGTTCCATCTGGCGACCGCGAGCTGAAG
>JADLFM010000031.1 GCA_020845495.1 Chloroflexota bacterium
ACTACGCGGCGTATTACCGGCTCGTCGCGCACGATCTTGAGGAACTCCTCCTCGACGCCGGGCAGCCATCGTTCCCGGTCGCGACGACGCCAGAGCCGGTCGAGCACTGCGGCGTCTGCCGCTGGACCGTGGAGTGCCGCGCGGAGTGGCGTGCCCAGGATGACCTGTCGCTCGTTGCGAACCTCACGAACCGCCAGCGGCGCGCCCTGCATTCGATCGAAGTGACGACGCGGACCGGGCTGGCCGAGCCGCCTGCCCCGCTTCCGGAGCGGATCGAAGGCGCCGGCCGCGACGCGCTGACGCGGATCCGCGCGCAGGCCGCGATTCAGGTGCAGGGTGAGCGCGAGGGCCTGGTGATCTCAGAACGCATCCCACCGGTCCGCGACCGCGAAGGTGCGCTCGTCCCCAACAGCGGCCTGCTCATGCTCCCGGAGCCGTCATCCGGCGACCTCTTCTTCGACATCGAGGGTGACCCGTTCTTCGGGTCGGACGAGGTCGACGGCATCGACTACCTCTTCGGCGTGATCGAGCTA
Source organism: Chloroflexota bacterium (assembly GCA_020845495.1). The sequence goes on from JADLFM010000031.1 coordinate 534, forward strand.
GGCCGCACAGACGCGGCCGGCCAGCCGACGTTCCACGCGTTGTGGGCGATCGAGGGCGGCACCGTAACACCTGCCGCCGAACGCCGCGCGTTCGAGGAATTCATCGACCTCGTCGTCGACCGCCGTGCGTCCGACCCGCAGCTGCACGTCTACCATTACGCGCCGTACGAGCCGACCGCCGTGAAGCGGCTCGCTGGGCGCCATGGGACACGCGAGGAAGAGGTCGACCAGCTGCTGCGGGCCGGCGTCTTCGTCGACCTCTACCGCGCCGTGCGACAGGGCATCCGGGCCTCGGTGGAGAGCTACTCGATCAAGCGCCTCGAGCCCCTGTACGGGTTCAAGCGTGAGATCGATCTACGCGACGCCGGCACGAGCATCGTCGAGTTCGAGACCTGGCTCGAGCTCGGGCAGGGCACGGAGCGAGACGACCTCCGAACGGAGATCGAGGGCTACACCCGCGACGACTGCGTCTCGACGCTCCAGCTGCGCGATTGGCTGGAAGCGCAGCGCGCCGCCCTCGCGACCGAGCTTGGCGAGGTGTTGCCGCGGCCGGTCGTCGCCACGCCTGACGAGACCGAGGACAGCGACGCCCAGAAGGCAGTGCAGGCGCTCGTCGATCAGTTAGTGACTGGCGTGCCCGATGACCTCGCTGCGGCAAGCGACACCGAGCGTGGCAGCTGGCTGCTGGCGCAGTTGCTGAACTGGCACCGTCGTGAGGCGAAGTCATTCTGGTGGCGCTACTTCTTCCTCAGGGACGAGCTCACTGATGAGGAGCGCCGCGAGGAGTCCGACGCCCTCGGCGAGCTGACCTTCGAACGCTCATGGCCGGACCCGACACCACGTGCCCGCTCCACCATCTACCGCTTCCGGTTCCCGCCGCAGGAGCACAAGATCAGCGTCGGCAACACGCCGCACGACCCCGCGACGGATCGCCCCGCCGGTACGGTGGTCCACGTCGACGACGATGCGGGCGTCATCGATCTCAAGCTCGGGTCGGGCCGGCCGGCGCCGACGCCGACCTCCCTGATCCCGCACGACTACTTCCGCCCGCAGCCGAAGCCAGAGAGTCTGCAGCGACTCGCCCAGTGGGTGACCGAACACGGCATCGATGCCTCCGGCGAGTACCGTGCGTCCCGTGACCTGCTGATGCGTCGCGCACCGAGATGCGGTCAGCCAGCCGGCGAGTCGCTGGCAAGGGAGGGTGAGGACGCACAAGAGGCGGCCCGGCGCCTCGTCCTCGCGCTCGACCAGAGTTATCTCGCGATCCAGGGGCCGCCGGGCTCGGGCAAGAGCACGGTCGGAGCAGAGATGATCGTGGACCTGGCGGCCGCCGGGAGGCGCGTTGGCGTGACCGCGAACAGCCACAAGGTGATCGGGGAGCTGCTCGAGAAGACGGCGAACATCGCGCGCGACCGCGGCGTCGCCGTCGCGATCGGCCAGCGCGCGAACGACGACGAACCCGCCTATGCCGCGGCCACACATCTCAAGGACAACGATGCGGCCCGTGGCGCGCTCGCCGATGGGTCGCTCAACGTGGTCGGCGGCACTGCGTGGCTGTGGGCACGCGAAGACATGGCCTCCAGCGTCGACGTGCTGTTCATCGACGAGGCCGGCCAGATGTCGCTCGCCGACGCGCTCGCCGCTTCGCTGTGTGCGAACAACCTCGTGCTCCTCGGCGATCCCCAGCAGCTAGACCAGCCGCTGCAGGGGACACATCCGCCGGGGGCCGAGCGCTCCGCGCTGGCGCATGTCCTCGCCGGTGAGCGCGTGATGCCCGACCACCTGGGACTCTTCCTCGACGGAACGTGGCGCCTCCACCCCAGCATCAGCGCTTACACGTCGGAGGTCTTCTACGAAGGCCGCCTGCACTCACAGCCCGGTCGCGAGGCGCTCGCGCTAGCAGGCGAGGCTCCGCTCTCGGGCACCGGCATCCGCTTCATCCCCGTGACGCATGATGGCCATTCCAGCGACTCACCCGAGGAGGCAGCCGCCATCGCCGCGCTGATGCGGCGGCTGCTTGGGGCGACTCCGACCTGGACCGACGCAAAGGGCGTGACGAAGGCGCTGACCGAACGTGACGTGCTCCTGATTACCCCGTACAACGCCCAGGTTGCCACGCTGACCGGGGCGCTGCCTGGTCTCAGGATTGGCACGGTCGACAAGTTCCAGGGCCAGGAGGCACCGATTTCCATCTACTCGATGGCGACAAGTTCCGCCGACGAGGCGCCGCGTGGCATGGAGTTCCTGTATAGCCTCAACCGACTGAACGTGGCCACCAGCCGGGCCCAGTGCCTCGCGGTGGTCGTCGCGAGCCCGGCGCTACTGCGTGTGAGCTGCCGCACCCCGCGCCAAATGCAGCTGGTGAACGCCTTGGCGCGGCTCGTCGAGGTCGCGCTGGATCCTAGATAGCGCCCGGTGACCTGCACAATAACGTGTGGACTTCGACCCAGACCAGGGCGGGAAATCGGACCAGACTTAGGGCACCTGCCGACCGAGCAGTCGGTTGGGGCGGCGCCCCGCGCTCCGATCTTGTTCGCGTCGGAAGCTGCTGGCGACGACCGCCGCTCTGCGGCTCATCGATCGGGAATCTCCTTGGGCGGCGCGCCACTCCCTAGGCCCGTAGTCCAGCGGGATCTGGGACGGCCATTCCCACCTATTCCGCCGCCGGGAGTACAGCTGCAAATGCAGAGCAGAACGGCGCCGAGCAGCGAACAATGCTAGCCGCCCGCGGCTCCGTTCCGTCAATATCGCTCGGTTGTACGATTCGCGGGCCAGCGATTCACCGAGACTGCGATCCAGTCGACGCAGCAACGTTGGACGCACATGGGCGGCCTGCATGAAGCTATTGGCGAACCGAGGGAATGAGCGCGTCATCGACGAGCTCCGCGCCAAGATTGGCTCCCAAGCGCGGCTCGATGTGGCGACGCCCGTCGTCTCTCTGTTCGCATTTCATGAGCTGCGCGATGTGCTGGCGAGACTGTCCGAGTGTCGATTGGTCCTGCCGGAAGGCGCGGACGTCGAAGCGGGACTTCTCGGCGAGGACACGGATAGGGCGTACCGAAACCAGCTCGAGACTCGGGCGCTCGCGACAGACTTCGTGGCTTGGCTCGCATCCACCGCTTCGGTTCGCGCCTCACTGCGGGGGATTGTTCAGGCGACGCTCGTTGTGCGATCAGACTCCGGCACGGCTGCTGCGGCGATGACCGGGACCAACTCACTCACCACTTCTGGCCTTGGCATCACCCCGAGTCGGGACCTGAGTCTGGTTCAGGCGACGGACGCGACTGAGGAGGCGGCTAGCCTCGCGAAGTGGTTCGACGCGCTCTGGGACACATTGCCACCGACCGACGACACGAAGCAGCGGGTCGTCGAGTCGGTGCGTGCACTGAGCAGGGACTGGCCACCGGAGCTCGTCTATCTCGTGGTCCTTCACCACCTCTTCAGCGACTCGACCGTCGAGCTTGATGAGGATCAGATCATCAAATCCGCGACCGGCATCCGGGACACCGCTGTCTGGAAGCGTCTCTTCAAGTTCCAGCGCGACGGCGTGATCGGCGCGATCGACAAGCTCAACCGGTTCGGTGGCTGCATCATTGCGGACAGTGTCGGCCTGGGTAAGACCTTCGAGGCGCTAGCGGTTATCAAATACCACGAGCTCCGAAATGACCGGGTGCTTGTGCTCGTCCCCAAGCGCCTGCGCGATAACTGGACGCTCTACAAGGCGAACGATCGCCGGAACCCGCTGGCGTCGGATCGGTTCAACTACGACGTACTGAACCACACGGACCTGTCCCGCGACGACGGGATGTCGGGCGACATCGATCTCTCCTACGTGAACTGGGGGAACTACGACCTCGTCGTCATCGACGAATCACACAACTTCCGGAACAAGAACGCCTCGGTCGAGGGCGACACGCGCT
>JADLFM010000032.1 GCA_020845495.1 Chloroflexota bacterium
ATGACGGCGACGATCGGCGGGGCGACGATCTCCCAGACCATCACCGTTGCCGCCATGGCCACCTCGGCCACCAGCAGCCAGGTGCTGAACTTCTCCCAGCTTGGCATTAGCTTGACCGTCAACGGCTACGGGGCCAACGCCACCGGCGCCAACATTCGGAACGACTTCGTCACCGCCGCGAACGTCACCACCGACGCGGGTACTGCGTCTGCCGCGTTCCAGGTTGGCGCGAACGCCAACCAGACGGTGACCGTCGGCATGTCCAGTTCGCTCTCGACGAACATCGGCAACGGCGGCGGCTTCGGCAGCCTGTCAGCGGGCGTCACCGCCTTCGCGGGTGCCTCGACGACCACGAACGCGCAGGCGATGATCCAGTCGGTGGACAAGGCTCTCGCCGACATCTCGAGCAACCGAGCGACCCTTGGTGCGGTCCAGAACCGGCTGGAGCACACCATCACCAACTTGCAGACCTCCAGTGAGAACCTGCAAGCGTCCGAGAGCCGCATCCGCGACGCCGACATGGCCGACGAGATGGTCTCCTTCACTCGCAGCAACGTGCTCCAGCAGGCCGGTACCTCGATCCTCGCCCAGGCCAACCAGCTTCCCCAGTCGATCCTCTCCCTGCTGCGGTAATCGCCCTCGCCGCTCGCGCGGCCATTCAGAAAGAGCGCCCACGCTTCGGCGGGGCGCTCTTTCACGTTCCCCACGCACGCGCATGGCGTCTGCTCTAGCGTCCGCCGTTCGGGATAGCTGCCTCAGTCTTCGGCTCGATTACCCACTACCCTCGGCCGCATCTCCCGCGTAGATGTGAGAGGCCGCCTACGTCGACCACAACCTACGGCACGCACCCCTCGGCCGCTCGGCGAATCCGAGATCTGAGAGGGCTCGGATGGCCGGGCATAGCTCGAGAGCGGAAAGAATCCGGCTCGGGTTGTGCGCCCGGCTCCTTCGCGGTAGGATACCGACAGCACGAAACGGTACGGTTCTTGAAGGCGTGTGCCCATCACACCCGGCCGGCGCCTCCCGTATGGCATGCCAGCCCGCTTCGTGAGCCTCATCCTTCGTGCACGGCCGTACCCGGGTACGCCGGTTTCCTGACACGATCGGGTTTCCCAGCACCTTTCCATCTCGGTACGCCTCCATTTCAGCCAGGCTAAGAAGGCAGATACCCGATGAAACGTCGTGAGTTCCTCCGTGTCGCCGCTCTCGGGCTCGTGGTGACCGCCTGCGCCCCTTCGACCCCCTCCACGCCGACCGCCGCGCCCAAGACCGAAGCGAAGCCGACTGAGGCCGCGAAGCCCGCTGCCAGTCCGGCCGCCAGTCCGGCCGCCGCGTCCTCGCCAGCCGCAGCATCTTCGCCAGCCGCCGCGGCCAGCCCGGCCGCCAAGCCGGCCGTGGCTCCGAGCCCAGGCGCGTCACCGGCAGCCAGCCCTGCCGCGTCGCCGGCCGCTGCCGCACCGTCGTCCGGGGCCACTGCCCGTACGCCGACGAACCTCACCGGCGAGATCCCGATCGGAGCCGTCTGGTCGCTGACCGGCGCTGCCGCCGTCTACGGGCCGCAGCAAAAGAACGGCTCCGAGCTGGCGATGAACGAGATCAACGCCTCGGGCATGCTCGGGAACGGCAAGCTCCGGCTGATCGTGGAGGATGACCGTTCGGTCCGCGAGGGCGCCATCTCCTCGTTCGAGAAGCTGATCAACACCGATAAGGTCTCAATGATCCTCGGACCCACGCTCTCGAATTCGGCCCGCGCCGCCGACCCGATCGCCCAGGATCAGAAAGTCGTCGTGCTGGCCGTCTCGAACACCGCCGACGGCATCCTCGAGATGGGCAACTTCGTCTTCCGGGACAGCCTGCCAGAATCGGTCGTGGTGCCGAACACCGTCAAGGTCACGGAGAAGGCGCTTGGCTACAAGAAGGTCGCCGTGATGTACGGCGAGGATGACGCCTTCACCAAGAGCGGCTACGACGTCTTCGCCAAGGCGCTCGCCGACAACAAGGTTCAGGTGCTCACCACCGAGACGTTCAAGAAGGGTGATACCGACTTCTCGGCTCAACTCACCAAGATCAAGTCACTCAATCCAGACGCGATCATCCTCTCGGCGCTCGCCGAGGAGGCCGCCGGCATCATGGTCCAGGCGCGCCAGCTTGGCATCCCGCCGAGCGTCCGGTTCATCGGTGGCAATGGCCTGAACTCCTCGCAGCTCGCGAAGCTGGCCGGCCCGGCCGCCGAGGGCGCGATTTCGGGAGCGGCCTGGTTCATCAGCGCCGATACGCCGGGCAATCAGAAATTCGTCCAGTCGTACCAGCAGAAGTACACCATGCCGCCGGATCAGTTCGCCGCGCAGGCGTACACCGGCGTCTACCTGCTCGCCTACGCGCTCCGCGACGCCGATGCTACGGCCGGGCCGACCGTTCGTGACGCGCTGGCGAAGCTTCAGAACGTCGATACGGTCCTCGGCAAGTTCTCCTTCGCCGACAACCGGGAGGCCGTGCACACGCCCATCGTGCAGGAAGTGCAGAACGGCCAGTTCGTGCTGTTCAAGGGCTGAGCCTGTGGTATTCGACGGCTGACTTCGGGGGAGTGCGGGCTGCGGGTTGTAGTACTCGCGGCTTGAGTGCGTGCCGCTCAACGGCTGTAGTCAGGCCGGTTGCTGAGCCGAACCAGGATACGCGAGCCCCACGTGCCCGCCATCGGCAGCGGCGTGCTACGATGGCGACCCGGCACGTGAAGAGTCCGGGCTAGCGAGGTTCGGTGGAGCAGCTCCCACAGCAGATCGTCAATGGCATCTGGCAAGGCGCCGCGCTGGCGTTGTTTGCCATGGGCTACACCCTGGTCTTTGGCTCCCTGGACATCGTCAACCTCGCCCACGGCGCCACCTACATGTGGGGCGCGTACTTCGGGCTGATCGTCGTCACCCGCCTGGGCCTGCCGTTTTGGGCCGCCATTCCCGTCGCAATGATCGGGGCCGGCCTGCTGGCCGTGCTGCTGGACTTGCTCGCCTTCAAGCCGCTGCGGGCGCTCACAGTCGGCGGCCTGGTGCTCTGGGGCGGCTTCATCATCCTGCTGATCGGGGTGATTGGCCCCTGGGATCCCGCGCTCAAGACGATCCTGGCGGCCATTGGCGGGCTGATCATGGCGGCCGGCATCGTGCTGGACTACCGCGCCATCGCGCCGATCCGGCAGCAGCAGGTGCCGGCCCTCGCGCCGATGATCTCCTCGATCGGCGCATCCATCGTCTTGATCAGCCTGGCGCAGGGCGTGTTCGGGAGCCAGGTCTCCCGCTTCCCGCCGACCACGTTCCCGCTCTTGCCGTACCAGCTACCGGGCGGCGTGGTGATCGCTCCAATTCAACTGCTGGTGCTGGTGCTGTCGCTGGCGTTGATCGTCGGGTTGAGCTTCCTGCTGGCGCGCACCCGGATAGGCCGGGCGATCCGGGCTATCGCCTGGAGCGCCCGAACGGCGCGGCTGCTCGGGGTGAACGTGGACGTCGTCGTGGGGCAGACCTTCTTCCTCTCGGGGGCGCTCGCTGGCGCGGCCGGCGTCCTGCTTGGGCTGGCCTTCAATCGGCTCGAACCGATCATGGGCAATGACATCGAACTGGCCGGCCTGACCGTCATCATTGTCGGCGGGATGGGCAGCGTCGGCGGCGCGGCGGTAGCGGCGCTCCTGGTGGGCATGCTCCGGGTGATGAGCGTGGCGTACATCGACAGCAGCTTCCGCGACGCTTTCGTGTTCGCACTGTTGATCCTCGTCCTGGTGGCCCGCCCGAACGGAATCTTCGGCCGAGGTAAGGCGGTCCGTGCCTGACGTCATCGCGAACAACGCCTCGGTCATCAACTTCACGTTGATCAACATTGCCCTCGCGCTGAGCATCTACGTGACGCTCGCGACCGGCCTGCTCTCGCTGGCAAACGCCGGCTTCCTGGCCATCGGCGCCTACACCGCCGCCATCCTGACCACCAGTGTCCAGGTGCCGCTCGGCATCTCATTCGTCGTGGCGTTCATCGTCGCGGCACTCATCGCCGTGCCGTTCGGGCTGGCCGTCCTGCGCCTGCGCGACGTCTATCTGGCCATCGCGACGCTCGGGTTCGGCCAGATCGTGAACGTGCTCGTCTTGAACGGCGACAAGATCCTGCGCGCCATCACCGGCAACCAGGATCTGACCATTTTCCGGGGCGCGGAGGGCATCACCCTCACCTACTCAGCGCCGCGCATCGTTCTCGGACTGCCTGAGACGACCTGGCCGCTGCTGCTGTACGTCGTCGGGTTGGCTGCGTTCTTCGCGGTACTGCGACGCTCTCACTACGGGCGCGTCCTCGCCGCGATCCGCCTGGACGAGCCGGCGGCAGGCACACTCGGAATCGACGTCGTACGGTACAAGCTGCTGGCGTTCGTCATCGGGTCGGCCATCGCGGCCGGGGCCGGGGTGCTGAGCGCGCCGATCGTCCGGGTGATCGACCCGCGTAGCTACGTCTTCAGCCGGGCTGTCGACATCCTGGCCTACGCCATCCTCGGCGGCGTCGCCCACTGGGTCGGCCCGATCGTCGGGGCGGCGGTCCTAACCTTGCTGCCAGAGGTGCTACGGTCGCTTCAGCAGCAGCGCGACGTGGTGAACGGGCTGATCATCATGCTCTCAATCATCTTTCTGCCGCGTGGGCTCGCCGACCCTCGGTTTTGGGGTAGCGTGATCGGCCGGCGCAAGGGGAAGCGGCTGTGAGCAAGGCGCCTCGGCTGGCTCCACCGAACGGCGCCCCGGCCCGCCAGACGACATGAGGGGGAACTCGCCGGCCGGCCCGGTGACCGCCCCTTCAGCCGCGCTGCTCGCCGTCGAGCACGTGACTCGTCGCTTCGGCGGGCTGGCCGCACTCGAGGACGTGACCTTCGCCATGCCGGCTGGCCGGATCACGGCGCTGATCGGACCGAACGGGGCCGGTAAAACGACTCTCATCAACGTTATCAGCGGGCTGACGCCGCCGACGAGCGGGCGGGTGCTGCTGGACGGCGTCGTCGTGACCGGCCGCCCGCCGCATCAGGTGGCCGCGCTCGGGATCGCTCGGACGTTTCAGAACATCCGGCTCTTCACCGATCTGTCAGTGATCGAGAACGTCATGCTCGGCCGGCATCTGCATCGCCGAGCGGGCCTGCTGGAGACGATATTCGGGCTGCCGCGTGGCCGGCATGAGGAGCACGATGCTCGTGCGTTCGCTAGCGCGGTCCTGCACCGGTTAGGGCTGACGTATCTCGCCGCGGCCGAGGCCGGCGCACTCTCGTACGGCGATCAGCGGCGGGTGGAAATCGCGCGGGCGCTCGCCGCCGAGCCACGCGTGCTGCTGCTCGATGAGCCAGCCGCCGGCCTGAACGCGACCGAGACGGCGTCGCTCGCCGACTTCCTGCTGAACTTGCGGGCGGGCGGCCTGACGTTGCTGGTCATCGAGCACGACATGGACTTGATCATGCGCGTCAGCGACAGCGTCGTCGTGTTGAACTTCGGGCGCGCCATCGCCGAGGGGCCGCCGGCGGCGATCCAGCAAGACCCGCGCGTCATCGAGGCGTACCTCGGCGAAGACGACGCGGGCGCCAAGAGCCCCGGCGGGGAGCACGGGGCCGGCGGACTGGGCGGCAGTACGTCTAGCCGAAGCAGGCCGGGCGGGGCGCCGCCGTGATGAGCGGCCCGCTGCTCGTCGTCGAAGACCTTCAGACGTACTACGGCGGCATCGCGGCCCTACGCGGGATCAGCTTCCGCGTCGAGCGGGGCACTGTGGTGGCGCTGATCGGCGCGAACGGGGCCGGCAAGTCCACGACACTCAACACGATCAGCGGCCTGCTCGCGCCGCACCACGGCTCGATTCGCTTCGAAGGCCGCGAGATTGCCGGCTGGCGGGCGGATCGGGTGGCCGGCCTGGGTCTGGTCCAGGTGCCCGAGGGCCGGCAGATGCTGGCGCCCCTCTCGGTCGAAGAAAACCTGCTCATGGGCGCGTACACCCGCCGCGATCGTGACGTCGGCCATGACCTGAACGACATTTTCGACCGCTTCCCACGCCTGGCCGAACGGCGGCATCAACTGGCCGGCTCGCTCTCGGGCGGCGAGCAGCAGATGTTGGCGATCGGGCGGGCGTTGATGGCGCGCCCGAAGCTCTTGATGATGGACGAGCCGTCGTTGGGATTGGCGCCGCTGATCGTGCAAGACGTCTTCCGACTGATCGCCGACCTGAAGCAGCAGGGCAGGACGATCCTGCTGGTCGAGCAGAACGCCCGCAAAGCATTGGCAGTGGCGGACCAGGCGTACGTGCTCGAAGGTGGGACGATCGCTCGCGAGGGACCGGCGGCGCAACTCCGTCACGACCCAAACATCGTCGCAGCGTACCTCGGCCACCAGCACTGAGGCCACCAGCACTGAGGCCACCAGCACTGACCTCCCTCCAGACGGAACGCGGCCTGCAAGCACCCACGTTCGGAATCTTCATAGCCGCCATTCAGTCGGGGTTAACACAGCGCGCTCAGGACAGGCGTATCGTCACATCAGGCGGTGCACACAGCACCAGAGACGCATGGAGGATCTCTTCTGATGAAGACGCCAAGACTGGGCGTAGCCCTGGCCGGATTCGCTGCCATGATGCTAACGGTCACGGGAGCGGCTTCGACAGCATCCGCGCACGAGTTACACTCCCAGGGATCTCCGACAAATATTGCTAGCGGCCATGCTGACTACTACGTCTGGCATGATGGCCATGATATTCATCTCGACGTGGCGAGCGGCGACAATTCAGCCACCATTCGCGGAAAGCTCCATACCGATGGAACGTTTCACGACTTGAGCCAGAGCGACAACAATCAGGACTTTCATGCATCGATTTCCGACGACCGTCACACCATCAAGTTCCACGGCTCTCCCGGAGCAAACCTCAACGACCTCAAGGTCCGGGTCGAAGACTCCAACGTCGTCCACGTGAAGCTCTATCGGAACGGCGGCAAGGCATCCACCGATCAGATCTGGGTTGGCCAGGACGACGAGCATCCGAGCCACAGCAGCTTCACGCTGCACCTGTAGCGAGCAGCGAGGCGTGAGTAGTGGGTCACACTGCATTTCGTTGAGTATGGGCGCAGCGCTGGGATGCCCCTCACCCCGTACCCCTCTCCCGCGCGCGGGAGAGGGGTACGGGGTGAGGGGGTCTCAACCGAATGTGGCGTGATCCACAGTGGGCGGTGCGTGCGAGGTCTCGGCGCGCACATGTGGGCGTGCGCCGGGGCCTCCAAGGCGTTTCTTCTGACGGGTGAGGCACGCTACTACGCTCATGCGTGGCATGCGTGGCAGGATAATCCTGGGGAGCGCATCGTTGCTGCCCGCTGGCTGCCGTGCCTTCTCTGTGCCCTGACACCACATACTGCACTCCGTTGCTGCCGCCCCCCGGGCAGGAGCGTTGCGATGAACCCTGGCATCTTGCTCGTCGACGACGACGCGCTACTCGTCAAGTCCCTTGCGTTCCTGCTCCGCCAGGAAGGCTACGATGCCCGTGCTGAATCGCCGGCCTGTACGGCCATCGAGGCGGTCAAGCAGAGCCCGCCCGACCTCATCTTGCTCGACGTCGGCCTACCCGATCTGAGCGGCGTCGAAGCATGCCGGCGGCTCCGTCAGACCTGGGCCGGCCCGATCATCATGCTGACCGGGCGGCGGCACGATACCGACAAGGTGATCGGGCTGGACGCCGGCGCCGACGACTACGTCGTCAAGCCGTTCGTGACCAGCGAACTCCTGGCCAGGATCCGGGCGGCGCTGCGGCGCTGCCGGCAACGAGCACGTGGGGCAGGGAACGGGGCGATCATCGTCGGCGGAATCCGGCTCGACCCAGGTGCGCGCAAAGTCTGGGTCAACGGGCAACCTGTCGCCATGTCGCCGCGCGAATTCGACGTGCTGACGCTCCTGGCCGAACGAGTCGGCAGGGCCGTGCCTCGGCAGGCCATCCTCGACCGGGCCTGGGGGTCAGACTTCGTGGGCGATGCAGGGGCGCTCGACGTGTACATTCGCGCGATCCGGAAGAAGATCGAGCCCGAACCAGATCAGCCCACGTATCTCCAGACGCTCCGAGGCATCGGCTACCGGCTCGAAGCGCCCGAAGATGCCGAGTAGCCTCCGCGCCCGCCTGAGCATCGCCTTCAGCGGACTTACGCTGCTGGCCGTGGCGCTGTTTGCCCTCGTCGTGGCCGGCGTCCTCGAACGACTGCTGATCGAGCGGCTGAGCGAGGACCTCGAGGTCCAGGCGTATCTCGTCGCTGGCCACGTGGCAACCGACCTCGCGGCCGGCGACATCGATGCCATTCAGACCGTGCTCACCGACCTCGACGGACGCACCTCAGCACGCGCGCTGATCGTCGACGCCCGCCGTCGCCAGGTCGCAGCTTCGGAGGCCGGGGACCGCCATGCGCTTGGGCTTCCATCGGAGAAGGCCGGTTTGCTCCGAGCGCTTCAGGGTGAGCCGGTTCGACGCGTGCTCGAACGGGGGCGCGATGACGACGAACTGTTGTACGTCGCCGTGCCGGTCGTGGCGAACGGGCAGGTCGTCGGCGCGGTCCGCCTTGCCTACCAGATCGAAGACCTTCAAGGAACGCTCGATCGCCTGAACCTGGGGATCGCCCTCGGCGCGGTAGCGATCGCCATCGCGGCCGGACTGCTTGCCTTATTCTTCGCCGCCTCGATCAGTGCGCCGATCCGTGCCCTCAGCCGGGCGACCCAGGCGTTGGCGGCCGGCGATCTGGATCAGCAGGTCGCGGTCAGTGGCAAAGACGAGGTCGGCCAGCTTGGCATAGCGTTCAATGATCTGGCAGCACGACTCGCCGAGCTCGAGACGGCACGCCGCGAACTCGCCGCCGATGTCTCGCACGAGCTTCGTGGCCTGGCCGGTGCGATGCAAACGGCGATCCAGGCGCTGCATCAGGGAGCTAGCCGCGATCCCGATCTCGAGCGTGAACTGATGGGAGGGCTGACTGGCCATGCGGACCGGCTCGTCCGGCTGGCCGACGACTTGCGCGAGCTTGGACGGGTCCGTTCTGGCTGGCTCTCGATCCAGCCAGAACCGGTCTCCCTCGCGGTGGTTGCCCGGCAGGCCGTGTCCGAGTGGACTGCCGAAGCAGGACGGCGACACGTCCGGATCGGTGTCGACGTCAGCCGCGACGACCCGGCCATCGTCGATGGGGACCGAGATCGCCTCGTGCAGGTCTGCGGCAACCTGATCGAGAACGCTCTGAAGTACGCGGCGAACGGCGGCCGTATTCAGGTCGCGGTGGCGGCCGGCGAAGCCACGCACACGCTCACCGTCGAGGACAACGGACCGGGCATCCCGCCGTCCGCGCTGCCGTCCATCTTCCGGCGCTCCTACCGGGTCGAAGGACGGTCGAGCGACGGTCCGGGCGGGATGGGGCTCGGGTTGGCGATCGTCGACCGGGTGATTCGTGCCCACGGCGGGGACGTAAGCGCCAGCAACGCTCAAAGCCCGGCCCACGGCGCCGTCTTCACGATCCGCCTGCCCGCCTACTGCGAGCCTGCCGGCCGCGAGCCTGTCGACGACGAACTCGCCGTCCACGAGTCTGCCGGCCGCGACGTGTCCGTCCACGCGGCGCCTGCCGCCGACACCAACGGCGAGGCGAGCACGTCGATCGGCAACCTGGCTCGCTCCTCCTGAACCTGCCGGCGCTACAGGGCCGGATCGGCGAGGCCAAGGAAGCGCAGCAGGCCGTGCGCGAGGCCGCGCGCCGACGCCTCCGGATCGCCGATCAGCACCTGTCGGTCGGCAGCACTGGTCAGGAAGCCGGTTTCGAGGATCATGCTCGGCGTGCCGGGCGCGATGGCGTGGCAGTAGCGCCGACTGTTGAAGGCGTAGTACGCCGTCATCCGCCGCGACGGCCCGACCGGATCGATGGGCAAGAGCGTCTGCTCGCCGTAGCTCTCTGCGACGTCCGCCATCAACCGATCGTCCGCCTCCGGCGTCGCCGACCAGACGGCGCGTCCGAGTTTGTAGCCGCGCATCTGGCCGCTCGCGTCACCGTCGGCGTGGATCGAGACGAACGCATGCGCCTGGTAGTCCACCGGAATAGTCGCCGGCAGCAGGTCGACGTCCACGTCGGCAGCCCGGAGCAGGTCGGCGGCCCGTTGAGCGATCTCCAGGTTGACTTCCCACTCGGCTTTGCCCCCGCCGACCGCCCCCGGCCCGACCCCGATCAACTCTTGCGGCATCTCCTCGATGCGCCAGTGTCCGGCCTGGAGCCCCACGCGCTTCCGGCCTACCGGATTGAAGACCTCGGCTGGTGGGAGCGGCTCTCGATAGCGCGCCCAGAATCCGCCGGCGCCGGGCGTGCCCGGACTGGGGAGAGGCGGCTGTGGGTCGCGGACACATGCCGGCTCGGCGACCGGCCCTTCCGCCACCACGCCAGCCAGAGCGGCCGTCCCCGCCAGAGTAACACGGGCAACGGGTTCGGCCGTCAGCACGGGCGGCTCGCTCGGTACGTTGGCGAGCGCGACCGTTGCCGCCAGCCCGGTGGGCAAGAGCAGGGCCAGCATAACGACGGAGGCCAGCAGGGCACGCAGCGTAGCTCTCAGCGTGGGACGCATCGGGGTCATTCCAGAGGGTCGGTCTTGCCTGAGTACAGGTCAGCGTCTCGGGGGTGCGCGACCTGATACATACGAAGCACGACGGAGAACGGAGCCACCGGCACGAGCCGCGCCCATCCCGCGCAGCAGCATTGTGCCGGCAGCCCGACCCGCTCAGCAGGAATTTTGGGCACCCCGTGCAACACGGGCTCAATCGGGCGCCACCTGCCTGGCGGGCGCCCCCTGTCAGGCAGGCGTCCCCTTGACGTCGGACTCGCTCAGACTCGGCTGCCCCTGCCAGGTGAGCTTGACTGTGCCGGTCCGCGTCGGCAAGCGATTGCCGTTGTCGTCGTAGAAGGTGTGGGTCGGCTCTCGGTGCGGCGTGAGCGTCAGGAAGTAGACGCATGGCTCGTCGCCAGCGCAGCTTACCCGGTGCTTCTCGTGTGGGTACGCTACGACGGCCTGCCCTGGTGTCGCGATGACGACTCGGTCGTCGAACTCGAAGCGGACCTTGCCCTCGATGACGACCCAGGTCTCGATTCCGTCCGATTCCTCGTGGCTGTGGAAGCCGCCGAGCGGATCGTCAGGCTTGCGCTGCAAGAAGCGGGCACGCACGTCAGGAACCGCGATGATCGTCCCCGTCGGATCGTCGCGCCAGTCGAACACACGAGCCGGCATTGGTACCTCCCGAACGAGCGCGTTCGTCGCACTCGGCGGCAGTATCAACGCTCAGGCGCATCGGGTCAACCGCGCCGATCGGTGGATGCGCCCGCACCTCGTCTACTGGGCGCGCGTGGTGAACGACCATGCGACGCTCGGGCCGTTCGTCCAGGCCATCCGCACGGTGTAGCGCGTCCCCGGCTCCAGCGGCTCGCGTGGCACGAGGGTGGGGTTCCCGAAGGCATCTACGAGCGCAGCCGCTACCGGCCGGCCATCCTCACCTCCGACCGTCAGTTGAGCGGTGGTCGGCAGGCCCGTCGGGCGGATCGTCCCGAGCAGGAGCGTGATCGGGTAGCCAAATGAGCCGTTGTTGCCGCTCGCCTCGGCGTAGTCGTCGCAGACGCAGCGGGTTGGGACGTCGGTCGCGCCGGAGGCCGGGAACCAGCCGGAGGCGTTGGCGACGTCCCGGCGCCCACCTAAGTCGAGCACGGCGCTCGTGGCGCTTCCCGCCGAGTGCTGGCCGTAACCGACGAGTTGGGCGCTGAGATCGAGGACCAGCGCACGATGATAGACGCTGTTGAGCCAGCCCTGAACGACCTGTTCGGGCTCAGCGGTCCCAAGGGCCATCACCTCTCCGATTCGCTCGATCGATCCCCGTCCGCCGCTGGCTCGCGCGACGCGCGCTGCCGGCGTCTCGCCCACGAAGAGCGGGGTCTGTGGAGACTGGAAGTTCCCCTCGGTCTGGCCGGTCGCCACGTCGTACTGGGCGTGCAGCCAGGCTGCCATGTCGAGCGTCGCCTGACGCCCGAGCGGCAGGGCGCCGGCCTGAGCGCGGGCGGTGTTGATCGCAGTCAGGGCACGCACCGCCAGTTTCTCCTGGGCCGACGGCTCACGTGGCGCGGGCTGCTCGGCCGGAGCCGGCGAAGCGGCCGGGGCAGGAGCAGCGTCATCGTCACGAGCAGCGCCGTCCGGGGGGCGCTGAGCGGCCCGCGGCGGGAGCGGAGTGCGGGTACCGGACTCGGCGAGGATCGGGGCCGGGCCGCTCTGGCGTGGTGCGGCAGCCTGGGCCGGCGTTCGAGGCTGCGTCGAACCCGGGGCAGCCTCCGCCTGTCGAGCCGGGCCGGCCGGCGCCTGGGTCGGGGCACTCGTTGGCGGTGGTACCGGCGTGTTGGCGGCCGGAGGAACCGGCGTCGGTGCCCACTGAATCGACGGCGCAGCCGGGATCAGCGGCGCGACTGGATTCGGCGCGCTCGGCTGGCCATTCCCTGAGGGTGGATAACCGGTAGTCGGGATCGTGGAGGTATATGGGCTCTGGGTCGGCGTGACCACAATGACGATCTGCCAGGGCGTCGCGGTCGGCTCTGGAGTGGGCGTCTTGGTGGGACGTTGTGTTGGTTCTGGCGTGGCAGTTACGACGACAGGCGTAATCACGATTTGGGCCGGCAGGATCGGCGTTGCCGTGGCGGGAATCGGCGTAGCAGGGGCCGGCGTGGCAGGGATCGATGTAGCGGTAGGAGGGATCGTCGTCGCAGTTGGCGGCACAGCCGTTGGCGGAACCGGGGTGGCGGTTGGCGGGATAGCGGTTGCAGGGATCGGTGTCGGCGGCGCCGGCGTTGGCAGCACAGACGTCGGCGGAACCCTTGTGGCAGTCGCCGGGACGCTTGTCGGGGTCACGTCAGCCGGGCGGGCGCCGGGCGTCGGCGTGACGGCACTGGCCCGTGCGGTCGGCTCGGCAGCGGGGCTGGCGAACGCAGCCGGCGCGCTGTCGATGATCCGGAGCATCAGGCGATCGTCGCGGGGCACGAGGTTGAAGAAGGCACCCCCCCGATGCTCGTCCGCGCCAGGGGCAGCCTCGGCAACGACGTCCGCATGTAGGCTGAGAGCTGCCTTCGCATCAGACGGCTCCGCGAGAGCCTCCACGGCAGGCCCTACGGCAGGCCCCACGGCAAGAGCGGCGGCGAGAGTCGCGGCGGCGGGAGTCGCGTCGGCGTGGCTCCGCGCCTGCGCCATGGCTGCATCCCCATCGAGGAACGGTACGGCGCCCCCGAGGGCCATCCGCCGCACGCCGTCCACGGTCACGACCGCTCGACCGGCTCGGCGGAGGGCACGGACGGCCGCGCTGGCGACAGTACCACCAGTGCTGCCACCCTCGGTGGGAGCCGAGGCAATCGTGCCAGCGCTCGGCGTGGGGGAGCGCGGCACGCCGCCAAGCTGCTGGATCAGCGTCACCCGGCTCTGACGGGGCGCTTCGACGGTCCGGCGGTCCGGGGACGCCGAGGCCACCTCGCGCGACCCGAGGAGAGAGACACCCAGCGTCAGCAACACGCTCGTGACGACGCCGAGCACCCCAAGGATGACCCAGCGCCGAGCAGCAGGATCCGCAGCCAGTGGCGCCGGGCGGACCGGCTCCTTCTGGGCTGCCGGCCGTAGCGTGGTGGCAGCGGCGATCGGCGCAGGCGTTGTCCTCGGCGATGTCGCCGGCGTTGCCGAGGCGCCGCCAGGCCGCTGAGTTGGGGCTGGCCGCCCGGTCACCGGGCGAGGCGACAGGCGGCGCACAGTTCGAGGGTAGGGGGAGTAGGTTTGACCAGCCATGACCGCTCCACGCGGGCCGTGTCCCGGTTCGCCTCTGGATCGTACCGGCAGCCCGGTGGGTCGGATGAGAGTCGGAGGTCCCGGTACGGGGAGCCAGGGGTACCGTCACCTGGCAGACGTCTGGCCTTCATCCCCGCCGCAGGGCAATTTGACAGGGCGCCTCTGCCGCGCACCTGTTGCGGCAGAACCCGTCAGAAGAGGCCGACGATGCGGCCCTCGTCGTCCAGGTCGACGTCCTGGTAGGCCGCGCGGGTCGGCAACCCTGGCATGGTCATGATCTCGCCGGCAATCGGCGTGAGGAACCCGGCCCCAGCGTAGGCCCGAACCTCACGAATCGCGATCCGAAACCCGGCCGGCCGCCCCGTCTTGTGCGGGTCGTCCGAGAGTGAGAGCGGCGTCTTGGCGATGCAGATTGGCAGGTTGCTCCACCCCTGCTCGGTATAGCGCGCGATCTGCTTCCTCGCCGCCGGCAAGATATCGACGCCATCAGCACCGTAGAAGCGGGTGGCGACCGTCTCGATCTTGTCCGCAATGCTCGCATCCAATGGGTAGAGGAAACGGGGCCGCGCCGTCTCGGACTCGGCGGCAGCAATCACTGCTCGGCCAAGGTCGAGGCCGCCAGCGCTACCACGCGCGAAGACGTCGCTGACCTGCGCGTCGAGCGCGCCGGCGCGCAGCGAGGCAGCTCGGATCGCCGCCAACTCGGCCGGCGTATCGGTCGCGAAGCGGTTGATCGCCACAACGACAGGCACGCCGAGGCTGCGCACATTCTCGATGTGCTTCTCCAGGTTCGGCAACCCCAGCGTGACCGCCTCGAGGTCTTCCCGTTCAAGGGCCGGATCGAGCGGCTTGCCCGGCGCCACCCGGTAGCGTCCGGAATGGACCTTCAGTGCCCGGACCGTGCAGACCAACACGGCGGCATCGGGTAGCAGCCCGGAGGCCCGGCACTTGATATCCATAAACTTCTCGAAGCCCATATCGGCGGCGAACCCGCTCTCGGTTACCACGTAGTCGGCAAGCTTCAAGGCCAGCAGGTCCGCCAGGACGCTCGAATTGCCGTGGGCGATGTTCGCGAACGGCCCCGTATGCACCAGCATCGGAGTGTGCTCGGTCGTCTGAAGCAGGTTCGGGTGGATCGCGTCCTTCAGGAGGACGGCCATGGCACCGGCCGCCCGCAGGTCGTCGGCAGTGACAGACCGGCCCCCCCGAGTCGTTCCGACGACGATGGCGCCGAGCCGCCGTCGTAGCTCGCGCAGATCGCGCGACAGGCCGAGGATCGCCATCACCTCGGAGGCGACAGCGATATCGAAGCGGGTTTCGCGGGGCAGGCCGTTCTGGCGCCCGCCCAGCCCGACGACAATCTGGCGCAAGGCGCGGTCGTTGACGTCGACGACGCGAGGCCAGGAGATCGAGAGCGGATCGAGGTCGAGAGCATTGCCGTGTGCGAGGTGCGCGTCGATGACGGCGGCGAGAAGATTGTGGGCGAGGGCCACCGCGTGATTGTCGCCGGTCAGATGGAGGTTCAAATCCTCCATCGGCAGCACCTGACTGTACCCGCCTCCGGCCGCTCCTCCCTTGATACCGAACACTGGCCCGAGCGAGGGCTGGCGAATCGTGCCGACCGTGCGCCTGCCAAGCGCGTTGAGCGCCATGGACAGGCCGACGACGGTGAGCGACTTGCCTTCGCCAAGGGGCGTCGGAGTAATGGCGGTGACGTCGATATAGCGGCCGTTCGGGCGGTCCTTGACGCGCGCCCAGAGCCGGTCGCTCTCGAGCTTGGCGATGGCTCGCCCGTAGGGGATCAGTTCATCGACCTGGATGCCGAGCTTTTCGGCAATCTCGGCGATCGGACGGAGCCGGATCGACCGGGCGATCTCCAGGTTCGCGTGGTGGGCATCACTGGGGGGTACGTCAGACATGCTCATAGGTATGACACAAACAAGAATGGCGCCAAGAATGGCACAGAGAAGGGGCGGGTGCAGCGTGCGCCCGCCCCGGCCATATGCAGGTACTGTAGCTGATAGGAAGCCTGACGGTGGGCGCTACCCCTCTTTTCCTCGTAGCGCGCTCGCGGGAGCCGTGTTGGGATTCCCAGATGGCGCGTCCACAGGACGTTATCGCCGGGTGGCTGCACCCGCTTGCGCACTCGTAGTCGGATCTGCCCCCGTCCGGGCAGCGTGCTGGATCTCCGTCTCGAAACGGCTCCTCATCAGAAGTTGCTAGTCGCTCGGAAACCGTTGTGCGCCTGGAGGCCGCTTCGCTAGCGCACATCCAGGGGAAAGCCTGTGGCTGTGCCGGCGTGCCCGCTCTGCCCTTCGGCGATCGATCGAGCACGCCGGTGTACGTATGCGTCGACTCCTGGGATTACGCCACTGCTGCACAGCATGATTCGCGGGCACGACAGGGGCCGGCGGTCATGGCTCGCGAGAGTCCTGGCGGCCTCGATAACGCTCACCTTGCGTGAGCAGGCTCGCCGATGGAGCTCGCCTGGCTTACCTGCCGTGGCGCGGAGCGCCTGCACTGTCCACTTGCAGGACTCCAAAGAGGAGATGAATGGCGCGGCGGATCCAGAGCATCTGCGTCCTCCGGTCTCCACCTTCTGGTTCTCAGGAGGCTCGCCCGCCTCCTGGCACCATCATCGTAGCTCGCCCGTCGCGCTGGCGCCGGCTGACAGATGCCCCAGGCCGGCTGGGACGTCCGTCAGGCTAGCGGCCCCACTCACCACTCGCCGCACCGGCGATCAGCCGGGTGACCGCCTCAGCAGCGATGGGCGGCGACAAGTAATAGCCCTGCCCTCGGTCGCAGCCAGCCTCCAGCAAGAGCGCCAGTTGCTCGGTGGTCTCGATCCCCTCGGCGCAGACGGCTAGCCCAAGCGCACGGGCGAGCGCTGTCAATGCCCGCACCACTTCGACCGATTGTCGATCCAGCCGGCTGACGAGCGAGACATCGAACTTGAGGCATGCCAACGGCGCCCGCCGCACCTGGGACAGCGAAGAGAGGCCGGCGCCAAAATCGTCGAGGGCGAGCCGGACGCCGAGCGCTCGAAGCGCCTGAAGCTTCTCGGGGATCGCGCGGGTATCGTCGAGCAGTGCCGCCTCTGTCAGCTCGAGTTGGAGTAGCGCGGGATTCAGGCCGCTCGCGGCCACTGCGCGCTCGACCTGTTGAACGACGTCCGGCTGCTGAAGTTGGCGCGCGGATAAGTTGACGCCAAGGCCGAGCGGCGCATGGTTCGGGAACGCGTGCTGCCAGGCCTGAGCCTGTCGGCATGCCTCCTCCAGCACCCACTGCCCGATTGGCACGATTGCGCCGGTCTCTTCGGCCATTGATAGGAAATCACGGGGTTGGAGCACGCCGCGCTCGGGGTGCTCCCAGCGTAGCAACGCTTCCACACCTGCGATCCGCCGAGTGATCAGATCGAATGTCGGCTGATACGCCAGCCGGAATGCACCTTGTTCCAGCGCGCCGCGTAGGTCGCTCTCCAGGCCGGCGCGCGCCACCCAGTCCGCCCGCATGCCTCCATCGAAGACGACGTACCGTCCCTTGCCCGCCGCTTTAGCACGGTACATCGCCGCGTCGGCAAAACGGAGAAGATTCGGCGGCTCCGACTCGCCCGGCATCCCGAACGCGATGCCGATGCTGGTACCCACGTAGACATCCCGCCCGTCGAGCGGAAACGGCTCCTGGAGACGATCGAGGATGCGCTGCGCGACGCGCGTCGCCTCGTCGGCGTACGGGATGTCTTCAAGGAGGATGGTGAACTCGTCGCCGCCAAGACGTGCCACCGTATCGCCGGGGCGAACGCACGCCTTCAGGCGCTGCCCGAGTGCGACGAGCAGTTGATCGCCGGCCTGATGGCCGAACGTATCGTTGACGCGCTTGAAGCCGTCCAGGTCGAGGAACATAACGGCCACGCCCACCTTGTTCCGCCGCGCGCCGGCCAGAGCGTGCTCGATGCTGTACATGAACAGGACCCGGTTCGGCAGGCCAGTCAGTGGATCGAAAAACGCCTGACGCGCCAGTTGGTCCTCGAACGCCTTACGCTCGGTGACGTCGCGCGAGTTGACGACGATTCCCTGGACCGCCGGATGATCGAGCAAATTGGCGCCGCTCGCCTCGAGGTGACGCCAGGAGCCATCGCGGTGACGCACACGGAAGTCGATGACGACCGGAGCAGCGGCATTCGTCTCGGAGGCTGCGAAGGCGGCCGCCACACGTGAGGCGTCGTCAGGGTGGACGTAGTCGTACAGGCTGGCACCCGCCAGCGCGTCCGGCGCGTAGCCGAGCACTCGCTCGAGCGAGGGGCTGTGCCAGAGGATCGTCCCATCAGCCGCCAGGATCGACATGATGTCGGACGCGTTCTGCACCAGCGAACGAAAACGATCCTCGCTCTGGATCAACGCCGCCTCGGCCTGCTTGCGAGCGCTGATGTCGCGAGCGATCAGGACAACGCGGTCGTGCCCCTCAACGCGGAGCCGGGTGACACCAACCTCGACGTCGACCCGGTGCCCGTGCTTGTGGACGACGGCTGTCTCGAAGTAGCTCGCCTCGAGGTTCCCACCCTCACTGGGACGAGCGCGCTCCAGCACACGCGCCCGCTCCGTCGCCGGAATGATCTCGAGGAGCGACGGCAGTGCTGCCAGTTCGTCGAAGCTGTACCCCAGCATCGTGCAGAGCGCATCGTTGGCGTACAGGATGCGCAGCCCCTCGGCAATGGCCAGCCCCTCGCCGATTTCCCGTTGGGCTTCGAGGAGCGCCTGGAACAACTCAGTACGGCGCCGAAGCAGATCCTCGAGACGTTCGGCCGACGGGGCGCGCCGGGGTGGCTGGCGCTTCGGCGGCGGGGCTTCGGACACGGCCATAGATCCTCAGGAGTCGACCATCAGCAGGGTGCTCGCGTCGAGGCGCCATCGAAACGACAACTCGTGCGGCCACAGCACGAAGCCGCCACAGCCGCGCAACACGGCCTTCGTGCTGCACCGGTTGGTCCTTCCATACTGTGCTGCATGAAACGCCAGTATCACGGCGGCATGATACTCGCCAGAGGCGAAGTCTTGCAGAAACGTAACGCTACAGTCTCATCTCGGAGCCACAGTCGCCCGAGGCCCGGGGAGCGTCGCGCTGACCGAGGCGTCAGCGCGAC
>JADLFM010000033.1 GCA_020845495.1 Chloroflexota bacterium
CCAGGAACGTCAGCGGCTTGCCGGGCTCCACGGCCTCCATCCAGAGGCTGACCTTGCACAGCTCCACGGCCATCGGGTTCAGGTCCACGCCGTAGATGCAGCTTCCGACCACCTGGCGTAGCGCCGTGCGGACGGCCTCCGGCGAAGGCTCCGGCTCGCCGGTCCGAATCGCCGCCAGCCGCTTGGCGATCCGGTGCGCGGCTGCGATCAGGAAGTGGCCGCTGCCGCAGGCCGGATCGCACACTTTCAGGTCGAGGATCGCCGCCTCGGGATCGGGCTTGGCGGCGGCCTCCTCCAGCACCGGGTCGAGCGCCGAGTCGAGCAGGCACTGAATCAGGCTGGTCGGGGTGTAGTACGAGCCGGTCGTCTTGCGTTCGTTGCCGGAGGCCGTCTTCAGGGTGAAGGTGGCGGCCTCGGAGTCGATCTCGGGATGCAGCTCCAGCAGCGACTCGTACACCGAGCCGAGCTCCTCGGCCCCGAGGTTGCGGTAGTCCACCAGCCGGCGGCTGCGACCGTCCTCCACGAAGGCGAGGGCGCGGATCGCGTCCAGCAGGTCGTGGTTGGCGATCTCGCGCTCGGCGAGGTCACGGACGGCCTCGGCCGAGAAGAGGTAGCCGCCGAGGGCCGGCAAGCCGAGCGGCGGGCTGCCGGCATCGCCAAGCTTCGCCATCACCAGCCGCAGCCCCTGGTACAGGTCGTGGTGGCGCGTGCCGACGCGGCGGTCGGCCAGGCGTCGCAGTCGCGCCGTCGAGTAGTAGCTGGTGTACCGCTCGCGGGCGGCCGGCTCGGCGTTCGGATCGAGCAGGACGTCGCGGTCCTCGGCCACGAACAGGAATAGCAGGCGGTAGACCAGCCGCAGGAGCTGGCGGTAGTACTCCTGGGTGTCGAGGCCGCCGTTGGCCGGCCCGTCCTGGAGCGCCGTTCGGAGGTCGCCGTTGGCCGCGTGGGCCAGGAAGCCCTTCCCGAGCGCCGTGATCGCCTGCTCCACGCCGCCTCTGAGTTGATCGAGGGCGCGGGTGCCCTGCTCCTGGGCGGCGCGGGTCCACTTCTCCAGCCAGTAGTCGTCGGGCCGCTCGGCCTCCACCCGCGATTGGTGACAGACCAGCCAGAGCAGCGCGAAGTCGGCGTAGACCTCGCCGTCCATCATCGCTTCGAGGTCCCACTCGACGTACGACTGGCGCGTGATGCTGACGTTGTCACGGAGCACCCGCAGGCGCAGGCCGTTCGAGGCGAAGCCCCAGAGGTGGTCGGCCGAGCGGTTCAATAGATCCTGGACGAGTCCGTGCGGACTGACTCGGGCGGCGCCAGCGACGCCGGCCGCGCGCTGATCCAGGTTGACGCCGGCCCCGACGAGGTGGATCGGGACGGTGCCCCAGGCGTGCGAGATCGGGTAGTGGGTGCCGTCCACCTCGATGCCACGGGCGGGCGGCAGCCGTCCGTACCCGAGCTCCTGGAACAGCGGGTAGAGCCAGCGGTCGCGAGTCAGCCCGGTTGCGGCATCGGTCTCGCCGAGCATCGCCGTACCGGCCCGGAAGGTAGCCCAGGCGCCGAGGAGACGGTTCCAGGAGCGGTTGATGACCTCGTTCAGCCGCTCGCCGCTCCCGAGGTGGTACGCCTCGGCGGTGAGCCCGCCCAACGCCTTGTCGTTGTCCGCGATGCGGCGCAGGAGGTCCGGCGGCAGGATCGGACCTTCGGTGCGCACGGTCGAGAACTGGTCGCGGCGTCGGGTCTGCATCAGGTCGTGCTCCGAAGACTACTGAGCCAGCGGCAGATAGAGGAAGAGGCCGAGGACATCCGGTGGGAGCTGCGGCTCGACGGCCACGCCGGAGTTGGCGCTGGCCATCCGCGCTGCCGAGCGCACCCGCCGGTGCGCGGTCAGCAGGTCGGCGCCACGCTGTCGAGCCGCATCATCGAGGGCCGGCCAGATCGGGTCAAACTCGTCCACGATCCGTTTCAGGAAGCGGGTCGCCTCGTCAGGTAGCACGTTCGCCTCGGGCCGCGCTTCGAGCAGCGCCTCCGCCAGTTCCGACGGGAGCCACTCGGCTGCGCGCGGCGCTCCGGCGAACGCGAGGAGCGCGCAGTCCTCGGCCAGCAGTGGCCGCTCCTCCCCGTCGCGGCGGGTGACGATGTGGAAGCGGAAGCGAACGAGCAGCACCGTCGTCCGCCGCTCGACCTTGCTGGTGCGGATGACGCCACAACGCCGCGCGACGCCGTCCCCGAGCGGATCGAGGGCGGTGTCCATGACGTAGCTCGCCAATCCCTCCACGAACGGGTCGGTTCGGCCGAGATGGCGCTCGTCGGCGCGGACCGGCGGTTCGAAACGGGCCGTGAAATGCTGCGCGGCCCGTGCTCGCGCCAATGCCTGCTCGTACTGTTTGACCTGCGCATCACTGGCCCCGGCCGACGCGCTGGACGGGTCCGGCAGCCCGACCGCCTCCTTGAGTGCGCGAGACAGCTCAGCCAGATCGAGACGGAGCGCCCCCCCTCCCCCTACGCTGCCAGCCGAGGCCGGTGTGGCCTGGCCGCCGTGGGCGCGGACGGCGTCGGCCACGAATCCAGCGACATCGGCACCCGCACCGACGGCCGCCTGGGCCGCCCGAAGCTCCTGGGCTACCTCGTCGACGTGGATGCCGTGCTGGGCGAACAGCGTCCGCGAGCGCTTCTCACGATCTTCGGCCGCTTCCCACTGGCTGAACAGCTCCTTGGTTTCGGGCTCCATCAGCGCGTCGAAGCCGGGAAGCGTCAGCGCGGTGGCCGTCGCGGGGCGGTCGCGCAGGAGCAGCCCTTCCAAGATCGCCTCGACGACCTGGTTGGTGTCGACCGGCACGGGCACCGACACACCAAGGCTCTTGCGGATCGCCTTGTGCTTGCGCAGCAGGACGTCCAGCACGATCCCGTCGATCTGGTTGTCGGTACCGTAGTAGGTGACGACGCGGACGGACGAGCTGGGCTGGCCGTATCGGTCCACCCGTCCCTCGCGCTGCTCATGGCGGGTCGGGTTCCAGGAGAGGTCGTAGTGCAGCACCGCATCGAAGCTTTCCTGGAGATTCACGCCCTCGGAGAGGCAGTCGGTGGCCACAAGCACCCGTCGCGGCGCCCGTCCGAGCTGACTGACCCGCTCTTCGCGCTCGGCCGGCGCCAGCCGACCGGTGACCGCCACCACCTCGACATCCTTGTAGGCGCCCCGTCCGGCCTTCCCCAGATCGGCACGCAGGGCGTCGGCCACGGCCTCAGCGGTCGGAATGAAGCGGCAGAAGACGATCGGGTTGCTGTCCTCATCCAGCAGGGCACGCACGATCTTGGACGCTTTCTGGAGCTTGGCGTCCTTCGCCCCGACCAGTGCATCGGCCTCACGCGCCATGTCGAGCAGTCGACGTCGTGTGCGCCGCTCGTCGTCCGAGTCACCGCCAATGTCGCTGCCGGGCGCCAGGTCTACGCCCTCGGCCGGCTCGTCCTCGATCAAGTCGAGCACCGTGCGCCGGCCGATCTCGTCGGCCTCGGTCTCGTTCTCGGTCTCGGAGACGGCAGCGCGGCTGCGGAGAGTGGCGGCAGCAGCGGCCGGGCTGGATGCCAGTGAGCGGAGCAGCGCGAGCGCTGACCACCAGCGGACCCGTTGGCGGAATCGACCGCCGGACTCATCCGCAACCGTCTCGCGGGCGTAGGTTAGTACCCGATCGAACAGCCGCCGGTATTCCGGAGAGAGCTTGTAGGTTGCCTCCGTCTCCAGACGTTCGGGAAACGGCGTGTCAGTATGGAGGTAGCTGCGCAGGTCCTCGCGCCGTCGCTGCACGAAGTGGGCGGCCAGGCGGCGGCGGTGTGGCTCGTTCTGGCGGCCCGACAGATCCTCCGGAAGGTCGGCAAAGCCTGAATCGAGCAGCGTCAGCAACGATCGGAACGCGGCGTCGTTGCCGCTGTGGGGCGTCGCAGTCACCAGGATCAGGTGACGATTGCGGTCGGCAGCCAGCCCCCGCACGAGCTGATGGCGCTGATGGCGTCCGCTCCGGCCGCTACTGCCCGGGTCGGCGCAGGTGTGCGCCTCGTCCACGATGACCAGTTCCGGGCAGGCCCGCAGGAACTCCTCGCGCCGCCGATCGGACTTGATGAAGTCGGTCGAGACGATCACATACGGGTAGCGGTCAAACAGCGACTCGCCCAGGCGGCAGGCTCGCTCCAGGCGGGCGGCCGTGCTCGGCAGCACCAGCTCGGCGTCGATATGGAGCTTCGTCCGAAGCTCGCCCTGCCACTGCTCAGCGAGCGGCGGCGGGCAGAGGATGGCCAGACGATCCACCTCGCCGCGATCCAGCAGCTCTCGTGCGATCAGGGATGATTCGATAGTCTTGCCGATCCCGACGTCGTCGGCGATCAGCAGCCGGACCGGGTCGAGCTTGAGCGCCATCAGCAGCGGCACGAGCTGATACGGACGCGGCTCTACGGCGATCTGCGCGAACGAGCGGAACGGGCCGGCGCTGGAGCGGAAGCCAAGGCGGACGGCATCTCGCAGCAGGCGACAGGAGCGGAAGTCGCCGGGGCGATTCGGGTCGGGCAGATCGAAGGACGCTGCCTGGACCGTTTCGAGCGGAAGATAGATCCCGGTGACCTCGTCCTCGGTTCCCCCAAGCGGGCGCAGCACCAGGAGATCGTCGTCGGAGTCTGGCAAGACGACCCACTCTCGGCCCCGCGCCTTCACCAACGACCCGACCGCGAACGTCACGCGCCAACCCTCCCTGAGCCGTTGCCGTCAGCCGGCCGACCAAAGACGCTAGGGTAGGCCTCGATCACCAGATCCCAGTCTTCACGGTCGCCGAAGCGGATCACGGTGTACCCTCGATCCTCCAACGCATCGATCTGATCGGCGTCGCGCAAGCGTCGCTCAGGATGCACGTCCTCGTCGCCGTCGACGTAGACGACGGTCTGGCGCTGCTCGTAGACAAAGTCAGGCCGGGCGCCCGGTGGAGCAATCTCAGCGTGAGCGCGGGTGGGCAAGTTGTATCCCGATGCTTGCAGGAAGTGAAGCCAGTCGCGCTCGACGCCGGCCTCGCCGCTGGTCCCCGCCGTCACCGACAGATCGTCGAGGGACGGCAAGAGAGCGGCCGGTCGGACGGGGGCGGCTGCCAGGTCCATCAACAAATCGACGATCTTCATCCTATCGAGGATTCGGTGGTCGCTCTGGTTCGAGTAGCTCATCAAGCACGAGTAGCAGGCTGCTTCGCAGTCCTCGCGAGCACGTGGGGCGCGACGGAGATCGCGGCCATCGGCGGGATCGAAGTGGCACAGCTCGAGTGCCTCATGCGCGACTTCCATCAGGGCATCCGGGCTCTCGACGAGCCGTCGCAATACTCCGGCGCCACCTTCTGCCGACTCGTAGAAGAGGAGCATCCGGCGGTCGTCAGCACCCGGGAGTGGCTCTGCTGCGAGTTCGCTATCTTCAAGTTGGTAGCGAATCTGAATCGCCTGTTTTAGGGCGGCCTGCAACGATGCCATGACCGCCGCGTCGAGCCGCTCGACTGGCTCGAACAGCAGGCAATTGCGGCGATCCTCGACGTACGGGATGACGCGCTGGGTCTTCGCCGACATCGTATCGGCGGCGTCCTCGTCGCCGACCAGCTCGCCGCCCCGCGCCCAGTAACCGCGCTCGGTATCGAGGACGAAACCGGGGAGGCCTTCTGCACCCCGACGTCGCCAGCCCAGATTGATCCGCCAGATGGTCGCGGCGTCACCGTAGGTGAGATGGGCGAACACGTCGCCATTCCACTCGACGGTCGCCTTCCGCTGCGTGACGTTGCCGCCGTGCTCGGCGAAGCGGAGGCCGGACTTGATCTCGTACCCGAGGCGAAAGCGCTCTTCCTCATCCGACGTGATGCGGTCGCGCCGGCGGGTCGAGACATTCTGCAGGCGGAACAAACCTTTGTACTCTTGAGGGAGCTCCTCCCCGCACCGCTCGCAGTTGTCAAGCCCGTGATCTGTGGCCATCGCGTGCATGTAGCCGCACGCGGTGCACTGTTTCGCGCTCATTGTCAGGACGTCGCCGGACCGAACCGGCAGGATCACCTTGTTGATGATGTAGCGCGAACCCTCGTGGTAGACGACCGCGCGCGGACCGAACTCCGAGATTGCCAGGAAACGGGGCCGCGACAGGAACTCCTCGCGGCCCTGATTTCCACGACGCCCCGGGATGAACGCCGACAGCGGCAGGCGCGGGAAGCTGTAGCCGGGCAAGAACCCTTCGCTGGCGAAGTAGCGGTAACTGTAGAAGTCGGACTGGACCGGGTTGTCGTCTTCCACCAGGAGGGCGAGCTGAGCCTCGGCCTCGCGCCGCAGCCGCTCGGCCTGGCGGCGATCTTCGGCGGGCCGGGAAGCATCCA
>JADLFM010000034.1 GCA_020845495.1 Chloroflexota bacterium
CGCGACGGCCGCCGGGAACGGCAGGCACTGGTGCGACTGGAGCGTCGCGCAGCGACTGCAGGATGGTAGGCGGGGCTTTCAAGCCCCGACGCGGCGGCACGACGACATCAACATGCAATCGCCCTGGGCTGTGCCGGCCTGAACTTGACGGTCCCGGGTACGCGCGGATATGGTCCGAAGCGGATCGACGCCGGCGAGGCCCGGTCCAACATCCTGACAGGTGAGCGCGGAAGCTGGATGCAGTCGGTCGTCACGGGCGCACAGCCACGTAGCGCCACCGCTGGAGGGCCCGGTTCTGGGCCGCGGGCCGAGCCAGCCGCCAACCGTGCGCGCTTGCTTCGCCTCGCCACGCACCCGGACGTCCTGCTCAGCCTGGTCGTGCTGGTCGTCGCGCTGATCCCGCGCCTGCTCTACGTCGTGTGGGCGCCGCCATTCATCGGCGGGGACTCGGCCCAGTACTTCATGCCGGTCTACGACCTGATGACCGGCGGGAAGTTCACGCTCTCCCTCAAGCGCCCGCCGGTCTACTCCTGGCTGATCTACGCCTCACAGATGCTGTTCGGCCCGAGCTTCGTGCCGCTCATCGCGTTTCAGCATCTCCTGGGCGCGGCCGGCGTCGTGCTGACCTACTGGATTGGCCGCCTGGCCTGGGGTGGCGACGCCGAGCGTCCGAGCGTCGCCATCGGCCGGTGGGCCGGCGGGCTGGCCGCCGTGCTGGTGGCCCTGTCCAGCCCGACCCTCCGCTGGGAACACTTCCTGATGACCGAGGGACCGTTCGCGTTCCTCTTCACCCTGGCGATGTTCCTGATCGTGCTGGGGCTGCGGCGGCCCGGCTGGTGGCCGTGGGCGGCAGCCGGGCTGGTGCTCGGCGTGTCGATCTTGACCCGCTCCGCTGGTCAGATCGCCTTCTTCGTGATGCCGCCGATGGTTCTGCTGGTCGAGCGCTCCTGGAAGTCGGCGATCTGGAAGACCGGCCTGGCATTCGCGGTTTGTGCCGTCGTGACGGTCCCCTGGATGCTCCGAAATCAGGCCGTCCACGGCGCGTTCACGACGGCCGGCGCGGCCGGGCAGAACCTCGTCACGTTCGTGGCGATCATCCACCGCCCAGACTTCTCGTTTGACGAGCCGCTGGTGACCGCCGTCGATGCTGATCCGAAGATGGCGTTCGCACGGCAGCAGATCAAACGCGAGATGCAGGACAAGATCGAGCGGCCAAACAAGGACGTGACGGGCCTCGGCATCTCCAACCACATCCGCGAAGAGACGAAGATGACCGAGCGCGAGGCCGACCGGGCGATGCAGGACATCGCCATGCGCGCCATCCTGGCTCGTCCGCTGGTCTACGCGCGCCACGTTGCCGAGAACGTCTTCGACATCTTCCTGGCCGATTCGTCAAAAGCCGACGAATCGCTGGAACGGCAGTGGCGGCTCTGGGAAGAGGTCAGCTGGAACCGCCAGCCGCTCCGACGATTTGTCGAACTGCCGACTCCAGCCCAGGAGGCGGCGTTTCCGCACCTGCTGCTGATCGACAGCATTTACCAGCCGGCCAGGACGGCAGGCCTCTCGCTGGCCCTGTTCGTCATCGGGATCGGGCTGGCGCTGCTCAAGCCCCGGTGGCGGCCGGTCCTGGCCGTGGCGCTGGCGGCGCTCGGGCTAGTCGCCATTCACGCGGCGACGGTCGGCGTGGTCCCGCGCTACCGGGTGTCCGTCGAGCCGCTGATCGACGTCACGGCGATGGGTGCGCTGGTGGTGCTGGCATCCTGGGGGTTCGGCGCGCTGCGGCGGCGGCGACCGGCCGCCTGACAATGGAGAACATCCAGGCGCACATGGTCAGCGCCGTGCCGAACGGCCTGTGCCTCGAACGGCTGCTGATGTTCGGGGAGATCACCACCAACGTCGTCAAGGACGTCCCGGTGCCAGTCAACAGGATGCTGGCGATCCCCGACTAGCCGGGCCTGGGCGTCGACCTCGACATGGACGTCATCCGAGAGCACGACGAGATCTGACGGTCGGCCTCGTGCGTCTCCCCGGAAGGCCCTCACGCCCTGCCCCGGAGAGCCCTCCGGGTCGGGGGGTGAGGGCCGTACTCCAGGCCTTGGGTCAGGCCAGCAGGATCGGCGTCGCGTCCAGTGTGAGCACCCGGCCGCCGCGCACGATGATCTCGGGGGTCAGGCTCGGTCCATCGATGGTGGCGTAGGTTGTGAACGGCACGGTGTCCGACGCCGCGCCGCCCCGCGAGATGCGCTGCGTCGCGCCGCCGCCGACGATCTCGGCCTGCGCGCCGTCCAGCTGGACGATGCCGGAGATGCGATACTCGCCGCGCTCCCGGATCGCGATGCGCGGAGCGACCGTCGTGGTCACGGCAGGCAGGCCGCGGGCCTGCTCAGGCGCGGCGGTCGTCGCAAGCTCGGCGGCGGAGACAGGCAGCGCCTCCAGAGCGCTCGCGGCGGCGGCGAATCCAGTGAGCTTCAGGAAGAGGCGGCGGTCCATCGTCCCTCCAGTGTGTACGACCTGACCAACGGTGTGACTGCGTGAAATCCGTTTTTCCACGAAGCACGTACAAATGATGGACAGTTTGTCTGTACTCTTCTAGCATAACGTCCACCACACCGAAATGGATTGGTCTTGACGTAGACATCCGACTCACGGGAGAGGGAAGCAGATGCCTTCGTGGAACGAGTTCCAGACGAGCACGCTCGGCGGCATGGTCGCCGGCGTCCAGAAGATCGTGGGCGGTGCAGGCTCAGAGATCAAGGCGTACATTGCGAAGCCTGACGGCGCCGGCCCCTATCCGGGCGTCGTGCTCATGCACCATGTGCCTGGCTGGGACGAGTTCTATCGCGAGTTCGCGCGGCGCTTTGCCGAGCACGGGTATATCGCCGTCGTGCCGAACCTCTTCGAGCAGTACGGGGATGGCACGCCGAGCGAGGTCGCGGCTCGGGCGCGCGCCGACGGCTACCCCTCGGATGACGCCGTGGTCAAGGACGCTCAGGCGTCGCTGAACTGGATCAAGTCGCAGGCGAACAGCAACGGCAACGTCGGCGTGATCGGAAGCTGCTCGGGTGGCCGGCACGCGACGCTGGTGGCGTCGAGGGCCGAAGGCTTCAACGCGGCGGTCGATCTGTGGGGCGGCGGCGTGGTGACCCCGCCCGAGAACCTGAACGCCAAGCAGCCGGTGGCCGTGGTTGACCTGACCCCGCAGCTCTCCTGCCCGCTGCTCGGCCTGTTCGGCAATGACGACCAGCGCCCGAGCCCGGCAGACGTGAACGTGCACGAGGAGGCGCTCAAGGCGGCCGGCAAGACCTACACGTTCCACCGCTACGATGGCGCCGGCCACGGGTTCATGTACTACCAGGGAGCGTCGTATCGGCAGCAGCAGGCGATGGATGCCTGGGAGAAGATCGACGACTTCTTCAAACAGAACCTCGGTTCCGCCGCGATGTAGTCGGAGCGGGCCGCGCCGCTGGCCCGCACACGCGAGCGCCCCGATGCCACATGGCATCGGGGCGCTCGCCGTTTCTGGCCGTTTCTGAAGGGATGCCCAGCGTCAGCGCATCGCTGCCCGCACCAGCTCGTTGGTGTACGCCTGCTCGGGGACGGCGGCCTTGGAGATCACCTTGAACTTCAGGGCGATGTCCGCCGTGGTGGCGAAGCGGTTGGCGTCCATGATGCCGAGCTGCGTCTTCTGCAGGCCGGCTGGCAGCACCAGCTTGGCGACCTCGGACATCATCCGGGTCTGGTGCTCGGCGGTGGTCGAGCCCTTCTCGACGTACTTCATGATGATGTCCACCGCCGACTTCTGATCGTCGATGGCCGACTGCCAGCCGTTCAGGGAGGCCCGCACGAAGCGGGTCGCCAGCTCCTTCTTGTTCTTGAGGGTGTCCTCGGACGTGAAGAGGTTGTCCTGCAACATCCCCACGCCCTCCTTGTTGTAGTCGATGACGTTCAGGTCTTCGGCTTTCAGGCCGGACGCGAGCACCACCTGATACTCGTTGTAGGTCATCGCGCTGGCCGCGTCCATCTGGCCGGCCAGGAACGGGTCCATCGTGAAGCCCTGCTTGATGATGGTCAGGTCGCGGTCGGGATCGAGCTTGAGCTTGTCCATCAGCGCCAGGAACTCGAACTCGTTGCCGCCGTACCAGACCCCGACCTTCTTCCCCTTCAGGTCCTCGGCCCTGGTGATGTTGGCGGCCTTCTTCGAGACCAGCAGCAGCCCGCTCGACTGGTAGATCTGAGCGACGTTGACGATGGGCACGCCCTTGTCCCGGAAAGCCAGGAAGCTGGCGACCCAGTCCACACCGAAATCGGCCTGGCCGTTCGCCACCTGCTGCTCGGAGACGATGTCCGGGCCGCCCGGGAGGATGGTCACGTCGAGGTTCTCAGCCGTGTAGAGGCCCTTCTCCAGCGCGACGTAGTAGCCGGCGAACTGGGCCTGGGGCACCCACTTGAGCTGCAGCTTGACCTTGTCGGCCGGGCCAGACGGCTTTGCAGCGGCGACCGGTGCAGCCGACTGGGCCGCGGCCGGGCTGGCGGCCGGGGAGGCCGCTGGCGAAGCCACGACAGCGGGACTGGCGGCGGCAGCCGGTGAGGCGGCCATTGCCGGAGAGGCCGCCGCGGCCGGGCTGGCCGCCGGGGCGGCCGGGCTTGCCGCCGGCTTTGGGGCCTCGGTCGGCTTGGCGGGGGCGGTGGTCGGGGTGTTTGGCGTGGCCGGCGCGCAGCCGGCCGCCAGCGCGGTCGCGGCGATCATCAAGACGAACCCGCGGCGAGATGTTGGCATCAAGACGCCCTCCTTCGTGCTCCCATGATCGGTCGGGATCGTGGCGGCGTCCAGTGGCCGCACGAAACAGACCTGTACCAGTCGTGGTTGTGCGGCCCGACAATCGGTCAATATGGCGCGGCAACCTGTGTAGCTCGACGGACGCCAGTACGCCGCCACCCTGCCGCTGCTGCATGCCCGCCCTCCCGGCCGCTGCGAGGAACGAGCAGACTCACCCTCGTCATCCCGACCGCGGCGACATACGACCTCCCCTCCGTCATCCCGACCGCGGCGAGGAACGAGCCAGGGCGATTGCATGTTGATGTCGTCGTGCCGCCTCGTCGGGGCTTGAAAGCCCCGCCTACACTCATGCCGTCGCTGCGCGACGGCCGCCGGGAACGGCAGGCACTGGTGCGACTGGAGCGTCGCGCAGCGACTGCAGGATGGTAGGCGGGGACTTCAGTCCCCGACCGCCCGTTCCATGATGCTTCGGGGACACCA
>JADLFM010000035.1 GCA_020845495.1 Chloroflexota bacterium
GGGTGTCCCACAGGATATTGCGTCAAGTACCCTGAGGCGTGGGAGGGCGCCGATGGGTCGGACGGATTGGGACGCCGAAGAGGCACGGTGGGCGGAGCAGATCGAGGCCGTGGTGGGCGGGATGCGAGCGTGGCGAGCAACGCATCCCCGGGCGACGTTTCGGGAGATCGCGGAGGCGGTCGACGCGGAGCTGAGACCGCTGCGGGCGCGGATGCTGGCCGAGGTGGCGGGGGCCAGTCCGGCGGCGCGGTTCACCGAGCAGCCTGGTGAGGAACGCCCCCCGTGTCCTCGGTGTGGCGGGAAGCTGGTCGGGCGCGGGCGTCATCGGCGACAGGTGACGACGCACGGGGATGTCCCGGTCGCCTTGGAGCGGGACTACGGGGTCTGTGCCTCCTGTGAGCGGGGCGTTTTCCCCCCTGGACGAGGAGCTGGAGCTGGGGCCGGAGGCGTTCGACCCGTGGCTGGTGGAGAGCATCGTCCTGCTGGGGACGGTGGCGCCATTCGAGCGGGTGCCGTTACTGATGGACCGGCTGCTGCGCGTGCCGGTGAGCGTGGAGACGGCCCGCCGCCTGACGGAGCGGATCGGTCGGACGGAGGAACAGCGCGAGGACGCCGAGGCTGCGCGAGTCCGGGCGACGTTGCCGATGCCGGAGACGGGACCGGCCGTGCAGCAACTGAGCCTGGACGGCGCGATGGTGCCGCTGGTCGGGGGCACCTGGGCGGAGGTGAAGACCCTGGCGCTCGGGGAGGTCGCGCGGGCCACGGCCACCGACGGGCGCGAGCAGATCCGGACGACTGCGCTGTCGTACGTCAGTCGGCTGGCCGACGCCGACACGTTCCGGGAGCTGGCCCGGGGTGAGCTCTACCGGCGAGGCACGGCGGCGGCCACGGTCGTCTGCGCGGTCCAGGATGGCGCGGACTGGCAGCAGCGCTTCGTCGACCATCACCGCCCCGATGCGGTGCGCATCCTCGATTTCCCGCACGCCCTCGAGCACCTCGGCACGGCCGGTCGGGCCGTCTTCGGCGCCGGCACCGCCGCCTTCAGCGAGTGGCTGGGCCTCCAGGCCCACACCTTCAAGCACGGCGACCCCGAGGCCGTGCTCGCCGCGCTGCGCACGCTCGATCTGGAGGCCGCCGTCGATCCGGAGGCCGCCACGCACCAGGCTGAGGCCCTGGCCTACTTCGAGAAGCGGCGCGCCCAGATCACCTACGCTGACTTCCGACAGCGGGGCTACCCGATCGGCAGCGGGGCGGTCGAGAGCGCCAACAAGCTCGTCGTCGAAGCCCGCCTCAAAGGCAGCGGCATGCACTGGGACCGCGCCTCCGTCAACCCGATGGTCAGTCTGCGTGGCGTGCTCTGTAGCGACCGCTGGACCTCCGAGTGGCCCGCCATCTGGCGCGCCCACCTGGCCGCCTCCCGCCGACGCCCCAGGCGCACCGTCGCCACAGGCTCCGATGCGTCAGCCACTCCACCCCCGCCGGCTGCGCCTCCAGCCTGCCCGGACGACCCGCCCCAGCTCGGACTCCCTCCCGCGGCCCCAGCGACTCCACCCCGTGCCGTCGATAATCGTCCCACCGCTGCCCATCCCTGGCGCAAGCCCTTCTTTCGCTCACGCCAGCGCAACCCGCTCCCCGCAACAAGCTGAGGGGCACCCGATCGGGCCGTGAGGGCTGCCCTCGCTGACTGCGCGTGCTATCCTCGACCACAGGCACTGAACGGTCAGATGCTGAGTGTTGGAGGTGCGAGATGCCACGCCTCACAGGCGGCCAGGCGGTCGCGCGGGCGTTGCGCGCCGAGGGAATCGACACCGTCTTCGGGATCGTCGGGACGCACAACGCGCTGATCTTTGACGGCCTCGTCGACATCCCAGATCTGCGTGTCATCACGACGCGCCACGAACAGGGCGCTGGCTTCATGGCCGACGGTTACGCCCGTGCCACCGGGCGGCCTGCCGCCTGCATCGTGGTGCCGGGGCCGGGCCTCACCAACCTGATGACCCCGCTCGGTCAAGCCTACCTCGACTCCGTTCCGATCCTGGCTGTCGCCGGCCAGAACCCGCTACCAGTGGTGGAGCGGCGGCGTGAGGAGTTCCACGAGCTTCACGCCTCGCTGACCGTTACCGCGTCGGTGACGGCGAGCGCGGCCCGCCTGGAGTCGCCCACGGACGCCCCGCAGATCATCCGGGATGCGGTGCGCCTGATGCGTACCTCGCGCCCACGCCCAACCTTCGTGGAGGTGCCGCTCGACGTGGCCGCCGCTGAGGCGGAGGTCGAGCCGCTGCCGCCGGCCGAGGACTTCGCCCGCCCGGGCGGCTCCATCGAGGCGATTGCCCGCGCGGCCGATCTGCTCGGCGCGGCCCGCCGTCCGCTGGTCATCGCCGGGGGCGGCGTCATCGCGGCAGACGCCGGTCGCGTGCTACGAGTGGTCGCGGAACGGCTCGGGGCGCCGGTCATCATGACCGGTCACGGGCGGGGAGCCATCCCGGACGACGATCCGCTCTCGCTCGGCGACGGCTGGGGGAGGCTCGACTTCTTCGACGCGCTCCTGGCGGAGGCCGATGCGACCCTGGTGGTCGGGTCGAGCTTCGAGTACGTCAGCGACTTCTCGCGCGGCGCAAAGCTCCCGGACCCGCTCGTCCACGTCGACATCGACCCCACCGCGATCGATCGTCACCGCCATGCGACGCTCGGGATCGTCGGGGATGCGCGCCTCGTGCTCGAACGGCTGCTAGCCAACCTTGGCAGTGCGTCCACACCGGCCCCCTGGTGCGACGTGGCGGCAGCCCGCGCGGCGAAGCGGCGTGCCATCGAACGGGCGGCCGGGCCAGTTATCGGGCTGCTCGACGCCATCCGGGCGAACGTCCCACGCGACGCGATCGTGGCCGACGACCTCTGCCTGCCGGGGTACTGGGCGGTCATCGCCATGGACGTCTTCGAGCCGCGCACCTTCTTCCACCCCGGCATGTACGGCACCCTTGGCTTCGCCTTTCCGGCAGCCATCGGCGCACAGATCGGGCGCCCAGATCGAAAGGCCATCGCACTCTGCGGCGATGGCGGCTTCCTGTACACGGCCCAGGAGCTCGCGACGGCCGTGCAGCAGGGCGTCGACGTGGTGGCAATCGTCTTCAACGACAACGCCTACGGTGCGTTGAAGCTGTTCCAGGATCGCCACCAGCAGGGCCGGAGGATCGGCGTCGAGCTACGAAGCCCAGATTTCGCGCAGTTGGCCGAGGCGTTCGGCGCACGCGGCGTCAAGCTACGGGCGAGCGCCGACCTTGGCCCAGCCGTCGCCGACGCAGTTGGGCGGCGCGGCCCGACCCTGATCGAGTGTCCGCTGGACTTCCCGCTCGATTCGATCCTTCCACCCTGGATGGCGTGACCCGGTGTGCCCCCGTGCAGCGCCGCCTGCCTACGTGTTGTGGACCCAGTTGGAAGACGGGGATACCTCCACACGGGCGGCAGACGCCGTGGGACAGTAGACGTCGGGCGGTCCGTTGGAGGGCAGAAGGATGGAGATGGCGGACGTCGAGGACGTGAACGGCCGGCTCCCGGCCATTCATCCGCTGCGAACCGCCGACACGCTCCAACTCGCAGCGGCACTGCTCTGGCCCATGGAGCGGCCACCGGTTCGGCGTTTCGTCTGCTTCGATCAACGGTGACGCACGCCTACCGGTAAGCCTACCGGACGGGGAGCAGCGACCCGCTCCCCGTCCAACCATCACTGACGCCGCCGAGGCTCAGCGCCGGAATCTAGAGCTTGCTGTAGAACAGCTTGCGGCTGAGGTCGTCGGAGATCGGCAAGCGATCAGCGGCCGGCGGCAGTGGTGGGAACGGCCGGCTCGGCAGCGTCTGGTACCAGTACGCCACGCTCGAGTAATCGTTCGCCTGGGTGTTGCCGTGCCCGTGCTCGATGCTCACCCGGATCGAGCGCTCGAACGTGATGGGATCCTCGATGTGGAAGCGGTAGGTGGTCCACTTGCCCTGGTAGTTCTCGGTGTCGCCGGCCAGCGAGATGCCATGATAGGGGCCGTCGTACTTGCCGGTCGGGTAGCAGTAGGCAGCGCAGAAGTAGTCCTCGGTACCGGTGCCGTGGAGCGACGGCGGGAACGACTCTCCGTCCACGAAGATCATGTCGTCGCCCTCGCCGAACCAGCCGAAGCCCGGCAGCGGATCGATATTGTCGACGCTCAGGTTGCAGCCCACGTAATGACCGCGCCCCTCGGCCTCGAGGATCAGGTAGTTCTCGGCATCACTGAGGTTCGGCCAGGCAAAGGCACGAATCGCCGCCTCGGACAGGCGGGTGCCGTAGAAGTCGCGGGCCTCGCGGAGCTTCTGCTCGCTCGGCTCCCAGCGCACGTACTCGGCCGGCAGGGTGGTCGGGCGCTCCTGCCGATAGTGAGCGTGGAACCGTAGCGCGTCGTCCGGCGCGCGGTCGGGCGGGTAGTCTTCGTAGTCGACGTAGTAGTAGACCGACTCTACGTCGGCGTCGCCGTCGTTCGTCAGCGTGATCCGGGCGCCCCGGCTGAATGGCATTGGCAGGAAACTGTTCAGGGCTGCGCGGTGGCGTCGGCGGATCGGGTCGAAGCGGCTGATAACGTTCAGCGGCAGCGACACGTAGTGGCTGAGCATCCCATGCCCCACGCCGAAGAAGTCCCCGAGAGGGGCCTCGACGCTTGGATGCTCTTGCCCATCCCAGTACATCCGCAGCACCAGCTTGCGCGGGAAGAGCGGGTCGTCGCTGCCGATCGTCATCCAGATATGGACGACGCAGCCGGCGCCGGACGCCTCCAACATCGAGATCGTCTGGCCGGCCGGCAGCGGCACCCGGTCGGCGTTCTCGCCGGAGCGGTTCCAGGTCGATGCACGGCGCGAGCGATGCCGGCGCGGCTGCGCGAGACCGCGCAAGGGACTCATTCCAAGACCTTCGAGCGGGGACATGGGGTACTCCTCCAACAGATGACGTGGGGTCCTGGGTACACAGTCGTCATAGACGCCGCCGAGAGGCGCTCGCCGCGCTCCAACCCGGCAGCAGGTGGGCCCGTGGCGTACCAACTGCCATCGGCATGAACCGGTGGGGCTAGCGGTCGAAGCAGGCGTACGTCGCCCTGACGTGCCAGCAGGATAGAGCATGGACCGCCGAGGCCGAGCCGACAGCGGGCAGATCAGGCGTCGACTGGCCTCCCGCTGCGCCGCGCAACCTGTAACACGCTCACCCTCGGCTCGACGAGCGTGCCGCCGAACTGTTCGTCGATCAGCGCGCCGATCTCAGTCAGGAACGCGTGCCGCCGGTCGTCGGGCAGCGCCAGGTGCTGCGAATACGTGCTCACGACCGCGAGGTATCGGGCGGTATCGTACGTCGCGGTCCACGGATAGTGCCGAACGGCCACCTCCTCAAACAGGCCAGCGCGGATGATCTCCGCGCCGACATGGGTGGGCAGGTCGGCGGCGACGGGAGGCAGACCGGCTACCTCGGGCGTGTAGCGGCGGTAGATCGGGAGGGCCGCCTCGTAGAAGCGGTCGTCTGGCGCCCGGACGTAGGTGCTCTCGAAGACCGCCAACGAGCCGCCCGCGCGAAGCACTCCGGCGAGGCGACGGACGCGGGTCAGCGGATCGAGCCAGTGATAGGAGGTCGCCGCGACGACCAGATCGACGTCTTGAACGTCCGGGCCAGCGTCCTCGAAGCGGCCAGTGCGCACCTCGACCAGCGGGAATCTGGTGAGGTTACGCCGTGCGACAGCAGCCATGTTTGAGCCGGGCTCGAAGCAGACCAGCGGGCAGCCCCAGCGTGCCAGCGCCACGGTCGCCTGACCGGTGCCACAGCCGATCTCGACGATCCGGCCGCTCTCG
Source organism: Chloroflexota bacterium (assembly GCA_020845495.1). Next base: position 5,848 of record JADLFM010000035.1, read on the forward strand.
GGCACGGGCGCCAGTTCCCGAAGATCTCGGAACAGCGCCGCTGGGTAGCCGGGCCGCACTCGATCGTACAGGTCGGCGACCCGATCGAAGGTTTGAGCCAGCGCCGCGCGGTCGCGGGTCATCGCGCCTCCTGCCCCTGACTGCCAGCGTCAAGCCCGCCCCGTGGGTCAGTCGCATCTGGCTGAGACCCCCACCCCCACCCCCTCCCCCGTGCACAGGAGAGGGGCGGCTGATCCGAAAGCACAGATGCTCAATCACTGGTGGCGTGACCCAGCCTCCCGGTCTCGCAACAGCGGAGCCTTGGCGGACTGTCTGTGGTGAGATAGTCTACCGGGGTGTCGCTTCCGCCGACGACACCGAGACTGTGCCGAGATCGGTCGGCCGCCCGAACGATCTCGAGGGCCGGCCGGTCAGACCGGCGCCGCGGCGCGTGGTAGGGAACCAGGCAACGCGCGACGTGCCAGGGCAGTCAGTCCGCGAGCGCCAGCGGGCCGCCGGATACCGTTGCACGTACGTCGATCTCCAGCGCCAACTCATCCTCGATGCTCAGGACCGGGCCGGCCTTTGGCGGTGTCATCCCAAAGTCAGTGATCAGAATGCGCGTCGTCGCCGTGCCCGCTACCTGACCATCCCCGAAGGTGACCGTCGTATCCCAGGTCGTAGGGCGAGTGACGCCGTGGACGGTCAGGTCGCCGACGAGCTGGAAAGATGCCTCGCCGCTCGCGGGCAAGGGATGTGGCAGGCCGGGCGCGTCGGTCACCGCGAAGGTAGCGTGTGGGAACTGATCGGTCTGGAGGGTGTTTCGCTGGACATAGCGGTCGCGGTTGGCGCTATCGCTCTGGAGCGATCGTAGGTCGACGGTAATGGTCGATTGATCGGGGATGATCTGGCCAGCCGGATCTATCAGGATCGCGCCAGACACGTCGCTCGTGGTACCGACCGGCTCATTGACGCCCCGGCCCACGAGCACCTCACTGGCACGAAAGCGGGCCTGATTGCCGCCGGCGTCGAGCTCGACGCGGGTCGCATCGTCGCTGGCGGGCACCTGCACCAGCGGCGCACCCGGGGTAACGGCAGAGGCGGCAAGCGGCGGAGCAGTCGGGAGCGCGGTGACGACCAGCGCCGCCGCTGCGAGGGACGCGACGACTGCGCGACGGCCGAGGTTCGGGGCGGGCATCGAGAGTCCTCCGTGGGCGGCACGCCGGTCGGCACGGCCGCGCGTTGATGCTGGACATACGTCCGGAGGCGCCGTGCCGGATTCGCCCGACGGCCCGTGCGCGGACGCCGACACCGTGTCACGCAACCGTGCCGCGCCCGTTCGTCTACGTCAGCGCCTCGCGGCGGCTGCTACGGGGGGCGGGCGGGCATCGGGGCAGCCGCGTGTGTGGACGGCGCCCGCGCGACGCCCCTACAAGCGTAGAGACTGCGGGCCAGCAGAGTGGCCATCCGTCGCGGGGCACGCCCTGCCACGGCCACTGCCTGCCATAACCTGCCACAGTCGCCGCCGCGAGCCGGAATCGGTATCAGCCACCGGCGCCGACCAGCGCCGGTGGAACCCGCCCGCTGGCAGCGATTCGGGCCCGAATCGCCTCGGAGAGTAGGAAGTCCCGGAAGGCGCCAGCGGCGGCGCTCAAGGCGCGGCCGCGCTCGCTGACCAGCAGCATGTCTCGCCCGGGCGCAAAGTCGATGATCCGCGGCACCCGCAGCGGCCGTCCAGTCCCATCCCCCATCAGCGCGTAGCCGGACACGAACCCGATGCCCAGCCCGGCCGCGACCGCCGTCATGACCGCCTCGGTGCTGCCGAGCTCCGCCACGACGCGGACTCGCTCGGGCGGCACGCCGGCGGCTTCGAAGGCGGCCGTCACCGTCGCGCGCACCCCAGAGCCTTCTTCACGGAGCACCAGCGGCTCCCCAGCAAGCTGCGCCGCCGTCAGGTGATCCAGTTCGAGCAAGGGGTGGCCGGCCGGCGCAATCGGCACGAGCTCGTTCCGGCCGAGCACCTCGACCCGGCACCGCTCGTGGCGGAACGGCCCGCCAATTACGGCCAACTCGACGTCTCGCCGCAGCAGCCGGCCGATTGCCGAGCGGGTATCGGCAATCGCCATGCGGACCACGCTGCCAGGATGGCGCGCCTGAAAGAGCGGCAGTAACGTCGGGACGACCGATTCGCCGGGGACTGGACTGGCGACGAGTGTCACCACCCCAACGGTGCCGTCGCGCAGGGCCGCCAGGTCACGTTCGAGCGCCTCGAGCGACAGGACGATCCGGCCAGCGTGCTCCTGGACGCGACGGCCAGCAACGGTCAGCGTCGGGGCGCGTCCGACTCGCTCGAAGAGCGGCTGACCGAAGTGCTCTTCGAGCGCGCGCACCTGCTCGCTAACGGACGGCTGAGTGATACCGAGCCGGCGCGCAGCCGCCGAAAACCCGCCCTCGTCGACGACGGCAAGAAAGGTCTGGAGATTCCGCAGCAGCGCCGGCGAGAACCGACAGGACATGGCAAACAGCCCGGAGCGGGGATGCAGCCAGTGTACCGCACGGCTGGCGCATCGCTCCCGGTACGCTGACGCGACGCGAGTACGCGAGTCACAGCCATTGACGGATCCCCACGCGATCACCCATACTGACCGTGGAGATCGCGCTACTTTGCGCGGTCGGCGGAGGGCGTTCTACAGAGCGTTCTCCGTTTTTGTTTCCTGGCCCAGGACCGACTCCACGAACTTGTCGTCGTGAGGGAAGAGCTTCAAGCCCCAGCCACGGATGCGGTCCTTTCCTCCGTCGTAGAGCTTCATGCGGGCAACGTCCCAGCGAAGTGGCTCCATGTGTGGGGCGATGAGTTTATCGACGACCGCCTTGAGCAAGACATCGGCGAGTTGAAGACCTGCGACATTGTCTTCCTTGACTTGGAAGGTGATGTGTGGCCCCAATTGGTAACGGAACCAGGTCGCAGCCTGGAACAAAGTCCCCTCCAGTTGAAGGCGCTGATACTCGAGTTGGAGCTTGGCATCCTCCATGCGGTTTCTGGACTCGGCGATAACGTGCGCGTGGGCATCATCCTTATTGAGCAGAAAGTAGACGACACGCTCAAGGAGAAAGGTCAGGCACAGCCCGTAGTGATGATCGGGGAGGAAGGGGTCGACGGGACGATCGAGATATCGGGCCTGGAACTCGCTCTTCCGGATCGCCATGACCATCAGCGTGACGTCAACCTCACGGATGAGCGCGTGAAGGGCTGCGAGCGCTTCCTCGGGATCGCCGTGCCGCACATAGAAGCGGATGTTCTTACGGCGTAGGTGGCGTGCGTGCATCGTGGCATGCTCGCGCCCGACCCATTGAACCTTCCAGGCATTCCAGTGCCGCTCCAGGTCGGCATAAGCGCTTTCGTGGACGAGCAAGCCGCCGACGGCAAAAAAGGGCTCATCCGGCGTCAGGCTAAGGCGCGATCCGCCGGATTCATCGATGAAGAGTCGGTAGCGGTGGCGCGGCCCATCCTGTCGCCACTGCTTCTGGGCTGTGGGTCGTCGCCGCGACGCGATGCGACCACGGCCCTGATGCGTTGCTTTCTCCAGTTCAGTTTGGAGCGTTTGGAGGACAGAGCGGAGGGGCGTCGCATCGACACCGGCGAGCTCAACTGCGCGAATCGCCGGAGCGAGTAGGTGCACAGCAGCATCGTGTCGCTGAAGTCGACGCACGGCCTCGCGGGCACGCGCCTGTTGCTCCAAAAAGCGACGCCGCTCGTCAGGATCATCTGGCAGCAAGGGCTTCAACACATCACAATTGTGCGACGCAACACGACAGCCAATCCAAGGCACAGTGATTCGAGTACATCACAATCTGCACGCGAACGGGAAGGGTCGATGACTGGTGGGCAATAGAAGTCCGGCGTGAAGGGCCTCAGGTCAACGCCGTCGTGCTCGCTCACCAGTCGACCTGTGCACGACGATGCTCGCAGGTCAGGCAGTGACGATGGTCGAGCGGGGTGGCCCTTACGGCGTGGGTGGGCCGCCCTGTGCGTCGCCGAGGGTGATCGCTCGAACCAGCCGATCCGCCTCTTCGACAAATGCCTCTGGGGCGAGCCCACCGGCCTCAGCGGCCCAGCCGCCCGCCGCTAGCCGCCGCTGGCGTAGTTGCTCCGCCAACCGCAGAACCACCGGGTTCGAGGGGGTCGTGTGAGCCGCTGGCCCTGGCACGCCGGAGACCGCTCGCGTGCCGCGCAGCCAGTCGGGGAGTCGACCGAACATCTGGAGCATCAGGTGCCTCGCCGGGACAGAAGTCGGCACGGCCAACCCGCCGCGCAGCGCCAGTATAGCGGAATGTACCTATGATGTCTATAGGTATTAGCCTATATCTCAGGGCACACTCGTCGTGAGGCCGGGGGCGTCCGTACGAAGCCGCTCACGGTTGAGGAGCGCGGCATCCCGTGGTTCTCGCCCTGTCCGAGGCTCTTCCACACTCGCCGCGCCGGCGCCCACGCCCGAGTCACCCGGCCTGAGCTACTCATCGCCAGGCGCACGGGCGCGGTGTGCCGGCCGAGTGATACCCATCCGATTCCGGCCGTGCGATACCGGCTGAGGGTGTCACTCGTTCCAGCGAATATCGGTCATCCCCAGTGGTGGCCGAGCGTCCGGGCCGTCGTCGAGCGGGCCTCGAACTTCGACGCACGCCGTCAAACCGACTGGAATGTCATGACGGGTAAGACGGGGTACGGTGGAGGGTCGACGACGTCTGCCGGACTGTCCTCGTGCGCGGCTGCGCGCACAGAGGCGCGAAATCCAGCGGTTGGAGGTGTGATGCATGCGGCGTAGGGAGCGATGGAGGTGGGCTGGCCTGCTGGCGGTGCTCGGGTTGGTGTTCACGCTCGGGCGAGGCTCTGCCCAGGGCATGCTACCCAACGGCGTCTTCGTTAGCGACAGCGCAGGTAACGTCTGGCTGGTGCTCAACGGCGCCCGCTCGCACGTCCCGTTCTACCCGACCACAGACGATACCATTGCCGCCGTGCCGGAGAGCGGTCAGTGGGTGGTGCCGGGCGCCGACGGCGCGTTAACCCTGGGCGAGCAGCCGGAGTGGGTCGGAATGGCCCTTGCGCCCCCGGCACCCGCACCTGCATCTACGCCCACGCCGACACCCGCACCCGACGACCTGGCCCCGACCGTCACCCTCCAGGTGGACGACGATCGTATCGAGACCGGCCAGCACATCGCGGTGACGGTCATCGGCAACGACGATAAGGGCCTCGAGTGGATCGAGTGGGAGGGAACGATCGTCGAGGGCGGCGACAACGACAACCGCTCGACCGGCGATCCCGCGCTCGACGACCGCCACCGGCACGACTGCGACGATGAGAAGCAGTGCGCGTTCGTCTGGCAGGTCACGCCCACTAAGGCCGGCTCCTACACCCTGCGGGCGCGTGGACGGGACAACAACGGCCAGCGCAGCGAGTGGACGACCCTCGACCTACGCATCCGGCAGGGTTCAACAACTCCCACACCGACAAAGACTCCCTGAGGACCACCCAGTCATAGCAGCCGATTGAGTGGCCGCGCCCTCGCTCCTTCACGATAAGCGAGGCGCGGCTGCACCGTTCTCAGCGCCCGACGAATGGAGTTGCATGCGACAGGTACGTGCCTCAGAGTCCAGCTCGCTACCTCGCGCTACCTCGCGCTACCTGCCGTGTGGCCGGGGCGACGGACGACGCTCGCTCCGTCAACTCTCAGACCGTACCTGCTCCATCAGGCGCCAGACGGCGCTCGCGGTCAGCGGCGTCCGCGTTACCCGCACGCCGAGCGGCTCCAGTGCGTCCTCAACCGCCGCCGCGAGGACAGCGGGCGGCGCCAGCGTCCCGCCCTCGCCAAGCCCCTTCACTCCGAGTGGGTTCAGCGGTGATGGCGTCTCCAGGTGGTCCTGCCGCACGTCCGGAATATCGGTCGCACGGGGGATGGCGTAGTCCTGGAACGTGTCCAGGATCTGGGCCTGCTCGTCGTATACGATCTCCTCGTAGAGCGCGCCCCCGATCCCCTGGGCGATCCCGCCCTGAATCTGGCCGTCCACGATGGTCGGATTGATGCGCGGCCCGGCGTCGTTGACGGAGACGTAGTCGAGGATCGTCACCCGGCCCGTCTCGCCGTCCACTTCCACCACGGCGATCTGCGTCCCGCTCGAGAAGGTGGGCAACGGCGCTCGGAAGTAGTGGCGGGCGGCGAGGTCCGGCTCCATGCCCTCCGGCAGCGGCTTCTCCGGGTTCGCCGCTTCCGCGAGCTCGCCGAGGGTGAGACGGCGTTCGGATAACCCCTGTACCTGCACCGCGCCGTCTACGACCTCCAGGTCGGACTCGGCAGCTTCGAGCAGGTGGGCGGCGAGCCGAAGCGCCTTGGCTCGGATCTGCGCGGTTGCCACGGCCACCGCGCTTCCGGCCACGACGGCGTTCCGACTCGCATACGTGCCGACCCCATACGGGATGCGGTCGGTGTCGCCATGGGCGAACGAGACGTGGTCCGGGGTCGTCTGGAGCGCGTCGGCGACGATCTGAGCGAGCGCCGTGTTGGTGCCCTGGCCGTGCGGCAGCGCGCCGGTTACCACCACAACGTCACCGCTCGGATCGACGCGCACCTCGGCGCTCTCGTACGGCCCGAGCCCGCCGAGCAGCACGTAGCTCGCCACCCCGATCCCGACGTACCGGCCCTCCGCGCGGGCGACGACCTGTCTCTCACGCCAGCCTCGATAGTCGAACAGTTCGAGCGCCCGATCCAGACCGGCCTCATACGCGCCGCTGTCGTAGATGACGGGGAGCTGGGCCGTCCCGAGGCCAGTCTGCCAGGGGAACTCGTCCGGACGGATGAAGTTCCGTCGCCGGATCTCAGCCGGATCGAGCAGCAGTGTGCGGGCGGCCGTGTCCATCGCCCGTTCGAGCGCGAAGACCGCCTCCGGCCCGCCGGCCCCTCGATACGCACCGGCCGGCGCTTTATTGGTGAGGGCACAACGGACCGAGGCCTGATAGTTTCTGATGCGATACGGTCCCAGGAAGGAGCCGGCCGTAATCGAGGGGCAGAGCACCCCCAGGCCGCGCGTATAGGCGCCGAGGTCGGCAGTAATGACGACCCGCAGCCCGAGCACCATGCCCCGTTCATCCAGTGCAAGTTCGACGTCATGGTCCTGCTCGCGGGAATGAGCGGTGCCGGTAAAGTGTTCGCGGCGCGTCTCGATCCAGCGGACCGGCCGCCCGGCTCGCTCCGCCACGAGCGGCAGCACGATCTCCTCGGGGTAGATATCCTGCTTGACTCCGAAGCCTCCGCCGAGGTCCGGCGCGATCACCCGGATCCGGTGCTCGGGCACGCCGAGCGCCTCGGCCAGCGCCGTGCGGACGGTGTGCGGCCACTGGGTGCTGCTCCAGATCAGATACCGTCCGGAGATCGGTTCCACGCTCGCCAGGACTCCGCGCGTCTCGATCGGCATGCCAGTGTAGCGCTGGACCGAGAAGCGCCCCCGCACGACGTGGGCGGCCTCGGCGAAGGCACGGTCCGGCTCCCCGACGCTGACGTCCCAGACGCCGGCCAGGTTCTCGCCCAACTCGGGGTGCAGAATGGGCGCGCCCGGCGCGAGCGCCGCCTCGGCATTGGGAACGACGTCCAGCGGCTCGAGGTCTAGCTCGGCCGAAATGGCGGCGGCGCCGTCCTCGGCGGCGTAGCGGTCGGTCGCGACGACGACGGCAATCGGCTCCCCGACGAAGCGGACACACTCGCGGGCGAGCGGCGGCTGGCTACACGGGCGGTAGGCCGGGTGCGGGATGACCGTTGGGGTGGCCGGCAGGTCGAAGTCGGCGGCGGTGAAGACAGCAACGACGCCTGCCACCATCCCGGCCGCCGTCGGGACGTTCCGGATCGTGGCGTGGGCATATGGGCTCCGCACGAACGCCGCGTGGAGCATGCTTGGCTGCTGGAGGTCCTCCAGGTAGCTGCCCTGGCCGGCGAGCAGTCGTGGGTCCTCGAATCGCCGAATCCGCTGGCCAAAGAAGCGCTGCGCTGCCACCCGCCAATCCTCCCAGTGAGTCCCGCCCGCAGAGTACCACCTGTCGAGCGAGCCGACGACGCGGTATGCCGACGACGCGGTGTGCCGACGACGCGGTGTGCTGGATACGAGAAGTCGGCGCCGCCAGCGCCGACCCGAGCAACTGTACCAGGAAGGGCCCAGCACGAAGCCCAGCAAGACGCACACCCGGAGCGCAAACGCCGGGCAGACCAGCCGTGGGCGAGGAATATCCAGCAAAACGCGCACGCGGAGCGCAAACGCCTCGGTCACGATGGATGGCGGCAGTGGGTGGACCGCTGACGGGAATAGATTTGGCCCGCCGCTGTTACAGCTATTAGTTCAGTCATGAACTATTACCGACAGCCTCTCGGCCCCTCGACTTCGAAGCGACGCGCCAGATGTTGCCTCGCTTCGGCGGCCGCGCGGCCGCTCCCGAACGATACGTACGAAAGGTGATTTCACAGTGGCATCCCAGCTTCAGCTCGGTCTAGATACCTTTGGCGACGTGACCCACGACGCGGAGGGTCGGCTTCTACCCCAGGCCCAGGTTATCCGAAACGTCGTCGCGGAGGCGGTTCTCGCCGACCAGCTCGGCCTGGACTTCTTCGGCGTCGGCGAGCACCATCGCGACGACTTCGCCATCTCGGCGCCGGACGTGGTCCTCGCGGCCATCGCCGGGCAGACGACGCGCATCCGGCTCGGCTCGGCCGTGACCGTGCTCAGCTCCGACGATCCGGTCCGGGTCTTCGAACGCTTCTCCACGCTGGACGCCGTTTCCGGCGGTCGAGCGGAGGTGATCGTCGGGCGCGGCTCGTTCACCGAGTCGTTCCCGCTTTTCGGCTTCCCGCTCGACAAGTACGAGCGGCTCTTCGAGGAAAAGCTGGACTTGTTCGCCGAGTTGCTGAAGCACCAGCCCGTCACCTGGTCCGGGGAGACTCGTGCCGCACTGACCGACCAGCGCGTGTACCCGCCCACGGAGTCCGGCTCGCTCACGACCTGGGTCGCGGTCGGCGGCAGTCCCGAGTCGGTCGTACGGGCGGCGCGCTACGGCCTGCCATTGATGCTAGCGATCATCGGCGGCGCACCGGCCCAGTTCAAACCACTGGTGGACCTCTACCATGAGGCGCTGCGCCATTTCGGGCAGCCCGACCGGCCGGTCGGCGTCCACTCGCCCGGCTACGTGGCCGCCACCGACCAGCAGGCGCTCGACGAGGCGTGGCCGCACTACGAGCGGATGATGAATCGCATCGGCCGCGATCGCGGCTGGCGCCCCCTCACCCGCAAGCAGTACGAGCACACGGCCGGACCTGATGGCGCGCTGCTGGTTGGCTCACCGGAGACCGTCGCCGCAAAGATCGTGAAGTTGGCCAGGAACCTGGGGCTGTCCCGCTTCGACTTGAAGTACAGCCTCGGCACGCTGCCCCACGAGCGGCTGATGGACGGTATCCGGCTCTACGCCACCGAGGTTGCGCCGCTGGTTCGAGCGCAGCTCAGCACCTCGGAGCCCCTCGCGGCTGTCGGCCAACGCTAGGGTGTGGTTGGTGGCGGATGGGAACCAGGCCCGAACGGGGGGCCTGGTTACGTCCCGTCTCGATTCCAGGTTTAGCTGGCAGTCATCTCGAAGTGGGCACGGGCCGCCGCCACGCCTTCGGCCAACCGGAGCGCATCGCAGGTGAGTCCCCGACGTGTGGGCGGAGGTCGACGAGACCGCGCTCCCACGCACGGGGAACGTGCCCCCTACAACGTGCCCCCTACAACGTGCCCCCAGACGGCGTGCTCCATACTTCGAGTACGCTACCGCCGGGTGCCGAAGGTATCGCAGAACACGTTTTCGTTGAAGGTGCCCTCGAATGGAGACGCGCCCTGGATCTTCTCGACTACGGCGCGGATCACCTCACGCGTCGGCGCGTAGGCATGGATTGTGGTCGCGACCATCGGCACGTCGATCGAGTGGTTCGGCAGCGCCAGCGATACGAACACTGTGGGCACTTCGGTGGCGTACCAGGGGATCTCGGCGGCCATCGGCGCGGACCAGTGGATCCGGATAACCCCGTCCTGAGCGAAGCCGCTCACATTGGCGAAGACGATCGCGGCGTCGTACTTTTCGGGATACGCTTCATTGGCCTCATCGTGCAGCAGCGTCTGGAAGGTCAGGCCAGTCTCGCCCTCGGCGATGCGCTGCTGTGCGTTCTTGAAGGGATGGACTTCGAAGCCGGCCCGCTCTAGCTCTTCCTGAGCGACGCGCAGGTATCCCGTCGGATCTGTGCCCGTAAAGTCAGAGTGTCCGGTGATCCCGTAGAGCCGAATCCGGCGGTGAGTCTCGGGGCGCAGCGGCAGATTGTGCTGGGTATCCTTGACGAGCGTCACCGTCTTGTCGGCGACGGCCGCTGCGATGGCGTGATGCTCCTCGCTGCCCACCGTGGCCAGGCCGTCCGGGCCGGGCACCAACGCCTCACGCGGCGTAGTGTGGAGGCCGAGGGAGGCCTTGAGCGCCAGGATGCGCTCGAGCGCGTCCTGGAGGCGGGTCGCGGAGATGATCCCATTCCGGTAGCCGTCGAGCATGTAGCGGACGTCCTCCTCGGCGTTCCGGAAGAAGAGGAACATGTCGCAGCCAGCAGCGATGGTCGCCGGCACCGCGTCGCGGCGCTTCATGGCCGACGTCAGCCCGAGCATCACCGAAGCGTCCGTGAGGATGAGACCGTTGAAGCCGAGTTCACCCCGCAGGAGATCCTGCAAGAGTTCAGGCGCCAGGGTAGCCGGCATGATGTCGCGGTCAGCGATACCGGGCCGGAGGGTACGCGAGAGCGCGGGCGCGCCGATGTGGCCGGCCATGATCGACTGCACCCCGTGGTCGATCATCTGGCGGTAGACCTGGCCGTAGCTGGCGTACCACTCGTGGGCGGCGAGCGTGTTCCAGGTCGTGACAACGTGCTGATCGCGCTCGTCCACGCCGTCGCCAGGGAAATGCTTGATCGCGCACGCCATCTTTGATTCGCTGATGCCGTCGAAGTATGCCTTGGCCCGCTCGATCACGGTCTCGGAGGTGTTGCCGAATGAGCGGGTGGCGACGACGGTATTGCGCCAGTTGTAGTGGATGTCCACGATCGGCGCGAACGCCCAGTTGCAGCCGAGCGCGGCCGTCTCGATCCCGGCGACGCGGCCCATGTCGCGGGCAATCGACGGGTCGGGGTGAGAACCGGCCTGGAGATGGGTGCACACCAGCGTGCCGTCGTTGACGCTCCCGAAGCCGCCCATCTCGGGGTTCGAGGCCACGAGCAGCGGAATCTTGGACTTCGATTGCGCGTAGCGGATATGCGCCTGAACCGTCGCCGAGTCCGTACCACGGAAGCGCATCCCACCGACGTGGTACGTGTCGAGGACGTGGTCGAGGTACTCAGGCGTGAACGCAGTATTGAGGTTGATGAAGAGTTGGCCGATCTTCTCCTCGAGCGTCATCCGGTCGATCGTGCTTCGCACCCAGTCAACCGCCGCGGCATCCAAATAGAAGGGTTTCGCTGTCAGATCGACCATGTCACCTCCTCCAGTCACGCGTGGTACCCCCGGGGCCGAGGCAGACTGAGCTCGCATTGAGGCCGTCTCGCGCTCACCGTCGGCAGCGCACTGCAATGATGCTCCGGCGTACCATCCTCGGGACACCAGCGCCAGGGAGCATGCAGGATGACGGACCTTCAGCAGATCGTGACTGACCGCGCGCCGACCCCGCGCGGACCGTACAGCCAGGCCATTCGCGCGGGCAACGTACTCTACGTTGCCGGCCAGGTGCCGCTCGACCCGGCGACTGGCCAGGTAGTTCAGGGTGACGTCGAGGCACAGACTCGGCAGACGATGGAGAACCTGAGGGCGATCCTCGAAGCGGCCGGAACGTCGCTGGAGCGGGTGGCCAAGACGACGATCTTCCTGGCCGACGTCACTGACTTCGGCCGTGTCAACGCCGTCTACGCCGAGTATTTCCCCGGCACCCCGCCGGCCCGCTCGACGGTGGCTGGCGCACTGCCGGCCGGCTTCCGGCTCATGATCGACGCCGTTGCCGTGATCTAGCGAGACACCTGGCTCCCTCGCCCTACCCCAGCATTCCGGCTGCATCCGGGCGGTCTTAGCTGCATCCCTCCAGGACGCCCTCGTCCAGCACGGTGATGTAGTACTTCGCATCGATGGAGATCGCCTTGCGCTGCCGAAGCTGCACGAGTGCCTGATTGACCCGCACCCGCGACGCTCCGACCAGGCTGGCGAGGTCGGCTTGCGTCAGGCGAAGAGGGATGCGTATGCCGACATCCACCTCTTCGCCGTACTCGCCTGCCAGTACCAGGAGGTGATGGGCCACTCGCCCACAGACGTCCAGTGTGGCGAGCGCCTTGATGCGCTCGTTCGCGATCCGCAGGCGGCGGGAGAGGATCTCGGTCAGGTTGAGCGTGAGCTTCGGCATCGTCTGGAGGCAGTTCCAGAACGCCTCTCGGTCGATCCAGAACAGCGTCGACTCTTCGAGTGTGATGACCGAGCCAGACCGTCCGAGCTTGTCGACGACGCTCATCTCGCCGACGATCTCGCCCGGTCCCAGGATCGCGACGATGACGTCGGTACCGTCCGACTGCTCGACGTGGACTTTCACGGCACCCTGACGGATGATGTAGGCCGTGTCGCCAGGGTTCTCGGTGGCCATGATTCGGACGCCGGATGGAAAGACCTGGCGGCGCATGAGCCCGTTCAGGATCGCGAGATCGCCAAGCTCCAGGTCGCGGAACAGCGCGACGCGGCGCAGGAACGTGGGGTCTGGAATGGCCGGCATCGTGGACCCTTCTCGACCTAGCTCACCGCACCGGAGCGAGCATCCGCAGGCGTACTACCAGCCGCTGAAGCCGAGCCACTGGCGGGTGTAGCGCCGACCTCGACAACGTCGCTGGCTGTGCTGTCGCCAGATGGCGCGCCGGCACCTGGGCGTCGTACGTTCGCCGCCAGCGCACGGAGCACCGTCTTGAGTTGGAAGATCGTGAGGCCCGGATGGTTCCCCAGGATCTTCGTGATAATCGCCGTGATGTGGGGCGCCGCGTAACTGTTGCCCGTCGCCGTCATGTGCTTGTGCTCGAGCCAGGCGAGCCGGACGTCGATGCCGGGCGCACCGAACTCCACCGGCGGGTTCGGGTTGTAGTAGAAGAGGTACGGGTTCTTGATGTCGTGCGACGCGACCGATAGCACCGAGGCGTACACCGACGGGAAGCTCGGGATCGGCATGTTGTTCGCCGCCGTCACAAGCGCGACGTTCTTGAAGTACGCCAGGTCCGCAAGCTCGTGGAAGATCGAGAAGAAGTCGCGTTTGGTCGTACCAAGGCTCAGGTTACAGACCTGCATGCCGTTGTCGATGGCCCAGCGCAGGCCGGCCGCGAAGATCCGCCCGCTCCCGCTCAGCCCTGAGCCGAGCACTTTGATGCTGTAAATCTCACAGTCCGGCGCCAGAGATCGGATGACGCCGGCGCAGGCGGTGCCGTGGCCGAAGCTGTCCTCGTGCGGCTCGGCATCGTAGACGAGCTTCCGTTCCTCATCTTCCCGAATCAGCATGTAGCCGTCCACCCGCCCGACATCGGGATGGGTGGCATCGACGCCGCTATCCAGGATCGCGACCTTCACGCCCTGACCGGTGCTCCCGCCCCAGGCCCACTCGGCCGTGATCAGGTCCGGCGGCAGGCCAGACTCGAGCTCGACGATGGACTCGCGCTTGAACGCCGATGAGTAGGCCGGGCGGAGACTTACCACGGCATCCCTCCCGTCTCGCCGATGGTCGACGGACGGCTGCGCAGGAATTCGGCAAAGCTCTGGAGGATGCCTCGGCACGCCTCGAACTCGCGCTCGCCCTGGTGCACGATCTCCTGTACCAGCCGCGCAAGCTCCAGCCCGCGCAGGTACTCGACCTCCTGCTCCACGTCGTCGGCGAACGACGCGGCGCGATCGGCCAGGCTCTGGCGCTGATAGTCCGGCACCGCTCCCAGCGACTGGATGAAGCCGGAGACGAGGGCCGAGAGCCGCCCGTGGTTTCGCGACTGCTCGATGGCGACGGCCGCCTGATTCGCGAACAACCCCAGCGTCTCCATGTCTTCCGGCGTGAAGGTAGTCCCACCCTGCTTGTCGAGCAACTCGAGGACACCAATCGTCTGTTCACCGTAGAAGAGGGGCACGCAGAGCAGGTTCTGGGGCACGTACCCGACCGCTTCGGCGATGTCCGAGGCGTCGCGGTCGTCCTTGGAGGTGTCGGAGATCGCCATCGGCTGGCCGGTGAGCGCGACCAGCCCTGCCAGCCCATGCCCGAGCGGAACCCGGAACTTCTTGACCTCCTCGGCCTTCTCGCCGAGCGCGACCTCGAAGACGAGATCCTCGTGTTCACGGTCGATCAGGAAGAGCGAAGCCGCGTTGGCCCCGATGATGTCGGCGGCTGTCTCGACGATCATCTCGAGCAGCCGCGAGTGCGTGACCGGTGCCGCGATTGCCCCGGCCGTCGCGGCGAGGCGAACGGCGTCGCGGAGGTCGCGCACGAGCGGCTCGTCGTCGAGGCGGCGCCGGAGCCGCTCGATCTCGGCGGTCTGCCGCACGATCGTCTCGCGGGCCTCTGCAAGCTCGCGGACGGCGTCCCCGCCTCCGGCCGCATCATGGGTCATAGCGCACCCTCCCACCTGTCGCGAACAGTCGACAACAATACGGATCGAGAGCGAGTAGCGTCAAGGGAAAGCCGACGCTTCTTCACTACCACGACGCGGGGCCGGCGATTGGACGACGCGGCGCGCACTCCCTCCGATAAGGGAGAAGGCCGCCCACTCTGGTTGAGAGGGCCAGTCACAGGTGGGAGGCCCGGCGTGCCGCATCAGGCAGACGTGGCAGGCTGCGTCGCAAGCCGGCGCGGGTGGCAGCCAGACGGAAACAAGGCAGGTGAAGGATACTCATCCCCACCTTGGGGGTAGCTTACGCTGGCCCAAGCTCCTTCGCCACGGTGGCCTTCACCTCGGCGGCCGTCTGCTCCACCGTTGCCAGCATCTCTCGGAACAGCGAGGTAGCGTAGCTAGCCCGGCGCACGCCAATCGCGGCCAGCCGCGCCAGCGACACACCACGGCGCACGTTGATGTTGACCGGGCAGCCGACGGCCTGCACGAACGCGGCGAGCAGCGCCTCGTCCGCCAGTCCGATCGGGTAGAGGCAGTCCGCACCGGCCTGGCGATACAACCGCCCTCGCCTGATCCCCTCGGCGAGTTGCTCCTCCGGCGTACCGACCCGGCGAATGAAGACGTCGACGCGGGCATTGAGGACGAGATCCACCCCGGCCGCCCGCGCCGCTGTCTTGAACGCGGCGAGCCGCTCGGCATGAGATTCTGCCTCGACGAGCACGGCACCGGTGTGGTGATCCGAATCCTCCAGGTTGACCCCGGCGGCACCCGCGGCGATCGCGCGCCGTGCCACCTCCTCGAGCGGCAAGCGATAGCCGGCTTCGAGGTCAGCCGTGACCGGGATCGTCACGGCCCGAGCAATCCGGGCCGTGGCAGCAAACACCTCGTCCGGGGGAGCATCTTCATGATCCTTGTAACCGAGCGCGGCCGCGACGCCGCCGCTGGTGGTCGCCACAACGGGGAACCCGGCGGCCGCGAACACCCGTGCGCTGGCGGCATCCCAGGCGTTCGGGAGCACGAGCATACCCGGACCCTCGTGCAGACGGCGGAGTAGTTCGGCCTGGGATGCCGCTGATTCCATCGGTGGTCCCTTCACCATGCAGACTACGGGGCGTCGCGACGCTGAGCCCGCTGCTACTTCCGCAACGGTGGCGGCGGGGTGACGCCCCGCAACTGGCAGAGCCCCTGCGCCTCGATACCAAATGCGCGATTGAACCGCGCCCGATAGTTCTCCATCGCGATGGTGGCCACCAGTTCCACGAGCTCGGGCTCGTTATAGTGTGGCCGCAGCGCGTCGAAGATGGCGTCGGTGACGGCGGCAGGGGTCTGGGACATCGCCTCGGTCAACTCCAGCGCGGCCTTCTCAGCCGGACTGAACAACTCGCTGGCGCGGAACGCTTCCAGGGCAGCAATCTTCTCATCGCTCGCCCCGTTGGCACTGCTCCCGGCAGTATTGGTGTCCATTCAGAAGGTACAGCCGACCATCTCCGCGGCCCGCAGGCAGACCAGACTGCGCAACTGCGCGCTCAGCAGCCCGCTCTCCGCCGGTGCAGCGCCGAGCCGCCGGCTGGCGAAGAGGATCGCCGGGGCGTAGGCCTGAATGCCCGCCCCAGTCACAGGCTGGCCGAGCCATTCCTCGCCGGCGGCGAGCACCTCTCGCAGTTCGCCTGATACCTCATCCTTGGTGAGTGGTCGAATCCGAGCCATCGATATGTCCCTCAGCGCGTGCGCTCGTTGATTTTTTAGCTGGCGACGTCTCGCGCCACCACCCAGCAGTCTACTACATTGCCGCCAAGACTCAACCGGCGGCAAGCCACTGTGACCGAGATCTGGCGCCTGTCACCGGCTGTCGCAACGCCCTGTCTCGGGAGCGGTGGCTCGGCCGTGCCCGCCACCGTCACCGCCGCTCCCTCGAGAGACATCCCCTCGTGCCCGTCGGTCTGATTCGACGTCAGACGTGGGTCTGTCGCTTCACGACCGCCTCGTCAAGCTCCACGCCCAGGCCCGGCTTCGTCGGCGGGGTGATGTAGCCGTTCTCGATGGCAATGGGCTCCACAAAGATCTCGCCATGCAGGGGACCGGTGTTGAACTCCTGCAACATAAAGTTCGGCGAGCAGGTGTCCAGTTGGACGGCGGCGGCCGCGGCGATCGGGCCGACGTACATGTGTGGGGCGATGAGTGCATGGTGCGCGTCAGCGATGGCCGCGATCTTCTTCGCTTCCAGGATGCCCCCGCACTGGCCCACGTCCACCTGGATGATTCCGGCCGCCTGCTTCTCTAGCAGACTGGCGAACTCGTACTTCGTCGCCAGCCGTTCGCCGGCCGCGATCGGGATGCTCGTCTGGGAGGCAACTCGCGCCATCTCTTCCACCTTCTCAGGCGGGACCGGCTCCTCGAACCAGATCGGGAAGTATTCCTCGAAGACCTTCGCTGCGCGGATCGCCCCGGCCGTGCTGAACTGACTGTGGGTGCCGATCCCGATCTCCAGATTGTCGCCAACCGCCTCCCGGACGTGGCGGAAGATGCTGGCGGCGTGTTTCAACTCTTTGAGCGGGATGTCGCGTGGGTACGGGAACAGCGGCGTGAACGGATCGATCTTGCAGGCTGAGAAGCCAGCCTCGACGAGTTGATGGGCGATGTCCGCGGCCTTCTCCGGCTGCTCCCACACACCTTCTGAGGGCATGTAGGCATACGCGCGCAACTTCTCATGGTATTGCCCGCCGAGCAGGTTGTAGATCGGCTGATTGGTCGCCTTGCCAATGATGTCCCAGAGCGCCATCTCGATGGCCGACATCGCCGGCGTGCGGTCCATGCCGGGATGGCGATAGTCGTGTGGGGTCGCGAACATGCGGTGCCAGATCAACTCGACGTTGAACGGATTCTGGCCGACGACGAACTGCTCGCACAGATCGTGGAGCAAGGCGATCTGGGGGGCCAGGTTGGTGACGCCACCCGTGACCCGCTCGCCCAGCCCGACGATGCCCTCGTCGGTATGGAGTTTGATGAACAGCCACATCCGCCCGCCACGATGAGGCGGTACGTTGTCGAGCAGCATCGTCTCCAGCCGCGTGACCTTCATGTCTCCTCCGAGCGCGGCACTACGCGCGTCAGATTGGTCCGTCACCCCGAGTGTACGCCGCCGAGCATGGCCGATGGCTGCGCTCTGACGAAGGGCCCGTCCGCCTGCCGCTGCTACACCCAGGGCAAGGCGGGAGCTACATGGCCGTACGCGCGGCGCATGTGGGTTGCACGGTGGACCTGGTTTAGCATGTCGAGCGGAGGACGCCGTTCATGCTGTTTCGGGTCGCGCTGCTCCAGCTTGCCGGGCACGGCACCGACGTCGCGGCAAATCTCGCGACGGGGGAGGCAGCCTGCCGATACGCCCGCGAGCTCGGCGCGGACCTCGCCCTCTTCCCAGAAATGTGGAGCGTCGCCTACACCTCGTTCTGCCCTCCGACCGCGGGTGCAAGCGATCTCTGGCGTGCGCCATCGCGCTGGACGTCCGAGCCGTCCGTCAGCACGCTGGACTCGCCCGAGGTCCAGGAGGCCCGCCGTGCGTGGCAGGCGCTCGCGGTCGGGCGAGACGATCCATACGTGACCCACTTCCGAGCGCTGGCCCGGGAACTGGATCTCGCCATCGCCCTCACCTACCTCGAACGCTGGGACGGTCCGCCCCGCAATACCGTCTCGATCATCGACCGGCGCGGCGAGATCGTCCTCACCTACGCCAAGGTCCACACCTGCGACTTCGACTACCCTGAGGCCGCGCTCACCCCTGGCGACGCCTTCCCGGTCGCCACGCTTCAGACGCGGGATGGCGAGGTCATGGTCGGGGCGATGATCTGCTATGACCGCGAGTTCCCCGAAGCCGCGCGTTGCCTGATGCTCGGCGGCGCCGAGATCGTTCTGATCCCAAATGCCTGCACCATGGAAGCGAATCGCCTGGGGCAACTTCGGGCGCGGGCCTTCGAGAACATGGTCGGCGTCGCGCTCGCCAACTACGCGCCCCCGCGCGCGAACGGCCACTCCGTCGCCTACGACCCGATCGCCTTTGACGCGGCCGGCCCGCGTGATACGCTCGTGCTCGAAGCTGGAGAGGCAGAAGGGGTCTATCTTGCCGCGTTCGATCTCACACGGATTCGTTCCTGGCGTGAACGAGAAACCTGGGGCAACGCCTTTCGGCGCCCTCACCGCTATGGCGCGCTCGTGGACGGCAACTGCCAGCCGCCGTTCGTCCGAACCGACCGAAGCGGCGTCATCTACGATCCGCGCACACGCTGACCGCTCGGCCAGCGCGGCGCGACGAGCCAGCGCTCACGGAGGCTGTCAATGATCGCCCGACCTGCACCTATCTCCGAGCGCCCGCGCGGCTCGCGGGTCGCCGGCAAGACGATCGTGGTCACTGGCGGCGCAACTGGCATCGGCCGGGCCGTCGCTGAGCTGCTCGGTAAGGAGGGCGCGACGATCGTGGTCGCCGACCGCAATACCGAGGCCGGCGCTCAGGCTGCGCAGACGATCGTCGCGGATGGCGGCGTCGCCCGCTTCGTCGAAACGGACGTCAGCCGCGAGGAAGAGTGCGTTCGGCTGATCCGTGAGACCGTGGACGCGTACGGGCGAATCGACGGTCTGGCGAACGTCGCGGGGATCTACCCGCGCGCCAGCCTGACCGATACTACGCTCGATCTCTGGCGGACGATCATGGCCGTGAACCTTGAAGGGCCGTTCGTCCTCTGCCGCGAGGCCGCGCCGCAGATGGTGAAAGCCGGTGGCGGCTCGATCGTCAACATCGGGTCGATGACCGGTTTTGGCGGAGGTGCGAACCTGACGGCGTACTCGGTCTCGAAGGGCGCACTGCTGACCCTGACCCGAAACGTCGCGGCGGCCTACATCCGAAAGGGCGTCCGCGTGAATTACCTGAACCCCGGCTGGGTCATCACCGACACCGAGATCCGCGTTCAAGCAGCCCAGGGGTATGACGAGGCGTGGCTCCGCGAGCGGGGCGAGGCGCTGCCTGGGGGGCGCCACTCGACGCCCGAAGACGTGGCGCTGACGATCCTGTTCCTGATGTCCGACGAGTCGGCGATGGTGAACGGGCAGGTCATCAGCGTCGACGCCGGTATGGCGGCGCTGCCGTCGCTGCGCTCTGTGTCCGGGCGCCGCGAGTAGCAGCCGAATGCGGGGGCAGGGCGTACCCAGGTGCCATGCGCAACGGCGTCGCGCCACGCCATCCAGGGCTGACGAGAGTGGCGGGAGGGGAGCTGAGGCCAGCGCCTCCGGCTCGCCCCTCCGGCTCGCCCCTCCGGCTCGCCCCTACGCCGTCCTGGCGCCCGCCTCCACCGCCGTATAGGGCCGGACCGTGTTGATCGGCGGCTCACCACGCAGCACTCGCTGGAAGTTGGCGTAGCAGGCCCGTGACTTGTCGATCATCGCATCGCGGTTCGCCGTCGCCATATGCGGCGTCACCAGGATGTTGTCCAGCTCCAGGAGTGGATTGTCTGGCGGGGTCGGCTCGACCTCGAACACGTCCAGTCCGGCCGCCATGATCCGACGTGACTTCAGCGCGGTGTAGAGCGCCCGCTCGTCCACCACGCCGCCGCGGGACGTGTTGATCAACACGGCGGTCGACTTCATCAGTCCCAGTTCATGGGTGCCGATCAAGTGCTTCGCGCCTTCACCGAGGAAGACGTGGAGTGTGATCAGATCGGCCGTGCCCAACAACTCGCCGAGCGGCAGGTAGGTAACGTCGAGCGCTGCCTCAACGTCCGTCGGCTGCCGATAGATGTCGTGGTACACCAGTTCGACGCCGAATCCCCGCAGGTGCCTCGCCACCTCTCGCCCGATCCGCCCCAGCCCGACGATTCCGACCCGCTTGCCCTCCAGCATCAGGGCCGTGTGGCGCAGATCGTTATGGATCCAGCGGCCGGCCTTGAGCGCGTTGTGCGCCTCGGTCAGGTGCTTGTAGATCGCCAGCATCATCAGGACGACGTGCTCGGAGACGCCGACGATCGTGCCTTCGGGCGTGATCGCCACAGGGACGCCGCGCGCGTCGGCCGCCGCGACGTCGATCCGCTCGTAGCCGACACCGGGCATCTGGATCATCTGGAGATTGGGCGCCTGGGCGATCTGCTCGGCGGTGATCGCACCGGTGATGATGAAGTCGGCCTCGGCCAGCTTCGCGCGGACCTCCTCGGCTGTGTCGCCCTGCTCGATCCAGATGTTGTCGAACTCGGGCGGCGCGACGCTCAGCGTGACCTCGCGGTGGGCCGGCGGCGCGGCGTTCATGTAGAGGACCGTCTGCGGCATAGCATTCCCTCCCTGTTCACCCTGGATCGTCGCGGCCGTGATGACGCCGGTCGGATCGCGCCACCCAGGCTATCAGCAGCCCGGCGCCGGCACGTCACGCCACTGAACGGATCGTCATCACTCGCGGCCGTGCACACGATCGGGCGTGATGGCGCTGGCAGCCGGAGCGCAGGTGCAGGCAGCGAGCGCGAGGGTACGGGCAGCGGGAGAAACTGGCGGGGTGGCGCTCTCCGTACGGCCCGAGCCGTCTGCTGGCGGCTCCGTCGTTCCGCCCACATCGTACACCAGCGGCGCCCCAGCGCTGGCGGCGCAACGAGCCAAACGCCAAGATCGCCGTTCAGCGATCGCTCGGCGGCCCCTGGCAGCGAGGCGTTCCCTACTGTCTCGCCGGTCCATCCTTACGAACCGTTCTCAGGCGGGGGTGGATAGCCGGACAACTGCGCCAATTGCGCGAGGCTCTGGGTGCCCTCCACCTTCTGGCCGTCGATGACCCAGGTGGGGTAGGCGACGACACCGGCCGCCTGACACTGGTCCGGGTGTGCGTCCTGGCCGCGTGGGTCGCACTCGACGTACGGCAAGAGCGCGGAGGCTGGCCCGAACAGCGCCTTCTGCTGCTGGCAGTGCGGGCACCAGTACGCCCCGTAGAACTTGGCGCCGCTGTCCGACAGGTGCTCCGCCAGCCCGCGAGCGTACTCCGATGCCACCGCTGGCTGCGGCGCGGCCGAGTAACCGGAGAGCAGGAACGCCAC
The DNA here is from genome assembly GCA_020845495.1 of Chloroflexota bacterium. The sequence continues at coordinate 27,581 of JADLFM010000035.1, forward strand.
GGCGACGACAGCGCCCGCACCGGCCGGGAGCCACTGGCTCAGGTCTGCCTTGCCGAGCACGAGCGCGGCCACGGCGCAGGCCGCGACCTCGGCGGCAATACAGTAGGCGCAGATCGCGTGTAGCACGACGATCTGGAGCGCGATGAAGACGGCCGACGCCCCGAGGGCAATGCCCGCTGCGATGGCGAGCCAGCGGGTGCGCCACGGTCGGCGGACCAGCGCGAGCGCGAGCGTCAGCGCGAAGAAGACCACGCCGAACGCGGCTAGCGGGATACCCAGCACGTGGCCGTAGGTGCTGCCTCGGACGAAATCGCAGTCGGTACCGCTCAGGCAGACCGTGGCACCGCCGGTCGCGTCGACGATCAGGAGGTACAGCGAGATGAGCAGGCCGATGGCCGCGGGAATCCAGGCCGGATGCTGACTGAGGAGATGGCGCTCGCGCGCCCGTCGTCGTGCTCCGTGTGCCATGATGGTGCTCCGGGGAACGGGCGGCGGCCGTCGCCCAATGGACTCAGGTCGGCCGTCCTCGTGGGTTCGCTGGTGCGGCGGGGATCGCCGCGCCGCTGCTGAAGGGCGTCGCTCGTCGACGATCCCCGCTCGTCGGCGTCAGGTTCGGAGCGCCGACGCCAGATCCGTGGCGGTCCTGCGCCAGCGCCGCCCGGAGGTCGCGGCGGCGCGTGGGGAACGCTTCTGGTGGTGTCAGCGGGGTGGGCCGGTTGGGACGGCCGCCCAGACCGGTGCGGGCGAAGCAGAGGCGCCGCCCGCCCACGCGGCCCTCGGCCAGAGGATACCGAGCGACAGCGCAGCGGGTGCCACAAGGTGGTAACCCGGAGCGACGGCCGGCGCTCCGCACGGCCGCGCCGGCTCGTAGCATGACCCCGAGTTCGATGGAGGCGCGGCCGGCTGCCCTGCACGGGGGGCACGGTCAACCCGAAGGTAGCCCTCGAGTGAGGCAGGCGTCTCTGTGTTGAGGGCTGGACCCGCCACCTCGCCATGTGTGTGGGCTAGCCCCCAAGGGACGGCCGCCAGCACCGAGGAGACGGCGGGCTGGACGGGTACCTCAGCCGCCGAAGCGTCGGTCAGCGGCGCGGCCAGTGCCACGAGGATCAGCGCCACCACCAGGACGCAGATCGGGCGAGCACACGGACCGGCAAGCGTGCTCTTGCTGATCTGGCGCATGGCGGCCTCCACTGCACCCCTCCAAGAAAGTCTAGGGCGGGAACGAGCGGAACGCCAACGATCGTCAGGTACGACGCGGAACAGCGTCGAGATGCCAGCCAGGGGCGGACCGGTCGCGGATGGCTAGCGGCGCTCGGAGTGCCAGAACAGCAATCGGCGTTCCGCCAGGGTGAGCGCGCCGATCAGCCCCATCCCGATGGCGGCAATCGTCGCGACGCCGGCCAGTGCCGTCGTGGTGTCGAGGTTCGTATTGGCCAGCAGAACGGCTCGGCCGAGTCCCCGATCTCCTCCAACCCACTCGGCGATAACCGCGCCGAGCAGCGCGAGCGTGCTGGACACCTTCGCCGCGGCGAACAACTGCGGCAGCGCCGCCGGCACGCGCAGCCACAACGCTTCCTGGGCCATCGTCGCATCGAGCGTCAGGAAGACGTCGCGCGCGGCCGGCGGGACGGCACGTAGTCCTGAGACGGCGCCGACCAGGATCGGGAAGAAGGTCAGGAGTGCCGCGATCAGCACGCGCGGCCAGACTCCGAAGCCGAACCAGAGCACGAACAACGGCGCGACGATCACGATGGGCGTAACTTTGGCGACGATCGCAACTGGCAGCAACGCCCGCTCCAGCCAACGCCAACGTGCCATCAGCAGACCGGCGCCCAGGGCTAACCCACCCCCCACGAGCAGGCCAGCCAGCGCTTCGGCGAGCGTCACCGCACCCTCGACGAGGAAGAAGGCCGGATCTCCGGCGAACCGAGCCGCCACCATACTCGGAGCCGGCAACAGGTACCCCGGGACGCCACGCACGCGTACCGCGACCTCCCAGAGCGCGAGCACGAGCGCCAGGAGCGCGGCGGTCGGCAAGGCGGCGCTCAGCGCACGGCGCGAGGTGTGGGGGCGTCGTCGGGCGGGCGGTTCGGCGCGGGCTACCTCGACGTCCCTGGCGGGCCCGCCGAAGCGGCTTGCCTTGGCAGCGCTCGCGGGGGCGTGTCCGGGCGTGGTCGCGCGGGCAGGCGTGGACGCGATCTGCGTGACCTGCCCTGTCGTGGTTCCCCCCGTCGCGGATGGCGTCATGGAGCGGCCTCCAGCGCGGGCGCTCCAAGGAGCGCCCGCAACTGCTGGGCCAGCTCCCCGAAGCCTGCCTGGTCGAAGCGGCGCGGCCGGGCGAGCGGTATCACGGTGTCCTCCAGCACGACCGCCGGACGTCCCGACAGCACCAGCACTCGGTCGGCGAGCCGCACGGCCTCGACGACGCTGTGGGTGACCAGCAGGGTCGTCGGGCGCTCGCTCGCCCGCACGTCGAGCAGCAGATCCCCGAGCCGCTCGCGCGTCAATTCGTCGAGGTTGGCGAAGGGCTCGTCGAGAAAGAGGAAGGCCGGGCGAGCGACCAACGCCCGAGCGAGCGCCGCTCGCTGGCGCATCCCACCGGAGAGCTCGTGCGGGTAGCGGTTCGCGCTCTCGGCCAGTCCGACCGCCCCAAGCGCCGCCATCACCGCCGCGTGGTCAGCCAGGCCGCCCGCCTGCTCGCCCGCTCGATTCTCCGGCCCGCGTGGCCGTGCGCCGAGTTGGAGCGGCAGCCGGACGTTGCCAACGACGGTGCGCCAGGGCAGCAGCCCATCGTCCTGCGCGAGCCAGCCGATCCCTGCACCCGAGCGGGCCGCCTCGGGCGCCTCACCGGCCAGCCGGATGGTCCCGGCTGTCGGTACGATCAGGCCGGCCAGGATCCGGAGAAGCGTCGACTTGCCGCAACCGCTCGGCCCGAGGATCGCCAGCAGGTCGCCGCGCCTGACACCCAGACGAATGCCGTCCAGTGCCGCGACCGTACCAGCGCGGGCACGGTAGACGTGGCGCACGCCCCACGCGTCGACGGCCAGCTCGCCTTCATGTACGGGGACGTGCGCGAGCGGGGTCAGGCTGTGGGCGATCATGGAAAGATCAAGTGGCCGTCGCGGTAGCTGGCGCGCAGGATGCGGTTGTCGAACGCGGTATCCACGTCGACGGACTTCTTCAGTCCACCGTAGGCCAGCAGTGAGTCGTGGAACGCCTGCCACTGATCATGGGTGGCCCAACCGATGCCCTGCGTCTGTGAGACTGGCCCCTCGGCCATGTCCAGTTCGACCTTCAGCATCGCCAGTTGGTGGGCGCGCTCCTCGCTCGGCGCGTACTGCATCACGACGTCAGCGGCCGCCTCGGGGTCGCTCTTGGCGTCGAGGATGCCCCGCAGCGCCGCCTTCAGGAAGCGCTCGAGCAGGTGGGGATCCTGGTCGATGAGTTGCTGGCGGGTCATGTACGTCAGCCCGAGCGACGGCACGCCATAGTCGCTGGGCCGAAAGAGCCGCACCGGCACCCCGAGCCGTTGCAACTGGTCGGGCTCATTCGACTCGAAAACCGGGTAGACGTCCACCTTGCCGGCCGCGAGCAGGCGCGGGTCGAAACCGACCGGGACCTCGGTGAGGGTCTTGCGGTCGACGCCGTTCGCCGCCAGCATCGCCAGATAATCGGCCGTCTGGTAGACCTTGTAGCCGACCGTCTTGCCCTCGAAGTCCTTGGGGGAGCGGATCTCGGAGCTTGCCTGAACCGCGAACGCCCGCTGCCCCCGCTGGCCGAGCAACGCGAACGCCACGACCGGCAAGCCCTCGGCCCGCCGCGCGAGGACGGAGTCGGCATCGGCGCTGGTTACGTCGACCGTGCCCTGAAGGGTCAGCTTCAGGTGCTCGCCCTGGCCGGTCGCGTGGCTGATCTCGACCTCCAGGCCCTCGTCCGCGAAGTAGCCCTTCGCTTGCGCCATGTACACCCCGACGAACGGCAGATTCGCCTGAGGCTTGTAACCGGCCATGAAGTGCAGCGTACGGGTCTGCTGAGCCGGCGGGCGGATCGCACTACAGGCGGCCGCCAGCATGAGTGCGGCCAGGAGCACGACACACTGTGCCGCCATCCGCCCCCTCACCAGTCGAGGCCCGTTCACGTCTGTGCTGTGCCCGGGGAGACGGCGCGCGAACGGCTGAAACCACCCGCCGCGTTGGCCCGAGCGGGCACCGAGCGGCGAGCGATCGGCTGGACACCAGGTCATCCGAGGTGTCTCCAGCGCTGAGCGTCGTTGGCTCGGGTTTCGGGCTGCGTGTCTGATGGATCGGGCAGGTGCGGATGACGCAGCAGCCCCCGCCAGGCGATCGTCCGTTCGGGCTCGAGGACGAGTAAACCCGTTCGCGCACCGCCAGCAGTGAAGATGTCACGAGCGGCTTCGAAGCCGGCGTAGCGGCTTGCGAAGCTTGCCTCGACAACGGCAAGGACCTGGCGGTCGGATGGCTCGACCTCGACCAGCGTGCCCCGCGCAAGCACTCGCCGGAGCGGTGGTGTCGATTCACTAACCGCCAGCGAGACCCGCGGGTCCAGTCGAACGTGCTCGGCCCACTCCGAGCCAGCGCGCGGGGCGAGCCAGAAGGCACTGCCGTCCCAGGCATACCAGAGGGGAATCGTTGCCGGGTAGCCATCGGCGGCGACATAGCTGAGCGTCGCGACCAGGCTCTGGCGGAGGAACGCATCGAGTTCGGCTGCCTCGATAGGGCCGGCACGATCCACAAGTGGCGACGGCGCACGGTCGGCCACCGTGACAATCGGCGCATCGCGACCGGGGGTTGGCGCACTCGGCAATCGACCCACGTCACCAGCCAGGACCTCTGGTGCGACCGAGACGACATCCTTGGCGTCGCCAAGCGCCTCGAACAGGACCGGGCCGATGGCATCCGGGACGATACGCGCCGCCGCGCCTGCCACGGCCACCAGCGCGCTGCCAGCCGCGTCGAGCGGCACTGCCACCACCCAGACGTCGGGCAGGATCTCCGCGACGATCGGGCCGTTGTCACTCGTACCCGCATGGATGGCATCGACTGAGACACGCACGGCGGGTGGCGGCACCAGCCGCAGCGGGCAGGTACCCTCGCGAGCGGCAGCCAGGACGTAGCGATCGTCGTCACGCACGAGCAGCAGCACCGTCTCGCCGATGCGCTCGACAAGATGCTCGGCCAACGCCTCGAAGCGGACGGCCGCCCGCAACTGCCGCGCAGCGCAGTGCCCGAGCGCCGGCAGCCCCGGCCCCGCCCGATACCGCCCATCCGGATCGCGCGCCACCAGCCGGGCGCTGCGGAGGGTGGTCAGGATCGCCAGCAGCGAACTCGGGCTGACGCTCAGGTCACGGCTCAACTCGGCCAGGGAACGCGGCGATGGCCCGGCCGCAAGCTGCTCGAGCGCCTGGACGGCACGAGCGACAGCCGGAACGTGCTGCTGGTAGCCTGGACGATGTGCGCTGTTCAGCATGCTGAATGGTACTTCAGAAGACTGAACGCGAAGCATACAACGCCGGCCGCGGCCATGCAAGCCGAGCGCCGATGTGACGTGCGTCGGCCTCGTCAGACAGACAGGCAAGCGTCAGGCAGGCGGGCGGACATCCGGCAGGTAGGCTGACGTCCGCGAGCAGGGCAAACCGGGGCCGCCGCGGCAGTGGACTCAGGGACAACCTGGCACACCGTTGCACCTTATCGCACATCCCGTCACACACGGGCGGCGGGCGCTGGCGGGTTCCCTGCGTTCGCGATGAGGCGGCGCAGCACGTCTTCCAGGAACTGGCTCGCGGCCTCTATGGACAGGCCGTCGGGCACGGAGATCGGTTCGCCGACGACGGCGCGGATCGGGCCAGGACGTGGCAGGCTCCGGCCCTTGGGCAGTACGGCGTGGAGGCCGATCAGCCCGATCGGGACGACCGGTGCGCCAAGCTGACGCGCCAACAGCCCGATGCCGGGCTTGAATGCGCCGAGCGAGCCATCGCGCGAACGGGTGCCCTCAGGGAAGACCAGGACGCTCCAGCCATCATCGACCAGGTCGCCACAGTGGGCGAGGCTGGCCGCGACCGGCCCCTCGCGGTGGAAGGGGAACGCTCCGAGCACGATTGTCGAGAACAGCGTCAGTGGCCGGCTGGTGAAGAAGTAGTCGGCGGCAGCCGCGACGGCCGTGCGCTGCCGACGGGTGGGCGGTAGCGCGGCCAGCACGGTCGCACTGTCGAGATGGCTGCTGTGATTGGCGATCAGGAGCACCGGGCCGCGCAGCCCGGCCAGATGCGCTTGCCCCGACACCGCGAACGGCCGTCCGAGGCCCCACAGCAGCGGCCTCAAGAGCACATCTTGCGCCAGCGAACGGACGTTGCGGACGAGCCAGCCGCGCGGCCAGCCCGGCAACGGCTCCGGCGGGGTGCGGCTGCCCCCACGTTCGAGCGCAGCCAGCAGATCACCGACCGTCCGAAGCGACGCGATCTCCTCATCAGCCGGGGAGCGGCCAAGCTCTTCTTCGAGCAGCACCGCTAGCTCGATCCGTCCGAGTGAGTCCAACCCCAGGTCGAGCGTCAGGTCGGCCGCGGGACGAACTCGGTCGAGAGGCCGTCGGGTCGCGCGGGCGATGAGCGCGCAGGCCCGCTCTTCCAGGCTACCCCCGAGCGGCGTCACGGTGACGGCTGGTGCGGCTGCGCGTTCGCCGGCCAGGGCGGCCAGCACCTCGCCGCGCTTCACTTTCAGCGACGGCGTGCGCGGCAAGTCCGGCTCCGGCCAGATCGTCCAGCCGCTAATGTGCTGGTGCGGCCCGAGCCGAGCGTTCGCGCGCCGGATTGCCGCCTCGGCTTCGGCCGGGTCGCCGCTCGGGACGACGACGGCGTGCACTTCGACGCCGGCTCCGCGCGGTCGTCCGACCACCACGCACGCCTTGATGGATGGGTCGACGCGGAGCGACGCCTCGACGTCCTCCGGGAAGACGTTCCGGCCGTCCGACAGGACGATCGTATCCTTCTTGCGGCCGTGGAGCAGGAGCGTCCCGCTGGGGCCGCGCGTGCCAAGGTCGCCGGTCCGATACCAGCCACTCTCGAAACTCGCCGCCGTCAGCGTCGGGCTGCGCCAGTAGCCAGCCGTCACGTTCGGGCCGCGCACCATGATCTCGCCATCCGGCGCCAGCCGTAGCTCGACGTCGCGCAGCGGCCAGCCGACGCCCGGAAGCCGTCGATCGTGGCGGTTCGAGGTCACGATCGGCGCACACTCGGTCGCGCCGTACCCCTGCACGACCGTTACCCCAAGCTGCTCCCAGGCTGCCCAGACCTCGGCATCAAGGGGTGCACCGCCGCACAGCGCCATCCGGAAGTGGCCGCCGAGCCGCCCATGAACCGCCCGGAACAGAGCCGGGCGGAGGACCATCGGTAAGCGGGCGGCAACGGCGTGCAGCCGGTCCCAGGTCCGTCGCCGCCCGCTCCGGTCCACCTCGCGCTCGATGCCGGCAAGCAGCAGAGCGAGCACTTCCGGGACGCAGACGATCAGCCCGATCTGATGACGTTGGAAGGCCGCCAGGATAGCACTCGAGCGACGGCTAGTGGCGTAGTAGACGGTCGCGCCGGAGGCGAGCGCGGTGAGCAGCCCGGCCGTCTGCTCCATCATGTGCGAGAGCGGCAGCAGCGAGAGCAGCCGAGTGCCGGGCGTGATCGGCAAGAACTCACGGGCCGCCCGCACGTTCGCCAGAATGTTGGCGTGGGTCAACATCACGCCCTTCGGGTCGCCGGTTGTGCCAGACGTGAAGACGACCTCGGCCAGCCCCGGCGGCGCATCCGTGTCTCGCGGCGGCTGGCCGGCACCGGACCCTGGAAGGGTGCGCTGGGGACGCCCACGCTCCTCCTCGGCAGCCAGTTCGAGCGGGCTCAGGCGCAGCAGATCGGCGAGGCTGTCGGCCGGATCGGGGGCAGCGTCGGCAATCAGCAGGCGCGGCTCGGTCTGCTCGGCGATCCGCACGATGACGTCGGCCGGCGTGCGTAGGTCGAGCGGGACGAGGATCGCGCCGACTTCCCACGCCCCCAGCAGCGCAACGACCAGTTCCGGGCTGTTAGCCGCCAGGATCAGCACCCGGTCGCCGGGCCGGATGCCTACGCCCCGCAAACGGCGTGCCGCTCGGGTCGCACCCACCGCGACTTGACGGTAGCTCCAGCGTTCGGTGCGGAGGCCGCGCCGGATGGCGAGGGCCGGGCGGTCGCCATAGCGCCGCGCCGCGTAGCCGATGAGGTCCGGAATCGTTCGTAGCGTCATCCGTACAACCAGGCCATCATCCGGATAACCAGACCGCCGCCTGCGACCGAGCCACGCTCACGTGTGGGCAGGCCATCATCCGAGGGTCCGCAACAGGTGGTACACCAGCGGCGCGGTCACGATCAGGCTATCCGCACGGTCGAGCAGACCGCCGAAGCCGGGCAGCCAGGCACCGGCGTCCTTCACCCCAAACTCGCGCTTGATGAGCGATTCGAGCAGGTCGCCCCAGACCGCGCCGACCGCCACCACGACCGGCAGCGCCGCGACGATCCCGAAGGGGAGGCTGGCCGGCAGGACGTCGGCCAGCAGCGCCGTTCCGACTGCCGCGCCGAGAGCGTTGCCGAGCACCCCCTCCCAGGTCTTGTTCGGGCTGAGGATTGGAGAGAGGCTGTGCCGGCCGCACAGCTTGCCGACCGTGAACGCTCCCACATCCGAGAGCGCCGTCGCCAACCCCAGGACGAGCAGGATACCCGCGCCGCCCGGTAGCCAGCGCTCGACGAGCAGGAGGTGGACGAGCAGCAGTGGCAGGTAGGCGTAGCCGAAAGCAGCCAGTGCGAACGTCCGTACCCCTGCCCGCACGTCCTGGGTCACCAGCGGCTGGAGCGTCCCGACGACCAGCAGCAGGGGCAGGGTCTCGAAGAGGGCGGTTGGGGAGAGCAGCGCCAGCGGGAGCGCCGCCAGTCCCAGCACGAGCAGGACGGTGCGGTAAAGCGGGGGCAGGCTCACGAGCCGGCTGTACTCGCGCAGCCCCTGAAAGACCAGCAGCGCCACCAGCAACCCGAGCGTGAGCGGACCACCCAGTACCGCCAGCGAGTAGACCGGCGCGATGACCGCCCAGACGGCCCAGCGCTGGAAGAGTACCCGTCGATGCAGCTCACGCAGGTGCCGTCGCTCGAGCACGAGCAGAAGGAGCAGCCCGGCCAGCAGTACACCCCCGAGGGTACGCGCCAATGGCCAGACCAGCGGGCTGGCGAACGAGCTTACGAACGAGCTTACGACCGACCCGGCCTGCATGAGTTCGAGCACGCTAGCACCGGCCCTTAGCTGGGCATACATGGTCTCTGTGCTGCCCGGGTATCACCGCTGCTCCCGATCACGCCGCCTGACGCGGAGCAGACGTCGGGTGGAGGTCGGCATAGGTGGCCTGGAGCCGGCGAACCAGGGTGGCCATGCACCCGACTAGGACGATGGCGAGGAAGCCACTGTAGACCCACTCCAGCGGCAGCACCAGCCCGAGCACGCCCACGACGGCCAGCAGTGCCATCCGGTCCGCCTTGCCCATCGGCCCCATGTACTGGCGTCGGCCGCCGGCTGCCTTACTCAAGATCGCCAGATAGCTCGAAATCAGCATGGCGACGATGGCCGCTGCACCGAGCCGGAGATCGGCCGGGCCGGCGAACGCCATCCCGCCGAGCAGCGCGACGTCGGCCAGCCGGTCCGAGAGCTCGTTCAGCACTTCGCCCCAGGGCCGGGCGAGGCCAGTATCCCGGGCGACCAGTCCATCCAGGGCGTTGAGCGCCGTCCGCACCACCGCGACAAGGGGGACCGCGGCGAGTAGCCAGGGCTGCACCGGGGCCGCATAGAGGCAGATGCCGCCCACCACGGACAGCGCGAGCGCCGCGCCGGTCAGCCAATCCGGATGGACTCGACGCGCCACCAACCAGCGCTCGATACCGCCGAGCGAACGCTGAAACGCAGGCTTCAAGACGTAGATGCCGGCCACCGGTCTCCCTCGCTTCGATCTGGTCGTCGGCTCGCTCAATCGTACACCGCCTCCTGACCCGGCCTGCGAGATATCCACGCGGCAGCCCTGGTCTACACGTACGCGCCGGCCAGATCGACCCGCGCCACTGTGCGCACCTGTCATCGCGCCTGCTTCGGACGACGTGAGCGACGGGCAGGCAGAGTCCGGAGGGAGCACGGACCGGCGTCCACGGGCGCGTCAGCGGGTCCGGTCGATGCGTGCTTCCAGGCGGTACACGTATGCCAGCACCTCCGCAACCACGGCGTACAGCTCTGGTGGGATCGCCGCGCCCACGTCCAACTGACTCAGGACCGCCGCAAGCTGGGGATCTTCGGTGACGTGAACGCCGGCCTCGCGTGCCCGGCGCACGATCTCCTCGGCAACCAGCCCCTGGCCAGCAGCCGTCACCACCGGCGCGGCGTCTGCGCCTGGCTGATACGACAGGGCTACCGCTCGGCGCCGCGAGGTCGGCCTCGGCGGCTCGCCGGTCAGGTCGGAGCGCTTGCCTGCCCGGCTCATGCTGTGACGTCCACCCGCCGCACCCGTGGCGTCGGGACTCCGGCCGGGGCCGGATTCGGGCGATGCGTCGCATCGACGAGTGGCGACCGGAATCCGAGCCGCTCGAGTCGTCCGACGAGTTCGCTCGAGGTGGCGTCCAGGAGTGCCTCAGAGAAGGGGGTGCTGCTCGTGAAGTGGCAACTGACGTTCGACGTTCCGACCGCCAGCCGAATGCGGAGGTCGCCAAGGTTCGGCAACTGGAGTCGGAGGCGAACGACGTCGGTGGGCATGGCGTCGCCGTCATCCCGCTGGCGAGCGTCCCGTTCACGCACGCTCATCTCGAGAGTGGTTGCCCGATTGCCGAGCATGGCCGGCAGCGTGACGATGAAGAAGCGCGGCTCGGTGCGGTCGCCATGGCCGGCATTCACGATCTGCTCAGCTTGCACCGTTGCCTGGAGCCGGCGCAGCGTCTGACTGACCGTGGTCGGGGTGTCGAAGCTGCCGGCAGCAAGCTCGCGGATCAGGCCGTCCACCTGCGCGCGAGTGCCAGGCGGCCGATCGCCCGCACGACTGAGTGCAGTCGATACGACGGCCAGCGGGTCATCGCCGGAGAGTGCGAGCCCGCCGCGCGTAGAAGCAGACGGCTCAGGCGCAGCGGCCGCCTGCCCACGTCCTGTAGGCCGGCCAGCGGGGTCGAGGGACGTGCCGCTCGGGGGTGACCCATCTGCCGGCGGGGCGCCCAACCCGCCGCCAACCAGCCGCGCCTCCGTCGGCGTGGCTACCTCGCCGAGCGTCCGCTGGAGCCAGCCAACGATGCCGGCCGCGTCCCCCTCGACCGGCACCTGCCAGGACACAAGCAGGGCACGTGCAGTCGCCGAGGCGGGATCACCGCTGCGTGCGAGGCGCTGGAGCACGGCGAGGCCATCGCTCCAGGCGCGACGTGGGTCCAACTGACCGGCGAGCGTCTGGCGGCCGATGGCAAGAGTCAGAGGCGTCAAGGGCAGGCCGAGCCGGCGCAGCAGCACGGCCGAGGCGATGTCGGAGTCCATGCCGCCGGCGGCCGCGAGGTCGCGTCGAAGCGAGCGCACCGCAAGCTCCGTGACTGGCACGCCCTGCCCGATCATCTCGCCGACGAGCCGCGCGTTCACCTCGTCCGGATGGACGCCGACGTCGACCAGCAGTCGCCCGAGATCGGCTGGCAGCACCGCTGCACCCCCGCCGGCCGGGATTGCCGCTCGCCCGAGCGCCGCCAGCATCCGGGCGACGTCGCCGGAGACGCCGAGGCTCTGGGCAAGCCGTCCATAGGCGGGCATCGCCGTACGCGCGACGAGATCGGCGGTGCCATCGTCGCCAGTTCGTGTGGCCGGGCCAGGCGTGGACGGACCGTCCGCCGAGCCTGCCAGAGCGCCAGCCCCACTTCTGGCCCCCATCGTCGCCCCGGCGCTGGTCTTCGTGCCGGCCTGCTCGGATACGTCGCCCTCCGGGACGATGCGTGTAGCAGGCACGTCGGCGCCGTCCCCAGCCACGACCTCCCCGGCAAGGTCGGCCGAAACGAGCGTCACTAGCTCGCCCGCCGCCATGCTCCCTGCCGAGCGGCCCGCTGCACCGCCCGCGAACGACCAGCCGCCCGCATGAGCGCCCGGACCTCGGTTCGATCCCTGGTTCGGCTCGCCACTCGGTCGCCCATCGGCCCCGCCATGCGAGCCGCCGTCAGGACGACCAGGCGAGCGTGACACTATGGGCACGCCGCGGCCGGTCATCGCCCCCTGGGCCACGCCGCCCCGGCCATCGGCCGACCCGTCCGCGCGACTGGCATACCCCTTCCCGAAGGTGTCGTCGACCATCCGCAGGAGGAGTGTGCCAGCGGTCCCTTCTTCGACGCGCAGGGTGACCTGCTGGCCGGCCGCCAGTGGCACCCGGCTGGCGACCCGCATCGTCTGGCCACCCAGGCGTAGCTGGACGATGTCCCCGTCGACCCGGGCGACGCGGGCCCGCACCACCTGACCGGCCGCCAGCCCGCCCTGTTCGGCGGACAGGAAGCGGGCTGGCGCCACTCGGGCGACGGGTGCGACTGGCTCCACGGGCATCGACTCCTGGGAAATCGTGCTGCCAGCCTCCACGGCCGGCGGTGCTACCAAGACTATCGACCGTCAGCCCTGCTTCGATCAGTCATCCCCTCGGACTCGCGGCCGTCTGTCAGCGCAAGACGGCGGTCTGGTTACGGCGCACCAGTTCCCAGTCGATCTCGTAGCCGAGGCCGGGCGCGGTCGGCGCGTGGACGTAGCCCTCAGCGTCGACCTCGATGTCTCGGAGTAGCCCGTACTTCTGGGCCGCGTCCGGCAGCAGCACCTCGAAATACTCGCAGTTCGGGATCGCCATCGTGATGTGCAGGTTCGCCACGTTATTGAGCGAGTTGCCGCCGTGGTGGATCTCGCACTTCATCCGGAACGCCTCGGCCAGGTGCGCGATCTTCAGCATCGGCGTGATCCCGCCCTTGACTGCAACGTCGCCGCGCAGCATATCGGTCGCCCGTTGTAGAACCCACTCGGTGTAGCCGTAGAGCCCGCCGGGTGAGTACTCGGTCGCCAGGATCGGGATGTTCAACCGCTGCTTCAGCTTGACGTAGCCGTAGATGTCGTCCTCGGCGAGCGGGTCTTCGTACCAGTAGAACCCCAGATCCTGAACTTCCAGCCCAACCCGCAAGGCGTCCTCGTAGCCGTACGCCCACATCGAGTCGAGCATCAGCACCATCGTGTCGCCGACAGCCTGCTTGACCGCCCGACAGATCTCCAGGTCTTTGCGAGGGTCGCGCTGGGGGTGGATCTTGTAGGCAGTCCAGCCGCGTTCGCGGAACGACAGCGCCTCTTCCACGTACGCCTGGGGGCCGGCCAGCACGGCGGACGAGGCGTAGGCGGGCACCTTCTCGCGGCAGGTGCCGAGCAGACGATGGATCGGCAGGCCGGCCGCCTTACCGGCGATGTCCCAGAGCGCCACGTCGACGGCGCAGATCGAGCGCATCGCGGCGACCCGGTTCAGCGCCCACATCTGCTGCCAGAGCGCGCCGTGATCGAGCGGGTCGCGGCCCAGGACGATCGGCTTGAGTCGCTGGAGCACCTGTGAGGTGAACTCGTCGGCTCCCTGGTTCGACGAGCCGAGGAAGCTATGGCCCTGGATGCCCTCGTCGGTCGAGATGGTGAGGACGCCGACGTCCTTGGTGCCGCCGTATGTCCCCCAGTAGGTCGTGAGCGGCACCTCCCAGCGGTGCAGCGCGATCGACAGGTCGGTGATCTTCACGGCTCTCCCTCCGAACAGCGGTCGCCATTGACCTGGCTGCGCTCATTGTCGCTCACGAATGTCCCCGGATTCTTCCACCCCCTCATGGTCGCCCTCCGTCTCTGGAAGGACTGTCACACGGTCGTCGTCACGTTCGGGTTGCCTGCGATTGCACGAGCTAGGCAGTGACCCTCCGAAACGCACGTCGACGGTACGGTCGCGATGTCTGTGCCAAGACCGGTCAGGGCCGGATGCCGCAAGCGGCCGTATCACCTGGGGCCGCAGCACGCAGGCGAGCGGGGGCCATGGAAGGACGGACGGGAGCGACGACGACGGCGCCTCTGGGAGGAGGTTGGGTGGAGCGCCAAAGGTGGCAACAAGACGTCCACGCACATTCGTTGACACCCCAGAAACGCTGTGGCAGAATGCGCCCACCTTCGTTCGAGAGGGCCCACCTGCCTGGCTCAGGCTGGCTCAGGGAGGCGGGTCCAGCAGTCCTGGGAGCAACGCTGCTCCCGGTTGAGATCGCTCGGTGCCGACCCTGCTCACTCGTCGCGGGAGGTGTTCCGATGCCCAGGCGCTCGTCGCCCCATCGCTGGCTGTTCGTCGCCGTCACGATTCTGTCGCTCGTGCTCTCCGCCTGCTCGCAGGCGGCGCCGGCCCCCAAGCCGGCGGACGCCAAACCGGCGGCCACCGCCGCTGGGGCACCCCCGACCGCTGCCGCTCCGGCCAAGACCGAAGCGAAACCAACGACTGCGCCAGCCGCCCCAGCCGCAAAGTCTGCGAGCACGCCAGCGGCGGCCGTGCCGGCACCCGCCGCCAAAGTCCAAACGAGCAGTGTGGCGACCACCAAGGCGCCCGCCGGCAAGCGCGACCTCGTGATCGCGACGCCGTCGGACATCTCGAAGCTCGATCCGCACCTCAGCACGTCGTTTCAGGACGTCATCGTCTCATTCAACCTGTACGACAACCTGACGGCTCGCGATCCAGACCTCAAGTTGATCCCACGCCTGGCGACCGAATGGAAGGCCACGAGCGACAAGACCTGGGAGTTCAAACTTCGCCCGAACGTCAAGTTCCACAACGGCGACCCGCTCACCTCCGCTGACGTCAAGTTCTCGATCGAGCGGACCTATGACCCCGCTGCCAAGACGCTCGTCGCGACGGTCTTCACCACTATCGAGAAGATCGACACCCCCGATCCGCAGACGGTCGTCTTCACCACCAAGCAGCCGGACCCGCTCCTGCCGGCCCGCCTGGCGTTCTACGGGGGCCAGATTCTGCCGAAGGCGTACTTCGAGAAGGTTGGGGCTGACGAGTTCAACCTGAAGCCAGTCGGGAGCGGCGTCGTCAAGTTCGCCGAGTGGGTCAAGGACGACCACCTCACCCTGGAAGCGAACAAGGAGTACTGGGGCGGTGCGCCTGACTTCGACAAGGTGACCTTCAAGCCGATCCCCGAGAACCAGCCCCGCCTTGCCGCGCTGATGGCCGGCCAGGCGGACATGGCCTTGAAGCTGATCCCCGACCAGGTCGACCAGTTGGGCAAGGGCAACGAAAAGGTTCGGGCCGAGGGCGCGCTGTATGCCGGGATCTACGTCCTCGCCGTCAACTCGAAAGCACCCCCGCTGGACAACCCCAAGATCAAGCAGGCGCTCTCGCTGGCGATTGACCGCGAAGGGATCGTCAAGAGCCTCTGGCGAGGTCAGGGTGTCGTCCCGAACGGCTTCGTTGCCCCAGGCGACAACGTGTACGACCCGTCCCGCAAGCCGTTCGAGTACAACCCGGACAAGGCCAAGGCGCTCCTCCAGGAGGCAGGCTACAAGAACGAGCCGATCGTTCTCGAAAGCAGCACCGTCATCGGCAACGACCGCCAGATGTCAGAGGCGATCGTCGAGATGTGGAAGAAGGTCGGCGTCAACGCTCAGATGGAGATCATCGAGGGTTCAGTTCGCGCTCAGAAGAATCGCGAGAAGGCGTTCAAGGGACTGTTCTGGTCCGATCCGACCTCAACCCTCCAGGATCCAGACGGGATGATGTACCGGCTCCTGAGCGCCGGCGGCTCGCAAGACTACTGGCGTGACGCCGAATGGGACAAACTGGGCCAGGACGCGCGGTTCTCGATGGACCAGAACGCGCGTGCCGCCGCGTACAAGCGGATGCAGGAGATCATGGACGTGAACCTGCCCTGGATCCCGGTGATCGTCCCGATCGAGAGCCACGGCGTCGCGACCTACCTGAACTGGCGCTCGAACCCGAACCAGACCCTCGAACTGCGCCGGGACGTCCTGACGATCAACCGGTAGCGAGGAGCGGGGAGATGTCAGCCGTCAGTGGTCGGGGGCGAAGGGCCATCAGCTTCGCCCCTCGATCGCTGACGGCCGATCGCTGACGGCCGTTCGCTGAAGACGCATCCGTTCGCCACGTCATGAGGTGCCATGCGCCAGTTCCTGCTCCGGCGGCTCCTCCGAGCGATCCTCGCCCTCTGGGGCATCGTGACGATCGTCTTCGTCACGATGCGGCTGTCTGGCGATCCGGTTCCGCTGATGCTGCCGCCGGATGCACCGACAGCCGAGATCGAGCGGGTCCGTACGCAACTGGGCCTGGATCAGCCGATCTACGTCCAGTACGCCGTCTTCATCGGCAACGTCCTGCACGGCGACCTTGGCCGCTCGATTCACATGCGTCAGCCGGCGCTGGAGATCGCCGGCGAGCGGCTGCCGGCAACCATCGAGCTCGCGCTCGTCGCGTTCGGCCTCGCCGTCGTGGTGGCGATCCCGGCCGGCCTCATCTCGGCAGCGCGGCGCAATTCGATCTGGGACAACCTGGCGATGGGTCTGGCGCTGATTGGTCAGTCGGCCCCCACCTTCTACATCGGGATCATGCTGATCCTCGTCTTCGGGCTCAAGTTCGGCTGGTTCCCGATCTCCGGACGCGGGCAGGGAAGCTGGCTCGACCCGAGTGACTGGAGCGACATGCTCTCCCACACCTTCTTGCCGGCCGTGACGCTCGGGGCGTTCGCGATGGCCAGCATCGCCCGCCTCACCCGCTCGGCGGTGCTCGAAGTGATGCGGCAGGACTTCATCCGGACGGCGCGCGCCAAGGGCCTGAACGACGTGACGGTGCTCCTACGCCACAACCTGAAGAACGCCGCCATCCCGATCGTCACGATCATGGGCTTGCAGTTCGGGACACTCCTGGGCGGCGCGGTCGTGACCGAGACTGTCTTCTCCTGGCCGGGCATCGGGCGTCTGGCGATTCAGTCGATCTTCAACCGCGACTATCCGGTCGTTCAGGCATCCGTGCTGCTGGTGGCCGGCGCGTTCGTCCTGGTGAACTTCATCGTCGATCTGGCGTACGGCTGGCTCGACCCTCGGATTCGATACTCGTGAGCGCGCTGGCGGCCCGCTCCGGCATCCCTCGCTTCGTGCCGGGGCGCCACCGGCCTATGAGACGCCCGCTCGCGGGACGATGGTTCGCCGAAGGGCGGCCGGGAGGGCGGCGTGGCTGAGCAGATTTCGATACGTCCACCCGCGGCCAGCGGCGCGCTATCGGAGCGCCGACCGGGCCGCTCGTACGCGGCGCAGCTTGGCCGGGTTCCGGTCGTCGTCTGGATCTGCGGGCTGATCCTGATAACGATCGGGCTAGCTGCACTCCTCGCGCCACTGGTTGCCCCGAGAAGCCCCTTCGACCAGGCATTGCTTCTGCGGCTCAAGCCGCCGATCTGGATGGAAGACGCCGAGCCTGGCTACGTCCTCGGCACTGACGAGGTCGGACGGGACATTCTCAGCCGGATGCTCTATGGAGCGCGGATCTCGCTTGCCGTCGGCCTCCTCGGCGTCCTGCTCGGCTCGATCGTCGGCACGCTGTTCGGGATGCTCGCGGGCTACTTCGGCGGCGCGGCGGATGAGGGCATCATGCTGCTCGCCGACATGCAGTTGGCATTCCCATTCATCTTGCTGGCTATCGCGATCATCGCGGTGCTCGGTCCCGATCCTCCGAATGCCATTCCCTGGAAGCTCATCATCATCGTCGGCATCAGCGGCTGGATGATCTACGCGCGAGTCTGTCGCGGCGTCGTCCTGACCCTCAAGGAGCGCGAGTACATCCATGCCATCCACGCCCTGGGCGGCTCGGACTCTCGCATCCTGCTGTGCCACGTCCTACCCAACATCCTGTCGCCGGTCATCGTCCTCGCAACCCTGGATCTTGCGCGCCTGATTATCCTCGAGTCGACACTGAGCTTCCTGGGTCTGGGCGTCCAGCCGCCGAACCCTTCCTGGGGCGGGATGCTCGGCCAGGGGCGTGAGTATCTGGACACGGCCTGGTGGCTGAGCACCTTTCCGGGGTTGGCGATCATGCTGACCACACTGGCCATCAGCCGAGGCGGCGACTGGCTCCGCGACGTCCTCGACCCGACGCTGCGGTCCGGGTAGGCGTCCCAACCCAATCTCGGTACTCAGGGCAAGAACGTTGCGCCCTGCACTCCAGGGACTACCCTCCGAGAGCGTCAGGCAACTGGAGAGCGACTCCTCGCGGCTCCCGCGACGCGTACGTTTCTTGCAGCGGGAGTTGTGGGATAGCGCGCTACACTATCCGGAGAAGGGAGGTCCACCGTGGACACGGTCGCCTCGCTATCACCCATCGCCGCAATCGGCATTGCGATCCTCGTGGGCATCGTCCTGATCGTCCTGAATTACGGCTGGCTCATGGCCGCCCGTGACAAGTACTCTGCCCAGCAGCGTGAGCGGCTCCGCATGGAGGACGAACGCCAGCAGGAGATGACCGCGGCGCGCAAGTCACTCGACGATGCGCTGAGCACGCTCCGGCGTCACGTTCACGGCGAGCCAGAGGGGCAGCATCTCGACGGCAGGACCGTCGTTACAGACGGTAAAGCGCAACCGTCGCCCGCTGCGTCAGATAAGACACCTGCCGCCGATCAGGAACGCGCGGGCGCAGCCTCCGATCGGCAGGCTACACGGCCGGACGAGCGCCCCCGCCCGTAGCTCAGTCGCCCTGGCGCGAGCGCCACTCCTGAAGCTCACTCAGCAGCCGCGCCGCGACCTCCGGCTCAGCATCTAGCCGGTCGTTCAACTCGTTCGGGTCGTCGCCGAGGAAGTACAGGTGCGCCAGTTGATCTGCGTCTGACCAGATGAGCTTCCAGTACGTATCGGAGACCGCCACCTCGGATTGATCGGCGAGCTCCGAGAATGCCAGCCGGTCATCGCCGTCGGAGTGGCCGAGCACGATCGGCAGCAAGCTCTGGCCGTCGAACACATCCGGCACGCTCAGCCCGAGCGCATCAAGAATGGTGGGCGCCACGTCGACGCTTGTGGTCGGTACAGCGACGATCCGTGTCGCCAGCCGCGAGGGCATCGACACGATCAGCGGGACGTGCGTCGACGCGCTGTGCAGGTTGTCGCCGGCCAGCCAGGAGCCGTGCTCGGCGAAGCTCTGACCCTGGTCGCTGGTGAGGACGATCAAGGTATTGTCGGTCAGGCCCAGTTGAGTGAGCCGCACGAGCAGCCGCCCGATCTGTTGGTCGGTAAAGGCGATCTCGCCATCGTAGAGCGCCACCAGATGATTGATCTGGGCCGCGCTCATCTGGGCGCCCTCGTCAAGTTCGTGAAGCGTCTTGACGCTGCCGTCCGGGCAGGCGTCGCCGCAGGCGGTATCCTCGACGTCGTCGAAGGGGGCCGGCGGCGCGTAGGGCGGGCTGGGATCCTGGTACTGCACCCAAAGGAAGAACGGTACGTCTTGATGTTGCTCGGTCCAGGCGATCGCCGCCTCGGTGGTGACGTCAGCACGGCCGTCGATCGCCTCATCGAGACTGCTCAGCGAGAACGGATCGCCCATCGCGCCGGGCAGCGCCAGGTAAGCTTTCAGCCGCTCGTAGGTCGCCGCTAAAATCTGAGCACGGTTATCGGACAGGTAGTCGGGGCGGTTGATCGTCAGATCCAGGTAGTCGTGGAATCCGCGATCGAGCCCCGAGTAGGCCGGCTCGAAGCTGACCCAACTGTAGATCGCGGCGGTCTGATAGCCACGGTCGGCGAGCGCAGCGGCCAGGCTTGGCGATTCGGGGGCCAGACGGTCCACGAGGTCGTGCCGAACACCATTCGTGCCCGGGTAGGTGCCGCTCAAAATGGCAGCGTGAGCCGGGTTGCGATCCGGCTGAGCGGTCATGGCATTGGTGAAGCGAATGCCGCGCCGCGCCAACTCATCGATGGTGGGAGTCCGGGCCTTCTCGTAGCCGTACGCTCCCAGGTGGTCAGCCCGCAGCCCGCTCACGGTGATGAGCAGGACGTTCGGCGGGCGCGTCGGAACCTCCGCCGGCACCTGTGCTGGCGGGGCCGCTGGGGGGTCCGCCGAGGGGTTCGATGGCGGGTCCAACGGGGTGACCGACGAGGCTGCCGCGATGGTTTCGGGAGTGGCTGTCGCTAGCGGGGCGGCCGTCGACGACCGGGGGCTCTTGACCTTGTGCGCGGCCGTCTGCGGCGCGTCCGATGCCTCGGCCAGCCGGTGCGCGAGTTGATCCCGGCCCACCAGCCCTGCGCCAGTCGTCAGCGCCACGGCGAGCAGGAGCGCAGGCGCGGTCCGCAAGACGACGTTCCCGCGCTCCCAATGCTGGCGGATCGTCGAAGCGGCGAGCACACCGCCCACTGCGAGCAGCAGCGAGAGGCAGGTGATGATGGCGATTGGGTAGAGCGCCTCCGGCGAATCGTATGACGCATCACGGTTGAAGACCTGGTTCCAGCGCACGCCGATCAGCAGTCCGATCAGCACCAGACTGCCCGTCGCGCCGACCGTCGCGGCCTCGAAGGGACGCAGTCGTCGCCCGGTGAGTGGGACCACCACTCGAGTGACCACGGCCAGCGCGGCGCCGGTGAATCCGAAGACTGCCGCGTCGATGAGCATCGCGTATCCACACAGATCGAGAAATCCCTGTGGCTTGCGCATGACGCCGTAGGCCAGCAGCGACTCGACGAGGCCCGCGAGCGCCCCGAGCAACGCGCCGATCGTCGCACCCCGCACCGCGACGGTAGGGAAGCTGGGCTGGACCTCCAATGGCGCGGCCACGACGGCGGGAGCCGGCAGCGGCCCGGTCAGATCTGGCTCGGCGTCCAGCGGCAGTTGGATCGTGAACGTCGTGCCCTCGCCGACGACACTGTACGCCGAAATCGATCCGCCATGGGCGCGCAGGAGCTCCCGGGCGATCGTTAGACCGAGGCCAGTCCCTCCCGCCGGGCCGCCGGCGCGCCTCGAGCGGGCTTTGTCGGCACGGTAGAAGCGCTCGAAGATGTGGGCCAGGTCGGCTGGCGCGATGCCGACGCCGGTGTCGGACACGCTCACGATGGCATGCGCGTCGTCCGTCGAAACCCGGACGTCGATCCGGCCCCCGGCCGGCGTGTTGGCGAGCGCGTTGCGGAGCAGATTGCCGATCACCTGACGCACTCGCCCGGCGTCGATCCAGAGCCAGGGCAGGTCCGGGCTCGTCGCGAGCACCAGTTCTACCTGCTGCGCGGCCGCCTGAGGGCGGAAGGCGCGTACCTCCCAGGCCACCACGTCCTTCAGGTCGACGTCTTCCCGTTGCAACTGAAGCTGATGCGCCTCGGCGAGCGCCAACTCTTGCAGATCGTCCACCAGCCGGGTCAGTTGCATCAGTTCGTGGTGGACGGTCGCCAACGTGTCCTCGTCCGGCTCGACGACGCCGTCTTGAATCGCCTCGAGATAGCCACGGATGCTGGTGAGCGGCGTCCGAAGCTCGTGGGCGATGTCGGTGACCATGTTCTGACGTAGCTGCTCGACGCGGGCGAGCGATGCGGCCAGCGAGTTGAACGCTTCGGCGAGCGCTCCGACTTCGCCGCCGACCGTCGTGTTGATGTGCTGCGCCAGATCGCCGCGCTCCATCCGTCGAACGGCGCGGGTGAGGGCTTCGAGCGGTGACGCCAGCCAGCGTGCCATCCCGACGCTCAGGATGACCGCCGCAAGGATGCCGATCAAGAGCGCCCAGGCCAGATAGCTGGTGAAGGTGTTCAGGAACGCCGATGCCCGCGGATCGAGTGCGCTCTGGTCGACGAGCGTCGGGCTGAGATAGAGCGTACCGACGGCGAACTCTTGCGAGCGGATCGAGACCCGCCGCCCTCGCCAGTCATCGCGCGCCTGTTCCCCGACTAGCAGGTTCTGCGAATCGGCGATGATCCGGCCCTGAGCGTCTGCCAGTACCAGCCGCTCGCCCATCAGGTCGGCGACGGACTGAATGGTCCCTTCGACGCCGGTCCACTCGCGCCGGCGGTCGTAGTAGCGGCTGATGATGCTCTCTGCCCGCTGGACGCGGACCGACTGCTGATCTTCGACGTAATCCTGGAAGCTGCCCGTCAATGCCTTGTTGACGAGCAGGAAGACCGCTCCAAGCGTGACGGCCAGGACGACGCACGTCCCAACGAGCAGACGGAACCAGAGGGTGGCCGGGACCGGTGCGCGCGGACGGCGCAACATGGCTGGTATGGTGGTCAGGTACGCGCCGGAGTCTCGACCTCGAGCTTGTAGCCCAGGCCGTAGACCGTCTTGATCAGCCGGCTGCCCTTCGCTTCGAGCTTCCGGCGCAGGCTGGTGATGTGAACGTCCACGTTCCGCTCGAAGCCCTCGAAATCGTAGCCGAACGCCTTCTCGATCAGTTGTGGCCGTGAGAACACCTGACCGGGCGCTTCGGCCAACGTCCGAATGACGTTGAACTCGGTCGGTGTAAGACGAACCGGCTGGCCGTTGACTTCGACCTGGAAGCGGCGCGGGAAGAGTATCAGCGGGCCGACGCGAATTTCTTCCGGCCCCAGATCGTTGGTACCTGGCACGCGACGCAGCACGGCTCGGATCCGTGCGAGTAGCTCACGTGGGCTGAACGGCTTGGTGACGTAGTCGTCCGCGCCCAGGTCGAGACCGGTCAGCTTGTCGGTCTCAGTTGTCTTCGCGGTGAGCATGACGATGGGGATGTTCGATTCGCGTCGAATCTCGCGGCAGATGTCGAGGCCGCTCACGTGCGGCAGCATCAAGTCCAACACCACCACGTCCGGACGGGCGCGCCGGTATTCCCCGAGGCCGGATGCACCATCGTAGGCGCTAAACACCTGATACCCGTCGCGCTCGAGATACTTCTTCACGAGCTGGACGATATTCTCGTCATCATCCACGACCAGCACCCGGCGCCGTGTCACTCCCCCCACGCTCCCTTTTGCAAGCAATCACTCGGACCGATGTGGCTCGATCCCGTACGCCGAAACCGAGGGGATTGTACCAGGAGGGAGCGGCGCCGAGCCTTACCGAAGCGCGAACCAGATCGCCCGTTGCCCGACGAACGAGTACCGCCAGCCGATCACAGCCGGCTTGTCTTCGAAGGTCTGGAAGAACACCCAGCCGTTGACGAAGTTCCCGGGGAAGACGTCCGCGTTCGGCTGGTAGTCCGGACCAAGCCGGAGGAGCGCGCCCAGGTCGTGCACCAGTTGCGTGGAATCGACCACCACAAAGTCATTCCCGCTGACGTGGTACGCCACATCCTGGGGGCCGGCGATGTACTGAAGCCCGACATACACACCCAGCCAACGTCGATCGAAGGCCGGCGGCCGATTGAAGCGGCTCTCCTCTCGCAGCAGGGTGTAGGCATCGGGATCGACGCGCAGCATCGTGATGTCGAACTGGCTCGTCAGCCCCACCCGGTCGATCGTGCAGGAGCAGGTCCAGCCGAACGGGATCGGCCGCTCGCGCGACAGTCCGTACTCCTCACTCGGCACCACGATCCGGCGCGGGACCGCCGCTGACGGCGAGATCGGCGGCGGGAGCGGGCCGGTCTCGGTCTGCTGGTCGGGCGGTATTGGCCTGACGGTGGCCGGGTCGTCCGGATTTATGGGCCGGGTGTCCGGTGG
This sequence comes from Chloroflexota bacterium, assembly GCA_020845495.1. The sequence goes on from JADLFM010000035.1 coordinate 51,283, forward strand.
GGGCAGCGTGGGCTGGGCGTCGGGGGCAAGCCGGACGGCATCAGAGGCTGTGCCGTCCGGCAGCAATCCGAGATCCGCACCCGCTTCGACGCGCACGGGGGTCGACTCGGAAGGGCTCGTGGAATGCGCCCAGACAAACGGTGCTGGCGCCGGGGCGGCGGCCAGTGCGTCCGGGGGCTGGAAGCGCTGGCCTCCTGCACTCCCCGATGTCGCGAGCGCCGGCTGAGCGCCGGCCGTCACGACGATCAGGGCTGCGAGCGCGGCGATACGACGCAGGCGCGCCGCACGACTCAGGCGCGTGCTCTTCCGGGCAGCCACCGTGGAGCCGGCGCGCCGGCTAGCAGCCGTCAGGTCATCGGAGGTGAAGGATCGAACGCTCACGTGTGCCGTCCCGTACCGCCAGGATCGTGGCTCCGAGCCAGGGCGGCGGATCGACCACGGCGCACGCGGACGCGTGCTGCCAGTGAGGCCGGCGCTCGGAGCGAATGCATCGGCCAAGCTTAGCATTCTTCTGGAGCGCGCGGAAGATGGGAAAGCAGGGCCAGCGGTCTCAGTGCCGCACCGACCGCGCCAGGCGGGGCTGCCGGCTAGCCGGAGGATAGGCGGAGCGCGGCGACAACGTGGGTCTCGTTCAGGGGCTTGATCAGGGTCATGGTCGGCCCGAGTCCGGCTTGTCGGGTTCGCAGCACGTCGCCCTGGTCGGCGCTCATCAAGATCGTCACGATCGATGGGTCACGATCGCGGATCAGGCGGGCCAGTTCGATACCGCCCAGGCCCGGCAGGTGGATCTCGAGGAAGACGTGGCTGTACTCTTCCTCGGCCACCGCTTCGAGCGCGGTCACGCCATCGGCTGCCTCGTGGACGGTGTGCCCCTGCGCGATCATCAACTCGCCCAGGGATGCCCGATGGAAAGCATCGTCGTCCACGATCAGGACGCTGGTCGGCGCAACTGGCGGCTCTGGCGCGGGCGGAGGCGACGTGCCGGCGGCTGGCCGTCGCTGCGCACGGTCTGGTACAGGCGGCGCGAAACTGCCGTCGGCGTTGACTGGGATCAGGCTCAGCGCTCGACGAACCTGCTCGGCGCGAAACGGCTTGGGGATAACGGTGATCGGGAAGGCGTCGCTACGGTAGAGAGCCGCCATGTCGTCCGGGTAGGCGCTCACCACGACGAAGATCGTGTTCGGATACCGTGGGCGCGCCCGCCGCAGTAGCTCGACGCCATCCATGATCGGCATCCGCAAGTCAGTGAACACCAGGCTGACGCGCTCTCGCCCCAGCATCTCCAGCGCTTCCGATCCGTTGCTCGCCTCGACGACCCGATAGCCGGCAAGGACGACGTGCTCGACAAGCACCGAGCGAACCCGCGCGTCGTCGTCCACGACCAGCACGGTCCCGACGCCCTGCGGGTCCGTCACGAACGTCCCGCGCCCGTGCTCCACCGAGACGTAGCCGGCTCGGCGCAGGAGCTCGATGGCGTGGCGGACGGTCAGTAGGGCGACGCCGTACTCAGCCGCGAGGGCTGGCTGGCTCGGGAGTTGCATCCCGTAGGCGAGCTCGCCGCGCTCGATCCGCGCACGGAGATCCGCGTACACGCGCTGATACGGGCGAGGCTCCGAGGTCGATTCTCGCATCGACGGCACGTACTATCCTGACTCGCCTGACGTTCTCTGGCCGTGCCTGGGCGTACGGCGATGCCCACTCGAAGAAAACCAGAGAACTGTGTCGCGGGAGCATCATCGCCGTGTCGCCCCAAGTATACAGCGTCAATCCGGCATTTCCACGTCCGATCGGCCATATCATCGGCAGGTTTCGCGGTCGAATCAGCGGCGAACCTGGCAGGCATCGTTTGGCTGCGCGACCGCGTTCTTCCGGTCTCGACCTGGCCTCCCCCCACGTGTGCGCTGCGCTCTGGCTCCTCATGCGTACGGTGAGGAGTCTGCCCGGCCGGAGTACCATTCCCCCGCCCGCGCTGACGCGCTGGCAGGAGGGCTCTGATGGCGACGCGCGTGATCTTTGACACCGACCCCGGCATCGACGATGCGATGGCCCTCTTCTTCCTGCTGCGCTCGCCGGAGCTTCAGCTCGACGCGGTCACGACCGTCTTCGGCAACGTCGACCTCGACCAGACGACGCGGAACGCCCTCAGCCTGCTCGACGTCGCCAAACGACCGGACCTACCCGTCGCGCGGGGCGCCGCCGGGCCGATCCTCCGCGAGCACCGACGCGACGGAGGCGGAGTCGTCCACGGCGACAATGGCCTGGGCGGCGTCGATGTGCCCGTGCCCTCCCGCCAGCCCGGCCCTCGGCGAGCGGCCGAGGAAATCATCGAGCGGGTGATGGCCGCGCCGGGCGAGATCACGCTCATCGCCGTCGGACCGCTCACCAACATCGCGCTGGCCGCTCGCCTCGAGCCGGGCATCGTCGAGGCGGTGCGCGAAGTCATCGTGATGGGTGGCGTGGTGACGCTGCCTGGCAACGCCACACCGCTCGCCGAGGCCAACTTTGCCTGCGACGCGGAGGCGGCCTGGATCGTCTTCCACGCCGGCTTCCCGCTCACCATGGTTGGCCTGGACGTGACGATGAAGGCACTCATGCACCTGGATCACGTCGAGACGCTACGGGAGCGGGCCGGACGGGTCGGCGAGACGATCGCTGCGATCAGCCGCCATTACGGCGACCACTACGCCCGCCGAACCGGACGGCCCGGCTTCCCGATGCACGACTCGGCGGCCGTCGCCTACGCCGTCGATCGATCCCTGTTCCGCACGCAGCGTGTCTACGTCGACATCGGAACCGGTAGCGGACGCGCCGCCGGCATGTCGATGGCCGATTGGCGTGGCCAGTGGGGCTGCGAGCCGAATGTTGACGTCTGCCTCGACGTCGACGCGGACCGATTCGTCTCCCTCTACATGGAGCGCCTGACCGCCCAACGCCCGGGCTGAGGTGTACGCCCTCACCCCCCGGCCCCCTCTCCCGCACGCGGGAGAGGGGGGGGTCTTTCTGGGGTAGGTATGGAGTTTCGACTCAAGGGGACGACGAACGGGGTGAGGACGGCTAGGCCGAGACCGGTCGATGGTCCGGGACTCCTGTCTCCGAGTGGGGCGACTCCTCCAGCGGCGCCACGGCCTCGTCTGGCGCACTCTCGCCTCCTGCGGATCCTCCTATAACCACTCCGGATGTACCACTTTCTTCGAGCGGGGGGAGGATACCTACCCCAGAAAGGGGGGTGAGGGGTTTCGTGGGCAGCGTGAGTCCGCTCTTGGTGCGTGGAGGCCAACTGAACGACGCAAAGCACCCCTCTCCCGCGTGCGGGAGCGGGGCTGGGGGTGAGGGCGCCCATCGGGGCTGGGGGTGAGGGCGTCCACCGGGGCTGGGGGCGTCCACCACGGGCTGGGGGATCTCGTGCGCGCTCACCTCCACCAGGAGGGTGCGTACATCATCCCGACCGATGGCTTCGGGTGCTCGGCTGGCTCGCCGAGTGCGCAGGCCAGCAGGAAGACCCGTGCACCTTCTTCAGCGTATGTGGCTGTCTCCAACGCCTGCTCGACCGTCTCACTGACCGCGAGCAGGCCATGGTTCGCCATGATCGTCGCACGGCGGTCGCCCATCACTCTGAGCGCATGCTCGGCGTACTCACGGCTGCCAGATTCCATGAATGGCGCCGTTTCGAGCGCCCCGCCGACGTACTTCCAGAGCGTCCCGACGATCGGCGGCACGGTCAGGCGGAGCGTACCAACCGCATTGGCGTGAACGCTGTGAACGTGGGCGATCCCGCTCACGTCCGGCCGGGCCTCGTACACGCCCAGGTGGAGCGGCGTCTCCGACGATGGCTTCAGGGTGCCATCGATGATGGTGCCGTCCAGCGCCACGACGACGATATCGTCCGGGCGCATCGTCGCGTAGGAGCGCCCGCTCGGCGTGATGACGACGTGGCCGGTCGTGGCATCGCGGGCGCTGAAGTTGCCGGACGTCATCGACATCAGACCAATGCGCGCCGCCTCCTGGGCGGCAGCAAGGACGCGTACCCGCAGGCTACCGAGCAGCAGAGGGATGCTTTCGACGCCGTGCATCTGCTCGCTCATCGACATCAGCCCTCGCGCAGCATCATGATGACGTCAGCGAGCGTCTTGGGCGTGCCGACGTTGCCGGGGAAGATCACGTAGGGGACGCCTGGGAAGCGGCTTTCCGGACCGAGCACCCAGCAGGGCACGCCCGGCGCGACCTGTCCAGGGACCGTCGCGCGGCGGGCACCGAACGCCTTGATGGCCAGATCGTTCGAGGTGATGCCGCCCTTGGCAATGACGTAACGTGGCGGTGTCTGAAGTTGTCGGGCCACGTCCACGACGGCGGCAGACACCGTCTGGCTCACCCGCAGACTCTCCTCAGCGCTTCCCCCGAGCACCACGTCGCGGCTCGTATAGAGCAAGGCGTGGCGGCCGTTCGTGTAATGGTGCTCCAGCCACTCGGCGGCCTCATGGACTTCGGCGTCGCGGGTGGCCGGCTCCAGCAGCCGCGCCACTCGTAGTTCGCGGACCTGGAGATCGGGCAGGTGCACCGCTTGCTCCAACTGCTCTGTCGACCGCCGGACGTGCGAGCCGACGATGGTGATGCCGCCAGCCGTCGGGACGCCGCTCGGGAACAGATCTTTCGTGGTCAGGAGCGGGCGCGCCTCCAGACCCGCCCGGACCCGCACGAACGACGCTGAGACCCGGTAGAGGAAGCGCTTGCCGGCTGCCTCGGCGCGTAGCAACCCAAGCACGAACACTTCCATGTCACGGTACGAGGCGGCGTTCGCGACGACGATCGTCCCGCCCGAGACGTCCGCAAGCCGCGCGGCCACCTGATCCGGCCCCTCGCTCCGGACCACCTCTAGCGGCACCGAGCGGACGACGCCGGCCGCTACCCGGCCCTGACTCTTCTCCTGTACCCAGGCCGGCAGGAACGAGCTACGATAGCCGAAGGCAGCGTCCCGGGCGAACTCGGTGTCCCCGGCCGGCACCAGCGTCTCGCCCTGCAACACATAGTGAGTGTCGCCGATCGTGAAGCGTCCGCCCTCCTCGAAGAACGGGGCCAGGATCTCGCCGTCGAACGGCTTGCCGGACTCCGCGGCGAAGGCATCGCGCAAGGCCCAGGACTCGGCCGGGTAGTGGCCCCGCAGCGTCGAGTCGCCCCGATAGCCGATCGCCACGTCGACGCCGGCCGCACGCGAGGCGCGGGCCAGGTTGCGGCCGGCCTCGGCGGCCAGCGCGGCAGCCTCGGTCTCGGGCAGGCTTCGCGAGTTCGTCAGCACGAAAATGGCCGGGTGCGACTCTCGCAGCGCCGCGGTCAACTCCTCCTCGGTCCAGTCGGTGACGACGAGCACGTCGTGGCTGGTCTGGGTGCCGGTCGGATCGTCGTCGAGCACGACGAGACGGCGGCCAGTGCGGGCGATCTCCTGGCGGATCGCTGGAAGGGGATCGTCGGGCCAGGCTGGCGGGAGATCGGCAAGGTTCACGGGGCGGCTCCCTCGGCGCCGTCGAGCGGGCAGCCCGCCATCGGGCTGCCCGGTGGGCGGCACTAGCAGTGGTACACGTGCGTCCCCAGGCACGAGGACGGCCTGGCGGTATCAGTCTTGGGGCAGTGTACGTGACCGGCTCACCCCCGTGCGGGACTGCTCGCTTACCACAACGCCCTCACCCCCGCTCGCACGCACGATCGGGGTAAAGGCGTTCCAACCGGAGTTGAGGAGGGCACGTGCGTTACCGGGTGCCGACCTCCTCGAAGCGAGGACGCCCGAGGCGGCGCCGCTCCGGCGTGGGCTGGCCATTCTCCGTCGCTTTCCCGTGTTCGACGGTCTGGCCGGCGAGCGTCGGCTGCCCGGCGGGTGCGGCGTGGCCGTTGGGCATTGGTTGTTCCGCGACGACCGGCTCGTTCGCCTCATCCGCACGCCGCCGGCGGAACGGCCGCCAGCGCCAGGCTCTCCCGATCAACGCCTGGAAGTCATCGAAGTAGGTGTACATGCAGGGCACCACCAGCAAGCTCAGCAGCGTCGAACTGAGCATGCCGCCGATGATGACCGAGGCCATGCCCTTGTACACCTCGGAGCCTTCCTCCAGGCCAAGCGCTAGCGGCATCAGCCCGACCACCAGCGCTACCGTCGTCATCAGGATCGGCCGGAGCCGGGTCTCGCCTGCCGTGCGGAGCGCCTGGGTCCGTGGCATGCCGGCCCGCCGCAGGTTGTTCGCGTAGTCGACCAGCAGGATGCCGTTCTTGCCAACCAGACCCATTAGCACCACCACGCCGATCATCGACAGCAGGTTCAGGGTGTTGTGAGTGACGGCCAGCCCGACAAACGCGCCGATGATCGCGAGCGGCAGCGCAAACATTGTGGCAAATGGCAGGATGAAACTCTCGTAGAGCGCGGCCAACAGCATGTATTCCAGCACGATCGACAGCCCAAGCGCGGCGAGCATATTGGTGAATGCCTTCGCCTGCTGCTCGCTCTGCCCACCGAGTGAGACGTTGTAGCCAGCCGGGATCGCGCCTGTGGCCTTGAGTTGAGTGATGCCCTGGTTGAGCGGCTGGCTGACGTCGTTCAGCGGCGTCGAGCCAACCAGGCTCGCTCCGACCGTCACCAGGCGTTGCCGATTGCGGCGGTCGAGCGAGGTCGGGCCGTTCACTGGCTCGAAACGCACGACCTGGCTCAGTGCGACCGTCGCCGTCTGCCCGCCCCGCGTGGCGGTGATCGGCAGGTTGCCGACCGCCGTCATGTCGCCTCGGCTGGCCGTGGTCGCGATCAGCCGAACGTCCACCTCATCCTGACCCTCGGGGCGAAGTTTCGTCGCGACGGTGCCATCTACCGCCGTCCGAACCACCTGGGCGACCTGCTGCGCGCTGACACCGGCATCCGCCATACGTCGGCGGTCCGGCACAATCCGCATCTCGGGGTTCGCCGCTGATTCGCTGTTCGTGATGTCGCGAGCGCCGGCGATGCCTTCGAGGACGCCCTGAACCTGGCCGGCGATCGTCTGAAGCGTGCGCGGATCCTCGCCGGTGATCAGCACCTGAATTGGCTGGGCGCTGCCTCCGCCACCGCTCGGCGTGCCGACTCTGATCGTCGCGACCGGAATGTCTCGGGTCCGCGCGATCACGTCATCCACGACGTCGTTGAGCGAGCGCGTTCGATCGTGGCGATCTACGAGCACGCCTTGGATGCGGCCGAAACGTGCACCGCCGCCAGCCACGTAGCCGCCTCCGCCCCCGCCGACGCCGGACTGTGAAAGGTAGTACTTCATCTCTGGGATGTCGGCGAGCCGTCCTTCGACGACGCGCAGCACCCCCTCCGTCGCGTCGAGCGACGACCCCGGCGGCATCTCGACCGTCACCGAGAGTTGGCCGCTATCCTGACTCGGGATGAACTCGAACTTGATGAGCCCGGCCGGCACCATCGCGATGGCAGCCACCAGCGACGCGACGCCGACAAGCACCGGTATCCAACGATGCCGCAGCACCCATCCGAGCAGATGGCTGTACACCGTTTGGAAAGCGGAGAATGCCGCCTCGAAGCCGTTGACGAACAGCCGCCAGGGACGGAAGGCCGGCCGCTGGTGGCCGCTCTTGAGCCAGCGTGAGGCGAGCATCGGCGTGAGCGTGAACGACACGAACAGCGACAGCAGCGTGGCCGAGGCAATGACGAGGCCGAATTGCTTGAAGAAGCTGCCGACCGTGCCCGACATGAACGCGACCGGCGTAAACACCACCACGTCCACCAGGGTGATGGCGATCGCCGCCATCCCGATCTCGGAGCGTCCCTTCAGCGCGGCCGTCCAGGGCGTCTCGCCAAGCTCCAGGTGCCGGAAGATGTTCTCCAACACCACGATCGAGTCGTCGACCAGCACGCCGATCACCATCACCAGCGCGATGCTCGACATCAGGTTCAGCGTGAACCCCAGGAACATCATCGCGAGGAACGTCGAGATCAGCGAGGTCGGGATCGCGAACAGGACGATCAGCGTGCTGCGCATCGTATGGAGGAAGATCAGCAGCACCAGTCCGGTCAGGATGACCGCCTCGAAGAGGCTCTGGTAGACGCCGTCGAGCGAGTTCCGCGTCATGATCGACGTGTCGTTGATGACCGTCAACTGCGTGCCGGCCGGCAGTTCCGGATCGAGCCGGGCAAGCTCGGCGCGCACGCCATCAACGGTAGCGATCTCGTTGCTGCCAGATTGCTTCGTGACGGTCAGCGAGACCGCTTCCCGCCCGTTCAGGAAAGTGCGGCTGGTCACACGCTTGTAGGTATCGACGATGTTCGCCACCTCGCCGAGGCGAATGCCGCTCCCGTCCGAGCCGATGACGAGCAGGTCTCTGAGCTCGTCGACCGACTGGAACAGGCCATACACGCGGAGAGTCGTGCGGTCACGGCCACGGTCGATGGCGCCACTCGGCTGCCCCTGGTTCTCGCGGGACAGCGCCTGCTGTACCTGATCGATGGTCAGGCCGTAGGCGCGGAGCCGGTTCGGGTCCACCTGAACCTGGATCTCGCGCTCGAGGCCACCGTTGATCGTCACCGACGCCACGCCGTTCTGCGACTCCAGACGCGGCTTGATGCGGTCGTCTGCGAACTGATAGAGCCGGTCAAGCGGCTGGTCGCCGGAGAACGTAAGGTACAGGACCGGCTGTTGGCTCGGGTCGAGCTTCAACACCGAAGGATCGTCGGCGTCGGCGGGCAACTGATTGCTGATGGCGCCGATTCGCCGCTGGACGTCGATGGCCGCCACGTCGACATTCGCCGCGTCGGTGAAGGTAATGGTGACCCGCGAGGCGCCCTCGGCGGAGGACGACTGAATGTAGTCGATGTTGGCCAGGCCCGAGACAGCATCCAGGATCGGTTGGGTCACCAGCCGGTCGACGTCGTCGGGCGCGGCTCCCTGGTAGGTGGTCGCGACCGTGACGACGGGCACGTTGATATTCGGGAACAGTTCGGCATTCAAGCGGGTGAACGAGACCAGGCCGAGCACGACCATAGCCAGGATCACCATCAGAATGAACACCGGGCGATGAATTGCGACGCGTGTCAGACCCATCCAGACCTACCTGTACTCTGTCTCGCGTGGATCTGCCGCGGCCGCCCTGGCCACGCCACTCGGCGCACCACCGGTTCGCCGTCCACCCGCGTTGCCTCGGTAAGCGCCCAGCGTTGTACGGATGACGCGGGGCTCGGCGTCATCGGGAAACGCACCTGTTTCGCACGGCTCGGTTCACTGCGCCGGGCACGTCAAGACACCGCTCACTGGTCCTCCGGGTGGCAAGGGACGAGGCTCAGCCTGCTCTACGAGGCCACGCTCTACGAGACCGCGCTCCACGAGACCGCGCCCGCCGGCCTGGCCCTGCCTGACCATTCGTCCGCTCATCACGCCCCGGACGGAAGATGCTTCGATGATACCAAAGTAATTCTGTGCACCGTCGGGGATTCTTCCGGTCAAACACCGCTCGATGCACGTTTGTTACCCTGCCCACGGTCGAGCACCGCGGAGCATCACCGTGACGGGCATCCGGGTACCAGATCCAGCCGCGCGTCTCGACACCGCCGGGCACACTCCAGACACCGCCGATTGTCGAACAACCCGGGGGTGTGGAGCGGTACATCGTCCTCCGAGCAAGACCAGCGCCGAACGAGCGGCACAGGCGCGCGTGATCCCCGGCTACGGTGGAGCGCGGGGAGACCGCCGCGTTCGGTGCGGAGCAGCTTTCCCTCCTGGTACAGTCCTTCTATCGAGGGGCGTTGATGCCACCGACGTCCTCGCCGTCGGCGCAGTCCTGGCGCTGCCGGTACCGACCGCGTTTGACCCTGGTGGCCGCACCGACGCCAACATAGAGGGTGTCATGGAAAGCGCGCTGCTGCTGGTCGACGACGATCCGCTCCTGACCGACTCGCTGGGGTTCTTGTTGCGTCGGGAAGGCTACGCCGTCTCGGTGGCTGCAACGGCGACGGAGATGCTCGAGCACGCCCGCCGGTCGCCGCCGGATCTCGTCCTGCTGGACGTCGGCCTGCCGGATCTGAACGGCGTGGAGGCGTGCCGACGGCTCCGCACCTTCTGGAACGGTCCGGTCATCATGCTCACGGGCCGGCGGCAGGAGACTGACAAGGTGATCGGGCTGGATGCCGGCGCCGATGACTACGTGACCAAGCCGTTTTCCTCGACTGAACTGCTGGCCCGCATCCGGGCCGGCCTCCGCCGCGCCCGCCAGCCGGCGGCCGGGCCGGCCGTGCTCGGCGAGCTCGCGGCCGGCGGCTTGAGGATCGACCGCGACGCTCGGACCGTCTCGGTGGACGAGCGGCCAGTCCAGCTCTCGGCGCGCGAGTTCGATCTCTTGCTGCTGCTCGCCGAGCGGGCAGGCTCGGTGCTCACCCGCCGCTACCTGTTCGACTCGATCTGGGGCGCCGACTTCTTCGGCGACGAGCGCGCGCTGGACGTCTACATCCGAGCGATTCGCAAGAAGATCGAGCCGGACCCCGACCACCCGGTCTACATCCATACGGTACGTGGTGTTGGCTATCGACTCGAGCCCCCACGCAAAGCTTGATCGCATCCACCGGGGCGGGCTGGCGCGCGGTCTGCGTGCCCGCCTGACGCTGACCTTTGGCGGCTTGACGCTGCTGGCCGTGGTGGCGTTCGCGCTCCTGATCGCGGGCACCCTCGAACGGCTCCTGATCGACCGCCTGGAGCGCGATCTAGAGGCACAGGCGCGGCTCATCGCCGGGCAGGTCGCCGACGAACTGGCGGTCGGAGACGGCCGAACGGTCGGGCGGATCCTGACCCTCGTCGACTCTGAGACCACGGCGCGAGCGGTCGTGGTCGACGCGAACGGCCGGGTCGTCGGCGCCTCTGAGGTCGAGCAGCGGACGGTGGTGGGCCAGCAGAATGAGGATGCGGATCTAGCTGCCGCGCTCCACGGCGAGACCGTGCGGGGTGTCCTGCCGCGCTCCGGGCCGCAAAGCGAGATCCTGTACGTCGCGCTGCCCGTCGAGCGGAACCGGCAGGTGGTGGGGGCGGTGCGCCTCGCCTACCAGCTTCGAGACATCAGCGGCACGATCGACCAGTTGAACCTCGGCATCGCGGCCGGCGCACTTGCCACGGCACTCGTCGCGGCGGCGCTCGCGGCCGGCTTCGCGAATGCGCTGACCACCCCGATCCGAGCGCTGGCACGGGCGACCCAGGCGCTGGCAGCCGGGAACTTCGAGCAACGGCTGATGAACGCGTCTGACGACGAGGTCGGTCAACTGGTGGACGTGTTCAACGAAGCGTCGGCGCGGCTCCGCGAGTATGAGATCGCGCGGCAAGAATTCGCCGCCGATATCTCCCACGAGCTACACGCGCTTGCCGGTGCGATGCAGACCGCCGCCCAGGCGCTCGAGCAGGGCGCTGACCGTGAGCCAGCCCTGCGTGACCGGCTCGTCGCCGGCCTGGTGGGACACACCGACCGGCTCGGCCGGCTCGCCGACGACCTGCTGGAGCTAGCGCGCCTCGAAGGCGGGCGGCTCACGCTCGCTCTGGAGCCGGTCCTGCTGGGGCAGGTGGCGCGACAGGCAGTGGCCGAATGGTCCGCCGAGGCATCGCGCCGCCAGATCGTGCTCGACCTGAGCGTCACCGGCGACCCGATCGTGCGGGGTGACTTTGCACGGCTGGTTCAAGCGTGCGGCAATCTGGTCGAGAACGCGCTCAAGTACACGCCCATCGGCGGCGAGGTCCAGATCCGCGTACGGGCCGGCGAGGAGTCACACCATCTGGAGGTCCGCGACACCGGCCAGGGCATCCCGGCCGAGGAATTGCCGTTCATCTTCCACCGGTTCTACCGGGTCGAGGGGCGCACAGGCGGGGGACCAGCCGGGATGGGCCTGGGGCTGGCCATCGTCGACCGGATCGTGCGCGCTCACCGCGGCAGCGTCACGGTGACGAGCACGCCGGGCGAGGGAAGCAGCTTCCACATCCGTCTGCCCGCCGCCCTGCCCACCGCCCACCTCGCCTGACCCCGGTGCCCGCTCCAGGCTTCTCACCTATTTCTCCCGGGGAGCCATCCGCCGCCTCTCGCCCCTTTCTGGCTGCCGCCCATACACTCACGACTCCCAAACCCAATGGGGCATACTTCCGCGGCCGGCGCGGGGTGCGCGGCGGCCCGCGCAGAAGTGGGAGGGTGCGAACGGTGGGCGCAGTGAGGTCGAAGGCGGGATCGTGGTGGTTGGGAGGGAAGCGCCCGGGTACGTGGGCAGCGAGCGCGGGGCGGCAGCGGATCGTGACGCTTACGGCGGTCGTCGCGTTCATCGCAAGCGTCCTGGCGAGTGTGGCCGCTCCCTCATCTGCGGCCACATCGCTTCGCAGCGTCGACTGGAACGACGTCCTGGTGCACGATCCGCACATCACCATCGTGCCTGATGCCTACGCGCCACCGGGCGACTTCGGCGCCTACATCAGCGTTGCCTGGGGCGCGGACGCCGAGGCACTCTCCGGCTACGCGCTGACCGACCCGAGCGACCTTCAGTACGGCGACCTGGACGGCGATGGCATCGAGGAAGCGGTGCTCATCGTTCACTCGAGCGGCACGGCCGGTGCGCTCGGCTTCCTGCTGTACCGCCAGGCCGATCCACGCCCCGAGCTTGTCCTGATTCGGACCGGCTACAAGATCGGCGCCGAGATTGAGAACGGGCGGCTGGTCATCTATGCCCCCCACTACGTGGGGTTCGAGCCGAACTGTTGCCCGAGCGCGAGCGAGCGCATGGTGACGGCACTCGTCGGCGACGATCTGGTGGTGCTGGAAGACACCGTCGAGCCGAACGACGTGCAGAGGTTGACGGTGGAGGCGTTCTACCGCGCGCTCTCCGACGGCCGCTACGACGAGGCCTACGCTTTCTACAGCCCGGCGCTCCAGGCGAAGAACCCCTTCGAGCGCTGGAAGGCCGGCTACGCGACGACCCAGGCCATCGACGTGACGACCACTCCCGGCGCCATCCCGACCGAGGTGAAGGTCGTCCTGGCGGCGACCGACTCGACGCCCGGCGGCGGGACCGTCACCAATCGCTTCCGGGGCACCTGGACGCTCGTCTGGAGCGTGCCCGACCGGCGCTGGCTGCTCGACCGAGCGCAGATCGAGCCAGCGTAGCCGGGCTGAGAGGCTTGCTCGGTCCGAAGACGGCATCGGTTCTCCCCGGCGTCTTTGGGCGGAGTGTCGGCGGCCGAACAGTGGGCATGTGGTCGGCGCGGCGGACAGGTCGGAGGCGCTGCACGTAGCGTAGGTGGGAGCGAACGAACGCGACCCCGAACGCGACGAGGAGCCTCCGATGTCCCCCGCCGACACCCTGACGATCGCATCATCCGACTGGCTGGCCCTGTTCGTCGGACTCGCCGCTGGCCTCGGGCTTGGCCTGATGGTGGTTGGAGCGCTGGTGGTCGTCGGCGCGGCGCTGACGGCGCTATTCACGCCCGCTGAGCCCACCGCCAAGCCCGCCGAGGAGGGGAGCGAGTACCCCTCGAAGCCTGTAACACCGGTGCCTTCCTGAACCCGCGGGGCGCCCCATTCCGAGCGCCCGGATCAGTCCACGGGACCTCACGCCGCGGGCCGACCGTGGCGGTGATACGCCCACGCAAGGTACGGCCCAGCCAGGCGGGTGGGCGCGTTTATAATCCCCCCTGCCGCCATGCTGCCTGCCGCCGAGCCAACCGACCAGCCCGAAGGACGGCGTCCCCAGGGACGGCGTCCCCAGTGGCAGCGCACGGAAAGGGTCGGGACCTCGCCGGCTGCCGTCGTCATCATCCCGAATTGGAACGGCGCTCGCCTGCTCCGGATCTGCCTCGACTCGCTGCGCCAACAGCGCTGGCAGGACTTCGAGACCATCGTCGTCGATAACGGCTCGACCGACGACTCGCTCGCGGTGCTGGCGCGCGAATACCCCGAGGCCCGCGTCATCCCGCTGGACCGTAACTACGGGCTGGCCATCGCCACGAACGTTGGTATTCGCGCGAGCGACGCCGAGATCGTCGTGACGCTCAACAACGACATCGAGGCCCACCCCGACTGGCTGGCCGAGCTTGTGGGGGCGCTCCAGGCCACGCCCGAGGCCGGCTCGGCCGCCTCCAAGATGCTCTTATTCGACCGTCGCGACCACATCCACTCGGCCGGCGACTTCTACCGCCTGGACGGCGTCCCCGGGAACCGGGGGGTCTGGGAGCGCGACGACGGGCGCTACGACCGCCCGGAGCTCATCTTTGGGGCCTGCGCTGGGGCGGCCGCGTACCGCCGCTCGATGCTGGAGGACGTGGGGCTGTTCGACGAGTCGCTGTTCATGTACTGCGAAGACGTCGATCTCGCGTTTCGGAGCCAGTTGCTGGGGTATCGTTGCGTCTACGTTCCGAGCGCGGTCGTCTATCACATGCTCAGCGCGACTGGCGGCGGACCGACCGCTAGCTACTACTGCGGGCGGAACTTCCTGCGGGTATTGATGACCAACATGCCGGGGCCGCTACTCCGACGCTGGTGGCCGCGCATCGCGCTGGCACAACTCCGGATCGCTGGCGAGGCACTGCGGCACGTCCGCGAGCCGTCCGCTCGCGCTCGTCTGCGAGGGCAGCTTGCCGGGCTGCGCGCCTTGCCGTGCGCCTGGTCGGCTCGCCGAGCTATCCAATCCCGTCGGCGCGTCCCTCTCCGCTACCTTCAGTCGATCATGGCGACGCCATGAGTGCGAACGAGTTGCTGCCGAGGGCGGGAGGTGGACCGGCGCTCGACCTGTCAGTCATCGTCGTGACCTACAACGGGCGGGCGCTGATCGAGCGTTGCCTGAACGCGATTGGCGAGGCCATCCGGGGCCTGAAGGCGGAGGTCATCGTGGTCGACAATGCCTCGCCAGATGGAACTGCCGATCTGGTCGCCGCGCACTCTCCAGACGTTCTGTTGATTCGCAGCCCCGAAAACCTCGGCTTTGGGAAGGCCAACAACCGTGCCATCGCCGTCTCGCGCGGCCGGTACCTCGCGCTCGTCAATCCTGACGCCATCGTCCGGCCGGACGCCTTCCGTCATCTCCTCGACGTGGCCGAGGCCCACCCGGAGGCTGGTGCACTCGGTGGGCGGCTGGAGTACGAGGATGGCCGCTTCCAGCACTCCGCATTCCATTTTCCCGATCTTCGGCAGGCGTTCTTCGGCTTCTTCGACGTCATCCCCATCGACAGTGAACGGAACGGCCGCTACCCAGTAGCCTGCTTCGAGACGACGTTCCGCGCCGAGCATCTGCTTGGGGCGTTCATCCTGCTCCGTCGCACGGCCCTCGAACAGGTCGGCGCGTTCGACCCGGCCTATTTCATGTACTTCGAGGAGACGGACCTGTGCCTGCGTCTCCGCCGAGCCGGCTGGCAAAACCTGTACACGCCGGCCGCACGGGCTGTACACGTCGGCGCAGCGTCGACCTCGGCGCACCGCGAGCGAATGTCGGTCGAGTTCCACCGCAGCCAGGCGTACTTCTACCGCTCGCACTATGGGTACGGCGGTTACGTGCAACTCAAAGCGATCGTGCTGGCCGGAACCGGCTACCGGCTGGCGCGCAGCGTCCGCGCCTACCTGCGCGGCCGTATCGGCGGCGGCCTGCTCCGCGAGCGCCTGGGGAGCTACGCCGAGATCGCGCGGCTCTGATCGGTTGCGCCGCGGAGGTGCCCTCGTCCCACAGGGGTGCCCCTGGGGTGCCCCAGCCGGAGCTGGCACTGGTGCCAGCTCCGGTACGATGTGCCCTCGCCCCCAGGCTGCTCCGGTGGCGGTAACGCGACACCCTGCGAGCAGGCTACCCTGAGGGTGGCGGCGGTCACGCCAGCCTCGACGATGAATGAGGTATGCGGGAGGATGACGATGGGTCTGGTGGATGGAAGGGTCGCGCTGGTGACCGGCGGTGGCCGAGGGATTGGGCGGGCGACCGCCGAATTACTGGCTCGCGAGGGCGCGAAGGTCGCTGTGGCCGACGTCGACCTGTCCAGCGCCGAGGACGTCGTGCGGGGCATCGAGGCGCGTGGCGGCGAAGGGCTGGCGCTCCAGGTGGATGTCTCGGACCCCGAGCAGATCGGGCCGATGTTCGAGCGGGTAGTCTTCCGCTTCGGGCGGCTCGACGTCCTCCACAATAACGCCGGCGTCTTCTCGAAGACCCCCATCGACGAGCTATCTGCCGAGCAGTGGGACCGCTTGATGAGCGTGAACCTGCGTGGGGCGTTCCTGGTGGCGCAGTACGCGCTCCGACTGATGCAGCACCAGGGTGGAGGCCGGATCATCAACATGGGCTCGATGGGCGGGCAGGTCGGCGGGGTCGTCGCGGGTGCGGACTACTCGGCCTCGAAGGCGGCCATCGCCTGCTTGACCAAGTCGATGGCGAAGTGGGGCGGGCCGCATGGCATCCTGGTCAACACCCTGAATCCCGGCGTCATCGACACGGCGATGCCGGCCCAGTTCCCGCCCGACCGCCGGCAGGCGATGATCGAGGCGACGCCGCTGCGCCGGATGGGGACGGCCGAGGAAGTCGCGTCGGTGGTGCTGTTCCTGGCGTCGGACCTGTCGTCGTTCGTGACCGGCACCCACATCGACATCAACGGCGGCCTGCACACGGACTGAGCGGCTAGGGAGCAGAGGCACCAGGAAGGGGTAGCAACATGGCCGAGGGAGCTTCTTCGGGCGGGGATGGGCCAGCGGTAGCGCCAGCCTGGGAACCGTCCGGCGGCATGCCGGCACTCAAGATCACGGACGTCCGAGCGATCTGCACGGCGCCGGACGGCATCCGACTGGTGGTCGTGAAGGTGGAGACGACCGAGCCGGGCCTGTACGGCGTCGGCTGCGCGACGTTCACCCAGCGTCCACTGACGGTCGTCACGGCTATCGAGCAGTATCTGAAGCCGTTTCTTGTCGGGCGCGACCCGAACGACATCGAAGACATCTGGCAGGCGTCTTTCGTTAGCTCCTACTGGCGAAGCGGTCCGGTCCTGAACAACGCCATGTCTGGCGTCGACCAGGCGCTCTGGGACATCAAGGGCAAGCGGGCCGGCATGCCGGTCTACCAGTTGTTCGGCGGCAAGGCCCGCCGCGCGGCTGACGTCTACGTCCATGCCAACGGTCGTGACTTCGCGGAGCTCGAGGACCGTGCGCGTCAGTACGTCGAGCAGGGGTATCGCTACGTACGCTGCCAGATCCAGGTGGCTGGCTACTCGACGTACGGCACCGGCGGCTCCCAGATCACGCCGCAGGGCGCCCAGCCGATGCCGTCCTACCGGCTCACGGTCGGCCAGCGGCCCTGGGAGCCGCGCCCGTACTGTCGGCTGGTGCCGCGCATGTTCGAGCACCTCCGCGGCGCGCTCGGCGAGGAGGTCGAGCTCCTCCACGACATCCACGAGCGGGTTCCGCCGATCATGGCGATTCAGCTTGCGAAGGACCTGGAGCCATACAAGTTGTTCTTCCTCGAAGATGTCTTCGCGCCAGAGGACAACGACTACTTCCGGCTCTTGCGTCAGCAGACCAGCGTCCCGATCGCGATGGGCGAGCTGTACGTCAACCAGCACGAGTACATCCCGCTGATCCGCGACCGCCTGATCGACTTCATCCGGGTTCACATCTCGGACATCGGCGGCCTGACGCCGGCTCGCAAGCTCGCGGCGTTCTGCGAGCTCTTCGGCGTGCGGACAGCCTGGCACGGCCCCGGCGACGTCTCGCCGGTCGGGCATGCGGCCAACCTCCAACTCGACCTGGCCTGCCACAACTTCGGGATTCAGGAGGCGCATCTGTTCGGGGAGCGGGCCCGTGAGGTCTTCCCCGGCTGCCCGGATATCCACGACGGCGCGATGTGGTCGAACGAGCAACCCGGCCTCGGCATCGACGTCGACGAGACGCAGGCCGCGAAGTACCCGTTCCCGGAGCATCCGCTCAACGGCGCCTGGCCGGAGATCCGCCGCGCCGACGGCACGGTCATCCGACCGTAGGCACCGCGGGCATGGGTGATGCTGCCAATACCTCCTGGCGAGAGCACGGCTCGATCCGAGGACGTCGATTCGTCCGGAGATCGTTCGACCGCGACTGAGACCAGGGAGTAAGCCCAGTCGCACCGGTGGCCCGGCGATCCTGCCGAGCCACCGGCCGCCTGGCGTCGTGCTCCTCCTGAACTCGGGCCGCCACTGGCGGCGGCATTCAGACAAGGGGGACAGCGTGTCCGTTCACATGCGCGCTCGGGGTGGTCCGGCCGGTCGGCCAAGCGGGACCACGCACGAGAACCCGTTCGAGGATGTGTTGGAGCAAGTCGACCGTGCGGCTGGCGTGCTCGGCCTGCGCGACGACGAGGTCGAAATGCTCAAGCACCCGAAGCGTCAGGTGATCGTCGCGCTGCCGATCCCCATGGACGATGGACGTGTCCACGTCTTCACTGGCTACCGCATCCTTCACGACAACACGCGTGGCCCTGGCAAGGGTGGCCTCCGCTACCACCCAGATGTAGACCTCGACGAGGTGAAGGCGCTCGCGGCCTGGATGTCGTGGAAGTGCGCGCTAGTCGACGTGGCGTTCGGCGGAGCGAAGGGCGGCATCGCCTGCGATCCGAGCGCGCTCTCGGTCAGTGAGCTCGAGCGGCTGACGCGACGCTACGCAGCCGAGATCTTCGACCTGATCGGCCCAAACCTGGACATCCCGGCCCCGGACGTCGGCACCAACGCCCAGGTGATGGCCTGGATCATGGACACCTACTCGATGAAGAAGGGGTACGTCGAACCGGGCGTCGTGACGGGCAAGCCGCCAGTTCTGGGCGGCTCCAAGGGGCGCGAGGACGCGACCGGGCGCGGGATCGTCATCACGACCCGCGAGGCGATGCGCTCTCTCGGACGTGACTTCGAAGGGGCGCGCATTGCCGTCCAGGGGTTTGGCAACGTCGGTTCGAACGCGGCCCGCTTGCTGGCCGAGGCCGGTGCAAAGGTGGTCGCCGTCAGCGACGTCAACGGCGGCATCTACCGCGCTGACGGGCTCGACATCCCGGCCGTGCTGCGCTACCGCGCCGAGCGCCGCTACGTAGAGGGCTTCCCCGGCACCCAGACGATGACGAATGACGAGTTGCTGACGCACGAGTGCGACGTGCTGGTGCCGGCCGCGCTCGAAGGGCAGTTGACTGAGCAGAACGCTGGCCGAATTCGTGCCAAACTGATCGTCGAGGGAGCGAACGGGCCGACGACCGCCGAGGCCGACGAGATCTTAGCCAGTCGAGGTATCCCGGTCGTGCCGGACATCATGGCCAACGCGGGCGGGGTGGTAGTCTCGTACTTCGAGTGGGTCCAGGACCGCTACGGCTACTTTTGGACCGAGGCCGAGGTGAACGAGCGGCTGGATGAGAAAATGCGCGCCGCGTATCACGTGCTCGTCGATGCCGCCGAGCGCTACGACCTCGGCCACGACTTGCGCACGGCGGCCTACACCGTGGCGATGAGCCGGATCATGGAGGCCCGCCGCATGCGCGGCCTGTACGCATGACGCGAGGAGCAAGCGGTGAGGGGGGCGTGCAGAACGCTGATGTTCGCCCCCCGGAATGGCGGCCTCAGTTCAGTAACTCGGCCGCCTCACCCGCGGCAGCCAGCACTGCTCGATAGGCGCGGGCCGCCCAGGCGGCCGAGGCATCGGTGAGCGCCTGGGCACGGTCGTCCGCGCTAAACCGCCCGCACCGCGCCCGAAGGTCGGCGCTCTCGGCCTGCATCTGGTGCTCGATCTGCCAGAGATCCGCGACCGCCGCGGCAGCGGCCCGCGACTGCCGGCGTCGCTCGATCGCTGACCAGAGCCTTCCGTCGATGACGAACGACGGGACGCCGGCCGCCTCGACGAAGAACGGGGTGTAGATGCCGCTGGCCGGATGGCCGACCGAGACGAGCGCCCCGTGCGGGCCGCTTCCCACGGAGGCCGTGAAACCGGAGAGGGTCGAGTCCGAACAGATGGCGCGCGGTTCCGTCGACTCGTTCCTGGCGAGTTGGATCAGCCCAAACGAGCTCGCGCAGCCGTCCAGCGCCGCTGCGCCGTCCCGGGCGGCCAGAAAGCGGGTGTTCGTCTCGGCGTCGGGTGAAGACCGGTGCCACATGCCAGGGAGCAGGAAGTCGTTGGCACGTGCGACGGTCCGATCCTCGATCCAGGCGGCGTCGAGATCGTGGCGAGTGTTCTCGACGATCAGCGCCCGCTCGCGGTCGACGAACAGCCAGATCGAGCCGCGCGCCCCGTTGGTGTACCAGCCCTGCCCCACGATCTCACGGACGATCTCGAGCGCTTCCTGACATGTAGCCGCCCGCTCCGCGATCAGCCGCAAGATCTGGGGGGTCGGCCAGCCATCTGGGGCGGTGTCCTCGCTGAGCGAGCCGGCGTTCATGGCCCCGGCCAGTCCCTTCTCGTTGACGAAGTGGATCACGCCATGGTCGCCGCTGTCGCCGCCGCCCAGGTAGCGGTGGCAGCCGACGTCCTGGCGAATCCAAAGCCCCTGTGCCCGCGCGGCCGAGTCCCGGTTCTTGTGCAAGAGCGAATCGCCCGCTGCGCTCGCCCGACCCACTGAGACGAACGAAGTGCATTCATGCGGGGCGGGCGGTGGCGAGGGGGGCCGAGTCGTTCGGATGACGTACTTCTGGGCGACGTAGGCGGTGTAGTCCTCGGCGCTCACGCCGGCGGCCCCGGCGATTGCCGCCATCTCCGCGTGCCACCAGGGCGCCAGGCGGTCGACGATGCGCGTGTAGATCTCGGTTCTCCGCCGAATTTCCGCTATCCCGATGCCTTCGACCTCGACGTTGGTGAGGAAGTCTGCGAGATAGCGGCGGATGCAGGCGGACGTGGCCGTGCCGTAGCGGGCTCCCGCCTGCGCGGGTGTGCCTTCGAGCGTGACGAGATCAGTCGCAAGCACGGTACTCTCCAGGCGCTACCTGCGCAGTCGTGGGTCGAGGGCATCCCGCAATCCGTCGCCGAAGAGGTTGATGCCGAGCACCAGCAACGAGATGGCGGCGCCGGGGAAGGTGGCCAGCCACCAGGCTTGTCGCAAGAACTGCCGCCCATCGTTCAGCATACCCCCCCACGTCGGCTGCTCGGCCTGGACCCCCAGCCCGAGAAAGCTGAGTGCGGCCTCGGCGATGATGACGGTCGCCATCTCGAGCGTCGCCAGGACGAGGATCGGCGCCAGCACGTTGGGCAGGAGATGTTTGGCCACGATCCGCAGGCCGGTCGCGCCGCTGACCCGCGCCGCCAGCACGAACTCCCGCTCGCGCAGCGACAGCACCTCACCCCGGATGATGCGGCAGTAGGCGACCCAGCCGGTCAGCACCAGCGCCAGGATCAGGTTCGTCAGGCTCGGGCCGAGCGCGGCGCTCAGCGCGATGGCCAGCACAAGCGACGGGAACGCCATCCAGATGTCGAGCACCAGCATGAGTGCGGCATCGAGGCGCCCCCGCCAGTAGCCCGCCACGGCGCCAAGCACGCTACCGAGCACTGCGCAGGCGCTGACGGTCGCCGCGCCCACGACGATCGAGACGCGCGCTCCGTAGATCAAGCGGCTCGCGATATCGCGGCCCAGATTGTCCGCCCCGAGCACGTACGCGGAACTGCCGCCCGTCATCCAGACCGGCGGCTTCAGGCGGCTGGTCAGGGTTTGCTCCTGGGGGTCGGACGGCGCGAGCAGCGGCGCGAGGAACGCCATCAGGACGAAACCCAGGTAGATGCCGGCCCCAACGAGCGCCGAGCGATTGCGCGCCAGCAACCCAAGCACGATGCGAAGCTCGCCGCGAGCCGTCTGAGGCCGCGCCGACGCAATCGTCGGCACCTGGTATGTCTCGATCTGGGGATCGGCGGTACCCTTGCTGACGGCCATGAGGTTCAACTGAACCGAATGCGCGGGTCGATGACCGCGTACAGGACGTCGGTAAGGACGTTGAACGCCACTCGTGTGATCGCGAAGACGAGCACGATCCCCTGTAACAGGAAGTAGTCGCGCGCCCCGATGGCCTGGACCGTCAGCCGCCCTAAGCCCGGCCAGGCGAAGATCGTCTCGATCACGATGGCGCCACCCAGGATCGTCCCGGCCTGCATGCCGACGATGGTCACCGTAGGGATCAGGGCATTTCGCAGCATGTGGCCCACGACCACCGCTCGCTCGCCGAGGCCCTTGGAACGAGCGCACGTCACGAAATCCTGACGGGCGACCTCGAGCATGCTCGACCGCACCAGCCGGGTGGTGTGGGCAGCCATCGAGGCTCCGAGGACGGCAGCCGGCATGATCAGGTGCGCGAGCGCATCTTTGAGAGCCGGCAGGTTGCCGGTCAGCAGACTGTCGAGCACGTAGAAGCCGGTGATCTCATGCAGCCCAACGCCGTACTCGAGGCGCCCGGAGACGGGCAAAATGCCCAGGGTGACGGCGAACACGATGATGAGCAGCAGGCCGACCCAGAACCCCGGCATCGAGATGCCGAGGATGGCCAGGATCGCCGAGGCCCGGTCGATCCAGGTGTGCTGCTCGATCGCCGAGATGACGCCGAGCGGGAGCGCGATGATGAGCGCGATCAGCAGGCTCACCGCCGCAAGCTCGATGGTGGCCGGCAGGTACTGCACCAGGACCGGTAGAACCGGCCGCTGGAGCATGAACGAGCGGCCGAAGTCGCCGACCGCCAGTTGACGCAGGTAGTTCAGGTACTGCACGACGGCCGGTTGATCCAGCCCCCACTGGGACCGGATCGTCGCCACTTCTTCCGGCGTATGGGTCTGCCCTTGCAGCATGATCATGACCGGATCGCCCGGAATGATCTGCATGATCGAGAAGGTCAGCACCGAGATGCCGATCAGCACCGGGCCAAGCAGAACCAGCCGTCGCGCGAGGTACCGGAGCATAGGGTTGCCGCTATCCCTTCGTCACCTTGTGCAAGAAGAGGTACGCATCCATGCGGGGCGTGAAGCCGTTGACGTTGGCGCGGGCGGCGGCCAGTGTCTGGGGCTGCCAGAGGAACGCCCACGGCGCGTCGTCGACGATCGTTTTGAGCGCCTGGGCGAAGATCTGCTGACGCTTCGCGAAGTCGGAGGCAGCCCGCCCCTCGTCGATGAGCTTGTCAAGCTCCGGCCGAGAGTAGCCGGTGTCCTTGAACTGGGCGCGCTGCCCGCCGTGGAAGTGGCGATAGTAGGTCACGCCCGCATCCGCCGACGAGTCACCCCAGGAGCTGAAGTACATGTCGCACTCGCCGTTCGTCACCTTCTGGGTCAGGACGCCCGCCTCCATGACGTTGACGCGAGCCGTGACGCCGATCTGCTTCCACTGACCGGCAATCGCCTCGCAGACCTCCTTGGTTGGGGCGGCAGTGTCCAGGCTCAGTTCGAACCCGCTTCCTACGCCGGCCGCTGCCAGCAGCGACTTCGCCTTCTCACGGTCGAACGGGTAGCCGGTGACGGACTTATCGAAGCCGCGCGCCTCGGGGAAGAGGGGGCCGGGAATCGAGGTGGCGAGCCCGTTCATCAGGCTGTCGATAATCGCCTGCTTGTCGATCGCATGGTTCAAGGCCTGGCGGACCTGGACGTTGTCGAGCGGCTTCGTCTTGGTGTTGAAGCCGATGAACTGTACGACGGTGCTGGGCGCGGTGAGCGGCTTGATCTGGGAGTTCCCCTTGAGTTGCGGGGCGAGCGACGGCGGGATCTCGGCCGCGATGTCGATGCCGCCCGACTCGAGCTCGGCGAGCATCGTGGATGGGTCGGCGATGGGCCGTACGATCAGCGTCCCGACGCCGGGCGCGCCGTCCCAGTAGGCGTCGTTGGCCTCCATAACGACACGCTCGTCCTTCTTCCACTCCTTGAAGACGAACGGCCCGGCTCCAATCGGCGCGCTGAAGAACGCGTCGCCCTTCGCCTCGACGGCCTTCATCGGGACGATCGCATGGTAGTTCAGAAACACCAGCGTCAGGGGATCGGCACGGTTGGTCTTGATGACGACGGTCGCATCGTCGGGCGCCTCGGTGGAGGCCACCATATCGAGCAGGCCGGCTCGGGGCGCCTTGCGGGCGGGATCGAGGGTCCGGTCGTAGCTGAACTTCACGTCCTTCGCGGTGACCGGCGTGCCGTCATGCCACTTCGCGCCGGCCCGCATCTTCAGTTCGAATGTCTTCTCGTCGACCTGCTTCCACGACTCAGCCAGATGTCCGCGTAGCTGCAAGTCGTTGGTCCGATGCAACGCCGAGTCGAAGATCAGTTGATGCACGTTCTGGGTCTGGCGCTGGCGGTGCATGGTCGGATCGAGCGTCTGGATGTCGGCCACCTGGGCGACGACCAGTTGAGGCCGCTGCGTCTTGGCGGCAGGGGCCGCGGTCTGAGCCGGGCTGGCCGCTTGCGCCGGTGCGGTGGCAGCGGCAGGAGCCTTGGCCGCCGGCGCGGTCGTCGCCTGAGCGGGCTGTGCCGGTGCCTCGGTGGGCTTCGCCGGCGCCGCGGCCGGCTTCGCGGGCGCCTCGGTAGGCTTCGCGGGCGCTTGTGCCGCGGGGGCAGCGGCCGGCGCAGACGGTCCGCAGGCGTTGGCGAGGAGCGCCGCGCCGCTCATGAGCGCCATCCGGCGAATGAGCGCGCGTCGGGTCAACTTACCGGATATGGGGGTCGGGGAGGTCGCATCATCGCGAATCATCGTCTTCGCTCTCCAGGCGCCAGATTGAAACCTACACGTCGTCCCAGGGGATCGGAATGGTGAGTAGCGGAATGTACTGCTGGCAGCCGTACACGTCGGAGTCGCCGACATCGCCGCTGACGATTGGGCGGCGGAGGGTGATCTTGATCGCGTTGCCCGGTGGATAGTGCACAAACGCCGCAATCCGCGCGTCGTCGATGCCGTACAGGTCGCGGATCAGGTCACGGGTGATGACGTCCGTCTCGCGGACGCGCTCGTAGGTCTCGAAATCGTCGAAGATGATGTCCAGCGTGTAATGGTTCGCGCCGGCGTTCTTACTGCGGATCGTCTTCGCCAGCCGGTGGAGGGGCACGGTGGCGGTCATACGCCCACCTCCTCGAGCGTGATGGGGAAGAGCGCGAGCGGGTCGGAGACGGGCAACAGGTGGTCAACGGTCCAGCGGTACGACGGCTGGCCTTGGAGCACCTCATCACGCAGCATCGCGATACCGCCGGCCGTGGCCTTCTGCCCGACGAACGTCGGGAACAGGAGCCGGTAAAGGGTGAATCGCGCGACGAGATCGGCGATCTCCTGGGTCCGCGCGACGACCTCGGTCACGATGCAGATCTCGTGGGCCAGCGACTGCTTGACCGGCTCGAGCGCACCCATGACGCCGTTCTTGCCGTACTGGTGGAAGACGATCTGATAGTCGCGGCCGGGGCCTTCTTCGAGCTGGCCGTATTGCTCGCGGGTCCGCTGGCGCACCGCGTCCAACACCCAGTCGAGGCTTTCGATGGCGATTGGGTCGCGGACCGCGCCAATCGTCAACGCCCGGTAGCCGACCAGCCCGGCCCCTTCGAGTTTGAGGCGGTACTCTGGATCGCCGACGAACTGGCTGCCCCAGAAGCGGGTGGCGCGCTCGCTGACCTGCTCGTACACCGTGTTGCCGGTGTCGAGGATGCCACCCGGATACGCCTGGCGGTAGGGGTGGGCGCGCTCGTACAGCGAGTGCCCCGCGACTGACTCGGGGGTGCAGCGCTGGGCCGGGTGCATCGGCTCGAGCTCGACGTACTCATCGGTGATGCGGCCGTAGATCGTCTCCTTCGCCATCGAGGGCGTGCCCACCAGCGAGGCACACTCGAGCGTCTTGCCGAGGTGGAACGACAACCCCTTCGGAAAGCCGGCCCGCAGGGGGAGCGCGGCGTAGATGGCGTCGTCACAGGACCGCCCCGCGATCACCACATCAGCGCCTAGATCGAACGCCTTGAAGTACGGCTCGACACCCATCATGGCCACGACCCGGCTCGTCTGGTCGAGTAGATCGGACGTCAGGGGGCCGGTAGCGCCCAGCGGCTCGATCGTCTCACGCCGCATCCGCTCGCGCAGGTAGTCGATGGGGACTTCGGACTCGATCCGTGCGAGGCGAAAGGGTTCGAGTCGATGCTTTGCGGCAAGCTCGCGAATGATCTCGACGTAGTCATCCACACCACGCGTCGTGCCCGCTCCCCCTGCCGAGCCGATGACCAGCGGAATCCGCCGCTCGCGGGCGGCACACAGGAGGAGCTCGAGATCGTGCTCCTCCCACTCGCGGGGGTTCATCGGCTGGTTCGCGCCGAGGAAAAACGGGCCGCTGTCGCCGCTACCAGCGTCGGCGCCAAGGAAGTCGAGCGGGCGTTTGATGCCTTCGAGGAACGATTCCCGGTGAATCGGCTCATGCCCCAGCGCGCCCGTCGCCGAGAGCGTGGTCATCGTTCTTTGCACGGCTGCCTCCAGGTCGGTGTCACAGTCGAAGTCGAGCGCATCTACGTCAGCCAGGACATCTACGTCAGCTATTGGCCAGCAGCCCGGCCGCTCGGTAGCGCTCGTCCAGGCGGCGAAGACTGGCGGCGACGGCATCCGGGAATCGATCCGCGTACGCCGCAATCAGGGTGTCAGCCAGGGCGCACGGCCCTACGAGCGACACCCGATGGGAGATGCTCTCGACGGGCGCGCACAGGATGACGTCGGCGGCTGGCGCGAGCGGCGACAGCGGGCTGTCGGTGATGGCGACACACGGCACGCCGGCGTCTCGGGCCTCAGCCAGCGCGCGTACCGTCTGGCGCACGTAGCGATAGAAGCCGACGCCGATCGCCAGATCGCGTCCGTCGAGCTGAGCGAGCCGTTGGACCACGCTCAACCCCTCGGCGATCTCGCCCTCAGCGGCAACCCCGATTGTGGTCAGCGAACTGGCGAGAAACTGCACCAGCCCACTGGCGACGCCGCTCCCGAAGACCACGACGCGGCGGGCCTGGGCGAGCCGCTCGACTACTTCATCAATCTGCGCGGTGGTGGTTCCTTCCAACGTCATCCCGAGGTTGCGTTGCCCCTGCGCAATCGCGCGCTCCAGCAGGCTCGTTTCGCCCGCGTCGTCGCTGCGAGCCTCAAGTGATGGATAGTGATGCGGAATACGCGCCCGGATCTGGCGCTGAAGGTCGGGATACCCCTTGAAGCCGAGTGCGCGAGCGAGCCGGACCACCGTGGCCGGGTCCACCCCGAGCCGGCGCGCGACCTCGGAGGCCGAGGTAAAGGCGATGAGCGCCTCATTCGCGGCCATGAAGCGGGCGACACGCTGCTGCTTGGGCGCCAGGCCGGCGAATGCGACGCCAACGGCACCCTGCAACGGAGTCTCCTGAAGGTCGACAGCGACCACGCCTCACCTCGCGCGCACAGCATAGCCGCATCTCCGAGATCATGCAATACCCATTGCATGGCGCTCATCCGTGGCTGCTCGCGGGTAGCGTTCAGGCAACGGGTGAAGGGGCTCAGGCGAGCAGATCGTAGCGGTCAGGGCGCCAGCCGAGCAGGGCGAAGATCTGCACCATCGCTGCCTGATCGAGGAGCGTGGCGCGCGGCGACGAGCGGTCGGGCTGGAACAGGTCGGTGCGCGGGTCGTGGACGTCCTGGGCCAGCCACATCCGGTCGGCGAACGCCTGCATGGCGACGCGGTAGCGGGGCTCACCCAGAAGGGGCGAGAGCGGCAGCAGGTTACGGAAGAAGATCGCCGTGAAGATGGCGGGCTGGCCCGCGTACTTGTGAGCGCCGTACCACGCGAGCGCGGTGTCGGCGGTCGTGCGGGCCTGCTCCAGATACTCGGTGCGCCCGGTGGCCCGGTGGAGCATCAGGCTGGCCGCGATTGGAACGCCCTGGTTGTAGATCCATTGGGTGGTATCGAGTCTGCCATCGCCGAGGATCTTGTCGAAGTACAGGCCGGCGGTCGGTCCATCGTCGGCCAGTAACGCCGAGCGGAGCCAGTCGTAGGCGCGTTGGGCGGCGGCGAGGTAGCGGCCGGTCGTGTCGTCAGTCAACTCGTGGAGGTGGAGCGCCAGGACGGCCACCCCGGCGTTCGTGGCGGCTCCGCGATCGCGGTTCCAGGCGGCGTCGACCCAGAACGTACCGCCCGGGTGGGCACGGCGGTCGGTGCTCCAGCCGGCATCGATGAACTCGAACACGGCACGGGCTCGGTCCAGGGCGGCCCGGTCGCCAGTCATGCGGGCGTACTGGATCAAGTCGAGCGCGCTCCAGGTGTTGTCGTCGAAGTAGGCGTCTCCGCCCTGCCCGGTTGGCGACACCACATAGGATGCATAGGCCGGTCGGCGCAGTTGAGTGAAGGCGCCGTTGGTATCCCAATACATCTCGCGGCTGTGCTGGAGATCGCTCGCCGCGAGCGTGTAGCGCCCCCCGATCTCCGGAAGCCCGGCCATGAAGAGCGTGGCCTTCACCGCCTCTTCGAACGGCCAGAGGAAGGCGTACGGATTGCCGGCAGGGTCAGGTGGGGAGGTCTCCCGGTAGAGCCTGCCGCTGGCGACGGCAAACCGCCGCTGCATAGCGTCGTACGCGCGCACGGCCCGCTCGGCATAGGGCGGCAGTTCAGTCTGCATCGCCAGCCCTCCTCGACCCCTGGCTACCCGCATCATCCCGTGCACGGGCCTTTCCCCCAGTGCTCAACTCGCCGCTCGTGGGCACTGTCGCTACTGGTACGCTCCACGCTCCAGCAATCTCGACACTCGGTCCAACCTCCGAGCCGGCCCGATATGCTTGCCATCTCCGTTCCAGCAGAGTGCGGACGACGACCCAGACGAACGGCGGCCGGACGGTCTGGACCAGAGGAGGACCGCCTGGTACGGGCGGGGTATACTCCTGGCCCGCTGACAACCGGCGACGCGGCCAGCCTCGACGATGGACGTCACAGGGAGGAGGCGCGCGTACGACCACGTCATCACTTGGAGCGGCGACGGCTGTGGACGGCCAGGTGGCAGACGGGCTGACGGCAGGCGCACCAGCCGCCAAGAACGCACGACCAACTGTCAGCCGGTCCGCGCCCGGGGGTCGGTTTGCACCCGGGGGCCGGCTCGCGCCGCTCGGGTACCGCGACTTCCGGCTCGTCTTCTTCGGCCAGGTCATCTCAGCGGTTGGCTCATGGATGCAGCTCGTGGCCCAGGGCTGGCTCGTCTACGAACTGTCGGACTCCGCATTTTATCTCGGGCTTGTGGGACTGGCTCGCGCGGTGCCGGGGCTGTTCTTGACGCTCGTCGGCGGCGCGGCGGCCGACCGTTACAACCGCAAGACGATCATGGCCATCTCGAACGGCGTGGTCGCGGTGAACATGCTGGTGCTGAGCGCCCTCTGCTTCACCGGCGCCATCGCCGTCTGGCACGTCATCGTCATCGCCTTCCTGAGCGGCACCGCGTTCGCCTTCGAGGTGCCCAGCCGGCAATCACTCGTATCGTCGATCGTCGAGCCGCGCGACGTGGTCGGCGCGCTGAGCCTGATGTCGGTCGCCTTCAACACGGCGCAGGTCGTGGGACCAGCCCTGGCTGCCATCCTGATCGAGTGGTCCGGTGAGGGGCCGGTCTTCCTGCTGAACGGGCTGAGCTACTGCTCGGTCGTCGTCGCCGCGATGGTGATTCAGCCGCGTGCACAGGTGGCGGCCAGCCGCGGGAACATCCTGGCCAACGTCGTTGAGGGGCTGGGCTACGTCCGACGCACCCCGGAACTGTTCGCGCTCGCGGCGTCGATGGCCGCCGTGGCCTTCCTGGCGCGACCGTTTACCCAGTTGTTGCCAGCCTTTGCGCGGGACGTGCTGGGGGCTGGTGCGGCGGGGCTGGGCGCGCTGAATTCAGCGGCCGGCGTCGGGGCGCTGCTCGGCGCGGTCCTATCGGCGGGACTCGGCAGCTATCGTGGGCGGGGCTTCGCGCTGCTAGCAAGCGCGGCGCTCTTCGGCGTGGCCCTGGCGCTGTTCGGCCTCTCTACGGACCTCGCCATCTCGGTCGGCGTCGCCGGCGCAATCGGGCTGCTGTCGGCGTTCTCGGGGATCAACTCGAACACGATGCTTCAGTCCCACAGCGACGCCCGGATGCGCGGCCGCGTGATCAGCCTCCACGGACTCACGATGATGGGCGTGGTGCCGCTCGGGGTCATGTTCGAGGGCGCGCTTGGGAGCCTGATCGGTGTGCCGATGACGGTGGTGGTGGGCGGGATCGGGTCGGCCCTGGTGGCGACCTGGGCGCTGCTCGCCTTCCCGAAGGTCCGCTCCATGGACTGACGGGCGCCGGCGGCTTGACGGGCGCGGCGCGCTACCGCCGGTCGCTCGTGAGATTCGCACTGCCGGCGGGCACATGAAGTCGCCGGTGAGCCAGTACGTCGATGGCGAAGACGACGACGACCGCGACGAACGGGGGCAAGCTCATTGTCCCGCGCGCATAGGTGACCATCAGCCCGCCGGCGATTGCACCGATCAGGTAGCTGGTCCAGGTGACCATCGCCAGACTCAACGCCCAGGTCGTCGATTGGTCGTACCCGTTGCTGCCCCGATCCGCCGTGCCGTCGATACGACGGCGTTCCGGTGTCGCTACGCCAGGATCAGCACCGGTCGAAATGTCCGGTCGTCCTGACCGAGCAGCCCGATGCAGCCGATCGACGAACCCGGCGGTCATGACCACTAGCGTGCCAGTGACGTAGGTAGTAGCGACGGCCGGCACCCGGAGGTGGAGGACTGCAACGCTCTGAATGCCCATCGCCAGGGCCGTCGCCGCGATCAGGAGCCGGCGGGCGTTGTTGGAGACCTCCGGCCCGGCCAGATACCACCCGATGGCCAGGCCGGCCAGCGTAAGCAGTTCGAGGAGGACGCCGAAGCCGGCGGCGCATGGCCACTCGGTATGATCGGGGGTATGGCTGACGATTGCCTGGGCCACCGCGACGCCGAGAATGAAGGCGCCCAGCGCGATGCCGGAGCGGAGCGCGGCTGACCAGTCCTGCGACACGATGCCCAGCGCAATCAGGACGGTATTGCCGGTCATCGCGGCCGAGAAGACCCGGTCGAAGATGAAGTAGCTTGCTGCGTCGACGTAGCCGCCAGTGCAGGCGAGCAGTGCGACCATCGTCGCCTGACCGGGGAGAGGGCGCGGAGCAAGAATCATCAGCGATGATGCTACAGTGGCCGACGGTGCAGGACCGATCCAGCGCGCCTCATCCCTATCCTCACTGGCAGTGCTGGCACGCCCACAGGCCCTCCGGCGGGTCGCCGCGCCCTACATCGCCAGACGCCGCCGGATTGGGACGGCCAGCGGAACGATCAGGACCGTCACCACCGAGATCGCGGCAATAGCAGGATCGAGGCCGCGCCAGTCTGCCAGCAGGCCGTAGGCGAGTGGCGCGACAGCCGCCGCGCCCTGTGTGCCGGTGTAGTAGAGTCCGTAGGCCCGCCCCCGCCGGCCGTCTGGCGCGAACCCGGCGACTGCCGCATAAAACACCGACGACGTGCCGTTGAGGGCGAAGCCAAACACGACTGCCAGCCCCGCCAGCGTCCACATCGGTCCCCAGGCCAGGCCGAGCAGCGCCAGCGCGGTCGTCACCTCGGTCACCCCGACCACGGCGAACGGTCCGAGCCGATCCCCGAGCGCGCCGCAGATCAACTTGCCGGCGGCGCCGCCGGCGAACAGCAGCCCGAGCAGTAGTCCGAGATCGGTCGGGCTGACGCCGCGTCCGTCCAGTACGAATGGCAGGAAGGTGAGGGCGGCGGCGCGCGTACTGGCGTCGAAGATACCGACGAGCATCAGTATCCAGTACGCCGGCGCGAGGCGCGTCATCACTCCCTCGCCGCCGACTGCATGAGCCGCCTGCTCGACGACGCTCGGCGGCTGGACCCACCGCTTCGCCAGCCCGACGCCGATCGAGAAGACGATCCCGAACAGTCCGAGTGCAACCAGCGTCGTTCGCCAGCCGAACGTGAGGGTGGTGAACGTCACCAGGGCTGGCGCGGCCATCTTGCCGAGGTCGCCGGCGAAATTCAGCGTCCCGACCGCCGTGGCCCGTCGTCCGCCCTCGTAGGCCCGCGCCACCATCGACGCGGCGAGTGGGTGCTGGACATTGCCGCCGAGCCCGCCCAGGACAGCCGCCAGCAGGAGGACCGGGAAGCTCGTGGCAGCGGCCATCCCGACGATACCAGCCGCTACCCAGCCGTTGCCCCAGGCGAGCAGCAGGTACTCCCCGAGCCGCTCGGCGAGCAGCCCGGCCGGCAGTTGGAGGATGGCGGCGCTCCCGACGAAGGCCGCCTTCAGCATCCCGACCTCAGCGTATGAGAGCGACAACTCGGCGGCGATGAACGGCAGCAGCGGATAGAACACGGCGAAGAAGGCGTCGTTACAGAGGTGGAGCGCGGACGCGATGAAGAGCACGCGCCCTGGGTGTGCGACGCCCTCCGCCAGGCGCGCGCCCTGCGCGACGGCCGCGCCCTCGTTCAGGCGTTCGTCAGCCCCGACGGCGACGTCGGTGGAGGGCATGCCGGGCTCGGTCACGATGCCCTCGTCCAGCCGGTCCGCCGGCACCGTGCGATCGGCCACGTTCGCTCCTCCTCATGGGCGGCCTCGGCAACGAAAAAGCCTGAGGCCGTCTCCTGTACATGACAGATGACACCTCAGGCCTTTTATGCCGTTAGTTGTGGCCGCGCCTCGGCGGCGCGGCTGGTGCCGCTCGGTCCAGCCCTCGCACAGCCGTGCGAGCGGAACCCTAGGCACTACGTCTGAATCTTCAGTTCGCGTCCCCGCAGTATAGCCCTTCCGGCCGCTGGATGCTCGTTGCGATCCAGAGCCGCATGGCCATCACCAGTAACTGGAGTGGCGAGAGCTGGGCATGCGGACTCCCTAACACCGGATCATCTCGGTGCCTCGTAGTTGCTCGGATGCTCTGTCGGCAACCCTCTGAGTGATCCTGAGCTTCGCATTGACTGCCCCAACTCATTTCAGCGCCAGACAGTTACATCGGGGCGCAACAAAAGCCGCTCCAAGCCTTCGGCCGTAACGCCAGTGTCCTTGACAATCAGCGTCCGCAACGACGCAAGGCGGCGCAGGTGAACCAGGCCACCATCGTCAACGAGCGTCCTGGTGAGATCGAGCCACTCGAGGGACTCGAGCGCTCCAAGATGCACCAGAGCGCCAAAATTGATCGCTGTACCTGAAAGATCCAGCCGCCGTAATCCGCTCAGCGCCCTGAGATAGAGAAGGGTGCGATTGCTGATAGGCGTCGCTGAGAGATCTAGCGCCTGCAAGCCCGATAGTCCACGAAGATCCCACACCTGACCATCGCCAATTTGCGTCTCACGCAACGAGAGTTGTCGGAGCCCTGCCAGCCGGCCAATGGACCGAATATGATGCCCCTCGACCATCAGCCCGTCCAGCACGAGGATCTCCGGGGCATCATCTCCAAGGCCACCAAGCGTGCCCAGGTCGATCTCGGGCGCACCGGCCTTGTCGATGCAGACACCCGGCGAATTAGGAGGCGTCCCGTGGGCGCAGCCTGCCCCTCCTCCGCCTGAGCTACCGCCTGGCGAAGCTGTTGGTTCAGTGTTCGATGGCCCCTGTGGATCCATGCCGGATTCATCGACAGGGTCATTATCAATGAGCGAGGGTGGCGCATCGCCATCGCCATCGTGATCGGACGCAGGGCCAGAGAGAGGTAGGGTGATGTGCACCCGCCCCGAGGCCACTAACTGAAAGGAGATGCTGACTGCCCCGCCGCCCTCCAATTCGGCGAGTTTTCCACTGCGGCGAGCGTCGAGCGAACGTAGCTTCCCCTCATTCATGCGCCGAATTCGTACATCAGGTGCCTTTTCAATGGTTTCGAGAATGCGTACCCTCTTTGCGTCAAAGGATGCTTTGATGGAAGCTGCACGCGCAGCAAGTTGCGCATCGTGCCTGGCCGCGAGCTCTCGCTGAAGCTCAGATTGACGCAGCAACATCCTGTCGCGCGCGAGGCCTTTGACCGTTTCGTACTCGCCCTCGTTGAATGGCGTCCCCGGTGAGGGTGGACGATCGGCATCCTGCTGGAACGCTTGAAGGAGCCGGGCGCTTGCATCGTCGGCGATGTGGCCATCGTCCAGAATGATGAGCGGCTCTAAACGGGACCGTTCAGCGACGCCGTGTTCGGTCAGGAGATAGATGAAGAAATATCCCTCGCCTGTCTCCTCCTGCTTGGATCCCCGAATCTCCAGGCGCACCGCTGGGAGTCGGCAGCGCGGATGGCCCTCCCAGTACTCCCGTGCACCTTGGGCTAGTAGATGGCGCGTGGTCACGAGCTCCACGAGTGGCTGAGTGCGTGCGTAGTCGGCGTCGAATGTGACGATGACCTTCCCACCACTCCGTCCGACCTCGCGGAGGAACAGGTCACTCGCCCCATTCGCCTCAGCGCCGGCCTGGGCAAATTTTTGCAGGTAATCGCCCACTTTTGGGGAGCCGCGAAGGAGCCATGTCGGAGCGTCCGTGTCAGGATCGAAGGAACACGCAGGGTCGAAGTCCATGAGGAAGGTGGTAACCAGGGCCTGAACCTCGCGTGCAGAAATAACGCGTCCGCCTGCCAGAGTCTCGCTGACTCGCTGGTCGAGCGCCACATGGTCCCCAAGCAGGGCATTCGCACTAGCCTCGAGCGCTTCGGCCTCCAACCGTTGGCGCTCGATCGCGTCCGCTGCCAACTCGGCTTTCTCGACTTGCTGCTCGGGTGTCAGATCCGCCTTCATGACTTCGATCGACAGCTCGCGTACTGTCTTGCCGAGGATCGCCTCCAAGTCGCCGATTGCACGCTCGAAGATCCCGATACGCCGGTAGAGCCGTTCGAGAATTCTCGTCTCGACCGAGTCCTCTAGGGCCAGATTGACGATGCGTATCTTCTCCGACTCCTGCCCGAAGCGATCCAGGCGCCCGATCCGCTGCTCGACCTGCATCGGATTCCACGGCAGGTCATAGTTGAACAGGACGTTGCAGAACTGGAAGTCGAGCCCTTCCGCGCCTACTTCAGAAGAGAGCAAGACGCGGAAGTCGGCCTCGGAGCGAAAACGATCGATGATGGCCATTCGGTCGTCGATCTTCACGCCGCCATGGATCACGCCGACCCGAACGCCCCGCCGAGCAAGCTCTCGCTCCAGATACTCGAGCGTCCCCCGAAAATAGGAAAAGACCAGTATCTTCGTCGTCTCGGGTTCGGCAAGGACGTCACGGAGCGCGCCCTCGAACACTGAGAACTTGCTGTCGGTCGAGCCAAGACGTTGCGCGAGCTGGCGCAGATCGTCACTCACCGAGAACGTGCTCGACGAAGCTTGCTCCGGGTGCCCGCCCGAGCCATTGGTGTCATCGGCCTCCAGATGGAAGGCCGAGCGCTCAACGCCGAGATCGGCGTGCCCACGCGGTCTAACCTTGTCCAGCTTGTCGCGTACGGCCGGTAGGCAGCTCGCGGCCATTCGTTCCCGCATGACGATCGCGAAGGCGGCCACGTTGTCGTCACGGCGGCGGGCGAGATCTTCGCGCACGTGCTCCAGGAAGCCATCGTAGAATGCCCGCTCAGCAGGGGTCAGCGGAACGGTGATGCTCCTGGCGTCACGAAGAGCAGACTCCGCGACTTCGCGCTTCCGTGTTCGGGTGAAGACGGCAGACAGCGTGTTGAGATCCAACAGGCGCTGGCGTAGCGCCACGATCTCTCCCCGGGAGCGGTCGCATTCCGCCTTCTGTTGAAGGGCCGCGAGATCCTCGAGGACCGACTGGTACAACGGGTCTGCACGGAACCGCCGCGCCATGATCGTCCATTCGACATTCCGAAGCTCGCCCAGCGCCTGCGCAGGCTCACCGGCGCCAAGCAATCGCGCGGCCTGGTTGATGAACTGGTTCGGCTTGATTTGCTGCTCGAAGGTCCCGGGGTCGGTGAAGTCGCGCGGGGAGAGCAGACGGAGCAGATTGAAGAGGTCTCGATTTTTCAAATTGAGTGGAGTTGCGGTCAGAAAGACGGCGGCGTCAGAGTTCTCGGTCAAGACCTCACCGAGATCGTGAGTTAGCGTCGTCTCGTTCCGCATGTAGTGAGCTTCGTCGGCAATCAAAAGGTCAAGGCCAATTCCTCGCTCAGCCCAGGTGGTCTGGAGGCCCTCGTCACGGAGCGTTTCGTACGAAGCGATTGCGCGAAAGCGCAGCCCATCTCCCACCTGATCCCACTTACGGAAGAGTGACTGGACACCCTGACGGTCGAGGAGCGCGAAGTTCTCATTGAAGCGAAGGCGCAGCTCATCATCCCATTTCGTCCGGAGTCGTGATGGGCAGACGATCAAGATGCGCTTGAGTGCCTGGTCGAGGCGCGCCTTGAGCTCAAGGTAGATTGTGGCTGCTTCGATGGTCTTGCCCAGGCCGACCTCATCGGCAATGAGCAAGCGCTGATCGGGGTTGTCGAGGAACTTGAGGACCGGTCGAAACTGGTAGGGCGCGAAGAGCGTTCGTGAGGCACGATACGCAAACAGCGTGTCCGTCAGGCGATGTCTCAGTCTCGTGAGCACGAGATCGCGGCGAAAATCGTCGAGGTTTCCCCACTTCAGCCGCTCTTCGGGGCAACGAATGAGATCTTCTGCTTTGCAGAACTGCTCGCGGCCTTCGAGTGCGACGCGGAAGGACTGATGGAGAGTGCTTCCCGTCCCGGACACTGAGGAATCAGACACGATCCAGCCATGTCGGCGAGGATCGACGCGTAGATGGACGCGGTCACCAATACCCAGTTCCACCCCGTCCCGAACACCTGGCTGGTTTACCGTCTGCATGCTGCCCCCACGGCACCGGTAACCTTTGCTCAACGCGACTCCATGGCGCTCAATTCGGAGTCCCGTCCGCGCCAGTCTACCATCGCTCAGCCGTCTGTCAAGCAATTCAGCCTGTCCCCTGTCCAACCTGTCCTTGTACTCACCACCATCTCGCAGCCCGCCTGACGAGCACGACTTCATCAAATCCATATCGAAGCCGCTTCGTAACGTTGACCGAACGTGATACGATGGACGCCGGCTCGTGGGAGCCACCGCGAGGAGAGGCGATGGGTGATACCAACCCCAGGAACCCCTCGAAGGAGCGGGTAGCGCCGGGCGGGCATGAAACACGAGATGGGCATAGTGCGGCGCATCGGCACACCGCGAAGGCCGTGCGGGCGCTCGGCCAGCCGACCGAGATCCCAACTCGCCCGGGTATGTACCGCCGCCGCTACGTCGGGCCTGATGACGGCGTCCACGAGTTGTTCGTCGAGGAGTTGACGTTTCAGCACGGCGCTGCCATTCCGCTGCACCATCATCCGGTCGTGGAGTCGTTCGTGGTGGTCGACGGCAGCCTGACCTTCCGGCTCGGGGATGAGACGCTCGACGTCGAGGCCGAGCGGACGGTGACGATCCCGCCGAACACACTCCACGCCGTCGTCAACGAGCACCAGAACCCGGCACGCGCCATCTGCGCCGCCCCCTGGGATCACGACACCTTCTACCGTGCCGCCACCACTTACCTCGAAGGGGAGCCGCGCGACTAAGCATGGTCACGACAGCGGCACCCCCTCCAGCCACTCCTCGACCGCGGCCGATACGCGCTCCAGCGCCGATGCACGGTCCGCTCCTCAGCCGAGGCAGCGTGGCGCTCATCACCGGCGCGTCCTCAGGCATTGGCGAAGCGTTCGTGCAGGCACTCGCAGCACGGGGTCTCACGCTCGTCCTGACCGGCCGTGACGAGACGCGCCTGCGGACGGTCGCCCGCGAGGCTGCGGAGCGCTTTGGCGTGCGCGTCGAGGCAGTGGTCCTCAACCTCGCCGACCTGGACGCTCCCGAGCGGCTGAAGCAAGCCACCGACCGGCTTGGCCTTCAGCCGGACCTGCTCGTCAACAATGCCGGCCTCGGCGCGCTCGGCCCCTTCGCCGAGATTCCCCTCGAACGGTTGCTGGAGATCGTCCAGGTCAACGACGAAGCGCTCGTAGCACTCACCGCGCTCTACCTCCCGAACATGCTCGTCCAGCGGCGCGGCGGCATCATCAACGTCTCATCGGCCGCGAGCTTTCAACCGATTCCGTACTTCGCAATCTATGCTGCGAGCAAGGTGTTCGTGACCCGGTTCTCGCAAGCGCTCTGGTCAGAGTGTCGCGGCAAGGGTATCCGCGTCGTCGTGACCTGCCCCGGACCCGTCGCCGACACCCGCTTCAGCACCCGGGCTGGCTCGGTCAACGCCTTCGAGGGCGTCGCTCGGATGCCGCGCGAGGCGGTGGTGGAGGGGGCGCTGCGGGCGCTCGGGCGGGGTGACCCGTTCGACGCGCCGGGCGGGCTGACGACCCTCCTCAACCGAGTCATCGCCGTCGCGCCGACCCGTCCCCTCCTGCTCGTCACCGAGCGCCTGTTCCGGCGCGGCCTCCCGAAGACCAGCACGGGACGGACCCCGTGACGACGCGGATCGGGCCGGGCACGCGTGCCATCGTGACCGGTGCATCCTGGGGTATCGGCGAAACGTTCGCCCATTCGCTCGCGGCCCGCGGCGCCGACCTGCTGCTCGTCGCGCGGACCGAGACGCGCCTGCTCACCATCGCCTCCGATCTTGCCGCTCGCTACAACGTCCGCGTCGAGATCGTGACCGTCGATCTGGCCGCGCTGGACGGCCCGCGTCGGCTCTGTGAGGCCGTCGACGCGCTCGGCTTCGCACCAACACTCCTGGTGAACAACGCTGGCTACGGCCAGCTCGGCCCGTTCTCCGAGTTACCGCTCGCGCGAGCACGCGAGATGATTCGCCTGAACATGAGTGCTGTCGTGGCGCTGACCCGGCTGATCCTGCCGGGCATGCTGGAACGCGGATGCGGCGCGATCGTCAACGTGGCCTCGGCATCCGCCTTCCAGCCGCTCCCGAACTACGCCGTCTACGCGGCTTCGAAGGCGTTCCTGCTCAACCTCAGCGCGGCGCTCTGGGCCGAGTGCCGCCACAAGGGCGTTCAGGTGGTGGCGGTCTGCCCTGGCGCCGTCGACGCCACGCCAGCCGACGAGCGACAGCCGCGCCGCCTGCTCCGCAAGGCGACTCGCGAGATCGTGGTGGAGCGGGCGCTCGCGGCCGTCGAGCGGGACGTTCCCGTGGTCGTACCGAGCGCGATCACCCGGGTCTCGACGCTTGGGCTGGCGCTCCTGCCACGCCGCGCCCGCCTCCGACTTGCCGGCGCCCTGATCGAGCGCTTCCCGGCGGCGTTCACGGGCATCCGCCGCCGCGACGCCTCCACCACTGCCCCGTTGGGATCCGCAAGGTCGTAGTCAGAGGGTAGCGAGATCTCAGCGTTGCTCTGGTGTGGCGTCGGTCCACGGCACGTCAGGCGCCATCTGTCAGTCACTCACCGGGCGAACGTCGTAGACCACCTCATGCCACCACTGCTCGCTTGGGCCAGCTTCGAGCCCTTCCATCCGCTTGCGGGTCTCAGCGAACGTCGGATCCTGGTGCCATGCCTCCCAGGCGGACCGCGTCGCCCACGTCCCGACGATGACCCGCCGACTCAGCTTGTCGAGCGGGGTCAGCAATTGCCCGCCGATCCAACCCAGGCGGCCGGCGGCGGCTTCGAGGCGCTCGCGCATCGCCGCATCCCACTCCGGCTCGGCGCCCTCCTTGAGGGTAACGTGGGTCACGATCGTCATCATGGTCCGGACCTCCTGCTGCCCTGGCCGGGCGCTCGCCACACACGCTCGAGGCGGCCCCAGAAGCGTGGCGCCTGAGCCCGACGGGTGCCCCCCATGCTTCAGGAACCGTGCCAGTGCGAGTGTCGGGGCGCCGCCGACGGCGAGTGCCCGCTACAATATTGCAAGATGGTACGGACCTGGCCGCGCACCGGCCGCATTCGGAGGCAGCTATGGATAACCAGTCGCCGGAGATGGAAAAGCTCTCCTACGACTTGCGGGCGTTGATGCGAGCCTGGGTCGACAACCCGGACAACGAAGACATCAAGGCGCGCTACAAAGCCGTCCACGCCGAGTACCAGCGGCTGCTGGTGGCGTGGAAGGAGCAGCAGCGGATCCCGACCTCGTGACCCCATGCCCCTTCGAGTAGAGTCAGACCCGTAGCGTCGTAACGCCCGCCGTTCCCAGGAGCGACGGGCGTTCTGTTGTGCCGTTTGTGATGCATCCATCTCGGCGCAGACCCGTTGCAAGAGTAAGCGCGGGGAACACGCCGAAACGGCCCGCCCCCCGCTCGATCATTCTTGTGTGGGGGCGCCCGTGTCACGGCTTCGCGTACTCCCGGTGCTGGCAATGTTTGCCCTGACGACGACGCTCGTTCAGCCGACCGTCGCCGCTCCGCTGGTCACCGGTGGGTCACTCCTTACTCGTTCCGTTGCCAGCGCGCCGTCTGCACTGGACGCGGCCTTCCGCGACCTTCCAGCGTCAGTCGCCCGGGGTGACGTCCTGACGTTGAAGATCGATGCGCCGAGCGGGGCGACATGTGAGGGGACGCTCACGTATCGCGACGATCAGGTTCTCAATCTGGAGCGTCAGGAAGCCGACAACGACCGCTGCCGCTGGTTCGTCGCCATTCCGGAGGACGCTCGCAAGGGAGCCGCCGACATCTCGGTCCACGTCCAGGATAGCGACCACGAGATCGAGCTGACGGCATCAGTCGACATCGTCCGGCCGGACGACAGCGTGGACGTCTCGCTCCGCAACGTGCCGGGGACCGTCCGCCGTGGTGAGGAATACGACATTCGGCTGAAGGTCGCGAAGGGCGCCACCTGTCAGGGCCTCGTCACGTACGCCGACGATACCACCCAGCTTCTCGAGGCTCGGGCGGAAGAGAATGGCAAATGCTCGTGGTCCGTGACCGCGCCCGACACCGTCGAGCGTGGCACCGCCTACGCTCGCATGACGGTGACCGCCAACGGCATACAGCGGGGCCTGGCTACGAGTTTCGAGGTCGGGCGGCGCTCCGAGGGTGCCAGCCTGATGGCGGTTTTCGAAGATTTGCCGATGGCGGCAGGTCGCGGCGAGCCGATCGCCATCAAGGTGCGCGCGCCGAGCGACGCCACGTGTACGGG
This sequence comes from Chloroflexota bacterium, assembly GCA_020845495.1. Next base: position 92,240 of record JADLFM010000035.1, read on the forward strand.
CTCCATCGAGTATCGCGACGGCCAGACCCAGACCCTCGAAGACCAGCCGGCGAGCGACGACCAGTGCCGTTGGTTCGTGACGGTCCCAGATAACGCGCGCCGTGGCAACGCCGAGGTCCGGGTGACCGTCGCGACGCAGGACGAGGACACCTCGGCGATCGGGAAGATCGCTATCGACAAAGCTCAGGACGACATCGAAGCGAGCCTCCGCGATCTGCCCACGTCGATCAAGCGGGGCGAGCAGATGACTGTCGAGGTCGACGTCCCAAACAAGGTGATCTGCGAGGGCCGCATCTCCTACAAGGGCGGTGAGTCGCAGATCCAGTCGCTCGACATCCAGAACGAGCGCCGGGACCGCTGTAGCTGGACGGTCACCGTCCCGAAGGATGTAACCACCGGACAGGCTATCGTTCAGGTGTACATCACCCTCGACGGTCAGCAGACGTCGCTCGTCCGCACGATCGACGTGACCGACAAGAACGGCTCACTCGACCTTGCCTGGAAGGATCTGCCGAACAGCGCCCGTCAAGGTACGAGCTTCGCCGTACGCGTCGACGTGACGAATGGCGCGGCCTGCTACGGCATGCTCACGCTACCTGGCGGCAGCAAGGTGGAACTCCCTCGCCAGGACGAGCGGCGCGACCAGTGCCGTTGGGACATTGACCTCGCGAGCGATGCACCGGCCGGTCAGGCGCGCGTCGAAGTGACGGCCGAGAAGGGCGACCGGGCAACGATGCTGCGCTCCTCAGTCGAGATCAGGAAGAAGTAGGCGAGAAGTAGGCGCGGGCGCGGTTCCCCCAGCCGGCACACCGCACCGAGTACAGCCGTACCGCCACAGGAGCGATCCCCCCGCTCGTGACCTGACGAGCGGGGGGATCCGCTCCTGTGCTGCGTCGTGGGACGGTGCCGATCTCTCAGAGGCCGCCGGCCTCTGGCCAGGCGGCAATACCTCGCACCCGGGCGACCATGGGCCAGCTACTACCCACCAGCCCGCCTGGTATCGGGCTAGCCGGCGGCCCGGGGACAGGCGGTGCGAACGTCCCGCCCGGCCCTCCACGTCGAACCGTGACCTGTGCGCTAGAATAGCGTCGGGAGCGGGGGCGATGCGCGACGATTCGGACGGCGCCTGGATCGCCATCTTCTGCGTCGGGGTACTACTCACGTCGCTATCGGCGACGGTCTGCCTCGGCATGATCGCATTCTACGCTGCGAAGGTCGAGAGCCTTCAGCCGGCCCTCGCCTGCACGGTAGTCGGCGCGGTCCTCATGATCGTCGCGGCGAGCCTGCTCGATATCCGCGCCACCCTCCGCACGCGCGCTCGCCGCCGACACCTCAAGTAGCCGCCACAGCACAGCGCTTCCGGGTTGCCAGGTGGCGTACACGCCGTTCGGCGGGATGATACGGCGAGGTGGTACGGCGCCATCGAGTCCGCACGCCGTTTGCCCGGATGATACGGCGAGGTAGTACAGCGCCGTCGAGCGCGCACGCGCCACACCTGGCGCGATCGTCACCGCCGCCCGGCCCCTCCGGCATCAGGCCTGCTCGATGGTCGCCGTCAGCCCACAGCTTTCCAGGCGGTCACGGTACAACTCGGCCGGCTCCAGCGGACAGACGATCACGACGGCCCGGCCGCTGTTGTGCGCCTCCAACATGATCCTGACCGCCTTGCCCAGCCCGAGACCGGGCACCGAGCGAACGAGTGAACGGACGACGTGATCCATCGAGTTGACGTCGTCGTTGTGGAGAATGACTTTATACGGTTCGAGCGCACGGGGCTTCGCGCGCTGCCCCTGCTCCTCGCGCGGGATGGTGGCCGGACCCGGTGATGTCGCCATGGCAACTCAACCGTTCATTGTACTGGTCGTTGTAACGTTCCACGAGTCGCTGCCGGACCGGTCAGCGGCTCGCCGACCGGTCCGGCAGCAAGCATCGGACCATGCCGCTCGGCCTAGACGCATTCAGCCTCCTCACCGGCCCAGGCCGTGCGGCCAGACTCCTCATCCGCACGGCTCAGACAGCCACAGACCGACCATGGCAAGGTGACCCACCATGTTCTCAGTCCTTGCACCGAGTAGACCGCCGTCGGCCGAGCCTGCGTGCCCTCCACTCCGGCAGGCTGGCATCGAGGTCGCGCGCCCCGACTGGCGCACGAGCTATCCAGTCAGGCGCTTCGCCGTCAGGTTGTGCTGGCTGCTGCTCCTCGGCGGCATGCTGCTCGGCGCCGCGTGTACCCCGCCGAATGGTCAACCGCCTCAGGCCACCATGGTCTTCCGGGGGTTGGACAACCCGCGTGGAATCGCGTTCGGGCCGGATGGCCACCTCTACATAGCTGAGGCCGGCACCGGCGGATCGACCAGGCCGGACGTCGGGCCACGCGGCCGGCGCTACCGGGTCGGCACCACGTCGCGACTGTCGCGGATCGACACGGCCGGCCGCTACGAGGTCGTTCTGAACCACCTGCCCTCGATGAGCAATGGCGCCGACGAGTTGGGCGCGGCCGACGTCACCTTCATCGGGGATACACTCTACCTGCTCACCGCCGCAGGCGGCTACGAGCTTGGCGACCCGGCCTGGGACAACGTCGTCCTGCGCGTCGATCCCGTCGGGCCGCCCGGCCGGTCCACACCGGTGTTCAATCTCACGACCTACAACCTATCCTTGCCGCCGCTCTCGCGTGCCGATGATCCGATCCGCGCGGACGTCCACGGCGGCATGCCGTTCGGGCTGGCCGGGCTCGGAGACGCGCTCTTCGCCACCGATGGCAACCTCGAGACGGTGACCCGAATCGCTCTCGACGGCACGGCCGAGCGCATCGTGCAGTTCCCGACCAGCAATCACGTGCTGACCGGCATCGCGGCCGGTCCAGACGGCGCGCTCTACGTCGCCGAGTTCGGGCCGTCGCCGCACCAGCCGAATTCGGCCAGGGTCATGCGGGTGACCCCGTCGGGTGAGGTCAGCACCGTCGCGGAAGGCTTCGTCGATCTGATCGACATTACGTTCGACGCTCACGGTCAACTGTACGTGCTCGAGTTCGGAGGGGCCGGGCAGCGGGTGCCGGAAAGCGGACGGGTACTTCGAATCTTACCGAACGGTCAACAGGAGGTCGTTGCCCGGAACCTCAACTACGCGACCGCCATGACCTTTGGACCGGACCAGAACCTGTACGTCGCGGTCGGCGGGCACCGCTCGCCGGACGGGATGGGCAGGATCGTGCGTATCGAGGTTGCGCCCCCGTCCTGGCCACTCACCACCCGCGTGGCGCTGGCCACTGGCGTGCTCGCCGGTCTCGCACTCGTCGCCACCCTGACGGTGCGCCGCTGGCGCCGGCGCGAATCTAACGCCAGGGGAAAACCGCGGAGACCATCGTAGCGAGCACGGAGATCCCAGCGTAGTCTTTGGGTAGACGCGGACCCGGTCGGGAACCTACCGCGCGCCGCCAGCCACCTTCAGCGGTCCCTCTCGTCCCGTCGACGACATCCACCACTTCGGTGTGCCCCTCACTGAGATACGGACTGCACGTGGGTTGCCGTCCTCTGGTAGTCGCGCGGTATACGTACCCAGGCAACCATAGTCCTGCCACACAGACCTGACCGATACACGGCCGCAACACCCCCGAAAAGGTATTGCGCTCCTCAGTCCTTCCATCGTACGATCGGAAGGATCTTAAAGATCGGCAGGGTGTCCTTTACATTGTCAGCCGAAGCCCAGAGCCTCGCCAGGGGATCACGAGCGGGCTGGCCGGGTACGGTGCGCGCACCGGCCGTTCCTGGCCCCATGCGCCTCATTCGGCGCACCGCTCCGCTGGTCGGCGGCCTCGCCGCGTTCCTCGCGCTCGCGCCACTCCTGAGTGTGCTGCATGAGGTCATAGTCCTGGCAACCGCCTGGACTCTCAACTCGATTGGCCAGTTGGCATGGTCTGGTCTGACGAGCATGCTACCCCTCGACCCGATTTACACGGGTGCGCTGCTCCACACCCTCGGCGGGATTCGCGCGAACGGGTTAGCCCTGGCCGATCCGCTCGGCTCCGCGCTCGACGCACTCGTGCCCGTACTCTTCGAGCCGGCGCGCCTGGTTGCGCCGGGCGCCTGGGTAAGCGCGGTCATCGCGCCGGGTGCGACCGTAATTAGCCGCTGGGGGAGCACGCTGGCGGCGGATGCCGTCATCATCGGGCTAGGGTTGCTGGCGATACAGGTCGGCCGGCGGGGCCGCTCCTGGCTCGTCGTCACCGGCGTGCTCTTGCAAGCGCACGTCGCCGTCAGCCACCTGGTCGAATCCCCGCCATCTCTCGGCGATGTCGAAGCGATGGGCATCCCATTCGCCGTTACGATGCTCCTTTCGGGCGACGTGCAAGGCGGGCCGCGCGTTGCCGAGTGGCTCGAACGCCTGCCGATCGCCGAGCGCAACGCCTTGCTCGGGCTCGGCGCGGTCGCGGTGGCCTATCTGCCGTTCATCACATACTGGCTCGCGCGGGCCGGGTATATGGTCGTCCGCGCCCGAACGACGGCTGCCGACTCACCCGATGGCGGTCGGCGAACGCGTCGGAGCGCGCGCGCGTCCCGACGCATCCACACCCGTTGGCCGGCCTACAGCACACTGCTTCGATCCGGCCGCACGGCCGGCGTGGCGGTCGCGGCGGTGGCCATCGCGCTCTCGCCGTTGCGGCAGGTGGCCGACGCTCAGACTCACTTCCTCAGTGCCGATGCCCAGGCACACGCACCGAGCGCTGATGTCGTGGAGACCGGCTTCACCGACGGTGGCGGCTCTGACGGTGGCGGCTCTGACGGTAGCGCAGCCGACTCGGGCGCTCCAGCGGCAGCCAGCGCCCAGGTGACCGGACAGCCCGAAGGGTCAGATGCGAACGACCGCTCGTCTGGGCCCACGACCAGGACAGGCGCACCGGGGGACGGGTTTCGAGCGGGAGCGTCCGATGGCGTACCCGCGAGCGGTCAGCCATCCGCTCCGGTGCTTGCACGCGACGGGGACGCAGGCACGATGGGCACCGCCACATCGGCCCCACACGCGTCCGCGGGAGCGACGGGCACGGCCGAACCTTCGGCGAACGTCGCGAGAGCCGCGCATTCGGCCGCCACCGGGCCGAGCACGGTAGTGGTCGAGGGTGCAGGGCAACAGTTTCGCCTGCTAGTGAACGGCCGCGCCGTCGTCATCCGGGGGATTGGTTACAACATTCGCTACACCCGCCTCGACCCTGTCGAGCGGGCGCGCCGCATCGACGCCGATTTCGCACAGTTGAAGAAGCTCGGCGTCAACGTCGTCTTCGGATGGGAGCCGGCTGAGTTCGACGAGACCCTGCTCGACGCGGCGGCGCGCCACGGCCTCGGCGTCGCTCCGCCGTTCGAGCTTGACCCGGATGCGAACTACGGCGATCCGGCCGTACGGCAGCAGGTCACCGCCGACGTGCTGAACTGGGTGCGCCGGTACAAGGATCACCCGGCCCTGCGAATGTGGGCGCTCGGCAATGAAGTGCTCCACAAACTGGTGTACCCCTCCTGGATGCCGATCCACTCGGCGCCTGAGCGAGAGCAGCGCGCTCGCGACTTTGCGGCCTTCTACGTTCAGCTTGCCGACGCGGTCCACGCACTCGATCCGAATCATCCGGTCGTCCATCGCGACGCCGAGGACGCCTATGTGACCTGGCTCCGGGACGCCTTCGCAGACGGAACCGTGCGCCCCTGGTTCGTCTACGGCGTGAACGTCTACACCCCGCGCCTCGGTGAGATCCTCGCCAACTGGCCGTCGCAACACTTCGACGCTGCGCTCTTCGTCTCGGAGTTCGCGCCGGCTGGCCTGAGCGCGGCCGATCGTCCGGCTGGCTTCCGGTCGATGTGGCAGACGGTGCGCGAAACTGGACCCTGGGTGCTCGGCGGGGCCGTCTACGCCTGGACGACCGATGGGCCAGAGGAGGTCGACCGTGTCTTCGGGCTGGTGGACGCCGCGAGCCAACCAGTCGACGGCTCACTGTCGATGATCGGGCAGTTGTTTCGACAGACCCAGGCGGCTGACGGTGGGCGGCAACGGGTCGCGGCATCCCGCTCTGGCGGCCAGGCCGGAGGCACTCCATGAAGCGGCCAGGCCGGCGGCGGCCACGCCCGACGACTGGCCGCCGCCGCTTCTTGCTGGCCGGGGGAGCCGCCGCCCTCGGCGCACTCGCCGGCCACAGAACGGATGCGGTCTGGGCATCTCCAGCGAGCTGCGCGGTGCCGCCGTTTGCGCCAGCCCCGTTCGGGCCGCCCCGCCTGGTGACGACGGCGACGGGCTCTCCATCTGTCGTGGCGGTGGAACAGCGCGGTGCGAGCTTCCGCTATCTCGTCGACGGCACTCCTCAACGCATCACCGGGATCGGTTACAACCTCGACGTGACGGGCCTCACCGACGACGCGCGCCGCGACCGATTGGACCGCGACTTCCGCCTGATGCGGGCGAATGGCGTCAACACCGTCTTTGGCTGGGATCCTGCCGCCCTCGATGGCCTGGCACTCGACGTGGCCCACATGCACGGGTTGGGGGTTGCGCTCCCTTTCGACGTTGACTTCCGGGTGGACTTTGGCACGGTCTTTGCCCGCTGGTCGTTTCGCGATCGGGTGCTCGCCTGGGTCGAGGCGTACCGACACCACCCGGCGCTCCGGATGTGGGCCATTGGCAACGAGGTGCTTCAGCGGATCGTGCCGCCTTCATGGTGCAACGAGCCATCGGAGGCCGACCTGGGGCGCCGAGCAGGCGAGTGGGCGGCAGCCATGCTCGACGTCGCCGACGCCGTTCACGCGCTCGATCCATCGCACCCGATCATTTACCGCGAATCTGAGGACGCCTACGTCAACTGGATCGCGGGCGCACTCGCGGCAGACCCTGCCGACCGGCCGTGGCTCCTGTATGGCATCAACTGCTACTCGCCACGCCTGGCCCAGATCCTCGACGAGTGGCCTGGACGCGGGCTGAACATGGCCACGCTGGTCTCCGAGTTCGGCATCTGGGACGCCCAGCTCGGCGCGCGGTCGGATGGGCTGCGGACACTCTGGGCGATGATCCGTTCGCGGCCGTCGTACGTCCTCGGCGGAGCCGTCTACTGCTGGACCACCAACGGGCCTGAAGCCGTCGATGCGCGCTTCGGGCTGGTCGACGACACCGGTACGGCCGTCGACGATGCGCTAGCGACGATCGCCGAGTTGTATCAGGCCGATGCGCGTGCGAGCGGCGCGGCCGACGAGACCCCAGCGTGAGGGGGCCACACGGGCGGTTGGGCCGCGTGACCGGGCCAGGCATCATCCGTGGGGCGTCTGAGTGGGCGCGCCGCTGGACGATCCTTGACCGGCTCGTCAGGGCTCGGCCGGGCGCCAGCCGACTCGGGCCGGGTCTGGGCTGGGCAGGTGGGACGTGGCGTACGGCGCCGATTCTGTCGGTTGCACTCTTGCTAGCAGGTGGCCTCCTCGCACCGATCGCGTTCGCGCAGTTCTTCCCCGAGCGCGAACCAACCAACGCCGAGATCGTGTTCGGCTGCGACCCCGGTCCGATCGAGGAGCTTCACCGGACCGAACCGCCGATCCCACCCAGCCCGGTCGCGCGGCCCGACGAGCCGACCCGCTCGGCTCAACTGACCATCAAGACCGACACGCCGGGGCACGTCGTGGCCGGGGCCGGCTTCAACATGGAGCACACGCTCTGGAGTTGCCCGCCCTTCCGTCGCGTGCTCGGGCGCTGGATTCTCGAGCCGTTCCAGCCGGAGGTCGCCCGGGTCGATTCGGGGCAACTCCCGTTCGCGCCGGCTGACCTCTCGGCGGACGAACTGAATCGGCAGGTGTACCAGTCGCTGATGGACGATCCGAAATATCGTCCCAGTTGGGCGATGCTACGGCTGCTGAATCGCGAGAACGTCAAGCTGCTGCTGGGCGTCTGGGGCGGCCCTCCACAGTTCACCGACGATGGCACTCGCCTCGGCGCGCTCCAACCGGAGTACACCGATGCGTACGTCGAGTATGTAACGTCGGTCGTCGACTATCTGGTCAGGCAGCAGCACATCCAGATCTGGACGGTGACCGTCGCGAACGAGCCGGACGGTGGCGACGGCACCTACATCCCGCCCGACCTCTATGTGGAAGTGGCGCGCAAGCTCGGCCCCCAGGTCGCGCCGTACGGCGTCACGCTCAACGGCCCGGACACCGCATCGGCCGGCAACGCCCTGCCCTACCTGGATGAACTGGAAAACGACCCCGACGCCCTCCAGTACTTCGGCCTGATCTCGACGCACGAGTACTTCGACGAGAACCAGCTCTCGGAGCTCGTCGACCGCGTCGGCACTCTCAGCACGCCGCTCCCGGTCTACGTCACCGAATACACCAGCTTCCAGTTCGGCGCGCTCGACCGTGGTGAAGAGGCTACCAATGAGATGGGGCAGATGCTCGACAGCCTCCAGACGTACGCCTCGCTGATGAATAGCGGCGCCGACGCGGCGCTCTACTGGGACGCCGTCGACTATTACCAGGCCGGCCATGCCGCGATTACCCGTTGGGGGCTGCTGCGGGGGCCAGAGGACGCGTTCGAGGCGCGCGACCGCTACTACGGCTTCCTTCAGATCCTGCCGTACGTTCAGGCCGGCAGTGAAATCCTTCAGGCCGACCTCGACGGCGGAGATCGGCTCGCAACGCTGGTCGTTTCCGGCGGATCACAACGGCCGGGCGAGCTACTGATCGCGGCGATCAATCGCGGCGCTCCGACCGACCTGCTGCTCAACTTCGAGGGTCCGGCCCCTACTACCCTCGAGCAGTACGTCACCGACCCAGATCAGAACTACGCCCACACCGGGCGGGTCGTGGTGCGGAACAACACGGTCCTCGTCAGCGTACCGGCCCGCTCCGTAACGACCCTGACCGTCGCGCCGCCACCCGACGAGAACGAGTAGCGGACCAGTGTGCCATCAGTCCAGAGGTGTCGTGCGCCCACCTGTATTAAGACGAAAGGGATATCCTTTACACTTCCAACCGAGCCAGCCTATCCTCAGCCCAACCGGTCGTGGCCAGACTCTGCACCGACTGCCCAGACCCGACTACCCAGATCCGGCCGAACTCAACAGATCGCCCTGGATCGGACCATCGAGGAAGCAACCGACGGCCCCACGCTCACCAATCCGGCGCCTGGCGGCCCGACAGCCAGCCCCCGCCTCCGGAGGTACTCTGTGATCGACGCGGCCATCGTACAGGTTGATCTGCTCGAACTGCTCACCGAAGCGTACGCTGACGGTGACGCACCGCGCGGCGACGCGTTGTTGCACGAAGCACTGGACGCCGGGCACCCCTGGGACGAGGTCTGCGCGGCGGCAGCGCGCGGCATGACCCGGCGCTATGGCGAGCGGAACGTTGCGTAGCCAATCCGCCTCCGGCGCCTCATCCAAGCGCAGCGAACTGCCGTACGACCCCACCCCGCTGCCGGCCGATCGTCCCGGGCCGGCAGCGGGGCAGTTCCGGCGGGCGTCCAGCGAGGAGCCGTCGTCAGCCGACGGTGTTGGTGAGGTCTCGCCATCTCAGGCGGCGACGGGCCGGACCGCGACATTCACGACGATCCTGGCGCGCCCCGGTCAAGCGCTGGGCCTCGCCCGGCTCTCCCGGCTCGGCCGTCTGGCGCCGCGCTGGCGGACGGTCACACTGGGGCTCGTCATCTTCATCCTGCTCGCGCCACTGGTCTCGCTGCTCCAGCAGGCTAGCGTCACCCTCGCGGCACGCGCCCTGAGCACGGCCACGGCCCTCATCGAGGCATACCTGCTGCCGCTACTGCCAGTCGACCCGGTCTACGCTGGAGCCGGCCTCCATGTCCTCGGCGGCATCGAACCGCGTGGACTGGCCGTCGCGGGCCACGTTGGTGCGCTGCTGCATGGCGCGCTGCCGCTCGTGTTCGCGTCGCCGGACAGCGTGGCGCCGGGCGCGGCGGTGAGCGCGCTGCTCGCGCCGGGAGCGACGGTCTTCGCGCGCGCGCTTAGCGCCATCGCGGCCACGACGCTCGTGGTCGTGCTGTGTGAGGTGGTCCGCCGCCGGCTGCACCTCCCCGCCTGGGCAGCACTCGGAGCAGCGCTGACCGAAGCGTTCGTTCTGGTCGATCAGGCGATCAGTACCAGCTTCACGCTGCGTGACCTCGAAGCGACCGGGCTACCCTTCGCGCTCGCAGCGTTCTCGCCGGTCGGCGAGGGTGGTCAGCGCATCTTGTTCACCCGCTACCTGGACGGGGTCCCGGACAGCGCGATCGGCCTCAGTTGGGGACTGCTAACGGCCGGCGCCTGTGTCATCCTGGCGCAGTTCATCGTGGCGGCGCCGGGGCCGGCGCGCAGCGTGGCTGCGAGTGGTGCTCGGGCAGTCACGGGCGTGGCGGCCGCACTCCGTCGCTCGACGGGTGGGCGGGCGGAGCGGCTCGACCAGTCACCACGACGTCTGAGCCGGCCACGCTCAGCGCCGAGCACGGCGTCGCGGCGACTCGGCTGGTCACTCGCGCGCCTTCGCCGTTCCCCTGGCCGGCCTCACTGGTCGAGCCGCCGGGCGATGGGGCTCGTCCACGTCGCCGTGCTCGTTGCCGTGACGGCCGGCGTCACCGTCTCGCCGCTCGGCGCGGCCGTCGACGGGGAGACGACCATCGCCCCAACGGCCGACGAACTGGCGTTCGACGGGCCAGTCGACGACCCGCTCGACGATCCGCTCGCGGCGGATAACCCTGGTGCCGGCGGTCAGGCCGACGAGATCGCCGGGCTGGCCGCGGCCGAAGAGGCCGGGCTGGCAGCCGTAGCTGGCGGGCAGGCACCCGCTGCAACGGTCAGTGCCGCACCTGCTGCTGTAGCCGTGACAGCGGATGCGACGGCTGCGCCCACGGCAACTGCCGCGAGCACCCCTGCAACAGTACGAGCCGCATCCGCATCGACGCGGTCAGTCGTCGCGGTGAAAGGCCACAACTACCACTACACCTATCTCGTCAACGGCAAGCCGACCGTCATCCGAGGTATGGGCTACAACCCCTGGTACGCCAGCCTGCCGGTCGCCGACCGGCGCACCCGCTACGACCGAGACTTCGCCGAGATGCGCAGTATCGGCATCAACACCATCGAGGGCTGGTTCGAGAATCAGTTCGACCGGGTGACGCTCGACGCGGCACAGGCTCAAGGAATCGGCGTCATTATGCCGTTCGAGTTGAACCAGGACTACGACTATTCACGGCCGGAGGTGCAGCAGGCGTTCATCGACCTCGTGGCGACCTGGGTGCTGCGCTACAAGGACCACCCGGCCGTTCGGATGTGGGGACCGGGCAACGAGAACCTGCACCGCTTGATCTTTCCAACGATGGTCAAGGGGCAGCGGGATCCGGCCCGCGAGGCGCGCGCCGACGCCTTCGCCGCCTTCTACGTCAGGCTGATCGACACCATCCACGCCCTCGATCCGTACCATCCGGTCGTCTACCGCGACGCCGAGGACCTGTACTTCAACCGCATCCGCGACGCCCTCCAGCGCGATGGCAAGCCGCGCCCCTGGTTCGTGTACGGCACGAACGTCTACACCCCGCGCCTCGCCGACGTCATTCGCAACTGGCCCACCCGCGGCCTCGACGCGCCGCTCCTCGTCTCCGAGTTCGCGCCTGGCGGCGTCGCTCCGGCCGACCGTCCGCGCATGCTCGCGCAATACTGGGGGATGATCCGCGCTCAACCCGACCGGGTCATTGGCGGGGTCGTCTACACCTGGGCCACCGAGGGGCCGGAAGACCTCGATCGGGTGTTCGGCCTGACCGACCCTAACGGCAAACCGGTCGACGGCTCGCTGTCGGCGCTGCGGCGCCTGTTCCAGGACGACCCGGTCGCGCGGGCGCCATAGCGAGCCTGGCACTTGGGCGGGCCAGCCACGAGAGCGGATCGAGCGTCATTCTAGATCGGGCGCCAGAGTAGGGGGGCGGTCCAGGCGCGCAGCGCCGGTGGCTCGTCGGGCCGCGCGCTGCGCATACTCTATACATGGCCCACTCGCTCCCCGTTCTACCCCACAGTCTGGCTCACGACCAGCCGACGGAGACGGATCCGGCACCCCGCGCAGCGCCGCCAGTGCCGTGCATCCTCGATCTCGATGCGGAGGCGCTCGCACGCGTCATGGCTGCTCTCGGTCAGCCGGCCTACCGAGCACGCCAGGTGTTCCAGGCGCTCCATCAGCGCTGGGCCGGGCACTGGGACGAGATGACTAGCCTGCCGGCGTCGTTGCGGACGAGGCTGGCCGCGCGATATCGACTGCTCTCGGGCGAGCAGGTGCTCCAGGCGGTGTCGAGCGACGGCACCCGCAAACGGCTGGTGCGCCTCGTCGACGAACAGGACATCGAGACGGTCGCAATCCCGGCGACCTCGCCGGAGGGCGCGCGCCGGATCTCCGTCTGCGTCTCGACGCAGGCTGGCTGCGCGATGGCCTGTACCTTCTGCGCGACCGGCCGGATGGGGCTGGCGCGCAACCTGACGCCCGGCGAGATCGTCGATCAGGTCTATGGCTTCGGCCGGGGCGACCGTGCCGCCCGCCCGACACACGTGGTCTTCATGGGCATGGGCGAGCCGCTCGCCAACTACGGCCCAACGGTCCAGGCCGTCCGTCTGCTGGCGGACCCGCACGGTGCGAACATCAGCCAGCGTCGGATGACCGTCTCGACGAGCGGACTGGTGCCCCAGATTCGGCGCCTGGCCGGCGAGGGGCTGGAGGTGACGCTTGCAATCTCACTCCACGCCCCCAACGACGATCTGCGCTCCGAACTGATGCCGATCAACCGGCGCTTCCCGCTGGCGGTGTTGCTGGCCGCTGCCACCGAGTACGCGGAGCGGACCGGTCGGCGTGTGAGCTACGAGTACGTCTTGCTCCACGGCGTCAACGATCTGCCCGAGCATGCCGCGCAACTTCTCGGGCTACTGCCGCGCCGGCTTGCGCACGTCAACCTGATCCCGTACAACGCTACCGACGCTGGCTACCAGCCCACGCCCCCCCGGCAGGCTCGGGCGTTCCGCGAACGGCTGGAGCAGGGCGGCCTCTCCGCCACGATCCGCGCCAGCCGGGGCCAGGACATCGCGGCTGCCTGCGGTCAGTTGCGCGCCGAGAACCGCACGCGCGTCGGCTCACAGATTTTGCGGACTCGCTACGAGCGGCAGTATCGTTCGGTCGAAGCCTGACGACTGGCGGATAGTCTATGGCGAAGTCCAGAGGGTGAGGTAACGATGGCCGAGGAGCAGTATGCGGAGCCGTTTCGGCGAATCCAGCCCGACGAGGCGAAGTCGCTCATCGACAGCGGGCAGGTGACGGTAATCGACGTCCGGGAGCCGTGGGAGTACCAGAAGGACCATATCGCCGGCGCGAAACTGGTCCCGCTGGCGAAGATCATCAGCGCTCCGGCGGCTAACGTCGACTCCGATCGTGTCATCTTCGTCTGCGAGGTCGGGCAGCGGAGCGCGGTCGCGGCCGAAGTCGCGGCGTCGCTCGGCCACGAGAACCTGTTCAACCTCGAGGGCGGCATGAGCGCGTGGCGCACCCAGGGGCTGCCCGTCGAGAAGTAGCCGGCGGTGCGGCACGGGCCTCGGTGTCAGGTAACGCACCAGGCAGCCGGGCGAGCCAACGTCTACCGCTGACCTGGATCGAGCGCGAGCCTGAACGGGTGTTGCCTCTCGTGAGCCCTCGGCCCCAGGGGCCGGGGGCTCACGGCATGCAGGTGAAGGTTCTCGCGCGCTTCACCCTGAGCTCGGCCCTCTCACAGCGGCAACGGGAGACGAGCCCGAGCTACGCGCTGACGGCGTCGAGCGCCTTCCGCAAGGCCCGCGCGGCAAGCTCGACACAGTAGTGTTGCTTCTCCGGGATGCCGTACTCCAACGCTGCCTCGATTGCGGCGCTGTCGACCAGCAACGCCTCGTCGAGTGTGCTGCCGATTGCTAGCTCGGTCACGATGCTCCCGGTCGCGATACAGGCGCTACAGCCGAGCGCTCGAAAGCGTGCGTCCACGATGACCGCCTCACGGCTATGCCGGCGGTCCAGCTTCAGATAGACCGTCAGGAAGGTATCGGACGTTGCGTCCTCGACTTGCCCGACGCCGTCAGGATCATCGAGGCGGCCAAGGTTGCGGGGGTTGCTGAAGTGGTCGACGACACGAGATCCGTACACAGCTAACCTCGGGCAAGGATCGTCACAGGGCAAAGGTCGAGATACGGCAACGGCCATGCAGCATAGGGCAACGGCCATCAGCGCGCCCGACGGCTCGCTCCGATCGGCAGGCTCAGTTGCGCATCGCCTCCAGCCGCTCGATCAGGGCCAACTGCTCGCGGACTGACGCCGCGTCACTGGCATCGGGTGCTTCGGTCAGGTAGTGCTCGAAGCTCGCGCGAGCCGGCTTGAAATGCCCGGCACGGAACAGGAGCATGCCACGGTCCCGGTACTCGCCCAGCGCGCTCGGCTGAACCGCGAGCATCAGATCGACCGTCCGGACGGCCCGCCTGTACTCCGCGAGCGCCCCGTAGATCCCCTTCAAGTTATTGAGCATCCGGAAGAGGATGGCGCGCGTCCCGACCGGCTGAAGCATCTCGGGTGTCAGGCGGGCGTCCGCGCCGTGCAGCGACCGCAAGCGCTCGGTACAGTCGTCCTCGGTGACGATCCGGCCCGCCGCGAACGGATCGAGCAGGAGTGGGTTGGTAGGATGGCGGTAGTGGATCAGAAAGTGCCCTGGCATGCCCACGCCCTCTAGCGGCAGGTCGAGCCGCCGTCCAACCTCCAGATAGATGGCCGAGAGGGAGATGGGGATGCCGAGGCGGCGATCCAGCACCTCGTTCAGGTAGCTGTTGCGGGGATCGTAGTAGGCGTCGGCGTTGCCCCGCAGACCGTAGTCGTCGGAGAGGAATGCCGCCAGCACGGTGACGCGCAATCGTGGGTCCGCGTCGGAGTCGATGCGCGGCCGGATCTCGTCGGCCATGGCGTCAAGCCGTCGCAGGTACGCGTCCACGTCGAGGCCCGGATACTCGACGGCAGCCACCAGGAGCGCCGCCCGGTCGAGGTCGATCTCGGCGTCGTCGCGTTCCAGGAGCTCAGCGAACGCGTCACGTGGGTCCATCCGCATCCTGTCCGACGCGGCATCCCAGGTATGGCTGCACCTGAGACGCCGCGCTCCCCGAGAAGTACCGCCTACGCTCGCCAGCCTGCCGCCGTCATGCTCGCCAGCCTGCCGCCGTCATGCTCGCCAGCCTGCCGCCGTCATGCTCGCCAGCCTGCCGCCGTCATGCTCGTCTCAGCCGCCGGTCGCCGCGCCGCGCAGGAAGCGGCGGAACGTCTCGGCCAGCACGACCGGATCTTCGAGGAAGTACGGCGTCTTCTGCCCCTGAAGCCCGATCCGAGCGCGGATCAGCATCGGTGCGTCGATCCCCTTTGCCTCGTCCAGCGCCTGCCGGAGCGCGTCGGCCGACTCGACGTCACGCGCCTGCATGCCGCACGCCCGGGCCACACCCGAGAAGTCCGTCGATGCCGCCGCCGTTGGCTGGTGGCCGGTCGAGCCGTAGGTACCGTTGTCGAGGATCACCAGCACCATCTTCTCTGGCGCCAGCATCCCGATAGTGGACAGCACCGAGAAGCCCATCAGCAGCCCGCCATCGCCCTCGATCGTCACGACCTTCGAGAACCGCGACTCGGCCAGCCCAAGGCTCAGGCCCAGGCCGATTGCCGGCGGCAGCCCCATCGAGTCCAGCACGTGCAGGTGATTCGGCTTGTAGCCGACGGCGGCGACCATCTCGCGAATTGCCGCGCCGACGTTCACGACGATTGGCTGGTCGGGGTACGCCGCGTCGACGATCTTCAGCGCCTCGGTTCGCGTCAACTGTGCCACCGTCAACCTCCCATCAGGTTGCACAGCAGCATCACCGGCCGATGGGTGACCCGGCTGTACTCGTACGCCTTGACGACCGTTGGCTGCCACTGGCCGATCGGTACGCGGCCGTCGAGGACGAAGTAGCGCACGCCAGCCGCGTCCAGGATCGGCTCGACCTTCTCGCAGATCGTGTGAATCATCGAGTTGTACTCGTTGAGCCCGCCCCGCCGAGACACGACGTAGAACTGCGGGATGTGGTAGGCCATCGGAAACGTCGTCAGGGCTGTCAGGAGATTCCCAACGCCGTTGTCCTGGATGATGGCAACGGCCTTCGCGCCGGCAAGTTCCAGCCCGGCCAGAATACCGACGCCTTCTTCTTCGCGTGGGATCGGGAAGGTTCTGGTGTCTGGCCGTTCGATCAGGTGGTTGATGATGTGGACCAGCGTGCTGCTGGGCAGATGGAGCACGTAGCGCGGATCGATGGCCTCCAGGCCGTCGATGATCGCGCGGCTCCGCTCGTCTGGCTCGGGCATCGGCACCGCCTCGACGGGGCTTCGGCCGCCGCGACTCTGGCGAGCCCCGCTGATATGGTCTCCAGGTGGTCAGCATTATAGGCCCCCTGCCACCCTGCCCTGGACGGACTCAGGCAGAGCGCGCGCCATACTGAACGGGCCGCCCGCGGCTCGTTAGAGCGAACCGCCAGTGGAGGCATCCCCGGGCAGAGCTCTCGGGCGTTATCTGACACGCGACAGGGAGTGCGTCTGGCTGATCGTGCTGGGCGCGGCCGCTGTATGCCGAGACTCGCCGTGGAAGACGACGCCGATGACCAGGCCGCGCATCCTCCTCGCCGATGACGACCGCAGAGTGTTGCAGGTCGTCGGGCTGACGCTGCCCAGCGAGGAGTTCCAGGTTTCCTATGCTCGCGATGGCCGGGAGGCGCTGCGCATCGCACAGGAGATCCGGCCAGCCCTCGTGCTCCTCGACTATCAAATGCCCGGCTTGAATGGCTTGGAATTGTGCCGCGCCCTGCGCTCCGACCCTATGACCGAGCAAGCACCGATCGTGATGCTCACCGCCCACGGCACCCCGGCCGTCCGCGAGGAAGCGCGGGCCGCCGGCGTTGACGACTTCGTCGCGAAGCCGTTCAGTCCACGCCTGCTACGCGAGCGGGTGCGGTCGCTCCTCGGCCGAAGCACACCAGCATACTCGCCAACAGGCTCTACGGCCCGGCCCGAGCGACGCAGTCCTCTGGAGGCCCATCCTGCCGCCGGGTGGCTGTCTCTCTCGTCCGAGAGCCCGGTGGAGGATGGCGAGACGCTTCGTCTGCGCGGGATGACGCGGGCTCAGTTGCTCCTCCTGGCCACCGACCTGACCGCCACGATGCGGGATCTCCGTCAGGCACACGCACGCCTGAGCCTCTCGTATACGACGACCCTCGAAGCGTTCGCGACCGCCCTCGAGTTGCGTGGAGCCGAAACCGAGGGTCACGCACAGCGGGTAGCCCTGTACACGGTGGCCGCCGCGCGCCGGCTCGGCATCAACGGCTCGGATCTCGAGCAAGTACGCTGGGGCGCGACCGTCCATGACGTCGGGATGGTCGGCGTGCCGGATGCCATCCTGCTCAAGCACGGTCCCCTCCTCCCCGATGAATGGGCGCAGATGCGACTCCATCCGGAGCTTGGTACCCGTCTGCTCCAGAACATCCCCGACCTGACGATTGCCCTCTCGGTCGTTCGTTCGCATCACGAGCGCTTCGACGGTCACGGGTACCCGGACCGCCTGAGCGGCACGGCCATCCCGCTGCCAGCGCGCGTCTTCGCTGTCGCCGATGCGCTGGACGCGATCACGACGCACCGCTCCTATCGGCCGGCTCGGTCCTGGGAGGAAGCGCGCCAGCAGATCATCGCTGGGCGCGGCAGCCATTTCGACCCGGCTGTCGTGGACGTCTTTCTGGAGTTGCTCGACGACTTCAAGGACACACCGGCCACCTGACCTGGCGGCACTGGCGGTCGGCCTGGGAGCGTCAGTTGCCGAACCGCTAGAGTGTCGACATGCATTCCACGCTCCTCCATCGCGACGATGGCCGTCGCTCGGGCTCGCTGAGGCAGCCGCTCCCCTGGGATGCGATTGGCCTGGCGTTCGCGGTGATGTTCGTGGTCATGGGCTCGCGGAGTGGCTACGCCGTCATCTATCCCGCCCTGGTAGCTGACCTCGGCTGGTCGGTCGCCGAGGTGACGGGAGCGTATTCATTCGGCCTGCTCGTGTACGCGCCACTGGCCATCGTGGCGGGCCTCGCCGTCGACCGTCTCGGTTGCCGGAGCATGATGCTGTTCGGCAGCGTGATGCTTGCGGCCGGGATGACCGTCGTGGCGCTGTCCACTGAGTTGTGGCACCTGTACGTCGCCTTCGTGCTGGCGCTCGGCCTCGGCTCGGGCGGCCTGGGGTTCATTACCACCGTCAAGATGCTCTCGATGCGCGCCGGCTCGCGCTTCGCAACGGCGTTCGGGCTTGGATTCATGGGGCAGGGGCTCGGTTCACTGGTCGTTAGTCCGGCTATGCAGGCGATTGTCGACGCAGCCGGCTGGCGCCCCGGTGCACTGGCAATTGCCCTGCTCGCGGCGCTGGGGCTCGTTCCGCTAATCTGGTGGCTGGCGCCCGGACCAGAGCCACCGGGGAGCGCACGGCACGGCGCACCGGCGAGCGGCGGCCGGATCTTCAGCCCGCTGTTCTGCGTGTTCTTCGCGACCAACATGGCGCTGGGTTTCCAGATGCTCGTGCCAACGCATCAGGTCGCCTACGTGCTCGATCTCGGGTTCTCGGCGGTGCTTGCCGCGACGGCGGCAGGAGCCTGGGGCGCGCTGATGTCGGTTGGCACGGTGAGCGGGGGCTGGGCGCTGGACCGCTGGGGACTGGCACGGCTCCTCGGCGCGGCGCTGGTGCTGTTTGGCGGCGGGATGGTAGCACTGGTGGTGAGTGCGCCCGAGGTGGGCTGGCTGCTCGTCGTGTTCGTGCTGGCCAACGGCATGGGGCGGGGATTCTTGAGCGTGGCGCTCGGCTCGTCGCAGACCCGCACTTTTGCCGGCCCACGCCTGGGGCGGATCACGGGCCTCCTCGACGTCGGGTTCGGGTCGGGGGCGTTTCTCGGACCCTGGCTTACCGCCGTCGTCCACGATGCAACGGGGACGTTCGCTCCGGGCTTCCTGGCCGCGGCCGGCGCCTCGAGCCTGGTAGCAGTCGGACTGCTTGCGGGCCGGCGGCTCACAGACCGCCCGCCACGTCCGACGCCCCCACCGGCCAGCAGGCAACCGGCCAGCGGGCAACCGGCCCTGGCAGGCGACGACGGCGCGATCTGAGGCGGTACACCGCTGGCGCAGCGTGCCGCTGAGCGCCCGAGGCCACATGACCAACCGGCCTGATGCGGCACACGCAGTCTCATCCCTTCCTGGTGTGCCGCCGCATGTGGGGCGCATGTGCCCGTCAGACTCCGTTCCAAACCTCGCCTGCTACACTACCGGCTCGGCGTCACCTGTCAGTCCACCGCCGCGCTCGAGCCCATGGACGCCGAGCGCATTCGGCAGCAGCGGCCTCCAGCGGTGAGCCGACGACGGTATGCGTCGAGATCGATCGTGGGGGGTCTGGCAATGGGTGGCCTGGATGGGAAGATCGCGATCGTCACCGGTGGTCGGAGCGGCATCGGCAAGGGCATCGCGCGGGGCCTCGCCCGTGAGGGTGCGTCGGTCGTCATCACCTCGCGCGGCGCCGACGAACTCGAGCAGACCGCACGTGAGTTGTCGGCCGGCGGCGCGACAGTCGTCGCCATCCCAGGCGACATGACGAAGGAAGCGGACGTCGACCGCCTGTTTGCCACGACCATGGATCGCTTCGGCCGGCTCGACATCCTGGTCAACAACGCCGGCGCGTTTGGGAGCGCCCCCATCGACGAGATGGCGCTCGACCAGTGGGATACCGTCATTGGAGCGGCCCTGACCGCGACGTTCCTCTGCTCGCGGTCCGCGATGCGGATCATGAAGCCCCAGGGTGGGGGCCGGATCATCAACGTCGCGAGCATCTCGGCCAAGCGAGTTCGCGCCAACAACGCCGCCTACAACGCCGCGAAGCACGGCGTCTGGGGGTTGACGCAGACCATCGCGCTCGAAGGCCGCGACTACGGTATCTCAGCGTCCTGCCTGAACCCGGGCAACACGCTCGTCGAGCGGATCGAGCGTCAGGGCGGGCTCAACAGCAGCGAGCCGATGATGACCGTTGACGAGCTTGCCCAGACGGCTGTCTGGATGGCGCTGCTCCCGCCGCACATGACGATGCTGGAGGCGGACGTCATCCCGATCAAGCAGGCGTACGTCGGCCGGGGCTAGGCAATCCGTGCATCCAACCGTGGGCCTGGGTCGCCCGACGCGACGAGAGGGTGTCCCACAGGATATTGCGTCAAGTACCCTGAGGCGTGGGAGGGCGCCGATGGGTCGGACGGATTGGGACGCCGAAGAGGCACGGTGGGCGGAGCAGATCGAGGCCGTGGTGGGCGGGA
>JADLFM010000036.1 GCA_020845495.1 Chloroflexota bacterium
CCATCGCGGTTCGAGCGCTCCTGGATGAGCGCGGTATCGAGCGGTTGCGCAAGAAGGTCACGGACCTCCTGGGGCAGCCGCGTGTCGTGGGCGCCGGTCACGCGGCGCGTCCGGCGGCAGGGTTGCATGGGGTCACGCGGGCACGCACGACGCTTGCCGCCCGCAGGATGCAGGAGATGAACGCCGGCCGCCCGCCTTCCTGGGCGAGAGCGCTCACGTCGGAGACACCCGGCGGCAGGTGGACGGGGATCGCCCGCTCGCCGAGAACGTCGCTGAGGTTCCGCGTTGCGTCCCGGCCGGCCTCGTCGTTGTCGAATGCCAGGTAGACCTGACTGAAGCGGTCGAGCTGACGGAGCATCCGCTCGCTCACCCGCGTCCCCAGCAGTGCCGCCGCGTCGAATCCCCAGCCGACGGCGGTGAGCCAGTCGAAGGGGCCCTCGACGAGGATGACCGCATCCCCCTTCACGTGATCGAGCCCGAGGATGGGCTTCTCTGTGCGGAGGTTGAGGTAACGCGGCTCGCGCTCATCGAGCCGTCGGCCGGTGAGCCAGGCGGCCCGGCCCCCGACGATGTCGGGGATGATGATCCGGCCCGCGAAGCACTCGCGGTTGCCGTTTAGCAGCCCGAGTGAGCGAGCCACACCAAGGTCCGTGCCTCTCTTCGCGAGGTGACCGGTGAGCCCAGGTTCACCAAAACCAAGGCGGCAGTTGGCGATCGTGGCCTCCCGCACGCCGCGCGAACGGAGATAGGCAAGAGCATTGGGCGTTCGCCAGAGCGCGCCATGGTAGAAGTCCACCGCCGACTCGACGATGCGGACAACATCCTCGTGGTCGGCAGCGGGAGCCTCCGACACACAGCGGAGACGACCGACGTTGGACCGCTGCACGGATGCCCCGCATAGCATCTCCACGGCTTCCTTGAAGCCCACCTTGTTCAGCCGGGCGACAAAGTCGATCACGTCGCCGCCAGCGCCGCAGCCGAAGCAGTAGTAGCTCTGCGTCGGCGGGTAGACGATGAGGCTGGGACGCGTGTCACCGTGGAATGGGCAGACGCCGGTGAGCCGGCCGCCCATCGGCCGGAGTTGAAGTCCGGACGCGACCGCGACATCAGCGATGGGATGGTCGCGCCGGATCGAATCGGTGTCGTGCATAGAGTTCCGGAAGGGGCCGTCCTGGAGGACGGCCCCTTCGAGCGCGTTGTCTACGCTAGCGGCCTGGCGCCCTTCAGCGCCTTCGCCGAGAACGAACGGCCGGACGTCCACCCTCGCAGTCCGATGGAGGCGACGACCTTGAGCCGCCCATCGCCGTCCGGCACGAGGATCGCGCCGCGGCCACTGCCGGGGCTGTAGTGCACGGCCTCGGTGAGTCCGAGCCGGCGGCAGACGTGGAGCCAGCAGCCGTAGACATCACGCACCAAGACTGAGGGCATCCGCACGAGGTCGAGCGCCCCAAGGATCTCGGCGGCACGGACCGGTTCGCGGCGTTGGATGCGACGCGCTTCCGCCAGCGCCCGTTCGACCTCCAGGGTCTTGACAGCGTGCGCCCGCCTCGCGATCGTGTCGTAAGACGAGGCCAGAGAAGGCATGTTGGGATTCAGTTTCACCGCGGAACCCAGCAGCCTGAGGGCCTCGTTAAGCTTTTGCCCGGAAGCCAGCTCCTCCGCGCGTTCGATTGCCGTCAGCGCCCGCTCCTCGCGCTGACGCGCCTCCTCTAGCAACCGCTCCTCCGCCAGCAACCGCGCCAGATCCGGTCGCTGTTCCAGCTCTGCCAGCTGCGCGGTTAGCGCTTCCAGCCGCTTCGCAGCGATCGTCTCGACCGCCGCGGCACTGACCGCCAGCCGCTCGGACTCCGCCCTGCTCTCGGCCAGGAACGCGTTGTCCCCGAGCCGGGCCGCGCCCGTGCAAACGGCACGCGCTTCGGTGACGAGCTTCCTCAGGCTGTCGGCCTCCGCTTGCAGACGCCGGTAGGTGGCGAGGACATCCTCGGCTTCGCGACGAGCCGAGTCGTCCGTGTCGGCCAGCCGCTGGAGTGCGCGTGCCGCCCGGCTGATCGCCTGGATGAGGGCATCCGGGTCGGCATCGGGTGGAACCGCAAGCGTCTGTGGCACGGCCTCGATGGCCGGCATGTCGTTGGCGAACTCGTCGCGGTAGCGCGCGAGGTCGGACAGTTCGGTGAGGACGATGGACTTCGTCACGATGCTTCACCTCCGTGGTAATCGGTCACCCTGGAGAGGGCGAACGGGTCGGGGTCGTGGCCATTGCTGGCCACGGGCGGTTGGGGCCGCAGCTCGACGATCGAGCCGCCGGTCCGCGGCAGAGTGGTCCGCTCGAGGTCGAGCGCGATGCTGAGGACGGGCTCGCCGATGGTGTCCGCCATCGCCGCCGCGAGCTGGAACCGCAACGCAGCAACAAGCTCGGCGTTGCTGACATCGCGGCCGTCCACCGAGAGCGCGAGCTGGATGACGTAGCGCCGCCGGCCGTCCGCTTCGAACGCCTGCAACAGGCCACTGACCTGGTGCCCGTCGAAGACGAACCGCTGGGCGATGATCGCCAGGTGCTCCGGCATCGGCGTCCCGAGCGCCTTGGCGTAGGCGCGTGCCGTGAGGCGGATGAGCCGCCGAAGCTGCCACGCCTCACGTGGGCGAGCATCGACGATGACTGCTGGCCGCCGGCCGCGGAGCCTCCGATAGAGCCGCCCGAGTGCCGTGCGGCAGGATGTGGCGGAGCGGCGTGCGTACGCCGCGCAGTTGGTGGTCCAGCGCCGCAACCTGCGTTGCTTCCTGGACCTGCGTCGTGTGGCCATTCCAAACCTCCTTGGACTTGCTAGAGCGGCCAGCTCTTCGCCGCGACCATGACGGTCGAGCAGAGCAGGCTCGCGATGGCGGCGAGACGGGCATGGCGCAGGAGCCA